>CAWAYY010000027.1:0-200498 GCA_963786255.1 Pirellulales bacterium
GAAGCCAGCGTTTCGGGCGGAATCCAGCGAGGATGTTCAATCACGTAACGATACATATCGACGATGTAGAGTGCGCCGTCGGGCCCGGAACAAGCTTGTACGGGCCGGAACCAGTTATCGGTCGAGGCCAGGAACTCCGAATCATGTTCGTCGGCAGCCAATGTACCCTTGAAGGTCACTCCGCTCGGTTCAAGCAGCAGCCGATGGACGACCAGGTTGACCGGCTCGCAGGTGAAGAGATTGTTCGAGTACTCCTCGCCGAGCAAGTCGTCGCGGTAGGCGCCCAGACCGCAACCCGCCGTAACGTGCTGCGACGGGCCGGAGAGCTTGAATCGCTGCAGCGATAGGCTGAGCGGATGCAAACGGTTCGGTTCAGGATATGACGGCACGTTGACCGCAGAGGCTGGCGGCACGACATAGGATTGCGTCGTAGATAATGGTCCGCCAGCGGATAGTGCTGCGCAAGGTTGCCATTATTGCAACCGAACCAGTCTCCCCAGTCGTCGCGAACGCGGCCTTGTTGCGTGCGGCCTGTGGCGGGTTCGATTTCTCCCGTGTCAGGAAGAATGCGAAAATCGCGGTCGCCCAGCGGATACGGCGACTTGCCGGTAAAGCTCGTAATCCGTCCGCCGAACAGTCCGCACGAACCATGAACCCAATTGTCCAGCCCGTAAACCAGGCTGTTAACGCGGGCCTGATAGTTGTGCGTGCCAAAGCCGCTATAGAGTACGCGGCGAACGTCGGCCGCGCCGTCGCCATCGGAGTCTTCGGCATACAGAATGTCAGGGGCGGCGCATACCAGCACGCCCTTTCGCCAGGCCGTCACGCCGGTGGGAAAGGGAATGCCGTCCAAAAACACGCGACTCGTATCGTATCGCCCGTCGCCGTCAACGTCGGTCAGTACGCGTGATGCGCCCGCCCGGTGCATAGTCGCCAGTCAAACCTGCCGGGTAATCGTGCATCTCGGCGACCCACAGCCGGCCGTCGGGGCCGAAGTCGATCGCCACCGGGTCAGTCACTAACGGCTCGGCGGCGACCAGTTCGACGACGAATTCCGGCTTCGTGCGGATCAAGGCCCCCGACTGCTGCGGCGAGAGCGGGACCGGCGCCCGGTTGCCGCCCCGCGTCGATCGACTTCTTAAACGTTGCGGGGAGCTGCGCGTGCACCGCGGCAATGATCTTATCTTCCAGGCCCGGACGAAACGGCGCGGGGAGGTCGTAATAAGTCATGGCCGTGGCGCCTTCGTAGCCTCCTTCTTTCAGCACGCGTTCGGAAGGAATGTAGCAAGGGTCGTCATTGCAGTAGGCGTTTACCCACAGCCGGCTGCGGTCGAGCTCGCGTTTCAATCGCAACGAATAGTCGACCACCACTTCGCCCGGCAGAAAGACCATCGCCAGTTCTTCGCCGAAAGTCCACGTTTCGACCGAATAGTCGATTGCTTCTTTCAGCTTGTCGCCGCGTGAGAGACGATCGAGTTGGACTTGGGCATGATAGCCGATGTACTGGCCAAGTTTGACTCGCTCTTCCCACATCTCGCGAGTGGGAAGCTCGGCAAGCGGCAGTTCGAACCGCTGCAAGCGGCCCGTCACCGGCCTGGTGATCGGCGCCAGGAAGCCGTCCAGCAACCGCTCGACTTCCGCGGCGATCTCGCCCCCCTGCTCCGCCGCGACTCGCGACCTTATCGCCTTGCACGCCGGGGATCGGATTCGAATCGGCCCCGCAACCGATCGAACACCAGCGCCACGGCGCCAGGATGGTTCCGCTCGATCGCCTCTTGCGCATAGCCAGCCCAGTCGCCGCTGATTTGATTGTTGGAAAGCGTGACGCAGTGGGTGGCAAAGCTGACGTAAGCGGCCCGCAGTTTTCCGTCGAGATTTTTCACGGCCAGCAGCGGCAAGTCCTGATCGACCGGCCCTCCCTGGGTGCGCCGGTTCTTGGAGAACCCAACGCGTCCCACGCCCCACGAGAGCCGCGCCGGCCGGCGGTCCTTGAGCGCCGCCAATGAAACCTGCTCCAACTTGTCGGTCAGTTCCTTGGAGTATTGATCGATGTGCTGCTGATGCTCGGGCGGAATCGGCTGGCCGAACAGCGTTGGCAACACGCCCTTGAGCATCGGCGCCGTGTGAGTATGCGTGAACGTGACGGCGAACCGTTCGCGCAGAATGCCGCGTTCGCGTTTCAGTCTGCCGGCGACCGCCTCGACGATCGCCCCTGGCACGCCGACATTGTCGACCGCCAGCAGTAAGGCCGGCCCTTGCTCGTCGCTGCCGATCGCCAAAGCCTTGGCCCAAATGCGCTGCGTCACTCCTTCCGACTCGGTGCGGCGGAAGCCAAAACCGCTCAGCCGGATCGGGTAATCGGGCGTAATATCGAGCGCCGCCGCGCCGACAGCGATGGGCGGTGCTGCATCGCCATCCGCGGCCATCACTCGCGCGGTCGAAAAGAGCGTCAACAGTAGGGCACAATGCCACATTTTCATCCCGGCTTCTCCTGAGCGTTGTTGGCTGCCCTGGCTGGCATGCCGGCCAGTATAGTCCGCCAGGAAATCCCAAACCAACCGCGTCCGCCAAAGGCAGGGAGCAACGTCTGGCTCAAACGCGATAAATCGCTATCCTTTTTCAGCAGCGGCTGCGACGCCTCAAAAACGAGAATCCCGATCCGATCAATTTCTGATGAGAGATTTCGATGTCTGACTTCGGCAACGCGATCGCCTATGCCATTGCGGCCTCGCAAACGATGCTCGACTCCTTCGTCCAGGACCTGTCGCCGGAAGACTATTTGCACCGGCCTGTCGCCGGGGCGAACTGCACGGCCTGGATTGTCGGGCACTTGATCCTTACCGACCGTCTTGCGCTCGGACGGTTGGGACAAACGAACTTGCCGGCGTTACCGGTGGGATTCGAACAGCGTTTCGCTCGCGACGAGCACGCCCCGTCGGCCGCCGACTACGGAGACACGAGCGTGCTGCGGCCGCTTTGGAACCAGCACCGAGAACTGCTCGCCGAGGCGGCGAAGAAACTCTCCGAGGCGCAATTCCATCAACCGCTGGAGCAGCCGCGACCCTTGTTCAAGACCCTGGGCGAAATGCTCCACTTCATGGCTCTGCACGCCACCATGCACGCCGGTCAGATCTCGACTATTCGCCGCAGCCTCGGCCGGCCGCCTCTGATTTAGCGGCCGCAAGAGCGGGAGCGAGAAGCAAATGCCACGAACTGAAATTGAATATGCCCCAGTCAGCGGGCACGCTTCAAGCAGGCTGCGTTCGGCCGTCCGCTCTACACGCCGCCTGCTCCGAGTTCCGAGTTCCGCAATTGCCTTCACTCGTCCCCTCTGTCCCTCAGCGTCGCAGTGAAGTAAGATCGCCTATTTACGAGACTTGCGAGCGACGACCGCCATGACTTCCCCTTCCCCGCCGAGTTCCGCCGCCCCGCCGCTGGTCGGCGTCATAATGGGCAGCAAATCGGACTGGGAGACCATGCGCCACGCCGATGAGATGCTTTCGCAGTTTGACGTGCCGCACGAGTGCCGGATCGTCTCGGCGCACCGCACGCCCGACTGGCTGAGCGAATACGCCAAGACGGCCGAAGCGCGGGGCCTGGAAGTGATCATCGCCGGCGCCGGCGGCGCGGCGCACCTGCCGGGCATGGCCGCGGCGCAAACGCTGCTGCCGGTGCTGGGCGTGCCGGTGCAAAGCCATGCCTTGCAAGGGCTCGACTCGCTGCTGTCGATCGTGCAGATGCCCGGCGGAGTTCCGGTGGGAACGCTGGCCATCGGCAAGGCCGGAGCGACCAACGCCGCCTTGCTGGCCATCGGCATTCTGGCCAACAGCCGCCCGGAATTGCGTGAGAAGCTGCGAAAGTTCCGCCAAGAACAAACGGACCGCGTGATGGGAGACCGCCTGACTTGAGTCGCACGATTCTGCCGGGCGCCACGGTCGGCGTATTGGGAAGCGGCCAATTGGGCCGCATGTTTGCCATTGCCGCGCGGCGCATGGGCTATCGCGTGCATACGCTTTCGCCGGCTTACGACACGCCGACCGGCCAGGTCGCCGACGTCGAAATCAACTCCGCTTATGAAGATCTCGACGCCATCCGAAAGTTCGCCCGGAACGTCGACGTGGTGACGTTCGAGTTTGAGAACGTGCCGGCCGCCACGGCGGCGGCCGCTGCCGAATTGGCTCCCGTGCGACCGGCCGGCTCCGTGCTGCACGTCACCCAGCACCGTTTGCGCGAAAAAACGCTGTTGAGTTCCGCCGGCTTTGCCGTCACTCCGTTCGCCGCCGTTCGTTCGGCCGCCGAGTTGCACGACGCGGCCGATAAACTGGGGCTGCCCGCCGTGTTGAAAACGGCCGGCTGGGGCTACGACGGCAAGGGCCAGATCAAGCTCGAGCGCAGGGAATGGGTCGACGAGGCCTGGCAATCGCTGAATGCCGACGAAGCCGTGCTCGAGGCCTGGGTCGATTACGAGTGCGAAGCGTCGGTGGTGGCGGTGCGCGGCATGGATGGCGCCATGGCCGACTACGGACTGATCGCGAACACGCATCGCAATCACATTCTCGACGTCTCCGTCGCCCCCGCGCCGCTGGATTCTGGCATCGTACGCGAAGCGGTCGCCATCGCACGCGGCGTGCTCGAGCATCTCGACGTGGTGGGAGTGTTGTGCGTCGAGTTCTTCCTGACGCGAGACGGAAAGCTGCTGATTAACGAACTGGCGCCTCGCCCGCACAACTCGGGACACTTGACGTTCGACGCCTGCGTCACCAGCCAGTTTGAGCAGCAGTTGCGAGCTATCTGCGGCTTGCCGCTCGGATCGACCGAGTTGCTGCGTCCTGCGGCGATGGCAAATCTGTTAGGCGACTTGTGGACGCCCGGCGAACCGGATTGGGCGCGGCTCTGCACCGCCCGAATGTCAAGCTGCATCTGTATGGCAAAGCAGAGGCTCGCGTTGGGCGCAAGATGGGGCATCTGACCGCCTTGGCGCAGGAAGCGCAAACGGCGATTCGCGACGTGCTGGCGGCCCGCGATGCGTTGCATCAGATTTCTTGATATTTCCGGCCTTTTTTTCACGGCTGCCAACCGGCTCAATTGGCCTTTTTCCCCTTTGCCATGATATAATTGGTTCGCAGGGGCTGGGTTCGACCGGGTGCGAAAAGGCGATGGCAAAACGCCGACATATCGATGGCATACTCAAGGACTGGGAATTCGTTCCCGGCGAAGTGAGTGCGCGCATCGTGTCCGGTTCGGACGGCCGTGAAGTGCTGCAGATGCGGATCGATCTGGGGCTGCTGCAACTGGAAGTTTCCGGCCGGCCCGACGGAGAACGGCCAGGCGGCGCCGAAACGTATTTTGATTATCTGCTGGCGCTGGCCGTGCATGAAGGCCAGGATTTCGTCCTGACCGAAGAGCAATGCGTGGAAGCGGATCGCGAGTTCGTACAGTTCTATCAGCGGCGGATCTGCTGGTTGGCGCTGCGGGATTTCGAGCGAGCCGTGAGCGACGCCGATCACAGCCTGGCGTTCATGGATTTCGTCCGCAGTTGTTCGCCCAGCGAAGAATGGACGATGTCGCACGAGCAGTACCGGCCGTTCATCCTCTTTCATCGCACCCAGGCTCGCTCGCTGGTCGTGCTGGAAGAACGAGGTCCCGAGGCCGCAATCGAAGAAATCAGCCAAGGACTGAATCGGATGCGCGACTTATACTCCGAATTCGACATGGAAGAGCGCTACGAGGACGACGAGCTCGTGGAGCGGCTTGACCAACTGCGAGAATCGCTCCGCGATCACTACCATGTCGGACGCACCTTGCATGAGCAACTGGCTGACGCCGTCGAAAGCGAGCAGTACGAACTGGCCGCCAGGCTTCGCGACGAAATCCAACGCCGCACGGCCAATTAGTCGCTTGGGCAAGCCGGCGATTGGAACTTGGGCAGGCCAGGACATGCGTGACGTTTGGCGGCGATTTTGCCAACGCTCCTTTCCGCACGGTCGCGTCAATTTTTCCCAACTTGCCTTCTCTGCGCGGCGGCCGTCTGCTAAGCTCTGCCGCTTTTCGCGATTACAATTTTGCTTGTAACAAACGTACACTAGCCGTGCTAGCACGGCTGGCGCCGTTTTCGCGCAACTCGCTGCTATAGCGATCCTTCCGACCGAATCGCAGCTTTCTCTTGCGACTTGGCACACGCGCTGCTTAAGAGGCCCTCCGGTGCGAGACGAGGACTTCTACCTAAGCAAAGGAGTGTTGTCATGCTGGTCCTGACACGCAAAACGCAACAGCAAATCCAAATCGGCGAGAATATCGTGATCACCATTTTGCACGTGAAGGGCCAGGCGGTTCGCGTCGGCATCGAGGCCCCGCGCGACGTTCGCGTGATCCGCGGCGAGATCAACGACAAAGCAACCGACGGCCAACCGGCAGCCGAACCGGCGCCGGCGGAAGTCGCGTGCAGCCGTCGCAGCCCCGCCGTTCGGGCGCCAGGCAGCGAGCCGACCTCGTCGAAACCGTTTTCGTCGCCCGACGCCGAGCCGCTCAATCGGACCGGCGAATCGCACGGGCTGTTTCCCCACCTGCGCCGGCGATCGCGTCAGACGGACGATCACGACGTCGCGTCCGAGCGATTTGAGCCCTTCAGCGGTCCTTCGTCGCGCGGCCTGGCCATGCGAATCAGCTAACCGGGCCGTTCGGCCGGCAAACTTCTTTTTCACGATTAAGCGTCGGGCGGCGGAAACTGCAAGGAGCCCCAATGCGCTGGGGCTTCGCTCCGCGCATCGCCAGGCGATCACTGTCGACGCAGGCGAGACAAGGCGCTCGCCCGCATCCTTCATCAGCCGCCACCATGTGCGAGCCTGAGCGAGGTGGAGCATTCGCTCTACCTCGCTCGCTTCGGCTAAGCGCCGAGAGCTTTCAAACAACCTGTGAGCTTGCAGAATCGTCTGGGTTAATTGGCCCCAGGACTTCTCTCATCTCGGTCATTTCCCACCGCGGTCCGGTTGCCGGGTCATGCACTTGGGCGACGGCGAGCTATCGCCCCGCCGGAGCGCCTGTCGCCAACGTCGGACGCAGTGCCGGCGGAGGCTGCAAGTCGCCCCGCATGACCGTGCTCTCCAGCCGCGCGGCGGGTGAGGGAACGATTCGAGATCCGCAAGATGCTCCAGCAAAATGCGGCGCACCTCCAGAATGCTCAGCGGATGGCGATGCACCGAGAGGTGATCGGCGTCAACTTTCAATTCCGATACGGCATCGTCCAGGTGCGCGCTGGCGTAGCTGACCACGCCGTCTGATCCGCCGGCCACTGAGCCGATGATTCCTTTGTCGGGCAGCACGCCCACGATATTGTGACACTTCAGCCAGGGCGGCTGCGGCGCTTGTAAAAGCACGGGCAGAATGGGCGAGTCGGGCGCTAGCGAATCGACGGCCGTGCGGACTTCCAGCAGCGTGTGCTCTCGGAACAAGCCGGAGTTTTCCTCGATAATGTCCTCGCGTCCCATCTGGGGCAGCCGGATGAGCTCGCGCGCGAGCCAGCGCGTGGCGCCGTTGGCGAAGCGGCTGCCTCGGTGCGGAGTGGCGATGGTGATCAGCCGTCGCACGGCAGGGTCGGGCCGGAAGAAGAACATGTGCTCCAGACTGCTGGCGCCCCTCGGGCGACGCTTTGACGGTCGTGAACGGCTTGTCGCTCACAACGTTCCAAAAATCGTTGCGGCTGGCAACCACTTGCATCTTCGAGACCAGCCCTCCCATGCTGTGTCCGACCAGCACCATCTGATCGAAGGCCGGTTCGCGATGCTGCGGATCGAGCACAGCCCGCGCGTGCGCCAGGTCTTCGCGCAATTTCGTCGCGCTCTGCCAGAACGGCTGTCCGGTGGGATACAAATAGAACCAGAACTGATAGCGGCTGCGGACGGCCGGATCGCCGCGGAGATCGTTGAACATTTCCATCCAGGTCATCGGGCTCGACCACAACCCGTGAACCATCAGCACCGGAATCTTGCCGGGTTCGTACGGCTGCAGCATGTAGAGGCCCGTCTCGGCCTGCGTCTTGTCGGGCCGCAACAGACCCTCGGTGGCGATCGCGTCGAGGTTGATTTTCGGATCGCTGAGATCCAACTGGGGATCGTTGAGAAAGTAGGCCAGCGGCGTGCTCAGATCCGTTTCCAGCGGCACCCGCCGCGAGCCGATCTCGATATCGCTGGAACCCAAAGGGTCGTAGAGTTCAAGCAAGGCCACGTGGCGCCGCCGCGAACTGGTCGCATGCATCTGGTCGTCTGGCAACACGCGCAAGAAGGCGGTCACCGGGAAGCTCATCAGCGGCGGCATGAACTTTTCCGCCGGATCGTTCGAATCCTGTTTCGATCGGATCGCAATCAGCGGCACGCCCAGCCCGTAGCTGTGATACTGGTTCTTCAGCCCCTGCACTTCGTAGTCGGAGACGAATTTCAGCTCGGCGAAATCGGCCGCTTGCCAGCGGTCGCTGCGAATGACGATCTTGACGTCCCATGCCTGGCTTGCCGACTCGATGCTGTGCGAACGGCCCGGCAGCAAAGCCCCCTGCTGCTTTACGATTCGCAGCCCGCTTTCCAGCGAACCGTTGTACAGATCGCACGCGCCGCGAAATTCGGGATCGTAAGGATTCCGCAGCGGCGAGTAACGTTCGTCAAACAGGTACTTGTAGGCGTAGGTGACCGACGCTCCATAGTGGTCGAGCGCCGCGGCCGGACTGGTGAGCTCGACCTTTTTGCCTGCGATGTAGCTCAACTCGGCGAATGCGTAAACCTTCTGAGGGGTAGGCTCCTGATCGGCGATGGCTTGCACTTTGTCCAGCAGGGGCTGCATCTCGCCGTGCAATTCGCCCGCCAGGTTGTACTGGCGCAATAACTGCATCGTTCGACCGCTCGGCTGCGGGCCGCCGCGAGACGTGGTTTTGAGACGCTCGACCAGCGGACTCGAGGGGATCGAGCGGACTTTGACGTAATGCGTATTGGCGCAACCTGCAGAGACGGCAAACGCCAAGACCCAAATTACCAACGCCGTCGCGAACTTGGCGCTCCGACAACAAAAGGCAACTTGTGCCCGAGGCAAAAAACCGCTCGAATAGAGCATGACAAGTTAAGTTGCGAACAATGCGACGAATGGAAGATCGCCCTCGACAGGGCGTGCGGTCCCGGCAGGCAGGCAGATTGCGGACCGCCGCCAGATCCCCTGGTTCTTCCCACGCGCGACCACGATGTAGCAAACTCCGTCTCGACCCCGCGGCGACTTGCGGCAACACAATGCGGCCGAGCACGATAGATTTGTCCCGGGGGCCCGGTCAATGGCGATTTTGTCTGCTTTCGCACCCAACTTGCCGGCAACGGACGACGTTTTCTGTAATTCCCGCAAGCAGTTAGGTAAATCGTACATGGCAGTGAGGGTGATCAACGGATTGGAAGAACTGAGGTCGCTCGTTGGCCAATCGCTCGGTTCGAGCGATTGGTTTGAAATCACCCAGGAGCGCGTGCAAGCCTTCGCCGAGGGAACCGACGACCATCAGTGGATCCACTGCGACCCGGAACGAGCCCGGCGCGAGTCGCCCTACGGCACGACCGTAGCGCACGGTTTTCTGACCCTCTCGCTGTGCAACTCCCTGGTCAAACAGATCTTCCGCATTGAAGGCGTGAAGATGGTCTTGAATTACGGTCTCAACCGAGTTCGCTTTCCGACCGCTGTGCGCGTGGGCTCGCGGGTGCGGATGAGTTCCGAACTGATCGACCTGAAAGAAACTCGCGGCTCAGTCCAAGCGACGTTCAAGCAAACCTTCGAGGTCGAAGGCGAACCGCGCCCGGCCTGCGTGGCGGAAACCGTCGTGCGGATCTTCTTCTAGATATTTCTAGACCTCGGCCAGTAATTCCTCGCTGCGGCGATCCCGGCCGGCGCCTTGCGCAGTCAGTCCTCATGGTAAGGCATGAAGACCTTCAGGCCGTGAAGGCGGCTGTGAGGATAGTCAAAATAGGGTTTGTGCGGTCGTGCAAAGCGAACCTCAAAACCAAACGTAATCGCCAGGTCGTGCTGCAAATGGCGGCTGCCGCCCCCCGCCGTATTGCGCAGGAGCATGTTGTCAATCACGTCGACCCGCACGGCGGCGCGGTTGTTGAAGCGGTATTGCAATCCCGCCCCAATCGGCGTCGTCAGCAAGGTCTGATGCCAGAAGACGCTGGCATTGTCGATGTACCGCACGTCAGCCAATCCCAGGCCGACCATCAGATAGGGCCGCCAGGGGCGGTCTCCCCAGGGGTAAATCAGCAAATCGGCGTCCCAGAGAATGAAGTTCTCGTGGGCTTGCGGCCCGACGTGAGACTGCTCCTTCAGCAGTTGCCGGGCAAAGGCCAGGCGGCTTTCGACGCCGATCCGCGGCGCCATGTCCCAGCCTCCGCGCAGCCCAGTCAACGATCCTTCGCCATTGCTGATCTGGTCGTGCACCGGTTCATGCGTCTGCAACAGGCCGGTGAACTTGGTCAAACTGATTGGAAAAAACAGCCAACTGTCGCTCCAACGTCTCCGGTGTCGACGCCAGGCTCGCCATTCTCGGGCCGAATGGATTCGTCCCACCTGGGGAATCGGCGAATTCTGCAGCGCGGGCGTGGCGCCGTCGAACAAGGTAGGCGAAATCAGCTCGTCTTCATCAATCCAGTGGGGCGAGGCGTGATTCCACTGGTCCTCTTGTCGCGGCAGCAGTTCTAGGGTTTCGCGTGGTTCGCTGAAGTGCAGCGACAGCAGCGGGCCGGCCGGTCCATCGCCGGTCGCCTCGTTGCTATCGACGCGTTCCGCTTCAAGCTCACGATGGACGTAGGAGAACTGGGCTTGGGCCGCCGACGGCCACAAAAAAGCGAACCCTGCCCATCCCCCGAATGTCCCCGCCCAGATCAGCAGTTGGCGCCAAACAGAGATCGCACAGCCGCGAGCGGCCGTTTCCGACTTGAAATCCGTCAATCCTCGACCCGCGCTCATGGGCGGCCTGAACGCTCGAAAGTCCGTTGAAAGTATGCGACCTGCGCTCGCTTCGTGGCGCGGGCCGACAAATTGCGCGGGCCGCCCGAGATTTGGGGCAAGCTGAAGTCGGCAAACAGGAAATGTCGCGACAGAGTAACGATTCGCCGGCAATGCAACAATCCCGTCTCGCCTGGTCGCGTTCTCGGCCGCCGCCGCCCGCTCGCAGAGCACTCGTTCCTGCTCCGCCTGCGCGAGGCCCGGCCAACATTTTGTTTGACATTTCCCCTCAAAGGTCTATTCTGACGGGCGTGCGGTAGGAACAGAGGCCAGACATATCGCACTTGCCCCCTTCACTTACCGTGCGGGCGTCTTGCCGCGATTTTCAGCAAGTTCGCTCTTCATCGCGAACCGTTCGAGCGGAACTCTTCTCGGTAGATTGCTTGTCTCGATACATAGCTCGAGGAGGCCGGCTATGCGGAACAGCGATTCTTGGGCGCCGAATTCTCCCAGGAGCGAATCGCCCTCGTCCCCAACGTCTGCTCGGCAGCGCTGGTCGCAATCGGCCGCGGACTCAAGGGCCTTCAGGCCGGCCGAAGTGCAGCGGCAACGCGATTCGGCGCCGCCAACCTCGTCATCGCACTGCCCGTCCGCTGGCGCATCTGCAAACCAAGACGGCAAAACGCCCGGCCGGAGCGACGCACCGCCAACCGTCCATGATCCGCGCGCGCAAGCAAGCCGCGCGTCGCTCCGTGACGGGGCGAACGGAATACGAAAGGACGCGCTGGCGGAGCGACCTCCGACGCGCCTTGCCCTGCTGGCTGACCAGCATGGCCTTGCACCTGCTGCTGGTGATCGTACTGGGTTCGATCATCATTCCGCCCACCGCGCGCCGCGCCCTGCCCGCGCTATTATGGCTCAGCTTCAGCGAAGCGGCGCCGGCGCCGCCTGAAACAACGGTGCTGCTTGCCTCAAGCCGGGATCTGCCGGCAGATGGCGGCGATGCAGGAGATCGGACCGACTTGTACGACGGAAGCGACGAATCGCTTTCCGCGGGAACTGCGCGATCCGCTTGAAGAGATAGCCGAGGCGTCGCCGAGCCCTTCGGCGGCAGTTGAAGAAGAAACCGAACTTGGTCTGCTTGTGACCGGAGAATCGCCGATGTCCGACCAGGCGCCTCGCGTCGAGCAGCAGGCCGCGGCCAGCGGCCCGTCCGGCGCGTCTCGTGCTGCGAGAATTCCGCCGCCCGCCTCCGCGCAAGCAGAAACGGCCCTGCAAACGCCGCTGCCTGGGGCGGCGGCCGAAGAGGAAAAGCGATTGGATGATATCGTCAACCGCTTCATCGAATTCGACGTCGGTCGCTTGCAAGGCGACGCAGGAGAAAAAGCGAAGCGGAATTTCGACCATCTCGGCCCCGAGTCGATACCGGCCCTGGTGCGCGGCTTGAATAAGTCCGCCAAGATCTACGCGAGTTGTCCGGTGGTGGTCATTTCGAACAAACTGAGCGAAGCGATGGACCACAATCTGGATCCGACCATGCTCCAGTATGTGGCCGACCATCTGGGCGAACAAGTGCCGAAAAACGCGCCGCACCTGGCCCGCATTCAGGCCCTGAAGAACCGGCTTCTGCATGTCGCCTCGGCTCCTCGGGACCAGCCCGAGACCGACCTGGTTGCCCTGCTGGTGAAACGGTTGAACGGGGCTAACCCGACCGACCGCCTGGCTGCGGCGAGAGCGATCATTCAGCGAGCGGAGGAAATCCCTGCCGAGGGGCGCTCCGAATTGGCCTGGGCGTTGATTCGCCGTCTGCCGGACCGCAATCCGGAACTCAAACGACTCGTCCATCACGCGCTCACCGTTCTGGCCGAGGGAGAGGATTTCGGTCCGGACCCGTCCGCGAAGCCGTCGAACAAAGAAACGGCCGCTGCCACGAGCCGCTGGTATGCGCACTTCGACCAGCAGCGCTATGAGGCCATGGCCGCGTCGGTGATGGCGTCGGCAAAACACTTTGAAGACGTGCGTCGCCAGAGTTCGGCCGCGCGCTACTACCGAAAAGTCATCGAGGAGTACGCCGGCACAGTCGCGGCTGATGCCGCAGCCGAGCGGCTCAAGGCGCTTTCGACGTTAGAAGTCCGCTAGCCCGACAATTCGCTGGCGTCCCATGTAGGCAAGTTTTTAGCCACAGAGAACTCCGAGGACACTGAGGAGATGGACTAAAACCACTCACGACCGGAGACACGCTGGACAGCTTACAGACTCACCCCCTTCTCTTCTCTGTGCCCTCGGTGTTCTCTGTGGCCAAATCAATTCCGACTTTTTGTCGATCTGGATAGATTTTGGCGTTCTTGGGCTGTTGATTGCAAGCTGTGGGGCCAGGCATCGCAGCGGAAGGTAGATTTTGCGGATCGCGTTTCCAGTTCGCTTCGGTTTGCTGGGTCTGGCGATGCTTTCGGCCGGCTTCGGGCTGCTGCTGGAGCGACGTCCTTCCCGCTCGGGCCAGACGCAAGGCGCCGCTCAGACCTCGCCCGATGAAGCCATGATCTTCGGCGCCGTCGTCGCGGAGGGTCGTCCCGTCAGCGGCGCAACGGTGCGGATTCGCGGCCGACGGGGCTCCGTAGAGAGCGACTCGCAGGGCGCCTTTGCCCTGCCCTGGCCGACGAATATCGAGCGCGGACTTTCGCTCACGGCGTCGAAGGCCGGCTATTTCATCGGCGGGCTTCCGCTGAACGCCGAATTGAAACCGGGCCAGAACATCGGCACGCTCCGCCTTGAGCCGTTGCCGACGGAAGATTGCGCAAGCTATCGCTGGGTCGATCCTCGGCCCGACTTCGCCGCAAATCAGAATTGCGGCAACTGTCACCAGGAGATCTATGACGAATGGCGGCTCGACGCGCATTCCCGCTCTGCTCGGAATCGCCGGTTGCTGAACCTGTACGACGGCAGCGACTGGCACGGCAGGCCCGGCAAGAGCTGGAGCTTGCTCGACGAGCACCCTCATGGCGCGGGCGTTTGCACCTCGTGCCACGCGCGCAACCGTGGAGCCTGACGAGGCGGTCTTCGACGACTTGCGCGGCGTCTCGGGAGTAGCGGCCCAGGGCGTTCACTGCGACTTGTGCCACAAGATCAAGAACGTCTCCGCCGAACATGCAGGGCTCGCTCATGGCCGCTTCGGCCTGGAGTGGCTGCGGCCGTCCGCGGGGCAGCTTTTCTTCGGCCCCCTGGACGACGTCAACCGCGGCGAAGACGTCTATTCCACGCTGCAATCCCAAAGCCGATTTTGCGCATCGTGCCACGAAGGGATCGTGTTCGGCGTGCCGGTCTACACGACCTACTCGGAATGGCTCGCCAGTCCCGCTCGGCGTGAAGGCAAGCAATGTCAGACGTGCCACATGCAGCCAACCGGCAAGTTCGCCAACTTCGCCCCCGGCGCCGGCGGCATTCAACGCGACCCGCTCTCCCTCGCCTCGCACCAGTTCCTGCCTGGCGGCCGCGAGACGATGCTTAAACAATGTCTACAGCTTTCCGTCAGGCCGACGCCTTCCCACGAAGAGTTCCAGGTCACGGTGTCGCTTGCATCGCACGACGTCGGCCACTGCGTGCCGACCGGTTTTATCGATCGCCATCTCGTATTGCTCGTGGAAGCGTGGGAAGCCGAAGAACAACGGTTGTCCGCCCGCTCCGGCTCAACGCTGCCTGCGGCGGCCGGTCCGGCGCTGGCCGACCAGGCGGGGCTGCTCTTGGCCAAACTGCTGCAAGACAAAGCAGGCCGCAGTCCGGCCCCCTTCTGGCGTGCGGGCGTCGTGGCGACGGACACCCGGCTGCGGCCGAAACAGCGAATCGAACAGAGTTGGAGCTTTCCGCCGACGGCGCGTAAATTGCGAGTACGGCTCTGGTATCGCCGCTTCTGGCCCGAAATTTCCGCCGCCAAAGACTGGCCCGACGACTCGCTGCTGATCTTCGACCGCCGAATAAACATCGAGCCTGCGCGTGCAAACGGCGCCGCCAGCGAGTAGGCTGGGGGGCGGAGTATTGATCCTCATTCCCGCCTTCAACGCCACCATGATCCAAGTTCAACGCATTCTGGCCGCCGGTTTGCTCGCTTGCCTGGCGGCGTCTGTTCTTCATGCGGAAGAGAAATCGGTCGACGAGTTGCTGGCCGAAGCGAAGCAGGCCTTCCAGCGGGGAGATTCGAAGCAGGCGCTGGAACTGGCGGATCGCGCCGTCGCCTCGGACGCAAACAGCGCGCGGGCCGTTTATGTTCGCGGCCTGCTGCACGAAGCCCTGCGAAATCATTCCCAAGCGCTTGCCGACTTCAACCGCGTGCTGCAACGGAAGCCGGATCATGCCGACGCGTACGATCATCGCGGCAGCGAGCAGTTCAAGCTGGGACGCATCGCCGAATCGATTGCCGATTTCGACAAGGCGATCGAACTGGATCCGGCTCGCGAGCGCGGCCATTGGAAACGCGGCATCGCCTACTATTACGCCGGCCGCTTTGACGAAGGGCGAAAGCAATTCGAACAATACCAGACTTTCGACGACAACGACGTGGAAAACGCCGTCTGGCGTTACCTGTGCATGGCTCGCAGCGTCGGCGCGTCCGAAGCGCAGAAAGACATTCTCAAGATCAAGGACGATCGGCGCGTGCCGATGATGCAGGTCCACGCCTTGTATGCCGGCCGCTTAAAGCCCGATGACGTGCTGGCCGCCGCTCGAGCGGGAGACCCGTCGCCGGAGGAACTCAACGCCCGACTATTTTACGCGGAGTTGTACTTGGGGCTGTACTACGAGGCCGCCGCTCAGCCCGCCCAGGCGACCAAGCACCTGGCTGCCGCCGTGAACCACCGCATCGGCCATTACATGTGGGACGTGGCTCGAGTCCACTCCGAGCGGCTCATGGACCGCTAGCCGGGATCCTTCCCCGGCGGGAGAAAAAAACGCCCTCGCGGTCGTGCAGGTGCGGGCCATGCGAACCTAGCAACCGGTTGCCAGCAAATAGCTTAGGCGGGACCATGCTACGCGCCTGCGGCCCAAGTCGCTACAATGCATCGTAGAGGCGGGCAACCTTCTCCGGCAAGCTGTCGGCTATGCAGCCCAACTTGCCAGCGATGATCGCTTTTTCAAGCGGCAAAGTTCGCACGGGCCTGCGAGCGTTCCGCGCTTATCGTCAGTCGCCCGGAGATCGCCATGAGTTCCCCTTCGCAAGTAACCGATTCCAACCAACATGCCGGCAAGCGCCGTGTGCTCGTCGTGGATGACAATCAAGATTCCGCCACCAGCCTTGCCATGCTCGTGGGCGTGCTGGGCGCCGAGTCGCGGACGGCCTACGACGGGCCGCAGGCCCTGGAAGTCGCGGCCGATTTCCGACCCGAAATGATTTTCCTCGATATTGGCCTGCCGATTTTCGACGGTTATGAGGCGGCGCGTCGGATCCGAGAAGAACCCTGGGGCAAGACAATCATACTCGCGGCCTTGACCGGCTGGAGCAACGACGAGGATCGCCAGCGCTCGCTCGAGGCCGGCTTTGACCATCACCTCGTCAAGCCGATCGAGATCAACGCCCTCAAGCAGTTGCTGAGCAACTTGCCTCCCGCTACGGCCGTATAGTAGCGGACGAGGAGAACGACTTTCCCATCTCTCCGTGGCGAACGTCATCCGAGGCGTTCGCGACAGGTGCGATGGTCATTGGTTGCCTCAAGTTACGTCCTCCCGCGGCAAGGAGCACGACGCAACTTTCCCTTCGGCCGCGCCTATCCGAATGTTTCTGCCGTGCAGCTTCAACCACCGCGCGCGCCGGACCCAATAGAATCGCACCGGCAAGAAGACGTCGACGACCTCGTCTGAGATCAGCAACCCCCCCAACACCGGCAACGCCATGGGCGCCAGGATCTCGCCGCCGACGCCACGGGCGAAGACCATCGGGAAAATGGCGATGATCGCCACGCCTTCGGTTAATAGCTTAGGGCGCAGCCGGTGGACCGCGCCCTCGATCACGGCCTGCCGCAACTCTTCGAGCGACTGGATCTTTTCCAATCCGCCCCGTTTGTCGATCGCTTCCCGCAGATATACCAGCATGATGATGCCCGTCTCGGTGGCCATGCCGAAACAGGCGATGAACCCGACCCAGACCGCCACGCTGAAATCCATTGGCGGCGCGTCCCAGCCGTTGACGATCTTAGGAAACAGGTACATGAAAAAGGCGCCGCCGGCCAGCGCCTCGGGCACGGCCAGCATCATCAGCACCGCATCCATCAGGTCGTTGTAGGTCAGGTACAGGATCACGAAGATCAACGCGATCACCGCTGGGAAGACGAACCGCAACGTTCGCGCGGCGCGCACCTGGTGCTCAAACTCGCCGCTCCACTCGACGTGCACCCCTTCGGGCAGTTTGACCTGTTCGGCGACCGCTCGCCGCGCCTCGTCGACGAAGCCCACGATGTCGCGCCCGCGCACGTTGAGCGTGACGTAGTTCAGCAACCGGCTGTTCTCGCTCTTGATCATCGCCGGCCCTTCGACGATCCGCACGTCGGCCACGGCGCTGAGCGGAACCTGCGACCGGGCGGCCGCCGCATGTTCCGGACCGGCGTCGTGCAAGCCTCGACCGGCGGAGACCGGCATCGAGTCGCTCGATTTCACCTGACCGCCGCCCATCGCCCGGCGCCGCCCATGCCGCCGGGACTGACCAACAGCCGCCGCACGCTCTCTTCGTCTTCTCGCTGCGAGCGCGCGTAACGGATCCGCACCGGAAAGCGGTCGCGATTCTCGACCGTGTACGTGACGGCCCGGCCGGCCAGGGCGACCTCGATTTCGTTTTGAATGTCTTCCACGGAAATCCCGTAACGCGCCGCCCGCTGGCGATCGATATCGATCTGCAAATAGCCTTTGCCCATGATCGGCGCGGCGATCACGTCGCGCGCGCCGTTGAGGGGCTTGAGTACGGCTTCAATCCGCTTGCACACCCGGTCGATCGTATCGAGATCGGGACCGAAGACTTTCACCCCAATATCGGTCCGCACGCCGGTTGAGAGCATCTCGATGCGATTGATGATGGGCTGCGTGAAGATATTGCTCCAGCCGGGAACTTTCAGAACTCGCCCCATTTCGTCGTCGACCAGGTCCCCCTTGGGACCCGTTTGTCGCGGCCGGAAGAAAACCGAGCTTTGGAAACTCTGCTCCAGCGGTTCGCGCAGCGCAAACAAACGGCTGCATCGCGTCGCCATCAAATGGCTGGCCCAGTTGGCCCTTGAGCGCGGCGACGGCGAACCGCTTGGCGGCTTTCGCGTTCGGTGCATCGGCCAGCAGATCATTGGCGACCGCGCCTTTGACCGTTTCTTGCAGGGCATACCAATTGAAAGAGCGGGTTCCCTGGTCAAACAGTTCCCAATTCACTGCGCTGCACGCGCTCGCGCCACAGCCGCATGCGCTCGCTCTCGACCGCCTCAAGCAGCTCTGATTCGAACGACTCTCGCCCTCGCACTTCGTCGGCCATCTGGCGGAACCGCGAAACGAGCGAGCGGAACCAGCCGCTCGATGTCGTTGGGCCGCCCGTCTCGGCTTTCAAGGCCTCCGCCACGTCGTCGATGGCGCCGACGGCCTTCAGCCGCTCGGCAATGCGGCGAGCAATCTGGTCGATGTCCTCAAGGGCGGGATTCTTGGCAATCCAGCGTCCGAACTCTGGCGCCAACGCTTTCGCCAGTTCCGCCATCGCTTCCCGCCGGCGTTCAGGCGGATAGCCCACAGGCCAGGAGACGGCGCCGCGAGCTTCGAGCCGCTCAACCGCGTTTCGCACGGCAAACCGCACCAGCTCGCTTTCCAGTTCGCCTTCGAATTCCTGATATCGCAACAGCGCCAGTTCGCGTTGCGTCTCGTCGAATCGCTCGAGCGCTTTCTGCGCCGCGTCGTTGGCAAGGTTCTCCAGATCATCCTTGGCCATCTCGGGCACGTAGCCTTCACGCTCAAGCGTTTCCAGCACGTCGTCGACATGCCGCCGCGCGTCATTGAATTTCAAGACGCGTTTGGGCCAGAGTTCCTTGGGGCGAAAGTTGACGAAGGTTTCGACCATGTCGAGCGGCGCCGGATCGGTCGGCGTGTCGGCCCGGCCCGACTTGCCGATCACCGATTCCACCTCGGGAAAGCCGCGCAGCAAGGCGTCGCGCGCTTTCAGGTCGTCGGCCGCCTGCGTGATGCCGATCCGCGGCACGGTGACCGGCATATCGAGCATCGTGCCTTCGTCCAGCGGCGGCATGAAAGCCACGCCGATCTTGTTGAATCCATAGGCCCACAACCCGATCAGAACCAGACTGACCAGGCTGATCGTTTGCCAGACCAAGAGACGCTGACTTTAAAGGCGACGAAGAACAGCGTCGCAAGCGGCAATACGGCCAGACGCAATCAGGGGCCACTTGAGCAGCTTGATTGCGGCAAACAGCCAGTCAGCCGGCGAGACGAGCCAATGCAACTCGCCTGCTGATTGCAAAGTTCGCAGCCCTGCAAGCGCGTTGCCAGCGCATGCTCAAGCCGGGTTCCGACAATCGGCAACCCCGCCGCCGCGGCGATGAGCCCCAGCGCCAGTGCCGCCAGGCCGCAATCGACGATAAAACCATTGAAGCCAGGCCCTGCTTGCCCGTGACGGAAAGCACCGTCAGCGACGTCACCAACGCAAAGACGCTGAGAAACGTCGTCCGCCACGCCTCTTCGCTGGCTCCCTGCCCGATGATCGCCTGTAGCGGAAACATGCCGGCCGCAAGAATCAGCAATGCGGCGAACATCCACATCACCAGGTTCCGCCGCGGCAGGGCCCACGTCAAAAGCGGTTTGTAGATGCTGATGAAGCTGCGGACGATCCAGTTTTCCTCTTCGCTCCGCAAGCGGCCCTTGATGAAGGTAGGGATCAACGCGGGCACGAGCGTGATTGAAATCAAGGCCACGCCCAGCAAGGCAAAGCTCTTGGTGAAGGCCAACGGGTGAAAGTACTTGCCTTCGCGGCCGCTGAGCATGAACACCGGGATGAACGAGATCAGCATGATCATGACCGAAAAGAAAATCGGCCGGCCCACCGTCCGGCACGCCGGAATGATCAGCTCCGCGATATCGCCGGTCGCTTTGCGGTCGCCGAAATGATCCTTCAACGCGTGCGTCGCGTTCTCCACCATCACGATCGCCTGGTCGACCAGAATGCCGATGGAGATGGTAATGCCAGCCAGCGACATGATGTTGGCCTGAATGTCGATTACGCCCAGCGTGCGCAACAGCCACATCGTCAGGAACGAGAACAGCACCGCCAACGGCAGCGTGATGCAAATCACCAGCACGCTCCGCACGTGCGAGAGAATCAACAAAATGGCGACCGAAGCGATCAGCATCTCGTGCCACATCACCTCGCTGAGCGTGTGGATGGCGCCGTGGATCAGCCGCGTGCGGTCGTAAGCCGGGCACAATGTGCACGCCCTCGGGCAGACCGGGCTGAATCTCGCGGATCTTGTTCTTGATCTCGCTCGGTGACTTCCAGCGGATTCTCGCCGTGCCGCATCAGCACGGCGCCGCCCGTCACTTCGCTGCCATCTTTTTCGTACACGCTGCGGCGGAACTGCGAACCAAGCTGTACCGAGGCGATGTTCTTGACGTAAATCGGCGTGCGGCCGATTTCCTTGACGACCGTGTTCTCGATATCGCTCTTGTCTTCGATCCAGCCCACGCCGCGAACGATGTATTCCGCATTGTTCTTCTGCACGACTCCGCCGCCGGCCGGCATGTTGCTGCTTGGCCACGGCCGCGTACAACTCGCCCAGCGTAATGCCGTAGGCCCGCAAGCGCCTCCGGACGCACGTCGATCTGGTATTCCAGGGGCGTGCCGCCCACCACGGCCACGTCGGCGGCGCCTCGAGCGGCGTTGAGTTGCGGGGCGATATAGAACTTGTTCAGCGCCCATAACCTGCGCCGGGTTGACGGGATCGGCCGGCCCTGCTTCGACCGTGTACCAGAAGATCTGTCCCAACGAGGTGGCGTCGGGCGCCATGTAAGGCAAGACGCCCGGCGGCAGGAACGTTGCAGCCTGAGCCAGCTTTTCGGTGACGCGTTCGCGGGCGAAATAAAAGTCGATGTCATCTTCGAAAATCAACGTGATCATCGAGAAATTGAACTCGCTGCTCGACCGCACCGCCCTCACGCCCGCCAGCCCGTTGAGCTTGAGCGACAGAGGGATACGTCACCTGGTCTTCGATCTCACGCGGGCTGCGTCCCATCCAGTCGGTGAAGACAATTACCTGATTTTCGCTCAGGTCGGGGATCGCATCGACCGGCGTGTCGAGCATGGCGTAAAAGCCCGCCGCCGTCAGTGCGACGGCGGCGGCGAGCACGAGGAAACGATTGCGAATCGAGGCCTCGATAATTTTTTCAATCATGAACAAACCTCAGGGACTGGACGCAAGCTGTTCCAGCCCCGCCCGCGGCGGCAATCAGTCCGCTTCCTTCAATCGCTTGGCAGTGGCCAGAGTCGCTTTCGGATCGGCCTTAACCGCGTCGATGCAGCCGGCGCAGCAGAGGAACACCGGCTGTCCGCCGATTGTCACTTTGACCGGCGCTCCCATCACGCCCAGACGGTTTTCCGACTCGACGGCGCAGTGGCGTTGCGCTTCGGCCAGCTTGCGGTCTTCGGAAGAGAGCTTGGCCATGGCCGCGGCGATTTTCTTCAGCTTCTTAACGCTGGCCAGCGTCGCTTTCGGATTGGCCCGGGCCCGCCTGACGCACCCTTGGCAGCAGACGAATACGGTCTTGACCGCCGACGGAAGAGTCTCAGCGGCGTTCCCATGGAACCGAGCCGATTGCCGGCCGCGATCGCGCAATAGCGCTGCGCAGCCGCGCGCGCTGCGATCCGCCTTCGGCAGCCGGGCCAACGCTTCGGCGATTTTCTTTTCCGAGGGCGCCGTACGTTCGGCGGCGTACATCTCCGACCAGACGCCGCCTGCCAGTAAAACCGCTAACAAACCGGCCGCGACCATGCGTGAGCTTTTCATCAGACTTCTCACTCCTTGGAAAAAGCGATCTGTCCACGGCAGCACTTAACGCTCTCCACCGGCCGCGGGCATGCCAAACCCGCGGCGGAATCAACTACAGCGAAAGCCGCGTGCGGGCTGCAAGATAGTCGCCTTTCGCTCCCGCGAAGGAGGCGCCTTCGCGAGAGCCAAAGCCGACGATGGCTATCTAGTTGTTTCCGGCTGCATTGCACGACGCTTAATGTTTCTTGCCTTTGGAGTTCTCTTTTCTCAGTTGTCCAGCAGCCCGCACCGTTTCGGCCGCCTCCGCCTCGGCGTCCGGTTTGCACGCCGGACAGCAGAGAAAGACGGTTTGCCCGTCGAGCGTCAACTTGAGCGGCGTCCCCATCGAGCCGAGAGGAATGTCCGGTTGAATGGGACAATACCGCTGCTGCTCGGCCAGCTTGCGGTCGGCCGGCGAAAGTTTGGCCAGCGCGGCCTTGATGCGGTCTGCGCGCAGTTCTTCCGGCTCGGTTTGCCGGCGGGCGCCGCCGGCTCCTGTTGCAGTTCGCCGTCGCTTGCCTGGCCGGTTGCGTGCTTGGCGGCCAGAAACCGGGCGACTTGCGCCAGGGTCTCGTCAGGATCTTCCAGCGCCGGCGCCTTGCAGCCGTTGCAGCACACGAAGACCGTCTTGCCCCCCATCTCGAGCTTGACGGGCGGTCCCATGGAACCGAGGCGATTCTGCTTCAGGATCGGACAGAACCTTTGAGCCTCAACGAGCGCTCGGTCTTCGTGGGAGAGCGAGGCCAGTGCGGCGGCAAGCTTGGCGTCGGGATCTTCGGGCATCGAGGGTCGCACCCGAGTGACGTGGGATTCGCTGCTCTGCGAACCGCCGCTGCCGCCGAAGTAGATCGAGCCCGCCGCCGGATTGAGCCGCGTTTCAGCATCGATCAGGAACGAGCCGGCCGCTACGACCCGCTCGCCCGCCGTCAGCCCGGACAGCAGCGGATAAAACGTTCCGCCATCGGGCCCCGTCATGCGGGGACCGATTTCCACCTGCACGCCTTCGAACACATTTGGCTGACTCTCGCGATAGACGACGTGCTGGCTTCCGGTATCGATGACGGCGCTTTCCGGCACGGCCAGAACAAGCCCGGTTTGCAGTTTCTCTTGCCGCTGGGCGTCGCCCGCCGCAGCGCGCACGAGCGTTTCCAAGGCTTCAGGCGGGACGTTCAGCGTCATCGTGACCGTCGTACCGGGAAGCAGCTTATGCCCCGGATTCTCTACTTCGCAACGGATGGTGACCGTCCGCGTCGCTTCATCGACGTGGGGATGAATGAACGACAACTTCCCCTCGAACGGTTCCTCAGGAAATGCACGGCTCGCGACAGTCACTGCAAGCGGATTCGCTTCCGCGCTGGTCGCGGAACGATCGCGACGCAGCATCGGGTGTTTGGGAAGAAAAGGAAAATCGTCTTCGTAAATCTGCGCCTCGACCCAGACGGTGGAAAGGTCGGCCAGATCATACAACGGCGCCCCTTGGTTCACGTATTCCCCTTCGACCACGTACTTCTTGATCACGTGACCGCCGATCGGCGAGCGAATCTTCAGGTGCGTATTCGCCTTGCCGAGCTTGAGCAGTTCGTCGAGTTGGTCATCGCTGATGCCGAGCAACCGCAGCCGCTCGCGGCTGCTGGCCGCCAGTTGCTTGGAACTCCCTTGAGAGGCAATCAACAGCTCTCGCGTGCCGCTGTAGAGATCCGGGCTGTAGAGTTCGGCCAACACGTCTCCGGTTTCGACCATCTGTCCGGTCTCGTTCACGTACAGCTTGTCGAGACGACCGCCGACCCACGCGCTCACCTGCCGCTGATCGCGTTCGTTGAACTCGATGAAGCCGACGGCGCTGATCGCGCTTGGAAAGCGCCGCGTAATCGACGTCCCAAAGCTGCACGCCCGCCAAGACGACGCGATACGGCGAAAGCTGTACGCGGCTGACCGCGCCCGGCGGCAAGGCTTCGGCGTGGACGTCCCCTTTCTTGCGCTTGGAAAGAGGCATGAAGCAGACCGGGCATTTCTCTTTGCCGTTGTCGCGCACTACGGTCGGGTGCATGGGACAGAACCATTCGACGTCACTGGCCGTCACGGTCGCCGCATCGGCGGGACGCGTGAAACGGTCCCAGTAGGCGACCAGCGCGTCCCATTGCGTAATGACGAGGCCGATCAAGGCCAGAATGGCGATGAATCGCAATCTCGCCAACTTGACCAGGATGATGAAGTCGAACCACCACCAGGCCTTTCGCCAGCCGGTCAGCCCAGGCGGTGCGCACAGACCTCCTTCGTCAATGGACGGCGCCGCTGGATCGTCGCCGGCAAACGCGTGCTGATGGGAATCGTTCTGCGTGATGGCGCACCTCGTTTCGCATGCTTTCGTTCGCGCCGCCGCGGGCGCGTGAACGGACAGCCGTACATGAACCAGCCTTTTCAGGCGCTAACCCGCCGGTACAGCACGGCTGCCCGCCCGCGAGCCCCTACAAGCGGACGAACATGATCCATGCTAAAAACCCGTCAGGCGAATCGACCGCTTGCGACGCAGACGAAAGAAGCCGGCGCGTTGATCGTCGCCAGAACGCTGGTTGCCGTTAGAAACCGCGCAGCATCAAAGACTGCGCCGGCAACGAGAGGGAAATCAAATCAAGAATCGCTGAAGCGATACGACCAGATCGTTAGGCGGTCCCGAGTCGCAATAGCACGCTTGCACCGCATTCCGCGAGCAAACGACTGCGCGGGTTTCGCAAACCACCGGTTGCAAAGCCAAAACCAAACCCGCCAGAGCGGATTTGTTGGGCGTTGACGGGCTGACTGCCGGTTCGACGTGTTCCGGGCGGCAGCAGCAAGGTTGCGATGAAACGTTGCGTCCGCTTTGTTTAGAGCCGAAGCGGGCTTCGGCCTGCTGACAGCACGATGCGACCGCATCGTTTGCAAGCGGCTCCCCGGCGCAGCAATTGCTTCCGCAACACGAGGCCTCGCTCGAGCCCGCGCCGCCCCATAGTTTCGGACAAAGCACCTTCCGCTGGCCATCTGCGCACACGCATGATGCATTGGGCATGCCGGCGAGCAGCGACAGGGGCAACATTGCCCAGGCGACGACCGACGACGTTCTGGCGCCCAAGAACTGCATTGAGTCAACCGCCTACGGTTCGGATACAAACAATGACCACCCCGGGCAAAAGGGGCGTTCGATAACCTAAATCTCGCCTGGCTTGGCCAGCGATCGTTCAAAACCTGAAAGCGTCGCTCCAGACGGCTCCCTCCGACTAACCCGGAAAGCCCGCGGCGTTCACGCCTCAGGCGTCCCCACTCGAAAACTAGTTAGAAACGGCCGCGTTGTCAACTCCGGCTGCCCCGGCGAGGCAAACTAGCGAGATTCTGCCGAGCTTCTTGAAAATGCTGGGAAAACCGCTTGCGCCTCGTCGATGCAAACGTTAATCATCGGCTAGCGAGAATGGCTGCGGCTTGTTTGCTAACCCACCGGCTGCCATCTCCGAAGGACGACGTTCCGGCGCTTGACCGCCGGGGACGAAGGGTTGACGTTGCGCAGGTGGGTTTATATGGCATCGGCGAGAGAATTTGCACCAGGGCTGAGTCGCCTCGCCGTCGCGGCGGCGCTTTGCTGCGGTTGCCGTTCTACTGCATCCGCTCCGCCGGCAGCTCACGTCGCTAACGAGTCGCCTCCTTCAAACGCGAGTTCCCGAGTCGCCTCGGCTTCTGCAGCCGTAACATCGGTCGTTCCAGTCTCGCACTCTGTTCCGTTGCCTAGTCAGCTTGCCGCAGCGACCGCTCCTGCGTCGAGAAGCCGACGGATTACGGCGCCCGTCATACCGCAGCTTTCCGGTCCCCATCGGGTCGAAGATTACGTCGTCTTCGCGTTGCAGCAGAACGCCGAAGTTCAGAGCGCGCGGCAGCGCGTGGCGGCCATGGCCAACCGCGTTCCCCAGGCAGCCAGCCTGCAGGACCCGACCTTCGGCGTCACGACCTATCCGGCGCCAATCCAGACGGCTTCCGGAGCCTTGTTTGCTCAAGTCTCGGCAGCGCAGCAGCTCCCTTGGTTCGGCAAGTTGCGCACGCGGGCGGCTGCCGCCGAGGCAGAAGCCGAGATGGCCCGCGCCGACCTGGCCGCGGCCGAAATACGCGTCATCGCCGACGTCAAGCAAGCCTATTACCGGCTTTACATTCTGCAGAAATCGATCGCCATCACGGTCCGCGAGCGAGCGTTGCTGGTCGATATCTCCAAGATCGCCGCGGTGAAATACGAGGCGGGACTCGTCAATCAGCAAGACGCATTGTTGGCGCAGGTCGAGATTTCGAACCTGGACAACGAGTTGATCGCCCTTAGACAGCAGTTGCTCAGCGGGCAAGCCCGCCTGGCGAAGTTATTGCACGTCTCGCCCGAAACCGTTATGCGAGCAATCGAGCAGTTGCCGCCGGAGCAGTTGCCGAAAGACGTCGAGCGGCTGTACGAAACCGCCATCCGCATTCGCCCTGAACTGCAATCACAGTTGGCGGCCATCCAGCGAGACCGCCGCCAGATCGATCTGGCCCGGCTGAATTACTACCCTGACCTGAACGCCGGCGCCGGCTGGATCGACGTTGCCAATCATGGCCTCGCCGCAACTACGAATGGCCGTAACGCGGCGTTCGTCAACATGACCGTCAATGTTCCGATCTATCGCAAGCGGCTCGACGCAGCCTTGCGCGAAGCGGAAGCGGCCACGTCGGCTGATGCTCGCAAATACGATTCGCTGCGCGATCGCACGCAAGAAGAAGTGAAGGACTTGTTTGTGCGAGTCGAGGCCGACCAGCAGATGTTGCAAATGTTCCGCGGCAGCATTATTCCGCAAGCGGACCAGACGCTTCAGGTTTCGATCCAAGGCTATGAAGCAGGCAACGTCGACTTCCTGCAAATGCTCGACAACTGGCAGAACCTGCTGCGTTACGAGATCTCCGCCTACCGGCTGGAAGGACAATTGCGACAAGATCTGGCCGAGTTGGAACGCGTCGTCGGCGGCACATTACCGGCGGTCGGCGCAACGCCGCGCGAGCCGCTGCCTGCTCCGGCCGGCCCAGCCGCGCGATAACCATTGAGGAGCGGCCCGTGATGAAACCGAACTGTCTTCGCTGTCTCGGCGCGGCGCTCGTCGCAAGCCTGCTTGCCGGTTGCGCGCCAGGCTATCGCGCCTATCCCGACGGCTGCGTTACTTACGGTTATCGCGAGCGAGGGGCGCTTCCATTCGTCTTCTTTCACGGTTGCCCGACGCCCTGGCTGCGGCGCCATGCGGCGAGCAGGGAGAAAGACGGCGTCATGCCAGATGTGGTCGACTATGAATCTTCGCGTCGTCAGCGCGCTGCCGTCGTAAGGTAAGTTTGCAAACGGGTCCGCAAAAGCATGATTGCACAAACGGGGCGATTTATGTCACATAGGGATGACGTCCGCGCATCAAATGAGACGTACGCAATGGAATCAGCGGCAAGATGAACGCTAAACTCCGTTTCGCCATCGGCCTCGTGCTGGGCGCCGCCCTGGGCGGCGGAATCGCGATCGCCCATTTCAGTGGACGCCTGGCGCCGCTGTATCGCGAACTCGGCTGGGATGCGTTGGCGAATAAAACTGCCGAGGATCCTTCGAAGAAAAGCGCGGACCATGAAATGGCGGACCATGAAATGGCGGACCATGCCGACGGGGGCGGGATGAGCATGCCGGGCATGAATATGCCGGGCATGGATATGGGCGGCATGGATCGCTCACAGAGTCAGCGACAGTCGGAGGCGCCGCCCGGCCACGTGATGGTAACGCTGACCGAGGCGCGGCAGCAATTGATCGGAGTGAAGACCGGCCGCGTCGAGCGAGAACCGTTGTTAATGAAGATTCGCGCGGTCGGCATCGTCGAGCCGGACCAGACGCGCCTGGCGCGCGTTCAAACGCGCATCCGCGGCTGGGTCACCGAGGTGTTCGTGAATTACGTGGGGCAAGAGGTGAAACCGAAAGATCCGC
Organism: Pirellulales bacterium; assembly: GCA_963786255.1. GTDB lineage: Bacteria > Planctomycetota > Planctomycetia > Pirellulales > JAICIG01 > JAICIG01. The sequence continues at coordinate 27,976 of CAWAYY010000027.1, forward strand.
TGTTGGAGATTTACAGCCCCGAATTGTTCTCGGCCCAGCAAGAGTACCTGATCGCCTTGGGCGCAAAGCCGCTGGGCAACCCATCAGGAGTATCAAACCTGCTACAAGCCTCTCGCCGCAGGCTCGAACTGGCCGGCGTGCCCGAAGACGAAATCGAGAAGTTGGACCGCACTCGCAAGGCCGGCGATACGCTGTTGCTTCGCGCCGATCCGCGGCGTCGTGCTGGACCGCAACGTGCTGGAAGGCAATTACGTCGAACCTTCCACGGAGCTGTATCGTATCGCCGACCTGTCCGTGGTCTGGCTGCAGGCGCAAATCTACGAATATGAATTGCCTCACATCGAGGTCGGACAGGCGGTCGCCGTCAGCCTGCTTTCCGACCCGACCTTGGAGATCGAGGGTAAAATCTCTTTCATCGAACCAATCGTGCAAAAGCAGACTCGCACCATCAATGTCCGCGTCGAAATCCCCAACCGCGACGAAAGGCTCAAGCCCGGCATGTACGCCGATCTCAAGATCGAGCACCAGATGGGAGAAGGGCTGTTGATCCCAGATTCCGCCGTGGTGCGCACGGGAGAGCGAGGCATCGCCTTCCGCGCGCTTTCTGGCGGTCGCTTCAAGCCGGTCGAAGTAACGCTCGGCGGGCGCTTCGGTCAGCGGCTCGAAGTCCTGTCAGGGTTGCAGGCGGGGGAAAAGATCCTGACTTCCGCAGTCTTTCTGATCGACTCCGAATCGCAGATGCGCGCCTCCGCGCCGGCGCCGGACATCATCACCACTAGTAGGCCAGGCTTTCCAGCCTGACGACATTCACCCTGCGGAATGAAGTATCAGCCGAACCTATCTTTTGTCAGGCTGGAAAGCCTGACCTACATGAGCCGTGATCGAACGCATTATTGAGTTCTGCGCCAAGAACAAGTTCCTCGTCGTGGTGTTTACCGGCGTGGCGGTGGCCGCGGCGGTTCACTCGATGCGTTCGATCCCGCTCGACGCCATCCCCGATCTGTCCGATACGCAAGTCATCATCTATTCGCGTTGGGACCGCAGTCCCGACATCGTCGAGGACCAGGTCACCTATCCGATCGTCACGGCCCTGCTGGGCGCGCCGAAGGTCAAGGCGGTCCGCGCCTTCTCGGATTTCGGTTACTCGTACGTATACGTGATCTTCGAGGATGGCACCGATATCTATTGGGCCCGCAGCCGCACGCTGGAATACCTCTCGAAAATCCTCCCTCGCTTGCCCAGAGACGTGCAAACGGAAATGGGCCCCGACGCCACCAGCGTCGGCTGGGTCTACGAGTACGCCCTGGTCGACAAGACCGGCCAGAATGATCTAGCGCAGTTGCGGACCTACCAGGACTGGTACTTGCGTTACCAGCTTCAGGCCGTGCCGGGCGTGGCCGAGGTGGCTTCGGTCGGCGGTTTCCAGAAGCAGTACCAGGTGAACGTCGATCCCAATGCGCTGCTGGCCTTCGACATTCCGCTGGCCAAGGTCGTACAGGCCATCCGCGACGGCAACGACGACACCGGCGGACGGCTGGTGGAATTCAGCGGTTACGAATACATGGTCCGCGGGCGCGGCTATGCGCAGCATCAGCGAAATCGAAGAAATCGTCGTCGGCGTTGACGGCCAAGGCACGCCGGTGCTGGTCAAGAACTTGGGGACGGTCACGTTGGGACCGGACATCCGCCGCGGCATCGTCGACCTGGACGGCGAAGGCGACGTAGTGGGCGGGATTATCGTGATGCGCGCCGGCGAAAACGCGTTGAATGTGATCGACCGCGTGAAGGACAAGATCAAAGAGCTGAAACCTTCGATGCCCAAGGGAGTCGATGTCGTCGCCACTTACGACCGCTCAGAGTTGATCCGCCGCTCGATCGACACGCTCAAGGAAGAGCTGCTGCTGGAAATTGCCATCGTCAGCATCGTCATTCTGGTGTTCCTCTGGCATATTCCTTCCGCCATTATTCCCATTCTGACCATTCCGGTTTCGGTGGCGCTGGCGTTCCTTCCCATGTACTACATGGGGCTCACGTCGAACATCATGTCGCTCACGGGCATGGCCATCTCGATCGGCGTGCTCGTAGACGGAGCGATCGTGGAAGTGGAAAATGCGTACAAACGCCTGGAACAATGGATTGAAGGCGGACGCCAAGGCGACTTTCACGAAGTGCGGCTGAACGCCTTGAAGGAGGTGGGCCCGTCGGTCTTCTTTTCGCTGCTCGTGATCGCCGTAGCCTTCATGCCGGTATTCACGCTGGTCGACCAGGAAGGCCGGCTATTCAAGCCGCTGGCCTATACCAAAAACCTGGCGATGGCCATCGCCGCCTTACTGGCCATTACCCTCGACCCGGCCATCCGGATGCTGTTCACGCGGATGGACCCTTGGCAGTTCCGGCCTCGCTGGCTGGCGAGTCTCGCCAATAAGCTCTTGGTAGGCAGGTATTATCCCGAAGAGCGGCACCCGATCAGCAAGCGACTCTTCCAGATCTACGAGCCGGTCTGCAATTTCGTGCTGCGGCACAAGGGGCTGACGATCGTCTCGGCGGTGCTGCTCGTGCTGACGACGATCCCGGCCTATATGCAGCTCGGCTCCGAGTTCATGCCGCCTTTGTACGAAGGCGACCTGCTCTACATGCCCGTCACGCTGCCGGGCATTTCGGTCACCGAGGCGCGGGAACTGATGCAAACCATGGATCAGATCCTGATGGACACGCCCGAGGTCGAGCGGGTCTTCGGCAAGGCGGGCCGGGCGGACACGTCGCTTGACCCGGCGCCCTTCTCCATGCTGGAGACGACCATCGTGCTGAAGCCGATGTCTGAGTGGCGCAAAGTCGAGCGCTGGTACTCCGGTTGGCCGGAGTGGCTGCAAGTTCCGCTGCGCCATCTCTGGAGTGACCGGATCACTCCCGCGCAGTTGGAAGCGGAGTTGGATCAGAAAATGCAGTTCCCGGGCGTGAGCAACGCCTGGACCATGCCGATCAAGGCCCGCGTCGACATGCTCTCGACCGGCGTGCGAACGCCTATCGGCATCAAGATCATGGGCGCTGATTTGGACGAGATCCAACGCCTGGGCACGCACTTGGAAAGCATCCTGAAGCCCATTTCCGGCACGCGGAGCGTGTTCGCCGAGCGGACCGGCGGCGGCTACTTCGTCGATTTCGTGCTCAAGCGCGAGGCGCTGGCCCGCTATGGCCTCACGATCAAGCAAGCGGAAGAAGTGATCGTTTCGGCCGTCGGCGGCGAGACGATCACCACCACGATCGAAGGGCGCGAACGATACTCGGTCAACGTGCGATATGCCCGCGAACTGCGAGACAACGTCGACAAGCTCCGCCGCGTGCTCGTGCCGACCACGACCGGCGCTCAAGTGCCGCTGGCCGAACTGGCCGAGATCAAGCTGGTCTCCGGCCCGGCCATGATCCGCGATGAAAACGCCCTGCTCACCGGCTACGTCTACGTTGACCTGGCCGGGCGCGACGTGGGCGGATACGTCGAAGAAGCCAAGCTGCGCGGTGGAACAGCAGCTCGAGCTTCCCACGGGCTATACCCTTCTTTGGAGCGGGCAATACGAGAACATGGTCCGCGTGAAGGAGCGGCTGAAGCTGGTCGTGCCCGTCACGCTGTTCCTGATCTTCGTGCTGCTGTATATGAATACGCGATCGGCCGTCAAGGCGGCCATCGTGATGCTAGCCGTGCCGTTCTCGCTGATCGGCGCCATCTGGTATCTCTGGCTGCTCGGCTACCACATGTCGATCGCGGTGTGGGTCGGCATGATCGCATTGATGGGGCTCGACGCCGAGACCGGCGTGTTCATGCTGCTGTTTCTCGACTTGTCCTACTACGACGCCGTGCGGCAGGGCAAGATGCGAACCTACGAGGATCTGCGCGAGGCGATCATCCACGGCGCCGTGAAGCGCGTGCGGCCCAAGATGATGACGGTCATGGCGGCCATGATGGGCCTGGCGCCGATCATGTGGTCGTTAGGCACGGGCGCCGACATGATGAAACGGATCGCCGCGCCGATGATCGGCGGCCTGGTCACCAGTTTCGCTCTGGAACTGCTCGTGTACCCGTGCATTTACGCCATTTGGAAATGGCGCTATGAAATGAAGCAGGGAAGCGTGGACGTCAGCGAATTGCCGATTCCCGAGCTGCGCGGCCATTGAGCGGGCGCCGAAGCGTCAGACGGCGGTGACGAGCATCACGATGAAGGCGATCGAACAGACGATGCCCATGGTCAGTCCAAAGACCGCCCGGCCCATGCCGTGCTTCTCCGGATGTTTGCGAATATAGACTGCTCGCAGACAAGGTCGATCGCCATGGCGTTTCCCCTTCGAACGCCGCGCGGGCGGCGGCGCCAGTCTTCGGCGCGCTCTGCCTGTTCGGCATTGGTCTGCGTATACTGGCGGCTTTCTCTCAACGCGTCAAGCAACTGAACGACCTGGATGACGTCCGTCTTCGTGTACGAGTATCTGACCGGCGGCGGTCTTCTGGCCGACGCACAAGCGGCTGCACCCCCGTCATTGCTGGCCGAAGGGGAAGCGATGGTTGCCGCGTTGGCCGCCGACTTCGTAGCGGCGGGCGTGCGAGTCACGTGCTTGCGAGATCGGCGCCTGGCCTCGTGGAGTCCAGGCGGCTGCCGGGCTGCAGACGTTTTTACCCCCGCACAGCACGCCAAAGCGTTCGACCGCTTCGCGTCCGAAGCCGATTGGACCGTCGTGATCGCGCCGGAAATGGGAGGCGCACTGTCGGAACGTTGCCGGCGAGTCGCCGACGTCGGCGGGCGCTTGCTGGGCCCTTCAGCGGCTGTGGTCGACTTGGCCTCGGACAAGCAGGCGACCGCCGAGTTTCTGACCGCCGCCGACATCCCTATGCCGGCCGGAACGCTGCTGCCCCGCGGTATGCCATGGCCGCGCGACTTCTCGTATCCGGCGGTCTGGAAGCCGCTCGACGGCGCCGGCTCACAAGACGTGGCCTATATATCCAATCCAGATCAGCCGCAGTTCGCTCCCGACCGCCGCCCCGGCCGCCTGGAACGTTTTTGTCCGGGAGACCCGGCGAGCGCGGCGTTACTTTGCGGGCCAGGCGGTTTGGTTTGCGTCTTGCCGGCCTGCCGCCAGTGCTTGAGCGACGATGGACGCTTCGGTTACCTTGGCGGATCATTGCCGCTCCCGCCGGAGTTGGAGCGCCGCGCTCAAGCGCTTGCCAAGCGCATCACGGCGGCCTTGCCCGGAGCGTTCGGCTACGTGGGAGTCGATCTGGTCTTAGGCGCCCGCGCCGACGGCGGAGACGACGTGGCGATCGAAATCAATCCGCGGCTAACGACCTCGTACATCGGGTTGCGAGCAGCGTGCGAGCGGAATCTCGCTGAGGCCATGCTGGAAGTCGCTCAAGGCCGCGACATTCCGTCGCCGCAGGCGTCGCGAGCAACCGCCTTCAAGGCCAGCGGGGAAATTTCCGCGGAAACAAGTTTTGTCAGCCGGGCTTATTCGGGCTGTCAGCAAGGATGATTGTCTAAAGACGTCGAATTTCTATCGAGGATATACCAATTAATCCGTCACGAACTTCCGTGCCTTTCCGAAGGCCCGTTGTCAGGGGCGTCTTGAAACGAAAGGCTGCGAATCGATGAGCCGCTGGCTGGCCCTTGACATCGGCGGTGCGAACTTAAAAGCGGCGGATGGCCTCGGCTTTGCATCTTCGCGTTACTTTCCGCTGTGGCAACAACCTGAAGCATTGGCGGGCGCGCTACGGGATCTCGTTTCCCAATCGCCGCCGGCCGATCGCGTCGCCATAACAATGACGGGCGAACTGGCCGACTGCTTTACCACCAAGGCCGAAGGAGTGTCGACGATTCTGGCGGCGGCAGAGGATGCGGCCGGCGGACGTGACGTTTCCGTTTATCTCGTCGACGGCTCGCTCGTTTCGCCGCAACAGGCGCGGTCGCAACCGTTGCTGGCGGCGGCTTCCAACTGGCGCGCCTTGGCTCAATTTGCGGGCCGGTACGCGCCGCAAGGCAGCGGATTGCTGATCGACGTCGGCTCGACCACCTGCGATCTGATCCCGCTGGTTGACGGCGGCCCGTGCGCCACAGGTCGCACTGACCCCGAACGGCTGGCAGCCGGAGAACTCGTGTACACCGGCGTGATGCGGAGCCCCGTCTGCGCCGTGGTTTCCGCCTTGCCTTGGCGCAGGAAACAGGTTCCGACGGCCCAGGAGTTGTTTGCTACCACCTGGGACGCCTATCTGACGCTGGGCGAACTTCCCCAAGAGCCCGGCAGCCGTCACACGGCCGACGGACGCCCGGCGACAAAACAGGCCGCCCTGGACCGGCTAGCGCGGTCGATCTGCGCTGACCGCGAGACATTCAACGACGCGGACGCCTTGGCGGCCGCGACGGCGATCGCCCGAGCGCAATCGGCCCGGCTGGCAATTGCGGCGCAAGGCGTCTTGCGTCGCTTGCCGTCCGCGCCCGAGACGATTATCGTCTCGGGACAAGGCGAGTTTCTGGCTCGGCGGCTGCTCGAACGCATGAAGTTGCAGGCGCGCGTGGTCTCGCTCAATGAGGCTCTGGGCTCCGAGTTGTCGCGAGCGGCCCCGGCGCACGCCCTGGCCGTGCTTGCTCGAGAAGCGTATCGGAAATGCTGACCGACGATCCAAACCGCGCGATGTCACGCATCGTGAAGCTGGGGGGCAGCCTGCTCGATTTGTCAGACCTGGCCACACGGCTTCGAGACTGGCTGCAGCGGCAAACGCCGGCTTCGACGGCCTTGATTGTTGGCGGGGGGCGGCTGGCCGACGTGCTGCGAGAGGCGGACCGCCTGCACAGCGTGGGCGAGACGGCTTCGCATTGGCTTTGCATTCGTGCGATGACGATTCACGCCGAAATGTTGGCGGCCATGCTCCCCGAAGCAAGCCTGATCCGTTCGCTCGCCGATTGGCGAACTCGGCCGCCCGCCTCGCTTTCGATCCTTGATCCATGGAGCTTCATGCGAGAGGAAGACCCGAGGTTGCCGGGCGGTGCACTGCCGGAGAGTTGGTTGGCGACGAGCGACTCGATCTCCGCCCGCTTCGCCCAGGGCGCCGACGCCGACGAACTCGCGTTGCTGAAGTCCGAACTGCCGCCTTCCGGCGCCACCTTGGTCGAAGCGGCGGAAACAGGGTACGTCGACCCATTATTGCCCCGTTTCGGCGGCGATTTGCCGGCAATTCGCTGCGTGAACTTGCGGGCCGACGACTTCCCCGAGCTTGTCTGGCGCATCGCTGGCCGCTGATCCGTTGCGCCAGCGAGGGGTTGCTTTACAGCCGCTCATCAATTCCACATACTAGGCCCCTGCGCGGGCAAAGGCGGGCCGAAGGCCGCGAGGGCCGGAGAGCACGGAAGGAGCGAACACGGATGGCGCGGTTATCGATGAACGAAATGACGACCTATCGTTGGTCGTTTGAAGAGGACGTCGCGCAATACGCAAATGCAGGCATCCAGGGCATCGGCGTCTGGCGGCAAAAACTCTCGGATTTCGGCGAAGAAAAGGGGATCGAGCTGCTGGTGGAAAGCGGTTTGCAGGTGTCCAACCTGCTCTGGGCGGGCGGCTTCACCGGCAGCGACGGGCGGACGCTGCGGGAGAGCATTGAAGACGCCGAAGAAGCCGTGCGGTTGGCGGCCGAAATGAACGCTGGCTGCCTGGTGGTCTACAGCGGCGGACGCGCAGGGCACACGCACAATCATGCCCGCCGGCTCGTCAAAGAGGCGTTGAAGGAATTGGCGCCGCTGACCGACGAACTGAACGTGACGCTGGCCTTGGAACCCATGCACCTGGGCTGTGCGACCGAGTGGACCTTTCTGACCAGCCTCGACGATACCTTGGCATTGCTGGACATGGTCGGCAACCCGCGTCTGAAGCTGACATTTGACACTTACCATCTGGGACAGGCCCCGCAGGTCATCGAACGGCTGGCCGAAGTGGCCGACCGGATCGCCGTGGTCCACCTGGGCGACGGCAAAGCGCCCCCAATCACGAGCAAAACCGCAGTCGGCTGGGCGAAGGGGCGATCCCTCTCAAAGAGATCGTCGGCGCCTTGACAGCCGCCGGCTACGACGGCTTCTACGACGTTGAGCTGATGGGCGAAGACATCGAAGCCGCCGATTACCGCGACTTGCTCGTGCAGTCGAAAGAAGCTTTCGAACAGCTCTTTTCCTAGAATTCCGCTTGCATCCTCCGCCGGGGCAGGTCAGAATATCTACATGAATCCGCGACCCGCTTTTTATTTTGGCTATTGGTTTAGCTTTACCCCGTCGGGTCGCGGGGCCGGAGGAGGTTTGTAAGCTAACAACCTCAATCTGAGCGACACAACAAGCCCTGTGACCCGAGCGGTCCCAGGGCTTTTTTTTATGCTTCTGCCCCCGGAAGTAGATCGAACCCAAGGTTCAGGAGTTTTTTGCCGTGATCGTAGTCATGAAAGCGCGACGCCCATCCGGCGGAGGTCGAACACATGGTCGAGCGAGTCGAAGGAATGGGGCTGAAAGCCCACGTACATCGTCGGCACCGAGCGGACCGTGATCGCCGCGATCGGCGACGACGCGAGACGGCGTCAAAGAATCGCTCGAAAGCGGCCCCGGCGTGGCCGAAGTCATGCCGATTCTGGCGCCTTACAAAGTCGCCAGCCTGCGAGGTGAAGCACGAGCCGACGGTGGTCGCGCGCCGGCAGCTTGCAGCGTCGGCAATGGCCACCTGGGCGTCATTGCCGGTCCGTGTTCGGTGGAGAGCGAAGAGCAGATCATGGCCAGCGCCAGGGCCGTCAAAGCGGCCGGCGCGACGGCCTTGCGCGGCGGCGCCTTCAAACCGCGCACCAGCCCCTACAGCTTCCAGGGCCTGAAGGAAGAAGGGCTGAAGATGCTGGCCGCGGCCCGCGAGGAGACCGGCCTGGCGGTGGTCACCGAGGTGTTGGCCGAGCGAAGACGTGGAGCTGGTCGCCCGCTACGCCGACGTCTTGCAGATCGGCGCCCGCAACATGCAGAACTACCGGCTGCTGGAGGCCGTCGGCAGATGCCGAGCGGCCGGTGCTGCTGAAGCGCGGGCCCAGCGCCACGCATCGACGAATTGCTGCTGGCGGCCGAATACATTCTCAACGCGGGCAACCCGAACGTGATGCTCTGCGAGCGGGGCATCCGCACCTTCGAGACGCACACCCGCTTCACGCTGCCGCTGGCCACCGTGCCCTACCTGCACGACAAGACGCACCTGCCGGTGGTCGTCGATCCGAGCCACGGCACGGGGCACACGTACCTGGTGCCGCAGATGGCCGCCGCCGCCGTGGCCGCCGGCGCCGACGGGCTGATCATCGAGGTTCACCCCGACCCGGAGAACGCCATGTAGCGACGGCTACCAATCGCTCAACTTCGAGCAGTTCGAAGAAACGATGGCCTTGTGCCGCAAGGTGGCCGACGCGATCGGAAAACACATGTAGACCGGCAGAGGGGGGCGAGGCCAAGGGGCGATGGCCTCGCGGCCTCAAGTCCGCTCGCATGAACAGACCTCGCAAATCCAGGATTTGCAGTTACCTTACAAATCCTTTAGCTACCGGCAATGGCGGCTGTACACACTTGCCAAATGTTTGAACTACATTTAACATAATTAATGGCGTCGTGAATCCAGGGGCTGAGCAGTCAAGAGGCAGGCTGCCGGCCTCGTTCGACGCGGATTGCCGCATCGCACGAAGGCGACGGAAAACGTACGCCGAACGGAACACGGAAACACCCGCCGCCGGCAGCAACGAGCGCCAGGCTGTCGGATCCCTCCGCGCCCTGAGTCCCCCCTACCAGGAACGTCGTCGCCGTCTAGTCCACCGTATTCTTGCGGCAGGCTTACGTTCCATCGTCTTCGCCAGGAACTTCACATGTATCCCCTTACGTCGCAACGTACAAAGCGGGGCTTTACGCTGGTCGAGTTGCTGGTCGTCATCGCGATCATCGGCATCTTGATCGCCCTGTTGTTGCCCGCCGTGCAGGCCGCACGCGAGGCGGCCCGCCGATCTCAATGCGTGAACAACCTGAAGCAGCTCGGCATCGGCCTGCAGAACTATCACGACATCCACCGCTCGTTCCCCATCCGCCAGGGCGGAACCAATTGCTATGGTTCGCCCTATTACGACGGAAACTGCATTCGCGCCAGCAGCTTCGTCGGCTTGCTGCCGTTCATCGAACAGCAGGCGGCCTTTAATATCATCAGCTCGGGCGGTTATCGGCGCCCCTCCTTACGGCCCGGCGACAAACATTCCTTGGTACGGCTGGGAGATCCAGCCGCCCAGCTTCATCTGTCCGTCAGACACTCGTCCGGCGCCCGCTCCCGTACCCAATACAACGATCGGATCGGGCGCCTTCGGTGAAGTGAACTACGCCTTCAGTCACGGCGACACGATTACGGCGAACGGCCAGTCGAGTTCCAACCGGGGGATGTTCTGCTACACCACGTCGGTCCGCATTTCGCAGGTCACTGACGGCCTGAGCAACACCATTGCCATGAGCGAACGCCTGCGAGTCAATTTCGCCGCGGGCGCCAGCACGAACGCGAGCGTCAAATACGGCGCCGCAACCGCTTCGTTCATTACGGGCGTGTTCCCGCAGGCCAGCCCCGGGCAATGTTTGTCAGTCGCCAGCGGTCCGTTTTACGCCACGCCATCGCAAGTCAACGGCCTGTTCGGCACGATGTGGTGCGACGGACCGGTGCGGCGTTGCGGCTTTACGACCGTGCTGCCGCCGAACTCGCCCTCATGCGTCAGCTCCGACAACAACGGCAACTACAATGGATCAGGCGTGATCTCTCCCACCAGCAACCATCCGGGCGGGGTCAATGGCGTGATGGCGGATGGCTCCGTTCGCTTCGTCAACGAAGCGATCAACACAGGCAACCTCGGCTACTCGGAAGTCTCGAGCGGGCCGAGTCCGTACGGCGTGTGGGGCGCCATGGGCACGAAGGCCGGCGGCGAAAGCTCCGGTAACCTCGGCGGCTGACGCCTCAGGTCGGGCGAACGAACTTTCAATCGCCCGGCCCCTTATCGTTTCTCTTTGAACCGCGGCGCCCCGGGCTCCAGGGCGGCGCGGTTCTCGATTTGATAACGCCTTGCCAGCCGACTTGCCACAAGGCGTTTTTCGCCTGCGTCTCGCCCCGCCTGCGACGCGACCCATTTGGGTTGGAGCAAGCGCGCAGCTCCGGCTATGATAGAAGCTTCGAGAGCGAGTCCAAGCGGCCGCATTCGGTTCAAAAACATTGCCGAGCTGCGACCGCGCCCGAGCGACCGATAGCACTTTCCGCCTCCCTACGATTCCCTGATTGCCTTGGCGAGCCCTCATGCCAGCCCCTCGACGCCATTCTCAACGACGACCGGCCCGCCCCGGCCCTTCGCCTGCCGGCCGCTCCCGCGCACGCTCCGGCGACTGGCGACGACGCCGCTGGAGGCGAGCGGTTGCAGAAGGCGATGGCGGCCGCCGGGGTCGGCAGCCGACGCCATTGCGAAGAACTGATTGCCGCCGGCCGGGTCGAAGTGGACCGCAAAGTCGGTGCGGGAATTGGGCGCCAAGGTCGACTCCGGCCATCAAGAGATCCGCGTTGACGGCCAGCCGCTGAAGAAGGTCAAACGCGTCTACTTTCTCGTCAATAAGCCGATCGGAGTCGTTTCCACCAACTTCGATCCCTCGGGCCGGCCCCGGGTCATCGACCTGTTCCCGAACATCAAAGAACGCCTGTTCACCGTCGGCCGCTTGGATCTCTCCAGCGAAGGGTTGATGCTGGTGACCAACGACGGCCAATTGGCCAACGAGCTGGCGCATCCTCGCTACGGCGTGGAGAAGACCTATCACGTCCTGGTTGCCGGCCAACCTGCCCCGGAAGTGCTGAGGCAGTTGCGGCACGGCATTCACCTGGCCGAAGGGGTGGCGCATGTGGTGAGCGTGAAGGTTAAATCCGCCCTGAAGCAAAGCACGCTGCTGGAACTTGTGCTGAACGAGGGGCGCAATCGCGAGATCCGCCGCTTGTTGGCCAAAGTTGGACACAAGGTGCTGAAGCTCAAACGCGTGGCGTTGGGCGGCGTGCGACTGAAGGATCTCCCGCCCGGCGAGTTCCGCCGCCTGCGCAGCGACGAGTTGAAAAAGCTGCGAGAGCGATCTCGGCCGGCTCGGCGTCCCCGTTCGGCCGGCTCGCCGGAAACGGCAGGCGACTCGGCGAAGCCGGAACCCTCGAAAGTCGCCCGCAGCGCACGCGAGGGGGGCGAAAGGCTCCGCGGCAAAGACAAGCCGGCCGCCTGGCAAAGAATTCCGGACGACGTCTTCGCGCGGCGGCGCCGACCAGCGCCGCAATCGCGGCACGAAAGGGCGCCGCTCGCAGGGACGCCGACCGTGAGCGAAGCCAAATCTCCCCACGCGGCGACCTTCGCCGATCGTGCCTGGTTCGGGTCGGTGAGCGTCTCGGAAAATGTCCAACTCGCCCGCGACACGTACCGCTTGCGCTTTGATTGCCCGCAAATCGCCGAGCGAATCACGCCCGGGCAGTTTGTCATGCTCCGGTTGGCCGGCTACGACGACCCGCTGCTCGGCCGCCCGCTCGCCCTGTACGACACCGTGCTCGACGACAGCGGCCGGCCCGTCGGCAGTCGATGTCGTGTACCTGGTGGTGGGCAAACTGACCCGCAAGCTGGCGAGCCTCACGAGCGGCCAGACGCTGGAAGTCTGGGGGCCGCTGGGCAACGGCTTTCCCCCGCAGTCCACCGAGCATTTGATCATGGTGGCGGGCGGCATTGGCCAGACCCCGTTCGTCGCTTTGGCCCAGGAATACCTGGGCCGTCGCTCCTACGGGACGCCGCCGCGAGAAGTTCCGCCAAGCGGCGCAGGTCACGCTCTGCTACGGGGCCCGCAGTCGCGATTATCTGGCCGGCGTAGCCGATTTCGAGCGGCTGGGCGTTTACGTCCGAATCAGCACCGACGACGGCTCAGCCGGCCACAAGGGACTGGTTACCGAGTTGCTGCGTCAGACGCTGGCCGAGCTCCGAGAAGGCCTGCCGCGTAGTCTGCTGCGGGCCGGAGCGGATGATGGAAGCCGTCGTAGAGATCGCCGGGCAGAGCGGAATTGCCTGCCAGGTCTCGCTCGAAACGCCGATGGCCTGCGGAATCGGCATTTGCTTCAGTTGCGTCGCCAAGGTGCGTCAGCCGACAGGCGGCTGGGATTATCGCCGCACCTGCGTGGAAGGCCCCGTATTCGACGGGTCGGAAATCGCCTTTTAGGCATCCCTTCCGCTCCGCCTCGGCCCTGTTCCACCCCGGGGCGAAATTAAGCTGGGAGGAGGGGCGGCCGCAAACCGTTGGCGGCTAGCGTAACGCACCCCCTGCAAGTAGACGCCCCGTGCAGCGGCCCCCGGTCAACGCATTTCTCAGCCGGCAGGGGCCTGCTTGGCGCCGTTTGATGGCAGCCGAAAGTCGAGATTTCATGCGTGCCGCGGCATTAGCATGAATGACATTCTTGGCTGCAGCCTGATCGAGCTTTTTGGCCGCCAGGCGAAAGTTGGTCTCGGCAACGGCCAATTCCCCCGCGGCAATGGCCTCGCGGACCTTGCGAATGACAGTTTTCAAAGTCGACTTGTCGGCTCGGTTACGAGCACGGCGAACAAGGCTCTGGCGGAGACGTTTCTTGGCGCTGGCAATATTGGGCATGATCGGGCCAGATAAAGAGTTAGGCTTAAAGAGTTAGAGTAATCCGGGGCTGCCGCTCCCGGGGTCAGTCGGAACTCGTATCATCGCGTAATTCAGGCAGTTTGTCCAGCCGTGCCCCCACGTCTTTGTAGCCGAAATCGAAGCCGGCCAACATGGTAAGGTGCTTTTCGGCCGCCTCCCAATCCTTGAGACGGTCCATCGCCAAGGCCCCGGCCAGGTAGATTGCCTGCTTTTTGTGGTCCATTTCGCGTTCGCTAAGCGCCTCAATCGCCTGTTCGTAGTTGCTCAAGGCCAACTTGTATTGCTTGATCGCCTCGAAACTGGCGCCCAAATACAAAAAGACCATACCACGGCGTTTCACGTCGGCGCGGGCTTCCTGCAGCACGGTAATCGCCTCGTTGAACTTCTTGGCTCGCTGCAGGCGAACCCCCAACTCGTACTTGAAGCCCAGGTTGTTCGGGTAGCGATCGCAACGGTTGCGATAAGCCTCCATTTCCTTATTGTTCAACTCGGTCTTGAACTGCTGGTACAAGGCGGCCGACTCGGGAGTCTTTTCGGCTTGGGCCTTCTTCTCGGCCACCAGCAATTGGTGCCGCGCGGCCCGCAACTCCGCATCCTCCAGGCGCTCTCGCATTTCGATGCTGTTGCCCGAGGCATCGACGCCGCGCCGCAAGACTTCGATGGCTGGCTCGAACCGGTCTTCCTTCATGTGCAGGTCGGCCAATTCCAGGTAGAGCGAAAGATTCGATGGATCCTTCTTGATCCGCTTTTCCAACAGCTCCTCGGGCGAAGCCGACATGCCGGAGCGACCTTGCCGCTCGGCCTGCGCCTGCTTGTCAGCCATGACCTGGGTGCTGCTCTCAGCGTCTTCGTAGCCCCCCTTGTGAATCGTCTTTTCGACCGAGAGATTGGAGATTGAGCGATGCGCCTCCTCGTCGTTGGGCTTGGCCTGCTGCACGCGCATCCAGCAGGCAATGGCCTGATCGAAATGCCCTTGCTTGCCCAGGGCCCGGCCCATCAACCGATTCGTCTCCGGATCTCTGATGTCGGCGTCGAGCGCAGCCTTGAGATAGACCAGCTCCACCTCGTCGAACTGCTGTTGGTTGCAGGCTTCGGCCATGTCGGCCAAGGTTGAGGTATCCCAGGGATTCAACTCCAGCACTTTCAAGCCGCTGGCGATGACGCCCGCCCAGTCTTTCTTCCGGGCGGCGTTCTTGACCGCCGTCTTCGATTTCGCCGAGCGCACCTGGGCCAGTTTCGCGCCGGTTTTGTTGTTGTTATACTTTTTCTGGAGGTTCGATAAGTAGTTCTGCGTATAGAGCAGATTGGCCGGGTCGCCGATCACGCACTGCGTGAACATCTGCGTGGCATAGTCGTATTGACCTTGCGCAGAGCTTTTGCTGCCGTGCTCGAAACACTGCTGTAGCATGCGTCGTTTCGCGGGCGGAATCGGCTGGCGGCCGGGAGAATCTTCAGTTGCCATGCTGTCCCTCGCGGTGAAACGATACGTAAAGGAAAAAAAGCGAATCTCGGAAACGCCGCAAGACTCGCGCCGTGCCGGCCAAAGAATCGTGCCGTCGCTAAATCTGTCATTATTCTAACAGCCTGCGGCGCCAACACAACGCAACTTCCCCGCCTGCCATGGCCGACTCCGCTTCCGCTCGTTCCCGTCGCGTTTTCCTGGTCGGCGCCGGCCCCGGCGCCCCGGGCTTGATCACGCTGCGCGGCGTGGAGTGCCTGCAACAGGCCGATCTGGTGCTGTACGATTACCTGGTCAATCCGCCGCTTGCTGCGCCACATGAAGCCCGGCGCCGAAGCGGTTTGCCTCGGCCGGCACGGCAGCCAGCGGCTGCTGACGCAAGACGAAGTCAACAGGCGAATCGTCGCGGCAGCCCAGTCCGGCAAGACCGTCGTGCGGCTGAAATCGGGAGATCCCGCCATCTTCGCCCGCGCCGCCGAAGAAATCGACTGCCTGACGGCGGCCGGCATCGCCTTCGAAGTGGTGCCCGGCATCACCGCAGCGCTGGCAGCAGGCAGTTACGCCGGCATCCCCGTCA
The DNA here is from genome assembly GCA_963786255.1 of Pirellulales bacterium. Lineage (GTDB taxonomy): Bacteria > Planctomycetota > Planctomycetia > Pirellulales > JAICIG01 > JAICIG01. The sequence goes on from CAWAYY010000027.1 coordinate 43,727, forward strand.
CCCATCGCGACATCGCCTCCGCCGTGGCCTTGGTGACTGGCCACGAACAACACGAGAAGAAGGCCTCGGCGCTCGACTATTCGGCCCTGGCCTCCTTTCCCGGCACGCTGGTGTTCTACATGGGCGTGACCAGCGCGCCGGCCTGGACGCAAGCCTTGCTCTCGGCGGGTAAGCGCGCCGACACGCCCGTGGCCATCTTGCGGCGTTGTTCCTGGCCCGATCAATCGACGGTTCGCTGCCGGCTCGACCAGGTCGCCGACGAGGTCGCCGCTCGCCGCATTCGCCCGCCGGTGCTGTTCATCGTGGGAGACGTGGCTCGCCTGGAAGCGACCACGTCGTGGTTCACCAGCCGCCCGCTGTTCGGCCGGCGCGTGCTGGTCACGCGTCCGGCGAGCCAGGCGGAGTCGCTCTGCCGGCGACTGGAAGATCTGGGCGCCGACGTTTTGATGCAGCCAGCCATAGAAATTGCCGAGCCAGGAGATTGGCGGCCGGTTGACGAGGCGCTCGCGCAACTCGACCGCTACGATTGGCTGGTCTTCTCCAGCGCCAACGGCGTGCAATTCTTGCTGGAACGGCTCTGCCAACGGCACGGCGATCTGCGCCGCTTCGGGTCGGGTCAAGCTGGCGGCGATCGGCCCCGGCACCAGCGACGCCTTGGCCGCCTGGCGTCTCCGCGCAGATCTTGTCCCGGCGGAATACCGCGCCGAGGCGCTGGCCGAAGCCTTGGCGGCAGACGCTGGCGGGCGCCGCTTCCTGCTGGCTCGCGCCAGCCGTGGACGCGAGATTCTGGCCGAGCAACTGCGGGCACGCCGGCGGACGGGTTGACCAAGTCGTGGTCTACCGCAGCGTCGACGTGACATCGGCAGAGCCGACCGTCGCCGCGGCGCTGGCCGAAGGCCGCATTGACTGGATCACGGTGACCAGTTCCGCCATCGCCCGCTCGCTGGCCGCCTTGTTCGGCGACGACTTGCGGCGTGCGCAATTGGCCAGCATCAGCCCTATCACCTCGGCCACGCTGCGCGAGCTCGGCTATCCTCCCGACGTCGAAGCGCGTGAATATGACATGGCCGGACTGGCCGACGCCATCTGCGCCGGCCCGCCGTAAAGGCGGAGCGTTTTCGCGACCGGCACGACTGTCATAAACACCCACCCTTCGCACTCGCTGCAGCTCTCGCATTTAATCCAGTTCAGGGGGGACGGATGCCGATTCTACTCAGTGTGAAGGGGAAGTATCGCATACTCGGCTCCTGGAGACGCCTGCTATGCCTCAATTGTCGCCGTGCGGCACGTCAGTGATCTCGATTGACATTTCCCATCAGCACGGCGATTCGTCGGGCCGCCTGGCATCGAAGCGCTCGCGCGCTTGAACGAACGCCAGATTGCCGCCACTCTGACGCTGGACCTCGCCGCCGATTCCAATTGGCTTGCAGCGGAAGGCGAGAGCCTCGCCGGTCATGAACTTGGCCATCCTCGCCGACGCAGACTGGTACTCGGTCAGCAACCGTCGCGGCCAGTTCTCTCAAGGGCTTTCCCGCCATGTCCAGCAAGCGCCGGCGCCGGCTACAGCCCGACGACTCTGGCGTTGCCGGCCGGGCATCTTCCCGAGCATTTGGATCTGTTGGTAAAGCATGGGATTTCAGCCGTGCGGACCGTGAGGAGCGGAAGCATCCGCAGCCGCTGGGCGTGGGGCCGAGCCAGGCGTGAGACGGTCGCCCGCGACCTCCAGCCGCAATCGCTGCGTTGGGGGCTGTGGGAGTTCGGCCGCCCGCTCGCACTGCCCGAAGAAGGGACGCGGCGCGTAACGCGTGGGATCGCTGCCGCCGGGGCCGAGGCGGGCTTGGTGCAAATTTCCGTCGATCTGGCGCGGTTGGCCAGCCAGGGTACATCCGGCTGGAAACAATTCGACCAGGTCCTAGAGCACCTGGCACGCCAGCGACAGCAGCAGGCGATTGAAACGACTGACGTTCGCCAGCGTCGTGGCGGGCCTGTCTCGCACGCGTCATGCGTCCCCGGCGCATTCCATTCTGCGTCCGGCTGCATGATCGATTGAGCCGTCACGGACTACACGAAATACGCCTGCCATAGTCTTGAAACGCCGTGTGAGCATGACGACGGCGAAGCCGAGGCATGCGTTGCAGCGTAAACCGGTCGGCGCCCCTGCTCAGGGCAGCTCTCGATAAGTTGACCAGCTCATATACGCCAACAGCACAGAGCAGACCACGAACCCGATATCCATCACCGGCTCGGCCCCGCTGAAGGGGAACTTTGTGGCCAAATCGAGTCCGAACAATAGCAGCAACAGGACGGCGACGACCATCCCGGAGATGCTCAAGGCTTTCGGCATCGGCGTATCTTCCTCAAGGAGCAATAGCAAAGTCGGGCTCGCGAACCGGCGCCCCTTCGGCGAACGTGGAACCACCCGGTCGGCAACATCTATCTGGCGGAAACTCAAGCCTGCCCCGAAGATTCTAGTATAATCGCCAAAAACTGCCTGTCACCCGGGGGTCGCTTGCGTCTCCGTGACAGACGGCGTCGGCTTCCCCCTTGCCTGCGTCCCGGGGCTCCAGGCAGGGCTTGGCACGGCCTTTTGAGAGTTTCGCGGCTCGCTTCGGGAAGCTCCGGGCGGAACTCGCCTATAATGCGGGCCTGGTGGCCGTCTTATGAATGAACTGCAACCCGCGACCGTTGAACAGTTGCTCGCTCGGGCTCGCGAGGGGGACGAGCAGCAGCGCGAACGGCTGTTCGAAGCCTGCCGCAGCTACCTGGCGTTGGTCGCACGCGCACAGGTCGAAAGTTGGCTGCAGGCCAAGGCCGACGCTTCCGACCTGGTGCAGCAAACGTTACTCGAGGCGCACCGCGGCTTCGATCAGTTCGAAGGTCGCACGGAAGCCGAGTGGCTGGCCTGGCTGCGCCGGATCCTGCATCATAACGCGGCCGATCTGGTGCGCCGATACCGGGGCACGGAAAAACGTCAAGCCCGCCGCGAAGTCGCGTTTCGGCAACCGGGCGACGATTCGCAACTGCTCGGCGTGCCGGAGCCGGCAGGCAGAGAACCGACGCCGAGCCAGCAACTCGTCGCCCGTGATCGCGATTTGCAGATCGCCGCGGCATTGGATCGCCTGACGCCGGACCATCGCGAGGTGATCGCGCTCAGAAACTCTGGAGCGTCTGCCGTTCGACGTCGTCGCCCAACGCATGGGCCGCTCGCGGCCCGCCGTGCAAATGCTCTGGGCCCGGGCCATCAAGAAGCTGCAAGCAGCGCTGAGAGTCCTAAGGCCCAGGCAGATGACCGGCCGCTATTCCTGAAACGTCTGCCCTCGGGCCTGTTTTCTCGTCGACTGCTGGCGTTTGGCCTCGAGTCGCCGCTCAATCGAGCCGCGGCTGGGTTTCGTTCGCTTGCGGCGCACGGGCGGAGCGGCGGCCTCGGCCAGCATGACTCGCAGTTTTTCCAGGCAATCGTCGACGTTTCGCCGTTGATCGCGATACCGCTGGCTGCTGATCAGCAAATCGCCGTCGCTGGTGACCCGGTTTCCGTACTTGCCCAAGAACCTGCTCCTTACCGCCTCAGGCAGACTGGGACTGGTTCGGATCGGCCAGCGAAGCAGCGCTTTGCTGCTGACCTTGTTCACATTCTGCCCGCCAGGCCCCGAACTGCGCAAAGGTGAATTCGAACTCGACCAGCGGAATTCGCAACCGCGAATTGACGGTCAGTTCCGCCGGAGCGCCAGAGCGGTAGGTATCTGTAGCGGCCATAGTTATATTATATCGGTAAGAGTACCGCCCTGCCTGCGAGGTTCGCCCGACATGCCCAGGATTTCCCTCTCCGCGTCCCTGCTCGTCTTCTGCTGTTTGGGGTGCTTCGCTGCCGCAAAAGACGCTCCCAACTCCTCGAAATCCAGTTCCGCAGGCGCCCGTTCGTCGGGCGATAAGTCGTCGGGCGCCAGTTCCTCGGATTCCAAACCCTCGGATTCCAAACCCTCGAAGGCCAGCTCGCGAGAAGTGCCCGACCTGGGCACGCGAAAGGCCGGCGAAGACTGGCCGGCGTTCCTGGGCCCCGGCGGCGACAGCAAGTCGATCGAAACGGGCATCGTCACCGATTGGCCTGAAGCGGGGCCGAGGCGGGTCTGGACCAAGCGAACCGGCACAGGCTACGGCATGCCGTCGATCAGCCGCGGGCGGCTGTTCCTGTTCGCACGCTTCGGCGGTCAAAACCGCCTGACGTGCCTGAAGAGCGAAACGGGCGAGGAGCTCTGGAAATTCGAGTATCCGGTCGAATATGAAGATCTCTACGGCTACAACAATGGGCCGCGTTGCGCCGGTGGTGGACGGAACCCGCGTTTATCTGCTCGGCCAGGCGGGCATGCTGCACTGCCTGAACGTGCTCGACGGCAAGCCGCTCTGGAAAGTGGACACGGCCGCCAGGTTCGGCGTGATCCAGAACTTCTTTGGCGTCGGCAGCACGCCGGTGGTGGAGGGCGATTTGCTGATTGTCCAAGTCGGCGGCAGTCCCGAAGAGAGCAAGCAGGCCGGTCCTGGCCAACTCGATCAGGTCAAGCCCAACGGAACCGGCGTGGTCGCATTCGATAAGCTGACCGGCAAGGTGAAATATAAGTTGGGCGATGAGCTGGCCAGCTACGCCGGTCCGACCTTGGCCACCATTGAAGGCCGACGCTGGTGCTTTGTTTTCGCCCGCAACGGACTGCTTGGTTTCGACCCGACCAACGGCCAGCTCGATTTCCATTATCCATGGCGGGCGAGTATTCTGGAGAGCGTCAACGCCAGCAACCCGGTCGTCGTCGGCCGCACCGTCTTCATTTCTGAAACCTACGGTCCCGGCAGCTCGCTGCTCAAGGTCAAGCCGGGCGGCTACGACGTCGTCTGGTCGGACGAGGACCGCCGCCGCGACAAGAGCATGCAGACGCATTGGAACACGTCCGTGCACCACGACGGCTACCTGTATGGTTCCAGCGGCCGCCACAGCCAGAATGCCGAACTGCGGTGCATCGAGCTCTCAACGGGCAAAGTGCAATGGAGCCAGCCCGGGCTGGGCCGTTCGTCGCTGCTTTACGTTGACGGACATTTCGTCTGCCTGACCGAGTACGGCGCGTTGCTGCTGTTGAAAGCCACGCCTGAAAAGTTCGACGTCGTCGACCAGACCATCCTGCCTTTGGAGAAGGAAGACAATCCGGAGCTGGCCGAGAGCGGCACGACGCCCCATCTGATCCACTACCCGGCGTGGGCCGCCCCGATTCTTTCTCACGGCTTGCTCTATTTGCGCGGAGCCGGCAGACTCGTCTGCCTCGAGTTAATTCCCGAGAAATAGGCGTCAGATTGCCTTCAGCCGCTCCATAAACGAGCAGCCGACGACGAACGTGCGCGGCGATTGGCAGATCACGTTGCAGCGTTCGACTCGCACCCGCAGGTAAATGGACTCGGGCAAGATGTCCAGAATCACGATCGCCTCTTCGAACTCGGGCGGCCGGCGCCAGCGAAAGGCGACGCCGGAGACTGAAATGTCGTGAAAATGGACGTCGCGAGCGAGGTCTTTAGCCGGCCGGCCGTCGACGATGGGAATGACCTTCTGTTCTGCGGTAAACGGGCGGCGGCGGCCATTGCGCCGTTGCGTGACGCGTGCAATTTCGGACTCGTTGAGCGAACCGGCACGGTTTTGCGGCGCGGCGGCTTGATCCGTAGGTGTCTGCGGCAAAGTCATACGAAAAGCTGAAAGGATATGCGTCGGCGCCGATTATCGAACGGTCTCGGCTGCGAGAACAGTGACGTGGGAGCCGTCATGGAGACAAACCCGGTTTCGTCCCGACTCCTTGGCCTGATAGAGCGCCTCGTCGGCTCGGACGAGCAGGTCGGCGAACGTTTCGCTGTGCTGGATCGCAGCCACGCCGAAGCTGGCGTTGACGGCCAACTGACGTCCTTCGACCCAGAGCTTGGTGGCGGCAATCGCTGCGCGGTATCTCTCCGCCGCGAAATGCCCCTGCTCTAAACCCGTATGCGGAAAGAGTAGTGCAAACTCTTCGCCGCCGATGCGCGCCAGAAAATCGGCCGCCCGGCGAATCGAGATAGCGGTTTTGCCGACGGTCCTGAGCATCGCGTCGCCCGCGGCGTGCCCATGATTGTCGTTGAACGACTTGAAATAATCGATGTCGAAAATCACCAGCGCGTAGTCGGTTTGGCGCCGCTCAAAGCCGGCTTGCAGCTCGCTCGCTTTCTCTTCGAAAGCGCGGCGGTTGGGCAGTTGCGTCAGAAAATCGATTCTCGACTCGGCCCGTGCGAGGGCCAATTCGGCGTGTTGCGCGCTGAGCTGTTGCTGGGCGAGGTAGAGATCTCGCCGGAGCTGGTTGTTCTTGGCGATGATCTCGTTCAATCGACCGGTCAGTTCCGCTTTCAGTTCGGCCGACATTTCCTCATCGGCCACGTCCATCAGCCGGCCGGCGGCCGCAATCGACCTTCCCTGCACCCCCAGCCGCAGCGCCACGTCGGCGAGGATCTCATGATAGCCATGCACCAGCCGGTCGAGTCTGGCCGGATCAGCGGCGGGCTGCGCGACCGGCTGCTCGGCGCCGCGGCCCGACGAGAAGAAAACCAGCAGCGCGGCCGCGACCACGACGACCAGGAACAACAGTGGCAGAACTACGGCGAGAATCATGCTCGGCGAGAATCGGCGAGGTCCACCGCGGCCTGGAACCGATGCAGCCGTCGGCGGCAACGCTCGTGCAAGGCAAACGCGATCACGGCGGTTAGACCTCTCGGCGGCGGCAATCGAGGTTCGGTTTCGACGACAATGCGAGGCGAGCCCCAAAAAGAGAGTAGTACGCAATTTCACAGCGAGTCTCCGCCCTGCCTCGATTTCGGACGCATCTCCAGCGACGCCGGGCGTTCCCCCCGGTCTGACCGGCACAGGTCGCACAGTTACGCCCCGCTGGCGGGACAGGCCCGCGCCCTTGACCCGACGCCGCCGTAACCTAAGTTTGGCTTGCCGTGCCGGACAACATGAGGCGCCCTATCGGAGAACCGGCCGTGAAGAGCCCTGACCAAGAATTGACGTGCGAGAAACGAAGGCGTGCGAATCGAGCCTTCGAGGAATGTTTTGCCGCCTACCAAGACGAATTGCAGCAGTTCTTGTCCGGTTACCTCGAAGGCGATGCCAAGGCCGCGGAAGCGGCGCTGATGCTAACGTTCTTCCAGGTCTTTCGTAACGTTCATCGCACGGGATTGATCCCGAACCGCGCCGAGCTGTTCACCATGGCCACCGATCACGCGATCGATTTCAAAGGCATGGATAACGTCATCAACCGCCAGCAGTTCGTGCAACTTCGCGGCATCAGCGCGTGCGAATAGGCGCCGGCCAATTGAGTTCGGCCTGAACCGGTTCCTTTGGCGATCTGCGGCGCCCCCTGAGGACGCGCAACGTCCGGCGGCGAAAGCAAACCGAAGCGGGAGAATCTCGCGGTTTCGGAGAAACGGCAAGCGAGGCGAGCCGCAACAGCCGATTAGTCGCGCTCGCTAAATCGTCCTGTTCGGTCCACGCCTCCTGGAATTCATCTCGTCAACCAAGTATCGTTACGGAAAGCATGGCAAATACGGGGCTCCACGCAGATTGACGATATTTTATGAGTGCGGAACCTCGCAAGACAGGCAGCCAGGGGGCGGATGCAAACCAAAGCCAAGAGGCTCGGCTCCAGCGGCGCGCAGCGGCCGCGGAACAGCTCGATCAGCGTTTCGAGCGCCGCGACGGAGCGACGATCGTTAACTCGCTGGCCGACGGTCTGAATCTACTGCGTGATCTGCTCTACACCCGCGTCCACGGCGACGTAGAACAGCGCGTCGGCCTCGATTCGATGATGGTCTCGACGGCAGCCCTGAAGCAGCCGGAGTTGGGCCGGAACGAGATCGAACTTTACGAGATCGCCGAAACAGCGGCGACCGTAGCGGACAAAAACTATCTCGACTGCGACGACGCCTGGCGCCTGGACTGGCTGGGGAGACTACGGCTGGGAGAAGCCTTCAATAATCCGGTGGCCGCCACTCGGGTCTCATCGTACCTTGCTCGGTCCGCCGATGACCGCCGGCGCCTGTTCGCTCAGATATTGGAACGCAGCCTGCCGGAGGCGGCGCACGCTCCGCTGGTCATTTATCGGCTCTTTCCGCTCGCCGTCGCCGCAGCGACCTCGCTGGCCTTCGGCGACCATGTCGCGGCCGAAGCGGCTCGCAAGCAGCAGATTGCCATCTTGCCGGGCATCGGAGATTGCCCGCACTGTCATGGCCGCGTGCTCGCCAACGAAGAGAAATGCCCCCAGTGCAGCAACCCGTTCTGGAACTATGACTGGCTGACTTCCGACTGAACTTCGACACGCCGCTTACGGCTTGCCGAAGCGCTTATCGGCGAAGTCCCAAAACGCCTCCCAATCGATTTTACTCATCGAATGCTTGCCGGGGCGGATGAAGTAGCCCAGGTTGCTGTCGACCAGTTTGCCGATCTTGGGCATTTCTTCGGCGTCGAGACCGCTGGCGCCAAGCAAGCGATAGACCGGATCAGCCGCCTTGAGCATCCCGAACTGGCCGGCCGGATTGGCCCACTGGTCTTCGACCGCATTGGCGAACAGCACCGGACGCGGCGCCACCAGGGCCACGAGACAATGCTGATCGAAGGGCAGCTTTTCCACCTGCTCGTTGAACCGGGGAAACGTATCGCTGAACCAGTGCGGGAAAACGTCGTTGATCCGCTTGACCGACTCGCCGACTTTCCCGCGGCTGGGCGCCGTGCCGCCGCAACCGGCTTGCAACGGAATTGACATGGCGATCCGCTCGTCCATGGCCGCCGCCAGCAGCGCCGTCTTGCCCAAGCGCGAGTGGCCAACGACCGCAATCCGCCGCGCGTCGACGTTTTTGTCCGTAACCAGGTAATCGACGGCACGGCTGAGGCCCCAGGCCCAAGCGGCGATGGTCCCCCAGTCGTGCTCGCTCGGCTTCGTCTGGCCGGGCTTGAAGTAGTGCGGGTGAACGCCGTCGGTAAAGTCGGGTTTGTCCGGATCGATATCGCCGCAATAGCACGTGGCTACGGCGTAGCCTCGGTCGATTGAACCCTCCAGGTTCCAGACGTCGACCTGGGCGCCGCGTCCCGCCTCGGTCGCCCGCTCATCGACGCAGCCCGGGCAGTTCGGCCGCATCCAGACTTCCGGAACGTCAACCCTTGTATCGGCGACCAGAGCGTGGTTGCCGCAGAAGTTCAGACCGACGAATGTCGGAGCCGGCCGCGGGCGCCCGTTCGGCACGACCAGCAACAAATGAATCGGCGGCGTCCCTTCCGGGCCGAACGAAATGGCGACTTCTTTCTTGGTCGCCTTGCCGCTGAAAAACTTGGAATCCAAACGCTCGATCTTGACGTCGATCTTTTCCGGCGCCGGCGGAGCATACCCATACATGTAATACTGGAACAACGCTTTCAACTCGGGTCGCCGCTTGTTGAACCAGTCCTCCTTGGTCATCACCCGCTGCCCATCAAGCATGACCAGCGGATCGGGCAGTTCCAGCCTGGCAGGCAGTTCGGCGACGGGCGGAAAGGTTTGCGGCTCTGCTGCAAAGCAGGAAAAGAGCGGCGCGGCCGTAAGAAAAATGGCGGTGATGGAAAGCTTTTTAAGTTGCATAAAGGAGCCTACGCGCAAGAGCGATCATCGGGGGAACCAGGCTTGCAGAATCCCGCGGAGCTTTTCGAAAGAGGGATCGATGCAGCGACGCAGACTGACTCGGCGCGCCAGTTCGAAGTATAACGAGGAAGATCGGCGTTTGCGCGACTGACGGATCGCCGCCTCGACGGCCTCCTTGGGTCGCGGAGGTTTGGCTCCGGCGGTCTGGAGAAAGCCTTTGTCGATCAGCCATGACCACAGGTCGGGTTGCGAGTTTTGCCAGCCGAGCGCTTGCGGTACTTCGGGCGAATCGCTCCATACCCAGATTTCCAACTCGGGGTCAAGCACGATAGCCGCAGCCCGGTCACCCCAACCCGCTCTGGCGAGTTGGTTTTCAAGCTGTTGTTCGAGATCGATCCGCGAATTTGTCGCATCGCCACAGCCCTCGCGATCGAAGATGACCAACGAGTGAAGAAACTGCCGGGGAAAAGCTCGCAGAAAATCGGCAGAGCGGTGAAGGCAACCCGGGTCGCGTTGCGGGTGGACGTAGATATCGTGTGCAAGCTCTCGGATTCCCAATGCTTCGGGCCGGCCAAGTAGCCCCTTCATGGTTGACTCGATGTTCTTGTCCGCGGCGAGTACGACAAGATCGCGAGCAGTTGCCCCTGAATTCACCCCAGTACTCCCGCGGCGAAGAGTTCACCAAGATTGGTTTGGCCCTGCCAGTCGCGGAGCTTCGGATGTTGATCGCCGGCGACAATGTCGGTGGCCCCATCAGGCGTTTTGGCGAAACACAAGACATCTCTGGGATCGGCCATGCTCAAGATCACGGGCGAATGCGTGGCCAAAAAAATCTGCGCGTCATACACGCTCGACAAGGATTGATACATCGTTTCGATGGTCGCGGATGAATGCCGTTTTCCGGCTCCTCGATCAGGTAAACGCCTTGAAATCCGTCAAGATAGGCGGGTAACGTCAGCGCGAGCAGTCGCAATGTGCCGTCGGAAGCCATCCACGACGGGACCTCGAGTCCGCCCGAGTAGATTAGAGTCAGATATCGATGACGATCGTCTTCACGAACGTTCGTGCGAATTCCCTCCAGGTCGGGCAACGCCGTGCGCAGATGGGCAATCCAATCTTGCAAACGTTCGGGGTGTTTCTTTTCGAGATCGGCAATAACCCAGGGTAAATTGGAACCGTCCGGCTTGAAGCCTCGCTCCTGACCGGGCGGGCTCGCGCGACGAATCCGCAGACTGTTGAGAACGATTTGTTGGACGCCCTCGCTCAGTAGCTGCTTGAACCACGTGCTGACTGGAAAGTTGGATTCGTCTTCCGGCAAATTGCCAAGCGTTGATTTACGAGGCCCCAGCTTGAAGGCAGGCGCCCAACGTCCATCCCTGCCGTGTGCGTCAGCGTAATAGTTATCGTTTCCGCCCGGCGTTTTCGAAAATAGCGAACGCGTTTTTGCCTGCTTGCTGCTGAAGAGTGTCGTAGGCGGCTCATGCCGCACAGGGAACAGTTCCCGCTGAACGCCGTTTGACGGTTTGCTGATTTTCAGCCAACCCTTTTCGGCAGTAATTGCCAACTCCGAGTCATCGTCCGTCAGGCCAATTCCAACTTCGTATCGGATCGTGTCATAAACGGGAATTGCTAAGCGTGCTCGCAAGGGCTCCGGAATCTTCGCCTCCAGGGCCAACTCAAAGCCACTCCCCGAGCGTCCCCAAACCAAATCGACAAAATCCTGAGTTCGCTCCCGAATGGCCGCATCCAGCCCTTCGGAAACAAACTGGCCCAAAAAACCGACCACGTCGAGAAACGTCGTCTTACCGCTGGCATTTGGTCCCACCAACACCTGAAATTGCCGAAGGGGCTGGTGAATGTATCTAAGGCAACGGAAGTTGAGCGCCTCGATCAGAGAAATCATATAAACCGGCCAGGGCGAACGACAATGCATTAAACACCGGCGGACTCCGAACGAGTCGCCAATTCTCATCTTAGCAAACGGTCGCTTCGCCAGCGACTTGCGACTTCCAGCTTCATGATTCCGGACCGTTCGCCCTACGCCGGCAGCAACTCGCTGATCGGAGCGCCGAAGGGCAGGATGGGCATGGGGCGGCCGTTGTGGTCGGGGAAGGACATTTCCGGATCGATGCCCAGGTGTCGATACACCGTCGCCCAGAGATCGTTGGGCGAAAGCGGGCGATCCTGCGGGTGTTCGCCCTTGGAATTAGTCGAGCCGATCACCTGCCCGGTTCGCATGCCGCCGCCGCAGACGAGCATCGACATGGCGTTGGGCCAATGGTCGCGGCCCGGGCGGCCGTTCGAACTGCCGATCCGCGGAGTACGCCCGAATTCGCCGGTGACCACCAGCAACACCTTCCTGTCGAGCCCGCGGGCGTAAATGTCTTCCACCAGCGCCGTGACGGCCTGGTCGTACAGCGGGAAGCGGACGCGGGCGTCGTCGAAGATATGGCCGTTGACGGCGTGCGAGTCCCAATTGTAGATCACGCCGGGCGGCAGCGGCTTGCCGGGCAGCGGGTTCTCCATGACCATCGTCACGAAGCTGCACCCCGCCTCGACCAGCCGGCGAGCCATCAACGCCCGCTGGCCGTAGGCGTGCATGCCGTAACGCTCGCGCACCTGGGCGTCTTCCTGCGACAGGTCGAAGGCCTTACGGGCCTTGTCGCTCATCAGCAGTTCGATTGCGCGGCGATTGAAGTTATCCATGGCATCCATCGCGCCGCTCTTGTCGATCTCGCGCCGCATGCGGTCGAAGCCGCCGAGCAACTGCACGCGGTCGTCCAAGCGGCCTTCCATCTGCGGCGCCAGCGATAAGTTCTGCACCTTGAAGTCGGGCGAACTCGGGTCGCCGCCGACGATGAACGGCGCGTACGCAGAACCGAGATACGCCGCGCCGAAGCTGAACACGTCGACGCCCGTGCGCCCGTTGTCGGCGCCGGCCACGTAATTCGGAACGCCGACGCTGCGCCGCTCGCGCAGCTTGGTCACGATCGAGCCGACGCACGGCGCATCATTGACAAAGCCGGTCGGCTCGGCGGGCAAACGCCCGGTAAGAAATCGCTTGTGGCCGCCGCCGTGGTCGGCGAACTGATGGCATACGGAGCGAATCAGGTTGTATTTGTCAGCGCAACGGGCGTGCAGCGGAAACAACTCGCAAACGTCCATTCCGGCGACGTTCGTCGAGATGGGCCGGAACACGCCTCGATACTCGGCCGGAGCGTCGGGCTTCAGATCGTAGGTGTCCATGTGAGGCGGCCCGCCCGGCAGCCACACGAAGATGATCGAAGTGTCCGGCGCCGACGCGGTCGATGGGCCGGCTTCGGCCCGCAAACGCAGCAGGTCGCTTAAACCGAAACCGCCTACGCCAAGCGACCCAATTTGCAGAAAACTGCGGCGCGAAATAGGACCAGGGCAGCGTTTTACACTTTGTTGCATAATGCGTCGTTCCTGTCTGCGGCGGGCACGTCAAGCTCGCGCGGGGGACAATTGCGGGGCGAGCCAGGCAGGCGTTGCTAGCCCGTATTCTGGCGGGAATTCACCCAGCAAGTCAACAATGGCTTTCGACCATTCTGCGCAATTTCTGCACCGTCGGTCGGTCCGCCTCGACAAGTCACCGCTGGCTCTGGTAGGCGGGTTTCCAGATCCAGGGCAAAACGTTGGACCGGCTCGCCCAGGCCTCCCAGCGTGCGACCAACGCTCGCACTTTCTCCGGGTGCTTCGCCGAGAGATCGTTCGACTCGGTCCGATCGGCCGTGATGTCGTACAGTTCCCACGGACCGCCGGGGCCTTTGGCCACCAGCTTCCAATCGCCTGCCCGCACTGCGCGGTTGCCTTCATGCTCCCAGAAGATCGCCTCACGCTCGATCGGTCGACCGGCGAGCGCAGGCAGAAGGCTTTTGCCGGCCAGCGGCGTGAGCGTCCATTCGCCCGACTGCTTGGGATATTCGACCCCAGCCAGATCCACGCAAGTGGCCATGATGTCGATCACATGGCCCGGCTGCCTGCGCAGCTCCCCCTTGCTCGCGATGCCGTTGGGCCAATGCACGATCAGCGGCGTGCTGATGCCTCCTTCGTGAACCCAATGTTTGTATTCGCGAAACGGCGTGTTCGATACGTTGGCCCAACCGCGACCGTAGGCGACATACGTGTCGGCTGGGCCAGGCGTCACGTTGGGTCCTTGCCGTACGGGAAAGCCATCTCGCGTTTGCGGCGGCACAAGGCCGTTGGGCAGCGACTCGGCCGCCAATGGCGCCAGCGTCGGCCGAATGGGCCGGGGGCCGTCGATTCGTTTCTTGGTCCGGCCGCGTCCCATCGCTTCGGCGCAGCCCCCGTTGTCTTGCATGAAGAAGATCGCCGTATCATCGAGCCGCCCGGTCCGCTTCAGTTCGGCCACGATCTTGCCCATGCCTTGATCCATGCGGTCGACCATGGCGGCGTAGACTTCCATGCAGGCGGCTTCGCGCGGCTTGTTCTCGACGTCCGGCCAGGCCTCTGCCTGCGGCGAAAGCCCTTGCTCGGCGTCGATCAAACCCAGCCGCGCCGCCTTGGCCAGCCGAGCCCGGCGGATGGGTTCGTAACCGGCATCGTACTTGCCGCGGTACTTGGCGATGTCTTCAGGCAAAGCATGCATCGGCCAATGCGCCGCCGTATAGGCCACATACATAAAGAACGGCTGCTCGGCGTGCTCCCGCTGATGGTCAGCGATAAACCGCACCGCATGGTCGGAAATAGCGTCGGTGAAATAATACGTCTCGGGCTGGTATTCGGGGTCGGCAGACGGCGAGATCAGCCGGTTGTCGCGTGCGAGCGTGTAAGGATCGTAAAAGCTGCCGGCGCCCGAGATCATGCCATAGAAGCGGTCGAAGCCGCGTGCCAGCGGCCAGTTGTCTTTGGGCCCGTCTTGAGCGACGTGCCGGGTGACATGCCATTTGCCGGCCATATAGGCGCGGTAGCCGCCGAGCTTCATGGCTTCCGCAAACGTCAGGCAATTGCGGTTCAAGTTTCCGCGATAGCCGGGGAACTGTTCGCCGCGATCTTCCATCATGTGTCCCACGCCCGCCTGGTGCGAATACAACCCGGTCAGCAGCGCGGCCCGCGTCGGACAACAGCGAGCCGTGTTGTAGAACTGCGTGAACCGCAAGCCGGCGGCGGCCAAGGCATCGAGATTGGGCGTCTGAATCTCGCCTCCGTAGCAGCCCAAATCCGAATAACCCATGTCATCGGAGAGCACGACGATGATGTTCGGCCGACTGCCCGAGAAAACTCGATCGACTTCGGCCGCCGGCAACGCGCCGGGAAGGGCGCTGATAAGCATCAGCGCCAGCAAGCGAAGCAGAACGTGGTTCGTCGTCTTCATGGGATACCCTCGCTTTCAATGTCCCTCGATACGGTTCCGCCCTTGCCTGTTTGCCTTACTTGGGCTAGGAGTTCGATCCGGCGTCGCGCAAATCGGGCAGCGCCTCAGGCGCGGTGCGCGTTTCGGCGTCGGACTGGTCGGCAAAAATGGCGGTCTTGATCACCCGGTCCGTAACGGCGTTCAGATAATGCCGCAGTGCATCGTTGAGCTGCGTGAATTCGGGCCACAGCGTTTCGTCGATGAAGCGTTTCGGCAATCTCGCCATGACCGTCGTCCGGCGTTGCCCTGAATAGCGGTAGGGCGAAATGCCGTAACGCCGCAGCAAAGCCATGAATAGTTTTCGCGACCAGACGTCGGGCATGGAAAACTGCATTTCAATCGGCTTGTCTTCGGCTTGCACGCGGCGCAACCGCTCGCGGATGCGCTCGATCGCATTGGCGGCGGCGTGGCGCTCGCCCGCAAAGCCCGTGTCGGCGAACAAGGCCTCCACCTTGGCCAGCGTTTCCAACAGATCGCGTTCTTCGTCCGTGTCGGCATTCACAGGCATCGTGCGTCTCCAGCTTCTCGTCGTTGGCCGCCCCGCGCAAGGACGCGGCTTCCTGGCCGAACGTCGCCGGGCGTGCTGGAGACATTGTGCCCGAACCAACGCCGGCTGTCACGCCGACAGGAGGGAAACGCTTGCGCTCAGGTCAGGCCCGCAAGACGGCGCCGAGACGCTCGGAGCAGGCGGCGACGATCCGATCGCGAAGAGCGTCGGCCTCGGCGTTGGTGAACGTGGCCTCGTGCGAGCGGAGCGTGAGCGAAAACAGCATGCTCTTACGGCCCGCCGCGCGCAGAGCATCGTTGCGATAGATCTCTTTGAACGCCAACTCCTCGAGCGCCGCGCCGAACTCTGGCGAACGATGCCCGCCACGTCCGCCCAACGGACGCTCTCGGGCAGTTCGAGATTGATATCGCGGCCGATGGCCGGAAAGGCGGGCAGTTCAACGTACTGCGGCGTCAGCCTGGCGATTTCAACCAGGCCGTCGATGCGAAGCTCGGCCACCGTCGTGGGCGAACGCAATTCGAACTGCTTGAGCCCCTGCTCGCTGACTTCGCCGAGAAAACCCAGCCGCCGGCCGTCCAACGTCAGTTCGCAGGCTCTGCCGCCGGCCAACAAATCGAACGCAGCGTCAGCAACCTCCAATTCGGCAGCCGGGTTGAGCCGCGAAATGAGCGTTTCAATCGCGCCTTTCACGGCGAAAAAATCGCCGCCGCTGGTCAACGCAAGCATCCGCTGCTCATCGGGCAAGGCGCCGGGCTTGGGCAGGTAAACCTTGGCGATTTCAAACAGCTCGACCGTCGGGTTCGCCAGCGTTTCGTTCGTCCGCCGGGCGCCAAGCAGGCTGGGCACGAGACTCCGCCGCAGCCGATCCGCGCGACGCAAAATCGGCGTCGGCGCCATCAGCGGCGTTTCCGCTGTCCAAGGACTGAACGCTTTCGACCAGTCCTCTTCGACCGCGCTCAAGGTCAGCGCCTCGTCATAACCGGTCGCGGTCAGCACGTGGCGGATCAGCGCCAACACGCGGTCCTGATCGCTGCGCGCCGAGGCGGCCATCGGCACGCTGACGTCTTCGGGAATGGCTTCGTAACCGTGAATCCGCGCCGCCTCTTCGATCAGATCGATCTCGCGCGTCAGGTCGCGGCGCCAACTGGGCGGAACGACTTCAATCTGCCGCTCGTCGGCCACGACTTCGCGATTGCCAAGCGCCTGCAAAATGCGGCGCACTTCTTCGGCGGGAATGCTGATGCCCAGCACGCGCGGCAGTTGCGACAGCCGCAGCACGATCGGCTCTCGCTCCGCCGGCGTGCGGCCGACGCTGATCGAGCCCGCGGCCAATTCGCCGCCGGCCAATTCCAGCACCAACTCGCAGCAGCGTCGGCTGGCCCAATCGACGCCTTCCGGATCGAGTCCGCGCTCGAAAGCGGTACGACGAAGGGCTGTGCAAGTTCAGCCGCCGCGCCGTCGTACGGATCGAGAGCGGCGCGAACTCGGCGCTTTCGATCAGCAAGTCGTGAGTCGCCTCGCTGACCTCGCTTTCGGCGCCTCCCATCACGCCGCCAATGGCGACGGGCCGCTGGGCGTCGGCGATCACGCACATGCCGGGGCCAACGTCGTACGTCTTATGATCGATGGCCTCCAGCTTTTCGCCGGGCCGCCCTTCGCGGACGATGATCTCCGGGCCGGCGAGCCTGGCAAGGTCGAACGCGTGCAGCGGCTGGCCGCATTCCATCAGCACGTAGTTGGTGATGTCGACGACGTTGTTGATCGCCGAAATGCCGATCGTCGCCAGGCGACGCGTCAGCCAGCTTGGACTCGGCCCGATCTTCACGCCGCGGATCACGCGCGCCGTGTAGCGATAACACAGTTCAGGACATTCCAGACTGACGCGAGTCAGGTCGGCGACTTTTGCAGCGCCTCTTTCGGCGCCGCCGCGGGAACTTTGAGCGAGCGGCCCCACAGCACGGCGACCTCGCGGGCAATGCCCAGATGGCCCAGACAATCGGGCCGGTTGCTGGTCACTTCCAGGTCGATCGCCAGGTCGCCGCCAACCTCGTCGGTGCTCTCGTGGTTCAGCCCGGCCATCATCAGCCGACGTTCCAACTCGGCGTGCGGCATGTCGAGCAGCACGTACTCTTTCAGCCAGTTCCAGGAGACGATCATGACAACACCTAAAACTGCTCCAGGAACCGCACGTCGTTCTTGTAGAACTCGCGAATGTCGGTCACGTGGTGCCGGCGGCATGCAAACGCGTTCGACGCCCAGGCCGAAGGCGAAGCCGGTCACTTCTTCCGGATCGTAACCGACCGCCCGCAGCACGTTGGGATCGACCATGCCGGCGCCGCCCATTTCGATCCAGCGGTCGTGCCAGCTCATGTCGACTTCGACGCTCGGCTCGGTGAACGGGAAGAACGAGGGCCGGAAGCGGATGTGCACGTCGCCGCCGAAGAAACTGCTGGCGAACAGCCGCAGCACGCTCTTCAGGTCGGCCATCGTCACATGACGATCGACCAGCAGGCCTTCGATCTGGTGGAACATCGGATAATGCGTGGCGTCGGCCGTGTCGGGCCGATAAACGCGGCCGAGCGAGATGATCCGCACCGGCGGCGGCGTGTTCTCCATCACGCGGATCTGCACGGTGCTGGTCTGGCTGCGCAACAGCA
This sequence comes from Pirellulales bacterium, assembly GCA_963786255.1. Taxonomy (GTDB): domain Bacteria; phylum Planctomycetota; class Planctomycetia; order Pirellulales; family JAICIG01; genus JAICIG01. The sequence continues at coordinate 61,946 of CAWAYY010000027.1, forward strand.
GCGGCGACTCGCCCGTCACGGCGTTTGCCTTAGCTAGCGTTTGCGCGGTGGAGAGATAGAAGTTCTCCAGCGGGTCGCGAGCCGGATGCTCGGCCGGAATGTTGAGGGCCTCGAAGTTATGCCACTCGTCCTCGATCTCCGGCCCTTCGGTCACGGCAAAGCCGAGCCGGCCCATGATCTCTTTCAGATCTTCGATGGTCTGCGTGATGGGGTGCAGATGGCCGATGCGAGGCCGCCGGCCGGGCAGCGTGGGATCGAATTCAACGCTGGCGGCCTGCTGTCGCCCGGCACTGCATGAGCCGGCCCTGCGTGGACTCAAAGGCCGCATCGATCGCCTGTTTGACCTCGTTAAATCGTTTGCCGGCTGCGGGCTTATCGTCTTTGTCGACCGAACCCAGCCCCTTTTGTGCGGTCTTCAACCGGCCGCTCTTGGCGCCGAGAAACTCAATGCGGGCGGCTTCCAAGGCTTCGGCATCGGCCGCGGCTTGAAATGCCATTTCCGCGGCGGCTTGGAGTTGGTCGAGTTCAGCCAGGAATTCGGCGAGTGCCACGTGAAGTCGCCTTGCAACGAACGGAGGGTCGGAACGGGGAGCAGTTGCTTCCCGCTTGCCACCAGCTTTAGAACCTGTAGGGTGGGCACTGCCCACCTTGATCTACTTAACGTCACCGAACTTCTGGTGGGCAGTGCCCACCCTACATTTCTCCACTCGCGGCGCCTATCTGCCGCTTTCCCTACCTGTAAAAAAACACAGGAGAGGCAGGTCGAGCAGAGACCCGCCTCTCCTGAGGCGTTTTGTCATTCGCGTTGGAACCCCGCGCGGCTACGCCGCCAGGGCCTGCTTAACCTGGGCCACGACGACATCAAACCCGGCCGGATCGGCGATGGCCATTTCCGATAGGCTCTTGCGGTCGAGCGTGAGCCCTGCCTTGTTCAGGCCATGGATGAATTCACTGTATCGCAAGCCGCGCTCGCGCACCGCCGCGTTAATGCGGATGATCCACAAGCTGCGGAAATCGCGTTTGCGTACGCGGCGATCGCGAAAAGCGTAGACGCCGGCGCGAACCAGCGTTTCCTTGGCGGTACGGTATAAACCGCCGCGGCCGCCGCGATATCCCTTGACCTTGCGGAACAAACGCTTTTTGGCCTGCGTTCGCGCCGCGCCCTTCATTGACCTCATGACTGACCATCCTTTCCTGCGGAATCAAGGCCCTCGACGGCTCAATCGAGCCGCCAAGCGTTGCGTCTTGCCCGTTCCACGCTAAGTAGTGTTGCCGAAGCCCGGCGAATACTTGCCGTCTAGTAGCTATTGCCGCAGAGCGAGCGGGCGACCCGTTTCGATTCCACCGTAACGGCGGCCGTCGTGCCGCGGAGATTGCGGCGTCGCTTCTTCGACATCCCGGCGGCCAGGTGGCTGGTGCCCGCCTGGCGATGCATGGCCTTGCCCGTCGCCGACAGGCGAAAACGCTTCTTGGTGGACTTGTGAGTCTTTTGCTTGGGCATGGCTCGCACGTTCCTTTAGTCGGCCGAAACTGAATTCATCGAAGTCCGTCATTATAAGAGGTCGGCCATTTTCTGGAAGAGGGGCCAGCCGGTTTCGCTGATCGGCCTTCATTAGGCAAGTCGATCGGGTCAGACCCCTCGAATTTGCGTCCGGGCCGTGTCAGGCGGCGAACATCAGGCGGACTACGCCAGACCGGAATACATTGTGCTACAACAACTTAACGCATGCGCACCTTTCCCCGGCGCCTTGCCCAGGCCCGCTTGCACTCCTAGATTTCCGTTAGCGGATCAGCCCCACGCGGGGGCGGCAATATCAGGATCTGGCCTTGAGAGCCTCTCCACGCCTTGGCGTGCGAGAGGTTTTTTTTACGCCTGCCGGCGGGAGCGATACGTTCATGCGCACAGACGAATGGGGAATCGACGCGGGATATGAGGACGCCTATCAACGCTGGCGCCCGACCACGCCCGAGCTGCGGCGAGCCACGCTTCGCGCCATGCGGGTCGACGAACACTCGGCGGCGCCCGCTGAGAACGCAGCAGTGCAGGTTGTGGAGCGACGGGATTTGCCTTCGCTCGGCGCCGCAGGCGAGCTGACGCTCGAAGACGGAACGACGCTGGAGATCGACGACCGCCTGCCCGAGGATCTTCCTTTTGGATACCACCGCTTCCGTCGTCGCAGCGATGATCGGAGCACACTGCTGATCGTCAGCCCTGGAACGTGCCCGCCGCCCCCTAACGCGATGTGGGGGTTTGCCGTTCAGCTCTATGCCGCTCGTTCTTCGGGCAGTTGGGGTCTGGGCGACGCGGCAGATCTGCGGCAACTTGCGCAATGGGCCGACGGCCTGGGGGCCGGCATGCTGCTGGTGAACCCGTTGCACGCCGCCGCGCCAGTGCTGCCCCAGCAACCGAGCCCCTACTACCCCAGCAGTCGCCGCTTCCGCAACCCGCTCTACCTTCGCGTGGAAGAGGCGCCGGGCGCCCATCAGGCGGCTCTGGATTTGGCGCCGCTGGCTCGAGCCGGTCGGGAATTGAACGATCGCCGCCACATCGACCGCGACGCCGTATTTCGCCTCAAGCAGCAAGCGCTCGAACTGCTCTGGGAGCGATTCGGCGCCGACGCTGCTTTCGACGCTTATTGTGAAGCGACAGGCAAGCCGTTGCGAGAATTCGCGGCCTACTGCTGCCTGGCGGAGCGGCACGGCGGCGACTGGCGACGTTGGCCGAGCGAGTTCCGCCGGGCGGACGACGCGGCGTTGCGCCGCGCCGCCGAAATGGATCCGCGCCGTTTCGCCTATCACCAATGGTTGCAATGGCTGCTCGACGAGCAGTTGGCGTGCGCCGCCGGACAGCTCCCCTTTGTCCAGGATCTGCCGATCGGCATCGATCCGGGCGGCGCCGACGCCTGGGTCTGGCAGGAAGAACTGGCTGAAGCGTGTTCGGTGGGTGCGCCACCCGACCTGTACAACACACAAGGCCAGAACTGGGGCCTGCCGCCCTTCATCCCTCACAAGCTTCGCGAGGCGGGTTATCGCCCGTTTATTGAGACGATCCGCGCCACGCTGCGGCATTCGGCCGGGCTGCGCATCGATCACGTGATGGGCCTGTTTCGCTTGTATTGGATCCCTGAGGGCGCTGCGGCGGACCAGGGCGTTTTCGTCCGTTACCGGTCTGAAGAATTGCTGGCGATTGTGGCTCTGGAAAGCCAGCGCACCGGCGCGTTCGTCGTCGGCGAAGATCTCGGTACGGTCGAGCCGGGCGTGCGCGAGAGTATGGCCGACCGGCGCATGCTCTCCTACCGAGTACTGTGGATGGAGGAACAACCACCCGAAGAGTATCCCGAGCAATCGCTCGTCGCGGTCTCTACCCACGACCTGCCGACGGTGACGGGTATTCAAACCGGCAGCGATCTGGAAGTCCAGCGCCGGCTGGCGTTGAGCCCCAATGAGTCCGGCATGCGGCAGTTGCAAGTCCGGCTGGCCGAACTCGCGGGACTTGACGACCAGGCTCCGCTCGAGCAGTGGATCGCCGCCGCACACCGGATTCTGTCGCGAGCTCCTGCACTGATCTACTCCGCCACATTGGAAGACGTCATGGCGGTCGGCGAGCGTCCGAACATGCCCAACACGAGCCATGAGCAATGGCCCAACTGGTCTATCGGATTGCCCGGCGGCCTGGAAGCGCTGAAGCACGCTCCGCTGGCTTCGACGATCGCCGAAACCTTCTCGGCCGCGCTGCGGCGCCGGCAAGCAAACGACGCCGGGACAGATCTCCGCGACCGTTAGCAGCGCTCCGCCGCCAATGCAGCCCCAGCATTTCGCGATGCGGCATTCCCGTTACCGCGTCCGTCGCACGCACGGGGCGACCAGGCAACTCGGAGCAAATCTCGTTTTCGTTGAGATGCGCCCTCTGCCGCCGGTACATTGAGGTCGCCTCGGCGTTCCGTGCCGCGCGGCCAGCATTCCACTACCAGCCCAGGAGCCTGCGATCATGACCGAAAGCAATCGTCGGGAGTTTCTGAAGCAAACCGGGCAAGGCGTCGCGGCGACGGGGGCGGTCGGTTGGGCGGCCCAGGCCGCCGGCGCCAAGGCGGAAAACGCTCCCTTGACCATCGGCGTGATCGGCGTCGGCGGAATGGGCGGCAATCATCTCAAGCAACTGACGACTAACGCCGACGTGCGGATCGCGTACGTTTGCGACGTCGACCAGAACCGCCTGGCGCAAGCCGCCAAGACCGTGCAGAGCGGCAGCGGCAAGGCTCCCGAGGCCGTCAAGGATCTGCGCCGGGTGCTCGATGACAAGTCGGTCGAGGCCGTCTGGATCGCCACGCCCGACCATTGGCACGCGCCGGCGGCCATTCTGGCCTGCCAGGCCGGCAAGCACGTCTACGTCGAGAAACCGTGCTCTCATAATCTGCGCGAAGGCCGGCTGATGATCGAAGCGGCTCGCAAGCACCAGCGCGTGATGCAGGTCGGCACGCAAAGCCGCAGCACGCCGCACGTGATGGAAGCGATCAAGCGGCTGCACGCGGGCGAAATCGGCGAGGTGCTGGTGGCCAAGGCCTGGAACAGCCAGCGTCGCCGCAGCATCGGCCACGCCAAGCCGAGCGACCCGCCCGCCACGCTGGATTACGACCTCTGGCTCGGCCCAGCGCCGATGACGCCCTATCAAGCGAACTTATTGCCGGGCATTTGGCGCTGGTGGTACGCCTTTGGCGCCGGCGATATGGGCAATGACGGCGTTCACGACCTCGACCTGGCCCGCTGGGGCCTGGGGGTGACGGGCCATCCCTCGCGCATTGCGGCGTTGGGCGGCAAGTATTTCTTCGATGACGACCAGCAGTTCCCCGACACGCAGTACGTCGCATTCGAGTACCCGGGCCAGGCACGCACGAAGCAATTGATCTTCGAGCAGCGGATCTGGTCCCCCTACGTGCAGGAAGGCTACGAAAATGGCGACGCCTTTTACGGGACCGAAGGCATGCTGCTGCTCGGCAAGAGCGGCGGCTACAAGGTCTTCGGCCCGCGCAACAAGCTGATCGACGAAGTCAAAGGCGGATCGCCCGACCTGGTCGCGCATCATCGCAACTTCGTGCAGTGCATCCGCGAAGGAAAACAGCCTCAAGCGGATATCGAGGTGCACTTCCCCTCGACGGCGTTGTGCCACCTGGGCAACATCGCCACGCGCGTCGGCCGCGTGATCAACTTCGATCCCAAGCGAGAGCAAGTCGTCGGAGATGACGAAGCGCAGGCGCTGCTCAGCCGCAAGTACCGCGAGGGGCATTGGGCCGCGCCCCTGAACGCCTGACGGTCGAAGGACGGCTCGCGCAGAAGTACGCCACCCGACGCCGTCTCGAGCGGACAGGCGGCGTTGGTCTCCCGGGCGAACTCCGTCGGGCGTCTACGCGTGCTTGTAATAGTACTCGTCTGAAGAAACGATGCCGGTAATCAGGTCTTCGTTAGTCACGCCGCCCGCAAACTGATTGAGCCAGTAATTGAGCCCCTGTGCATCCGGCTGGCGGTCCAGGTAGTGCTGGTAGTCGTCGGTGATCCGGGTCCGCTCTCGCTCAAGACTGGCGGCAAAGCCGTAAGCGATCGACGTGCGACTGGCGCCGACCGCCAACTGCTGCACCCAATAGGCCTCTCCTTGCGGGTCGGGCTGCCGGCCGAGCAGGTCGAAGTACATCGCGTCGACCCAAAGCGCGTCCGTTCCGCCAGCGCGCACGTAGAACTCGTTGGAGGCGATAAAGCCCGCCTCCAACTGCTCGTCGGTCAGGCCGTGAAACTGCATCAGGTTGACCCAGAATGCGACTCCGGCTGCATCTGGCGAGCGTCCCAAGTAAGCCTGGTAAGCGGGCGTGACGACCCTGTTGGCATAGTACTCGGCGCTGTGATCCACGGCGTTTACGACGACCGAGCGCGGCGTGCCCGCGTCGAGTTGCAGAGCGAAGGAAAGCTGAGAGGCAGGATCGACCGCTCGACCGAGCACGTCCTGGTAAACGGCCGCCACGAAGTTCATGTTCGCTTCGTGGGCGGCGGTCCCGCTATAGACCAGCCCCGGCACAAACAGCGTGGCGATCGGCGTGCCGAAGCCGGTGGCCGGATCGTAACCGACCGTCGCCGGGTAAACCGGCGGCCCGCCCGTGGTGATGTCGTGGAAGTAATTTGGCAGGTCGTAGATGGCCGGCAGCGTTTGCGTGACGCCGTCGAGCGAGCCGTATCCGATGATCGCGCGTCCCTCGTTGACCGTCGCGATCAAGCCGGCAAAGACCGGCGCCGAGACGCTCGTTCCGCCCACCTGGAGCCATGGCGAGCCGCCCGTGGCGTAAGAATCGTAGACCGCCACGCCCGTATTCGGATCGGCGACAAAGGCGACGTCGGGGCTTACCCGGCTCGTGCTGCTCTGCGTCACGAGACCTTGCTGATAGCCCGGCTGCAACTCGTACCGGCTAATGCCTCCCCCGCTGCCGCTCCAAGCCGATTCATATCCGTAGCTGCCGGCGGCGTCGAGATACAGCGACGTGCCGCCGATTCCCGCCACATTGGGCGAAGCGGCGGGATACATCGGATAGGGCGAAGTGAGGGGATAAAAGCCATCGGAGGAGCGATCTCCTGAGGCGGCAATGAAAGTCACGCCTTGATGGCCGGCGGGGGTTTGAAACGTACTGTCGTAAGACGTTTCGCCCGACCACTCGTCCGCGCCGAAGCTCATCGAGACGGCCGATACGTTGACCTGCGCGGCGGCCCAGGCGACGGTTGCGAAGAGGTTGGCGACGGAGTTGTTATAAGCCTCCACCAGCAGGATATTCGCCGCCGGCGCCATGGCGTGCGCCACTCCACGTCGAGCGCGATCTCAAGCGCCCACCCCGGGTCGTTCGCCGGCGGCTGGCCCCCCAGCGTCTGCCAATATTTCTCAAAGCTCGGAGGGTCGGGAAGTCCGAATGCAGCGTCGAAAGCCTGCAAGTCGCTGCTGATGTAAGGGTGGTTATACGCGTCCACGATGGCGATCGTCTGCCCTCTGCCGTCGCCCGTTATGCCGCCGAACATCACCTGATCGAACCCGTAGGCCCGCCGGATCTGTGACGGCGCGAACCCCGTGGGGCTCGTGCTCGCAAATTGCTCGAAACTGAGCGGAATCGCCGTCGGCCCCAACGACGTGCTCACCGGCGCATCGATGATTCCCGCCGCGTCGCCCGTCGCGATCGATGACAGGACCGTACGTTGTTCAAGCCGTTCCAGGCACGGCCGAAACGGCCGTCTTGCAAAACGCCGACGAGTCTCTCGCTGCTCGCGATACGAGCGCGGCCCCCAGAACCAAGCGAAATAGCGGCCCATGACACTGCCCTCCTCGCACCGCCGTCCCGGACTTCCCGCCGCGGCAGGCGCCAACTCTTCGTTCGCCGCGCACCTGCGCTGCTCAACGGCTGGCGCGGATCCGCAGTTCTCGATGCCGGTGCAGCTCCGTGCGACTGACGGTCAATGAGGAGCAAGTTCTGCGCGGCGCATCGGGCGGAACCGCAAGAGTCGCATCGCCGCTTGAGAAGACGGACCGGTCGCATCAACTGGGGGCGTTTTGAATCGATGCATGAAGAATTGTCGCTGCGAGATCGCGCCGCGTCAGCGCCGTTCGCACGCGTCAGGCGCAGTCGAGAGCCGCGCCGACGGGACGCGCGTCGACCATGACATGCTCGATAGGCGTGCGTTTATGCTCATCTGTTTCCGTACAACAAATCGCCCGCACGACGGAAATTCCGCGATGCGCAGTCGTGCGGCCTTTGCGAGTTACGCCGACGTAGCGGCGAAGGAAGAGGAAGCGGCTGGCATCTGCATTGCGCCGCCCCGCGAGCCGCGCTAGACGAACAATCGGCTGACGGATTCGTTGCGGTGAATGCGTTTGATCGCCTCGCCCAGCAAGGGCGCAACGCTCAACACGCGGATCTTGGGCAGCTTCTTTTCCGGCGGCAGCGGAATGGTATCGGTGATGGCGATGGTCTCGATCGGCGCCTTGTCGAGGTTTTCGATCGCCTTGCCGCACAGCACGCCGTGCGTGGCGGCCACGTGGACCGCCTTGGCGCCCGCTTCGTGGACCTTTTGTGCGGCGCCGCAGATCGAACCGGCCGTGCTGATCATGTCGTCGAACATGATGGCGACCTTGCCTTCGACCGAGGCCCCGATGATGTTCTCTTGCCGCGTCTTTTCCGCGCTGGAGCGCCGTTTATCGACGATCGCCAACCGCCCGCCGAGCCGCTTGGCGTGCCCCAGGGCGCGCTTGGTGCTGCCTTCGTCGGGACTGACGACGACGATTTCGTCCTCGGGGAAGCTCATCTTGGCGAAGTACTCATTCAGCACCGGCGAGGCGTAGAGATGATCGACCGGCACGTCGAAGAAGCCTTGAATCTGGGCCGCGTGCAGATCCATCGTCAGCACCCGGTCGGCGCCGGCCCGCGTAATGATGTTGGCAACCAGCTTGGCCGTGATCGGCACGCGCCCCTCGTCCTTGCGGTCCTGGCGTGCATAGCCGTAATAGGGCATCACGGCGGTGACGCGCTCGGCGCTGGCCCGCTTGCAACTCTCGATCATGATCAAGAGTTCCATCAGGTTCTCGTTGACGGGCGGGCAGGTGGGCTGCACCAGAAACACGTCGCGGCCGCGGACGTCTTCGTCGATCTTGCAGGAGATCTCGCCGTCGGGAAAATTGCCGATCGAAATCGCCCCCACCGGCAAGCCCAGGTAGTCGCAGATGCGAGCCGTCAACTCGTAATTGGCCCGCCCGCTGAAGATCTTCAAATCGTTCATCCGTTCCGCCTGACCTGTTTCAAAAGTGGCTTTGCCCGCGGCAAGCGCACGTCCGACGCGAGACATCGCTGGCCGTGACTTCCGCTTCCGTTCCCGCTTATTCCGCCCCGCCCGTTGCTGCGCCGCCTTGACGCAAAACCTCTTCCACCGCCGCCAACTCCTCCCGGGTGTTGATGCTCAGCGCTTCGATCGGCTTCAGCACCGGCTGCGCTTCGACCAGCCGACCGGCTGCCTTCAGCAACCCAGGACAATCCGTCAGATAGTATTCGGCTTGTGCGTTCGCCGGCCGGAGCTGTTCCAGGGCCAGCAGCAAATCGCGGCAGTTGAAGACGTAGCAACTCATATTGACTTCGGTGATCTTGCGCTGTTCGTCGCTGGCGTCGCGCTCTTCGACGATGCCGAGAAATTTTCCTTCGCCGCCGCGAACAATGCGTCCCAGGCCGAAGGGGTTTGACTTGTGGGTCGTGCCGAGCAGACACGCCGGCTGCTGGCGATCGAACTCGGCCAGCAGCCGCTCGATTGAGTCGGTCTGCATCAGCGGAGAATCGCCGGCGACGACCAGCACCGCGCCTTTGCGCCCGGCCAACGCTTCGCGGCAAACCATTACGGCGTGGCCCGTGCCCAACTGCTCCTTCTGCTCGACGAAGCGCAAGCCGGCCCGGCCGCTGAGCGCTGGCGAACGTCATCAGCGCGATAACCGACGACGACGACAATTTCCTCCACGCCGCTGGCCTGCAAAGCGTCGAGCACATAGTCGATCATCGGCCGGCCGCAGACTTCGACCAGAACCTTCGGCAATTCCGACTTCATGCGCGTGCCCTTGCCGGCGGCCAGCACGATCGCAAGTCTACGATTCATCGGCGGTGGTTGGCGGATAGCCGTTAGAGACAAAGAGGCAAACGCTCATTTTGCCACGAAACCGGCGAGGCTTCCAGGGGCGAGTCTCGGAATGGCCGCGGAGCAGACCCGCCAAACTCGCTAGACCAGCCTCTACGCAGCCGCATCGGCGGCCGGATTGACGGGCGAGAGGCTCACTTGCTCGGCAATTTCGCCGCTTCGTCCGCGCCCAGCGAGAGGATCCACTGCCGAATCAGCTCGACGCCTTCGTCGTGAACCAGGCGTTTGCCGAGCTCCGGCATCATGACGTCGGGATGGGTCGATTGCAGCCGGAACATCAAGATCGACTTTTCCGGCTTGCCCGGCAGAATATCGTAACGCCGCCCTCCCGAGCCGGTTCCCGCGGCGACCGGCGGCTTGCGAATGCCGATTTTGACCGGCGCCTGCTGGGTGCTGCGCAAGTCGAGCCCCGAGTTCTGGGCGTGACCGCCCGGCTGATGGCAATGCGCACAATTGATCTCCAGCCAGGCCCGCGCGCGATCGGCCAGCTCGGCCCGCGGATCGTCCCACACGACCAGCCGCGGCGCCTCGCCATGCTCCGGAGCGCCGGCCAGGGCCTTCAATCGCGTCCAATGGGCCAACTGGTTTTCGCGCCCGTCAGCATAATCGTAATCCTTGTTCAAATGCCGAGCCCGCACGCCGATCGGCTGCATGCCGGCGTCGGTCGCGTGGCAGCCCTTGCACTGGTTGACGTTCGGCACGAGATAGTCGTTGCGTCGCTGCTGTCCGTCGGAGTGCGTCCACTCGACGTCGAGCGTTCCGCCTGCCACCTGCAGCGTCGCCTCGGTCTGTTCGTCGTTCCAAACGTAGCTGTAGCCGGTCCAGCCTTCTTCTTCGCGCTTCAGGATGCGGGTTTCCAACAGCCGCTGGCCGGCCTGCGGATCGCGCAGGTCGCGAGGCATGGCGAATGTCTTGGCGATCACGGCGCCGACGGGCAGCTCGAACGCGCTCTCGACTGCGTACTTCGCCTGCTGACCCGGCGGCAACTTGACGAAGCGATACTTGGCCGTGTAATCCGAGAACAACGGCGTATTCAAATCGTACGGAATCACCCCCGCGGCCGGCCGCTGTAAGGCGACGTCGCCCTCGAACAGCCCAAAGGCCGAGAGGTTTGCCGGCGGCTGCCGCCGCGGCTTTGCAGACCCAGGCGGCGTCCAATCGGCAAGCTTGATCTCCGGCAGCGGCGGGTGCTTGCCGCGATACGGCGTCGCGTCGGCGCTGATCTTTCCCGGCGCAGGGACCGTCGAGGCCAGGTCGATGCGGGCGAAGTCCGCGTCGCCATTGTCGTCAATCAGCGTTTGCAATTCTTTTGGCAACTTGCCTTCGACCAGCTTGTTGGGATTCTCAGTCCAATCGCAGATAATGTCGGGCAGCGTCCGCCGCAGCAGCACTACCTTCAGCAGCGCCAGTTCGCCGGCCGGCTTGTCGCCGCCGCCCGAGAACTTGTTGCCGTGAATCGAAATCGCTTCCGGATAGGGATCGAATTCAGTATCGCTGAAGCTTTGCTTGGTCGCCTGGTAGCTAATGACCGTGACGTTGACAGTCTGGTTGTCGCGGATCTCGTTGCTAAAGATCTCGATCTCGTCGCTGGCCATCACCATTACGCCCGTGCCGGCCGGAACCTGGGCCACAATATTGCCCGCCGGCGCAAAGTTCTTGTGGTTGTTGTGCAGCACGCGATTGTTAAACACGCGGCATTGACGGCCCCCTTTCTGCACCAGGTCCGGCAAGGTGAAGACCAGAACGCCGCTGGCATTGTCAGTCAATTCGTTCTCGTAGACGTCGGCGCCGACGCAATTTTCGATCTCGATCCCGGCCACGTTCTCATAGGCCCGGTTCCGCCGCACGATGATTTGCTGCGACTGCCCGACGTAGATGCCGGCGTCGGACGAACCGTCGCACCACGCAATCTTCGACCAGCACGTTCCGGCACAGGACCGGGTACAAACCGTAGCTGCCGTTGGTCGGCTTGGGCCCGCCGGTCCACTCGGCCCGCACGCGGCGGAAGACGACGCCATTGGCGCCGTTGACCTTGATGGCGTCGCCCGGCACGTCGACGACCGCCAGGTCTTCGATCGTGAAATAGTCGGCCGTCACGGAAATGCCCTCGCCGCCTGAGCCTTGCCGCAAGCCCGAGAAGCTGAGCACCGTTTGATCTCGCCCCTGGCCGCGCAGCGTGACGCCGTCGACGTCGAGCGAAAGCGTGGCCGTAAAATCGAACTCGCCGGCCGCCAGTTCGATCACGTCGCCCGGCTGCGCTTCAATCAACGCGGTTTGCAACTGCTGCTGCGCCGACTCGCCTGCGGAGATGGAAACGGTCTTCGCGTGCTGGGACGGCTCGGCGAAGGCGAACGAGCCAAAGCAGAATGCCGCCAACAGTCCGGCGTGGGCGGGATTGAGCCACGCGCACGCGCCGGGCGGCGTTTTCGCTCAACGCCGCATGGGCTTGAAACCGAGGTCTTCATCGCTCCATCTCCTGGCCTCTCAACCCTGGGGCGTTGCCGCCCAAGGGACTTACTTCGACTGCTTATTATTTAGTGCAAACAGCCCCGCTTCGTCCAGGCAATTCAAGCAAACCCTGCTGGTCGCGCAAGCTTTATCAAGCTTGCCTCGATGCCCAATTCTATCAATTTGCTGGATTCGCGCGGGGGTCGTTCCGATAAACCCATTAGCCCGGATTATTCATCAGCCTCCGAGATTGCTTGGCAAAGCGCTCTGACACTAACCCGAAGCGTCAGCGAGGCGAATGCGTTTCCTTCGCCTCGCTGACGCGTCGGGTTGGTAAGAGGTGATGAATCATCCGGGTTAGCTTTCGCGACCCAGCCAATAGGAAGCCCAGCTATGAAACGCGTTATCTTCGCCGCGTTGATGATGACCACCGTCGGCATGACATCCGGATGCCACGTCTTCAAGAAATCGGCCTGCGACGACGGCTGCGGAAAGGGCTGTTGCGGCCTGTTCGGCAAGCACCGCGCCCGCCGTGCCGCTGAGGAAGCGTATGCTCCCGGTCCTCCCGTAGGCCAGGTGACCTACCCGTATTATACCAATCGCGGTCCTCGCGACTTTCTGGTGGACAACCCGCGCGGCATCGGCCCGTGAGGCGAGACGATCAGAGAGCATAAGCGCCCTCGCTGGCGCCCGCTCTCGCTGCTTGGCCTGAGTGGTCCCGCGCATGCCGTCGCGGTCGGGCGCTCGGACAAGCGGGGAGAAGTCGCCACCCGTCAGCCCGAGCGGGCGCCTGGTGGCTGAGCGTCAGCGATGCCCCAGCGAGCTCGGTGATGCAACGAACTGCGGCGTCGCCGGGGCTCAGGCGCGGGCGCCGACTTACGGCTGACCTCTGCCTGGCTGGATGAGCGGGCGCCCGGCTCTTGCCAATCAGGCAAGGGCGAATCGGGGCGAACTATGCGGCGCCAGTCCGGGCGGGAGACGACCCACGCTTGAAATCGCCCGCGCCAGCCGTCCGGCATCAGACGCCGGGCAAGCTCCGCGTCGCCGGTCACTGCGATCGCCCCTTGCAGGTTGAGCGTCTCGCGCCAGCTCAGCCGACGCGGCGGTTCGACCGAAGCCAGCGCCGCAAGGTACTCGATGATTGACTCGATCTCTTCGGCCGGATCCTGGGGTGAATGCCACGCCCAATAGCGGCCCCAGCGCGGCAATAAATCAGGCCGCCAGCCCAGTTCCAGCGAAAACGCCTCTCGCAGTTCATCGCTGCACTCGGGTTCCCCCAAAAACTGCGCCAGGTACAGGTCGAACTGCGGATTTCCCGTTCCCCAGCCGGCGACCAGCTCGCGCAGCCTGTCTTCGCGTTGAGGCCCCCTCGAGTCGATCTCGCGCAGCTCGCGTTTGGCCAGTGAAAACGTCGGCGCCGAACCGATGCGAGATACGGTCATCCACACGCCGAGCGGAAGCGGATGCCAATAAAACCACACGCCAGCGGCCAAACCGCCGAGCGCTGCTGCCATACCGATCGCCAGCCAGAATCTTTGCATAGCAATCGTCTAGCATAGGTCGCCGGCTGTCGGCCGTAAACGGCCTGCGTTGCGCTCCCGAGCGAGCCCGCGAGTTTGGCACGCCTTATGCATTCCAGCTCGCAGCCGCGTCATCAACAAAACTGCGCGGCCGCGTACGAATGAGTCGGCAACAATCGCAGAGGGCGCCTGTCATGGAGCCAGAAGAAATGGAGCGAAAAGTGCGTGCCTTTCAGGCGAGGCTCGATCATCTCCTGAGCGAACTGGGCATTCTGGCTCCGCTCCAACGCCGGCTGATAGAAGACGCGGCGAAGATTGCCGCCCTCTTGGAAGAATTGAGCGACTGGCAGTTCTCGAATCAACATGCGCGTCATGACGCCGCCTGATTGCGTCGTTCGCTGTCCCGCGCGGCGGCCTCGAGAACCAAGAGCGACTGGGCCCGCTTGGCTACGAGCCGTACATTGTCTATCACTGCCGCTCGTGCGGGAGAATCTACGCCCGCCCTGATGACGACCAGCGCGACGGCGAGAAGAGCACATGAGCCGGTTTGCCCCGGCGGTTGCGACGCGCCCGACTCTCCTGCGGCGGCTTCGGCGATGTTCACGGGTGTTCCGTACAATACCCGGCCGACCACCGCGTCGACACCGAAGCTGGAGTCGTTCGCCATCGTTTGCTTGATCGCGGCGCCCCATCCGTCGCCGCTGGCGCTGTAGCGGGGGAGGCCCCGCGTTCCGGCAGCATGAAGGTGGCGGCCTTGCTACTGCCACGCGGACAAAAGTGGGCAGAACTGACCCCTTTTGTATGTGACCCCTTTTGTATGCGCGAGACGGAATTTTGGGCGCCTTCGGAGCGTCAGCCCTCACCCCGGCCCTGCCGGCGGGAAGACGGCGTAGGGGAAGCGATAGCGAAGATGGCCAGCTTCCAGCGGGAATGTTGGAAAAGTTGGGCTTGCCATGGCGAGGCGGCGTGAAATGCACCGCGCGGCGAAGCGTCCAAAATGGTCAACTTCGAGAGCGAATGTTGGGCGCCTTCGCAGCGTCAGCCGGCAAAGCGCGATACGACCAGCGAGATGTTCTGCCCGCCGAAGCCGAAGCTGTTGCTCACGGCCATGTCGCAGCGGGTCTCGCGGGCGGCGTTGGGAATGTAATCCAGGTCACAGTTGGGATCGGGCGTCTCGTAGTTCATCGTCGGCGGCAGCACGTGGTCGCGAATCGCCATCAGACAGATAATCAACTCCGTGGCGCCCGCCGCGGCGATCAGGTGGCCCATCATGCTCTTGGTGCTGGAGACCGGCGTACGATAGGCCCGCTCGCCGAAGACCTTCTTGATGGCCAGACTCTCGACTCGGTCGTTGACGTCGGTGCTGGTGCCGTGGGCGTTGATGTAGTGCACGTCTTCCAGATTGGCGCCGGCGTCGTTGAGCGCCATCTGCAAGCAAGAGACGGCGCCTCGGCCTTCAGGATGCGTGTCGGTAATCCGGAAGGCGTCTGCCGTGGCGCCAAAGCCTTTCAGCTCGCCGTAGATGTGCGCATCGCCGCGCCTTGGCGTGTTCGAGCTCTTCCAGCACGAGCATGCCCGAGCCTTCGCCCAACACGAAGCCGTCGCGGTTCTTGTCGAACGGTCGCGAGGCTTTGGTCGGCTCGTCGTTGCGGGTCGACAAGGCGGTCAGCAAGTTGAAGCCGGTCACGCCGAACGGATGAATCATGCTGTGAGCGCCGCCCGAGAGCATGACGTCGGCGTCGCCGCGGCGGATCAACTCGGCGGCCTCGCCAATCGCCTGGCTGCTGGCGGCACAAGCGGTGAGGCAATTCAAGTTCGGCCCCTGGGCGTTGAACAAGCCGGCCAGGTGCCCGGCCGGCATGTTCGGTTCTTGCTCCAATTCTGCCAGCGGGTCGAGGATTTCGAGCCCCTTCCTGGTGTAGGCGGCGATGTCGAGTTCGCCGCCGGCCAAGGCGGAGACCATCATCTGGCTGAAGCGCCCGAAATCCTGCTGGCCTTCGCCGGAACCGAGATAAATGCCAAACCGCGTCGGCTCCATCCGGGCGTCGGACAAGCCCGCGTCGGAGACGGCCTGCCTGGCGGCGCCGACCGCGAACCGCGTGTGCCGGCCGCGGTGCTTCCACTGTTCGGGATCCTCGCCAAAGTCGGCGAGCGAGAAATCGCGGACCTCGGCGGAGATGCGCGTGGGAAAGTTCGAGGCGTCGAACAGCGTCGTCGGACCGACGCCCGACTCTCCCTTGAGCAGCCGGCCCCACAGGGTTTTGACGTTATTGCCCAAGGGGGTGATACAGCCCACGCCCGTAATTACGACGCGTCTTCTCATATCCAAAAATCGCCTCCGCCGCAGTGCGCGGCCATGACTGCGATGAGTAACCTATTCGCCCGCTCCGCCTTCCGCCTTGAACTGGGCCAGACCCGGCGGCTCGATCAACTTGCCGCCGTCGCTGGCGCGACCGACGTCGAACACGCCCAGCAGCTTCATGGTGAACACGAAGTTTTTCGGTTCGAACAGCGTCTTGGAACGATTGCCGTCATCGAGGTGGGCGAACATCAGTTCCGCCTCGGCTTGCAGTCGCGGGCCGACGTGACTGGTCGCCGTAACGGTGGCGCCGCCGTCGGTGATCGAGTCGATTTCGGCCGTGTACCGCAACGTGTCGCCGGGAACGGCGGAAAAGTGAAAGATGGCCTTGGAAACCTTGGCCAGAATCACCTTCTCTTCGAAGCGGTTGTACTCTCCGACCAGCAGTCCGCCGGTCTGCGCCAAACCTTCGACGATCAGCGAGTTGGGCATCATCGGCGCGCCGGAAAGTGATCATGCAGGTGCTCCTCGGCCAGCGAGACGTTCTTGATGGCCTGGGCCCGCTTTCCGCTTTCGAACTCAATGAATTTGTCGATCCAGATCCAGCGCATCGCTACAGCCCGTGACGTTTAGCCTGTGACTTCGACCTTGGTCTCGACGTACCGGCACATGTCCTGGACGGTAAGCATGTTGCCGAAGTCCTTGACGTTCGGATTGGCGGAGAAGGCCTCGAGATCGGCGAACGGCATCCGCTCGCGGAGCTGCTTGATGCCTTCCGCCGTGACCTTGCCGTTTTGGACGTACTCGGCGTTGGTCAAGATGTCTTCCGGAAACAGCTCGCCGCGCGGCACCTTGATGTCGAAGGCTTTTTCCAGACGGAAAACGATGTCCAGAAAGTCGATCGATTCGGCGCCCAAGTCGCCCACCAGCGTGGCCTCGGGGGCGACTTCGTCTTCATCTACGCCCAAGGCTTCGACCAAGGCGTTCTTGATCTTGTCGAAGATCTCGTCTTTGGTTGGCATCTTTCGCAATTTCTCCCAAACGTACTCGAAAAATGGTTACAGACTGAGGAGAATTGAACGCGGCGTTGTTCGCCGCAACAGGAACGGCTCTGAAGACTCAGCGCCGCTCAAACCGCCGGAGCGGCCGGTCGATACAACAGGGCCAACAATTCTCGCAGTTTTTGTTTCACCACCTGATCGGCCAACGCACGGCTCGCGTCGGTTTCCGCCAGGTTGTAGCGCGCCAGCACCAGGCGAGCGGAAACGGCCTGCTTGCCGTCCACCGCGCCTTGGGCTTTGATCTTCACTTCGTGTTCGTCCTGCCCCGCGATCTCGGCCGTAATCGTCAACGTCTGTCCCGGTTCGACGAAGTTGCCGTACTTGACGTTGCGGGCCTCTTTCAGAATCACCGTGCTGTGAGCGAAATCTTCCGTCACTCGCACCAGCCAAGCCCCGGCTTGGGTCATGGCTTCCAGCATCAACACGCCCGGCATGACCGGAAACCCCGGAAAGTGGTCCGCCAGGTACTCTTCCGCCAGCGACAGGTTCTTTACGGCAACAATCCGCGCCCCAGGCTGCAAGTCGATGACGCGATCAATCAGCGTAAATCGCATGGCGGACCGTGACCGGTCGACGAAAATGGGGTGATTGGGATGCCTTGAAAGTCAAGGCAGACAATATACTTGGGCGTTTAACTTTCGACAACCGCTAAAGTTTCACGCCCTATCACCGCGTAACTTCTCCAGCTATCGCTGCTTAGGGTTTTGCAAACCGGCTCATTACTTCCCCCCCGAAGCAGCGACGCCTGGCCGACGCCCCGCCTGCACAGACGGCCGCTTTTCAGCCAGTCCGCCGCCTGGCTCCGCTTGCACGTCCGAACAGCGCAAGGAAAGGCCCGGCCGGCAGGAGCAGCAGCTCGGCGACCAGAGCAGATTTTCGGCGTCGAGCCGCCTGCGCCTTCAATACAACCGGCAAAATCTTCGCAATTTTACGCCCTCAGTCATCGTCGCAATATGCCTCCCCTGACCGTCGAGGCCGGCCCTGGCGCCGGCCCGTCTTCTTACCTGTGCTGCACGGCACGATAAGGCTGCCAAAATGGCGCCGCCAGTCCGCGCTCCGCGGTGGATGTCGGACAGCGCAAACCAAGACAGCACAAGGCAGTAGAGCGACCATCGCAAACTTTGGCACGGCGGTTGCTTTAACGTACGGGGAGGAATCGATTGCTACTGCCGCCTTGGGGCGGACGAATCCGCTCCCAGCCGGCGACATTTTAAAACGTCCGTTTGCGTTGAGGAGGATTTTGCCATGGTTCGCTATCGCAATGGGTTGAATCCGATCTGGCAACTGCGGGGGGAAATGGATCGCTTGTTTGGCGACTTCCTCGGCCGCGCCAACTTGCTCCCTGCCGAAGGCGTGCCGCAACGAGGGGAATTCCCGCCGCTCAACGTCTGGCAGCGCGACGACGCCGTGCTGGTCGAAGCGGAGTTGCCGGGCGTGAAAAGCGAAGACTTGGAGATTTCGGTGACCGGCAATGAGCTGCTGCTGAAAGGACGCCGGCCGGACCTCGAAGCAGAGAACGTCGCCTTCCATCGCCGCGAGCGCCGCGTGGGAGAGTTCCAACGCGTGCTGCGGCTGCCAGTGGAAATCGACAGCCAAAAGGTCGAAGCAAGCCTGACTGACGGCGTGTTGCTGCTCACCTTGCCCAAGGCCGAAGCCGCCAAGTCCAAGAAGATCACGGTGAAAACTCAGTAGGGCCGCCCCGAGCGCCGAGCTTTCCCAGTCGCCGGCGCAGCGCGGGCCGACCGTCGTCCGGAGAAAACTTAACCTCACAAGGCACAGGGAGTTTTTCCATGAACGCTGAATCCACTTTGAACAAAGCCGAAGCTGGCGCCGTCAACGAGGTTTCTCGCAGCGAGCGCACGCGCGGCGGCACGTACTACCAGCCGAACGTCGACATCCTGGAAAAGGAAAACGAATTACTGCTGTTGGCGGATATGCCGGGCGCCAAGGCCGAAGCCATCGACGTCCGCTTCGAGGAGGGGGAACTCACGATCCACGCTCCGGTAACAGAACGTCAGAGCGGCGACGCAAAATACCTGCTGGCCGAGTATGGCGTCGGCGACTTTTATCGCACCTTCCGCGTCAGCGAGCAGATCGACGCCGCCAAGATCCAGGCGGAGTTTTCTGACGGCGTGCTGCGCTTGCACCTGCCCAAGGTCGAGGCCGCCCAGCCGCGCCGAATCACGGTGACGGCGCAGTAAGCGGTCCCGAGAAGTCGATCGCAACGAGGCGCCTCGCCCCATCAAGCGGCTCCTCGACCTGAAAGGGCAAACGCAGGCGGACCTGACCGTGGCAATCGGGTCGCAATGGACCTCTGGCGGATTCCGCCGCCAGAGGTCCGCTGCATTTCGTGCATCGCGTCAGCGCGACGGCAGGGGCAGGCGCCCGCGCTTCACGCCGCACGCGGCCAGTTTTCGGCGGGCTGTGGCCCGTGACTTGCCGACAGACGCGCCTGCCGCGCGGCGGCCAGTTGTCCCTGTCCGGGCCGAGTGCTACGATGCGCGACATGCGTAAAGGAATCGGCGTTTCTCCCGGCGTAGCGGTCGGCAAGGCTTACTGCATTCACGAAATCTTCGTGAACCCCGACGGCCAGCAACTCGGCGAAGAAGAAGTAGCCGCCGAGTTGGCGCGCTACGACAAGGCCGTCAAAAAGTCGCTGGCCGGTTTGCGCTCGCTCGCCCGCAAAGTAGCCAGCCAACTCGGCGCGGAACAGACGGCCACGTTCGAAGCCTACCAGGCGATCCTGCAAGATCCGGCTTTCGACGCCAAGATACGCAATTGGATCAGCGAGCGACGGGTTGCCGCCGAGGCGGCTCTGCATCAGATGCTCGAGGAATACCGGCGCCTTTACGCACGCACGAAAGACGCATTCCTGAAAGAGCGTTTGTCGGACGTGCGGGACGTGATCGTGCGGCTGAGCGAACATCTTTCGCCGGTCTTGTCCTCCGCGGACCAGGCTTCCGGGCCTCTCGTGCTCGTCGCCAAGGAGCTGCTCCCCTCGCAAACGGTGCTGTTGGGCGGCCGCGAGTTGGCCGGCATCGTCACGCAAGGCGGCGGCGCCACCAGCCATGCCGCCATCTTCGCCCGCAGCCGCGGCATTCCGGCGGTGGCCGGCGTGCGGGGCATGCTGAAGCAAGTCAAGAACGGCGATACCCTGGTCGTCGACGGCCGCAACGGCCACGTCATCATCAACCCCGATCCGGAAACCGAGATCGCCTACCGCAAACTGCAACGAGAGTTTTTTGACCTCCAGGACTTGCTGGCCGAGAATCGCGACCAACCGGCGCGTAACGGCCGACGGCGAGGCGATCGAACTGCTGGCCAACGTCAACGGCGTTGAAGATACTCGCGCGGCCGGGGCGATGGGCGCCGCCGGCATCGGCCTGTTTCGCACCGAGTACCTGTTCCTGACGCATCCGAGCGTACCCGACGAAGAAGAACAATTGGCCGCTTACCGCCAGATTATCGCCGCCAGCCCCGGCCGACGCGTCACGATCCGCACGCTCGACCTGGGAGGCGACAAAACGATACCGTACTTGGGGCGCGAGCGCGAAGCCAACCCATTCATGGGCTGGAGGTCGATCCGGCTGTCGTTCGAACACCCCGGTTTTTTCATGACGCAGATTCGCGCCGTGCTCGCGCTGCCGCGACGGCCGGCGAAGAACCGGCCCGGGTGCAGTTGCTGTTTCCGATGATCACCACGCTCGAAGAAGATGCGCCGCGTTCGCTCGATGGTCCATCGCGCCCGACGGCAACTGCAAGCCGAAGGCCGCGAGTTCGGCGAGGCGGCGATCGGGTTGATGGTGGAAGTGCCTGCCGCGGCGATCTCGATTGGATCGCTGTTGAAGGTCGTCGATTTCGTTTCGATCGGCTCCAACGATCTGGTGCAGTACCTGATGGCGGCCGACCGCGACAACCCGAAGGTCGTCAGACTTTGCCAGCCCCTCAGCCCGGCCGTGCTGCGAGTGTTAGCCAAGGTCATCAATGCTTGCCGGCAGGCCGGCAAGCCGGTGACCCTCTGCGGCGAGATGGCCGGCCAGCCGCGGGCGTTTGTGCTGCTGTTTGCCATGGGCTTGCGCAGTTTCAGCATGAGCCCGGCTTTCATTCCCATGATCAAGGACCTGGCCAGCCATTTGACCCGCCCGCGCGCGAGGAGATTTTTCGCCGCGTCATGAAGATGAAGACGACCGGTCAGATCCAGCACTACTTGAACGACCAACTCGACCGGCTGGCGCCGAACTTGAAGCTCATGAATTCGGCGTGAAGGAATCTGGTGCATCCGCTCTTAGAGCGCGGCCCGCCTTGGAATTCCGCCGCTACAACCCCGACGCGCAGGCCGCTTCGCCCGCATCGCGCAGCCGACCGAAGGCCATCGCCTCGTTTTTGTTGCTCGTCAAGCGGCGGACCGCAAAGTCGACGCCTGCCCCATCCAGCCAGGTTTTCAACTCTTCGAGCCTGGCATACTCGTCCTGCCCCTTGAACTTGACCGTCGTGCAGAACCAACGGCACCAGCGGCGCTCCAGCCAGTGCACGAGCAGTTCGATCGTGCGAGCAGGAAAGGCGATTACGTCGCACAGCAGCCAATCGACGGCTGAGGGGGGCTGGTAACGAAAGGCGTCGCCGCGGACGAAGTTCAGCTTCGCATGCTGCATCAGGTCGCCGCGCAGCGGGCTGCGGTCGACGGCCGTGACTTGCGCTCCTTGCCGCAGCGCCAGATACGCCCAACTCCCCGGACTGCTCCCCAGATCGACGCAACGCTCGCCCGGCGCGATGGAGCGAGCCAAGCGGATTTGCACTTCGGCCAGTTTGGCGAAAGCCCGCGACGGCGCGGCCGAGTCGGCGGCTACCTGAACCTGGCCGCCGGGAAAGCGCGACACGCACCGCCGCAATCGTCGTCGCAGCGGCGGAAGCGCCGCCGAGCCAAAACCTTCGTCGGCGTTCATCAGACCAATCTGGACCAGCGCCTCGTCGTCGCTCCACGGCGGCGCCGGTTCGGCGACGCGCGAGCGCAACAGTCGACGCTGCTTCTTGCGCAACAGCTCCAGGATGGCTTGCTCGATCAACCGGGCCCGGGCAGGGCCGACGGGCCCCCCGGGCAAAGGAACGCTAAACAGGTGCAAGCGCCAGGGCCCCTCATGGTCTTGCAGCGTTTCCATCAACCATCCACCCGCCTGCCGGGCCCACTGGGAAACCGAGGGCGCAACCAGGCGTTCGCTGTAGGGCAAGCATTGCGAAGCGAAGGCCACGCACGGCTCGGAAAGGACCGGCTCTTCGCGCCAGCGGCTTTCGATCCAGCCAGGACCAAGCGGGCGGCAGACCGCCGCGGGAAAAACGCGGCCAAGTTCGTCGCTCAGAATCGATTCCCAGCCGGGCTCACAGGTGAAGATGTGCAAACTCATAGTACGTGCCGGCGATTATGACCTGGGCATCAGCGGACGCCAAGCACACGCCGCCCCGTCTGCCCGAGGTCCAGGCCCCCCATCCACATTGACGAAGGGGAAGGCCCTGCGCAGTCCGCGTCCTTCGTTGACACCCCCCAGCGCAGCGCTATAATTGCCTGAGCAATTTGACGAAAATTTTTGCCAGGAGAGGATTCCGATGAGCGGCAATGTCGCCGAGTTTACCGACGCCAACTTCCAATCCGAAGTACTCGATTCCGCGCAGCCGGTGCTGGTTGATTTCTGGGCTCCATGGTGCGGCCCCTGCCGGATGATCGCCCCGATGATCGAGGAACTGGCAGGCGAATACGCCGGCTCCGTCAAGATCGGGAAGATCAACATCGACGACAGCCCGAATGCCGCCAGCAGCTTCGGAGTCAGCAGCATTCCCACATTGATGGTCTTCAAAGGGGGGGACGTCGTCGACCGCTTTGTCGGCGTGCAGCCGAAGAACCGCCTCCAAAAAGCTCTGGATGCCGCGAAAGAGTAAGTCCCTTGCTGCGGGGCGCGATAATTCCCAATCGCCTCCGCGACTTATTCGCCAACAGCGAGCCAAACAATCATTACCCTGGTCGATAGCGACCAGGGTTTTTTTCGTTGTCCAACGTCCCAGTTCCCATCGCTTGCCGGCGCGACTGCCCATTTTCTCCAGCCAGGCGACCGGGGCGACTCGCTCCAAGAAACCTTTCGGTTTTCAGGTGAACTTTGGCCACTCAAACGCCGATATAGGCGCCTGAGTAGACTTTAACGGTTGCGCAAAAGCCGGTGGACGCCGGCAACACACGCGGGCCTGAGCCGGGGGCCTATGCTCCAGTCATCGGATAAGATCGCCGCAGCGGAACCGGACCCCAAACCGGAAAAAGTGCTGGTTGCCGGCACCCGGGTGGACGGTGCGCACCTGGTTCGAGACGCTCAGCCAGCCGACGGCGTCCTCGATGACGGCGACGCCCCTACGGACGATACGCCGGCGCCGGCCGGCGCCGGCGCAGCTGGCAGCTCTCTCGAAGCGGTTCAATTGCAGGCCCAGGCGGAACAACTCGGCCAGCATTTGCGTCAACGCCAGGACGACTTGGATCGCCGGACGTCGCAACTCAATGCGCGACTGGCCGAACTCGACCAGGAGGTGCGGAACGCGCGGCTATGGCTCTCCGAACAGCAGGAGGCGATTGCCGAACGGGAGACTTCCGTGACCGCCCGCGAGCGCGAACTTGCTGACAAGCTGGTGCAAGCCGCGGCGGCCGACCAGGCCAGGCTCGACGAACGCCGGGAGTTGGACAGGCGAGAAGCACACCTGGCCTTGCGCGAGCAAGAGCTTTCCGCGCACGTCGCCTGTCAGCCCAACGTTCGCCACGCTGAGCAAGCCGCACCGCCCAGCGAACAGGACCGGGCCTTGCCGGCCAGGCAGGAAGAACTGTCGTTGCGCGAGCAACGGCTGCAGCAGGCCGAGGCGCTGCTATTGGCCGGCCAGGCGGAAGTCGTCGAAATGCGGCGACAATTGGATCAACGCCGCGAACAGCTCGAAGCGCAGGCCCGCTTCGACCGTCGGCGGCTGGCCGAAGCCCAACGCCTGCACGAAGCGCAGTTGGCGCAGAAGCGGCAAACCATCGAGCAACAAGCCCAGCGCGTGGACCATCGCCAGACGGCGGTCGAACGCTCCCGACTTGAGCTGACTCGTTTACAGCGAGAAGCGATCGAAACTCGGCTGGCGACCGAGGAGTTGCAGGCCCAACTGGCGGGCGCCCTGGCGCCGGCCGCTTGGGAACGGTCGCTGGCAGCCTTACGACAGCGTTTAACGGAATGTTACCGCCTGGAAACGGCGACCTTGGCCGAACAACGGACGGAGTTGGAGACTTTAAAGGCGGAACTGGCCGCCGAACACGACAAACTGGAGCTTCGACATCGGGAGCTGCAAGCTTGGGCAGGCGCCCGGCACGCGGAACTGCAGCAGCAGGCCCGCCGTCTGGAAGCGAGAGAACAGGAACTGGTCAGACAACAGACCGCCTGGCAAGAGCAAGAGCAACTCTGGCGGGAAGAACGATTCATTCAGCAGCAACAGCTTCGCCAGCTTCTGGCTGAACGCCGGCCCCAGGCTCGGTAGACGGCGTTGCGGGCGGCAATGCGAGCCGTAACGCGCACTTGGATGGGAACCGCGTCCGGATCATCCGCAGCAAAAGAAAAACCCTTCCCTCTTGCTATCGCGCCTATAATCTTAAGAACCAACGAAACACGGCTTCGGCGCCTGGTTTGCTCCCGCCTAACCTCCTGAATGACGACCAGGTAATACGGCGAAGTTCGTTTTTCATCCACCCTTGAAGTTTCTGCCCCAAAGCATACTTGTCGGTTTCAAACGCCGATGGTATAAGCACGCGGATTTGGTTAACAGGCCGCATGGCCGGCCGGCCAAAACGCACATTTTCCACCCCGGAGGGATTCGTTCCCTATGAACCAATTCGACGCAGCCTCGTTCGCCTTTGCCGCCAACGAGGAGTCAGAGGAGCCTCCAAGTTCTTCTCGTCGTCACCCACATTGGAAAGAGGTCCCGCTCGCTCAATGGGAGGACTGGCGTTGGCAGATGCAAAATGCCGTTCGCACCACCTCCCAACTCGTTGAACTCCTGCCCCACAGCCAACGCGAAATCGTCGCCCTGGAAAGCCTCGAATCGCAGTACAAGCTGGCCATCCCCCCCTATTACTTCTCGCTGATCGACGTCGACGATCCGCACGATCCGATTCGTTTGCAATCGTGCCCTTCTGCGCTGGAGATGACGAGCGAAACGGGGTTGGAGTTGGAAGATCCTCTGGAAGAGGACAAGGACTCTCCCGTGCCCGGCCTTACGCACCGGTATCCGGACCGCGTGTTGATGGTCACCACCCATGTCTGCTCGATGTACTGCCGGTTCTGCACCCGCAAGCGGGTGACCATGGACCGGGACGGCTGGGACGCTCCCAGCCACAACGATCAACGGATGATCCAGTACGTCCGCGAACATGCCGAGATCCATGACGTGATCGTATCGGGCGGCGATCCCTTGTCGCTGCCGATGTCCAAGCTGCGTTGGTTCGTCAACGAACTGGCAGCCATCAAGCACGTCGACGTGATCCGGATCGGGACTCGCGTCCCGGTCACCTTGCCCCAGCGGCTGTTCGATCCTGATCTGGTCGACTTGTTGCGCCGCGCCGGCAAGATCTGGATCCAGACGCATTTCAACCATCCCCGGGAAATCACGCCCGAAACCGAGCGCGCCTGCCGCAACCTGGTTAACGCCGGCATGCCGGTCAGCAATCACTCGGTGCTGCTCAAGGGCGTGAACGACTCGGTCCCCACGATGCGGGAACTGATGCGGGGATTGCTGCGGATCAAGGTGCGTCCTTACTACCTGTTCCACTGCGATCCGGTGGTCGGCGCCGGCCACTTCCGCACTTCGGTCTGGAAGGGGCTGGAAATCATCGAGGGTCTGCGGGGACACATGTCGGGGCTGGGCGTCCCGACTTACGTCGTTGACGGCTTGCACGGCGCAGGCAAGATTCCCTTGATGCCTAACTACCTGGTTTCCGCGGCGGAAAACGCCGTCGTATTGCGCAATTACGAAGGCCTGCTGTTCCGCTACGCTCCTGAAGACAAGGACGGCGGACAGCAAACGCGGTACGAGTCGCTCGGCGTGAGCAGCCTGCTCGGCGGGCAGCGAACGTTGCTCATGCCCGAAGGCAATCGCCGCATGGCTCGCCGCCAGGAGAATGCCCTGCTGTCGATCGTCGAGCCGAACGGCTGCGGCGACGGCAGCATCCGCTCCAGCAGCCCAAAACCAGACCTGGAGCCCGAGCCAGTCCTGGCAGCGGAGCCCTTGGAGGCCGTCGCCCCGACGCTCTAGCGGCCGTCGGAAACGAAAGCTTGACGCAAAACCGCGGGACTACGGACCCGCGGTTTTGCCGTCATGGCGGCGCTGCAGTACAAGTGCGCTCGCTTGTGCCGCCTGGATCTTGCCGGCAGCGTGTAAGCAAGGGAAACACAAGCCTTTCAACCGCGGCGTCACCGCATCAACTTTCAAGCTTATTCCCTGGGGCTGACAGGAAACATTCCGTTGAAGATTGGCCTGACCTACAACGTCCGCGGCGAGTTTTCGTCCGAAACATCCTCTGCCCCGGGCCTGGCGGCCGACGGCGAAGAAGAATTCGACTCGCAAGAGACGATCGACGCCATCGCCGATGCCATCCGTGCCCTGGGGCACGAAGTCGAGTTGCTCGGCGACGGCGAGCCGTTGCTGCGCCGGTTGCTGGCCGGGCCCAAGCCCGAGTTGGTCGTGAACATTGCCGAAGGGACCGGCAGCGGCCGCTGTCGCGAGGCGCGCGTCCCCGCAGTCTTGGAAATGCTCGGCATTCCCTACACGGGCTCCGATCCGCTGACCCTGGCGGCTACGCTCGACAAGGACTGCGCCAAGCGGCTGGTGCGCGCCGCAGGCGTGGCCACGCCCGCCTGGCGCTGATTGAAGACGGCGACGTTTCCGCCGCCGAGACGCAACTCGCCCGGCTGTCGCACCCGTTGATCATCAAACCCGCCTACGAAGGCTCCAGCAAGGGCGTGCTGGCCAGCAGCCTGGTCAAAGACGCGGCGGAACTGGCCGCCGGCGTCCAGCAGCTTTATGAAGCCTATCGGCAGCCGATCCTGGTCGAAGAGTTCATCGACGGCGACGAATTGACGGTCGGCGTCGTCGGCTCGCGTCCGCAACACGTGCTGGGCATCATGCGCATTCTGCCGCGTGAAAAGCAGGGACCGTTCGTCTACTCGCTCGAAGTCAAACGAGACTGGCAGCGGCTGGTACGTTACGAAACGCCCGCCCAACTGACGCCGGCAGACGCCGCAGCCGTCGAACGAGCGACGCTGGCCGCCTGGCGGGCTTTGGGCTGCCGCGACGTCTCGCGTTTCGACTTTCGATTGCGCGATGGAGTCCCGTACTTCCTTGAGGTGAACCCACTGCCCGGCTTGTCGCCCAAGTCGGGCGATCTCGTGCTGTTGGCTCGCGGTTACGGCGTGGAGCACTCGGAACTGCTTTCGCGCATCCTCGCTTCGGCGATCGAACGGAGCGCCGGCCAGGAGGCGAAGGCGAACATGGTTTCGCCCTCGCAAACGTAGTCGTAACCGACCGATAAGGCGCCGAGAGACGGCCAGACTCAGGCCACCGTCACCGCGGCATCGAGATACACGTCCTGGATCTTGCGCAGCAGTTCGGCGCCTTCCTTCATCGGTCGCTGGAAGGCCTTGCGGCCGCTGATCAGACCTGTGCCGCCGGCGCGTTTGTTGATGACGGCAGTGCGGACGGCATCAGCCAGGTCCGTGGCGCCGGCCGAGGCGCCCCCGGAGTTGATCAGCCCGATCCGACCCATGTAGCCGTTGACCACCTGGTAGCGGCAAAGGTCGATCGGGTTGGGCGAGGTCAGCTTGTCATAAACCAACTGCGAGGTCTTGCCGAACTTGAGCGCGGTATAGCCGCCGTTGTTGGTCGGCAGCTTCTGCTTGAGAATATCGGCCTCGATGGTAGCCCCCAGGTGGTTCGCCTGGCCCGTCAGGTCCGCCGAGGTGTGGAAGTCTTGCTTGTCGGTCTTGAAGGCGCTGTTGCGCAGGTAACACCACAAGATGGTGGCCATGCCCAGCTCGTGCGCCTTGGCGAAGGCCTGGCTGACTTCGATGATCTGCCGATCGGCCTGGTCCGAACCGAAATAGATGGTGGCGCCGACCGCCGCGGCGCCCATGTCAAAGGCCTGCTGCACGGTGCCGAACATGATCTGATCGTACTTGTTCGGGTACGTCAGCAGTTCGTTGTGATTGATTTTGACGATGAACGGAATCTTGTGCGCATACTTGCGAGCCACGGCGCCGAGCACGCCGTAGGTCGAGGCGACCGCGTTGCAGCCGCCTTCGATCGCCAGCTTGACGATGTTCTCGGCGTCGAAATAGATCGGGTTGGGGGCGAACGAGGCGCCGGCCGAATGTTCGATGCCTTGATCGACCGGCAGGATCGAGACGTAACCGGTGCCGCTCAGCCGACCGCAGTGAAAAATCCGGCCCAGGTTATTCAGCACGCGCAGGTTGCGGTCGCTGGGAATGAAAATCCGATCGAGAAAATCGGGTCCCGGCAGATGCAATTGGTCCTTCGAGACCGTCTCGCAACGGTGGCTCAGCAGCGAATCGGCATCGGCGCCCAACAGATCCTGTATCCACGTTCCCATCGCAACACCTCTCCCGCCGAGCTTCGGCGTATTTTGATAAGGTTAACTTTCAAATCCGCAGTTCCGCGTCTCCCTCGTCGGAGAGCGCTTCGCAAGCGCGCGGCGGCCGGATTTGCCCGCCCCTGCGCCGCGTGCTCGCGACCGTAGTTTGCGCTATTCATGGCGGAAACGGCAAGAGCAGCGGCCAACCAGCGCTGGCGCCCGTGACGCGAATCGGGATAGAATCGCTTGCCGAATCCTCCAATCATCGAGGGGTATGCCGATGTCTTCCTCCGGCAAGCGTCGCTGGTTTCAGTTCAGGCTGCGGACGTTGCTGCTGCTGGCGACGGCTCTCAGCCTCCCGCTTGCCTGGTTCGCCACTCGATTGCACCGCGGTCGCCAAACAACGCCCGATCGTTGAGGCCATCCAGCAAGCAGGCGGGACTGGTTTGGTGCATCGGCGAGTTGGACAGGCAGGACGCCGATACTCTTCGCCTGGCCGACATCAATCGCCGAGGTCAGCGCCTCTTCGATTCTCAACGACCAGAGATCAGCGCTCTGCAGCAGATGGTCGACGACGCCAAGGCGGGCGACGTCGTCTGCGCCGTCTTTCCGCATGGCGCCGCCTCGACCGTTCTGGGAGAATATGGAAACTCGCATCCCCAACGCTCGCATCTCGCAAGCGCTTTGGGCGGCGTCGGCTGGAAACTGCATGTCGATGCACGCGATCCGTGGGGCCATCGTGCGCTCACTCTTCCGGCCAACCCGCCGCCGATCGAATGGTCTTCGCTTTCGGTCTTCCCTTCGCTTCAAGTGCTGGACCTCGGCGCCCGGCAGATCAACGACGACGAACTCGCACAAATCTCGCAATCAACAGACCTCCGCGTGCTGCTGGCTCGCTGCGCCAACATCACGAACGAAGGTCTCGCCGCCGTCGCTGCACTCAAGAATCTGCGCGATTCTCTCGCTCGAGCAGTGCTCAACTGACCGATGAAGGCCTGCAAGACGTCTGCAGGTCTTGCAACAGCTCGAAGTGCTGGAACTCGACCATTCGAAGATTCGCGGCAGCGGACTTAGATCTCTGACAGGCTTGTCGAAACTGAAGCTGCTCAGCCTGCGCCTGCACGTTGCTGGATGATGCGGGACTGGCGGAACTGAGCCCTCTCGCCCAACTGCAACGGCTCTATTGTTTCGGCACGGACGTCACGGACGCGGGGCTCCGGCATCTGCGTCCGCTCAAGAAGCTGGAAATTCTCCACCTCGGAAAAACAGGCGTCACGTTTCGCAGGCGCCGACGAATTCGAGAAGGACCTGCCGCGGTCGCCGATCATCCGTTGACGTTCCGTTTGAGACCGGGCGGACTTGTTGCTAATCTGCGAGCATCCCCGCTTAAATTTCCGCCTACCCGAGATTCTCGCGATGCTCACCGAATCGTCCCGCCAGAAAGACTTCCCCTCGCTCGCCGGCAAGATTTACCTCAATACCGCGGCCGAAGGCGTTCCGCCGCTGGCCGTCGGAGAAGCGTTGAACCAGTACTTCCGCGACAAGCAACTCGGCATGGACGGCCGCGAGCCGCATTTCGCCCAGTGGGAAGCCGCCAAGGCGCTGGTGGCCGAGTTCTACGGGCTGTCGGCCGCCGAAATCAGCATCTGCTCGTGCTCGTCGGAAGCGTATAACCTGGCGGCCAAAGCCTCCGATTAAAGGAAGGGGACGAGGTCGTGATCAACGATCTCGACTTCCCCGCCGGCGCCACGCCCTGGCTGCAGGCGGATTGCCCGGCTCAGACCAAGGTCTGGCGGTCGCGGCAGGGGGCGTTGCGAGTGGAAGATCTCGTCGGGCTGCTCGGGCCGAAGACGCGGTTGGTCACAGTTTCGCTGGTCAGCTTCTTCAATGGCTTCCGGTTGCGGCTGGAAGAAGTCGCGGCCGCCGTGCGTAAGCATTCATCGGCGCTGCTGGCGGTCGACGTGACGCAGGCGCTGGGCCGCATTCCGCTGGAACTGAGCGACGTCGACCTGATTGTGAGCAGCACGCACAAGTGGATCCTGGCTTCGCACGGCGGCGGGCTGGTCGGCGTACCGTCGGCTCGAGCCCAAGACTGGACCGTGCCAGCCGGCGGCTGGTTCAACCTGGAAGACGCCTTCGGTCCGAAGCGCTTTGAGCAGGCGATCAGCCGCGCGGGCGCCGCCAGCTTTACCGTCGGCATGCCCAATTTCCCTGCCGTCTATGCAATCCGCGCCGCGCTCGATTACATCCGCAGCGTCGGAGTGGCGGCGATTGACAAGGCCATGCGTCCTTCGGTGCTGGCCTGCCTGGAAGGACTTGCCAAACTGCCGATCGAACTGCTTACGCCCAACGAACCCGAACATGTGGCGGGCATTCTGGCCTTCCGCCATCCGCAAGGCGATGCAATCTATCGCCATTTACACTCGCAAAACATCCATGTCATGAGCCAGGCCGGCCGCTTGCGGATCGCCCTGCACGGCTACAACACGCTCCACGACGTGGAGCGACTGCTGGCGGAACTCGATACGGCGCTGAAGAGCGTTAGCTGACGCTCCGCCGCGCGGCTTGGATGTTCGGGCGGCAGGAACATCGCGTGCCTGCCTCGCCAGCGAAGGCGGCGCCTGCCAGCCGTCCGGCCGAGATTTATCTGAGATTTTCGCGTGCAATCGAGTTCCGTCATGAACCTTGCCAAGTCGCTGTCATTACCCCGGCAGGAACGTCGGTCAGGCTTTCCGGCCTGACAGGACCTTCACGTCAGGCGAGAAAGTCCGAGCTACGGGGACGATCTTTCGTGGCGGCGTCGTATTTGCTCCTTTCTGGCGTCACGACTACACTGAACGGGTAGTTAAACGGTCCCGCCCTCCTTCCTACCGTGCCCGCCCTATGTTGTGCGATTCTGCTCTGCGTCGCGTGGTTCTGATTGCCTGCCTGGGAACTCTGGCGCCAAGAGGAGCCGCCTGCGCGGCCGAGGCGGCTGCCGATGCTGCGCCCGCCGTACCCACGAAGGCGACGGTCAAATTCGAACTCGACGTCATGCCGATCCTGACGAAGGCGGCCTGCAACTCGGGCCCCTGTCACGGCAAGGCGCGAGGTCAGAACGGCTTTCAGTTGTCGCTGTTGGGCTTCGATCCTGAGTTCGACTATGCCAGCCTGGTCAAAGACGCCCGGGGCCGCCGCCTGTTTCCGGCCGCGCCCGACAATAGCCTGCTGCTGCGCAAAGCCGCCGCCAGGTTGCCGCACGGCGGCGGCGAACGGCTGCAGTTCGGCGGCGCCGAATACAAGACCATCCGCCGCTGGATCGAGCAAGGCATGCCGCGCGTCAGCCCGGACGATGCCACGCTGGTCGGCATCTCGATCTCTCCGGAGGAGCATGTGCTGGCCGGCGGCTCGCAAGAGCAACTAGTCGTTACCGCCCGGTACTCAGACGGCTCGACGCGCGACGTCACGGCGCTGACTGATTTTGAATCGAGCGAGAGCGCCATTGTGGCGGTCGACGGCAAAGGGCTGGTCAAGGCAGGCATGCTGGCGGGCGACGCGGCCATCATGGCTCGCTACATGGGTCTGATCGCCACCTGGAACACGGTCATTCCGCTGCCGGAAAAGCCCGACCCGGCCGTTTATGCTTCGCTGCCGCGCAGAACTTCATTGACGGACTGGTCTGGGAGAAGCTGGAAAAGCTGGGCATGACTCCCAGCGAGACCGCGTCTGACAGCACGTTCCAGCGGCGAGCTTACCTGGACGTCATCGGCTGTTTGCCGACGCCGGACGAGACTCGCACTTTCCTGGCCGACGCCTCGCCCAGCAAGCGCAAAGCGCTGGTCGACCGCCTGCTCGAGCGTCCCGAATACGCCGACTTCTGGGCCAGCAAGTGGGCCGACCTGCTGCGGCCGAACGCCTATCGCGTGGGCATCAAGGCCACGCTCAATCTCGACGCCTGGCTTCGCGACGCATTCCGCCGCAACCTGCCTTATGATCAATTCGTGCGCGAGCTGGTGACGGCCCAAGGCAGTACGTGCGCACAACGGCGCGGTCACGCTGTTCCGCGACCGCCGCACGCCCGACGAAATCACCACTACGTTCAGCCAACTGTTTCTCGGCATTCGGCTGGAATGCGCAAAGTGCCACCACCATCCTTTCGAGGTTTGGGGCCAGAGCGACTTCTACGGCCTGGCCGCCTACTTCGCCCGCATCGGCCGCAAGGGCGTCGGCATCTCGGCGCCGATCTCGGGCAGTGAAGAAATGATCTTCACGGCCGACCGGGGCTCGGTGCAGCACCCGCTGACCGGCGAAACGTTGGAGCCCAAGCCGCTGTTCGGCGGCCGCGCCGAGATCAAGCCGGGCAATGATCCGCGAGAGGCATTAGCCGAATGGCTGCTCTCCCCGGACAATCACTTTTTCGCCGAGGTGCAAGCGAACCGCCTGTGGGGCGACCTGATGGGCCGCGGACTGGTCGAACCGGTGGATGATATCCGCGACACGAACCCGCCCAGCAATCCCGCCTTGTTGAAGGCGCTGGGCGACGAGTTCCGCCGCCTGGGCTTCAACCAGAAAAAGCTGCTCCGCACGATCATGACCTCGCACGCGTACGAGCTTTCTTCGCTGCCCAACGAGCGGAACGTCACCGACACGCGCAACTACTCGCGGCATTATCGCCAGCGGTTGCGGGCCGAGGCGTTGCTTGACGCGGTCTGCGACATTACGGACGTACCCGAGAGCTTTCCGGGCATGCCGCCGGGATCGCGAGCCATGGAGATCTGGACGCACCGCGTGAACTCGCTGTTTCTCGACGCATTCGGCCGTCCCGACCCCAATCAGGACCCGCCTTGCGAGCGGACGCCCGATACGACTGTCGTGCAGGCGCTGCACTTGATGAACGCGCCGAACCTGCACGCCAAAGTCACCAGCGACCAGGGCCGCTGCCCAAGCTGGCCGCCAGCGACAAGACGCCGCGGCAGATCGTGGAAGAAATCTACCTGCTGGCCTATAACCGACCGCCCGCGAGCGAAGAGCTTCAAATCGGCGAGCAGGTCTTCGCCGACAGCCAGGGCAACCGCCGGCAGGCGACGGAAGATCTGCTCTGGGCGCTGTTGAACACGCCCGAATTCATGTTCAAGGATTAGCGGACGGCGCGTCTTCCAACGGAATTCGCACAAACTTTGAGCGAAATTTTCCGCGAACCGCATTTTCACCGAGGAGTCGCGGCGAGCCTTGCGCCGCTGCCTTCGCTATGCCCTGAAAAACTGACCTGAAAAACCGCTACCATGGCGATAAAGCTCGCGGGCGAGCCTGAGGCGTGCTATATTTGACCAATCTAAACGCGCCGCTCTCGCTCGTCGCCTTGATTGGGGCCGATCAACTGAACAAAGGGCCGCCCACAGACTAGCCGGCGGCGTTCCAACCGGAATGGAACATCGTATCGGATGAGCTGCGCTTCACCTTTCTGGCAACCCACGGCCGACCAGATCGCCCGCTCCAACCTTGTCGCGTTCATGAAGTTCGTGGCCGGTCGCGGCGCACGGCCATGTCCGATTTCGCCTCGCTCCATCGCTGGTCCATCGACGAACCGCAAGCATTCTGGGCCGCCCTGTGGGACTTTTGCGGCGTTGTGGCGAGCCGCCCTTACGATTCAGTCGTTGAGCACTTCGACCGCATGCCGGGCGCCCGCTGGTTTCCCGGGGGCACGGCTGAATTACGCTGAAAATCTGCTCCGCTTCCGCGACGACCGCCCGGCTCTGGTGGCGGTCAACGATCGCGGGCGTCGTTCCGAACTCAGCTATGAACACCTCGCACTTGTCGTTGGCAGGGCCGCGCGTGCGCTAAAGGGGCTGGGCGTAGGGCCGGGCGATCGAGTGGCGGGCTATTTGCCCAACATTCCCGAGGCGGTCATCGGCCTGCTCGCTTGCGCCAGCCTGGGCGCCATCTGGTCGTCCTGTTCGGCTGACTTCGGCGCTTTGGGAGTTCTGGACCGCTTCGGCCAAATAGAACCCAAAGTGCTGATCACCGTCGACGGCTACCTCGATAACGGACGCTGCGTTGATTTGCTCCCGCGCGTCGAGCAAATCCGCAACGATATTGGCTCTATCGAGCGCGTGGTCGTGGTCCCCAACCTCGATCCGCCCCAGGCAAAGCTTTGCGGGCTTGCGGACTTCGCCGCCTGGGACGATCTGCTGGCCGCCGCTGGCGGCGGACCGCCGACGTTCGAACAACTTCCCGCGGACCACCCGCTTTACATCCTCTATTCTTCCGGCACGACAGGGCGGCCCAAGTGCATCGTCCACACCGCGGGCGGCATTCTGGTCAAGCACCTTTCCGAACACGTGTTGCACAGCGACCTGTCTCGCGACGACCGCGTGTTCTATTACACGTCGACCGGTTGGATGATGTGGAACTGGCTGGTCGGCTCGCTAGCATGCGGTTGCACGGTGGTGCTTTATGACGGCGCATCCGTTGGCGCCGAAAGTCGACGTGCTGTTCGATATGGCCGAGCACGAGCGGCTGACCGTTTTCGGCACCAGCCCCAAGTATCTGTCGAGCATCGAAAAGGTGCATCTGGAGCCCGCCAAAACGCACGACCTGTCGCCCTTGAAGGCAATACTTTCCACCGGGGCGCCGCTGCACGGCGAGCACTTCGATTACGTCTACGGCGCCGTCAAGCGCGACGTGCGGCTGTCCAGCATTTCCGGCGGCACGGAGTTGTGCGGCTTCTTCGTCAGCGATAATCCCATCGGCCCGGTGTACCGCGGCGAACTGCAGTGCCGTACCTTGGGCATGAACGTCCAGGTCTTCGATGAAGACGCCGAACCGGTCGTCAATCAAAAGGGCGAACTCGTCTGCACGGCTCCCTTCCCTTCCATGCCGCTTGGCTTCTGGAACGATCCCGAAGGCGCCGCCTACCATCAGGCCTATTTCGAGCGCTTTCCCGGCGTCTGGCGGCATGGCGACCTGGCCGAGTTGAACGAGCGCGGCGGAATGGTGATCTACGGCCGCACCGACGCCACCTTGAATCCGGGCGGCGTCCGGATCGGCACCGCGGAAATCTACCGCCTGGTGGAGCAAGTGCCGGAAGTGCTGGAGAGCATCGTCGTCGGCCAGCAATGGGAGGACGACATGCGCGTGGTGCTGTTCGTCAAGCTCCGCGAAGGCCTGACGCTGGACGACGAGTTGAAACGCCGCATCCGGGACGTGATCCGTCGCAACGCCACGCCGCGGCACGTGCCGGCCAAGGTGCTGCAGGTCGCCGACATTCCCCACACTCGCAGCGGCAAGCTCGTCGAGCTGGCCGTTCGCGAAGTGCTCCACGGCCGGCCGGTGCGCAACGCCTCGCGCTGGTCAATCCCGAAGCCTTGGAACTGTTCAAAAACCGCCCCGAGCTGTCGCGATAGGCCGTTCGCGGGGCCCCCTCGGTAACGGTTCGTTCGGCTCAGAGCCGCGCCCGTGAGCGTGCTTTGGCTCCTTGTCGGCATCCAACACGCGGAGCGGTACGGGCTGCAAATCCCAAACCAGCCCCAGTCCTTTGAACACGACCAGCACGCAATAAGTCAGATCCAGCTCCCACCAGTAGAAGCCCTGCCTGGCCGACGACGGATAGTAGTGATGGTTGTTGTGCCACCCTTCGCCCAGAGCGAGCAGCGCCACCAGGAAATTGTTGCAGCTATCGTCTGACGTAGCGAAGCGGCGGCGCCCGAACCGATGAGCGAAGGAATTGACCGCATAGGTGACGTGGTACAGAAACACCGTCGAAATGAAAAATCCCCAGGCGACCAGCATCCACCCGTTCGTCTGCAGCTCCGGCATGAAACTCACGAGCATTTCCCCAAGGCGTACAACAACGCAGCAAGCGGCAGCGCGGTCAAGACGGCGTAGCGATCCAGCCAACGCAGCTCGGGAAACTTTGCGAAGTCGCGGATTGTCTCGATTCGGAGCTCGTTGTTCGCCGGCGTGAGGAACCAGCCTAAGTGGGCCCAAACAAAGCCGTGCACACGCGGCGAATGGACGTCGCCAGGTCGGTCGGAGCGGCGATGATGCACGCGATGGTGAGCGGCCCACCACAACGGTCCTTTCTGCAGTGCGAGACAGCCCAGAACGGCGCCGAGGAACTGGAACCAGCGCGAGGTCTTGAAGGCGCGGTGCGAGAAGTATCGGTGATAAAAGGCCGTCAGTCCGAAAGCTCTCGCCAGGTAGAGCGTGACCGCCAGCGCTACGGCCGTCGTGCTGGAACCAGTCCAGAGCGCCAGCAGGCAGCCCGCGTGCATGAATCCCAATCCCAAGGCGCGACGCACATCGATATGGTCGTGCGCACTGCGCATTATTAAATCGGCGGATTGCCGCGGGTGGGAAGAGACGGACGCAGACGGAAGCGATTCGGGCATGGTCATCTTCTCAAGCGGATGTTCGCCGCCAGGCAAACCAGGTTTTCGATCGGCGCGGCGCAAGTCATGACTCCATGACCTCGCGTAAAGTCTGCAACAAGACCTGCACGGAGACGGGTTTGGTCAAGTGAGCCGAAAACCCGGCGGCACGGCTCCTACGGACGCTTTCATCGCCGCCATAGCCGCTGAGCACGATTCCCTTGTTCGTTTGCGTCGAGGACAATTGAGCCAGCAGTTCCCGGCCGCTCCCGTCCGGCAAGTCGATGTCGCAGACCAGTACGTCAAAGGTTTCCGCGGCGGCGGCTTGCAGCGCCGTCTGCATGGTCGCGGCGACGCAAACCTGGTAGCCCTCGGCGCGAACCTGGTCCGCCAGAACTCGCGCCGTTTCGAAGTCGTCATCGACCAACAGCAAGCGTTTTGTCGAACGAACCGCCGGGCGGCTTAACGGCGGCGGCGAGGGAAAGTCGGCCGGCAGGAGCAAGTTCCAAACTTCGAGCGTCAGCGTGAACATTGCGCCCCGTCCCAAGCCGTCGCTGTGGGCCGTCAGCTTCCCGCCGTGCAACTCGACCAGAGCCTTGCAAATCGCCAGGCCCAAGCCCAACCCGCCGAACTGGCGCGTGCGGCGAGCTCCGCCTTGCTCGAATGCGTCAAACACGCGTGGGAGCAACTCCGGCTCGATCCCCTGGCCGGTGTCGGATATCGACAGAGCGATGTGTTCGCCGGGCGCGTCCATCGTGCGGATCCGGATCTCGCCGTCGGGCGGCGTAAACTTCATGGCGTTTTTCAGCAGGTTCAACAGGATCTGCTGCAGCCGGGCAGGATCCGCGCGAATCCAGGAATTCGCCGCGGACAAGGTCAACGCCAGTCGCAGCTTCTTGAATTGCATGTCGTCCGCGCATAGTTGCACGGCATATCGCACGGCGGCGTGCAGATCGAGGGGTTCGCATCGCAACTCAATCTTGCCCCAGTTGATCTTCGTGAGATCCAGCAGGTCGTCGATCAATCTTGTTTCCAGTTCGAGCGCGCGGCGAATCATGACGGCATGCTCTCGCAATTCCGACGCAAGGTCCGGCTCCGTCTCAATCATCTCCGCGGCCGCGAGCGCCGGCGCCAACGGCGTGCGCAATTCGTGACTCAGCATTGCGATATAGCGGTCTTTGCCGCGGACGGCTGCTTCGGCCCGGTCTCGCGCCTGCCGCAGTTCGGCTTCGACAAACTCGCGTCGCCTCATTTCCTCAAGCAGTCGTTTTTGCTTGGCTGCCGTCCTGCCCGCGCCGAGCTCGCAACGGCGCCTTGCCAAATGCAAGGCCTCGCAAATTGCGCTCACAAACGCGCCTTCCGCGAAAAACAGCACAATGCGAATGCGATCGCTGAGCTTTTCGATTTGCCATTGCCACAGCGGTTCAAGAAACAAGAAACTTCCCGCCAGCAGGCTCAGCAAGGTCGCTGCAAGCCCTCCCTGCAGTCCCCCGTACCAGGCCGCAACTCCGACGGCCAGCATGAACACCGACAGCGGCGCATCGTTGCCGAGCCAGAACGACAGGCCATAACGAACCAGCGTCGCCGCGGCCGTCGCCCCGACCGCCACAACCGCCGCCTGGCGGAACGGTTCGGCAGGCCGGCGGGGCGATCTGCACGGCGGCGCATCGCCCGCTCGCCTGGCAGACCGCGAATTCCGGCTGATCGGGCCGTTGAGCCCCGCCCGGCCTTCAGCCTGGCCCTCGACATCGTGGACAAGCGGCGCGGATGTTGGGTGTTGCGACAACCTCAATCGCTTAGCTCCTCTCGCCCCGATGGCTGCCGCGTTTTCGGCCCGCAGCGGTCGCTTTCTTCGCCCCCGGCTTCAATGTCCGGCTCAATGCGGCTGCAAACCCTTCCAGGTGCTGCATGGTGTCGCCGTAGGCGGAGTAGGTCATGCGCTGTCGCAATTCATCGACCAGCGCCCGGCCGCCTACGACCAGCGCCGTTCCCGCCGACGCGCAGGCGCGCGACAAAGCGGAAAACTCGGCGACAAAGTCCAAACCCTCGGCAAGATGCGACACGCTGAGCCAGAAGAGCTGAGGACGGAGATCTTCCACGGCCTTGATCAGGGACGGGAAAGGAATCGAGACGCCCAGCGCAGTCGCCTGAAATCCCGCTTCTCGCAGCACCAACTCGGCCATGGTCGAAGGCAAGACATACTGATCGCCCTCGATGGTTCCTCCGGCGGCCGTCCAGGTCCGGTCGGGTAAGCATTGATCGTCGCGCAGGTCGAACAGGATTCGCAAACAAATCTCGCAGGCGCGGCGTTCCTGGTAGACGTCGGCTTCGTGACAGGCCCAGCGATCGCCGATCTCGTGAAACGCAGCGGCGATGACCTCGTCGCAGATCACGCAGAGCGGGTGCCGCGCCAGGTATAAACCGAACACAATTTGCCGCGAGAGAGCACTCGTCGCCTTTCAGCAGCGCCTCGACCAGTTGCGGCCGGGCGCAGTTTCAGTCCCAGTTCGGCCAGCGGA
Organism: Pirellulales bacterium; assembly: GCA_963786255.1. Taxonomy (GTDB): domain Bacteria; phylum Planctomycetota; class Planctomycetia; order Pirellulales; family JAICIG01; genus JAICIG01. Next base: position 101,472 of record CAWAYY010000027.1, read on the forward strand.
CTGACTGCAGGCAGTCCTAACACTTCCGGCGAGGCGAGCGGCTGGTCGCGCTCGCGAATGAACCGCAGCACGTCGGCGCGCGACAGCTTGCGGTGCCCGCCGGCCGTACGCACCAGCTTGATCAGTCCCTGGTCGCACCAGCGCTTCAGCGACGATTCGCTGACGCCCATCGCCCGGGCCGCCTGATTGGGCGAAATCCACTCGGCCGACGGTTGCATCAGGAAACCTCAGATCGTAGCGGAAAGTCGCTGCGTGAATGTTCTGAACGAAATATATGTCGCCCCGCTACGTAGGTCCAGGCAATTTAGGATTATTTATCTTGATTTTAAGAATCTCTTGTCAGTCGGCGGGCAACGCGATAGGATGCGCTGAACGATTTGAATGCTTTTTTGAGGCCGTCATGGCAGCTAGCAGCCAGAGTTTCTGGGATATCGAAGTCTACTTCGACGGCGACTGTCCGCTCTGTCGCCGCGAAGTCGCCTATCTGCACGGGCCGACCGACGCGCTCGCATTCGGTTCACGAATATCGCCGCGCCTGCCTTCTCCGCCGCGGCGGTCGGCCTCGACGACCAAGAGCTGATGGCCGAAATCCACGGTCGACTGCCGGATGGCGCCATCATTCGGGGCGTGGAAGTCTTTCGGCGGCTCTACTCGGCTGTCGGCTGGGGGCCGCTCGTCCGACTTTCGCGGCTACCGGGCATTCATCATGGCCTCGATGTCGCATACCGCCTTTTCGCTCGCCACCGGCTGCGGTTGACGGGACGTTGCAGCTTGGCCTGCCCGACGAGGACAACGCCGTGAAGATCGCCGTGATCGGAGCCGGAATCTCTGGACTGACGGTCGCTTACCGGCTGAATGGCGAGCACGAGATCGTCGTGCTGGAAGCCGGTCAACACGTTGGCGGACACGCCCAGACCGTGGACGTAGAAACGGACGAGGGACGGCACTCGCTCGACGTCGGGTTCATGGTTTTCAATGACTGGACCTATCCCAACTTCGTCGCCCTGCTTGAAGAATTGAACGTGGCGTCGCGACCGACCTCCATGAGTTTCAGCGTGTGCGACGAGCGCAGCGGCTTGGAGTATAACGGTCATTCGCTCGACTCCCTCTTCGCCCAGCGTCGCAATCTTCTGCGGCCCGGCTTTTACCGGATGCTCGCCGGCATCCTGAAGTTCAATCGCCAGGCTCGGCGTCTCGTCTCCGAGCGAGACTTCCAAACGACTGTTGCCGAGTTTCTGCGGCGGCACGGCTACTCGCGGGAATTTGCAAAGCATTACCTATTGCCGATGGGCTCAGCCATCTGGTCCTGTCCGACGGGAACGTTCGCGCAGTTTCCCATCGGGTTCATCGCCGAATTCTATCATCAGCACGGCTTGTTGAACCTGGTGCGGCGACCGACATGGCGGACCATCGTCGGCGGCTCGCGAAACTATGTACGAGCCATGACTACCGGCTTTCGGGAACGAATTCGCCTGAACACTCGCGTCGAGCGAGTGCGCCGCTTTCCCGATCGGGTCGAAGTGCATGTCCGCGGCGAATCCCCTGAGACATTTGATCACGTGATCTTTGCCTGCCATAGCGACCAGGCCCTGGAGATCCTGGCCGACGGCGCGACAGCGACGGAACGCGCTGCGCTTTCAGCATTCCGTTACGAGAGCAATACGGCCGTCCTGCATACCGACGAGTCGCTGTTGCCAAGGGCCCGCAAGGCCCGAGCCTGCTGGAATTATCGGTTAGGCGGAGGCGCGACTGCGGCGGCGAGCGTGACCTACCACCTGAACATGCTGCAAGGCATTCGTTCGCGGCACGTTTTCTGCCTGACATTGAACGGCGAGGCGTGCATCGATCCGCAGCGAATTCTGCGGCGATTTCGCTTCAGCCATCCGGTATTCACCGCCGAACGGGCCGCCGCTCAGGCCCGGCATGCCGATTTGCTCGCCGCCAATCGGACGTCGTTTTGCGGCGCCTACTGGCGCAACGGCTTTCATGAAGACGGCGTGGTCAGCGCCTTGGCGGTCGTCGAAGCGTTGCGGTCGCCGAAAAGAAATCTGTCGGCGGCGGGGACTGCGCCGGATCGGGCGGCAAGCCCTGCGGGAGTTTCCGTATGACTCAGCACAGTTGCCTGTACGAAGGGCGCGTGCGCCATCGCCGGTTCGCGCCGGTCAAACACGAATTCAGTCGCCGCCTGTTCATGCTCTACGCCGACCTGGACGAACTGCCCGACTTATTTCGCGGTCGTTGGTTCTGGTCGTGTGAGCGGCCGAACCTGGCTTGGTTCCGCCGCATAGATCATCTCGGCGATCCTCAAAAGCCGTTGGCCGAGGCGGTGCGAGACGTCGTTGAAGTCCGCACCGGCAAGCGACCGAACGGGCCGATTCGCATGTTGACGCATCTCAGGCATTTCGGCATCGGCATGAATCCCATCAGCGTGTTTTACTGTTTTGAACCCGGGAGCACGATCGAGTGCATCCTGGCCGAGGTGACGAACACGCCTTGGGGCGAGCGTCATTGTTATGTGCTGGAACAGCGACACGCCGGCCGACGCGGCCTGCGCGCCCGTCGCGGAAAAGCGACTGCATGTTTCGCCATTCTTCGGCATGGACCTTGAGTATCGCTTTCAGTTCTCGCCCCCGGGCGAGCGGTTGTCGATTCATATCGAGAATCGAACGCTGGATGAGAAATCAGAGAGGACGCCGTTCGACGCCACGCTTATGCTGCGCCGCCGCCCGCTTTCCGGGCGAGAGTTGGCGCGGTGCTGGCGCGTTACCCGCTGATGACCGGTCAGGTGCTGGCCTCGACTTATTGGCAGGCTTTTCGGCTGTGGACGAAAGGCGTTCCTTTCGTTCCGCATCCCGCGAGTTCCGCGCCGCAAGCCGTGAAATGCCCCACAAGCTTCGAAGCCGCCTGCCCGGCAAGTAGCGAGCGAGAGGAAGCATTATCATGAGTGCAGCATCGATCGCGGAGCCCTGCTCGATGGCGCCGTTGGGGTTTCTTGGCCGTGTCGCTCGGCGCGGTGTTTATGCGACTTGCCCGCTTGCGCCGCGGGCGAATCGTGGTGAACGACGCTGAGGGAGTCTTCTCCTGCGGCGAACGTTCCGGCTTGCAGGCCAGCCTCCGCGTGCATCACGCCAGGTTTTTTCGCCGCGTTGCGAGCGGAGGCAGTCTTGCGGCGGCTGAGGCGTACATTCGCGGCGATTGGGATTGCGACGACCTGACGAGCCTGTTCCGTATTTTCCTGCAAAACCGGGAGATTGCCGAGCACGTGGACGGCGGATTATCGCGGCTGGCCCGCTGGGGCCATCGCCTGCTTCACGGACGGCGCGGCAACAGCCGTCGCGGGAGCCGCCGCAACATTGCCGAGCACTATGACCTGGGAAACGATTTCTTCCAGCTCTGGCTCGACGAGACCATGGCTTATTCCTGCGGCATCTTCCCGACGCCTGAAACCTCTCTCCGCGAGGCGTCGGTGGAAAAATTCGACCGCGTTTGCCGCAAGCTGGACTTGCTTCCTTGCGATGAGGTGCTTGAAATCGGCGCCGGCTGGGGCGGCTTCGCCATTCATGCCGCCCAGCGCTACGGCTGCCGCGTGGCGACGACGACGATCTCGCGCCAGCAGTTCGAAGCGGCGCGGCAACGCATCGAAACGAAGGGGCTCGCGGATCGGATCTCGTTGCTCGAGCAAGACTACCGCGACCTGACCGGGCAGTTCGACAAGTTGGTTTCCATCGAGATGATCGAAGCGGTAGGACTGCGGTATCTGGATCATTTTTTCCGCCAGTGCGGCAACCTGCTGCGGCCTGGCGGATCGATGGTGTTGCAGGCGATCGTGATGCCGGAGTCGCGTTTCGAGCGCGTATTTGCGCGTCGGTCGATTTCATTCAGCGATACGTGTTCCCCGGCGGCTGCCTGCCGTCGCTGTCGGCGATTTTAGACGCCGTCGGCCGCTCGTCCGACCTGCGCTTTGCACATGCGGAAGATTTCGCGCCGCATTACGCCGTCACGTTGCGCCGCTGGCGGCAGAACTTTACGAACCGCCTCAGCGACGTGCGTCGCCTTGGCTACAGCGAGGAACTCATCCGGCTTTGGAATTATTACCTGTGCTATTGCGAAGCGGCTTTTGAGGAACGGCAGATCGGCGTGCTGCAGATTCAACTGGACAAGCCCGCCTGCCGCCGCGACCCGCTACACGTCAGCCGCCGCGCCGCCGAACGAAGCCATATAGTTGCGCCGCTTCTCTTTGCCGAATTGCCGTGAGTCTGCGTATGAACGCTTTACAGCTTGGAATCGAAGCCGTGGAACGCGGATGGGCCCCAGACGCCCTGACGCGAGCGGCCATCCGTCGGCTTTGCCGCGGGCGCCTGCTCGAGACCCGGCAGGCGCGGAAAGGAAACGGCGAAGCGGCCCGTTCTGCATTTCTGGCGTCACTGCGTTCCGGGCCCATTGCGCCGCTGCCCGAAAAGGCGAATCAGCAGCATTACGAGCTCCCGCCTGAGTTCTTCGCCCTGGCGCTCGGTCCGCGGCGCAAATACAGTTGCTGCTACTTCCCTCGCGACGGGACCTCGTTGGCTGAAGCGGAAGAAGCGGCTCTGGCCGTTACGTGTGAGCGGGCTGAATTGGCCGACGGACAGAACGTGTTGGAGCTGGGATGCGGCTGGGGGGCATTGTCGTTATGGATGGCCGAACGCTTCGCCGGCAGCCGCATCACCGCCGTCTCCAATTCAGTCTCGCAACGTCTCTACATTGAGGCCGAGGCGGCGCGCCGAAGCCTGCGCAATCTGCAAGTCGTGACGGCCGATATGAACGACTATCGCCCGAAGCCGGGCAGTTTCGACCGGATTGTGTCCGTGGAGATGTTCGAGCACATGCGCAACTACGAGCGATTGCTCGCGCGAATTGCGTCGTGGCTGCAACCGAATGGCACGCTCTTCGTCCACTTGTTCTGTCACAAAGACTTTTGCTATCCGTTCGAGAACGAAGGCGCCGCCAATTGGATGGGCCGTCATTTTTTTACCGGCGGAATCATGCCCAGCGCCGATCTACTGACGCAATTCAACGCCGCTTTGCAGACCACGCGGCAGCAGCGCTGGAACGGTTCGCACTATCGGCGCACGGCCGAAGCCTGGCTGGCGAATCTCGACGCTCACCGCGATGAAGCCCTGCAGATACTCGCCGCGATCTACGGCGCCGAACATGGCGCCGCTGGCTACAGCGGTGGCGGCTGTTCTTCCTGGCCGTGGCGGAACTCTTCGGGTTTGCCGACGGCGAAGAGTGGTTTGTTTCGCACTACTTGCTGGAACCGGCCGATAAGCAGCGTTAACGTTCGAGGGAAGCTCTCGTGGACGGCATCGGCTTGGGACAAACGCTATTGCTGAATGCGGCGGCGATTGCAGCCGCGATGGTGGCTCTTTGGCTGGCGAGCGTGGCGTGCAAAGACGCGAGCATCGTCGATCCTGCTTGGGGCGCAGGATTCGCGGCGGTCGCCTGGATCAGTTGGTTCGCAAACTCGCCGCACTCGCCTCGCGACCTGCTGCTGGCCTGCCTCGCCACCGTCTGGGGACTGCGACTGTCGCTCTATCTGGCCTGGCGAAATCGGGGAACAGGCGAAGATCGACGCTACGCCGCCATGCGGACGCGACACGGTGACCGCTTCTGGCTACGTAGCCTGGGGAGCGTCTTTTTGTTGCAAGGCGTGATTCTCTGGATCATTTCCCTGCCGCTGCAAGCGCTCCCGGCGAATGACGTCCAGCGCCCCTGGGGTTGGCTCGATGGCGGCGGCGTGCTGCTCTGGACGAGCGGCTTTCTCTTCGAGGCAATCGGCGACTGGCAACTTGCGAGCTTCAGATCCCAGCCGCAAAACGCAGGGCAAGTCCTGGATCAAGGGTTGTGGCGCTATACGCGGCATCCGAATTACTTCGGCGACTTTTGCATCTGGTGGGGGGTGTATCTGCTGGCGGCCGCAGGCGGCGCGTCTTGGACGGCCGTTAGCCCGCTGCTGATGTCCTTCCTGTTGTTGAAGGTTTCGGGCGTGGCGCTGACTGGAAAGCGATCTTGGCGAGCGGCGCCCCGACTATGCGGCCTATCAGGCCCGTACAAATGCTTTCTTCCCGGGCCCTCGGCGCAGCTCGCCAAACCGTCACTGACGTTCTGCCGGAAGTTGACGGCCGCGTTGAGCGGATCGAGTGCGACGGGCGCACTATCACTGCTTGATTTTCAGCACTCGGTTGTTGTAGCTGTCGGTGATATAGAGCTCGCCGGATTGCGGATGCACGGTGACGCCGTGCGGGCGGTTCAACTGGCACTTCAAGGGATCGCCGCCGACGCCGTCGCTGCCGCGCATGCCCGTTCCCGCTACGCGCTCGATGCGGCCGGTGGAGGGGACGTAGCGGCGGATGAGATGATTCTCGGCATCGGCGATGACGACGTTGCCGTCGCGATCGACGCAAAGATGTTTGGGGCCGTTCATCGTGGCCTCCAGCGCCGCGCCGCCGTCGCCCGCGGCGCCTTTACGACCGGAGGAATTCACGACGGTGCGGATGCGGCCGTCCTTGTCGACCGCTCGCAGCGCGTTGCCGCCTCGCTCCAGAATATACACCGTGTCGTTTCGGTCGACTGCGACGGCGCGTGGGTCGACAAGCGGCGCCTCGACGGCCAGAGCGCCGTCCTGCGGAACGCCCTTTTTCCCGTTGCCGGCTACGACTCGCGATGTCTTGGCCGCAAGGTCCAGAACGTGAACCTTGAGCAGGTTCGCAATGTAGAGCTGGGTTCCGTCAGCGTTGAGAGCAATGCAGTACGGCCCTTGACCGCGTTCCTTCCCCTGGGGCGCCGTCCAGCCTTCCACTTCGCTCACCGTTCCCATGCGGACATTCATCCGGCGCACGCGACCGTTCCAGGTGTCGGCGATGAGGACGTCGCCGTCCGGCAGAACGGCCAGATTGTGCGGCCCGTTAAACTGCGCCTCCAAAGCGGGCCCGCCATCGCCGCTAGAGCCCGGCTGCGGCCGGCCGGCCTTGTGCCGCAGCAGACCAGAGCCGTCGATTTGCAGCAAGCGATTCCCCGACACCATCTCAATGATCCAGGCATTGCCGTCGGCGTCGAACGCGGTCCCAAACGGCTCTCGCAGCAGCGCCTGCTTGGCGGGAATGTCCACGGCGTCACGGCCGCCGCCGGCGACGAGCTGAATCGCTTCGGCGCTGGCGCTTACGGACAGCAAGGCGTTCGTCAGAAAGGTCGCAAGAAACGTTAAGAAAAAGCACCGCATATTCATGGCGTATCCTTGATTGTTGATCTTGTGAGTTATATCCGTGTTCTCTCGGCGGCGGCGAGCAGGAAGCGGCCGAAGTCCTGCATGTCATTCTGGAGACGCGAACTGAAGGGCAAACACGTCGGCGTCCTTGAGCACGAAGCGAAGTCGCACGGGCTTGCCGGCGAGCGAACGCACATCGTCGCCGCGTTTCCAACTCACTACGCGATCCAGTTCGTTGCCGATCTGCTCCTGGCAATCCTCTAGTGCAAAGCCGGGAAGCGCCTTGCCGTCGATATCCTGCAGTTCCACTTTCACCCCGCCCGCCGCGGAGGTCGAAAAGTTGAGCGTCAGCTTGTTGCCGGTGAAAGTCAGCAGCCTGGTGATCATCTCGCCGCCCAGATAGCCGGCGTGCAGCGAAGCAAAGCCATCCAGCCGCAATGAGTAGCGCCGCAGATGCGCCGTGGGCTGAGCATAATCTTGATTCACATAAACGGACATCTCCGCCGGCCCCGTCTGCACGACATTCAAGGCAGGGTAATTCGTGCGCGAGACCCAGTTGCGGGCGCCGATGCCGCCGCGAATGAAGCCTTCCAAGAAGCTCCGGTCGTAAAAGCCCGCATGTTCGGCGCCCTCAACGGGGCGGGTCGTCATGAAGACGGCGTCGGACGTGTCCTTAAAGTAGCCGGGATTCACGTGGATTGCCGCGGCCTGCTCGTCGGTGAGCACGCGCCGCCCGGGCATGAAGCGCGCGGCGATGGCGACGTACAGATGCGGCGCGCGGAAGTATGGATGCGTCTGGTTGGTATAGAGATGTTCGATAGGCGCCGTCGTTGACGGGTGGCGATATTCCATCAGCACCGGCGGAGACCAGTTGACGAAGTCAGCGCTTTCGCTGCGGACGATGCGGCGGATGTCGTTCTCGAACACGCGGTAATAGCAGAGGTATTTGCCTTCGGCCGCCGACCAGAACGACACGTTCTGCGAGTCGAACATGTATTTGTACGGCGTCATCGCCTTGGTGATCACCGGCTGGTCGCCCATTTTCTTCCATCGCAGGCCGTCGGCCGATTTCCAGGCCATCAGGCCGCCTCCCTCCATCGTGCCGCCCAGCGCCTTGAAACGCTCGTCGGCGGGAACATCGGGACGTTCGTCGCAGAAAGGGCAAAAGTTGTGCGTGACCGGCGCGGCGTTGGCAAGGACGACATTGCTCTTCCGGTCCCCCTGCACCTCGAACAGACCCAACTCCGGCTTCGTCCAGTGAATGCCGTCGCTCGACTCGGCGCAACAGGTGATCTCGTCCTGGCTGCCGTCCCTGCTCGCCACGGCCTTGCCCCGATAGTACGTCGCGCAGCCGGCCGTCTTCGAGTCGCACGATGCTGACGTAACCGCTGAACGGACCTTCCCAAGGCTGATCAAAGCGGAACGCCACGCCTTCGTCACGGGGAATCTGCAGGCGGAGTTCGGCCTGGTCCAGCTTTTCGATCAGGAAGCGATCGACGAAAAGCTCCCGGCGACCGCCGATCTTCAGCGTTCTTTCGGCGGCAAAGGCGAAGCCGCCGGAGAGGAGTCCGTGCAGTGGAGCGAACGACAAGGCGGCAAGGAGCAACGAGTGCAGCAATGAGGAATAAGTTTTCATGGGCAGGACAAGCAGAGGTTCGACGTTTGAATCAGGGCAGGACTTCGGCGACGCGGCCGTCGAGCCTGGCTGAGATGCGGCCGTTGTGGTTGCACGTCAATCGCCAGGCGGCGGAGAGAACATTGGGCGCGAGCCGTTTGTGGTTGAGCTTTTTCATTCCGTCGTCAGCAAGCGTTTGATCGCGTCCATCAGCACCTGCTCCACCTGCGGTGCGACGCGGGAAACGACGCCCGTTTCGTAGCCTCCCTGACTGTAAGAAAGCTCCGTGCCGATATAGCCGGGACCGAGATCGCCGTAGGCGGCCATGGCAATGAAATCATCCGGGCGCATCCGCTGCGCGGCAAGCTGATATTCGATGAACAATTCCCCCGGCACGTGCAACACGCGTGCGTCGCCGAGGCGCAAACAGCTCAAAGGAATTTCATGTCCGCCGCGCGTTCGCCGCAGGAAGGCAAGTTCATAGGCCGCCAGGAAGCGGTCGGTCTGCTTCCGTGCGGGATCGGCGAGCCGGGCCTGGAGCGCGTCTTCCACCAAGCTATCGCGAACCGGCAAGGCGACGGCCTCTACCTGCCAGCCGATGTCTTTTGGTTGCAACGGTTGTTTTTTCTGCGTGTCCCACGCAAGCTTCATGCCCTCGGCGAGCCGTTGGGCGAGGACCGCGCGGTTGCCCGGCGCGCCGTCGTTGTATTTTCCTGCGGCGACGTTGCCCCCGGCGCCGTCAAAATGAATATGCACCACGCCCGGAAGTCCCTGTTCGCGCTGCTCGCGCGCCATGCCGACGAAATCCCAGTTCACGGAACCCTGGCCGTAATAGCTCTGCGGGTGCGTAGCGTAATACGTCATGGCCGCCACGGGCTGTTCGCCGTTCCAGAAGGCGACGAGTCGCACCAGAGGATCGATTAAGCCCTCGGGCGCCTCACGCGCGGCGGGATTCTTGCCGCCGGAGCTTTGCCGCTGCAGGATCACCTTTCCATCAAGACCGAGAATGCGCCGGTTCGAGGCTACCCTTTCCACTTTGCCGAGCCCCAAGCCAACGTGCGTTACCGGCTGAGCCTTGGCAAGGCACGCCTTCACGGCGGCGGCGAGACGCTCGAGCACCTGGCGATCAAACCCAGAATTGAAATGCCTTCCGCCCAGGCCCTGTTCCGCCAGCAGCCGTTCCGTGGCGAAATCGCTGCCCGGTGCATCATGCTGGTGCAACGTGTGAATCGCCACGCGCGCGGGCGAAGTGTTTGCAGCCTTCGCCAATGACTCTCGAAAGGCGGCGTGGCTTTCATTGGCGATGCCGACCCAATCCACGGCGCAAAGCACGATCGGCTCGCCCGCTCCGAGCAACACGATGCCGCGGGCCGTGAGGGGCGTGACGATCTCCTTCGCAGGCTGCACCAGTCCCAAGCAGAGCGGCGCTCCGATCGGCGGAGTGGCGTCGGCCTGAAATGTGGCGACGCGAACGCCAACTTCGGCGGCAGTCGCCCTGGTCGTCACAAACAGCAGAACCACGGCAAGGAATGACAGGCAGTGCTTCATAGTTCAGGAAAACCAGTGCGTGCGCGGCTTGTGGAGAAATTGTGCCGAAGGCGGTGCGTGGCGTGCGCCATGCACGCCCGCTGGCAGACCAGGGGGCGTTCACAGCATGCTGCTTCGCCGCCATTCTATCGTGGCTAGAGGCCTGTAGATAGAATAACGCCGTTGATTCTTCTCGTCACGCAGCGGAATTTGGCATGGACTTCTCGCGTTCGCTGATATCGGCATTTCCTCGGCGTGGATGTAGTGCGCGCAACGTCCCTGAGGCGTCGAACTATCGCGGCAAAGGCGCCTGGGCTCCCCAGTCAAGAATACGAACGACGTCTTCGTCCAGCAGAAATCTCTCGGCGTGCAATCTCAGCGCGGCGTCAGTCAGACGGCCGAGATAATCGGTCGCGTCGGATAGCGTTCCTCCAGCGAAAGACGCGGGTCACCGGTTTTAAGGCGATCCTCCTTCGTACGGGCGAAGGGAAGGAACATGCCTTCGAACGACGCCAGCATCGTCTCGGCGCCGATGGCCGGGCGCGCAGATTCCAACCGGTATACGTCCCCAACGGGACGGCGACCTCAGGCAGCCGAATGCCGCTGGTTTCGTTGCCGTCGCCGTCGACATCAGGGACCAGCGTGCGGTAGGGCTCGCCGACTTTCGGCGGAAGAATATCGGCGATGCCATCCGTGAGAAAACGCGGGCCGAAGTCTAAACGCGGCGGCTCGTATTGCGAGTGCGGCAGATTGCAACCTGGAAGCTTAGGGAAATGCGCCTTCCAGGTTGCAAAACTCACAAGGTTGCCGTCCGCGATGCGCGGATGCCGACTGGGCGGCGGCGCCTTGTCGGCGGTCACCCAATCCGTCAAGGCGATGAGCAGCGCCCGCGATATGGGTCCGCGATCGTCGAGCGTATTGCGCGGCTGTTGGCAGGAGCCGGGCGTGCCGTCGCCGCCGCCGAGATGTTGCGCACCTGCGATCAGGTAGATGCGAATGTCATCGGACAACTCGAGATCCTTTTTGGCCTGCACGTCGGTGTGCAAGAGCGAAGCGCCACGGTTCCAGTATTCGGTAGAGGTCTGCGTGAAAATGATCCGCGGCACGTGGCCCGATTTTCGCGTACGGGCCAGCGAATCGCCCCTCTCGCCGGTGACGGGATCGGTCTGCGGCGCCGGCGCGAGCGGAAAGAACTCGGAGCCGCAGAGCAGTCTCTCATGCTGGCTGCCGCTGTCCGTGCTCATGCGGAAGCGATGGTTGAACATCCCCTTGCCCGACCCCGCGACGTGCGCCAAAGCACCGTCGAACACCGGTCTCGCCCGCTCGTCGACATTGAGCCCTTCGTACAACAAATGGTGGATGACGCGACCCGATTGCGAAATGCCGAAGACGCATGCCTTATCCACGGCGCCGGCGAGCGGGTTGTCGGCGCCATTGGCATAGCGAAAGTGGGATACGCAGTCGCGCAGCGCCACCAGGCCGAGTCCGGTGACGCGAGGCTCTTTGGCGGTGTAGACGAGGTCGTAGAGCCACCCCGGACGGAAGCCTTCCTTCACGTACAGGTGCGTAGCGTCTGGAATGAGGTTACCGTTTTCCCAGCGTCCGAAAGCCCATTGCGAACGATCCAACTCCACGCCGGCGGCGCCGCGCTGCGGCGCATGGTGAGCGTGGCTCCGGCGTTGTCGAGGCTGACCGATGGATACGCAGCCCCAATGCCCCAGGGGCTCCATGAAAACGCCCGGCTGAACACTTTCTCCATAGCGCTGATTTCCAGATGGGCCGGCCCGGTGATCGTTCGGCCGTTTTCCGTCGCCTGCGGCAGCCCGGCAAGCATGCGGTTTGTGCGGTCCTCCTGCACCTCGCCATTCCAGCCGCACCACAGGACCGAAAAACCGTGCCGCATGAGAAAGCCGTTGCCGACGTGCTCCGCCGATTTCGGATCGTTGGTGCGCACGCCGCCGTTGAAGGTCCATAAGGCCAGCAGGTTGCCGCGATTATTCACGTCGTAGAGCAGCACGCCGTTGCCCTTGCACGACTCGACCGGCTTGAGCAGGAAGAAATCGGCCCAACTCTCCACCTTGCCTCGGGCATTGCGCGGCGCCAGCTTCAGATCGCTGATCCGCGCATTGGCATCATGCTGCGGGTCGGTCTCGAGAAACAACTTGCCCTTGATGCGTTCGTACGCCCCGGCCGGGCCGAAGCTGATGCCGTCGGCAAACGCCGACCGCTCCGAGATTTCAACGCGCACCACTTCGCCGCGGGCAGACGCCCCAAAAAGCATAGCGCCGGCGAGAGCGACAGCGGCGACTCGATACGTATTCGCAAAACTCATCAATTCATCTCTTGGTCCGGTTGATTTGCCCGGACCTATCATCCGCGCTGCCCGGCTCGTTTTCCAGCGCATTTTCCGCCCAGCAGCGCAGAGATTTTCTTGGTTCGGTACGCTCGGCCAAGTTGGTCGGGTACAATAGGCTCCGGCTCTCGCGTCTACGCAGTGTGCCATGCCAACGTCGGCGACTCGCCGACGTTGGCATGTTCGAGACGAAATAGAGTCGCATGCTTACCTGCTCGCCAAGGCTTGCAGGCAAGCATGGCCCCCCGCGCATGGCCACGCCGTGCGCCTGCTGACTGCCCCCGCCGATCATTGATCGAAGCTCCGCGTAAAACCCGCCCCTGGAAAGCGATCCCCGTGACCCCCGCAACTTCCGCCCCGCGTATTCTGCTGGCCGAGTGCATCCACGAAGTCAGCTCGTTCAATCCCGTCCCCACGCGCTACGAAGACTTCGCCGTCCAGACGGGCGAAGCGATGTTCACGTATCATCGCGGCCGCGGCAGCGAAATCGCCGGGGCGATGCAAGTCTTCGGTCTCGAGCCCGAAGTGACGATGATTCCCTCATTCGGCGCCCGCGGCATCACCTCAGGCGGCACGATTCCCGCCGCCGATTTCCATCGCCTGGCCGAGGAGTTTCTGCACGAAGTGCGGCAGGCCGGACCGGTCGACGCCGCGTACTTCGCCTTGCATGGAGCGATGGCCGCCGAAGACGAGGACGATCCCGAGGGCTATCTGCTGGCCGAGGCCCGCAAGATTCTCGGCGAGCGCATTCCGATCGTCGCCTCGTTCGATCTTCACGGCATTCTGACCGACCGGATGTTGCAGCATACCGACGCAACCGTCGTCTATCACACCTATCCGCACGTCGATTTCTTCGAGACGGGCCAGCGCGCGGCCCGGCTGTTGCTGCGACTATTGGCCGGCGAGATCCGACCGGTGACGGCCAAGGTTGAGATTCCCGCGCTCGTTCGCGGCGACGAACTGATTACCGCGACGGGCGTTTTCGGCCGATTCATCGGCCAGGCGCAACAGATCGAGCAGAGCCCTGGCGGCTTGTCGGCCGGCATGTTCATCGGCAATCCTTTTACCGACGTGCCGGAGCTGCGATGCTATAGCGTCGTGACGACCGATGGCGACCCCGGACGGGCCGAGCGCGAAGCGCTGCGGATCGCCGAAGGCTTCTGGCCCGAGCGCGGCCGCATGCAGGCTCAATTGACGTCGCTTGAGGAAAGCGTGCGGCAAGCGGCTGAGTTGCTGCAACCGGAGCCCAAAGGAGGTGAGCCGAAGGGAACGGTAGCCTTGGTCGATGCGGCCGACGCCACCAGCTCCGGCGCCTCGGGCGACAGCAATGCCATTTTGCGAGCACTGCTCGATACTGAATACAAGGGCCGGGTGCTGGCGCCGATCGTCGATCCGGCCGCAGTCGAGGCCGCCTTTGTGGCCGGCGTCGGAGCGACGGTGCACACGACCGTCGGCGGCGCCTACGATCCCAGGCGTTTCACGCCGCTGCCAATCACCGCCCAAGTTCATATGCTCTCCGACGGACGTTTTCGCAGCGAGTCGTTCAAGCAGGACTGGTTTTCAGGCCGTACGGCGGTGCTGCAGGCCGGCAAGATCACGCTGGTCGTCACCAGCCGGCCGGTACACTTGTTCGATCGCTCGTTGTTCTACGCCCATGGTCAGAACCCGCAAGACTTCGGCGTGGTGATCGTTAAATCGCCCCATTGCGAACATCACATGTACGCCGAGTGGTGCCAGCGAATGATCAACGTCGACGCTCCCGGTTCGACCAGCGCCAACTTGCCCACGCTCGGTCACGTCCGCTGCCGCCGGCCGGTCTTTCCGCTCGACGATGAGACGGAGTTCCAGCCCCGAGCGAAGTTGTTTTCACGCTGCGGCTCGTGACCGCGCACGCAAGGTCGCATCAGCGACCTCCAAAGATCTTGTCGCCAGGTTATTCGGCGGAGACGATCCGCCGCGAACAGGAAAGGATAATGGGTTTGAAACCGCACCTGCGAGCGATGACGCCCGCCGATAAGCACGAAGTGGGCGAGCTGATCTACTGTTCGATCAACACGTGGTACGGCAATCACGGTTGTCCGCCGATCTTTCAAGGCGGACCGCGCGTGGCCGAGGTGTTTTACGACGTCTACGAGGAACTGGATCCGGGCTTCAACGTCGTGGCCGAAAATCCGGAGACCGGCCGCCTGATGGGCTCGTGCTTCTATCATCCGCGCGAGCATCACGTCAGCCTGGGGATTATGACCGTCCATCCGAACTACGCCGGGATGGGCGTCGGCCGCGCCCTGCTGCAGCACATCATGGACTTCACCGACGCCGGCGGCTACCCGGCGCTGCGGTTGACGCAGAGCGCGATCAACGTCGATTCGTTCTCGCTGTATAACAAGGCGGGCTTCGTGCCGCGGTACGCGTATCAAGACATGCTCGTTTCCGTACCGGAAGCCGGCATGCCGAGCGCGTCGTTCGGCGACATGCTCGTGCGCGAGGCAACGCTCGCCGACGTACCGGCGATGGCCGCGTTGGAGATGGACGTAAGCGGCATTACGCGCGAGCAGGACTATCGCTACTGTATCGAGAACCGTCTCGGCTTTTGGCACGTTTCCGTCCTGGAAAATCCCGGCGGCGGCCTCGACGGCTACCTGGTTTCCTCGGCCCATCCGGCCATGAACATGATCGGACCGGGCGTGGCGCGAAGCGAAACCGACGCTGCGGCCTTGATTCACCGCGAACTCGATCAACATCGGGGCCGTTCGCCGGTCGCGGTGGTTCCCGTCGAGAAGGAACAATTGGTGCGGCAGATCTACGCCTGGGGCGGCCGCAATTGCGAGATGCACTTTTGCCAGGTTCGCGGCGCCATGCAGCCGTTTCAGGGCGTGAACCTGCCGAGCTTCCTGCCCGAGACCGGTTGAAACTCGCGCCGTTCAAGGCCGATGAGGCATTGCGATAAGGGAGCGTTCTGGGCCACGAAGTCGTTGGTTCAAGACTTGAAGAGATAGGCATTCGGCCATTGCAGTTTTGTTCCGTCGAGACGAGAGCGTGGCATGTATGGCGATGTTCCAGTTTGAGCTCGCAAAGGTGGAAGACATTATCCCTTGGGGAGAGCCTGGGAATCAGAGCTTGAGTTGGTTTGCGTTGTCCTATGGATGTTTTCGGATGGTCGTAGGCGAACAAACGCTGTTCCGCTACACCCAAGAGTCATCGTCTTACTTTGGGCATTTCGGGAGTGAAGCTGAATATCAGATTGCCGCATTCGCCCGAGACATACTTGGCAGCGTCGCGGCGGCCGTTGCGAGACTGCCGCCTAGAATCGAAAGGCTTGCATCAAGTTGGGAATTGCTTGCGGAACTAAGAAAGCCGATCGAAGACGACTCGGAACTTTCTGAGGATCTCAGGTATGAGGCCTGGCGATGGCTTGGCGAACGCTCGCCTTGGTGCGCGTACCTTGTCGCTGAACCAAGGCTTCATTTCGTTCGAGTCGAAGACGAGATGCGAATTCAATGGGACAACCGCGACCGCCTTATCGACGGACTACCCGTATGGACTGCCCGGTACGGGGGCCATGTACTTCCGGTCGAGACATTCCTGCAGGAATGCAGGGCCTTTGCGCAGTGTCTGCTCTCCTCCATGGAAGTGCGAATTGGCGGCATTGAGGCGGGAACAACGGCGACTCAGATCGGAGTGAGTACCAGCTCGCTTCGTGAGCAGCACGCAGTGTGGCGAGCTGAATTCGAATCGTATTTCCGCCTGGCATATCAGCCGGAGGTTTCTTGGCAGAGAGCGGAGAGCGCTCTGCAGGTCATCGCCGCGAAGAAGGGAATTCAGTTCTAACACATGGCATCCTCGGCAATTTAGGTCAATACTGCATAGGCGGACGGTTGCTGCGTGCGGGACGAGATGGGCCGCCACAAGCACATTAATGAACATTATCGGGAGAACTCTTCAGATGGCCAACGTGCTTGGTTTCGGGGCGGTCGGCGATGGCGTTGCGGACGATACGGACGCCTTGCAGCATGCTCTGAACGATGGCGACGGAGTGCTGCGTCTGAACAAGGGAACGTATCGGATCACGAAACCGTTGATCCTCGATTTATCGAAACAGGGTTTCGGCGCCGTACGCGGCGAAGCGGGAACTTCGCGAATCGTAATGGCGGGCCCCGGCCCTGCGCTGCGCGTGATCGGCGATCACCAAGGAACCGCTTCGCCGACAAGCGTGCAAACTCGCACCTGGGACCAGGAGCGGTTCCCCACGATCAACGGAATCGAACTCGTCGGCGAGCACCCCGACGCCGTCGGGATCGAGCTTCGCAAGACCTTGAAATGCGTGATTTCGCAGGTGCTGGTTCGCCGCTGCAAGATCGCCGTACACCTCGTGGAGCGAAATCGCGACTTTATCCTGGCCGACTCGCATTTATACGATAACCATGAGATCGGCTTGTTCTTCGATCACTGCAACCTGCACCAGAGCATCGTGCACGGTTGTCACATCAGTTGGAACAAGATCGCGGGCATCAAGTCGGCGGGCGGCGACGTCCACAATTTGCAGATCGTCGGCAACGATATCGAATACAACAACGCGACGGCTGGCGGGAAGGGCAAATCGCCGACGGAACAGGCCGATCTGTCGCAGCATCCGGGCGGCTCCGAGATTTGGTTCGATGCAACCGATGGCGTGATCAGCGAGGTCACGATCAGCGGCAATACAATACAAGCGACCGTGCAGAACGGCGGGGCGAACATTCGCATCACCGGCGCCGACGTTCAACGACCGCAGGCGGCCGACTCGCCGAAGGAGCTCAAGGCCGACACGGCGCATCTCATAAACATCACCGGCAACGTGCTCGGCAGTCAGTGGAGGGCGGTGGAGCTTCGCAATGCATCGCGGATCACGATCACCGGCAACACGATTTACGACTCGGTCGATCTGTCGGTGTTTGCCACGCAGTGCGCCGGCATCGTCGTCGGCGCCAACGCCTTCGCGTGGCGAGGTTTCGACTCCGAGCCAACGAAAGACGGGCTCCGCTTTGAAGATTGCGAGAACGTGCTGCTCAGCGGCCTGGCGACGCAACGCTGCTGCGCGGCTCGGCGGAGCACGGCGCGGCGGTGACGTTTGTCCGTTGCCAGGACAGCGGCGTCTCCGATTGCCAGATCCTCGATCCTTTGCATCGGGGCATCGAGCTGGAAGATTGCGTCCGCTGTCGCATCGCCAACAATACGATCGTCGATCGCCGCGCACAGCCCACGATGCGCCACGCCATCCGCATCGTCGGTCAAAGTCGCGACAATCTCATAAGCGGCAACATCCTCGGCGGCGCCGTCGAAACGCTGCTCGACGGTGCCCGAGAATCCATCGCAAGTGCGCGACAATTTGATGCTGCCGTAGTGCAATCAGGTGCGTTAACCGTCGTCACAGGGGGCTATTTAAGCAGCTTACGCATGCCATCCATCAAAACGCGTTCGACTTGCGGGGCGGTATTCGACGACGTCGGCTGCGTCTCGTATCCGCCTTGCGAATAGGCGATCTCGGTTCCGATGTAGCCAGAGCCGTAGTCGCCGTAGGCGGCCATACAAACCGTGTCGTGCGGCCGCATCTGCTGCGCCGCGAGTTGATACTCGACGAATAGTTCGCCCGGCATGTGCAGCACATAAACGTTGCCGAGCCGCAAGCAAGTCAGTTCGACCGAGATTCCATGCTGCCTGCGAAGCACGAACGCCAGCTTGCCGGCCGCTGCGATGCGTTCTCTCTCGGAAGCCTGCGGGTCTTCCAGCGTGCTGCGCAACTTGTCGGCATCCAGATGCGGGGCGACCGGCAACTGCACCGGCTGCACTCGCCACTCGCAGTCGGCGGCGGTCAGCGGAACGCGCTTCGTGGCCTTCCAGGCGCGTTGCATGCCGTCGGCCATGCGGCCCGTGAGCGCCACGCGGGCCTCGGGCGTGCCGTCGTTGTATTTGCCCGCGGCCACATTACCGCTTGCCCCGTTGAAATGCACGAGCGTCAAGCCGCCGCGAGCTTGCTCATGTTGCGTCCGCGCCAGACCGACGAACTCCGCGGTCACGTCGCCTTTGCCGAAATAGCTCTGCGGATGCGTGGCGTAGTAGCTGAGCGAAACAAGCGGTTGATCTTCGTTGAAGAACGTCAACATCTTGAGCATGGGATCGATCACGCCTTCGGGGGCGGCCAGCGCCTCGGCCGTACGCGATGCACTCAGGTCGTAACCTTGGCGTTTGGCCTCGGCGGCCAACCGCGACAGAATGGGCTCGGGAATGCGATACGAGCTGGATCGCGAAATGGCCACGCGACCGTCCGGGCCCAGGATGCGCCGGTTGGAGGCGACCTTTTCGACCCGCGCCTCGCCGACGCCCAGATGCGTCACCACTTGCGCCTTGGCAAGCGACGCTTTGGCTGCTTGAGCGGCATCGGCGATCGTTTTGCGGACGAAAGCCACGTCGAAGCGTCTGCCTGCCAAACCCTGCGGCGCCAGCAGTTCTTCGGCGGTAAAGTCGCAGCGCACTCCGTCGTGCTGGTGCAGCGCGTGTACCGTCACCCGATCGACCGACGTGCCGACGGCTCGGGCCAGGCCCTCGCGCCAAGCGTCATGCCCGCCGTTGCCAATGCCGATCCAATCCACGGCGCAGAGCACGATCGGCTTTCCGGCGCCGAGCAACACAACGCCGCGGGCGGTGAGCGGGTCTTCGATCTTGCGAGCCAGAGCGTAGGCCACGGGCGTGCCGAGCGGCGGAGTCGCGTCGACTTGAAAGACGCTGATCTTCAAAGAGCCGGCCGGCGCCGTGGGATCGGCCGCGGCGACCGTCGACAAGCTCATCGCCGAAACGATCAAGACGAACCACGCCAAGGACGATAATCGCAACATACTCAACCTTTCCATAAGCAATCACGGCTGAAGGGAGCCGATTTCGTCCCGCCGCCTCGTTGAGCCTTCAAACGGATCGCGTTGCGACGCGCCGCTCGAAGACCTTGCGGACCGCGCCGCAACTCGAAGACGAAAGGCTGTAGGATCCGATCGTAAGCATGCCGCGAGCCAAGTCAATGCGCAGCGATCCGTCGCCGTCGGCTTCGCTTACAACAGACTCCAACAATTTGAGCCTCGATTTGCAGTCCGTGCCTTCAGCCCCCTGGGCCTGCCGCCGCCGATTTTGGCAGTGTCGCCTGACTCGGCCGGTTAGCGAAGGTC
Organism: Pirellulales bacterium; assembly: GCA_963786255.1. GTDB lineage: Bacteria > Planctomycetota > Planctomycetia > Pirellulales > JAICIG01 > JAICIG01. The sequence continues at coordinate 121,400 of CAWAYY010000027.1, forward strand.
GCTCGAACGGAGAGAATACAGCAGCACTCCCATGCCGAACGCCGCGCTGACGAATGAGCCGAGCAGCGTGCCAATCTTGCCGGCCGTGAGCAACTCCGGCTCCAGCGACAACCCGGTGATAAAGAGCGACATGGTAAAGCCGATGCCGGCCAGGCAGCCGGCGCCGAACAGCGTCGTCCAATTCACGCCGGTCGGCAGCCTTGCCAGGCCGAGTTTCACCGCCGCCCAACTGAATGCTACGATCCCCAGCGGCTTGCCGACGACCAGGCCCGTCGCAACCGAAAGGGCGACCGGTTCCGTCATAGCAGAAAGCTCTATCTTCACGCCGGCGTTTGCCAGTGCGAATAACGGCATGACGCCAAACGCCACCCAGGGGTGCAAAACTGCTTCCAAACGGTCCAGCGGGGCGACGGTCTCGCGTGCCGTGACGGTCAGGAAGCGGACCGCTTCCTCGTGGTGCTTTGTGTGGTTTCGGCAAGCGTGCATGAATCTTTCGGCGCGGCTGGTAAGAATGCATTGGTCTCTACTTCGACTTTGGACGAGGATGGCCGATGCGACGACGCACTCACGTGGACAGCCTGGCAGAAGCCCGGCAGCGGTTTGAACGGTGGCGGAAGGTCCGTGGGGGCGGCGGGCGAATCCCGCATGAGCTGTGGATGGCGGCCGTTAAGGCCGCGGCGGCGCACGGCGCCGAAACCGTGGCGGCCGACCTGGACGTGGATCTCGGTCGATTGCGGCACTGGATGCAAATCGTAGACGGCGGTGCGCCCGAGGCGGCGCCGGCGACGTTCGTCGAGCTGCCGGCGCTGCCGGGCGCGGCAGGCATGGCGGATGCCGGCACGGGTGCATCCGAATGCACGCTCGAATTTGAAGAACCTTGCGGCCGCAGGCTGCGTATCTCGCTGAAGGGGCCGGCGACAGCGCAGGCCCTGGAACTCGGGCGAGTGCTTTGGAGAGCCTCGCCGTGATTCCCACCAGCCCCACGATGCGGATCTTCGTGGCGACCGAGCCGGCCGATTTTCGACGAGGCATCGACGGCCTGGCCGCCTTGTGCCGACAGCGGCTCGAGCACGATCCGATGAGCGGTTGCGCGTTCGTCTTCCGCAATCGGAGAGGGACCGCGATCAAGATTCTCCTTTACGACGGCCAAGGATTTTGGCTTTGTCAAAAGCGGCTCTCGCAAGGTCGGTTCACGCACTGGCCAACCGGCGACGCGCCCACTCGCGCACTTGAAGCGCATCAGCTCCAGGTTCTGCTCGCGGGCGGAGACGCAGAGGCGGCCCGCGGCGCTCCCCAGTGGCGTCCCGTCAAACCGGCCGTCTGAAGCGGCCGCGTCACGCAATCGCAACGGAAGCGAAGCACCTGCGGATGTTTCACACGTTTTCTCAGCAAGGCAATCAGGAGGCCTGCGCATGGCGGTCAAGTCGCAACCAGCGATTGTGGAACTGCATCTCGATCAGTTGGAAACCATCCTGGACAAGGTCGAACACAAACTGGGTGCGGAGGATTCCGAGCCGCTGCGTAAGCTACTGCGATCCCACCAGACGCTGACTCAATTGATCCAGGAGAAGAACATCAGCATCGCTCGTCTGCGGAAGCTTCTCTTCGGCTCGAAGACCGAACGAACGCGCGACGCGGCGGGCGATCGGAGCGAATCGTCGCGTCCCTCGACGAATGAAACGACGCCGCCCGACGAGTGACTGCCCGGCGATGGCGATGCCGGCTCGCAAGAGCCGGCGAGCGACGCCAAGGGCCGCCGGGAGCGGCCCAATCACGGTCGAATTCCCGCTCAAGCGTACACGGGCTGCGAACGCGTCGTGGTGACCCACGAAGCGCTGTCTCCCGGCGGGCCCTGCCCGCACTGCCAGGCGGGAACCCTCTATCGCCAGAAAGATTGGTCGCAGGTGGTGCGGCTGATCGGCCAGCCGCCCGTGGGAGGCCGGCGGTATGAACTCGAGCGGCTGCGCTGCGGTCTGTGCGGGAAAACGGAAACGGCGCCGTTGCCGGAGGAGTCGGGCCCAAGCAAGTACGACCCGACGGTGGCCGCCATGATCGCCGCGCTGCGCTATGGGCAGGGCCTGCCCTGGAACCGCATCGAGGAGTTGCAGCAGGCGGCTGGAATTCCGCTGCCCGCGTCCGTTCAATGGGAGCGAGTGTATGATGCCATCGACCGCGGCGTGGGCGCGGCGTACCGGCAGTTGTTGGACGACGCGGCGCAAGGCTCGCTGGTGCACAACGACGATACGTACATGCAGATCCTGGACTTGACGGCCAAGCTCAACAACGGCCAACCGTTGCGGGACGACCAACCCGACCGGCGCGGCGTATTCACCACAAATCTCCTCTCGACGTCCGTGGACCGCCCGACGATCGCCCTGTTCATCACCGGGCCGCGGCATTCGGGCGAAAACCTTTACGAGTTGCTGGCGAAGCGCAGGGCCGATCTGCCGCCGCCCATCCAGATGTGCGACGCCCTGTCGCGCAACATGCCCGGCGGCCTGAAGACGATCGTGGCGAACTGCCTGAGCCACGCGCGGTGCAACTTCCACGAGTTGAAGGACGTCTTCCCGTCCGAGGTCCGGCATGTGCTGGAGATCTTCAAGCAGGCGTACAAGATCGACGCCAAGGCCAAGCTGCAAGAGCTTTCGCCCGACGACCGTCTACAGCTTCACCAGCAAGAAAGCGGGCCGCTGATGGACGAGTTCGCTGCTGGCTGGACGAGCAATTCGACGAGCGGAAGGTCGAGCCGAACTCGTCGTTAGGCAAGGCGATCACGTACATGCAGAAGCACTGGGAGAAGCTGACGCTGTTCCTGCGAGTCGCCGGCGCCCCGCTGGACAACAACATCTGTGAGCGCGCGTTGAAGATGGCGATTCGCCATCGGCGCAACTCACTTTTTTATAAGACGGAACGCGGGGCGAAGGTGGGCGACGCGTACATGAGCCTGATCCACACCTGCCAGCATTCTCAAGTTGATCCGTTCGATTACCTGACGCAGTTGCAGCGTCATCACGAACGCGTGGCCGCATCGCCGACCGACTGGATGCCGTGGAACTATCTGCGGCAACTGGCGAGCGTTTAGCCGCTCCTCACGCCAGCTAGCATCGCCGCATCCCATCTCCCGCATGCGCCTCGCCGCCACCGGCGTCCTTCGCGCATTGGCGGAGCGGACTCCGCCCGCACGCCAATGAAAAGCCTCCGCGTGGCTTCCCCATTCCGCCACTCTGCCGGCCGTCGCCCGCCCCTGCTCGCAAAAAAAACCTGCGTGGCGCAGGCTTGCCGAAACCACACGGTGCTTTGCATCCGCGTCGCCATCTTGGCCCAGCCGCAGCGCCACGCCCTCTGCCACGTTCACCAGGCTGCGTCCCGCGAACCAGGGACTGGCGGGAGTGAGCAGGCCCAGCACCACGCCGGCGACCGTAGGGTGCACGCCGGATTTCAGGAACGCCAACCAGACGCCCGTCCCGAGACACAGGTAAACGGGCACGGGCCGCACTCCGATCCAGCGAAACAGATAGACGAGGCCGAAGCTGGCCATCCCGATGCCCAGGAACGCCAATGAAGTATCGGCCGTATAGGCCACTGCGATGACCAGGATCGCCCCGATGTCATCTACGATGGCCAGCGTGAGCAGAAGTATCTTCAGCCCGAAGGGAATCCGAGAGCCGAGCACCGCCAGAAACCCGACGACGAAAGCAATATCGGTGGCCATGGGAATTCCCCAGCCGTTCCCGCCGGGCACTCCGCCTTGAACGCCCAGGTAGATGGCGGCGGGCGCGAGCATTCCCCCCAGAGCCGCTGCGGCAGGCAATATCGCCTTGCGCAGATCCTTGAGTTCGCCGAAGACGATCTCGCGTTTGATCTCCAGCCCCACGACAAAGAAAAAGACGGTCATCAGTCCGTCATTGATCCAGAGCAGGAGCGGTTTGTACAGTTCGAAGGCGCCGATCGTGAACCCGACGCGCGTTTGCCAGACCTCGGCGAATCGCGCGGACCATGGCGAGTTGGCTAGGACCAGCGCCAGCGCCGTGCAGGCCAGAAGCACGAACCCGCCCGCTGCTTCGATATGCATAAACTGAACGAGCGGACGCACCCAAGGCTCAATCAGCGTGTTGCGAGGCTGCTGTTCCGGACCGACAGGGCGTTGACTATCGGGAAGCCACTCGGGAATCTTCATTGCGCTGAAATCTTTCTGCTCGATGCCAAGGACTCTCTGACTGCCCTGACAGATTGCCCGCAGGCGATACGGAGGCGTCCCACGGCCCCCGAGAAAGGTCGGCTGCTCGCCTTCCAATCCTACAATCTTTTCAACTCGCCGGGACGACCGCGCAAAAGATGGACTGCTGCGCGTAACAAGGCCCACCCTGGAATAATTCAGGCGAAGCAGCCAGGGCGGGCCAAAGACATTAGACCGGCACGGCGCCACTGACGACGCCGGCTCTCGTTCGTCAAACGATCGCAGAAATCGCGGATGGCGTGCGTCAAATCAGTCTGTGCATCGCGAACCGGCGCGGACTTTCTGCATTTGCGTTCAGGACGGGACTACTCCTTATTCAATGCTCTGACCTTGTTGAGAATCCGAGCTGCCTCCCGCGGCTGCCCGAGATGCGGCGAATTGCTTTCAGACAGGGTTCCAGAATCCCTCGGCGCGAGCGTCACCGCCGGAGCGGTCACGTTGGCTCGCGCGGCTGCGAACCATTCTCAGCCGGATAGAGATCCCAAAAGCTGCCCGTACTATCAGCGACAACCATCAGGACCAACGACGGCTTACGGCTACCTCGGCGACGAGCCACGTTTCGTTGCGGCTCTCAAGGCGCCGTTTCGCCTGCTTGTCGCCAGGGGAATTCCTCCGGCGCAAGCCCTTCCGACGAGGGCTGGACAGGTCGATTGTGGCCCCGGCCCATTCCTCTAAAGACTAGCTTTGGTTTTGCAAACCGCCCCCGTTCGAGGGCGGTTCACCTGCAAAATGCTTGTCAGCGATTTTTACGCGAAAGCAAACAGTAAAGTCTTGCGCGTTGACGCGATTGATGCTTCCAGGCACTATCCACGGGGCAAGTAATCTTCGGTCGGAGTAACGCTGGCGAGTGATGCCGGCGGGGCGATTCGGATTCGACCCTACTACTATCTCCTGGCGGGCGATTGCCGGCGCTCGCGGGCAAAGAGTTACGGACGGGGCACGGGTTGTTACCATTCAGCGCTCGGCTGGCGGATTCATCGCGCTACGAAAGCGTCGTTGCCGCAAGGTTTCTCAAGACTGCGTGTTGACGCGCGCGTCTGCATTCAACATTAGGAGGCCACGACCGGTATGCACTTTCCCTTTTCCGCTCGCCGGGCGGCGCCGCGAAAACCGCGCGGCAAGCCGTTGCTTACCTTCGCCTCGTCTTCCTATTCGCCGTCGCACGAGCGGCGGCGCTCGTACGCCATCGACAGGCTCGAGGCTCGCCTGGTGCTGTCTTCCATGTCCGTCGTCACCCAGCCGGCCGACGCCGTTTCGGCGACCGCGGCCGCGCTCAACGCCTCGGTCAACCCGCAAGGCGCAACGGCGACCGTCAGCTTCCAGTACTCTACCGATCCGGACTTCACGCCTACCGTTCAGACGACGCTTGGCTCAGGCTTTGATCTGCCGTATGGCGTGGCGGCGGACGCAGCCGGCGACGTGTTCGTCGCCGACTTTGGCAATCACGCCGTCAAAGAAATCCCAGCCGGCGGCGGAGCCGTTCAGACGCTTGTGCCCGGCTTCAACACCCCGACGAGCGTAGCCGTGGACGCGGCGGGCGACGTGTTCGTGGCCGAAAAACAGTCCGGCGCAGTCGAGGAAATCCCGGCCGGCGGCGGCGCCATCCAGATGCTCGGCTCCGGTTGGAATAGTCCCACGGGCGTGGCGGTGGATGCGGCTGGAGACGTGTTCGTCGCCGACAGCAGTAATAGCGCGATCAAGGAGATCCCGGCCGGCGGCGGCGCCATTAAGACGCTCGGCTCGGGCTTCGCCGTTCCGTACGGCGTGGCGGTGGATGCGGACGGAAACGTGTTCGTCACGGACATCGGCAATCATAACGTCAAAGAAATCCCGGCCGACGGCGGCGCCATCCAGACGCTCGGCTCGGGCTTCGACACGCCGATGAGCGTGGCGGTGGACGCGGCCGGCAATGTCTTCGTCGCCGACGATGGCAACAATGCCGTCAAGGAAATTCCAGCCGGCGGCGGCGCCATTAAGACGCTAGGGTCCGGTTTCAGTTCGCCGACCGGAGTGGCCGCGGACGCGGCCGGCGACGTGTTCGTCGCCGACTTCGGCAACAACCGCGTCGTCGAATTGTCGCCGCCGAGCGTGTCCGCAACGCCCTCGCCGCTGGGCGGCTCAACGGCCACGGCCGTCTCGGCGGCGCTAACCGGTTTAACTCCGGGCACGACTTATTTCTACCGTGCCGTGGCTGCCAGCGCCGGCGGCATCGTCGCCGACGTGCAGCAACGTCCGAGATCGTTCACGACGCCGCTGATGGATGTGGCCGCCACGGCGGCCAGTTCGGTTTCGACGACCGGGGCCACGCTCAACGCCTCGGTCAACCCGCAAGGCGCGACGGCCACCGTCAGCTTCCAGTACTCGACTGATGCAGCCTTCACGCCTACCGTGCAAACGACGCTCGGCGCGGGCTTGAGCTATCCGACGGGGGTGGCGGTCGACGCGGCCGGAGACGTATTCATCGCCGACACCAGCAACAGCGCCGTCAAGGAAATCCCGGCCGGCGGCGGCGCCATCCAGACGCTTGCCTCCGGCGTCTCAGTTGCAACGGGCGTGGCGGTGGATGCTGCCGGCGACGTGTTCGTCGTAAGTCCGATATCTGGGGTGCAAGAGTTCCCGGCCGGCGGCGGCGCCGGCCTGTCGCTCGGTTCGGGCTTTTTCGGGCCGCAGGGCGTGGCAGTCGATGCAGCCGGCAACGTCTTCGTCGCCGACACCGGCGACAACGCGATCAAGGAGATTCCGGCCGGCGGCGGCGCCATTCAGACGCTCGGCTCCGGCTTCAACGCTCCGTTAGGCGTGGCGGTGGACAGGCTCGGCAATGTCTTCGTCGCCGACTATGGCAATAATGCCGTTAAGGAGATCCCGGCGGGCGGCGGCGCCATCCAGATGCTCGGCTCCGGCTCCGGCTTCAACGGTCCGAGCGGCGTGGCGGTGGACGCAGCCGGCGACGTGTTCGTCGCCAACGTCGAACAACAACACCGTCAAGGAGATCCCGGCCGACGGCGGCGCCATCCAGACGCTTGGTTCCGGCTTCAACTATCCGACGAGCGTGGCGGTGGATGCGGCCGGCGACCTGTTCGTCGCCGACAACAGTAACAACCGCGTCGTCAAGTTGTCGCCGCCGAGCGTGACGGCAACGCCCTCTCCGCTGAGCGGTTCCACGGCCACGGCGGTCTCGGCCGCACTCAACCGGCTGGCCCCGGACACGACCTATTTCTACCGTGCCGTGGCCGCAAGCGCTGCTGGCATCGTCGCCGACGCGCAGCAGCCGCCGCAATCGTTCACCACGCTCACGCCGCCGATAGTAGTCACCCAAGCGGCCGACCCGGTCTCGGCGACTCAGGCCACGCTCAACGCCTCGATTAACCCGGAAGGGTCAACGACCAAGGCAAGCTTTCAGTACTCGACTGACCCCGCCTTCACGCCCAGCGTCCAAACGACCTTCGGCTCTGGCTACAACAGCACGAGCGTGGCGGTGGATGCGGTCGGCGACGTATTCGTCGCCGACTTTGCCAGCGGCGCGGTCAAGAAGATTCCGGCCGACGGCGGCGCCGTCCAGACGCTCGGCTCCGGCTTCGGTTCGCTGTTCAGCATTGCGGCGGATGCGGCTGGCGACGTATTCTTCGCCGACCCGAATAGTGGCGCGGTCAAGGAGATTCCGGCCGGCGGCGGCGCCATCCAGACGCTCGGCGCCGGTTTTAGTTCGCTGTCTAGCGTTGCGGCGGACGCGGCCGGCGATGTCTTTGTGGCCGACGGCCTCAACTCCGACGTTAAGGAGATCCCGGCCGACGGCGGCGGCATCCGGACCCTCAGTTCCAGCGTGCTCGCCCCGATGGGCGTGGCAGTGGATGCGGCCGGAAACGTGTTCGTCATCGAACGAACCCCGGCGCCACAATTCCAAATCGTCGTCGCTGAGATTCCCGCCGACGGCGGCGCCGTCCAGACGATCGGCTCCGGCTTCAATCAACCTGTTTCCATCGCGGCGGACGCGGCCGGCAATGTGTTCGTCGCCGACTTGGGCGCCAACGCCGTCGAGGAAATCCCGGCCGGAGGCGGCGCCGTGAAAACTCTCGGCTCCGGTTTCAGCAGTCCGAGCGAAGTGGCCGTGGATGCGGCCGGCGACGTGTTTGTCGCCGACAGCGGCAACAACCGGGTCGTGGAGTTGTCGCCGCCGAGCGTGACCGCAACGCCCCCTTCGCTGCGCGGTTCGACCGCCACGGCCGTCTCGGCGTCGCTGACCGGTTTAACTCCGGGCACGACCTATTTCTACCGTGCCGTGGCCGTCAGCGCCGGCGGCATCGTCGCCGATGTGCAGCAAAGACCGAGATCGTTCACGACGCCGCTGATGGATGTCGCCGCCACGGCGGCCAGTTCCATCACGGCGACCGGAGCCGCCCTCAACGCTACGGTCAATCCGCAAGGCTCGGCAGCCACGGTTAGCTTCCAATATTCCACCGATCCCGCCTTCACGCCTACCGTTCAAGCGGTCCTGGGCTCCGGCTTCGTCAATCCGTCGGGCGTGGCGGTGGACGCGGCCGGCGATGTCTTAATCGCCGATACCTTCAACCATGCCGTCAAGGAAATCCCGGCCGGCGGCGGCGCCATCCAGACCCTGGGCTCTGGCTTCAGCTCGCCGCATGGCGTGGCGGTAGACGCAGCCGGCGACGTCTTCGTCGCCGACTTCCTCACCGGCGACGTCAACGAGATCCCGGCCGGCGGCGGCGCCGTCCTGACGCTTAGCTCCAACTTCGACATACCGAGGGGCGTGGCGGTAGACGCAGCCGGCAACGTGTTCGTCGCCGACTTTGGCGACGGCGCGGTCAAGGAGATCCCGGCCGGAGGCGGCCCCATCCAGACGCTGGGCTCCGGCTTCGACGTACCGATGGGCGTGGCGGTAGACGCCGCCGGCGACGTGTTCGTCGCCGACTTTGACAGCAATGCCATCAAAGAGATTCCGGCCGGCGGCGGCGCCATCCAGACGCTCGGCTCCGGCTTCAGCGGACCGAGCGGCGTGGCAGTGGACGCGGCGGGCAATCTGTTCGTGGCCGACGCCGGCAACAACGCGGTTAAGGAGATCCCGGCCGGAGGCGGCGCTATTCTGACGCTCGGCTCCGGCTTCAGCAGTCCGAACGGCGTGGCGGTCGACGCGGCCGGCGACGTGTTTGTCGCTGACAGCGGCAACAACCGAGTCGTCGAGTTGTCGCCCCCGAGCGTGGCTGCAACGCCCTCGCCCATCGGCGGTTCGACGACTAAGACCTTCGCGGCCTCGTTGAACGGCCTGACTCGCGGGCACGACGTATTACTACCGCGCCGTGGCCGCCAGCGACGGCGGATCGTAGTCGACGCTCAGCAGCCGCCGCAATCGTTCACTACGCTGACTCCGCCGACGGTCGTCACCGGTACGGCCGATTCCATTTCGGCGAGCGGAGCCGCCCTCAACGCCACGGTCAATCCGCAAGGCTCGACGGCCACGGTCAGCTTCCAGTACTCCACCGATCCCGCCTTCACGCCTACCGTTCAAGCGGTCCTGGGCTCCGGCTTCGTCAATCCGTCGGGCGTGGCGGTCGACGCGGCCGGCGACATCTTCATTGCCGACACAAGCAACGGCGCCATCAAAGAAATCTCGGCCGGAGGCGCCATCCAGACGCTTGCCGCCGGCCTCCTCCAGCCGACCGACGTGGCTGTGGACGCGGCCGGAGACTTGTTTGTCGGCTCCGCGAGTCTTAACGCCGTGGTGGAATTCCCTGCCGGCGGCGGCCCCATCCAGGCGCTTGGCTCGGGCTTCAACGGACCACAGGGGGTGGCGGTCGATGCGGCCGGCGACGTGTTCATTGCCGACTCCGTCAACAACGCCATCAAGGAAATACCGGCCGGCGGAAGCGCCATCCAGACGCTCGGATCGGGCTTCAACTATCCGACGGGCGTGGCGGTCGATGCGGCCGGCAATGTGTTCGTCGCCGACATGGACAACAATGCCGTCAAAGAGATCCCCGCCGGAGGCGGCGCGATCCAAACGCTCGGCTCGGGCTTCGATCAGCCGACGAACGTAGCGGTCGATGCGGCCGGCAACGTGTTCGTCGCCGACAGCGGTAACAACGCGGTCAAAGAAATCCCTGCCGGCGGCGGCCCCATCCAGACGCTCGGCACCGGCTTCAGCTATCCGACGGGCGTGGCGGTGGATGCGGCCGGCGACGTGTTCGTCGCCGACAACAGTAATAACCGGGTGGTCGAGTTGTCGCCGCCGAACGTGACTGCAACGCCCGCTTCGCTCGGCGGATCGTCTACCGCGGACGTTTCCGCGGCGCTGACCAATCTGACTCCCGGCACGACTTATTACTATCGCGCCGTAGCAAGCAGCGCCGCCGGAATCGTCGCCGACGCGCAGCAACCGCCGCAATCGTTCACCACGCCCAGCATCACCTGGACCAACCCGGCCGACATTCAGTACGGCACGCCCCTCGGATCGGCGCAATTGGACGCGATGGCCAGCATTCCCGGCAGCTTCTCCTATACGCTCGCCGATGATACGACTGCGGCCGATGGCGTGGTGTTGAATGCCGGGCAAAGCCAGGTGCTGAACGTCACCTTCACGCCGACCGACTCGACGCACTACGCGACCGAAACAGCCCAGGCGACGATCAATGTCAATCCGGCGACGCTGACGGTGACCGCGGACGACAAGAGCCGGGCCTTCGGCCAGCCCAACCCGACGTTGACCGATACGATCACCGGCTTCGTCAATGGGGACAACGCGAGCGTCGTCAGCGGCGCGGCGAGCTTAAGCACCACCGCCACGACGAGCAGCCCCGTGGGCAGGTATCCGATCACGGCGGCGCTGGGCACGCTGAACGCCGCCAATTATACGTTCGCCTTCCAAAACGGCACGCTGACGGTAGCAACCAATTCGCAAGGCGCCTTCGGTCTGGCGGAGGACGTCTACGTCATCGGTTCAGGCACGGTCAGCGTCTCGGCGGCCAACGGCGTGCTGGCCAACGATAGCGCCGGGACAGCTCACGGTTGCCGCCGGCGCCGTGACTGGCGCCAAGGGCGGCACGTTCACATTCCACGCCGACGGTTCGTTCACCTATTCGCCGCCCGCCAACTTTCCGGGCTTTGATTACGCTCAATACACGGCCACCGACGCTCAGGGCGATTCGGCCAAGGCGACCGTGAACGTGCTCTCGCAGACGGGCGGAGTCGTTTGGAAGTTCTACGAATCGGTGCTCAACCGCGCCCCCGATTACGGCGGACTGAAATACTGGATCAACGACTTCGTCCACGGCGGCAAGACGGGCGACATCGCCGCCGGCTTCTTCGAAAGCGACGAACTGCTCAACCAGATCGTCACCGGCTACTACCAGCAGTACCTGCACCGGGCGCCCGATGCCAGCGGCCTGGCTCATTGGAGACAAGTCTGGCACGCCACAGGCGGGCCCGAGATCATCAAGGCGGGGTTTGCCGACTCGCCGGAGTTCTACGCTTCGGCCGGCGGCACGCCCGAAACCTGGATTACCGAACTCTACCTGCGGATTCTCAACCGGGAGCCCGATCCGCAAGGCAAGCAGTATTGGTTGAATTATCTCACCAGCCACGGCGACACTGCGGCGGCCCGCGAGCACATCGCCTTAGGCTTTTTCACCTCGCAGGAGGCCTACCAAGGCGACGTGACCGGTTGGTTCCAGGAATACTTGCAGCGCGCGCCGACGGCCGAGCGAACTGAATCAATACGCCAGCGAAATGCTGGCCGGCAAGACCGACCGCGACATCGAGCAGGAGATTACCAACCTGCCCGAATACGGCCAGCATCCGCCTGCGGCGCCCGCAGGAACAGGCGTTCGGCTACCGAACTATTTCCCACAGACGGCCTCCGGCGCCAACCAGCAACAAGCGGCTTTGACCGCCAAGGACTCGGTGTTTGCCAAGCTCGGAACTTAGCGAGCGGCGATCTACCTGGCGGTCCCGCTCTGGCAGTCCGTGGGAATCGCAGGCGCCGGAGAGATTCCGCCGGCCGCGCCGCTACGATTTGATCCGACGATGAGCCTCCGCTCGTTCACTGGGGGCAAAGGGCTTGATTGCGCTGCTGAACGGCTGACTGGTAAACAGGGGCGCCGACCTTGAAGGCCCGCTCGCCCCAGCGGCGGTCGGCAATCACCGTCATTCTGGCGATCAAAATAACCGCCATGCTTTGGCGTTGAACTCCTTTTCCAACTCCGGATCTTTCGCTCGAGCGAGCAAGTCGTAGTAGGCGTAGGGATACTTGAACACGTGGCCGATCCCCAGCGACTTGTCCCCTCGCTTCTGCCAGTATTCGGCGCCGTTGGGCCGCAATTTGCTGAATTGATGCTCCTTGATCTCCCGGTCGCCTGGTTGCGGGCCCATGCGCGTCACCGTGACATACTTGCGAAATGCAGTGCGGCAGCTTTCCGCCCATTCCACGTCGCCCATCGCGGCCATTTCGACCAGCGACTGCCCGAAGGTGAGCATGTGCCCGGCAAAACCCTGGCCGAATCCGACGAACCGGTCGATCGCATCGCTGGCCTCCTTCAGAATGAATCGCGACGCGGCCACTTCGTCAGCGAAGGCGGGCGGCTGAACGTCTTCGGCCGGCGGCACGTCGCGCCAAGGCTTGATCTTTCGCAGCAACTGGCACACGCCTTCGACGCGTTCGGGCGTCGCGGTCTCGGGCAGCATGCGAAACGCCTTGATCGCGTGCATCGCGAAGATCGCATCATGCCCGACTTCGCGCAACACGCCTTTGCTTTCAGCCAGCGCCTTTCCGACCTGATCCGTTGCATTCTGGACGGGATCACCGGGCGGAAACGGTTCACAGAGCTTCGACGGCGCCCAGTTCAAGTCGAACAATTCGACGATCCGCGCCGCCGCGGGATCGTCGAACTCATTCTCGACGCACATCATGTGCGCCGAAATCATCGCGGCGCCGCGGTGTCCATCGGCGAAGTAGTTCATCTCCGGCGCCCGCGCCAGGGCATTGATCCCGAGCGAAACCAGTCGCTTCTCTGTCAGGCTGCGCTCCTCCGCTTGTGCGTAGGAGCCGCCAGGCAGCAACAGGCCGCACAGCAGTGCAGAGCTTCCGATGGCAAATTCTCTACGGTTCAGCGGATGGTTCATTCTGACGTCTTCTTTCAGTTTGCAGTATCGCCCGCTCGATCGTCCCACGCCGCGCTGCGATGAGAGGGACGATTTCATTATATCGTGCTCCGCCTCCCGGGCGGCGTGCTCGGGGCGGATTATTACCAGGCTGATTTGGTTGGCCTGGCCTCAACCGCGAGACTGATTGGCAAACTCGCGTTCCATCACTGTCTCGCGGATCTTTGTGCTGCGTTCGGAAATCCTGCTCGACAAGCAATCTCAATCGTTTGACAAGAGCCGTTCGCAGCCGCTCGTTCTTCGGGTTTTCGACGTACGCGTCAACCAGCGGCTGCAGTTCGTCTTCGGCATGGTACAGCCTGAGCAGACTCATCGCAGCCCGCGGCGGGAAGGGCCTCGGGGCGCGGACGACGTCGATCAGGCCGCGGACGGCTTCGGCGCGGTAACGTTCGGACTTGAGGAGTTCATCCGCAGCGTCGAGCGCATCGAAAAACAAGCCGTTCTTCAAGGCATCGTAATAAGCGTCTTCCGCCTCGGTCAGGCGTCCTTGCCGACCGTACCAGCGGGCGGCTGAAAGTTTTCCTTCCGAAGTCGGGGACGCCAGCACGAGGTCGAGCAGCCGCTGCCGGTACTCCTCCGATAGCGCGGCGTCTTTGCGACGGACGACCCAAATTCGAACCTCCGGCCAGGGGACCGACGCGATGTGCGCTTTGGCGAACTCGTAGTACTGTGGCGACTCGTTGCTGATCAGCATCCACGCCAGGCTGAAGCGAGCGCCGCGCATGAGGCGTTCCCGGTATGCTGCGAATAAGTCGACGTGAAGTTCGCGAGCGCACTGCTGCGCCGCTCGTTCCTTCTCCGCGCCGGGCGAACCGATCAACGACGTGCTGAAGTGAACCAGGCGCAGCTCGCCGAGAAAGCGGCGCACGCGGTAAACGTCGTAAACCTTCCAGCCGACGACGCCCGCCAGGCCGACAATCACAACAGCAAGGAACCAAATGCCATGGCGTTTCGGAACCATAACCATGATTGTACTGCAGGTCGACGATCCGCATCAACCTTCGCGCGCAAACGCGACCAGTACGAGGGAGAACAAGAATTACGAAAGCATCGTCGCGGTCGAGCGGCTTATGGATCAACCGTGAACGCGGCCAAGGTGAAGTTGCCGCGATTGGGCCGGCGTTGTCACGCTGGAGCTTCAGGCGAACACGGCTGCCAGCCTGGTGATCGGCGTCAACAGCAGCCCGGGCAGGCTTAGGCTGCAGATGTGGTACTCGGTGAAGTCGTGGCGTTCTATGCCCGCCTTCACATACAGGCGCTTCCGTCGTCGCTGATTCCCAAACGATCGTTCAGCCACGCGCTGGAGTGGCCTGCGGCGACGTGCAGTTCCCCGCGACGGGCGATGACTTCGTGCTTTCGAATGCTGATGTCATAGCGATGTAATGCATCCCACTCGCTTGAATACGCCGCGCCATGACTTGTCTCCACCTTCCTGACCAGCGTCGTGATAAAGAAAATACGAGACGACGTGTTATTGCAGACGAAGCTGGAGACCGATTGGTCTTCCGCGAGGCTCACAGGGGGCCTGTATTCTCGCTCCGCAATGCCTCTGATCGAAAGCCGCCTGTAGGGAAGCTCGTCCCGTGGCGGACAAGTGAGCACAATCACGCTCCGAGCTGCGGGATGATACGCCAACTCTGGGAACGCGTGCCCGGCCGGCAGGCCCACTTCGGCAAACGATCGTGACATGCCTGTGCTCCGAGAGGCGAAACAAGGCTGCATCGGAAGAGCGAACTTTCCGCTTCGGGATTCTACCTCTGCTTCAAACCGTACGGAACACCGCACTCCGTTTTGACGACCCATCGCGCCGCAAAGTCAAGGTCAGGCTCTCCTCCGCCTGCTACAATACGCCTTGATGCAGTCGCCCCGCTGAGCCAACACAGCCGCGGGAGTATTGGTTCGAGACTTCATAAATGGCGATTCGAAAGAAAGGTCGCAGCGTCATCGAGGTCGGCGGAAGGCGTTTCGTGTGGCACGTGCGCAACGAGACGCACATTTGCATCGCCTCCGAGGACAAACGGTTCGTGGTCGCCTACCGTTTGATAGGAGAGCCGGAGCTCTCGATCAGTGGGCCGGAGTTCCCCGGCATTTCGCGTTCGGCGCCTCGGCCTGTTATCCTTCGACCGCCGGCGTTCGATTACCGCGGCCCTGGCGAATTGGCTCGCCAGGTCATCCTGTGGGCGTTATCTCCATCTGATCGCTCGGTGGGGCAAGGCGGCGAGGATGACGCCAGTTGAGCCGTTTTCGTTCAGTCAATTGGACATTTCTCTCCCTGGAAGGAGCCGTATGAGACTTGACGTGTCGGACTTGTTCGATCATCTCTACGACGTCGTCAGCTTCGCTCGCGCGCGATTCAATCTTTCAAGGTCTGCGGATTCGGACGGCGATTGTCGCGAATGGACCGAGTTTTGCAACACGATGAGCGACCGCTTGTTCCTGCCTGCTTGCGCCAAGCGGGCGTTTGACTTGACGCACCTTCAGATGTCGCCTATGGATGTCAAACCGCGGCTCATCGCGGAACTCAGCCCAGAAACCGGCAAGAAGATCTACTTCTACCGCTACATTCGCCCCTATTTCGTCGAGGGGCCTCGGTTCTTTGCCGCTCCGAACCTGGATGAACCGCAATACGCGTCGACAATGAGACGTCCAAAACACAAGCTGATGCTCTGGCTCGGCAAGCTTCCGCCCTATGAACAGGCGGTGACGCCGCCGCCGTACCCGGCGAACCTGGATGCACCAATCCGATACTACGCGCGTCAGTACTTCAGCGTCGGCTCGCACAGCCCATGCACCGTCTACTTCGAATTCCATGGCGATTGGCTTCTCCGCGACGTCTATCACCACGATGCATCGTTCGTTCGCTCGCAGCGCGGCGGGCAATGGCGACAGATTGATGAACTGACTGAGATTTCCCAAGCGAGCTTTGAGGCCGTGTGGGCCGCAGCGGTTGACAGGCCCACGTAAAGTGATTCTGGCGGCGCAACTCGCTTTGCGTCGAGCCGCCGAAGGCGCGGCCCCACAAGGGATCGTCTCTTCGTCAGGGGCGGCGGTTGCCTGGATGAACAGGCGGAAGTGATCTCACAACAAACTCTCTTTCGAGGTCCAAACGGATGCACTGGCTTGCCATCGTCGTTCTTTCGATCCTCGCCTGCGTCACTTACGGCGTCATCCACGACCAGATTACGGCCCGGATCTGTGTCGAATACTTCACGATCGGCCATCCGCAGATCATCGCATCCGAAAGCCCGACGATGCTGGGCTTTGTCTGGGGCGTGATCGCGACCTGGTGGGTCGGGGCAATTCTCGGCGTGCTGCTTGCAACGGCAGCGAGAATCGGCGGCACGTTCGAAGAGGAACGCTGGTTCACTGCTCCGGCCGATGGCGATCCTGTTCGGCTGCAACGCGATGTTGGCGTTGCTTGCCGGAGCGGTCGGTTACGTTGCCGCGTCGAAGGGCTGGGTGTGGCTTGTCGGCCGAGTTGCGAAGAATGTCCCGCCAGAAAAGCATATTGCGTTTCTCATTGATCTCTGGGCGCACGGCGCCAGCTACCTTGGCGGCTTTGTCGGCGGTGTCATCCTGGTAATATCGGTGTGGCGCTCTCGCGGTCGAGCGCCCGACGCTGGCGATGTCGAGCCTATGGGTAAACGCGAGCCGGAATAGGTTGATTGGGGCACGCTTGGCTCATTTGCGTTTTGTTCATGGCCCTACAGTCGGAAACCTTATGCCGAAAGATTTGTCGACGAATTGCGAGACGTCGCGAATCTGCCTGTTGCCCGGCATGACGGCCGACTATCCGGTCTATCGTCGCCTCGCCCCGTTGCTCACAAACGCGTCGATCGTTTCCTTCATCGAGCCGTTGCCGAACGAATCGCAGGCCGCCAATCCGCCCGGCGGGATGCGGCTGGACGACTGGACGGGCGAATTGCACGACTTTGCCGACAACGCGGCGTTGCTCGCCAATCTCGACCTGGTCGTCAGCGTCGACAGGTCGATGGCCCATCTGGCCGGCGCGCTCGGCCATCCGGTCTGGCAATTGGCGCCGCACGTCACTGACTGGCGCTGGCCATTGGGCGCGAAGACAGCCCCTGGTATCCGACGCTGCGGGTCTTTCGCCAGCCCGGCACGGGCCGCTGGCCCGAAACGATCGCACGCCTGGCAGATTGCCTGGGCCGCTACGGCAAGTAGTTCGGCAACCGCACGCCCGCTCCCGGCGGGGCGGCGGGCGGGTTCTGGCCGTACTCGGGCAGGTTGGTGATTTCCTGCTCGATGTCGCGGTCGGTCTTGCCGGCCAGCATCTCGCCGGCGTACTGGTTCAACTCGCTCGTTGTCGGCGCTCGCCCGACGTACTCCTGGAACCAACCGGTCACGTCTCCCTTGTAGGCCTCCAGCGACGTGAAGAAACCCAAGGCGATGTGTTTCCTTGCCTCCGCCGTGTTGCCATGGCTGGTAAGGTAGTCCAGCCAGTACTGCTTGCCTTGCGGATCGGGCTCGCGGTTGAGAATGCGATGGTACAACTCAGTGATCCAGGTCTCGGGCGTGCCGCCGGCCGACGTGTAGAACTCCGGCGAGTCGGCAAAGCCCGCCTTGATGATCTCCGGTCCGCCCGTGGCGTGCCACACGCTGCGCCAGTAGGCCAGGCCGCTGGCATCGGGCGTCCGCAGCAAATACTGCTGATAATAGTCGGTGATGATTTCGTTGAGCAACTCGTCGCTCTCGAAGAACCCGACCGCGATATCGCCCGTCTGGCCGCCGTGGATGAAATCGTTGATCCAGTACTGCAATCCGCCGTAGTCGGGATCGCGATTGAGCACCGACTCGTAGAATTTCCATACCACTCCGCCCGTCTGCGACAGGACGTTGACTGTCGCCTGGGACGTGTGGCCGAGCGAATCGTGTGCCGTGTACAGGGCGTAATCGAAACCCGGAAAGTTGGCCGGCGGCGTATAGGTGAACGAGCCGTCGGCATGGAACGTGAACGTGCCGCCGTTGGCTCCGGCGACGGATGTGGCCGTGACGACCAGCGTTCCGGAGCCCGTGTCGTTGGCCAATACGCCGTCGGCGGCCGACACGCTGACGGTCCCTGAGCCAATGACATAGATGTCTTCGCTTAATTTGAAGGGCGTCGCCGCAACCGTGGTCGTCGTCTGCGCTGCTGCCGGCGTCGGCTGCACGTTGCCGACGTGGTCCGTCGCCACGCTATAGAACGAGTACGTGTGACCGTCCATGCCGGTGAACGTGGCTGACGTGGCGGTAGTAGCCGCTTGAAACAGCGTGAACCCTCCGCCGTTGTCGCTGACGTACACGTCGTAGCTGGCGATTCCGGAACCGCCCGCATCGTCGCTTCCTGACCAGTTTACCGTGAAGCTCGTGGAACCTTCGATGCCCGGCAGCGCGGCGACGCTGCTCGCGGGTGCGCCGCTATCGATCGTGTTGGTGAAGGTCGGCGTATCCAGCGGTGCATTGATATCGAATACCACCGAGGCCTGCTGGTTGATTTCGTCGGGCGTGACGAGGCCGCTCTTCGGCTGAACGGTGTACTGCACAAACCCCTCGCCGATGCCGTTGGCGTCGTCGGGCGGCAGGAAACCGTCGGTCAGACCGTTGGGCGCCTGACCGGTGGCCGGGTCGAGCGACGTGAAGGTTGCCGTCAGCAGACCGGTCTGCACGTTGAAGTCGATCGACACTTGGACATTGAGCGGCGATTGATCGATGTTCTGGTAAGCGACGGTCGTCTGGTATTGCGTGAGGCCGGACGGGATATTGACCGTAGTCGGCCCGAAGCCGAACGAACCAAGCTGGAACGTCGACCAGTCGAGATTCGAATCGAGTTGCTCGGTGACCGTGACGTCCTGCGCCGCCACGCTGCCGATATTCTCAAAGTCGACGACGTAGGGCCAAACGCCGGTCGGCTGGATGAAGTTTTGGGAACCGTAGCCGCCGGGTCCGACAATGTCATTGGGATCGTTCGAGGTCCGGTTATCAGTGCTTCCACCGCGTCCGCCCGAGCCCGCGCGCTCGGACGCGAAAGCGCGGAGTTGGCTGAACGCCGACAAGGGGGCTATGGCAGGCGTCACAGCGAGATGGATCGGGATTACGTCGCCATCGATAGTGTCGTTGGATTTGATGGTAAACGTAATCTGACCTGATTGGCCGGGCGGTATCACTCCGGCCGGCCCGTTCGGGTCGGGGGCGAGAATCTCCGCCGTAGCTGCAAAACTGCTGGGGTTGGCCGGACTGCTGAACAGAACGTACCCATTGGTAGAAGAGATGGTCAGCAGCGGCGCCGCAATGTCGTTGCTCGTTGTGTTGGCGTAGGTGACGACGATCGACGCGGTGCGGCCCGATCGCACGAACTCCGGCGTGATCAGATGAATTTCCAAATCGCCGGCGGCGGCCGATACGACTTGGAAAGGGGTCGGCGCAGCAACCGACTGCACGCCCTGTACGACGTTGAATGCATAGCTACCGACCGCCGCGCCGCTGAGATTGAACGTCGCAAAGAACTTGCTGCCGTTGACATAGTCGATGGCAGTCGCCGAGATCGTCGTGGCGCCAAGCGTGAGGTTGGCGGAAACGTTCGCCGCGAAGTTCGTTCCGTCGACTTCCACCGTAACGTCGCCCGCATTGCCGGCAGACGACAAAGACGTAGCCGATACGCCCAGCGCGCTCGTCTGGGTTACGTTCAGCGTATAGTCCGCCGTTGCGGCGGCGCCGGAGACGCTGTGAACCAGGATAAAATACACGCCGCCCGCGACATTCGGCACGGAGAGCGACTGATTCGGCTGGTTCGCCGTGGCTGCGAATTGATAGTTGTAGAGCGTCGGCGCGGCGCCCTGGCTGACGTAAAGCGCCGTCGCCCCCGAACCGGCCGAACTCGTAAGCGCGACGACGAGCGATCCGCCCGCCGGCACGGTCACCTGGTAATACTGGTCCTGGTTGGCGGCGGTGAAGGCGCCGTTGACCGGCGTGCCCAGCGTCAGGCCCGGCACGCTGACGGCAAGCTGGCCCGTCGTGGCGGCCAGCGTGTTGTTGCTGCGGTCGGAGTCGGCCACGTTATAGTGGCTGTCGGCCAGCACGATCACGTAATAGTTGCCCGGCGCCAAGGCCGGAACCGCCGCGGTCAGGCTTCCGTTATAGCTGTTGCCGGCCGTCAGGCCGCCCGCATGCGTCACGCTGCCGAGCAGGATCGAACTGGAGGTAATCGACGACGTGGCCGAAAGGTAAACGCTGTCGAGCCAGCCGCCGTGGGCGTTGACGGCGCCCTGATTGTTCACTTGCCATTGGATGGCGATCGATTGGCCGTCGATTGCGGCCGTTGGCGCCGTTGCGCGCTGGCGAGGCCGAGATTGGTCGGGGCCGCGGCCACATCGAGATCGAATTCCGTCGCCGTCTGATTGGCGGTCATGCCCGGAACCAGGCCGGTAATCGCCGTGAAGGAGCCGCTGCTGCTGGCGTATTGCAACACCGGGTAGCTCTGGCCGACGACGGGCGTGAAGCTGTTGACCAATGAGAGATTAAAGTTTCCCGCCAGCGTCGCGGCCCCGGCGGCCACAAGTTGCCCGAACTGGCCGCTGGCCGGGCTGCCGCCGAGCTGCTCGTTGAACGTTCCGGCCGCGGATTGCGTGAAGTTTCCACCGACGTTGAAGGCGCCGCCCAATGTCAGCGCGCCGCTGTTGGAAAAGTCTCCCGGCGTGTCCAAAGCAGCGCCGCCGGTCAGCGCGAGCGCGCCGCTGTTGGAGGCCAGCGCCAAGGCGGGCATGGCCGCTCCGCTGCCGTCCAGAGTAACATTCGCCGCATTGCTGGTGATGCTCGTGCCATTAGGAAACTGGAGCGTAGCGACGTTGAGAGCGTTCCACGTGCCGCCGGTCAGCGTCCCGGCGGCAATTTGATCGAAGGAATTCGCCTTCAGATAGAGCGTCCCCGCATCCGCCTCGATCGTGCCGGTGTTGGTCAGGGCGCCGGGGATAAAGAACTGCGAAGTCCCCGAGCCGGCCGTCTTGATGATCGTTCCAGCGTTGATGACGGCGGTCTGGCCGCCGAATGGATTGTCGATGCCCGAATCGGACTCGATCAGGTAGGTTGCGCCAGCTTCGATTTTAAGCGTGGTGGGCGAGATGTTGTCGCTGTGCAGTCCCAGATTGCCGCTGCCGGTCTGAATGATTGTTCCCTGGTTGTCAAGCGTGGCATCTTCGTAGAAGCCCTTGCCGGCGGAACCGGCGAGGTTCATCGTCCCCGCGTTGGTCACGTCGCCCAAGGCGGCAAAAAAGGCGCCGCCGGTCCATTGGAAAGTATCGCCGGCGAAGTCGAGGGTCAGGCCGCCCAGCGCGGTGTGAATGGCGCCGGTGGAGAAATTGACCGTGCCGGCGCCGGTCGACGTCAACGTGCCGCCATAGTTGGCCGTTGTGCCGCCGGTCAGATCGGCCGTCGCTGCGGCGCCGAAGTTGAACGTGGCGCCGCCCAGATACGTGCCGCCGTTAAGCACCACGCTGCTGCCCGCGCCCACGTTGAACGTTGTGCCGCCGGAAAACGTCTTGAGATTGCTGAGCGTGACCTTCAATGCTTGCGACGCCGGCACATTGACGACCACGCCGCTGGCGTCGCCTGCCGGCAGGCTGATAAGCGTGCCTTGCACCGTAACGCTTTCGCCATTGTTAAGCGTCAGATTGCCTTGCGTCAGCACGGGCAGGGTGAGCGCGTCGTTGCTCTCAGAAATGCCGCCGCCGGAGAAGTTCGCTAACAAGTCGAGCTTCAGCGTGCCGTTGTCGTCCGCCTCAATGCCGGCGCCGGAAGTGGTCGCCGTGAAAGTCGTCAATCCTGAGACGTCGATCGTGCTGCCAGCGCCTTGGACATGGAAGTAAACGGCGCCGCTGACGATTTGCGTCACCTGATGCATGTCGATCAGGCCGCCGCCATAGGCATGGACAAAGATACGGAAGCCGTTCGTTGCGCCGTTGAGCGACGTCAAGTTGGAGAGGTTGATTTGAGAACCGCTGTCGCCCGCCTGGATGGTTGTATTGAACGTGCTCGGGCCCGTGTAGCTCGTGACCGTCGGCAGGTTGAGGACGCCGCCGGTATAGGCATAGAAACTGTCGCCCGTGAAGCTCGTCAACCCGCTGAACGTGGGCGCGGCGCCATCATGCGAGGTAATGCTGCCATTGGTAACGCTCGTGATCTGAGAGACCGACGCGGCGCCGCCGATGATTAGCGTCACGTCGTCGAGCGTCGTCAGGTTGCCGATGTCCAGCGTCGCCCCGGTGTCGGACTCGATCGCCACATTCGAACTTGTCGCCGTAAATGTGGTCAAGGCCGAGAGATCGATCGTGCTGCCCGAGTTTTGGGCCTGAAAATAGACCGCGCCGCTAGTGATTTGCGGCAATTGGTGCATGTCGATCGAGGCGCCCCCGTAGGCATGCACAAAGACGCGGTAGCCGTTCGTGGCGCCGTTGAGCGTGGTCAGGTTCGAGAGATTGATCTGCGAGCCGCTGTCGCCGGCCTGAATGATCGGGTTGAAACTGCTCGGGCCGGTGTAGCTGGCAACCGTCGGCAGGTTGAGGATGCCAGCCGAATTGGCGTAGAAGCTGTCGCCCGTAAAGGTCGTCAGTCCGCTGAACGTGGCCGTGGCGCCGTCATGCGCGGTAATGCTGCCATTGGTAACGCTCGTGATCTGAGAGACCGGCGCGGCGCCGCCGATGATCAATGCCACGTTGTCAAGCGTCTCGAGATTGCCGATATCCAGCGTCGCCCCGGTGTCGGATTCCAGCGAAGCGCCCGTACTGGTCGCGGTGAACGTCGTCAATGCCGAAAGATCAATCGTGCTGCCGGAGTTTTGGGCCTGGAAGAATACCGCGCCGCTGACGATCTGCGGCAACTGGTGCATTTCGATCGAGGCGCCGCCGTACGCATGCACGTAAACGCGGTTGCCGTTCGTCCCGCCGTTGAGCGTCGTCAGGTTCGAGAGATTGATCTGCGAGCCGCTGTCGCCCGCCTGGAAGCTCGGCGTGAAAGTGCTCGGGCCGGTATAACTCGTGATCGTCGGCAGGTTGAGTATGCCGGCCGAATAGGCGTAAAAACTGTCGCCCGTGAAGGTCGTCAGTCCGCTGAACGTAGCCGTGGCGCCGTCGTGCGCCGCGATGCTGCCGTTGGTGACGCTCGTGACTTGAGAAACCGAGGCGGCGCCGCCGATAGTCAAGGCCGCCTTGTCGAGCGTCGTCAGGTCGCCAATCGCCAGGCTCGCGCTGGAGTCCGATTCCAGCGCGGCGTTTGAGCTGGTTGCGGTGAACGCGGTCAACGCCGACAGGTCAATCGTACTGCCGGAGTTCTGGGCCCGGAACCAGACCGCGCCGCTGGTAACCTGAGGCAACTGGTGCATGTCAATCGATGCGCCGCCGTAGACGTGTACGTAGGCGGTGTTGCCGTTGAAGGCGCCGTTGAACGTGGTCAGATTCGAGAGATTGATCTGCGAGCCCGCGTCGCCGGCCTCAAACTTCGAGCCTGTCGACGGGGCGGTGTAGCTGGCGACCGTCGGCAGGTTGAGCACGCCGCCCGAGTAAGCAAAGAAGCCGTCGCCCGTGAACGTGGTGAGCCCGCTGAACGTGGCCGTGGCGCCGTCGTGGGCCTCGATGTTGCCGTTGGTCAGGCTGGCGATCTGGCTGACCGACGCGGCGCCGCCGATGGTCAGGGCCGTCTTGTCGAGCGTCGTCAGGTCGCCGATCGCCAGGCTCGCGCTGGAGTCCGATTCCAGCGCGGCGCCTGTACTGCTCGCGGTGAACGTGGTCAACGCCGACAAATCGAGCGAACTGCCGGAGTTTTCGGCCCGGAACCGAACCGCGCCGCTGCTGATCTGCGGCAATAAATGCATGTCGATCGACGCGCCGCCGTAGACATGCACGTAGGCGGTATGGCCGTTGAAGGCGCCGTTGAACGTGGTCAGATTCGAGAGATTGATCTGCGAACCCGCGTCGCCGGCCTCGAACCTCGAACCTGTCGACGGAGCGGTGTAGCTGGCGACCGTCGGCAGGTTGAGCACGCCGCCCGAGTAAGCAAAGAAACCGTCGCTGGTGAACGTGGTGAGCCCACTGAATGTGGCGGTGGCGCCGTCGCGGGCTGCGATGCTGCCGTTGGTGACGGTCGTGATCTGAGAGACGGAGGCGGCGCCGCCGACGGTCAGCGCCACGTTGTCAAGCGTCGTGAGGTTGCCGACGTCCAGGGTCGCCCCGATGTCGGTTTCCAGTATGGCGCCGGAACTGGTCGCGTTGAACGTGGTCAACGCCGAGAGATCGAGCGAACTGCCGGAGTTTTCGGTGCGGAACCGGACCGCGCCGCTCGTGACCTGCGGCAACTGGTGCATGTCGATCGACGCGCCGCCGTAGGCGTGGACATACAGGGTGTTGCCATTCAAGGCGCCGTTGAGCGTCGTCAGGTTGGGGAAATTAATCTGCGATCCTGGGTTAGCGGCCTCAAACCGCGAGCCTGTCGACGGAGCGGTATAGCTCGTGACCGTCGGCAGGTTGAGTACGCCGGCGGAGTAGGTAAGCAGAGCGCCGCCGCTGAGCGCCGTCGCCCCATTGGCGGTCAACGCGACGCCTGCGCCCGCGGCCGCCAACGAACCGCCCGACATATTGAATGGGCCGCTTAACGTCGAGACGCCCGAGGTAACCGTCAGCTCTCCCCCGGTGATTGAAAGCGCGTCGTTGGCGGCGGTCGTTAGATTGGCGACGCTGATATTGTCGCCTGATTGGACCGTGATCGTCGCTGCGGCGCCGCCTGTGTCGATCGTGACGACGTCCCCAGCCATCGGCACGGTATGATTGCCCGGCGTCGTGTTGTCTTGCCAGTGGCTGGAATCGTTCCAATTGCCGCTGCCGCCGATCCAGGCCATGGCGTCCAACATGGGCGCGGTTCCAGGAATTCAAACTCTACTTTGCGGGCATCCAGCGCTGCGCGGCGAGTCTTTGACGTCCGCTTGGCTCCTCGATCGCCCAATAGTAACTTCGAGGCCGAAAGCAAAGTCCTTGAATTCAAGGCACGGAAGAAGCGAGGCATGGCTGAATCTCTTCCCAGGGGCATGGATGGTTTGGGAATGAGGAGAGGCGCCTTGGTCTTCGGCGCCGTTGCGTTCCCCACTCGCCTCTTTGTTGCGTACCATGACTGGCGTGCATTTCCCGGACGCAACAGTTTCTGCGAAATAGTCCGCAGTACCCGCTCAGCGGGGTGCAGCTTAACTCGCGGCCTTTATGAAGGAAAATGTTTTGTTTGTTAGCAATAACCGACTTGGTTTCCGCTCTCCAGCCCGGCAAGAGAGCTCACGGTTCGCTAACCAAACGGCCCCTTCGCGACCATGCCAAACGCTTGCTACGGCAAGTAGTTGAGCAGGCGTCCGCAGTTGCCGGGCGGAGCGGCGGGCGGGTTCTGGCGGTATTCGGCCAGGCTGGTGATCTCCTGCTCGATGTCGCGGTCGGTCTTGCCGCCCTGCATCTCGCCGGCGTACTGGTTCAGCTCCCTCGCCGTCGGCCTTCGTAGCAAGTCTTCCTGGAACCAACCGGTCGCATATCCCTGGCAGGCCTCCAGCGAGGTGCAGCAGCGCAAGGCAATTTGCTGCGGGCCGCCGCGGTTGCTGAAGCGGTTCTCCATGGTCGGAAAGTGCTGGACCTGGTCGTAACGCGCGGACTGCTGGTTTTCTCAAGCGACGAAGTCTTGATTCGCCTGGCGGCTTGGGCCTTGCTCGCTTAGAGCGTCGTGTTCGCCGCCTCCGCAACGCGCGTATTCCTTGTACAGTCCGGCAAGCACAAGGCACAACAAAACCGGATACCACCAGCCCATATGCGAGCGAAAGAGAATCCTGAAAAACGTCAAATCGTTAACGTACATGAAACCGCAGTAGAGAACGGCGACAAACATCAAGAACGAGAACCAGACTGCCGACTGCTGATCCGAAGCGCGAGAACGGATCGCGAGCCCCAGGGCGATCGCTCCGGCGCAGAAATTACTAATCGAGAAGATCCGCAAGTCGCCGATCAAGGCCGCGAGCGTGTCGTTATAGAACGCGCGGATTCGCTGCTTGACGGAAGCGACTTTTTCGAGCAGCGGGTTGCCTTTCTGTTTTTGCTGAACGCGAGCCGCCTTTCGCGTCAGGTCCGAGACGTAGGCCGAAGGATCGTTGCGATACTCGGCGATTTCATGGCGAATCGCGGCGACGTGCTTGTCGGTCAGCAGTTTCTGGACGAGCGGGGAATCGAGCGACTGCTCAGCGACGTCGACGAGCGAACCCGAGTAAAGAACCGTTTTCTCCGTCACGAATCGGTGCATGCGACTCGAGATGTTGCCGCGCGATGAACGTATAGGCGACAAACGCCGCGAAGAACACGGTTGCAATCGAATTCAGTGCGATGGCTGTGCTGCGCATGCGGTACGTTTCCATTGGCGGTCCTGCGCCTGCCAGGCGGCAAGGCACCCGGTCCGCTCGCTCAGACGGCGACGTCGCGAATGCCGCGTGGTTGTTTTTCTGCTTCGCTTAGGGCGACTTGCTTTTGCTCTTGAGCGTCTGCAGGTCGGCCAGCACCTCGCTGACGACGACGGGCGGCACGCGCCCGAGCGCAAGCTTGTGCTTTTTGTCCCAACGGAAATCCGACGGAGTGCGCATGCCCGAGACGAAGCGGACGCTGTTAATCGTCAGCGTTGCGTTCGGATCGATATGTCCCATGGCGGCGACGCCTTCGTAACCGATGACGGCGGTCACGTCGGCCGCCGCAAACTGTTTAGAGTGTTCGTCGAAGCAGCCGCCGTCCATCCCCAGTCCGCGCGCCCAGCCCAGCTTTTCCAGCGTGAAGACCAGCGTTGGAGCAACGAGTTTCAATCCGTGGAACCGCTTGAGATCGCCGAGCTTCGCTTCGCCGGGCTCGAGCGAATGGACTGCGCGCCCCAACTGCGGGAACGGCGACACGATTTCGTAGTCGCTCAGCACTTCGCCCCAAGCCGTTCTTTCTTCGGCGGACAGTTCCAACGGATGCACCAGGCCAACGGCCGCCGCGCTGGCCAGCGATACGGCGTTGTCGGAGGCGTCGGCAAAGTCGCACTCCTCAGTAACGCGAAAGGTCGTCAGCTTCTGGCCTTGCTGGTCAAACGCGCCCCAGACGAGTTGCCGCGTCA
Source organism: Pirellulales bacterium (assembly GCA_963786255.1). Taxonomy (GTDB): domain Bacteria; phylum Planctomycetota; class Planctomycetia; order Pirellulales; family JAICIG01; genus JAICIG01. Next base: position 148,950 of record CAWAYY010000027.1, read on the forward strand.
AGTGTCCCAACAACGGATGTCGCACGAGCAGCGTTTCGAAGTCGGCCGTTTTCCAGCGGCGACCGGTGATCATGGCCTGCTCCAACCGGCCGGCCTGAAGTCGCGCAACCTCGCGAATCTGCTTCTTGAGCAGCTTCCAGTCGGCCAGCGACTGTTGAGCGGCCGCAGCGTCGTCCTTGGCGGTCGGCTTCGGCAACTCGCTGCGCAGCTTGCCGTCCGCGCCGCGAATCATCGGCTTCAGCTCGCTCGTGAGTGCGAACGAGAAGCTGCGCGGTCCGAAGGAGAACTCGCGGCGGCCGTTTTCATCGAGCCCGCAGTCGGGCACGATGCGGTCTTCCAACTCGACTCGCGTCATTCCGCGTTGGGCGGCGATATCGTTGACGAACTGCTCGGCCCGGGTTTTGAGCCCTTTGTACTTGATCTTTTGGGCCACTCCGGAAAGCTGCATCAGCGCCGCGTCGCTGCCGATTGGCGCAAGCACTCCAAGCCGAACACGGACCGCTGATGCTGGCTTTCGGCGGGCCAGACTTTCACCAGCGGCATGAGCCGCAGCACAGTCGCATCGTCGCCCAAATGGCCGAAGCTCCCCATCGCCCACTTTTCCTTGGCCGGCGCCTCGTCGTCGATCCACGACTGAAACAGCTTCCAGACGAACTCGTCTCGGCAGGAGGCGGCGACATTTTCGCGCAGTCCGCTCAGCAGCGGATGCCGCATGGAGACGGGCGTGGCTGCGAGAACGTTCAGCACCGCGCCCATTTGCTCGTCGTTCAACCGGCGTTCGTCCAGCACCAGCGGAGGCAGCGCCTTGAGCGCGGCCCAGTTCGGCAGGCGGCGCGACTTTTTCTTGCCGCACTCGGCGAGGGCCCGTTGCAGCCATGCGGGCGTTGTCTCGACGTCGAGCGGTTCGTACGCTTTCTCTTCTCGCGTCAGCGCCTTGCGCGCGGATCGGGCCGCCGGCTCGGCGTTGGAGATGCTTTCGGCGGCCGCGGCGACCAACTCGCCGTGTCCCTTCCGCCTGGCGTCTTGCAGAAAATCCCGTGCGGCATCGGCCAGTTTGCCGCGCCCGGCCGCCGTGTGGACCAGGCCGGCAATGGCGCATTCGAGATTCTCTTCCAGCCAATCGCGGGCAAAGGCCGGCGTTTTCGAGCCCAGCTTGCAGGCCAGCATTGGTTCGGCGGCTTCGGGAGCATGGACCAGCGCCAGCGCTTTCAGCAGTTCCAGGCAGGGTTCTTTGTCCGTCACCACCAGAATGGAATCTCGCACGCAGTCGAGCGCGGAGTACTCGGTGCAGGCCAGAAAGCCGCGCACGTGTACGGGGCTCCGCATTCGCAGTTTGAGCCGCCGCCATTCCGACTCGACCAGCTCGGCCGAGCCCAGGCCGAACAGAATATCTTGTGGTCGCTGTGTTTCGTCAGCGCCGCCGAGATAGGTTCCCTTGTACTGGCTGCTGAAGCGGTCGTCGGCCCACGTCGAGGTGATCGCATAAACTTCGTCGTGCATGCCCAGCCCGGCCGCCAGGTAGTACTCCGCCGGCAGGGGCGCCACAGGTTATTGGGATCGCCGGCGCGGTCGAAGCCGGCGCGGACCAATTGCCGGTATGATTCGAGTTCTTCGTCGGTCAGGTAGGGAACTGCGTAGTAGCTGAAGCCCTCAGTCAGCAACAAGGAAATCTCGTCGCCATGGAGCGGATTCGCTTTCAAGAGCGACTTGGCCAATTCCAGGATCTCGTCAGGTCGAAACAAGTTGATTAGCGGCAGCATGACTTCGGGCGGCATGCCGTAGAGGAGCGGTTTGAAGTACTTGGCCGTCTGGGCCGCCGAAACCTGACCGTCGTAGGTCTTCTGAGCGAGCTTCCCGGCAACGGATTTAGCCGAAGCGTCGGAGCTCTCGCAGGCGCTGATCGCGTGCAGCCAGAAATGGGCCTCTTCGCGGGACATCGCGGACGGCAACTGCAGCTCTCGCCAATATATCTCGTAACTCTCGTCATCTCTGGGCGCGTTGGCCAGCATGGCAGCACACTTCTGCAGATCGAACGGCGCGACCTCGGGGCGCGGCAAGGGCTGTCGCGGCCGAAACGTGGCGCGGCGCCAATCAGCCGGCGTCAGATCGATCGAACGCGTCACCGTCCATTTGGCTTGTGCCGTGGGTTCCGTCGCAACGCCTGCAGCTTTCGGAGAAGTTGCCGGTGAGGCGGCCTTTTCCTTGCGGGAGCGTCCGGCGGATTTACTCCGCGCAGAGGCGCTGGTCTTTGTCTCCGCCGCGGGAAGAGAAGTGCTGCGCGACATGATAGGCGCCCTCCACGATGCTTAGAAGAAAGTCGTGAGCCGGCATTGTACCGGTCGAACGGCCGGTGGGAACTATCAGCGCGAAGATTTAACATTGCCAGCACAAGGAGTTGAAGACGCCGGGCTTCGCGACAGCGTCGCGGGCCTCGATTTATTCGCAGCGATTCAGCAAGTCATTTCCCCCCAAATGCAAGACTGTCCGCCAACTTCGCCTCCAGCAGCGGCGTCAGGCCGCGTCGAACGACCTGCCGAGCCAGGCGTTCCACCAGGCCTGGAACAGTTGCAGTTGAGCTCTGGCGTAGCGCTTCTGGCTCGCCGACAGTTCATCCGTTTCGTTGAAATGCAGGAGGTAGTCGTCGTCTCCAAGCAGAACGAGGAGCTGCTTGTAGTACAGCACAAGGTCGGGGCCTTCATCGAACGAGGACAGCACCGAGAGGGCTTCGTCCAACTCCTTTGCCAGTCTTCTGGCCTCCACGTCGCCTTGAGCGGCTCGGCGGCACAACGCCACCAGTTTCAGCACCTCTTCCGGCAGGCAGTTTCCGATGCCTGTAATGGCGCCGACGGCGCCGCAGTTGACGAATCCGTGAAAGACCTGCGTGTCCACGCCGACCATCAACAGCACGCTCTCGTCCGCATGGGTGATGTGCTCTCCGGCATAGCTCAAAGACTCCGGCCGCCAAATTCCTTGAAGCCGACAAGATTCGGAAACTCGCGACGCAGATCAAAGAACAGATCGGCCTTGGTCTCGAAACCGTAGTAAGGGCTGTTGTAGATCACGGCCGGCAGTTCGGCGCGGCGCGCAGCACGCCCGCAAAATGCGCTCGCTGGGCCGCCGGCGAAGTTCCGCGAGACAGGACGCGCGGAATGACCATCAGCCCGCGTGCGCCGACCTGTGCTGCATGCGCCGCATGCGCGGCCGCCGCGGCGGGATTCTGCGCTCCGGTTCCCACGACCACCGGAACGCCGGCTTCGCAGAGTCGTCGCACGCCTGCCTGACGTTGTTCGTCGGACAGCAGCGGCCAGTCGCCCATCGATCCGCAGTACACGACCGCCTTCATACCCGCCGAGATCAGCGACTGCGCCTTGGCGACCAGCGTCTCGTAGTTCGGCGTCCGGTCCGGATTACACGGAGTCATGATCGCCGGAATGCAGCCTTGAAAAACGCTCGAGTCCATGGTCCATCTCAATTCTAGTGGAAGGGGATTGCGTTGCTTCAGCAAGTCTCAGCGCCGGTCGTCACGGTCGGTGCTCCAGACCGGAACACCCAGCACGTCCATGCGCGGGCTGATTCCAAGTCCCGGTTCTGAGGAGGCCGAAATCCGCCCGTTGACGCGCTGCGGAGCGCCGTCGGCGATCGACCGTGTCACGTAGCTGTTAAAGTCCGTCGACGTGAAGCGAAATTCGCTCGGCGTGCTGTGTGCGAGATGGGAAATCGCAGCCGTGACGATGTCGCCGCCCCAACTGTCTTCCAGCGTCATCGCAATGCCGAGCGAAACGCACAGGTCGCGAGCCTGCCTGGCCTTGGTCAGGCCGCCGAACTTGCTGATCTTGATGTTCACCACGTCCATGGCCTGATCGGCAGCCCCTTTGAGAATCGCGTCGACGGAATCAATCACCTCGTCGAGCACGAACGGCAGCGTCGTGTTGCGTCGAATGCTGAGGCATTGTTCGTAGGTCAAACAAGGCTGCTCGATATAGACGTCAATGTCTCGAACGGCGCTGACCACCCGCATCGCCTCGTGCATCAGCCAGCCCGTGTTGGCGTCGGCAACCAGCTTGTCGCCCGGTTCCAGGATCTCGCGAACGGCGCGAATCCGCGCAATGTCGTCATCCGGCTGGCCGCCGACTTTCAACTGAAAACGGCGATAGCCTTCCTGGCGATAGCCGGACACGTTTTCCGCCATCTCCGCAGCCGGGCGCTGAGAGATCGCGCGGTAGAGCACCACGTCGTCGCCATAGCGACCGCCCAGCAGATGGCAGACCGGCATTCCGGCCGCTTTGCCGAGGATATCCCAGCACGCCATATCAATCGCAGACTTGACGTAAGGGTGTCCTTTCAGCACGCGGTCCATCTTCAGATTCAAGAGGCTCAGTTGCGTCGGATCCTCCCCCATTAGCGCCGCCAATTCCTCGATCCCGGCCCGCGCGCCGCTGGCATAAGCCGGCAAATACGCCGGTCCCAGAGGGCAGACTTCTCCGAACCCGGAAATGCCGGCGTCCGTGTCGATCTGCACGACGGTGGAGTCGAAAACGTCCACGCTTTTCCCTTCGGACCAACTGTAGTTGCCTTCCTGAAGCGGCAGGTCAACCTGGTAGACGGAGACTTTCTTGATCTTCATGCGGGCGTTCCGGGTTAATCGGGAAGTCGACATGCCAAGGCGAATCGCAAGCAAGAGTTCTGTCTCAACTCAGCCTTCGGCATACGCTCTGGGTTCATTGCTAATCACTTGCCGAGCTTCCCGCTCAAAACCGCGATGGCGAGAATGGCGCGGCGTCGATGTGCGTTTTCTCTCCGGCGACCATTTCGGCAATCAACCTGCCGGTCGCCGGCGCGAGGGTGACCCCCAGCATGTTGTGGCCGGTTGCCAAGAAAGCGTTGGCGAGCCGCGGTGCGCGGCCAATGATGGGCAGGCTGTCCCAGGTCATCGGCCGCCAGCCGAACCACGTCTCCTTGGCTTCGCCATCCACGCAAGCCCTGAGGTAGGGGCGGGCGGAGTCGCGGAGCAACTGGATACGGTGCGAGGGTATCGATTTGTCGTAACCCGTGAACTCCATCATCGATCCAAGACGAAACCCGTTCTCAAAGGGCGACGCGCCGACTTTGTGTTCCGGAAACAGGATCGGATGACGAGGAGAAGACTCAGGGCGAGAGCATCGTAATGGAATAGCCCTTTCCCGGCTGAATTGGCACGCGGCACTCGAGCGCCGACGACCAGCGAGCGCTCCAGGCGCCCATCGCAAACACGAAACGATCGGCTTCCATTTCCCCTTTCGAGGTTTCAATCGCCGCGACTCGGCCGGCGGATTTTCGGACGCCTCGCAGCTCGCAGTTTTCGATCACCGCAATTCCGTCGTCTCGCAGACGATCCGCCCAGGCCTTGCTCAGCAGGTCAGGGCGAACGGAAGCGTCGCCCGGATAGTGAAAAGCTCCGGCAAGACCTGGCTTCAAGCCCGGTTCGAACTCCTGAAGAGCGTCGCCGTCGATTCGTCGAGCCGCGACGTCGAAGTGCTCCGTCAGCATGCGGTCCGTTTCGGCGAATCGCTGCATGCCTCGCTCCGTCTGAAAGACGTACAACAGCCCGTTGTCTTTCCATTCGCAGTCCAACGAATGCTTCGGAATCAACCGACGATATTCGTCCATCGAAGCATCGAGTATCGACTGGAGATGCTTTCCGGCCGCCAGCACCTGAGCGTGATTACATCGCCTGGCGAACTGCCACATCCAGTTCCACAGGGCGGGGCTGAGGCTCGGCTTCACGCGAAAGGGGGCGCGAGGATTGAACAACGACTTGATCGCCGTGCCGATCGCCCCCGGTTCGGTCAGCGGGGGGACGTGGCTGGGGCAGATGTAGCCGCAGTTGCCGTGCGAGCAGGCGCCGGCAACCGTCCCTTTGTCAATCACGCTGACCGTCAAGCCGGCTTCTGCCAGATAGTGAGCGCAGGCAATGCCGACTATCCCGGACCCCACGACGATTGCCGTTTCCTTGCGACCGTTCGAACTCATCTTGGGCTCCCGACGAAGTCCGTTGCGGAACGGATCGCCCGGCTGCTGAATCAGCGTCCCCTCGCTGCACACGTAGGCATGGCCGGTAATTGTGGGAATAATCTGACCAGAGCTGGCGTTGGCGTACGTCGCTTCGAAGCGGCTGCCGATAATGCTTTCCTGAATCCAAATTTCGCCCGGCGCCAGTTTTCCGTCGGCGGCCAGGCAGGCGAGCTTGGCGCTGGTCCCCGTGCCGCACGGCGAACGGTCGTAGGCGCCGCCAGGGCAATACACGAAGTTCCGACTGCGGGCGTTGGGCGAAGCCGCCGGGCCGAAGAATTCTATGTGGTCGATCTCGGCGCCGTCCTTTCCGGTGATCCCGTTGCGGTTGAGCGCCGTTCGAATGCGTCTCGCCGCGTCGGACAGCACGTCGACGTGGTCAGCCGTCAGTGGCGCCGGACTTTCTCCGACCAGGAAGAACCAGTTCCCGCCCCAGGCAACATCCCCGGTCACGTTTCCCAGGCCGTCGACCTCCACCTCCGCCGCCGAGTGCAACCGATAGCTCGGGACATTCGCGATCGCAACCTGGTTCGGACCGAGCAGGTCGACTTCGACGACTCCGACCGGCGTCTCCAGCCGCTGTTTGCCCAGGCCGACTCTACCGAGGTAATGCAGCGTGACGGCGACTCCCATGGCGCCATGACCGCACATCCCCAGGTATCCCGTATTGTTGCAAAAGATGACGGCAGCGGCGCACGTTGGATCCGAGGGCTCGCACACGAGCGCGCCTACCACGGCGTCCCAGCCGCGCGGCTCGTTGATGACGGTTTGACGGAAATGGTCAGCATTTTCTCGAAGTCGAGCGAGTCGCTCGCTCAACGATCCGACGCCGAGATCAGGCGCCCCATCGATGACGGCCCGGGTCGGCTCGCCTTCCGTGTGCGAGTCGATGAAGCGGATTGGGCGCGACGTTTCTTTCATGAGTCATTCCCCGCTGAAAACGCCGCCATGATAGCATGATCGCAAGGGCCCGTGCGACGCAGGAAGGGAATATTCAACTATCGACTCGGATGCGGTGCGCTGGCTGCGATAGGTGCTGCGCCGGCAATCGCGGAGTTTTGCTTATCCGGCGAGATTTCTGCCTGAACTTGCCGGAAATCGCAGGAACGCAACCACTAGAGCAACTCTCGAATCGGCCGGCCCGTGTTGACGATGCTCGTGGGCCGCCCGCTGGCGTCGTTGAAGTGCGTGTCGAGCGGAATGCCGAGGGCGTGGTAGAGCGTGGCGAGCAGATCGTGGGGCGAGACGGGTCGCTCGCTCACGTTGCCGCCGCGCGGCTCGCTGGCGCCGACGATTTGGCCCCCCTGCAAACCGCCGCCGGCGAGCAGCACGGAAAAACAGTTGGCCCAATGATCGCGGCCGGCGTGCCCGTTGATCAGCGGCGTGCGACCGAATTCCCCGGCGCAGAAGATCACCACGTCGTCGAGCATTCCTCGCTGATCAAGGTCTTCCACCAGCGCGGCGATCGCCGCATCGAGCGGCGGCAGGTGTTCTTCCAGCCCCTTCTCGATCTCGTTGTGGTGGTCCCAATAACCGGTATTGATCGTCACGCACCTCGTGCCGGCCTCGATCAAACGCCGCGCCAGCAGGGCGCTCTGGCCGTAGCGGTGCCGGCCGTAGCGATCGCGAAGCTGAGGGCTTTCGCGGTCCAGGTCGAATGCCTCGCGTACGCGGTCGCCGGCGACCATTTCGAGTGCTTGCGTCTTGAAGCCGTTGAGGCCTGCGAGCGTACCGCTGCGGTCAATGTCGCGCCGCAGGGTGTCGAACTCGCGCAGCAGTCGAGCCCGGTCCTGTACGCTTTCCAGCGACAGGCTCTTGGGCAGAGCCAGGTTGGGCACGCGGAAGTCTTTGGCGTTGGGATCGGCGCCCACTTCGAACGGATTGTACGCCGTGCCCAGGTAGACCGCCCCCTGGTAACCGAACGCTTCCGCCTTGGGAACCGCCACGTAAGGCGGCATCTGCGGCTGCCGTGCGCCGCAGCAGCGAGCGATGACCGACCCGAACGATGGTTTCTGGGGCGCGTTGTGCGCCAAGGTGGGACCGAAATAGCCGGTCTGCATCCAATGGGCCGAAGGAGCGTGGATGCCGTTTTGATGGTTCACGCTCCGCACGATTGAAAGCCGATCCATCAGCGGCGCCTGCCGCGGAAACCGCTCGGTGATCTGCACGCCCGGCGCCGAAGTGGCGATCGGTGCGTAGGGCCCGCGGAACTCGGCCGGCGCCTGGGGCTTCATGTCGTACGTGTCTTGCTGGCTCATGCCGCCATGCGTCCAGAAGACAATCAGCGACTTGTCGCTGCGCGATGCAGGCGAAGCCGATTCCGCCGCCCGGCTCGGCACGCGCAACATGTCGAACAGCGAGAGTCCTAATGCGGAGGCGCCCAGTTCCAGAACGCGGCGTCGCTGGCAGATGACATTGAGCATTCCGATCAGATTCCTTTTAGCACGGATTCGTCTTCAGCCCTTACCAACCCGACGCGTTAGCGAGGTAGCAATGGCGTTGCTCCGCCTCGCTGACGCTTCGGGTTTGTGTCGTGTGATTGTCAAACCATTTCGGGGCTGATGAAGAATCCGGTTAGTGATTGAACAAGAATTCATTCGTGGCCACGAGCGACCACAACAGCGACGCATACGCCTCTCGGCGATCCGTTCGCGACTCGAGGAACGTCACGGCCAGGCGCCGTTCGTGGTCCCGCGGCGCCCGGCAGAAAACGCGGAGGAAAATGTCGTCCACGTTTTCCGCATGTGGACGGTCGTTGCTTGCGAGCCGGGCCACGTAACTGTTCTCGGCGGTCAGTTTCGTCTGCAGTTCGTCGGAGCTGACCAGTTCCAGCGTCTGCCCCAAGGCCGGGTCGTCGATCCGCTCGCACTCGCAGGCGGAGTTGCGCGCCGGGCGGCCGAAGACGTCGAGAAAGTGGCTCGGCACGGCTTCGTCCGGCAGGTCAATGGCCCGGGTTCCCTGCGGAAACGAACCCGACGCCGCGCGAAACATCGTCGGCGCCTCCAGCACCTGGCCCACCGCGTCGAGCAGCACTTCGGCGGCAAGTCGGCGGGGATAGTAGCGAGCGTAGCTTTGCGAGTCGTCGCCATTCAGCTCGGTCGGCGTCGAACTGAGCGAGTACGCGGCCGAGTTGCAGATCACGCGGATCAAATGCTTGACGTCGTACTTGTGGTCGACGAAGTCGCGGGCCAAGGCGTCGAGCAATTCGGGATTGCTGGGCGGGTTGGTGCTCCGCGCGTCGTCGATCGGATGAATCACTCCCGCGGCCGAAGAAATGGCCCCACATGCGGTTGGCCATTGTACGGGCGAAGTAGGGATTGCCGGCGCGGCCATCCACTCGGCCAGGCTGCGGCGCGGGTCGTCATAGCGGCTGAGCTCGAACGGATCGCCGCCCGGAGGCGTCGGCGCCATGCGTTCGCCGGTGCGGGGATGCAGCACCTCGCCTTCGTCGGCCAGATAGATCGTCTCGCTGGTCGGCACTTCGGCGTCGGCGAAACCGCCCTTGCGGCCAACCCGAGCGAACACGGCGGCGAGCTGGTAATAATCGGCCTGGCTCCAACGTTCGGCCGGATGGTGATGGCACTGGGCGCACTGAATGCGGATGCCGAGAAACGCCTGGGCCACCGATTCGACATAGTCGGTTTTCGTGCGCACCGTACGATACCAGACCGTCGGCGGATTGGTTTCCTGACTTCCTGACGCCGTCAGGATCGAGGCCACGAAGCGGTCGTAAGGGACGTTGGCCGCCAGGCTGTCGCGAATCCAGCCGGCGAACAGCGCCGTCCCTTCGCGCTGGCGACGGGTGGCATAGCCGACGCCGCGATTGCGGAGAATGTCGGCCCATTTGAGTGCGAAGTAGCTGGCGTACTCAGGCCGCTCGAGCAGGCGATCGATCAGCCGCTCGCGCTTGTCGGCGCTGGGGTCGTTTACATATTCGCTCGTTTCGGCCGGAGTCGGCAGCGTGCCGCAGATATCGAGCGTGGCGCGGCGGATGAACTCGTGGTCGTCGGCCGGCGGCGACGGCGCAATGCCCAACCGCTGCCACTGCGCCGCAAGCTGGCGATCGACGAAAGAGCGGGCGACGTTTTGTTCCCACGCGGCGAGCTGCGCCTGCGCGTCCGACGTCTCGGCCGCGTGCGGAAGCATGCCGTAGAACACGGCGATCTGCTCGGAGTACCGCACCATGACGGCAAACGAGCCGCTACGATCGCCAAGCTGAACCTGGCCGCTGTCGCTCACGTCGGCCAACTCGGGCTCGTTGGAAAGATAGATCGAACGGCGAGTGACGTCGCGCGTCGAGCCGTCGGAGAAGTGCGCCGTCACTTCCAACTGCTGTGGCCGCCGCGTTGAGTCGAACACGTGCCGCTCGGGCGTCACCGTCAGACGCACCAGCTCAGGTTCGTCCGGCGGACTGGGCCGCGCGCCTGCTCGATCCAGGCGAGCAGCGTCTGATAGTCCTCGGAATCTTCGCTCAGTCGCACGCCGCCGCCATGAGCGAAGGCGCCGGTGGCTTTCATCAACAGCAGCGACCGGGCCGGGCTGGCGAGAAACAGCCGCCTGCCGCGCGATTCGCGCACGATGGCGTCGTAGTCGATCTCCGGCTCGAAGCCCAACAGCGAAAGCTTGAACCCGTTCTGGCCGGTCGCCTTTCCGTGGCAGCCGCCGCCGTTACAGCCGAGCTTCGTGAATAGCGGCGCCACGTCGGTGTTGAACGATACGGGGGCAGCAATGGTCCGCGGGCCGACGCTCTGCGCGGACGACACGCGATCGGCTGCGGCGCCGGCGGAACGGTTCGCTTCGGCGCCCTGGCCGCTGGCGGCTGCAGCGCAAAGTCCGGTCAGCGCCAGCCAGGCAATCCTCATTCGTGGGTTAGTCCCTCGTCGTCTCATTCGACAATCTCCAATTCGACGGGCCGCGTCGCTCGGTAAATCGGCTGATCTTCGACGGTCCCGATCGCTTCCAGACGCAGCAAAGCATGCCGGCCGAGCGGCGCGTTGTCGGTGGCGATCACTTGCAGCGAACCCGAGTCGCCTTGTCCGGTCAGCGTAACGCCGTGCCCGCAAACCGATCACTCCGCCCGGCGCCGTGAGCTCCGTGTGGACCTTGCCGATGAACCCGTTGATGCGCTCGGCAGTGTACTGCAGTTGGATGATCTTGCCGCGGGCAATCTTCGTCGGCGTCGCCGCATCGAGATTCAAAATGATCCGGGCAGGCTTGAGTTCGACCGTGATCGGATTGCTTACGACGGTCAGCTTAGTCTTAGTTGGCTTGGCCTGCGGCTTACTTGCGACGAGCGTTTCCAGTTCGGCCTGAATCGCGAATGTATAGCGTCCGGGCGGCAGCGACGCGGGCCAGAAGAAGCTCAGCCTGGCTTTGGGCGTTTTGGCCGGCAGCATGACCGGCTGCTGTTCGACGCCTGGCGGCAGACCAACGCAGGAAAGACGCACGGCGGAGGCCGCCTCGCCGCTGCGCCACTGAAAAGCGACTTCCACGTCGAGCGAACTGTGCTGGTCGAGCGACGCCTCATTCGGCAGCGCCGTCAGCAGCACGGGCGTCTCACCGCTCACGGCCGCGGCAATCTCTTGCGTCACTCGACCAGAGGGCATCGGCCGGCCGGGCCAAACCATCGCGCCGCCATGAGCGCGACGCTCGATCGATACGCCTGCTTGCTCGGCATGTCCCACGACCTGCACGGCGCCGGCGAATTCGTCGCTCGGCCGCGCAGCAGTGATCACCAGCGCTGCGCGGTCCTGCTCCGGTCCGATCCAAGCTTCAGGGCACTGCATGCCCGGCGGCAAACCTTCGACCGTTACGCGGATAGGCGCCGTCATGCCGCGCTGCCGCAGCGCCAAGACTTCCACCAGCTCGCGTCCGCCGCGCGCGATGTTCCAGGCCGCCGGCTGATCGCTGCGGCGCGATACGACCGCCAGTTGATAGTCGGGTTCTTCGCGCCGCACGCTCAAGCGATAGATCCGCCGCGGGTCTAGCTCCGACTCGCCAATCAGGTTCCGCGCCAGCACGAGATAACGACCGTCGGCCGGCGCGACCCAACGTCCCGCCGGGTCGGTATGCGTAGTGCAGAAGCGATATCCGCCGAGATTGACCAGCTCGTCGGAGAACTTTGCCAGCTCGCGATCGCCGCTCGCGTCGAGCACGCTCAATTCCAGATCGACCGGCGAGCCGATCCGATCTCCAAACGCTTCGAACCACAACGCCTCGCCCCGTTTGACGTCCACGGCGTACCAGTGCTGGCCGTATCGTTGCGCCAGTTGTGCGCTAGCCTCGCACGGAATAGGCAACTCGAGGGCACAGTCCGCGCGGTCGTGGCCTGCATTGTTTTCAACCACCGGAACGTCAGTCACGCCGATGGCCAGCGGCGCATGACCGCCAGGATAGTGATACGCAAACGTCTCGACGGCAATTTGAGACGGCTGCCGCGGCAAAGGAACGAAGGCCGCCGGTTCGCTCGGGGGCGTAACGTCGACTTCGATCGATTCCAACTCGGCCCCGTCAAAACTAGCAGCGTCAAAACCTGCAACCTCAACGCCCGCAGCCGACGCTTCGCTCGGCAGCAAGTTGCGGCCAAATAACTTGACCCGCGTCATCTGGCCTCGCTGCACAACGCACGGCAAGGCGAGTTCCGGGCGAGCGAGCGTATCCAGGTCAAGTCGATAGAAGTGAGCGGCGCCGCCGAGATAGCTGAGATCGAACAGCCGCACTTCGTACCAGCCGTCGCGCGGAACGCGCAAATCGATCAGCGGATCCAGCCCGGTATAGCCGCGGCTGACCGCCAAACGCCGTCCCTGGGCATCGAAGACTTCAAGTACGGCGCGGAGCTGCGAATCGATGCGTTCGGCCCAACACTCGATAACGACGCGCTGCCCTGCCTGGGCTGAAAAGCGAAAGCAATCGACGTCGCCTGGCTTTTCAAGCTTGCCGTTGACGACTGTGTTTAACTCGACGGCAGTCGCCGTTTCAAGAGTATCGTTGGCATCGCCTTCGAGTTGCTCGCCGCGGCCGCTTACCACGAAGCTTCGCGGGTTGCTCAGACCGGAAGCCGTTGCGGCCCGCAGATCGTAAATCCCCGGCGGCGTACTCTCTGCGACGGAAATCTCGAATCGGTTCCCATCGATCTTCTTGGCCGCGAAGCCGGGCGCCGTCGATCGCAAGGCTCGCAGGCCTTCGAGCGCCGTCCCTTCGATCGTTACCGCAACCGACGTGCCAGCCCGAACGCCTGCGGGGAAGACCGATTGCAGCACCGCCTCGGGCGTCTCCGCTCGCAATGCCGCCATCTGGCCCAGGCAGATTGCCAACAAGGCGCAGAGCAGAGCGTTGAGCGAGCGGAAAGAATCGCATGACACGGCGCAGCGGGGTGACGACGAAGGCGGGACATCAATGCTGTGGACCCGGCTCGCGCGGAACGCCTGCGTCCATCAACACGTATTGATGCATGCGATTATAGCCGCTCCGCGAGAAGCGTGTAAACGCTTTTCCTCAGACCGGAGGTAGGGGGACGCGTGAGCGTTCCGTTGCCAAAGTGATAGGGCCCGGAATCGTCACCGATTCCGCTACAGGAATCACCGCACGATTTCGCAATCGGGCAAGGCCTTTGCCAATTGCTGGCGACCGGTCTCGGTCACCGCCGTATCTCGCAGGTCGATCGCGCTCGAGGGTCTTCAAGGGGAATAACGCCGGCAGCCCGCCATCGGTGACGGCGGCGTGTCGCAAGTCGAGCGTTTTCAATTGCATGTCGGTATTCAACAGTTTCAGACCGGCATCAGTCACGGAGAGCGCCGGCAAACGTAGCTGGCACCCGCGACGGACCGAAGATCTGAACTTTGCCGCAGGCGTGCAGGCGTTCCAATCGGGTTGCTCCCCGATAGTCGAGCACCGCCGACTTCACTGCGGCATCGCAGGCGCCGATCGTGATCGTCGCGTCGGGCAGGGCCTTGCTCAATCGCCTGGCGCCGGCCGCCGTCACCGACGTCAAGGAAAGGTCGATCCAGCGAAGCTGCTTGCATTCAGCCAGTGCTGCCAGGCCGTCATCGGAAACATCCGTCAAAGATCAAGCTGAGAGTTGTTAATTGTTTCAAGGCAGCGATCCGCGCCAGCCCCGCGTCACTAACGCTCGTCCGAGACAGAATCGAGTTCCCTGAGTTGCGGGAAACGTCCGATATGTTCCAGCCCTGCGTCTGTAAAACGGGCATCGTTGATGCAAAGCGTATCGAGACTGGCGGGCGCGGCCAGGGCTGCGAGCTGAGAATCGCGAAGACTGCTAAAATCGATCCTCACTAAATCAGGCATTTCCGCGAAACGGCGCAGCTCGTCGTCGGTAAGCCGGTCTGCGTCGCCCTCAATGCCCCTCATCCGGCCCTGGTCGTCGCAGCTCACTTCAAGCCCCCGCTCGGCCCAATACCGCGTTTCAGCCGCTTGCTCCCAGACGCCCAACCGCGATGGCGCGCAGCACGCCAGCGCAACGGCTGCCGCGGCCAGACAGCCCAGCGTCCAGGCGAATTGCCGTTGCGGGCGTGCGTGCCTCGGCCGCAACGACCTGCGGCGTTTGCGCCGCCCCGCGCGGCCGCCGCACCAGGCGATACCCGCAACTTCGCAACACGATAACGTTTGCCAGAGAGGCCAGCATCACGCCCGTTTCGATGCTGCCTCGCCAGCAGCAGCATTTCAACGTCGTGGTCCATTTGCCACGAGACCGCCAGCACGGCGGCGATGCCGCCGGCGGTCACAGCGACGAGCGAAACTCGCAGCACGAGCCTTTTTCCCGAAACAAGCACCAGCCAGGCGACCGCAAACGCCGGCAAGGCGGCCACGGACATCATGATGCCGGTGAATACGCTTTCGGCCGCGGCGTCTCGCAGCACGCCGTTGAACTTGTCTGCAGGCAAGCCCTGCGTGAGCAAGAGCCAGCGCAGTCCGGCAACAACGGCCGCAGCCGCGAGCGTCCAGGCCAACAGCGACCGGATCGTGTACTGGCCGGACGAGCGGCGCGACGTTGCCTCTGCTCGCAACGTTTTTTCGTGCATCGCCAAATGATGCTTCCAATCGCCAACGCCGCACGCCGCGCAACAGGGCGAGAGGCGCAAGCAGCACCAAGAACGAGACGAGCGGGATGAAACACAGCGAGGCGAACTCGCCGGGATCGCTCGCGATCCCGAATCCGAAATCGCCTCGCCAGGCGCCGTAGGCGACCAGCAGCCCGAAAACGCACGCAAGCCAGGTTGTCAGCGGCGCCCGAGTCGCGCCCGGCCAGGGCCCCAATACGGCACAAAAGGCCAACAGCGCCGGCGGCGCCATCAACGCGCCGAAGACGGCGAATTTGACGTAACCAGAGAACGACTCGGGCTCGAGGAAATCGACCGGCGCCAAAAGCACGGCGGCCGCCGCGTGCAAACCGACCAGCAACGCCAGCACGATCCGTCGCTTGCTTGCAGACATCGTCCCGCCTCCATGACCAAGACGCCAACCCAACGCACCAATATGCAAGCGGTGATTAATGCCGCTTTCTCACCGGGCGTCAATATCAGTCGCTACAGGCGTTGCTTGCCCGATGTAGCGACAAAGCGTGAGAGTTCCGTTGCCGATGCCGCGGGGCCCGGAATCGTCACCGATTCTGCTACAGAGGCGTCGCGAATTCCGCTGCTCAAAACTAGCGGCGCGCTGCTGCCGCTACCCGATCGGCGGCCAGCTCGCGCGGATGAGGCTGGACGGCGCGGCGGGGCAGCGAGGTGAGCACGACGCAAATGGTCTGCGTGGCGGGGTCGGCCCAGCAGAGCGTGCCGGTCGAGCCGGTGTGGCCGAAGGTGCGCTCGGAGCAGCCCGGGCTGCCGGCCTGTTCGCCGACGCCAAATCCCAACCCTCGCTGAGTGAAGCCGGGCGGATTGTGGTTCTTGGTCATCAGCCGCGCGGTCTCCGGCCGCACGGCCTTGCCGCCGGCGTGCAGAAACTCGGCCAGGAACTTGCCGATATCGGGCGCCGAGGCGTGCGTTCCGCCCCACGGTGCGCCCAGCTTGCGCCAGTAGAGGCTGTTCCAGTTCCACTCCTGGGCCTTCGGATCGCCGCTGCCCGACTCGGGCGCGGCGCCGTCCATCTGGCACTCAACCAGGTCCGCCAGCTTGAACCGACCGAGCCCCTGCGCCGAATGCCGCATGCCCAACGGCTTGAGCACGCTGCGATCGACCAGCGTGAGAATGTCCGTTCCGCTGGTGAGTTCCGCAATTCGCGTGGCCAGCAGGATGCCCATGCTGGAGTACTGGTAGCGCGAGCCCGGGACAAACGCCAGCGGCGCTCGAGCGGCCTGCCGGGCGAACTCCGACAGCGGCGCGTGGCTGCGGCGCAGTTCGCTGTTATTGGCGACCTGGTCGGGTAGCCCGGAGACGTGCGTCAGCAGGTGGCGGATCGTCACGTCGTCGCGCCCGTCGCCCGTAAACTCGGGCAGGAACTTCTTCACCCGATCGTCAAGCTTGAACTTGCCTTGATCGAACTGCGTCATCACGGCCGTCACGTTGATCGGCTTGGAGACGGAGCCGAGCAGGAACATAGCGTCGTCGGAAGTCGCCTTGCCGAAGTGCCGCGAATACGACTCGTCGCCTTGCACTATATACAGCGTCGCCGCCGCCACCTGCTTGCTCCCCGCGGCTTGCTCGAGCACTTCCGCCGCGTCATCCCACCGCTGCTTGCGCAGCGCCGCCATCAAGGGGGAAACGGTCGAAGCGGCCAGGGCCGCCCCCAGAAACGTACGTCGCTGCATCATGTCGGCTCCACTGCGTAGGGATAAAACAGCCGCCCTCAAGTATCCGCCGCCCAAGTGCAGACCGCAAGCTTCGCCAGCGAGGGCTATGGCATATCCGTGAGTCGGTCAGCCACGTCAACCCAAAGCGTCAGCGAGGAAACCGCGGATCTGCCTCGCTAACGCTTCGGGTTAGTATGAGGCAAGGCGGAACCTTCAGCCGCTCGCTCTTCGCGACTTCAAACGCCCAGCAAGCACGACGGAACTCTGGCGATCCCTTCTCCGATCACTGGGTGGCGATCTTCGAACTTTCCCGCCGAACTTTCCCCGTGTCAGTTGGCCATCTTCGCCAGCTCGGCGCCGGCTGCCGCCTGGTCTGCTCTCTCCTTTCCCCTCTCCTCAGCTCCGCACTCCCCGTTCCGCCGATTCCGCATTCCACATTCGGACTTCCCCACACCCACGGCCCTTCAAACGCACTTTTGCTCGGCTTCAGTCCCAAGGCTTTGCCGGCGCGGCGCAAGGTCTTGGCGGAGATGCCGCAAGTGCGCGCCTGCCGGAACAATTCGCCCGACTCGAGCGGCCCGTCACTCAAGGCCGCGATCAGCCATTCGGCGGCGCTTTCGCGATCTTGCTGCTCGGCCGCGCGGCGGGCGCTGGGCGGCGCGATGATCGTATCGGAAAGCTCCACCGAACCCGGCTCCCAGGCGATCCGTCCCGCCTCGATCCGAAAGGCGGCCGCGCTCCCTTGCGGACCCAGGCTGTTCTTGAACGGCAGCAACAACCGCCGACCCGGCTGCTCGGCATCGTTAGCCGCCAGCCAGACGACCGGCGCGATGGCCGACAATTCGGCCAATTCGCGCGTCGCCACGCGCCCGCCGGCCGGACCGTTGAGCCGGGCCAGCACGACGATGGCCGTCTTCGTCCGAACCGCCAGTTCCGCCAGCTTGACCAGAAAATAATGAATCCGGGCGCGGCAGGGACACGCATCGAGCCCTCCGGCCCAGGCTTCCAGGTTGTCGATGATTAGCAGATTGCAGGCCCGGCCCTCTTGCATGCCGGCAGCGAGCGTCTCCACGCGTCGATCGAGTCCGGCTAGCGAAACATCGTCGCCCGGCTGGGGCCAACTGAGCGTGGCGGCCGCGACCCGTTCGATGTTGGCGCCCGCCGCATCGAGTCGGGCCCGCAGCAGCGGCGCGGGCATATCGACGGCATTGGCGATCAGCGCCGCGTCGGCGTCGCCGGTCCCGTGGCTCGTTCGTGCCGCCCACTCCGCGGCCAGCAGACTCTTACATGTCCCCGTCTCGCCCGCCACCACGCACAGCGCCCCGCGGGGCACTCTCTCGTCGGCCAGCCACTCCACCATGGCCGGCTCGACCTGTTTGAGAATTGACAGCCCGACTTGCTCCGAGCCGTGATTCACGGCAAACGCATCGTCGGCCCGCGTCCACCGCGACGGCTGCGAACTCGCCCGAACCTGATTCTGCGACTGGACTTGCGACTTGGCCTGCAATTTATTCGAAGCGTGCGACATGGTTATTCTCCCATCGGATTCGCCATCCCGGGCAAGCGGCGCCCTGCGTCTCACGACGCCAGGTTCCAAAACGCCGCCTCGGGCAAGCGAGTTCAGCGCCGAGTCTAGAACGGCGCTGGCTAGCGCGTGAGCGACGCGAGGGGGCTGTCGATCGCCAGGCGCGCCGCTTCGGCCGGTTGTCGCACACGCGTTTCTGGCGTATCACATGAAAAGACACCCGCGGGCAGCAGGGCCCGCCGAAACGCGATTGCGGCCACTAATCCCTCAGCAGAACGGTCCGGAGCCCCGGTCATGACCGACGAATTCAGCGAAAAGCCCTGGACGGAACAGCAGTGGGAAGACTTTCTGCGCCAGACCGAAGTCCGTTCGGCCCGATATGGCGAACTCTTTGAGACGCTGGCGGAGCATCCCGAACGCGACGAACTGATCGACCGCGAGATGGGCTGGGATCATGAGCCGGAAGAGCCGGAGTTTGAATTGCCGTGGGAACAGGCGGAATATGATGACGATGAATTCGACGAGGAGGAAGTCGACGAGGTAGAGGTGGAAGCGATCAAAGAGGAGTTACAGCAGAGGCGTTCTAACCTGCGCGAACTGCCCGCCTTCTCCGTCGCCCGTCAATGGGCGCTGGCGGCCCATCGGCTGTTCGAGAATGCCGGAGAGTTGGACACCGAGTTGGAAGAGATTGTTTCCCGTGCGCAGGAGGGTTGCCTGAGCGTGGGGGCGAAGATCGCCGCGGGGCACGGCATGGGCGAGGAAGAACAGACGCTCTGCGGAAACATCGTCTGCTGCAAACGGGCGGCGGCCTTTGCGGAGCAAGGCATCGAGGCCCTCAACGAGCTTGTCCAGCGCGGCTCCTTCTCCGCCGCGGCCATTCAGCCGCTGATCGAGCAGGGACAGCAAGTCCGCTCGCTCATTGAAGAGCGCATCCGAGAGCTGGCTCGCGCGTCTGGTGGGAATGATGGCGAGGCGTCGGGAGAAATGCCGAGGCTGTTCCGTTCTTGGCAGTCAATGCAGCCGGCTGCAATGGGCGCCTTGCCGTCTTACGTGCCGGTCGTGGCCGCCGACGCCGCGCTTTCGACACCCGCGGAAAAACGCACTGTTGGCCACCGCGGTTCGCCCGTGCGACGGATTGGCAACTCTCCGTTCGGTCGCCGCGGTGCTAGCGCGCGCTCGCGGGGCTCGCTTCCGTTACTACGGCCGGAGAGATGCAGCGACCAGTGATCCTGGCGAGCAGCGGAAAGGATTTGAGAGATAGTCTGGTCCGCTCTTTATCTTGCGCTTCATGGCCCGCATAGGCGTAATCCGCCGCGATTCTTCGCCTGTGCCGCCAATCTACGTCGAAACGCGGCATGAGTGCGCTTGTGATCGTGCGCCGCGGCGGCGCCGCTGTCGGACGGCGACGCATTTTCCTGACATCGGAAGCGCTCAACATGATCATATCTAGGGCGGCGGCCTTCGGAATCATCGCCTTACTGGCGGCGAACAGGGCGAACGCCCAAGGGCCCCAGTTCAATGTTCGCCCTAACCAGGCAGGGACGATATCGCCGCGCGGTCTGGGGCCGGCCGCCAATCTCGCGAATCCGCACCTCGGCGGCGACTTGCAGTCCGGACTCAATCCCTACCGCGCCGCGAATGCCTACGCGGTCGCAAACCCGCGCCCTGGCGCAACCCCATTCCCGGTTGAGAATCCACGCCCGGGCGCGAACCCGTACTCGGTCGCAAGTTCATACGCCAACCTTCAACCCGGCGCCACAGGCGCCAGCAATCCATCTCCGCCGAGTTCGGCGCTCGGTGTTCAAGGGACTGCCGCCGTTTCCGGACCCTTTTCTGGTTCGGAGTTCGCCGCCCAACAAGCGTCGCACGCTGAGCCGATCTGCACGCAGTGTGACGACGGCTCGTGCGATGTTTGCCAAGCTGTGAGCGGCGACGGACCGCGGCTGGGCTTCACTGCGTTCTCAGGGACGGATGCGTTCCGCGGTCCGCCCGAGGGACCGTACACAGGCAATTTCGGCGTCGTGAATGGTTTGAACGCCGCGGCGCCGATCGTCGACAAGTGGGGCTTGGGCTGGCAACTCGGGGCCAGCTATGGCGTGTACGACTTCGCCGGCCGCCCGACGCCGGCAACCCGTCAGAACGGCGCGCAGCAACAGATCTTCGTCACCACCGGTTTCTTTCGCCGCGCTAGCGAAGGACAGCGGCTCAGCTTCGGCCTGGTTCACGACTGGATGGTCAACAATAATTACGGGCAGTACGCCCTTTCGCCCACCTTGAGCCAATGGCGCGGCCAACTCGAATGGTCGTTGAGCGGGCGCAACTCGTTGGGCGTCTGGGGAGCGGTGCATGATCGCACCTACATCGGCGACCGACCGGACAACCACAACCAGTTCCGGGGCATCAGCCAGATCAACCTGTTCTGGCATCACAAGTACCAAATGGGCGCCGACGGCTGGCTTTACGTCGGAGTTCCCGCCTCCAAACGGCTCGCCGGCAGCGGACTCGTAGGCGCGGCGATTATCGGCGGCGCGGTGCAGGTCCCATTGACGGAGCGTCTGGGGCTCTATGCGGCACGCGATGTACATGGCTCCCAACGCGAGCCCCGGCGCGAGCGGCTCGCCTAGAGACGCCTACAATGTCAGCTTCGGGCTGGCCTGGTTCCCTGGCCGCAACGCGCTCAGCCGAACGGTGAATGGCGCTCGCTGGCTCCCCTACATGCCGTTGGGCAACAACAGCAACTTCCTGGTGGACACGATTCACTACGACTGATGACCGCGCTGGAGCCTTCGAATTCAGCGCCAAAGTTCATGCTAACTCGCTACGCGGAACTCGGCGATGATGTCCTCGTCTAACTCGATTCCCAATCCCGGTCCGCTGGGCACATGCACGCGGCCGTCAACTAAAGGCGGCAGATTTTTGACGAGTTTTCGCATCAGCGGCGAGGGCCGCAGGCAGTATTCCACCAGATCGCCGTCGGGTAGGGATGCCATCCAGTGCAGAGACGCAGTTAGATTGATGCCTGTGCTGAAACAGTGCGGCACGGCGCGGCGTTCGTGCTTTTGGCACATCTTCCCTACGCGTTGGCAGACGGTGAGGCCGCCGCAGAATGCCACGTCGGGCTGAATAACATGAACGCCGCGTTCGATCAGATCTTCGAAGTCCCAGTGCGTCACGTCGCCTTCGCCCGCGGCGATCGGCACAGGCGACTGCCGACACAATTCCGAGTAGCCCTTGCGGTCGTCTTGCGAAAGCGGCTCTTCCAGCCAGCCGATCTTCAGCGGCGCGAGCAGTTCCGCTCGCTGGATGGCCGTGGCGACGTGCCCAGGCGTGGCCCGCGTCGACCATCAAATCGCGTTCGTCGCCCAATACGTCGCGTGCCGCTTGCACGTGGGCCAGATCGACGTCCGGATCCTTGCCGAACGGTCCCCAGCCAAACTTGGCCGCGGTCAGTCCCAGATCGACGAACTCACGTGCCAGGGCCGCCGTGGCCTCCGGCGTCTCGCCGAACAGCACGCTGGCATAGGCGCGAACCGTCGTGCGATACGGACCGCCGAGCAATTCGTAAACCGGCTTGCCTTCCGCCTTGCCCTTGATGTCCCACAGCGCGATGTCCGCGCCGCTGATCGCATGAATCGCGGCGCCGCGCCGGCCGTAGCGATTCGTCTCGTAGTACATCTTCTCCCACAGCCGCACGGGATCGAGCGGATCTTCGCCCAGCAGGATGGAAGTCAGCCCGTGCCGGCGAGCCGCCGACCGCGGCGCCTCGAAACATGCTTTGCAAACATACGATTGGCTGGTCACTTCGCCGATGCCGGTCAGCCCTGCGTCGGTGTGAATCCGCACGACCAGCACGTCGAGCGTTCCGTCGGGGATCGCTTCGACCACGGGCACTCGCAAATGAATCGGTTCGACCGCGGTGATTTTCATTAGAGGATCTCGTCTTTGACTGCTTGGCGTTATGCAAACGGCGACGGCACGTCGTCGTCCAGGGGAAAGATCGGCCGCACGCACTTTTTATACGGCAGCGACCGGAGGTTTGCGCTGGTCGCGCCGGGGACGTCAACCGGCACGATACGCGCGGCGATCGACTCGTACCAGGTGCGAAAGCCGTTCGGCGACTTGACGACGACCACGTCAAAGTCTTGCGGTTCCAGCCCGTGTTGCTGGAACACGCTTCGGCCGACGACGTACACCGGCCGCTCGGTGACCAGAACATGGATGTGGCCGGCCGTCGCCACCGCCGTCCGCCCGCCGCGTCCCCGAGTTCCGTCCTCATAAGTGAAATCGCCGTCGTGGAGGCTTTTGACTCGCACCTCAACCGGCAGCGGCTGGAAACGGCTCCGGATCTCGCGTGCCGCCGAGCGATAAACTGCACGTCGCGCCGACGCCGGCGGTAAATGCCGCGGCAACGGCCGGAGCATCGACGATCGGCGCCGAGCGACGTGCCCGAATAGCCGCGATCGATCAGGCCTTTCAGGATCGCGTTGCTGTCGCCAGGGGCGCCGCTGGCCGTGGCGTCGGCGGCGTCGGAGAAAACCGTCAAGTCCGTCGGTCGCTTCGGCCAGGCGGATCGCTTCGTCTAGCGGCGTGAGCTGCGGCCTGAAACAGTTCGCGATGCTGCCACATGAACCGCCCGATCTTTTCGCTTCGCTCGCGGGCGACGCCTCGATCGCCGTCGGTCGTCACGAGGACGTTCGATTGCAAGGTCCGGGACGTCGGTGAACGCGTTGCCGATCAACACGCCGGCAAGCAGGCCGCCGGGCGAGGCTTCGACTTGCTGGCACATGCGGATCGCTTCGCCGAACAGGCCTGTGGCCGTGAGCAATTCGTCGCCGCGCACCAGCATGGGCAGTTCGATGCGAACGGTCGCCGGCTGCACTTCATTGCGAAGCAACCGCAACAGATTGCGCACCGCCGCGCTGGCCCGTCTCGTAGTGGTCGACGTGCGGGTAGGTGTGAAACGGCGCGAGCAGATCGGCCGCTGCCAACATGCGATCGGTGAGCACCGCATGCAGATCGAGCGAGGCAACGATCGGACGCTGGCCAAAAATGCTGCGGAATTCCGTCAGCAATCGACCTTCCGGATCGTCCTCGCTCTCGCCGGCCATCGCCCCGTGCAAGCAAACGAAGACGCCGATCCACGTCGCGATGCCGAGCGGCGGACTGCACAAGTTCGCTCAGCAAGCGATCGAGATCTGCGGCTGCAATCGGACCGCCGGAGACCGCCGAAGCAGCGACCGTCGGCGCAACTTCGACGCCCTCGCGTGCGAAGCAGTCCATCGCGCCGGCCAACTCCGTCTTGGTCCCGCGATATGCCGAAAGGATTTCGTCGCCGCGATAAACGTGAAAATCTGCGTACCGCGTCGGCGCCGGATTGAACGTCGCGGTCTCCTGTTTCAACTCGGCGATCAGAATTCGCATCGTGCCTTACTCCCGCGGCCAAGCGCGGGCGGACGCCGGCCCATCGGCTGGATTGAATTGTTGCCCGCGATTATCAATTGGGATGCGTCCTCAACCGTTTGCAGCAAAAACAAAGTGAACCTCAGGCAGCGTGTTCTGCAAGTATTCCCGGTCGGCGGCAGAGATCGTTGCGTCTTTCAGGAATACGGTGACGTAACCATTTTGACTCGCTTCATAGCCGGATTTGAGGCGGAATGGTATTTTCT
Organism: Pirellulales bacterium; assembly: GCA_963786255.1. Lineage (GTDB taxonomy): Bacteria > Planctomycetota > Planctomycetia > Pirellulales > JAICIG01 > JAICIG01. The sequence goes on from CAWAYY010000027.1 coordinate 172,933, forward strand.
TCGGTCTCTTTGCTCGCCCGCGTCGGGCCTCTTCACAAAACGGGAAGATTGAGCTGACACGGTCATTTTACTTGTGCTCTGAGGCGGCGTGTCAAGGGTTCTCGCCTGACCCGAACCTTTCTTCCATCTCTGTGTCTTCCCTCGCAGGCAATCGAAGCCCGAGGTTGGGCTTCGCGACGCTTTCATTCCCCTTCGCTGCACAAAGGAACCGCCATGCTCGTCACATCGCGCCGATCGTTGCAGCGAATCGCGCTGACCATGCCGCAGGGCCTGGGGTAGCCGCGACTCGCCAGGCAACGCCGTAATCTCGTTGCCGCTGCGATCGCCGGAGCCGCTTGATGGCGGAGTATCCGGCGACTGCGGCTGTGCGCCCTCGTTTTCTTCCACGGGATCTCGCCGCTCTGCGCCGCCTGCCGCCATGGCATGTAGCCGCCGAGCGCGATGCGCATCCCATTGCGCCCTGGTGTTTTTATGTCTCGTCCATCGGTCCGCGACGCGCGGCATGTTTTGCTTGGCGCGTGCTGCATCGGCGGCTGTATGTGAGCTGCGACGGCCGCGTCGTCGCCGTCGGCGGCCGCATTGCTTACCGCAAGCTCAAGCAGACTCTTGCACACTACGAACGCCCGCCGACAGCGGCCGAGGCGCCGAGCCCCGCAGGATTTCGGCATCACTGTCTGCGATGGCGAGTTGAGTCCGCAGTTGTTACACGCAATTTGCCAGGCGCTTAATCGCTGGCGCAAAGACCTTTCAGCAGAAGCGCAGCGGCGACCGGCAAAGCGCCGCACCGTCGCCGCGCCTGCTCGCGAGCAGGCGGAGAAGCGCCAGGAGATCATGGATGCGATCGCCGTCTATTGCGGACGGCTGACTGCCGAGTGCGGTCTGGAACTGGCGGACCAAGGAACGCCGCGGACCATTGGCGATCACTTCTGGTACGACGACGGAGAATGCGAATGGCCTGACGCGGCGCGCACCGCCTGGGCGGGAATCGCCCGGCCGGCGCCGGCGGTCGTTGCCGGCTGATTCGATCGGACGATCGCCGAAATGCAAACTTCCCTGCGTCGGCGCGTGCGAACAGCTTGCCAGCCGCCAGAGCGGGCCAATTCGCAATTGCTCTCGTTTGAGATCACGAGGATAATTCATTCTCGTCGCTCGGCGCCTTAAAGACGGTTCACCCTCAATCGGCAAGCAGGTCCCTATTTCTATGAAGCGCTCCGGATATGCCGACCTGCCGCTCCATTCAGGCCGCGTGCCGCAGTGGCTCGGGCAGCGGATGACCGCGCTGCGGGGCGCCATCTCGGAAAGCATTCTACTCGCGTATGGCAAGGATGAGTTGTTGGAGCGGCTCGCCGACCCGTTCTGGTTCCAGGCCTTCGGCTGCGTGCTCGGCATGGACTGGCATTCCTCGGGGATTACGACGTCCGTGGTCGGCGCATTGAAGCGGGCGCTGAGCCCCAAGGCGGCCGAGTTGGGAATCTACGTTTGCGGCGGCCGCGGGCGGCACTCGCGCAAAACGCCGGACGAATTGATCGCCGTCGGCGAAAAGACGGGGCTCGATGCCACGCAGTTGGTCCAGGCCAGCCGGCTTTCCGCCCGCGTCGACAACAACGCCGTCGGCGACGGCTTTCAGCTCTACTTGCACAGCTTCATTGTCACCAGCGAGGGGAAGTGGGTCGTTATCCAACAGGGGATGAACGACAAGACCCGGCTGGCGCGGCGCTATCACTGGCATTCCGCCGCGCTGACGAGCTTTGTGAGTTCGCCGCACAGCGGCATTGCCGGGCCGCACCAAGGGCAGATCGTCAACCTCGTCGATCGCGATGCATCGCCCGCCCAGTCGGCCATTCTGCAAATCCTCAACCAGCCGCCCGAGAAGAACCTGACGGAGATCCGCAAGTTGACGATGGATCGGCGGCACGCGGTCGGCAAGCAGTGCGTTGATCTCAAGCGGCTCGGCGCGGTGCTGGCCACCGCTTACGAACGCAACCTGTCCGACTTCGCCTCGGCGCTGCTCGTGGAAAAGCTCGGCCCGCGAACGCTGCAGTCGCTGGCGCTCGTCGCTGAAGTGATTCACGGGGCCCCGGCAAGATTCAGCGACCCGGCCCGGTTTGCGTTCGCGCATGGCGGAAAGGATCGCCATCCCTTTCCCGTACCCACGAAAGTCTACGACCGGACCATCGAATTGCTGCAAACCTCGTTGGAAAAAGCCAAACTGGGCGATGCCGACCGCAGCCACGGGCTGAAACGGCTACATCACTTTGTCTTAAAGGTCGAGCGAGAATTGAAGCCGCAGGCGCACTTCGAGCAAGTCCTGGAACACGAACGCCGCATTTCGCACCTGCACGGCGGACGAAGCGTGTTTGGACATGAACCCAAGCCGCCCGCGATGACGCAGCAAACGCTTTTCGATTAGCCTGTAGGGTGGGCACTGCCCACCATGATTTGCCGGTGGGCAGTGCCCACCCTACGGGTTGAAATCACCTGGCGCCATAGTCGGCTTTCGCTCCTGCGAAAGCACGTACTTTCGCGGGAGCGAAAGTCGACGATGCAGCGTTTAAGCCAGCACCGATTCGATGACGCGGCCGCGAGAGATGGGCAGCGGGCGGCCTTCCAGATCGTGGACCTGCGTTTCGGCATGGAAGCCGAGCAGGTGGAACACGGTGGCCAGATAGTCGCAAGGCCGGACGACGTCGTCCAGCGGCGCGGCCGCGTGCTTGTCGGTGTCGCCGTGCACCACGCCGCCGCGAATGCCGCCGCCCGCCAGCGCGATGCAGAACGCGCGGCCCCAGTGATCGCGGCCGGCGGCGGGCATTGAACTTGGGCGTGTGGCCGAACTCGGCGACCCAGCAAACCAGCGTTTCGTCGAGCAGACCCCGCTGGTCGAGATCCTCGATCAAGGCCGAATAGGTCTGGTCCATCATCGGCATCAACCAGCCCTTGAGACTTTCGTTGTGTTTTTCGTGCGTGTCCCAGCCGCCGTTGTTGGGCAGTTTCTTGTCGGGCGAGGCCCAGTTGACCTGCACCAGCGACACGCCCGCCTCGACCAGGCGGCGCGCCAACAGCACGCACTGCCCGTGCTTGGTGCGACCGTAACGGTCGCGGACGCGATCCGGTTCGCGGGCGATATCGAACGCCGTGCGGGCCTTGTCTCCGGCAATCAGATCGAGCGACTGCTGTCGGTAGCGATCGTACTCGGCGATCTCCGCCCGATCGGCGGCGTCGGCGATCCGACGATCCAGTTGCTCAAGGAGCGACAAACGACTATCGAACCGCATGCGCGGCAAATCTTCGGGCAGTGCGCATCCGGGGGCCGCGAAATTCTTCGCCGACGGATCGCACTCCATCAGCCAGGCATCGCACTTGCGCCCCAACACGCCGGCATTCGGTGCCCGGCCAGGGATACAGGCCGTCGAAATTCGCCATCCGACGAGGCAACGACGATCGAAGACGGCAGACCGCCCCGCGGCGGACGCAGCGCCTTCACGATCGCGTTAAACGGCGGGCTGTCGTTCGGCTTGCCCGGCAGCGAGTTCTCGCGGCTGAGCGGAATATGCGGCACGCCGGTCAGCATCTGGTAGCCGCTGGTCGAGTGCGAGTTGTCGCCGGTGACCATGGTGCGGATCACCGCGATCTTGTCGGTCAACTGCGCCGTCTTGGGCATCAGCTCGCCGGCCAGCAGGCCGGGCGTGCGCGTGGCGATTGCGGCGAAGTCGCCGCGCACTTCTCGCGGCGCCTCGGGCTTGGGGTCCCACGTCTCGTGCTGGGGGATGCCCCCGCCGTTGAACAGCACGATGACCGACTTGGCCCGGCGCGGGGCTGCGTCTCGGTCGCTTCCGCACGCTGCTGGAGCAGGCGTGCCAGAGTCAGCCCGCCCAACCCGACGCCGCCGACTGCGCAGCAATTCGCGTCGAGACAGACCATCGCACAAAGGTTGACCCTGGCCCAAGATTGGCAGCATCGGCAAGTCTCTGCGGCGTGCAAGCGCGGAAGGAAGGCCCCAACGGTCGCGGCGCGAGCCGTAAACGTAGTATCGGACCTGCCGGGCTTCCAATCAAGATGTTCTGATGGATCGGCTGCAGCCTGCCGTCCGGCGCGGCTGCCTGGCCGCTTATCGGTCGGACAGTGAATTGCAGGGATTACAGGCGGTGCGCTTGAAGCGCAACGGTCGAAGTCGAGAGCAGTCGCCTAGGTCGGCGACTTGCCGGGCGATCGCCGTGCTCGCAAACGAAGGGACGCTTGCTCAAAAGATCGTCCCAGCTCGCTTGCAAGCAGGTCTCTCTGAAAATCGCGATCGATTTGATTTTCGCGAATCGCGGCCGGCAACTTCATCAGGAGCGGCACTGCGCCTTTCGCCGCGACGGAGCCATGCGGATCCGTTCCTATTGTGATGCTGCGCCGCCGCAGCCGAGTGGCAATCCGCGTGATGACCGCGGCGCGTCGCCCCACTGGGCGCAGTTCATCTCTCAACGGCGCCTTGCGGATATTCGGCGAGCCGGCCGGCTGACTGACCGCGTGGCGTTTCGCCACGGCATCGCGGTGCAAATGGCGCCGCAATCTCGTACAGACGCTATCCCCGCCGAAAACGGCAGCTCGCTCGCGCGACGTGCTGCATGGGCGTGCGCCGTCGGCGCGACTTCCTTTGTTCAACAGGTTTTCGGTTCGTAGGTTTTGATTGAGCCTGACGGCTCACTCGCGTCACAACCGACGGGGCGGAAGCGAGTGCCCGCGCATGCGCGGGCGCGTTAAGGGAGCGACGCTTCCAAGCCCCTTTCCGGGCACGGATAAAAATAACTTTATTTGCACTCATATTGCGACTACAAGTCGTTTTACGTGACAATGCTAAAATTGTTGACTTTGCTGCGCCCGCTCTTGATAGTGACCGTGGTCGCCGCGAAATGATCAGCGCCGCGCTTGTCCGGGCATTCGCCAAACCGGCTATCTTTTTCGCGGCCCGGTGTAGTTGAAGGTTCCTTGTCGCTAGCTATTCATCCCCAAGACCCGTCGGCGGCGATCGAACGCTGCATCTCGTCGAGGATCCGGCTGACGCAAGGAACTGCCGCGTTTGCGTTGCAAGACAGGAAGGTGCGTATGCGGAAAGACTTGGACAAGCGACGGGCCTTGGGGTCGGCCCTGGCGGGCGTCGTGCTATTGCTCGCCGGCTGTGGAACGGACCTGATCACCGCGGAAGGCAATGTCGCCTGGGACGGCAAGCCCATTGAGAGCGGCACGATCAGTTTCGCCCCCAGCGACTCGATGGGGCCGACGATTGGCGGCGAGATCAAGGAGGGCAAGTACCGCCTCGAGGGTGAGAGAGGGCTGCCCCCGGGCAAGAAAACGGTGATCATCTCCGCGTCGCGGAAGACGGGCAAACAGATTGAAGCCGGCCCGCCTGCGCCGGAAGGCACGATGGTCGACGACTTGCAAATGATTTCGGAGAAGACGACGTGCGAAATTGTCGCCGGCCAGGCGAATCAGCATGACTTCGAACTCGCGTCGTCCGCCGCAACCAAGTAGCAGACAGCTCCCGCCTCGATGCACGCAGATCCGCGGTCGTTTGCATGCCCGGAGAAACGCCGTGCGCCTTGCCGCTTTGCGCACCATTGCACAAATCGCACCCGCCGAGTTCATCAACTCCAAAAACCAGACCCTGGGAGGATCCTGCTATGAAAGGGCTTCGTTGTTCGCGGGGGTTTACCCTCGTCGAGTTGCTGGTCGTCATCGCGATCATCGGAATCCTGATCGCCTTGCTGCTGCCCGCCATCCAGGCGGTGCGCGAAACGGTGCGCCGGACTCAATGCACCAACAACCTCAAGCAAGTCGGCATCGCCATGCAGGCGCATCACGACTCGAAGGGGAGCTTTCCGTACGGCCATAAAGTTCCCTATAACGGCAACAATATCGATTTGGGCGAATCGACGTGGGTCGTCTGCGTCATGCCGTATATGGAGCTGACCGCACTGTATAACCTGATCAATCCGACGTTGGGGTTCGGCAGTGCGGCGGCCGCGCCGTCCATGACGAACAACGCCCCGGTGACTCGCAACGCGATTCCGCCCTTGGTCTGTCCTTCCAACCGCAAAGTCGACAACGTGCTGTGGTACAATGCCTATGCGCGGGGAAGTTACGTAGCCAACAACGGCATCGGACCGATGGCGGAATGGTCCTTCGTCGGCAAGAATCCTTCCACGGGCGCCGTGACCAGTCTTCCCGCCGCGAGAATTCCCGGCGTGTTCTATGTCAACAGCGAGACTCGGATCGCCGATTTCCTCGACGGCACGACCACGACGGCGCTGATTTCGGAGATCCGCGTCGTGCCGGGCGGCGCCCCCAACGGCGATCAGCGGGGCGTGTTCCATTATCCGGAAGGCCCGCTGTATCACCACAACTACACGCCCAACAGCCTGGTTCCCGATGGAACGCGAGCGGCGACCTGCATCAACGACCTCCGTGCTCCGTGCGTCGGTTCGTACACGGCTTATAACAACCGGGCCATAACCATGACGGCCCGCAGCGAACATCCGGGCGGCGTGAACGTGATGTTCGGCGATGGGAGCGTGCGTTTCATCATCGACGGCATCGCATTGAACATCTGGCAGGCCGTCTGCACGCCCGGCGGCCTGACGCCGAGCCAGCCCGGCTATCCGGAGATGGGCGTACAGTCGCTCTGACGCGTGACGTTCGCCCGCGGCAGGAGCCGTCGGCGCCTGCCGCCGTTTTGGGCGGAATCAGGGACGGACTGTTGCCGTTCGAGAGCCGAGTCGCAAAACCTCTCGGGTTGGCTCAGCCGGACATCGTAAAGCGAGAATCAGCCCGAATATCACGAAGGCGCCGACGGCAGTCGCCGCGACGAAGATCGCCAAAGCCCATGCAGGCGTCGACTGAGCGAGCTCGCGACGTCCCGCTTGCTGCCAGGGACTCGGGAGCACGGCGTGCGCCGGCGTCGACGAGTCGTCGGCGTCGGATAAGACAGGAACGACATCAGCAACCCACGAATAGAGTTGAGCGGCTCAGATCGCTTGCGGCCAGCCCTCTTGCCAGATTTGCGTGCCGGAGTTGAGTTCGCAGGCATGCGCCAACTTGTCGAGTTGATCTTTTGGCATCGGGCCGACCGATGCGCCGTCGCCTTGACGCAGATACCACCGCGCTGGCGCCGCGGCTGAGATTGCCATCGCGCGGGAGGCGGGCGACGAGAGACCTCCGGCGCGGCAGGCGCGACTTTCGCCGCGGCGCGAAAGGTCCGCCGGCGCCCTGGGCAAATCATTTCGCCGTGGCGGAGCGCCACCGGTTGCACCGCCGTATGGCAATGAGGACAAATCATGCCCGTTATCCTTTTCTCGCCACGTTTTGTCAAAAACTGTGGGAAGGGACTTGCCGATCAGCTTACCCGAGCGAACCGAGGCAGGCAATCAAACCGGCGATGCGGGGCGTAACGGCGCAGGGCCGCATTACCGAGCGCACCGTCGGGTCCTGTGCGGACGCAACGCCTCGCCGTGCGGTCGGCGCTGAAAAGGCTGCGGCACGATGCCCAAGGCGATCTAGTTTTGCCAACTCGGCAGTTGCTGTCGGCGCGAGCGTCCGTGGAATAAACCGTGATCGAGCGGGCGATTTGCTCGAGCGAAGAGGTAAACTCAACTTCCGCAAACCAAAGTTGATCGCTGATGAACTCTGGCTGGACTCCTATCGGCGCCGGTCGGAAGAAATTGGCAAACACCGCCAGCTTGCGTTGCATGGGGAGGCCCGAGACCTGCGCCGCCTGAAAGCCCTGCCAGGGTGCATAGACGAGTTGCTGCTTAAAACCTTGCAGCGACACAATCAGCCACGCCACTCGCACCAGCGCGATAGCGCGACTGAATCCTGGGACTAGGGGCAAGCCGTCCAATGACGAGACGCCAATTAGGTTAACGACGATTCCCTCTCGGCAGAGATAGAGCAAGGGGCGACGCCGTGCAAGGATGTTGAATAGAAAAAGGGCTGCAACCGGCGCCAGCAGCGCCCCAATTAGCGTTAGGGCTATGCCTGCCTCGGTCGCAGGCCTTCTATCGGCAGTTTTCATTATGCCGGTTAAGAACAGCGGTCCGGCGATCAGCGCCTGCACGGAGAGGCTGCCAAAGATGGCAAACTGTGTTGCAAGGATCCAGATCTTGCCGCTAAACTGCGTCGGCGCGAACTGTCTTGATGCAGCGTGAGGCGAAGAAGCATTCATGCTTTAGAAACGTCGCTTATAAATCGGCTCCGCGGGCCATCTTAACTTCGATCAGTTCCTCTTGCCAGGAAGGCTATCAGAGGCTGACAGAGTGCGCCTTTATACGGGAACCGGATCTTCCTCGCATGCACCTAAGCCATCCGCACGCAACGGAGAATGAGCGACTGACGCGCATTTGGAGGCAGTGCATTGCGAGTGCGCCATTCGCCCGGAAAGCCGGGTAGGGAATTAGAAAAAAGACGGAGAACCGGCGGCCTGGACTCTGTCGCCCTTTTCCCCCTTTGAGTCCGCTATGAGCTGGCTTTGAAATTAAATCCCAGCTCCCTCGCGTCGCGGCGAATCTGCTCGAGGCCCTGCATGACCATTACCAGGTCGCAGCCCTGGCAGATGAAGCGGGCGCCCTGGTCGAGCAATTGCTTGGTGCGCTCGGCGGAGCCGCTGGTGGTGCCCCAGTGTTTGCCGGCGCGGGTCGCGGCGGCGGCGACTTTGCTGATGGCGTCCTGTACGAGCGGGTGGTCGAACTGGCCGGGCACGCCGCTGAGAATGGAGAGATCGGCCGGTCCGACAAACAATACGTCGATTCCTTCCACCTCGGCGATCGCCGGGGCGTTTTCGGCGGCCTGCAAGTCTTCGATCTGCAGCACCAGAAAGGTCTGCTCGTTGGCCTGGCGGATGTAGTCGCCGATCGGCATCGAGCAATACGGCGCGTCGGGATTGCCGCCGTCAAAGCCGCGCGTGCCGAGCGGGGCGAACTTCGACCAGCGGACGACCTGCCGGGCCTCATCGGCGTTGTCGCAACGCGGGTACATGATGCCTTGGGCGCCCGCCTCCAGCAACCGGCCCATCCGCATGAACTCGCCCTTGGCCGGCCGGGCCATGATGTCCGATGTACCCACGCGGGCGGCCCGCATCAGGCCGCCGGCCGTCTCAACGCTGTAAGCGTGGTGCTCCAGGTCCATCCAGATGCAGTCGAAGCCCATCAGGCTCGTCAGCTCGTAGACGGAGGGATCGGTGAAATGTAACGCGGGAACGAGCACCGGTTCGTTTCGCGACAACTTGGCTTTGACCTGGCTGGTTCGCATGTTCGGCAGAGCGGCGGGGGCGTTGGGGCGGGGAAAGCGACAGCCCGCGATTCTACGGCCGAGACCGCGGCCAGGGCAAGACGGGGAAAGTTGCTCTTAATCGTAGCAGCGGCGGCGAATCGTCGGCGGTAGCATCGCAACGACAGTAGCAGAATCTGTGAAGATTCTGGGAGCGGCGGCGGCATTTCAAGGCGCCTTAACTTTTGGGAACCGCCGAGGGGCCGGAATTTTCAACAGTTGTCATTTCAGCGACGTCCCGAATGATGAAAATGCCGGCGTCAATCAGGTCGGACAGGGCTGGCAAAAAGATTGGGGCAAAAAAATAGAAACAGGATTTGGGGCGCCTGTCACTGCGGATCTGCCGCCCGCTTTCTTTCCTCCTGATTCTCTCCAATCCCGCTCTTCATTTTTTGCCCTCCATCTTTTTGCCTTCACAGGGCGCCTTCCCGGGGCTGGCGGTTTCGGTTATTGCTCGCAGCGCATTGCCGGAGTGATTCCGCTGCCGCGACGCTCGGAATTCTCACGAATTTCGCTACAGCGATCCTCTTTATTCTGCCGCATCGCGGGGTTCTTCAACCGGCGCTGCGCCGTCGCTTGGCGTCGGCCGGATGGCCGCGGCCCGGCCTTTGGCCCAAAGCCGCAAACTTTGCAGGCGCTGTAATCCGCGGATGTAGTAGAAGTCGTCAAGACCGTCGAGCTGTGCTCGATAGCGGCGCCCCTTTTCCTCCTGCCAATCGGGCGCCGGATGGACAATCTCCAATTCGACCAGCTTGTCGGCCAACGCGTCGGCGATATGCTGATGGCCTTCGATCTCAGGATGCACGTGGTCGACCAGTTGATCGCTCCCGACGATGCCATGCGGGCTCTGTTGCTCGAAAAGCCGCTGGACGTCGACCAGCGGCGCGTCCGTGTCATCGGCCAGGTCGAGGATCGCCTGGTGCATCGGCTCCAGGATCCGGAGCGGACAGACGTCGAGCTCCTTCGCTCGCAGGTAGGCTTCGCGGGCCTCGTCCATGCGGCCGACGGCCCGGTAACATTCGGCCAGCGTGTACCAGCCGCCCGCATGCAAGGGATCGATTTCGCAAGCTTGTTCCAGCAGCGCCGCGGCCGCGTGCAGATCGTAGCTTTCGCGGCGGAAGCGCTCTCGCGCCTTGTCCAGCAGCGCGTCCCACTGCGCCAAATCCTCGCGGCTGAGGCCGGGCCGATGCTCGGACTTGAACGGCGGCGAGTCGCCGATATTGCAGACAGGATTGATGAGTACGACGGGAACCTCGGCGTTGCGGCACAGTTGCAGCATGCGCTGCAGATGGAAATTGAATTGCCGGATCACGCCGCTGCGCCATGAGTCGTCGCGGCGATACTTCTCCAGGCCGCCGCGATAGTCGAGCAAAGCCTCCACCTCTTCGCTCAGCAGCGGCCGGCCTTCCGGCGGATCGCTTGACGAGGCGCCGTGCAAGCGAACGTAGCCTTCGCGCATCAGGGTGAACATCCGCAGCCGCGAGGCTGCGGCGAGCGCCGCGTTCAGCAGCTTGCCGCGCTCGCGGAGGTGCTCGAATTCGCGATCTTCGAGAAACTCGTTGTGCCCGGTGCAGATCACGATCAGGTCGGGCTGGTAGTGCAGCAGCTCCTGCAGAATCGGCGTCAGCCGGTAGCTGGCGTACGAAATGCCGCCGCAGTTGACGACCTTCCAATGTCGACGGGGTCGGCCGCCTGCAGGCTGAGCTCCAGCCAGGTGGTGAAGGAGGTTTCGACCGCATAGGGCCGGCCTTGCACCGTCGAACCGCCCAGGCAGAAAATGCGGAACTCGTTGTCCGGCTTGCTGGCCGAAAACGATTGCGGGCGGAAGTGCGTCTGCCGGGCCTTGGGAATCTCGTAGCGGGCGCCGTCTTCGCTCAGCACGAACAGCGGCCGGACGGAACGAAAACCGACGAACGGGTCGTCGTGCAACTCCGGCCGGCCCCAATCGCAGAGCCTGCACAGCCCTTCGAAAGCGCCGAGCAGCAAGAAGCCGAAACCGATCGCCGCCAGGCGAGACAGCCATCGCCGCCGGCGGGAGATCGGGCGAGGCTGTCGCCGCACAGCCGCTGCCTGGTCGCTTGGCATAAAGAACGTTGGCCCTCTGGAAGCGTTTCTGGGAAATTCCGGCGGTTCCGGCGTCAGCTTCAACGCTGCCTGTCGCTAGCGCCAGAATACCACGCGACGTAAGGAGCTGCCACGCACGACGTACTGCGGAGCAGGGGCTTTCACTTCTCGGGCGTCATCTCCACTTTTGGATGAGCGGCGCCCGGGGCAAAACGCGGTGCGCCCCAGACCGGGTTCGTTCTGGGGATTCGCCAAGGCTCAGCCCCAGCCACCCGGCCCCATTACAACTGCTTTCCGATCAGTAAAAGTGAACAGCCCTAATTCTACAGCGCGCCATGGCCCGTCTCCCCCGCCACCATTCGCCAGCAGCGATGGATTCGCTGGTTGCGAAAGTCTTCAGGCACAGTCTGCCGGCTGATTTCGCGAATGCTGACGCCGTGTAACTCGCTTTCCGCCAGTTTGAAGCGGCGGGAGTTGGTCGAGAAAAAGATGACGCCGCCCGGCGCCATCAAGGCGATCAGCAATCTGAGCAATTCCGCGTGGCCTTGCTGCACGTCCCAGACGTCGTCGGTCTTCTTGCTGTTGGAGAAAGTCGGTGGATCGACCACGGCCAGGTCGTACGCCGGGCCGGGCGGATGGAATTGCAAAAAGCTCAGGGCATCGTCGCGAACGAAGCGATGGCGGCGCCCAGCGAGCCCATTGAGCCGAAAATTGTCCTCGGCCCATTGCAGGTAGGTGTTCGACAGGTCTACGGTCGTCGTCGCGGCGGCGCCGCCGGCTGCGGCGTAGACGCTGAACGAGCCGGTATAGCCGAACAAATTCAGGAACCGTTTCCCTTCGGCTTGCTCGCGAACCATCGAGCGGGTGATGCGATGATCGAGAAACAATCCCGTGTCGAGATAGTCCGAGAGATTGACCCGGAATTTCAGCCCGCCTTCGCCGACCACGATCGTGCGCCCCGAGTCGGCGAAGCGTTCGTACTGCGATATGCCGCGTTGCCGTTCGCGGCGTTTCATGAACACGTTAGACGGCGCCACGCCGAGCGTCTGGCCGGCCGTGCGGGCCATCAAGTCGAGCCAGTCGGCGTGTTCGCCCGGCGAGCGGTCGTGAGGCCGTTCGTACTCCGCCAGGTGCAGACAGTCTTCGTAGCGGTCGACGGCCAGAGGGATTTCGGGAACGTCTCGATCGTACAGGCGGAAGCAGGTAATGCCGCGTTTCGTCGGCCAGCGCCGCAGATGTTTCGCCCGGGTCGTCAGGCGGCGAGCGAACAGTTCTCCTTGCTCTCTCGACTTGGCCGACAATCCGCCGAACGCCGGTCGCGCGATCGGCGTTGGCGGCTTCGGCCTGGCTCTCGCTGGTTCCGTTGCTTTGGCAGCTTCGACGGGGTCTGCTCGGTCTGCAGTTTCGCGTTCCGCGTTCCGCATTCCGCACTCTGCGTCCGGACCGAGGGGCTGACGCTCTCCGCTCGCCAAAGTCGTCTCACGCGGCGCCGGTTGTTCCACCTCCGGCACGCGCTCCGAGTGCCGCGTTCCGAGTTCCTCATCGTCTTTCGGTTGCACCGCATCGGGCGCGAGGTACGTGCCGGGCTTCGGCCCGTAGAATTGGTAGTACGTGCACTCGATTCGCCCGTTGTAGAGCTTGCGCCGGCGATCGGCCTTGCGGCCGACGAGCGTCTCGAAGTCGGGGAAGGCGGTCAACACATAGTGAGACCAGGTCTTCAATCGCCGCAGAACCGTCGGCATGGCGCGATACAAGTCTTCCAGCTCGTCATGATCGCCGAGCCGCTCGCCATAGGGCGGGTTGCAGATCACGCAGCCGTATTCCTTCTTGCTGGTGAGATCGTAAAAATCTCGCTGTTGAAAATGGATCTGCCCGCTCACGCCGGCCTGCTCGGCATGGTAACGGGCCAGGCTCAAAGCGTCTTCGCTCTTGTCCGTGCCGATGATCCGCAGCGGCAAGTCGGGCAGCGCCAGGTCGCGGGCTTCTTGCCGGGCCTCTTCCCACAGCCGCGCGGAAAGGGTCGGCCAGCTCTCCGCGGCGAAGGAACGATTCAGGCCCGGCGCCAGGTTGCGGCCGATCAAGGCCGCCTCGATCGGGATGGTGCCCGAGCCGCAAAACGGATCGACCAGTTGCCGCTCGGGACGCCAGAAGCTCAACAGCACCAGCGCCGCCGCCATGGTCTCTCTCAACTGCGCCTCGCCGACCAGCTTGCGATAGCCGCGCTTGTTCAAGCCGGCGCCGCTGGCATCGAGCGTGAGCGTCGCCCGGTCGTTGAGCAACGCGACTTCCACCGTGTATTGCGGACCGGTTTCGGGCAGCCAGCCGTCGCCGTACGCGGCTTTGAGCTTTTCGACGATCGCCTTTTTGACGATCTTCTGGCAGGCCGGCACGCTGGACAATTGCGACTTGACCGAACGGCCCTTGACCGGAAAGGCGGCGTCGGCGCCCAGCCAGGCCTCCCACGGCAGAGCATAGGTCTGATCGAAAAGCTGCCCGAAATCGGTCGCTTCGAACTCGCCTAAGCGCAGCAGCACGCGATCGGCGGCGCGCAGCCAGAGATTGGCCCGGCACAAGGCCGCTTCATCGGCCTGGAACAGGATGCGGCCGGTTTGCAGCGTCTTGCTCTCGTAGCCCAACGCCTTCAATTCGCGGGCTACGACGGCTTCGAGACCAACGGCGGAGGTAGCGATCAGATCCAACTGGGCCATGGGTTGCAACTTCAGGGAGCTTGCCGGAAACAGGAATATTGCATTTTACCGCCAATCGGCTCCGAAACGCAGGGGCTGCGGAAAGACGGCGGCGGTGCGACGCGCGTTGCCGGCGGCGCCGCCGGCAACGCCCCTGACTGGAACTTTTGTTTCCATTGGGTTCACGCTGGCCAATCGCCGGACACTCCATAGCCAGAATGCGACCGCTTGTTTACAATCGCGGGCGGATCGTCCCTGGCCTCTGCTGTTCAGCGCAGGTCGGGCCGTCGCTCGCCAGTCGTATGCGACGGCGTTCCAGTCGGCTCCCGCGGGGGAGGCGAACGGCAGCACATCAGATCGAGAGGCTCGCAGCCTCCGCGAGAAAGGAGTCAGTCGATGCAGCTTGGCATGATCGGGTTGGGCCGAATGGGAGCCAACATGGTGCGGAGGTTGATGCGCGCCGGCCACCAGTGCGTCGTCTACGACGTCCATCCAGAGGCAGTAAAAACCTTGGTCAAGGAAGGCGCGGTCGGCGCCAGTTCGCTCGAAGAATTCGTAAAGCAGCTCGACAAACCGCGCGCCGCCTGGCTGATGGTGCCCGCCGCCGTGGTCGATAAGACCATCGCCAGCCTGGCCCCGCTGCTGGAGCGAGACGACGCCATCATCGACGGCGGCAACTCCTACTACCACGACGATATCCGCCGCGCCGGCGAGTTGAAGAGCAAGGGCATTCATTACGTCGACGTCGGCACGAGCGGCGGCGTGTGGGGACTGGAACGCGGCTTCTGCCAGATGATCGGCGGAGAGACCGCGGTGGTCGAGCGGCTCGATGCCGTGTTTTCGGCACTGGCGCCGGGCGTAGACTCCGCGCCGCGGACGCCCGGGCGCGACAAAGTGGACGGAACCGCCGAGAACGGTTACCTGCACTGCGGCCCGAACGGAGCCGGCCATTTCGTGAAGATGGTCCACAACGGTATCGAGTACGGCATCATGGCCGCCTACGCCGAAGGGCTCAATATTCTCCACAACGCCAACGTGGGCAAGCGCAGCACGAGATCGACGCCGAGACGACGCCGCTGCGAAACCCGGAATATTACCAATACGACATCAACCTGACCGACGTGTCCGAGGTCTGGCGTCGCGGCAGCGTGATCGGCTCCTGGTTGCTTGACCTGACTGCGATCGCGCTATTGAAATCGCCCGGGCTGAAGGACTTCGCCGGACGCGTTTCCGACTCGGGCGAAGGCCGCTGGACGCTCACGGCCGCCATCGATGAGGCGGTGCCGACGCCGGTGCTCAGCGCCGCACTCTATGAACGTTTCAGCTCACGCGGCGAGGCGGAATTTGCCGACAAGCTGATGTCGGCCATGCGGCTCGAGTTCGGCGGCCACGTGGAAAAGGCTGCGGGGCAATAATTGCAGCAAGTTTTCGTAGCGCGCTGAAGAAATCGAGCATTGGCAGCACGGAGGGTTCCCGGCATGGCACACGTTCACCCGGTCGTTTTTCTGATCGACGTCGACAATACGCTGTTGGACAACGATCGGGTCGCCGACGATCTGCGGCGTCACCTGACGCGCGCCTTCGGCGCCGACAGCCAGCAGCGCTACTGGACGTTGTTCGAACAACTGCGCGCCGAGTTGGGCTACGCCGATTACCTGGGCGCGTTGCAACGCTACCGAGTGGAAAATCCCCACGATCCGAACCTGTTGCGAGTCTCATCGTTCCTGGTGGACTATCCGTTTGCGAATCGGCTGTTTCCCGGCTCGCTCGACGTAATCGAACACCTGGGGACCTGGGGGCCGGTGGTCATTCTGTCCGACGGCGACGTCGTGTTTCAGCCCCGCAAGGTGGAACGCTCGGGCCTGTTCGACGCGGTCGAGGGTCGCGTGTTGATCTATATCCACAAGGAACACGAACTGGACGACGTCGAGCAGCGGTTTCCAGCCGAACATTACGTGCTCGTCGACGACAAGCTGCGGATCCTGACGGCAATTAAGAGTTTCTGGGGCTCGCGGTTGACGACCGTCTTTCCGCGGCAGGGGCACTACGCGCACGACCCGAAGGCGCTGGCCGACTATCCGCCGGCGGACATTACGATCAATCGGATCGGCGAACTGGTCGATTACGACTTGCCGGGCTTGCTAGAAGCCGGCCGGAAACGTTAACGCTGCGCCAGCCTGTCCCCCGGCGCCTTGTTTGGAAAGGATCGGAGCATGACCGCGACCGTTTCGCCTCTGCGTCAGCTTGCCGCCTGGAAAGCGCTTGAGACGCATTTCCAGCAACTGCGCGACGTCCACTTGCGACAACTGTTCGCCGACGACTCGCAACGCGGCGAGCGAATGACGCTCGAAGCGCTCGGACTGTACCTGGACTATTCGAAGAACCGCGTCACGGACGAAACGCTCAAGCTGCTGGTGCAACTGGCCGAGCAGGCGGGAGTGCGCGAGCGGATCGGCGCAATGTTCCGCGGCGACAAGATCAACGTCACTGAAGATCGCGCCGTGCTGCACGTCGCGCTGCGTGCGCCTAAAGGCGCGTCGATTTTGGTCGACGGCCAGAACGTCGTACCGGAAGTGCACGCAGTGCTGGATAAGATGGCCGCCTTTGCCAATCGGGTTCGCAGCGGCGAGTGGAAAGGCTACACGGGCAAGCGAATTCGCAACATCGTCAACATCGGCATCGGCGGCTCGGATCTGGGGCCGGTGATGGCCTATGAGGCGCTGCGACATTACAGTGATCGCGGATTGACGATGCGCTTCGTCTCCAACGTCGACGGAACCGACTTTGTCGAAGCGACGCGAGACTTCAAGCCCGACGAAACGCTGTTCATCGTCTCTTCAAAGACCTTCACCACGCTGGAGACGCTGACCAATGCCCACTCTGCCCGCGACTGGTGTCTACGCTCGCTCAAGGACGAGAAGGCGGTCGCCAGGCATTTCGTAGCGGTTTCCACCAATGCCAAGGAAGTGGCCAAGTTCGGCATCGATACGGCCAACATGTTCGAGTTCTGGGACTGGGTCGGCGGGCGTTATTCCTACGACTCGGCGATCGGGCTGTCGCTGATGGCGGCCATCGGACCGGACCATTTCCACGAGATGCTGGCCGGCTTCCACGCCATGGACGAGCACTTTCGCACGGCGCCGTTCGACCGTAACCTGCCCGTGCTGCTGGCGCTGATCGGGCTGTGGTATATCGATTTCTTCGGCGCCGAGACCATCGCCATTCTGCCGTACGATCACTATCTCGGCCGGCTCAGCGCTTACCTGCAGCAGCTCGACATGGAGAGCAACGGCAAGCACGTCGACCTCGAGGGACGGCGGGTCGATTATCAAACGGGGCCGATCGTATGGGGGCAGCCCGGCACGAACGGCCAGCACGCCTATTACCAACTCATCCACCAGGGAACGCGGCTGATTCCCTGCGACTTCATCGGCTTCTGCCAGTCGCTCAATCCGCTGGCGCCGCACCACGACTTGTTGATGGCCAACGTCTTCGCCCAGACCGAAGCGCTGGCGTTCGGAAAAACGTCCGAACAGGTGGCGGCCGACGGCGTCAAAGAGTTCCAAGTTCCGCATCGGACATTTGAAGGCAACCGGCCGACCAACACGATTCTGGCCGATCGGCTGACGCCTGAACTGCTCGGCAAGCTGATCGCCCTGTACGAGCACAAGGTGTTCGTGCAAGGCTCGATCTGGCACATCAACTCGTTCGATCAATGGGGCGTCGAGCTCGGCAAGGTGCTGGCACAGCGGATTATCCCCGAGTTGCAGAGCAAGGACGAGCCGTCGCTTGCGCATGACAGTTCGACTAACGCCCTGATCCGTCGTTACCGCGGTCACAAACAAAGCGGTTGAAGCCGGCCGCGCCTGCGGCCCCAAGTTCGGCGGCGATAACCCCCGCTTGCGCCGGCGCCGGCGTGAGATCCGCCCAATTGTTCCGCACGGCTGAACGAAGTCAGATGCCAGACGGTCGGCGTTAAGCTGGAACGGCAGGACGAGTTTCAGATTTGCCTGTTCGGTCAGATTTGCCTGTTCGGTCAGATTTGCCTGTTCGGTCAGATTCCTTCGAGCCAAAAGCGCGTTCCGGCTCGACCGGTTGGGGGTCAGGTGAAACTGGACCGCTTGTAGCAAGCGTAGCGTCCCTGGCGAAAAGCGCATCTCAGGTCGACTTCTTGCCGCCCGGGCGCACGCGCATGAGCTCTTGCATCACCAGCGTGGCCGAGACGGGAATCTGCCGCTCGGCCAGCTTCGCGATAATTTCATCCACGCTGGCCTCGGGGCGTGCTTGAACTGCGTTGCGCACCGCCGCCACCCGATCGACATGGGAGTCCAAGTCGCTCTGAGGAACGGGGGCGGCAGGCTCAGGAAGCGGGTCGCGATCGTAAGCGTCTCTTTCATGATTTCCTCCCATCAAGTTGGACGGACGATCTACCCCGGACTCCCAAAGGCAATCGTTGATAGCAGTGCATTCTCGGCCTGGCGAGAGTCCAAACGCGTGTGCTGGATGACGACCGGCTGGTCGGATTCAATCAGGCTGGCGTAGTCGGTGTCGCGCGGGACGGGCTCCGGATCCGTCAGGTCATTAAAACGCACGTGCCTGGTGCGCCGGGCCGGCACGACCACACGGTACGGTCCGACGGGCTCACGGTCGCTGAAGTACAGCATGATCTCCACGCGAGCGTCCTGGTCTCCCGTGTTCAGGATGCACGCCGTTTCGTGACTTGTGAACTGCGGCTCCGGGCCGTGACTCCAGGAAGGAATATAACCTTCGGCAATCGCCCACCGATGTTGTCCCATGGCGGTCATCAAGGGGTCTCCTGATTGCTGGTTGGAACGGAGCCGGTATTGCGGCTCACGCCATGCTTCGAAATTATGGGAATGCTTGGTTCCGCGGCTCGTGTGCTTTGCCGATGCGGTCCGGCCGCAGATGGGCGTCGCAGCGTTTCGGCCGAGCCCGAATCGGAACGGTCGTTCGCTTTGCTAACGTGCAAGCGCTGTTGACGTTCCGCGATTGTCTGAGCGTCCGTCAGCACGGCCTTGATCTCGCGGCTGCGCCCGTCGCGGTCAACAACGATCCGCAGCACGTCGTTCGGCAGGTAACTTTGAATGATCCGAATGACGTCTCGATACGAGTCGACGCCTTGATGGTTGATTTTCTCGATCACGTCGCCGCGCCGCAGTCCGGCTTCGCTGGCGGCGCTGCCGACGACAACACTTGTAATTCGGGCCGGAGCGTCGCGCTCGCCGGACATCTTAATTCCCAACACGGGCCGGTCTATTTCGCGTCGATGGCTCAATTCCTCGAAAGCTTTGTCCAGGCTTCGAGTAGGTCGGCCGCCAAGGGGGGACAATTGCGCCCGCGCCTGACTGCAGGCCTCGAACAGCAGGCCGATGGCGCAGGCGGCGCCGCACAGACCCGTTCCGATTATCCGTTTCGCGTTCATTGATTCGGATCTCCCTCCTTCGCCGTTCTCTGCGTCTCTCGACTCGCTGGACAAAAGTGCATTCGATGTGCCGTTGCGAACCTGATTTTCCGCGAGGGAGGCGGTTGCATTCCGCGCAGGGCGGTCCTACCGTAAATAGTGGGGAAGAATGCGACAAACGCCTGGGCATCGCTCTAAAGCGATTGGAAAGGCCGACGCCACATCGGGCGCATGGCGACCAACCGTCACGAGCGGGTAAGTCGTCTATGCGTGCTTTTCCAAGAGGCTTCTCGGCAGTTGCTCGCGGCGGGCGAAATGGGCTCGCCGAGCCGTACAGTCGGCGAAGGGTGTTTGGCGGCGAACCCTGCAGTCGGCGGGGGAGAGCAGCGGAACGCCCGCGCGGTTTGCTCGTGCGACAAGCGCGGCGTTGTCAGGTTGCTGGAAAAAAACGCCATGCGCGATGCGGACGACGCGCAAAACTCGCGCCGCACGACCGGGCTATGTAGCCGTGAATAATCGAGGTGGATTGTATGGCGTTTCGCTTGAAAATCAAAAAGCCTTTGAAGGCCGGCATCCGCAAGATTGCGCAAGCAAATCAAAGACGCTATCCGGCATCTTCAAAACGACGCCGAGCAAGAGAGTGAAGCGGTTCATGAAATCCGCGTGCATCTCAAGAAACTGCGGGCTTTGGTCCGGTTGATTCGCGGCGCCCTGGGCTCGCAGTACGCGGTGGAAAACGCCTGCTTTCGCGACGTGGCGCGCGAACTTTCAAGTCGCCGCGACGCAGAAGCGGCTCTCGGCGTGCTTCGCGGCTTGGGCGAATGGCTGGAGGGTCAAGGCGAAGCGGGGGCCGACGCCGCCCTGGCGGCGGGCGTCGTGCGATCCCGCATGGCCGAGCGACAGCGGGCCAGCGACCTTCAGGCTGGTACGGAAACTCAAGCCCGGCTGGCCGGTGACCTTCGGGCCGCCGCGGATCGGATTGCTTCCTGGACGGAGAACATCAACGGCTTCGAGACGCTGGCCGAAGGTTTGGAGGCCACCTACCGACGGGTGCGCTGCGCGATGGAAGCGGCCGCTGAGAATCCGCATCCGGAAACCTTGCACGAGTGGCGCAAGCAGGTCAAGCATCACCGTTATCAGATCAATCTGCTCGAAGCATGCTGGCCGCTGGCGCTGCAACCGATGTCCGAAGCGCTGCAGCGCCTTTCCGACTTGCTCGGAGACGATCATGACCTGGTTGTGCTGCGCGAAATGCTGCGCCGCGAAGGCCCACAAATCGCAACCGACGCCGAGCGCGAGGCGTGCCTGAATGCGATCGAACGCCGCAGGGGCGAATTCCGCGAGGAGTTCGAGCCGCTCGGGCGATTGATTTACGCCGAGAAGCCCAAGCATTTGCGCCGCCGCCTGGAGAAATACTGGAAGATCCGGCGGGCAGACGCCGCGTAGCGAATCCGGGCGACTCTGTCCGTCAAGTCTGCCGCTGCGGGCTTTTCGCCAGGGTTCGGGCGACCAGCTTCAAATCGCTCGCCAACAGCGCCCGCAATGCTTCGCGCTGTTCCGGCTCGGGAGCCCGCAAAACGGCTGACGGATGATACGTAGCCATCACTGCCGGGGCCCACTCCGATTCGAGCAATTGGCCCCGCTCTCGCGTGATCCGAAACGCGGAGCCCAACAGGCTCTGGGCCGCCGTGGCGCCAAGACAGACGACGATCTGCGGCCGCACGGCATCGATTTCCGCCGTCAGCCGTCCTCGCCCCGGCGCCGAACACCGTCTGGATTGCATTCCGATAGAGAGGGCAGCCTTGACACTCCTTGGCCGCCTTTCGCAGCGCGGAAATCGTCCGCCGCTGCGGCAGAAAGGCTGCGGCTGAGACCTGGAGAGCCGAACGACGTGCGTGCATGATCGAGTTGCCGGAAAGAGGGTTTTACTTGCTCGCGAACGCGACATGGTTCAAGTACGTCAGAGAAAACCCCGGCCGACGGAACAGGCAAGTCGGTTCGGCGGGGGACAGATAGCGATCGAACGTCGCCAGAACGCGGTTTGACAAATAGGGCTCGATGCGGAGCCGGAGTTGCGCCAGGTAGCCTTCGAGAAACTCTTGAACTGCCGAGTCGAGCGGCGCGGCGCGGTTGAACGCATAGGTTTTCAGCTCGCAGGCGCGGAAACCGGCCGCCTGGAACGCCTGGGGCAAACACCTCGCCGCATAGTACTTGCCCGTGTCTGCCGAACGGCGATGGAAGGCCGTTAGCTCGGCTTTGCGCACCGCTAGTTCCAGCTCAGGCGGCCAAGGCAGCATGAGCTCATGCAAAGAATCGTTCTCCAGCACCGCCGCGGATCCACCCGGCGCCGTCACGCGATGCATCTCCTCGAGCGCAGCCGCCGCGTCGGGCAAGCTGCACAGGCTCTGAGCGCACCAAACGGCGCCGAACGAATCGTCCTCGAACGGCAGCCGGGCTGCATCCGCCGACACCTGCCGAATGCGGGGCGCTTCTCGCCGCCGCCGAGACGTTTGCAGCCAGGTAAGATCGGCGTCGACGGCCGCCACAAGCGTTGCTGCGCCGAACAATTCTCCCAGCCAACAGGCGTAGGTCCCGTCTCCGCAGGCCACGTCCAGCGCCGAGCGCACTCCGGAGCGGAACACGTCCGTGAGCATGTGCCGCAGTTCGAACCGAAATGCACGATGGAATGCGGACTGATAGCCGGCGTACGGCGGCAGATGCTCGGCCGAACCTGCAACCGCCCAAGGCCTACGCGCGACGGTGCGCGACGGCGTCTCCGCATGACGGGTCGGCGGAACAGGCGTGCACGGAATTGCCGGACATGATGGAGCTCCTTATGCCCGTCTGCCGGGCGCCTGTGCCGTTTCGAAGGCTCCTCTCACGATCGCTCGCGCCGCCGCGGCGATGTGATCGGCGTCGATCTCGGCCGCGGCCAGCAGCTCCGCCGGCGAACCGGAACCGGGCATCTGGCGAACCGCCAGGTGCGCGAGCGTTGCGGGCGGCGCCGCCGTCAGGCACTCCCCCGTTCCCATCGAGCGCTTCTCGGACGGCCGCGCCGAGTCCGCCTTCGGGCCAGTGGTCTTCCGCCACGATCAATCTTCCGCCCACGTCGTGCGCAGCTTCGCGAAGCGTTTCCCGATCGATCGGTTTGACCGAATAGGCGTCGATCACGCGCAAGTGAATGCCGTCGGCTTCAAGCTGGTCGCAGGCCTTGACAGCCTCGTGGACCGTAATGCCTGCGGCAATCACCGCCGCATCGTCGTGCTCCGAGCGCCGGAGCGTCTTGCTGCCGCCGACTTCGAACGTCTCCTGCTCGTCATAGACCACGTCGGTCTTGGCGCGCGTCGTCCGCAGATACGAGATCCCCGACAGATCGGCCGTCCGTGCGACGAGTCGTGCCGTTTGATTGGCATCGCACGGGTACAACACCGTACTGCCGAAAACGGCGCGCATCATCGCCAGATCCTCAAGCGCCATCTGCGACGGGCCGTCCTCGCCAATGCTCACGCCCGCATGCGATCCACAGAGCCGCAAATCTGCGTTACTGACGGCAGCCATGCGGATCTGATCGAACGTGCGCGTCAGAAAGGCCGCAAAAGTGGAAGCAAATGCCTTTTTGCCGAGCAGACCCAGTCCGACCGCGGCCCCCAGCATCTGCTGCTCGGCGATGAACATTTGGAAGAAGCGATTCGGAAACGCCTGTTCAAATTCCCCCGAGTGCGTCGAATTCGAAACCTCGCCGTCGAGCACGACCATGTCGCCGAGGCTGGCGCCCAAGGCGGCCAATGCATCGCCATAGGCCTGGCGAGTCGCTTCCTTCTCGCCCCGCTTGTAGACGGGCAACGCGAGCGGCTGATCGGCGCGGGTCCGCGGGATCCTGCCGCTCAGGGAGCTCCGTGGAAAGCGTAACCCGCCGCGCTCCGCCCAATTCCGCGATCGCGGCCTGGGCCTGCTCTTCGGGCAGCGCTTTGCCATGCCAGCCGTTAACGTTTTCCACCGATTCGACGCCGCGGCCTTTGATCGTTTTTGCGATCACGCAGGTTGGCCTGTCTTGCTGAGCGAGCGCTTCGCCAAGGGCCTGGTCGATGGCGGCCAGATCGTGCCCGTCAATCTCGACGGAGTTCCAGCCGAATGCCCGAACGCGGTCGGCGTAGGCCCCGCTGTTCCATCCCAACTCGGTCTCGCCACGCTGCCCCAGCCGATTCATGTCGATG
This sequence comes from Pirellulales bacterium, assembly GCA_963786255.1. Taxonomy (GTDB): domain Bacteria; phylum Planctomycetota; class Planctomycetia; order Pirellulales; family JAICIG01; genus JAICIG01. The sequence goes on from CAWAYY010000027.1 coordinate 196,620, forward strand.
AGGGCGACCAGACGATTGAGACCGTAATGAGACGCCTTGTCGAACGCTTCCCATACGGAGCCTTCGGCCATTTCGCCGTCGCCAAGCAGGACCCAAGTGCGGTAGGGCAACTCGTCGAGGTATTTGCCGTTGAGCGCCATGCCGACGCCAATGGCCAACCCCTGGCCCAGCGAGCCTGTCGCCGCTTCGACCCACGGCAGCACCCGAGGATTCGGATGCCCTTGCAAACGGCTGCCGAACTTTCGATAAGAAAGCAGCTCTTCGTCCGTGATCGCGCCGACGGCCTTGTAAATGGCATACAGCAGCGGCGAGGCGTGGCCTTTGCTGAAAATCAGCCGATCGTTGTTCGGATACTCGGGCTTTCCAGTCGTACTTTAAATACCTGGCGATCAGCACCGCCATCAGATCAGCAGCGGACAGCGACGAGGTCGGGTGACCGGAGCCGGCCGCGGTCGAACAGCGAATGCTATCCACGCGCAGTTGCGCGGCCAGCTCTTTCCAAGACAGTAGATGGTCGTGCATGGGGGCTCCTTTGCTCGCGTGAGTCCTCGAGGCTTGTCCAGCGCGGCGTGCGGCGTGCGCCGCGCCATCAGTCGAGCGTCATGCTTGCTGGCGCTCTGCGCAGGTAATGCAATACGGCGTATAGGGAAGTGCGTCGAGACGCGGTCCTGCGATTTCGCGACCGCACTGCTCGCATGAGCCAAACGTTCCGTCGTCGATGCGCTGCAAGGCGGCGTCGACCGCTTCCAGGATCTCATGCTCGTTCTGAACCACGACCAGGTTGGCGTCTTCGCCTTCGCTGTCGGAGTCGGCCATGTGCGTTCTGACGATCGAAATCTCTCCTCGGGCGACGCTGCCGTCGTTCAAGGCGGTTCGGACATGCTCCACGGCTTCGACGAGTTGCTGCCGCATGTGCAACAACCGGGTGCGATACTGCTGCGTTTCTGTTGCGTTCATAAGGTAGTATCTGCCTTCGTGGTAGGTGTTCTTATCTGCTTCCTGTTTGCCGTCCGTTCGAAGGCGATCAAGGCCTCACGTCGTGCTGGACAACCCCTCGCTCGAATCGGCCTCCTGCGATCGGAGATCGGCTGTTCACTCCGAGGATGCTTGCACGAACCGTACACAGCTCCATTCCTGCTTTTCGCCGGTCCTGGTTCGCAACGCGTCATGCGTTTCGAGCGGCAAACGCCTTCTCTGCGGCAACATCCACGCTGTTGCAAGTTTGAAGCCAAATGCAACGAAACCAAAGCCGCCTTGGCATCGGGAAGTGAAGAATCAAGGGCCGGGCGACCGGGCCAGACCATCCGCTCCGGCGGACCGTCGCCTCGCGCGGGTCGGCCAGTGACCGCGCTGCGCGGCGCGTTACCGCCATCGAATCGTCGGATGTTCCCAGAGGGAATGACGGTGGGCCGCCGCCTGCATAGAATTGATCGCGAGACGAACCGCCCGGATTGACGGAGACCAGGAGCGCAATCATGGCCAAGAGCAGAACCAAGACCACGACCAGGCAGGCGAAAAAGCGGCGCCCGGCGCACCATGCGGGCTGGAAAGGCCAACTGCGCTGCGGCCTGGTCACGTTTGCCGTCCAGGCCTTCAATGCGGCCGTTCCCGAACGGGGAGCGTTCCACTTTCATCAACTGCACGATGTTTGCCACAGCCGCATTCAGTACCAAAAGGTCTGCCCGATTCACGGCGAGGTGTCGCTGGACGAAATCGTGTCCGGTTTCGAGTACCAACCCGGCAAGTACATCGAGGTCAAGCCGGAAGAGTTGGAGAGCCTGCGGAGCGCAGGGGAACGCACCTTGACGATTCACGAGTTCATCTCGCCTGATGAACTGGATCCCCTGTACTACGACGGACGGATGTACTGCCTGCTGCCCGACGGCGAAGCGGCGGGCGAAGGCTATGCCGTGTTGCAAGCCGCGATGAAACGCCAGAAAACCGACGGCATCGGCCAGGCTTTGTTTTCCGGCAGGCAGCAGCTCGTGCGAGTGCGAGCCGTCGGTCGAATGTTGATGATGGCCTTGCTGCATTATTCCGAGCAACTCAAGACGCCCGAAGAATGGGAAGGCGAACTGCCTCACGGCCGGCCGGCGAAAAAGAGCGTCAACCTGGCCGTCCAATTAATTCAGTCGTTCACGTCCAAGGATTTTGATTTCGGCGCTTACGAAGACGACTATCGCCAACGCGTCAAGCAACTCATCGACGCCAAGCGGGAAGGACGGGAGCCGGCCGCTGTGGAGGAGGAAGAGGCGCCCGCCACGGTCAACCTGATGGACGCGTTGCAAAAGAGCCTCCAGCGCGGGCGCCGGCCCGCGGCAAGCGTCCGCCGCCGCAAGGCGCCGCACAAACGGACGGCGGCTTCGCGGCGGCGTCGCGCTTCGTAGCGGATCGCAAATTCCGAGCGCTCGAGTTCCGCCGTTGCTATATTATATTGCTCGCGCCCACGCCCTGCGTCGTTTGCCGCACGAGAGCGTGCAGCCTGCGAAACAATAGCAACGGAGAACGCCCATGTCTCGGCGTATCGCATACTTTCAGGTCGTGCCCGACGCCGTCAAGGCGCTCTCCGCCGCGCGGCCGTACATCGAGGCTTCCGGCATCGACTCGCGGTTGCGGGCGCTGGTCGAGTTGCGGGCCTCGCAGATCAACGGCTGCGCCTACTGCGTCGACCTGCACTCTCGCGAAGCGCGCCTGGCGGGAGAATCGCAACAACGGCTCGACTGCCTGCCCGTCTGGAAGGAGACGACTTTCTTCGACGAGCGCGAACGAGCGGCGCTGGCCTGGGCCGAATCGGTAACGCTCGTTTCCCAGACCGGCGTGCCCGACGAGATCTACGAGGAAGCACGGCGGCGTTTTTCTGACAAAGAGCTGGTCGATCCTGACGTTGATCGTCTCGGTGATCAACGCCTGGAACCGGATCGCCGTCAGTTTTCGGCACGGGCCGGCGGCACGGAAGCCTTCCGCAGCAAATGAGTCATGACGAGGCGCCCGGTGAAACGTAGAGCATCGCTCTGTTCGTGCTTCGCGGCCCTGGCGATCTTCGCCGTTGCGTCTGGCGGGGCGGCCGCGCAGGAGTTCGACGAAAGGTTCGATCACTGGCCGACCGACTTAAAGATCAACGGCCGGATCATAATGGCAGGCGAAGCGGCCAGCCTCGCCGCCGTGAAAGAAGCGCTGCAGCGTTCGGAGCGACGCGACGGAAGCGGCCGCGCACTAGACGCCGCACTGCTGTTTGATGAAGCTTTCACCAATGACCCGCGGCTGAATACGCCCAGCTCTTTCAACAGGGATCAAACAGCTCGCGGCGCGTAACCATCGCTCGGGCGACTGCGCGAATCGATGAGCAAATTTGCAAACTGCTTCCGAGCTGCGACGTCCTGTAGCAATACGTTCTGCTGCCGGCACCGTTTCAACTTTTCATTGTCGCTGGTATTTGCTCCCGGTTTGATGTTTTGGATGGATTCCCTGTCAAGCTGTTCAGGGCGTTTCATCATTTCAGAAGTTTTCATTACAGTGCGATCGAAACGTCGATTGTCAAGCTTGCCTGTAGGGATTGGGACTGGACTTTTCCAGCTCTTCTGTGTATAGAAGGCGACAGGTTAGTTTATAACAGGGAATGTAATATGCCTATCTATGAATACCAGTCCATTGAACCAGGCACAGGGATGTCCGCGTTGCCGGAGAACCTTCGAAGTTATTCAGCGCGTGAAGGAACACCCGCTAAGGCGGTGTCCCCAGTGCGGCGAAGCGGTTCGAAAACTCGTTTCCCGCTGCCGCGCGGTCGTCCTGGAGCCCTCAGCCGAGGGGCAACGCACCACCCAACAAATCCGGAACTACGAACAATCCGGCATGTACAGCCATGCCGCCGAACTGGCGGTA
>CAWAYY010000028.1:0-128621 GCA_963786255.1 Pirellulales bacterium
ACTCTCAATCTTCATGGCACCGCCCATCGTGGATTTGATTGCACCCGCGATGCACTCCGGTGGGAACCAGAGTTCATCTTGGAGAATTTCCCCCCAGTATAGCGTCGTCGGATGGCGGCTAGTAGCACAGCGGGGCTCCCCTCAAGCGTAGGGCCAAGCCGGCAACCGCGAAGCGAGTTTTGCATGGCGTGATAAATTGCGCGGCATGGCGGTGCCATCGGTGGGCCGTCACATAGCAGTGATTGACCTCTATATCGCCGCGGAGCAGGTGTCCTCCGTTAGGCTGGCTATTTCGGGCGGATCGTAATATCGATCCGCGCCCTGCCACTAAGAGGTCCACAGCTTCGGCCTCATCGGTGCGTCGGTCGCCCTCTCCCAATGGGCTTTGTGGCCGTTCAAACTCGAATCGGTTGCACCGACCGCCAGCAGCTTCCATTCGCCGTTACGGCGCAGCGCCGGCGTTCACTTATCGCAGTTCAGCGTAGCGGAAACCGTGGCGAACGGACGCCACCTGGCAACTCGGCACAGTAGCGTTCGTGACTAAGGTCGAACCGACCGGGGAGAACAGGCGCATTCTGCAGTCGATGGCTGCAGTTTTTCCGCACCGCAATCTCGATCGCCGCAAGATTCATTGCTCCCAGCCAGCCCGGCGGTGCAGAAAAGCGCATTCCATGACTGTTGATTTACACAGGCCGTCCGTTTGGTTGTTTTCGTTGGCGCGGATGAAGCGAGCATTTTCCTGCGTCGGAGCAACGACCGTGCGCGCAACCGGTCGTGCGCGTGGAGGGCCAGCGACCGCGAGGCTATCCCTGAGAAGCGGTAGCTATTGACGGCGGAACGCCGAACCTGATGGCGGCGCGAGCTGCCGACGGGCTAGCGTCGCCGACCTGTCGCGGCCGAACACGGGACGGATATGAACACGGCGGTCAGCACGCCAAGTCTTCAGGGAGATTTCCTGTACCACTTCACTCCGCCGGACCAATCGCCCGGGCGCGCTGATGAAACTGCCGGGCGGCGGCTAGAAAAGCCTCGAAGTGGCCAGGGCTGGTGAAGGCGCTGGGGAATGATCAGCGATTGGACGGAGCCGATGTGCAACAGCAGGTACTCGTCGATCAACTCGATCTGCTCGATCGCTTTCCATCTCCACATTGCATCGAACAACTCCGCGCTCTGGCGGATGCCTTCGGAGTCAATGGAGATGCGGCGGGGGCCAAGCAAACGCTCGTTCGCGGCCTCCTGGTAGCGGCGGGCGACCGATCGGGCCAACGTGCGGCGCAGGCCGATGGCGCCAAAGGCTAACAGGTAGCCGCCGCGGAACAGCAATATGGCGGAGACCACGGCCAAGGCTACGATCCAGGTCAGATCGACGTTGCGCAAGGGAATCAGCAGACCGCTGCCGGCGACCAGCAGGCCGAACAGCAGCAGACGATAGGCCAACACCCGACGCTGACGCAGATAGGGCCGCAGGGCAATGCCGCTGCGGAACGCCGCCGCCGCGTCGTCCGCCGTCATCTGAAAGTCGACGCAGAGCGGATACGCTTGCGCCGTTTCGGCCGCTTGCGGGGCCAAGGGGGCGCCCGCGTTGTAAGGGTTCACGTCCTCGGGCATGACGAAGGCGGTGTTCAACGTGGGGTGAGCACTGGGCCGTGAACCTCGCCCGTCGCAGAGCCGGGAACGCGGCTTACTTGTCGAACCACTTCTTGATGGAGTGCACCGTGGCGGCGCGGCCGGCGCGGGCGATGGAGGTGGTCAGCGGGATTTCCTTGGGGCAGACGGCCACGCAGTTCTGGGCGTTGCCGCAAACCTGGACGCCGCCTTCGGCCGTCAGGGCTTCGAGCCGCTCGCCGGCATTCATGCGACCGGTCGGGTGCGAGTTGAACAGCATCACCTGGCTGATCGCGTGGGCGCCGACAAAGCCGTGGTCGTACTCCGCTTGCTGGCGGGCGGCGAACGCTTCGTCCGTTTCGCCTTCGGCTTGCTCCAGCTCGATCTTCAGGTACTGCGGGCAGGCTTCCAGGCAGCAGCCGCAGCTCATGCACTGGCTCAGCGGGTAGGCGCGCTGCTGTTCTTCTTGCGATTGCCGCGGGCCGGGGCCCAGGTCGTGATAGCCGTCGACCGGAATCCAGGCTTTGACCTTCTGCAAGGCGCGGAACAGGCGCGAGCGATCGACCATCAGGTCGCGAACCACCGGGAACTTGCTCATCGGCTGCAGTTCGATCTCGCCCGGATTGTCTTCCAGCAGCTTGTCGACCAGCGCCGTGCAGGCCTGCCGCACGCGGCCGTTGACGACCATCGTGCAGGCGCCGCAGACCTCTTCCAGGCAGTTGCAGTCCCAGGCCACCGGCGCCACCGATTTGCCGTCGACCGTGCGTGCGTTGGCGGCAATCCGCTGCAGCACGCTGATGACGTTCATGTCGTTCTCACGCGCAACCGGTGCCGCTCCCAGTAGCTCGGCTCGCCAGGCGCGTCCTGCCGCAAGATGCGAACGCTGAACGTAGCCGGCTGACCGGCGCCGTGCGGTGCGTGGTCTTCGTGGCCATTTTGCTCGTGAACGCCGGTCGCGCCCCCGTGGGAAGCAGAATCGTGTGTCGCTGAGTGGCTCATATTTAAAGGAACGCCCTATTTCAAGTCCGCTGACTGGTTATCTCGTCACTGGTTCTCGAGTTTCAGTGGCTGGCCGAGGCGACCGCACCCTTCGCCTGGCTGCCGTTGCCGTCGGGCGAAGCGGGGGCCTTGGCGGCCTGCCGCTGTTTCCAGACTTCTTCAATCATCTCGGCGCCGACCAGGCCGTACAACCGCGGCCGCGGCGTGATCAGCGAGGTATCGACTTCCTCGTAGGTCAGCTCCGGCTCGTCGTCGGGACCGAGCGTGGCGATCGTCGACTTCAGCCATTTCTTCGGTGTTCTCTTCGAACTGGTCGCACCAGGCTTCGGCCTCGCGGCGATGCTCTTCCGGAGTGCCTTCGGCGGACAGGCCGGGCAGGGCGAAGTCGGGCTTGTAGTGGGCGCCGCGGCATTCGTCGCGCTGCAAGGCGCCTTTCAAAATGGCCTTGGCCAGCGGGAACATGTCCTGCAGGGCCTTGGTGAACACCACGTTCTGGTTGGTCCAGGCGCCGGTGTCGGACAGCGAGCAGCGTTTGGCCCGCTCTGCCAGTTCGCTGACCTTGCCGTAAGCTTCCTTGAGCGTGGCGTTGAACCGCACCACCGTGGCCGCCTTGGTCATCACCTGGCCCAACTCCTGGTGCAGCAGATACGGGTTCTCGCCGCCGCTGCTGCGCTTCAGCAGCGCGTCGTGGGCCTGCTGGTGCTGCTTTTGTCGCGCTTCATACAGGCTGGACGGCTGATCCGCCGAGGCGCCGCCCGGGACCGACTTGATCCAGCTCTGCACGCTGGGGGCGACCATCAAGCCGCTGAAGATGCAGCTCAGCAGCGAGTTGGCGCCCAGGCGGTTGGCGCCGTGGTACTGGTAGTCGCACTCGCCGAATGCGTACAGCCCGGGGATGTTCGTGGCTGATTGCGCGGCGAGCCGATCCGCAAGCCGCCCGCCGCGGTGCGCTCGTAGTCGCACCACAGGCCGCCCATCGAGTAGTGGACGGCCGGGAAGATCTTCATCGGCACGTCGCGAGGATCGACCCCTTGGAACTTCTCGTAGATTTCCAGGATGCCGGCCAGCTTCAGATCCAGCATCTTGCGGGGCAGGTGCGTCAGATCGAGATAGACGCACATCCGGTCCTTCTCGACGCTCAGGCCTTCATGCGTGCAGACGTTGAAGATCTCGCGGGTGGCGATGTCGCGCGGCACCAGGTTGCCGTACTTGGGATAGCGCTCTTCCAGGAAGTAATAGCGCTCGGCTTCGGGGATTTGCTTCGGATCGCGGGTCTTGCGGCTTGCGCGGCACCCACACGCGGCCCCCTTCGCCGCGGGCGCTTTCGCTCATCAGCCGCAGCTTGTCGGCGCCGGGAATGGCCGTCGGATGGACCTGGATGAACTCCGGATTGCCGTACTTGGCGCCGGCGTGGAAGCAGCGGCTGGCGGCGCTGCCGGTGCAGACCATCGACATGGTCGAGCGGCCGTAGATCAGACCGCAGCCGCCCGAGGCGACCAGCACGGCGTCGGCCGGGAAGGACCGAATCTCCATGGTCACCAGGTCCTGGGCGACGGCGCCGCGGCACGACGCCGGCGTCGTCGAGGATCGGGCCCAGGAAGTCCCAGAATTCGTACTTGGTGATCTTGCCGTCGCTTTCCCAGCGGCGGACCTGCTCGTCGAGGGCGTAGAGCAACTGCTGGCCGGTGGTGGCGCCGGCAGAAGGCGGTCCGCTTGTACAGCGTGCCGCCGAAGCGGCGCTGATCGCGGAAGCCTTCGGCCGTGCGATTGAACGTCACGCCCAGCCGATCCATCAGGTCGATGATTCGCGGGCCCGCTTCGGCCATTTCCTTGACCGGCGGCTGGTGCTGCAGGAAGTCGCCGCCGTAGACGGTGTCGTCAAAGTGCAGCCACTCGCTGTCGCCTAGCTGCCGCGTGTTGTCGTTGACCGTGTTGATGCCGCCTTGGGCGCACACGCTGTGCGATCGTTTGACGGGCGTCAGACTCATCAGGTCGACGTCGACGCCCAGTTCGGCCAATTTCATGGAGGCGGCCAGACCGGCCAACCCGCCCCCCACGATCAACACCCGCTGTTTCGCCATCGGGAAAGTCCCATACCGCTGAAGGTTTATCGCTTTTTGCACGAGTAGCCGGGGCCGTTGCGGCCCTTCATCTGCCGGCCTTGAGGCCGACGGCTACGCCCAAGAAAGATGCTTTCGACAGAATGACTCGAAGTTGTGTGACTCGACGCGTTGCGTAACTCGACGTAGTTTCTGATCCGACTGATCCTATTCCACTTCCGTGGCTTCGCTCTCGACCGTCACTTGGGCGGTGGCGCGCTCGGACTCTGCTTCCAGTTCATGTTTGATCTTCTCTTCGCGGTGCAGCAGATCCTCACGCTGCTCGATGCGGGCCTGCTCCACGGCCTTGGCTTCGATCACGTTGGCCTTGCCCATGCCGACCAGGGCGCTGAGACCGATAATGCTGAACAGCACGCCGAAGGCGCCGCAGACGTAATTGGCCCGCCGCTGGGCCGCCGGCGTGGTCCACAGGCCCCAGGTAATGCCCGCCGTCCAGATGCCGTTGGCCAGGTGGTAAACGCACGACAGCACGCCGATGGCGTACAGGATTTTGGCCGGCAACCCGCCCAGGGCCAAGGCCGCGCTGGAGGTGGCGTGTTCCGGATCGAACTGCCCGCCGAACAGCGGATGGGCGACCGTTTTGAGCCAGAACTCGTTATGGAACCAGCCGTGCATGTGGAACACGTGCCAGAAGATGAAGAACAAGGCGATCCAGGCCGTGGCCCGCTGCAGCGTGTAGCGGATGTTGCTGGTGTAGGCGTACGAGCCCGAGTTCGGCTCGCAGTTGACCGCAATCCAGATTCCGACGACCGCGTGGAAAATGATGGGCAGGAAGATGAAGGTCCATTCGACCAGGGGCAGCACCGGTCCCAGGCGGTGAATCGTATCAACCTGGTCCTGAAAACTGCTGGCGCCGGCCAGCACGCTGGCATTGGTCGCCAGGTGGACGCACATATAGGCGCCGACCGGAACCAGCCCGCTCAACGAATGCAGGCGGCGAATCAGAAACTCATAACGCCCCAGAGGCAGACTGGCTTTCGGTGTCGAAGCGTTTGAAGCGGACGACGAGCTGCTTTCCAACGTTAGGCTCCCATTAATCCACCCGCACGCGGGGGGTGGTTCGCGAAGTGCTGCGGTTGTTCGTATCGCCGACAGTATAAAGGGGTTATGCCCGCTGACAAGCACGCCGGGCGAGATACTTTCCGCATCGCAAGCTTTCCGGTGTTCTGCCTGCCCAATTGGCAGAGAAAAGCTGAAAATGCCTCACTTCAGACCGCGTAAACCGCCCAGTCTTTCTTGGTTGACTTGAGGAAATGTTGTAGAAAGAATTGATGTAGTAAGGGGTTAAGGCCCGAAAGTTCCCATAGCGAGTTGAGTCGCCCTGGTTTGGTATCCCAGTTGCTTAGAGATCCACTCGATAGCAGCGTGGTTGCCAAAAGTTCAGTCTATCGCTTTCCTTAGGCGAACTGAACCCGGCGGCATGGGAGTTGACCGAGGAAGCGAGGCGAAGCCGTGAAGGCGCTGTCGATCCTGATCACTGACGATGATCGCGATTTTCGCGAGACGCTCCGCGGCGTCTTTGAGCCTGAGGGTTTTCGCACCTTGTTGGCCAGCGCCGGCGACGAGGCGCTGGATATCGTCCAGCGCGAAGATATTCATTTGCTCCTGCTCGACATGCACATGCCGCGGCTGACGGGCCTGGAGACGTTGCGGCTGGTCAAGCAGTTCAAGTCTCGTTTGCCTTGCATCCTGCTCTCGGCCGCCGCCGACGAAACGCTGGTCGAGCAGGCCTTGCAGGCCGATGCCTTCTCGTTTCTCTCCAAGCCGATCACGCGGCGCGAAATCACCTCGACCGTCCGCCAGGCGCTGTACCGCACGTACAACTGGCCGCTGGATCATATCGTCTCCGAAGACCAGTAGGGTGGGCACTGCCCACCATCGCCGTCGGCGATGGATGACCTGACGCGTCTTTCGACTCTCGGCGTTCGTTTTCGTCGCAAAGCCGGTTGGAATATCTTGGTGGGCAGTGCCCACCCTATCCCGTGAAACACGGCTACGTGCCGTGTCCGCATTTGTGGCCGTATTCCAGTTTCAGCCGCTGGGTGGAGCGCGGAGAATACGAGATGACCTGGGCGTGCCAGTGCCATGACCGGAAGCCCGAGCAGCTTGATTTTTCGGCGATTGCCGACAGCGTCGGCGAGTAATCGGCGACCCCGACTATGGGCGGCGTCGCTTTCCTGAGGGCGGACGGCGCCAGAATGCGCCGGAAGCCGTTCCGAGCGCCTGGAAAGCTATGGACTACGGATGCTGGGCATGCAGAATGTAGGGTGGGCATTGTCCGCCATCGCCGTTGCCGATGAGGCTGCAAGAGGCATTCCGGCTCGCAACGTTCGCGTCTTTGCCGAAACGCCAACGGGATTATTTTGGTGGGCAGTGCCCACCCTACGGACTCGCCAGGAGTTTTCCGCATGCACTGCCGCCGCTTCGCCTCGACGCCCGTTACTCGCCGCCAAATGTTGATGCGCTCTGCCAGCGGCTTTGGGGCCGTGGCGCTGGCGGCGCTGCTGAATGATCGGGCCTTTGCGGGCGATTCGGAAATCGAGGCCGCCGGCAATCCGTTGGCTCCTCGGCCCTCGCACTTTCCCGCGAAAGCGAAGAGCGTCATCTTCTTGTACATGGACGGCGGCGCCGTCGCAGGTCGACTACGTTCGATCCCAAGCCGCGGCTGGATCGCGAGCACGGCCAGCCGATCAAGATGAAGTCGCCGCCGACGCAGTTCAACAACATCGGCAACGTGCTGGAGAGCCCCTGGGCGTTCCGGCAGTACGGCCAGTGCGGCATGCCGGTGAGCGATTTGTTTCCGCACGTCGGCGCATGTGCGGACGACCTGTGCGTGATTCGCTCGATGATGTCGAAGTTCTCCGAGCACACCAACGCCAATTACTTCCTGCACACCGGCATCGGCTTGCAAGGCCGGCCGAGCATGGGCGGCTTGGGTGGGTTACGGTCTGGGCAGCGAGTGCCAGGATCTGCCCGGCTTCGTCGTGCTCAACGGCGGCCTGATTCCGCCCGGCGGGCTCGATAATTTCGGCAGCGGCTTTCTGCCGGCGACTTATCAAGGTTCGGTCTTCAAGCACGGCGCCGCTGCCGGTGGCCAACATCGCGCGCAGCTGAAGCCAGCGCCGAGCTGCAGCGCGACAAGCTGGCGCTGGTCGAGCAGCTCGATCGGCGACGCCCTGGCTGAACGAGTCGGCCGACACGATCAGCTCGAATCGGCGATCGCCAATTACGAGCTGGCCTTTCGCATGCAGACGGCCGTGCCGGAGCTGATGGATCTCTCGCGGCGAGACCGCAGCCACGAAGCAACTGTACGGCATGGAGGCGGAATTCGCACAGACGCGCAGCTACGGCCCGGCAGTGCCTGCTTGCTCGGCGGCTGGTCGAGCGAGGCGTGCGGTTCATCGAGCTGACCTGTCCGAGCGTCGGCGCACGATCGCTGGGACCAGCACAGCAAGCTGAAGGAAGGGCACGCAGAAGAACGCCCTGGCGGTCGATCAGCCGATTGCCGCGTTGCTCAACGATCTGAAGAACCGCGGCTTGCTGGACAGCACGCTGGTGGTGTGGGCGGGCGAGTTCGGCCGCACGCCGTTGGCCCAAGGGAGCGACGGCCGCGACCACAACCCGTTCGGCTTTTCGATCTGGCTGGCCGGCGGCGGCGTGAAGGGGGGCACGATCTACGGCGCCACGGACGAGTATGGCTACAACGCCGTCGAGAACCGCGCCGAGATCCACGACCTGCACGCCACCATGCTGCACTTGCTCGGGCTCGATCACACCCGGCTGACGTTCCGCTTCGGCGGCCGCGACATGCGGCTGACGGATGTTCACGGCAACGTGCTGCGCGACATTCTGGCGTAACGTGGCGCGTTAGCGTCGCAGGGGCCCCGGCGCCGCGGGGCGATATCGCAGATTGGCGGAAGGCGCCTCCGGCCGTTGCGGCAATGCCTGCTCCGCGGGCGGCTTTTCGACGATCACTTTGTAGCCGAACTTTCGCGTCGGATTGACGAAGAAGTTCTTGATCGCCTCGAAGGGGCTGTTCACGCTGGGCATTCCGAAGACGGTAAGTCAGCCGTTGTTCGTTTTTGGGAGTGTGGTTCGGCAGGAATTCGTTGATGGCGAAGGGCGTCATATCCTGCTTCGTTGAAGATGATCTGCACCAATTGAAAGTTGGCGGCGTCTTGCTGGGTTCTTGGGATCGCTTCCAGCAGCACCTGGCCTTCCGCCAATTCGATCTTCGTAAAGTTGTGTTGCTGCGTTGAAACTCGCATCGAGAACCGCTGCTTCATCTTCGCGGCGGAAGAGCCGAATACGAACGGTAGCGGAGCGTCGATGATGGCTTTGCCTTGCAGGTTCTCAGGCAAGGGGCGCTTGATAAGTTATCTGCTTCTGGTTGCCGTGGCGGACTTCGTAGACGGATTTGCCGTCGCAGATCCAGTGCTCGCCGCCTTGCCCTTGTTCGTTCGGCTCAACCTGGTACATGCCCTTGTCCGGCGCCGCATAGCTCAGGTAGCCCTGATGCTGGGCCGGCCCCGCAGGCGCCTCAGGATTGAGCTGTAACTGATTGTTGTACTCCCACATCGTGAACTGACAGGAGAAGGTTTTAATCGCGGCGTTGTGGTCCTCCCACTTCTTGAGCACCATCGCCACCACCGCTTCATCTTGCGGTTCGAGCTGAAACCCGGGTGGCGGAAGCATCCGCCGCGGCGGTTGAGGCCGAGGCTGCGGAACCCGCTGAGCTTGGGGGAGAGCCGCCTGGCGGTCCACCGGTCTTTGTCTGGGGAGGCCGGGGAAGTGGAGCGGGCTGGCTGTCGGACGGCCCTGTTGTTGCGCAGCGGCGGGCAAAGCCGTCAGCAGCACGGCGGCGAGGGCGATCCAAATGCGACGATGACCACAAAGCATCGAGCGTCTCCGGCGAAGTGGCGGCAACAAACCTACGCGCGCAGGCACGGCGAACGCATGCCGCTCGAACGGCGCGAGGCGGGATGTTAGCAGAAACCCCCAGCCGCACCTAGGTCGGTTCCGCCAGCCAATTCAACCAGGCTTCCGGCGGCTCGAAGCCGGGCAGTTCGAGATCCGCTGCGGGAAATTCAGGGCCGCAGAGCTCCGAAAGGCGACGGTGCACCAGCACCGTCCAGACGCCGGCTTGCCGACCCGCTTCGATGTCGAAGCCGTAGTCCCCGACCATTGCCGCTTCACGCCGGGAAAGCTTCCAGTTTTCGCAGATTTTCCAAATTCCCGTCGGATCGGGCTTCGGCGGGGCGTCTTCACGCGCCACGACCGTTTCCATCTCGATCCCCAGCCGCGCCAGGGTCTCCAGGGCGATCTCTCGCATTGCGCGTGAACACGGCCCGCAAAATGCCGCGAGCCTGCAACTCGTCGAGCATCTCGGCGACGCCCGGCATCAACCGCGCCCGCTCCGCCCCGGCCCGCTCGTGCCGCTCGAGAATCTGCCGGCAGCGGGCGGCTCGCGGCTCGCTCAGCTCGGCCAGGGCCTCCAGCAGCGGACGGCCGGGTTCGAGTTCCATTTCTCGCCGCATCTGTTCGAAGTCGAGCCCGGAATCGACGAGCGTGCCGTCCAGGTCAAAGATTACGCCGCGGATCGAGGGTTGTCGTGCCATGGGGAGCGGAGCGAATCGTCTTGACGCGTGGAGAAAGATTGTCGACCATCCTGGCCGATCTCATGGTAGCAGATCCCAAGGAACGCCCTGGCGGCAAGGATGCGAATGCCTTGAAAGTGGCCCTGGTTCATGATTGGCTGACCGGCATGCGCGGCGGCGAAAAGTGCCTCGCTGCGCTGTGCCGCCGGTTTCCCGACGCCGAATTATTTACGCTGCTGCGCCATCCGGGCAAGACGGCCCCGGCGATTGAGCGGATGCGGATCACGACCAGTTTTTTGCAGCGGCTGCCCGGCATTACGCGGCACTATCGTTACTGGCTGCCGCTGATGCCGAAAGCGATCGAGTCGCTGCGGATTCCGCCCGACGTCGATCTGGTGGTCAGCTTCAGTCACGCCGTGGCCAAGAGCATCCAGCCGCCGCCGGGCGTGCCGCACGTCTGTTACTGCTTTACGCCGATGCGGTACGCCTGGCAGTTGCGGGGCGATTACTTCGGCGCCCGCCGCCGGCTTTCGCCATCGGCGCCGCTGGCCAAGGCGCGCGACGTGTTGCTGGACCGCATCCGGCATTGGGACCGGGCCACCTGCGACCGCGTAACGCACTATATCGCCATCAGCCGGACCATCTCCGAGCGGATCGCCGCCTGTTACGATCGGCCGAGCACGGTGATCTACCCGCCGGTCGATACGGATTTTTACTCGCCGGCGCCCGTGCCGCGAGAGGACTTCTATCTCTGCGTTTCAGCCCTGGTCCCTTACAAGAAGACGGAATTGGCCGTGCAGGCGTGCCGCCGCTTGGGCCGGCGGCTGGTGGTGATTGGCGCCGGGCCCGGAGCGAAAACGATTGCAGCAGGCGGCCGGCCCCGGCGTGGAGTTGCTGGGCTGGCGGTCCGACGAGGAAATTCGCGATTACCTGCGTCGTTGCCGGGCTCTGTTATTTCCGGGCCAGGAAGATTTCGGCATCGTGCCGGTCGAGGCGCAAGCCTGCGGCGCCGGTGGTGGCTTTCGGCCAGGGGGCGCGACGGAAACGGTCCTGCCCGCCGATGACCGCCGAGTCGGCAGCGGCGTATTCTTCGCCGAGCAGACGTCTGAGGCGCTCGCTGCGGCCCTTGAGTGGCTGGAAGCTCATCCGGAGCGGCTTTCTTCGACGCTGGCTCGCCAGCACGCCATGAAGTTCCATGCCACGCGTTACGAGCAAGAGCTGCTGGACTTTCTCGAACAAGTCGTCGGCGGCCGCCGCGAGCTGCGGCGCGCGGCCTAGTGCGGCGCCAAGACTGTGAATTTGGCATAGATAAGCTGGCGTTTTACGTCGATCGCGTTAACCAAAGGAGGGGGCGCGAGGTTGCATTAGGCGACGGTTTCTAGCTGATCGATCAGCGCTCCGCCGGGACGCGCCGGGCGGTGGCGCAGCGGAACAAAAACTGCCACAAAAGCAGACCCCCACCCGGCCGAGAATTCGCCCATTTTGCGCAGCCCAGGCTCAGCGTTGGTTTCCCGCGGCCAAAGGCAAGGGGGAAATGTGCTTTCTGGCGCACGATGGTTGATCGGCCTGGGTGCGGCGCTGATCGCGGCAGGCTAGTTGGGGCAGCTTACGCGCGCCGGTTGCCGCTGGGACGACTGCCCGGCGACGTGGCGATTGAGCGCGGCGGCGTCCGCATTTATTTCCCGATGGGCAGTTGCTCGCTTGTCAGCGCGGTGCGGTCGTTGGCCCTTTGGCTGGTGCGCGTCAGGCGGCGTTAAGCGCGGGGGAGCGCGCCTGCGCTAAACTCTGGCGTGGCGGGGTATTGGGACTTGCTAGAATGGGGTCTTATGCTTAGCTTGGGCGGCTATGTTGCCCCGCTCAAACAGCCCTGTAAGCCGACGTCTCCAGAGCATCTGTCTGCGCGACCGGCACGCTCTGGCGGCGCCGCTCGCCGCGGGACTGCCTGGACGACGGGCGGCGCCGCGGCGCCGGCTGCGGAAGCCGGACCCGCGAGGCGGCGCCACGGCCCCGACGGCGGCAGGAGCGCGCGATGTTCGCACGGCTCGCGTCGAGGCGGTATTGTTGCTGGCGAGCGAACCGTTAAGCAGCCGAAGAATAGGTCAGTTTGCCAGCTTGGCGGACGGGACGGAAGCGCGTACATTAATCCGCCGACTGAACCGATTATACGATTCTCAGGGTAGCGCCTTTCGCGTCGAGGAGGTGGCTGGCGGATTTCAACTGCTGACCCGGCCCAAATTTGGAGGCTGGCTGCGGCGGTTGAATCAGACGTCGGTCGAAACTCGTTTGTCGGGGCCTGCCCTGGAAACCTTGGCCGTCGTGGCGTATCGTCAACCAGTCGTTCGCGCGGAAATCGAGTCGATTCGCGGCGTGCAATGCGGTGAAATGCTGCGGCAGCTCATGGAACGCGATCTCGTGCGGATCACCGGCCGCTCCGACGATTTGGGCCGCCCCTTTTTGTATGGAACCACCAAACGCTTCCTGCAAGTCTTTGGCTTGCGGAATTTAGACGAATTGCCCCGGGCCGACGCGCTGCGAAACGATCGGCCGCCTGAGGGCTCCCCCGAACCACAGCCCGCCGCGCGGCGGGACGAGGAATTAACCCCCAACCGCGAATCGAATGAGGAGTCTGAAGTGAAACTGGCAGTCACGCCGGAGTTGGCCCCCGAAGACCTTTTGAACCCCCGCATTGCCGCGACGTTCGTCGGCGCGGCCGGGCTCTTGGCCCAGGCCCGCGACGATGACGATTTAGAAGACGAAGACGACGACTTAGAAGACGACGACGACGACGACGACGAAGAAGAAGATCTCGAGGAAGAGGAAGAACTCGAGGAGGAAGACGAACTCGAAGACGACGAGTGGGAAGAAGTCGACGACGAGGACGATGAGGAATGGGACGAAGACGAGGATGAAGACGACGACGACTGGGAAGACGACGATGATGAGGACGACGACGAAGAGGACTGGGAAGAAGGGGACGAAGCCTAGTCTTCTCCGCTAATCGCGCGCCCCGATCGCTCCGCATCGTCTCGCCCCGCCTACTGCGCCCGCTCCTCGGCACGAGCGAAATTCGTGCCGAGGAGGACGTGAGCAGAAGGTCGGGCGCTGCAAGCGGGAGATCCCGGCGAGGCGGCCTTCCGGCCGTCGCCTCCGCTCGTTTCAATCTTTCAGTTGGAACAGCCGCTTGAGGGCGTCCAGCAACGAATGAGGAATGCCGTGGCGCGCCTCGTCTCGCAATGATTCCAGCGGCGGGTGCAGCAGCTTGTTGATCAGGCGTTCGAACGATTGCCGGATTTCCTCCCGATCTCGATCGGACAGGTTCGGCAAACGGTTCATCAACCGCCGCAGCTCGTCTTCCTTGAGCCCTTGCCAGCCCTGGCGCAGGCGCTTGATGATCGGGCCGGTGGCGTAGTGGTTCAGCTCCGCCATGAAGCGGGCCGTTTCATCCTCGATGATTTTGAGCGCCGCGGGCAATTCCTTGTCTCGTTCCTCCCGGTTCCGGCGGCAGGCTTCCTGCAAGTCGTCGATCGAGTAAAGGTACACGCCTAAGCAGTCGCCGATGGCGGGATCGAAGTCGCGCGGAATGGCCAGATCGAGCACGAACAGGTCGCGCTGGAAACGCGCCGCTTCAAGGCGCTGGTAATCCTGCAGCGTGACGATCGGCTGGGTGGCGCCGGTCGTGGTAATCACCAGGTCGGCGGCCGTCAGCGCTTCGGACAACTGATCCCACGCAACCGCCCGGCCTTGCCAGCGCTGGGCCAGGTCGCGGGCTCGCTCGAAGTTGCGGTTGACGACCGTGACGTCGCGGGCGCCTTCGTCCTGCAGGTATCGCAGGGTTTCTTCCCCCATCTCGCCCGCTCCGATGACCAGCACGCGCTTGTCGTCAAAGCGTTCGAAGATTCGCCGTGCGAAGTCGGCCACGGCCACGCTCGGTATGCTGACCCGCTTTTCGTTGATCGAAGTCTCGCTGGCCACGCGTTTGCCGACCCGCAACGCCGCCTGGAAAATCTGGTTGGTCAGCGGCCCGGTGGTCTGCCGCGCCAGCGCCAGGTCATAGGCCTGTTTGACCTGGCTGACGATCTGGGGTTCGCCCAGAACCATGCTGTCCAGGCTGGCCGCCACGGTAAACAGATGGCGGACCGCGTCTTCCCCGGTGCGCTCGAACAGTTCGTCGAAAATGTCGTAGACGTTCAGCCCGTGGAAGCGGGCCAGAAACTCAGCCAGATCCTGATGCGTCGGGCCTTGCTCCGCGTCTTCGGCCGCCGTGTAGACCTCTACGCGGTTGCAGGTTGAGAGCAGCACCGCCTCGACGTCCGGAAAGCGCGTGCGCAGGTCGTCCAGCGCGGCCTCTGCCTGCGTCGGGTTGAACGCCAGCATTTCGCGAACCGCCACCGAAGAGTGCCGATGGCTGCAACCCAGCATTTGCAGCTTCATGGGGCGCCTGCGGCGGAAGGACGATGGTTGAGGTCTGAAAGTCGATCAGCAACGGACGCCGCGACGATCAGATGCGTCTTCGGTTCCGCGTTCCGCGTTCCGGCGTGCCGCGCTTCCGACGCTGGCCGGATTGTGTTCGCTGGACGAATAGAGCCAGATGGCCATGGCCAGCACCAGAAAGGCGAAACTGGCGACGGTCAGATAGGCGACCTTCCGACCCTGGCGTGCGGGCCGATAGAAGAGGCTGAACGACGCGGCCGCCAGCAGCCAGATCAGCAACAACCCGGAGCTCCAAATCACCGGATCGTTCCAGGGCAGGTAGTCGCTCGCCTGGCGCTGGCGATTGACCAGGTTCAGCACCACTCCGGAGAGAAAGCCGATCACCAGCAACAGCGCGGAAAGCACCGTAGAGCGAGCATTGACCCGTTCGAGCCACTCCAGGCTGGGCAACTGCAGCCCCTGGATCGGCGGCAGTTTGTGTTTCAAGCGGTAGCTTTGCACCAGGTTCATCGCGCCGGCCACGAAGCCCCCCAGTACGGTCAGCACGGCCAGCAACAGGAACACGCCGTGGATAGCGCCCCAGATCTGCGTGGCTTGCGAAGTGGGAAAGGGAATCCGCCTGGCAAACCATTGCGCTGCGGCGATCAGGCCCAGCACCAACGGCAGCACGAACAGGCCGACGGCGGTGCGCGGATAAGAGACGGTCAGGTAGATGTAGGCGGCGGTCAGCCCCCAGGCGGCCAGCAGATACCAGTCAAATTCGCTCGACAGCGGCGCCACCGAAGTCGACGCAGCGCGATAGCCCAGGAACAATGTGTGCGCAAGCAGCCCCGCGCCGGCGAACGCCAGCAGCAAGGCGCCGCGAACTCCGCTGCGAAAAAACAGCCGGGAAATTTCCAGCGCCAACGCGACGGCGTAACTGGCGGCGAAGCAGAAGATGCTGATCCCGGACATGGCGGCTAACGAACTACGACTCCGACCCGTCTGCGGCGCCGTCCAGCCCGTATTCCTTGAGTTTCTTGTGCAGCGTGTTGCGGTTGATGCCCAGCCGGGCGGCGGCCTTGATCTGCACGTTGTCGCAGGCGACCAGCACCTGGGCGATCAGCTCGCGTTCGACGCGGTTGACGATCTTGGTGTGCAGGTCTTCGGCGTTCGGGACCCGCCGTGGAGAGCCCCTGCTGGACCAGTTCGTAGGCCAGCGTCTCGAGGTCGGCTTCGGTCAGCCGCCGAGCGGACGGTCGCCGGGGATTGAGCACGGCCTCGGGCAGCAGGTCGCAGGTCAGTTCGTCGCCGGGGGCCAGCACCACGGCCCGCTCGATGTAGTTCTGCAACTCGCGGACGTTGCCGGGCCAGTGGTAGTCCTGCAGGGCCTCCATCGCCTTCGGCTCGATGTGGACCACGTAGCGGTCGTTCGCTTCGTTGTAGATGTTGAGGAAATGGCCGACCAGCTCGGGGATGTCCTCGCGCCGCTCGCGCAGCGGCGGCAGGTGGATCGGCACCACGTTCAGCCGGTAGTAGAGGTCTTCGCGGAACCGCTCGGCCTCGACCTCTTCCATCAGGTCGCGGTTGCTGGCGGCGATCACGCGGGTGTCGACGCGAATGGTCTGCGTGTCGCCGACCCGCTCGAACTCGCGCTCCTGCAGCACGCGCAGCAGCTTGACCTGCAGCTTGGGCGTGGTGGAGTTGATTTCGTCGAGGAAGATCGTGCCGGTGTGGGCCGCCTCGAAGCGGCCGGTGCGGTTGTCGATCGCCCCGGTGAACGCCCCGCGGACGTGGCCGAACAGTTCGCTTTCCAGCAGGCTTTCGCGTCAGCGCGCCGCAGTTGACGCGCACGAACGGGCCGCTGCCGCGCGGGCTGAGCTGGTGGATGGCCTTGGCGATCAGCTCCTTGCCGGTGCCGGTCTCGCCCAGCAGCAGCACCGAGGCGTTGGACCGGGCCACCTGGCGGGTCAGCGGTATACCTTTTGCATGGCCGGCCCGGTGCCGATCAAGCCGGCGATGGGCGGACCGGAAGCCTGCGGATCGTAAGGTCGGTAGGTTGAACTCATGTCGTTGCGTAACGGCCGCGGCTTGTCAGCCGCATGACCTCGCCTTTGCTGCTGCCATGCGCGTGAAATCGGCGCTCCTTCGATGTCGTGCCGCGCTTCAGTCCGCCAGGTTCGCTACCGCACGCGCCTCGATCAAGTCGAGGATCGAGGCCAATACCTTTTGACTCTCTTTATCTTGGGATTCGCTCTGGTTGTAACGATCGTACTGCTTGTGGATTTCCGCGGTGGTCAGCAACGCGCCGAAGTCGGCCACGCTGGCCGCAAAGGCCCGCGCCGCCGCCTGTCGCAAGGCGAGCGGCTGCGAGGCGAAGCTGGCCAGGTCGACCAGCTCCCGCTGGCTGCTCGGCGTGCCCAACCGGGCCAGGATCGGCGCCGCTTCCGGTCCCAGTTCCGGGTCCCACAGCGACGAGATCAGCGCGGGTTCGACGCGGCGCAGGTTATACAGACCGCGCGGCGCCTCACTCGCTTCATCCAGCCACGCGACGGCCTGCGCCGCCTGGCGCCGGCGCAGTTCAGCCGGCACGAAGGCGCGGCCGAACCGCAGCAACATCAGCTCGGTCTGGTACTGCAAAGCATCGGCGTGCTCCGTGCGGATGATGACTGCCGTCAAAGGGATGCGCCGCGCGAGCCGCTCCGCCCGATCGAGATCCTCGCTCGAAGCGACAATCCCGATCGGCACGCGCGACGTGCGATTGTCTCGCCGGAACTGCTCCAGCAACTGGCCGGAAGTCGGCCACGCCAGGCTGAAGTCAATCAGCGCCAGTTCGTAATCGGGCGAGGCGACGACCGCGGCAAGCGCTTGCCGATCGGTCGTTGCAACCTCGGTTTCATAGCCGATGGTCGCCAGCAGTCCGGCGGCGACCTGCACGTCGAGCGGCCGTGCGTCGGCGGCCAAGGCGCGAGGAGCGCCGCTGCCGGAAGCCAGGTAGCCCAAAGCATCGAGAACAAAACTCGAGCCGGGATAGGGCTTCGAAGGTTTGAGGCGGAAAATGGCGTCGAGCGCGGCCGTCCGCAGCCGCCGGTCCGGGTGTCGAGCGGCCTGGACCAGCGCGCTGGGTTGCGGCGAGCGGCGGTAGAGCAATTCTTCCTGGCCGGTCTGCCCAAGCAGCCGGGCCGCGACGGTCGCCGCGATCGGATGGTCGGTCTCGAGACTTTCGATCAGCAGTCGCTCCAGCACGTCGGCGTCTTGGCCGGCCAGCACGGCGTGCGCCGTTCCGGCCCCTTCGGGCAACGGGGCGTCAATCCCTGCGGCCAGCGCCGCGGCCTCGGCAAGCGCGCCGAGATACAATCGCTGCGCCGCCGTGCCCTGCGGCGCCAGTTCGCTGGCGTCGGCCGCCAACTCGGCGGCAATGGCCAGCGCCGCCGCCCGGGCCGACACGGGTTCGCTCGTCAGTTCCGACTTCTGCGGATTCCACCGCCAGGCAAGGGCTTTTCCTTCCAGGTCGGCATCGACGGTGCGACGGCCGTCGTAATACGATCGGGCGACGCGCTCGAGCGCCGCCGACGCTTCATGGGGCGACGGAATTCTGCCCAGAGTGGCTTTCAACGCCGACCGCGCCGCGTCGCGGACGGCCGCTTCGCTCTGCTTCAACAGTGCAGGCGTCAGCAGGTGCAATGCGACCTGGCTGCTTCCGATTCGTCCCAGCACGGCAATCGCCTCGGCCTGCAACTCGGGCGAACCCGAGCGGGCAACGGCCAGCAGCGGCTGGACCGCATCGCTGCCGAAAGCCGCCAGCGCGGTGCGAAGCGCAGGCCGGCTTTCGGCCTGCTGGGCGTCGGCCAGAGCGTTGATCAGCGCCTGGATCGAGGCGTCGCGCCCGAGCGCAACCGCACCATGGCCCCGCGGCGAATGGCTGACTCGGGGCTTTTGAGCTGTTCGATCAAGTCCGCCAGCCGCTGCGGATCTCTCGCCAGGCGGTCGGCGGCGGTCCGGACGGCGTCGGCGAACTGCTTGCCCGCAGGTTGCAGATCCGGCGCCAGGGTAAGCTTGAGCAACATTGACGAGCCGAACTGCTGAGCTAAGCCGGCCAAAGCTTCGTCATCGAGCTGCTGGCCGGCTAACTGCTTCAGCAGCTCATCCGCCTCGGCGATCGCCCCCAAGTCGAGCAGCGTGTCGACGGCCTGCAGCAACTGCGAGGGCGTGGAAGGCTTCGATTCCAGCAGGGCGCGAACGACCGGGTCGTTGGCGCGCGACGGTTTGACGCGAACATCAGCCGGGGAGGGCGTCGCAGCCTCTTGGGCGGGCGACCGGCTGGCGGCGCCGAGCAGCAATGCGGCGGAACAAACGGCGACGGCGCAACGGCGGAAAGAAGTCGTGCAGCGTTTCATGAAGTCATTCCTAGTCGTTGACGCCAGGCTTGCAGTTGATGCTTGACTTGTTCCGGCCCCGTCGAACCATAGCTGACAAACGCGCGGACGGCGTTTTCGGCGCCCAGGACCGCGTACACCGACTCGTCCAATTCCGGGTCGGCCTCCTGGAAATCGGCCAGTGAAAGATCGGCCAGCCGCTGCGAACGCGTCAGCGCTTTGCGCACCAGGTTGCCGACCAGATCATGCGCCGTGCGCTGCGGGGTTCCGCGGCGAATCAGGTGTTCCATCAGCGTCGTGGCGTCGAGATGGCCTTCGTCAAGCCGGGCGGCGATCGCCTCGCGGTTCAATTCCGCCGCGGCGACCAGCGGCGCCGCCAGCTCCAGGCAGCCGCGGACCGCGTCGAACGAGTCGAAGATCGGTTCCTTGTCTTCTTGCAAATCGCGGTTGTAGGCCAGCGGCAGCCCTTTCACCAGCACCAGCAAACGCGTCAAGTTGCCGACCACGCGAGCGGTTTTGCCGCGGGTCAACTCAAGCACGTCCGGGTTGATCTTCTGCGGCATGATCGACGAGCCGGTGCAGAAAGCCTGCGGCAGCTTGAGGAAGTCGAACTCGGTCGTCGACCAGAGAATCCATTCCTCGGCCCATGTGCTCAAGTGCGCCGCGATCAGCGAAAGTGCAAAGGCGAATTCCAGCACAAAGTCGCGGTCGCTGGAGACGTCGAGACTGTTGGCGGCGATTTCGGCGAACTCGAGCCGCTCGGCGACGTCGGCCCGATCAATCGGCAGACTCGTACCCGCGAGGGCGGCGGCGCCCAGGCTGAGCACGTTGGTGCGGCGGCGGCAGTCGGCCAGCCGGCCTCGGTCGCGCTCGAGCTTTTCGCAATACGCCAGCCAGTAGTGCGGAGCCAGCACGGGTTGGGCGCGCTGCAAATGCGTGTAGGCGGGCAATACGCAATCGAGATCGCGCTCGCAGCGCGCGACGAACGCCCGCTGCAAGTCGACCAGCAGGCCGTCGAGCTGATCGATCGCGTCGCGAACCCACATTCGCAGATCGGTCGAGACCTGGTCGTTGCGGCTGCGGCGGTGTGCACCTTTCGTCCGACGTCGCCCAGCCGATCGATCAAGGCCCGCTCGATGTGCATGTGCACATCTTCCAGCTCGGCGCGAAACTCGAATTGGCCCTGCTCGATTTCTTGGCGAATCTCCGCCAAGGCCTGCTCGATTTGTCGGCACTCGTCGGCGGATAGGAGCCCGACCTTGGCTAGCATCTGGGCATGCGCAGTCGACAGGCGGATATCGTGCGCATACAAGCGACGGTCGAAGCTCACGCTCTCCGTGAACGTTTCCACTCGGCGGTCCGTCGCTTCTTCAAAGACTCCAGCCCAAGGTTTATCGGCCACCGTGACGCTCGAAAGGTTATGATCAAAATGCTGCCAAGAATGTCAAACATATTAACTCTAAACAGCTTACGGCGACGTGTCAACGAGCGGTCGTCGCCGTGCGGGAGCCGAAACTACGTACGCTGCCGCCGAAAGGAGGGGAATCTTCCCGGCTCCCAGGCGGATTTTAAAGTCTGTAGCGGTTGGGGTGACTTGCGGGCCGAACATGCACGTTGGCCGCCCGTGCAACGGCCGCTTCGCCGCGGCGCCTGCCGAGTGCTGACGCGAGACCGCCTAATCGCTGCGCAGCGGCTTCGTCCGTCAAGCGGCGCCGTTTGACGAAGTATGGCAGACGCCGCCTGGGCTGCGCGGGAAAGCCGACGCAGGTCAAGACCTGCATTGCGATTGTCTTATTTACAAATGACCAAGTGGCGCGGACCAAGGCGGAATTCGTTTGTTCGATGCTTACTTCCAATTCGGTTTAACTCATTGTCTCGGTCCAGCGAAGAGTGCAACCTACTTTCGCGACGCCCTGCAATGCAAATTTCCTCCGATTTACGTTAGATATTCCTTTTGTTTACAAAGGATAGGCGGGCCATTATCCTTGCCGAGGCGTAAGCGAAACGCGGCGACGCAAAGGGGTTCTCAAGCGGCAGATTGCGGGGGCAGGCTCTCTTTCATCCGCGATGCGCAAGGGGAGCTCTTCGATGACCGGCCGTCCTTCGATAGTTGATTGGTAACGGGAAGAGCTTTCATGTGTGCCAAGAAGAAAAGCAGCGCGACGAGGAACTCACGTAAAACACCCTTCGATTCAGACCGGCTTCGTAAGATGGCCCGCCGGCTGCGCAACCAGGCGAGTCAGTTCACGGCGCATGCCTCCGCGATGGAAGACGCCGGACTGCGGCAAATCGATATCGACGGCAACAAGATGCTGGTCCGGGCCATGAAGCAGGTCGACCGGTTCTTGCGCAACGCCGACCGCGACCTGGGCGACTTGCTCGACGAGGAATGAGCCGGCTATCACCCGAGATCGCGCGGCGCGGCTGCCGAGCGCCTCGCTGCGCAGTGTCGGAGGTATGCTAATTCGACCTGGGCGCTGGGCCCGCCGCTTAGCCCACGGTCGGAGAATTTTGCCGTTGACGTGCGTCAAGGTTAGAATCCGGGCGGGGAACTCGCTTCCAACCGCGTCAGGAATGGGACGTCATGATCGTTTTTGCCGTTGCGGCATGCATCGTTCTTCTGGGCACGGCTTCCGGACAGGGCGAGCCCGCGGCATCCGCGACTCCGCTTCAAAAGGCCGTCGAGCGGGGGCTGACATTCCTCGCGGACGACGCGGCGAAGTGGCGGACCGACCATGAGTGTGCAACCTGCCATCATGGCGCGATGACGGTTTGGGCCTTCAGCGAAGCCGTCCAGCGCGGCGTACACATCGAAGCCGAGAAGGCGGCGGAGATGAGTTCCTGGACCAAGACGCAATTCTGGAAGGACATCGATCAACCGCGAGACCCTCGCCCAGGTTGGAACCTGGTTAAGCTGCCGACGATCTATCTGGCCGTCGTCGCGCAGCAAACGCCCGAACAAGGCGTCCTCTCTCGTGACGAACTTGCGCAAGCGACGGCGCACATTGCCAGACACCAGGAAGCCGACGGCTTCTGGTCGACCCCGCCGCCGCGCAACGGGCCGCCCCCCGTGTTTGAATCGCCCGAAGTGCTTACGCTGTGGGCTTGCGCCGCCCTCGATCCCCACGATCCGAATCCCTCCCGCGCGAAAGCCGCGAGAAAGCCGCCCGTTGGCTCAGCAAGGCGCCACAAGGCGAAGACCTGCAGGCAGCGCTGTTGCGAGTGCTGATCGACATACGTTCCGATCAACCGCCCGATGCGATCCAGCCGCAAATCGACAGGATCTTCCAGCGTCAGCGGGCAGATGGCGGCTGGGGACAGGTCAAAGATCTGGCTAGCGACGCGTTTGCGACCGGGCAAGCGCTGTTCATCCTGAACCAGTCAGGGATGAAGGCCGACCGGCCCGAAATCGAGCGGGCGGTGGCGTTCCTGGTTTCCCATCAAAACGAGAACGGCTCGTGGCCTATGACCTCGCGGGCCCAACCGGGCGAAAAGCCCTTCACGAATCCCGTTCCGATCACCTACTTTGGCAGCGCCTGGGCCACGATCGGCCTGCTGCGCTGCCTGCCAGAGCAGAAGCAGCCCGGCTCTCGACGCTAACAGGCGCCGGTGCGGGCGTGCCGCTGCGGGAACTAGCCGGCCACGCGGATGGAAATGGGACAGGCATTACGGCAATCCGAGCAACGGTCCCATTTCATGGTCGAACCGCGACTTGGCCGCTACCAGAACCAAGGCCAGAGGCAGGGCCGTCAGCATCAATCGGATGGCTCCTTTGATCCACGGATTGCAGTTGCGCAGCCGCGGAACCTCCGTCGCCCAGCACGCCAGTGGGGCAAGCAGCGCGGCGACCGCGGCGCCGTCGGACAGGCGCCCGAAGAAGCGGCCGATGAACAACAGGCTGAACAGGCCGACGACGCTGACGCCGATCATCCCCGGCAGCGGCGAACGCTCGGCGGCCAGCGGCGATGCCAGGGCAGCGCCCACAATCGCCGCGGCGAGCGGCATGGCCGCTTCGCCCCCGCCGACGTAACCCGCCAGCATCACGGCAAATCCGCCGCACAAGATCGTCTCGCCCAGCGCCAGCGGCAGAGAAACGCCTGGCGCTCGCTGCGACAACCAAGCGAGCAATCCCCACACGGTTGCCAGCAGCACGCCGCTGCCCGCCAGAACCAGACCCGCCTGCCATGCGGTCCACTCGCGCTCGTGCCCCGCAAGATAAACCGAGCCGTGCAGCAGGATTCGTGCGATGGCCAGCGCCAGGGCCAGTCGCAAGAACCAGGCGAGCCTGCGCGGCGTCTTCGAAATGTTACTGACCAGCTCTACGGCGACCGCGGCAGGCAAAACGATCAGCAACAGCCGGTCGTGCGCTGGCCGGCGGCCAGCCGGGGCGCGTCTGCATGACCAGGTAACCGGCCGCCGCTCCGCACGCCACCGCCAGCAAGCAGGCGAGGTTCGTCCTTGCCGCGCCGGCCTGCGCCGCCAGCCGGCGATGGTCAAAACAACGATCCCGCCGGCCGCAGCGGCGGCCAGCATGGACAACAAATACGCTGCCGGATCAGGCATGCGTTATTGCCGCGCGCCTTCGCAGTCGATGAAGATCAACGCTTCGTCGCCGATCAAACCGATGTTCTTCTTGTCGAAGCCGAAGTCGCTGCGCTTGACCGCCAATTCGGTGGAAAAGCCGACCCGCTTGGTCCCTTTGAATTCGGCTTCCTTGCCGCCCAGCAGTTCGATCGTGACCTGTTTCGTCTTGCCGTGCATCGTGAAGTCGCCCGTCACTTTGTACCCGCCGGGAATGGGCTTCACGCTGGTGCTCTTGAAGTCGATGGTCGGGAATTGCTTGGCGTCGAAGTAGTCGGGCTGACGCAAGTGCTCGTCTCGCGCCGTGTTGGCCGTGTCGACGCTGTCCACCTTGATCGAAAGTTCGAACGTCGATTTGGAGGGATCTTCGCGATCGATGACGAACTTTCCTTCCGCCTCGTTGAAGCGGCCGTGGATCCAACTGATGTCGAGATGCCGCGCCTTGAAGCCGATCGAGGAGTGAACCGGGTCGTAGGCGTATTCATCGCCCGCCGCCGCAGTTGTTCCGGCGACGCCAACAAGCAGGCCAGTCGCCACAGTCATCAAGCACACGGAGGAGAATCGGCGCATGAGATCGGTCCTTTCGAAGACAGTTTTTCCAGGGTGTCGGCTCGCAGATTTGCGGGCTCGAGCGAGGCCGCGTTTGCCGGCTATCGTATTCCGAGCAACAGGCCGAGTAAAGCTTCAGAATGCCGCCGCTTGCGCCGGCGTTGCCCGCGGCGTCAGTGGTTGAACAGGAACTCGCGGCTGTTGCACAGCGCCCAGAGCAGGTCTTCCAGGCCTTCCCGTGCATTGGGCGCCCCCTGGATGATGCTCATTCCCTGTTCGATTTCCGTAGCGGTCGGCCGCCGGCAGACGGTCGCCAGGTACAGTTCCCCGATCGCCTGGCGCGGCTCAGTCTTGTCCTTGATCAGCCGGGCTAACCGCCCCTGCTTGTCGGCCAGCTTGCGGTTGATCAAGTCGCCGTTGGCGATCTGCAGCACCTGCGCCAAGTTGGGATCGGCGGTCCGCTCGCACTCGCAGGCGATCACGCGCTGCGGCCGCCCCAGCGTATCGAGAAAGTAGGAAGCGTAGTTCGGGTCCGGCAATTCGATGGCCCGCGTCCCTGTGGGCACGCCCGGAAAGCGCTCCTGCGAGCCCGTCACGTAGTCGATAGCGTCCAGCAGCACTTCGGCCGGCAGCCGCTTGACGTTGTAGTGAGCGTAGAAACGGGTGTCGGCCGCAGTCTCCGGCGTCGGCGTAGAACTCAACTGATAGACTCGCGAAGTCATGATCAGCCGCATCAGCTTGCGGAGATCGTAGCCGCCGGCGACGAACTCCTGGGACAATGCTTCCAGCAGCTCCGGGTTCGAGGGCGGATTAGTGGCCCGCAGGTCGTCGATCGGTTCGACCAGCCCCGAGCCCATCAAGTAGCCCCAGATGCGGTTGACGATGTTGTGCGAGAACAGCCGGTTGTCGGACGACGTGAGCCACTCGGCCAGCAGGCGGCGCAGATCGCGCACTTTGTCGTCGGCGATCGGCTTGCCTAACAGCGGCGTCGGTTGCATCACCGCGCCGCTGCGCGGATGGCGGATCGAGCCGCTGCTGTTGATCTTCACGATCGTGTCGCCCCCCAGGCCGCCGAAATCGACGCTGGGCTTCGTGCCGACGCGGGTGAAAAAGGCCGCCAGGCCGTAGTAGTCGGCCTGGCTGTAGACTTCGAACGGATGGTGATGGCATTTGGCGCACTGCAGCCGCACGCCGAGAAACACCTGCACCGTCGTCTCGGCCAGGTCGGTCGGGTTGCGGGCGATCTTGTAGTAGTTGGCCGGACCGTTCTTGTAGATCGAGCCTTCGGCCGTGATGATCTCGCGGACGAACTGATCGACCGGCTTGTTCTCGCGCAGCGATTGCCGCAGCCAGTTGTGCAGCGCCCACATGCCCCCTTCGCCCACGTCGTTGCGGTTGTTGCGGATCAGGTCGCCCCACTTGAGCGCCCAGTAGGCGCTCCACTCGTTGACGAACACGTCGCGTTTCGGGTCGCCGGTCAGGCCGAGCAGTTCGTCGACCAGCGCCGTCCGCTTGTTCGGATCGGTCGAAGCGACGAACGAGGCGATGCGCTCCGGTCGGGGCAGCGTGCCGATGGCGTCGAGGTAAGCGCGGCGGATGAACTGTTCGTCGCTGCACAGCCCGGCGGGCTGCAGGCCCAGCCGCTGCCAGCGGGCTTTCACCTTTTCGTCGACGAAGTTGAGCGGCTGAAAGGCGGCCAGATCGACGGAATCGTGAAACGGCGAGACCACCAACGAGACGATCGCCTGGCCTTGATAACGGATCATGACCGCCGCCTGCCCTTGGCCCACGGCCGTGACATAGCCGGTTTCATCGACGTTCGCCACGCCGTCGCCCAGGCTGTCGAACTTGGCGCGGTGCGTGACGTCGCGAATCGAGCCATCGCGGTAACGGGCCACGACGCGCAACTGCTGGCCTTGGCCGAGGCGGTAAAGCTGCTCGGTCGGCGAAACCGTCAATTCGACGATTTTGGCTTCTTCCTTCAGCGGCGCCGGCGCCCCGCAGGCGACCCAGGCCGCCAGCGTCTGGTATTCGTCCGAGCCGGGTTCGATGCGCTTGCCGCCGCCATGGCTGACGCTCATGGTCGCCTTGCGCAAAAAGAGGCTGTCTTCGGGAACCAGCGGCGAAATGCGACGTTGTCCCCACTCTCGGGCCAGCTCAGGAAAGTCCTGCTCCGGGGCAAAGCCCAGCAGCGAAAGCTTAAAGCCGCCTTGTCCGTATTGAGCCGCATGGCAGGCCCCCTGACTGCAACCGGCCTTGTTGAACACCGGCAGCACGTCTTCGCGAAAACTGGCCGCCGGCTCGGCCGCGATGCCTTCGATCTCGACCGGCACTTCGAGCTTCTGCGAACCGTGCTGGATGTGAACGACACATTTGCCCGATGTCAGCGGCGTGACCTTGCCGCGGCGGTCGACGCGCAGCATCTCGGGTGGCGAGGCGGTGTATTGCGCCTGGCGGGTGACGTCGATCGACCGGCCCGATTCGTCGGCCGTCACGCGCAATTGCAGCCGGGCGAAGTTGCCGCTGAGTTTGGCTTCGCGCGGCTCGACCTCGAGCGTCGCCGGCGCGGAAGCCTGGACGAACGAGGCGGGCAAGACGAACGCAACCAGGAACAAGCAAGGCGTCAGGCGTCGCATGCGGCGGGCTTCCTTGGCGGGCGGGTTCCGAAGGGCGGAGCGCAGAATGCCTGCCGCGCAGGGGCATGGCATTCCGTCGCAAACCATTTTAGGCGTCGGCGCCGGGTGATACAACGCGGCCGTTCTAGACGCCAGCAAGATGCCAGGGGGTTCAAGCGACAGCCAGCCGCCGCACGGCGCCGATAATTCTCAACGGCCGGCCGAGGAGATCTGTTGGCTTGCGCTCTCCGAAGACATTACAATAACGCGTGCCCTCCGCGGCCCGAAAAGGGCCGCTTGCCCCGCCCCATGCAGATAAGGATACCCGCCGTGTTGAAGCTCTTTCCCAGGCGCACATCGAACTGCGAACAAGCCTCGCGCCGGCAATTCATGGTCGAAGTCGGCAGCCTTGCCGGGCTGGGGCTTTCGCTCGACGTCTTGCTGCGCGCGCAGCCGCCCAGGGGGCGGTCGGCGCGGCCAGGACGAGCGAGACGAACTGTATTCTGATCTGGACTCGCGGCGGGACCAGCCATCACGACACGCTCGATCCGAAGCCCGAAGCGGCTGCCGAGGTTCGCGGCGATTTTGGCGTGATCGACACCGTGCTGCCGGGCGTGAAGTTTACCGATCAGATGCCCAACTTCGCCAAGCAGCTCGGCCGTTTTTCCGTGATGCGGAACCTCAATCCGCAAAACGGCAGCCATGCCACGGCCGACGCAATCATGATGTCGGGCAAGCGTTTCAACCCGGCCGTGACGTTTCCCTGCTTCGGCTCGGTCGTCGCCAAGGAGAAGGGCTATCGCAACAACCTGCCGCCGTTCGTGCAGATCGGCAACAACGTCGATCGCCGGTTTGGCGGCGGACTGGGCGGCTACCTAGGCATTGCCTACAACGCGTTCGAACTGCCGGGCGACCCGAGTGCCAAGAACTTCACCGTTCGCGACGTCACTCCGCCCAGCGGAATCAGCCTGGCGCGGATCGACCGCCGCCGCGAGGCGCTGGCGAAGATCGACCTGCTGCAGCGAGAGTTGGACGTTCAGCCCGACGCCTTGAAGGCGATGGACGACTACTATCAAAACGCCTTCAACATGATCACCGCCCCGGCGACGCAAAAGGCGTTTGACCTGGGGTTGGAAGATCCGCGGATTCGCGAGTTCTACGGCGAAACAAACCTGGGCCAAAGCTGCCTGTTGGCCCGGCGGCTGATTGAAGCGGGCTCGCGGTTCGTCACGGTGACCAGCGGCGGCTGGGACACGCACCAGAACAACTTCACCGGTTTGAAGAAGCTGCTGCCGCCGTTGGACCAGGCCTTCCCCGCCTTGCTCGAAGACCTGGAGCAGCGCGGCATGTTGGAGTCGACGCTGGTGGTCTGGATGACTGACTTCGGCCGCACGCCGGTCGTCAATTCGGCCGCCGGTCGCGATCACTGGTCGACCGCCAGCGTGTTGTGCATGGCCGGAGCCGGCACGCCCGCCGGCAGGGTGTTGGGCCAGACCGACGACACGGGCGCCAAGCCGGTCGACCAGGAGTACTATCCGCAGGACGTGGCGGCCACTATCTACTCCAAGCTCGGCATTCCGCTCGATACGACTCACCACGCCCCCGACGGCCGGCCCATGCGGCTCTGCGAAGGCAGCGTGATTCCCGAGTTGATGAGCTGACGAAAGATTATGAAACTTCGCCTCTTGCTCGCCGCCGCATTGACGGCAGTCTCATATCAGCTTGCTTCCGCCGCCGATGCCCCGGCCCCGGTCGGTTTTCGCCAATTGACCGCGACCTTTCCGGCCGCCGTGCAGCGCGGCACGAAGGCGACGGTGACGGTCCGTTCGAACTTTACGCTCGACGGCGCCTACTCCGTGTTGTTCGATCGGCCTGGCGTGAAGATGATCTACGCCGAAGAGAAGCCGATCGAAGCGCCGCTCACCGGCCGCGGCCGTCCCGGCACGCCGTTTCATTTCAACGTCGAGGCGCCGGCGGATCAGCCTTCACGCGTGTACGAGTTCCGCATCGCCACGCCGCAGGCCGTTTCCAGCGTCGGGCATTTGCTGATCACCGATTTTCCAGTGGTCGAAGAGCAGCAGGCCGAAAACGGCACGGCGGCCGCCGCTCAGACGTTCACGCTGCCGGCCGCGCTGTGCGGGCTGTGCGAAAAGGGCGAGGACGTCGACTGCTACCGCTTTAGCGGCAAGGCCGGCGACGAACTGGTGTTTCAGATTTACGCCCAGCGCGTCACGGCGGCCATTCATGACATGGTGGCTCGCGGCGGCAATTACTTGATGGACCCGATTCTCACGCTATTCGGGCCTACCGGTCAGGTTGTGGCGCAGAACGACAACTACTTCGGCGGCGATTCGCTGCTGGCCTGCAAGCTGCCGGCTGACGGCGAATACGTGCTGGAAGTTCGCGACGCCCGCTACATCGGCGACGTGCGCGACACGTACTGCGTCGAAGCGGCGAAGCGCCCGCTGGTGCAGGCCGCGTTTCCGCTGGCCGTGGAGCGAGGCAAAAACACGCCTGCCGAACTGATCGGCCCGTTTTGCGAACAGTTCGGCAAGGTGGAACTGACGGCCCCCGCCGATGCGAATCCGGGCTGGCAAGACAGGCGGTTCAACACGCCGCTCGGCGAAACCAACCCCGTCGGCGTGCTCATCAGCGAAACGGCGGAAATGGTGGCGCCGGCCGACAACCATTCGGCCGAGTCGGCGGCGATGCTGACCTTGCCGATTGGCGTCAGCGGCCGGCTGGCGGCTCAGGACGAGGCGCACTATTACGCCTTCGAGGCCAAGAAAGGCGCCTTCTATTTGTTCGAGATTGAATCGCACAGCCGCTCTTTGCCTTTGGACGCCGTATTGGAAATCTACGACGCCAACAACAAGAAACTCAAAGAAGCCGACGATCAGCAATTCACCAAGGATCCGCAGTTGTACTTCCAGGCGCCGGCCGACGGGCGGTTCGTAGTCTGCATCCGCGATCTGCACGGCCGCGGCGGACCGGCCTTCGCCTACCATCTGCGCCGAGCCGGCCGGACAGGATTTCGAGCTGCAGGGCGAGTACTACTACGCCATGCTCGCCCCCGGCACGCGGATGATCTGGTTCGCCAAGATCAACCGCCTCAACGGCTTTACGGGACCGGTGCGGATCGAAGTCGAAGGGCTGCCTGAAGGCGTTTCGTTCACGCCCGTCACCATCCCTTCGGGCATGACGCAATGCAGCTTGATCTTGTCTTGTGCAGCCGACGCCAGGCAAGGCGCTACGCTCGTTCATGTGGTCGGCCAGGCCGAAGCGCCGGGGCCGGACGGCCAATTGCGGCCGATCGTGCATCGCGGTCGCGCCACGTGCGAGCTGCAATCGCAAGGGGGCGGCCAGATTCGCTGGCCGATCGCCACGCAAATCGTCGGCGTCGTCGACAAGCTCGACCTTGCGAAGGTCGAAGCCTCGCCGGAGGAGATCACGCTGCCGCCCGGCGGCAAGGCCGAGTTCAGCGTCCGCATCGAGCGCAATCGCGGCTATACCGGCCCGGTCACGCTCGACATGGCCTTCACCTACTTCACCACAAAGTTCGGCGAACAACTGCCGCCCGGCGTGACGATGGGCAAGGCCAGCAAGGCCCGACTGACCGGCGACGTGCTGGAAGGCAAGATCGTGCTGGAAGCGGCGGCCAACGCCACGCCGGTGGATCGCTTGCCGATCGCCGCACTGGCCTCGGTATCGATCAGCTTTTCCATCAACACGATGTACGCCTCGAATCCCGTCTATCTGACGGTCGCTCCCGCCGACGCCAAACCCGCCGCCGCTGATGCGTCGAAAACCGCCGCCGCGGCTGCCGGCGAGGGGAAGAAGTAACCACCGACGCTGAAAGCTCTGGCGGGCTCTGGCAATCGCTGGGCCACTTTCATGAGAAAGATCACCACTCAATGGCAGACAAAAACAAGATATTGACATCCAGTTATCGTTTATTATCTTGAAAGCGCGAGCGGAAGCGATTTGCGCGGCCATCGCTGGGTGGCTCCGCCGCCTTATGCAATCACGCGAGACTCTATGGAGTTGCCCAATGAGTATCAAGTTGCAGCCGAGTTTCTGGATGACGGGGGGAGTCTTTGGGGTGCTCTGCGTCGCAATTGCCTGGGGCGCCGAGGCGCCGCCCGAGGGCGCGGCAAGCAAGCCTGGGGAAAGTGAACAGGCGGCCGCCGCCGAACCGGAGAACGTCGAACATCGCGTTTCTGTGGCGACCGCGCGCGAAACGCGCGAAACTGATGCACCGCATCTATGCCGCCACCTTGGATGTGATGCACGACCGCTATTTCCACAACAACCGAGCCGTCGTTCCTGCACGCGCTATGGAGGACGTGTTCGACGAGATGGCCAGCCAATCGAGCGTTGAAGCGAGATGGATATCCGTGAACACCCGGGCCATGAGCTTGAACCACGAGCCGCAGACCGAGTTCGACAAGGCGGCCGCCAAGGAAATCGCCGCTGGCAAAGACGAGTACGAACGGGTCGAGAACGGGTACTACCGCCGCGCGGGCGCCATTCCGCTGGGGTCCGGATGCGTGAATTGCCATGCCGGATTCTTCAAAGCGCCGCCCAAAAACCCGCGGTTCGCCGGGCTGGTGATCAGCGTGCCCGTGAACGAAGAATGAAGGGGCGGGCCAGGCGTTGGGTCTTATGAGACGATGCCTCCGGAACTGCGGCGCGACAGGAGTGGAGCATGAAACGAACCGCAAAGTCGATCTTCTCTGTGCTTGCGCTTGCAGCAAGTTGCGTTTTGGCCGCGCTCGGGGCCGGCGCGGCGCCCCGACGCGCCGAAACCCGCTCCGCCGTCAGTTCTTGACGTGCGCGCTCGGGCCAGACTGCTTCATGAAACGATTCACGCCACGCTGCACGTCGTTCACCATCAATATTACCGAGAGGAAGAAGGTCTGGAACTGCCGGCGGCGGCATTCAAAAACGTCTTTCGCGAACTGGCCGATCGGCAGAACGTCGAACTCAAGTGGCTGGTCGTTGACGGGCAGCCGATGAACGTCGCTCACCAGGCTCAGGACGAATTCGAACGCAGCGCCGTCAAGGCGATTGCATCAGGAAGCGACGAGTACGAGGCGGTCGAAAACGGCGTCTATCGGCTGCCGGTGCAATCACGCTGACTTCCGAATGCCTCAAATGTCATCTACCGAATCGGACCAGCACCAAAGATCGCGCCGCCGGCCTTGTAATTTCCCTACCCGTCTCGGAGCACTGAAGGTCGGCGTTTTGACGCTTCGGCGCACCGCCCGTGCGGTGCATTGCGATCCTAGGCGCCAGGCAACCGCTTCACCATTTCAGGCTGGCCGAAGAGTACAAACCGTTGAGCGTAAAGTCGCTCAACGTGTGCCGCATGCTGGCGGTGGAGAGCGAGCCGATCTGCAGAGGCAGGACGTTGTTGTTCGTCTCGTAGCTCGAGAACGGCTTGATGAACAGCGCGGCCATGTAGCCGGCTTCAATGTTCGCCGTCCAACCGTTGGAAAACACGTAAGTATAGCCGGCGCCCAGCTTGGCGTTGAAGGCGTAAACGACCTGCGTGAAGGCCGTGCTGCTGATGAACTCGCGATTGACGGGGATTCCCAGGCCCGCCAACTCGGGCGACGTGGCGGTCAACACGTACTGAGCCGGCTTGGATCGGCCGATCAATGCGGCGCCCGCCACGCGGCCGGTGAGACGAAAGCCTCGCGGCAGGTTGTACGTCGTATCAAGGCCGAACCGCGGACCGGCGCCGTTGAAGATCGTGGAATTGTTCAGCGACAGCAAGATCGGCACGGACAAAGGGAACGGCGCGTGCGGATCGGGCGGTGCGCCATAGAACGATGAGTACAACCGCTCCTGCAGTCGGGCATAACTGATTCCGCCGAACAGGCGAAACTGCAGCGACGAGCCGACGTTCACGTACTGGCCGAAGTCGATATCAACCATGTCGTAAGCGAATTTGACTTGCCCGGCCGCCGTGAGCAGCTTGTTGACGCCCTGGTTGCTGTTGAGGTCGCTAAGAGATTCCGCCGTTGACGGGCCCGTTTGCGAGAACGGCGAAATCCACTGTCCGACGGGCAGCGAGGTCGAAGCCCACTCGGAGGTCGTGGTCCGCAGGTGCTGCCAGTTGACCTGCACGTCGTTGCCCGTGTCAGCAAAGGCGTAGCGGCCGCCGAATTCGAAGCCGGGCTTATAAGTAGGCGTCAAGGTCTGAACATCCCAGAACGGTTGCGCCAGAGGGTAGGGCGATGAAAAGTTCTGCTCGTTCGTCAGCACCGCGTAGCCCAGGTTGTCCGCGCTCGGCTGCAGGTACAGAACACCCGCCCGGAATTCAAAACCCGGACAGAGCTTGGGCACGCTGACGGGTAGCGCCACGTCGTTCATCGGCGGGCAGATGAACGGTTCCGACGGGTAGACGACGGGTTCCGGCTGACCGGGCGCCGGCGGCCGTGCGCGGTTGGCGTTCGGGGACGCGGGAAAGTACTCGGCTCCTGGCCGCGGCGGATTCAAATTGGGCTGCGCCGCTTGAGTTGCAGTCGATGCCGCCGCCAAAACCGATGCAGCGACGAGAACCAAGGTCGGCGCCGTGCACGGTGTCCGCATGCCGCGCACGGTGGAATCAACGCGCATCTTCATCCGTCGGAATGCTCTGCTGGGCATGACGATCGATCCTTGGGGAGGGCCCCGGTCGGTGCGTCGTGGCGGGCGGCGCTGAGGGAGGAATGCATATCGGACAGGCGGCATTCGACCGGCGGCAGGAGTGATGTTCTCGGGTTTTATCGACCGTGCGGCGCCAAAACTCAGCTGCATCCCGCAAGTCCGGCGGCTTTCGTGACAGAAGGCCTGCGTGAGGTCGCCTTCGGACCAGAAGCGATGACGACCGCAGGCCGGCAACGTTGATGCAGGTTGCCCAATTCCACGTGTGCGAGGATCGGCACGAATCGGATTACGGCGCGCTCGTCGCAGCGGCGGGCGGAGCGGACGCTCGTCGGCGAAATGGTCGTCGGTTCTGGTAACAAGCAAGTCGCTGACGGCATTGCTCGGCGCGTTCTCGGTCTTCGCTGCCGGCGAGAACATCGATGCGCCGCTGCGCCGTCGCTGCCGCCTGCTCGAATTGTCCGGCGTTGGCATACGCAGCGGCCAAGGCGTCGAGATACCTTGGCGGCGTGTTCGGTTCGGTCGCTTCGCACGCCTGGCGGGCCAACTGCAGCGTCTTTTCCGGCAGCGGCGTTTCAGACCCGGGGGAGGTGGCCGCATGCCAGGCTTGCTCGGCCGCCCGCTCGGGCCAGTCGCGATCCAGCGTCAAGCCTTGGCGATACTGTCGTCGGGCCTCCTCCGCGGCGTTTGTCTCGTCGAGTGCGGCAGCCAGGTTGAAATGGTGCGAAGCGGTTTGCGGCTCCAGTTCGGCGGCGCGACGGTAGTCTTCGACCGCCGCACGCCATTGCCGCTGATAGAACCTAGCGTCGCCGCGAAGCGCGTAGGCCTGGGCGTAATGGGGGTCGCACTCCAGACACGACGAAAACCAGGGGTCGGCCTCGGCGAACTTCCGCTGTTTGAGCAGCGCCTTTCCCGCCTCTTCATAGGCCGACAAGTACCAGGGCCGCAATTTTGTCGCCTCAGCGAAGCAGCGAAAAGCGTCGTCCAGCCGCCCGCTTTGGACATACGTCTGGCCCAGCGTGTGATGGGCCTCGGAAAATTCCGGAAACAGCCGGATCGCCGACAAACAGTAAGCTTCAGCTTCCACCAGATGGTTTTGCCGCAATTCCAGAATGCCCAACACCAGCAGCGCGTGCGAGGTCGGCTGGCCCTCGATCGCCCGGCGAGCGTGGCGCTGGGCAGCTTCCGTTTCCCCTGCATCCAAACAGAGTTGCGCGAGCATGTGCTCGGCAAAGTAGTTGTTCTGCGTGGCGGCCAGTGCGTGCTCCCACAGCGTGCGATCATTCGTCCAGACGGAAAGCTGCTCTCGCGACTTCACCGCGTACGCGGTCAGGCAGACTGCGACGAGCACGGCGGCGATGGCTTTCGACCGCGGCCAGCGGCGGATGACGAGCTCGGCCTGCCAGACCATCGCGATCCAGGCGCCGATCAGCGGAAGGTAGGTGTAGCGGTCAGCCATCGCTTGCTGTCCCACTTGCACGAGGCCGATTACGGGGACCAGCGTGCCCAAGTACCACAGCCAGCCGATCATCAGATGGGGGTGGCGGCGAACTGCGAGCGCCGCAGCACCGCTGATCGCCAGCAGCAGCACGGCCGCCGCCGCCGTTTGTTGCGCCGGCAAACCGTGCACGGGGTAAGGATAGAGGATGGCCAGTTTCGTCGGCCAGCACATTTTGCCGAGATAAGCGGCGTAGGACGTCAGTGCGTTTTCGCAGCGCAAGGCCATTGGCGTCACGGCCATGCTGCCCCACGCGGCGCTATCCCGCTGGGCCATGAAGGTCAACCAACTAGCCAGCGCGCTCAACGTGAACATGGGCGCCTTTTCGAGGAA
The DNA here is from genome assembly GCA_963786255.1 of Pirellulales bacterium. GTDB lineage: Bacteria > Planctomycetota > Planctomycetia > Pirellulales > JAICIG01 > JAICIG01. The sequence goes on from CAWAYY010000028.1 coordinate 35,338, forward strand.
CAATTCCGCGGGCGTTGCGACGGCGAACGGCCCGGCTTCGCGATCGTCCGCAGAGTCGCTTTTCGCTTCGCGAAGAGCTCGTGCAGTGTCGCTTTTCGCTCCGCGAAAGGACGAACTTTTCGCGGAGCGAAAGGCGATAAAACGGCCTCTGCGGTTCCCGGCCTGGCGTCCGCGCTTGGCCATTTTCGGCCGCCAGCGGCGCAGCGGCCAAACGTCCAGCAGCAGCAACACGCAGGGCAAGGTCACCAGCATCGACTTCGCCGCCAGTCCCAGGCCGAACGAGAGCAGTAGCGCCAGGTAGCGGCCGATGCCCGGGCGGCGCGCGTAGCAGCCGTAGGCGATCATCGTCAGCATCCAGAACGTGCCGCTCAACACGTCTTTGCGCTCGGCGACCCAGGCCACCGACTCGACGTGCAGCGGGTGCAACGCGAATAGGGCCGCCACGCAGGCGCTGCGATACGCTGCGCCCGTCAACGAGCGCAATGCCCAGCACAACAACGCCGAATTGAGCGCGTGCAGCAAGAGGTTGGTGAGGTGATACCCTTGCGGATTCATGCCGCTGATTTCGTAGTCGAGCTGCAGCGACCACCAGGTAAGCGGGTGCCAGTTGGCGTGTTCCGTGCTCGTCAAGGCCGCGACGGCCGTCGCCCCGCTGATGCCTTGATAGACGAGCGGATTCTGGCACACGTAGGCCGCATCGTCGTAAAACAGGAATTCGTGGTTCAAGGCGGGCCAGTATAGCGCGGCGGCGGCGAAAAACAGCCCCGCGCTGAGCAGGGCGTCGCGAAGCAAACCCTCCGGCGATTGGCAATGGTTCAACACCGGAAAAAAAGCCTCCACCGGCGTCTTACTTGATCGCGCCGCCGGCAGGACGCCCGCCGCCCGCCTGTCCCGCCGCTTTTGCAGGGCCTTCGACCTTGATGTACTTCTTGCCGTTTTTCAGCATCCACTCGCCGTCAATCTGCCATCGACCGCGGAGCTCTTGACCCAGACGAAGTCGACGCGGAGCACGGTCGGAGCGTCCCCTCGCTCCGGCAGACGGACCTCGACGGACGTGCGGAAATCGGCGACGGGCACCTTCTTTCCCTTCTCATTTTTCTCGGCCCTGCGGAACATCTTGGACATGGCGCCGACGTTGGCGCTTACGTTCGACTCCATCGTTACTCCCGACAGCCCTTCGCGGGGCACGCTGTCGTACCACTCGCGCAGCGCCTCCGACGTGTCCGGCATGGCCAATCGTTCGAGCGTGCGCCAATCGCCCTTGGCGACCGCCTCGCCCGCCAGGATCGCCCGCGTGCGGTGATCGCTCGGCAAAGGGTCTTCTTGCACCTTTTTGAACAACATGAACAGGCCGGCCAGGCCTAGCACGGCTTCGCCCAGCACCGTCCAGCGAATTTTCGGCGGCAACCGCCCAAACCATCGTTCCAAGAGGTTGGGCGGCTGCACTTCAATCAGCATGCTCGGGTCGAGTTCGATCTCTTCCGGAGGCCGTTCTCCTTTGTTGGCTCCTTTTCCCGTTATGTGGAACACCTTTCCGCACTGTTTGCAATTAAACGTGCGGTCAAGCCGCGAAATCTTTGCCCGACCTTGAAAGCCGCAACTGGGGCACTCCAAGGGCAGGTATTCATAGAGCGAATCCTTTTTCTTCTTGGCGGTTTCGATCGCCGCCGCTGCGCTCTGGCTGACGCCGGCCTGTCCAGCGTCAGCCGTTTGAGATCCCGATTCCGCCATGGAGCGGCGGTCTGGTCCTGAAGGGCGTTCAGTCATGACTGCTCTCGCAATAGAAGGCGATGTCCCAGGAATAGGAGCTTTCCGTGGATTCCACCAGCCAGGTGCAGCGAACCGCCACGATGCTGGTCCCGCTATTCGCTTGCCGAGTCGCTGGCGGCGCCCGACCAGCCGAAGCCAGGCAGATCGTCGCGGTCGACCGCGAATGCGTAAAACATGGTCGATCGATCCGTGTTGAAGTCGCTGTCGCAGGCGACCACCAGCAACCGGCGGCCGTCGGGCAAGTCGGGACCGAAGGCCAGCCCCTCGAACTTTCCAGGACAGGCAGCGCCTTGAATCCCAAATCGAGGCTCCAGCATGTCCAGGAACAATGACTTCTTCACGGAGTGGACCTCGTTGGGCAGACCCTCTGCGGGCAGCGCGTCGCACTGGCTGACGTCGCTGGCTCTCTCAAGATCGATCTTGTAGATCCGCTTGCACTTGGCTTTCTCTCCCGACTTTCCATCGCGTTCCAGCGCCAGGAACTGATGATTGTTGATCGCCAGGATTTCGCTGACGCCGTAAGAAGGATCTTCCACGACGTATACGTACTCGTGCGTTTTGCCGTCGGCCAGCGCCAGCGTCAGGATCCGATTATTACGGCCATGGCGATCGCCCCCCGCCTCGCCTGGCTCGCTGTCCTGAATCAAGGGACGTTGCATCATTCCCACGAGGTGCTTGCCGTCGGGCGTGACGGCCATCCCTTCCATGCCGGCATTGGCCTGGCGCCCCTTCGTGTTGTTCCGGTTCTCCTCGTCCGGGTCGGCCGCAGGGTGCGAGATCTGAAAGCGAGACGGCACAGGCAGCATCCGCTTTCGCGCGCCTGCCTCGGTGAATTCGGCCATAAACGGACCGTATTCGTCAGAAAGAAACAACCGCCCGTCGACTCGGCGGATCGATTCCGGGTCAAATCGCAACCCTTTGGACGGATCGTCTGCCGCAAATGCCGACGTGGCGCCGACGAGATGCTCTCCCTTTTCATTCCGCAAAAATGTCGTGGAGACGAGCGAAGCGGTTACGGGCTTCGCGGCGCCCGGCCGCACCGGCATCCGCATCACGTGAAACCGGCAGCGGTAGGAAGTCGCGCCGTCGGCCGGCCCGCGATCGGGTATCAGTAGGTATCGGTCGTCGGTTCCCGTGTACTCGATTCCCGAGATCCCACCGAAGCGGTTGGCAGGCGTTCCCCCTGCCAATTCTGCTGACGCATCCGAGAGATCCGTAGCATCGCCTGGGAAAGTCGCGACGCCGAGGAGCTTGACCTCGGATTGCACAGCGGCTGTCCCGGACAGCAAGATGATTCCCGCCACCGTTAAAGCCACGCGGCCGAAAGTCACTTTGTCCGTTGCGGAGCGTATCGGCATTTTTGTCATCCTGTTCTTTCTCATTTATGTTGGGCCTATTCCTGGATGTCGCTCGTGTGGCTTTTCGGTTCGCGAAACGTTTCGTCCTTTCGCGGAGCGAAAAGCCACAAAATACAACCCCCCGCGACCGGCGAGGCGCCCTGGCTTTGCCAGGGCGCCGTCCGGAGCGAGAAGTTGCGCGGGATAAACGAAACTTGGCGATTTCCGGTCAGTCGGGGTTCGACACGATTTCGCCCAGATTCATCGTGCACAAGGCCCCGATGACATAAGGGCTGGTCTCCGGAGTCAAGAAATGGACCGAGCCGTCAACGTACGACACTTGGGCGCCTCCCGGATGGAAGGCGTAGATTTCTCCGTTGTTCGTGCAGTTGACGAAGCAGGTGTTGGCGCTGGCGCCCAACACGGCAGAGAAGTCTCCGGCGCCGTCGATAAAGGCGGCCATCTCGGTATCGGCCCAACCCCAGCCATCTTTGACGATCGACGTGTCCTCGGTAGGGTCGGCCAGGTTAGCTGCGGCGAGCCGGTTGCCGACATACAACGCCGGGCGGCCGGCGTTTTCCATCCAGCCGATGGTTTCCGACGTGCCGTCGGTGATCATCGCGATCGAGACGGCCCAGGCGCCTGACCCCTTGTGCCAATAAGGCCCGGGCATCCGCTTGCCGTATTGATTGCCAGGCGTCGTGTAAGGCGCGGTCAGCGCCGCCGGGAAGCCCATCGCAGTCGCCGCAGCGGTGGCGAGCCCTTCCTGCACCGCGTAATCGGCGTAGCCGAAAACCGTCCCGTTCGGCGTCGGCGAGCCTGTCGTTCCATACTGGAAACAGCCGTCATCGTTGGTGCGGACGGTGATCGCCTGTGCGTCGGGGATCGGGAGCCGAGGGTTGGTGCGCTGGGGCAGACGTAGATCGGCACTTGCTGAGCGGCGATCAGGCCGTTGACGACCCCGGGGTTTGCGCCCGCCGTGTCGGCGCCGCTGTTGAGCACCGACGTCCCGTCCCAGTACCACCAGGGGTAGCCGTAATTGATCTGCTGGGCGATCTTATTCTGCTCCATGAAAGGGGCGATCAAGACGGTGGCGCTGGTGATGGCGGAGACGCTGGAGCAGATCGGCGTGGTGCCATAAATCGAGCGCGGCGGCAGAAGCTTGTAGGTCTGCTCGTAGCCCAAGCATGCCAGCGCGATCTGCTTCATGTTGTTGGTGCACTGAGTTCGCCGGGCGGCTTCGCGCGCCGACTGCACGGCGGGCAGCAACAAGGCGATGAGTACGGCGATGATGATCATCACCACCAGCAGTTCCACCAGCGTGAAACCGCGGTTGGCCCGGCTCGGGCCGGCGTACGTCGCGATGCGACGCCGGCCAAATAACGTGTTGGACATTCAGACTCTCCCTTGGATAGTTGGCCTGTGTTTTTATGCTCTGCTGCGATCTGCGTCCAGGCCAGTAGGACTCAAATCGCTCTCACCCGGTTGGCGAGCTTCATGGGTGGCCAGTCTAAGAGGCGAATGTTTTGAAAGTGTGAAGCGGCGGTTTGATTACCGTGTTTCGAGATTATTTATGAACCAACCCCTTGTCATATACGTAGTTAGTGAACATAGCATTGCGCACCTGTAATGTTACTCATCCGTGTACAAGTTGCAGGATGGCGTTGCAAGCGACGGCGCCACGTCGTGCGCGTTCACAGCGACTATGTAATACTCTGCGGCGTGTGAGACACGCATAAAACCGGCAGACGCACGCAAGGCGCGGCGCATATCGTGAGATGGCGCGAACTGACAGCGTCGCGCGGAGGGAAACAGGCAGGAGTTACAGTTGTGACGTAAGTATTACATCGTGAGTCGAAGTGTCTTGGGTGATACGCATTACGCGCCAACTGCGCTGTAGCTGCCTCGCCATAGCTCGTGTCTCAAGCCTGGCATCCGAGCAAACCAGGCCGAGGCTGCCGGCATCCGACACGCGCTGTAAAACGGGCGATCGAGCAGCGGTTTACCTGGAGTGCATGAATGCTTGTAGCCGCGAAACGGGAAACAGCTCCTCGCTTGCCGGCTCTCTCTTTGTCTGTCGCTGCAAATCAAGTCAGCCCCGACGATCACGATTCTGAGTCGGCTCGGGCGGACGGTAAATCGGGAGGTTGTCCGCCAGGAGCGAGTCGCTAACGCAAAGGCGTGTAGGAAGAATATAAAAACGAGTCTAGGAAAAGTGCCTATTAACGTGAGCGTCCACTTGGCGTTGAACCGCCAGGCGGGTGGGCGATTGTTGGGCGGTTGTTAGCGGATGGCCAGAATAGGATTAGATGTATGTTTCGGTATGGCGGGCGGCCGCGGGCTCGGTAGGCTTTCAGCGGCGCCCGACGGCTGCAGTACCAGCAGGGCGCATCGCTTCCGGCGGCCGAGACGCCGCCGCATGGAGAGGATGTGACGGCCATGATCGATGAATTGGAGAGGGCAGACGCGAGCGGGGCGAGCGAACCGCGAACGGCGTCGAAAGGGCGAAAGTCGCCGCCGCGAGTGCGGATTGTGATCGTCGACGATCATCCCCTGGTGCGAGAAGGCCTGGCGGCGCTGATCTCTTCTGCGCCCGATCTTGAGATTTGCGGAGAGGCGAGCGGAACGGTCGAAGCCCGGCAACTGGTCGCCGACGCGAGACCCGACGTGGTGATTGTGGATCTCACGCTGAACGACGGAAATGGGCTGGAGCTGATCAAGGAGTTCAAGGCGGAGTATCCCGAGCTGAAGCTGCTCGTGCTGACGATGCACGAAGAGTCGTTGTTCGCCGAGCGCGCCATGCGGGCCGGCGCCGCCGGGTACGTTCACAAGCAGCAAGCCAGCCGGACGATTGTGCAGGCGATCCGCGCCGTACAGGAAGGCAAATCGTACCTCAGCGAACAAATGCTGCAGCGAGCCATGGAGTTGGCGTTCGGGTCGCAAGGCAAAGAGCGTCCGCGATCCACCCTGGAGTCGCTTTCCGACCGAGAGCTTGAAGTCTTTGGCTTGATCGGGCGCGGCATGACCACCGGCGCGATCGCGTCGGCTTTAGAGATCAGCCAGAAAACGGTCCAGGCGCATCGCGAGCGCATCAAAGACAAGTTGAACCTGAAGAACTCCGTCGAGCTGACGAAACACGCCGTCCAATGGGTGCTGGAACACCGATGAAGCGATTCTGCCACAGACTGGGCGTATCGTGCGGATCGGTAGGCGGTTTGTGCGCCATCGCCCTGTTGCTCGTGCTTGATCTGGCCGTCTTCCAGTTCCACATCGCACGGCTGAGAGACAACGAAGAGCGTTTTGTAGAGATTCACGCGCAATTGGCCATTCTCCAGGAACTCCGGGCCGTTATCCGCGACGCAGAGTCAGCCGAACGGGGTTTTCTGCTCATCGGCGACCCGGAGTATCTGAAGAGCTATGAAGCGGCCGCCGCGCGAATCGTCGGCGCTGTCCAGCGACTGCAACGCCGAGCGGGCGACGACCCTCGCCAACGGGCGCAAGTGGCGGCGATGCGAGAAAAGGTCGATGCCCGCCTGGCCGAGTTCCGCACCGCGATCGCGGCGCGCGATGCCGGCGGTTTCGAAGCGGCGCAGCAATTCCTGATGACCGATCATGAACGGCTTTTGATGGACGGCATCCGCGGCCTGATCACGGAGATGCGCCTGGACAAAGAATCCATCCTGGCGGAGCGCGCCATCGAATCGCGCCGCAGCCTCAAGCTGGCCGCAACGACCGACATGCTCGGCGCGGCGATCGGCATTGGGCTGGTGGGGCTGGCGTTCGCCTTGTTCCGCCGGGATCTTCTCCATCAACGGTGCGCGGATGAAGCGTCTCGGCGCTTGGCGGCCATTGTCGAGTCGTCCGACGACGCGATCATCGGGAAGAGCGTGAATGGAATAATTACCAGTTGGAATGCCGGGGCCAGGGAGATCTTCGGCTTCTGCGCCGAGGAGATGGTCGGCCGGCCGATGGCCAAGCTCGTACCGCCCGATTTGCTCGCTGAGGATCGAGAGAATCACCGCCTGGCCGCCCAGGGTATACACGTCGAGCAGTATGAAACCAAGCGACTGACGAAGTACGGGCGGACGATCGACGTCTCATTGAGCGCCTCGCCCATCAAAGAGCCGTCGGGCGCGTCATCGGAATCGCTTCGATTGTCCGCGACATTACCGAACAGAAGACGCTGCAGCGAGCGGTGCTCGACATCGCCGCCCAGGAGCAGCGGCGAATCGGCCAGGATCTGCACGACGGCACGGGGCAGGAGTTGACGGGGCTCGCCATGCTGAGCCAGAGACTGCTCGCCATGCTCGAGGGAAAGTCGGAACCGGAAGCCCGAATGGCCGCGAAGATCGCTGCAGGTCTCGACGACGTCCTGCGGGGCGTGCCGCATTCTCTCCCGCGGACTCGTGCCCGTGCAGCTCGACCGAGAGGGACTGATGGCTGCGCTGGCGGATTTGGCGGTGCGCACGAGCGAACTGCACGACGTGATTTGCACCTTTCAATGCGATGAGCCCGTTTGCATCCCCAACAACAATATCGCAACCAATCTTTACCGCATGTCCCAAGAGGCGGTGACCAACGCAATCAAACACGGCGACGCCAAGAGCATTACGATCAGTCTGTCAATTGACGGCGAAATGGTGACTCTCCGAGTCGCGGACGACGGAACCGGGATGGAGCAGTTTCAAGCATCGGCTGCCGTCGGCGTCGGTTTGAGAATCATGCGGTACCGGGCCCAGCTCATTGGCGCCAAGCTCGACGTGGCGCCCAGCTACGTCCACGGGACGGAAGTCAGTTGCCGCTTCGTCTGCAAGCGCACGCCGGACGGCTCCTGCGAGCCGGCCGACGACGACGTCGTTGAAGAGCCCGAATTCCCTGAGGCGCGACGCGGGCGCTCGCTCGTGCTTCTGCAGCGCGGCGTCTGAACGCCAAGGCGGCTACCAGCCCAGGCAGCACGGCGCCTCGGGATTGTTCATAAAGAATAGGACTCGCTCGTCGACCGGACGGGCGAGGCGCTCGGCCCGATCGTGGACCACGCGGCCGTCTACGACGACCGCCGCGACGTGCGTGGCATGCTCGAACGGATCGCCATCGTACAGCACCAGGTCGGCGGCCTTGCCCGGTTCCAGCGTGCCGAAACGGTCGTCGATCTCCAGGATTTTTGCGGCGTCGATCGTGATGGACTTCAATGCTCGCTCAAAGCCCAGCCCGTAGACCATGGCCATCGCCGCTTCGTAGCGGGCGACGCGCGTCTTGGGCACATAATGCTCCACGCCGCTGGCGATGGCAATCAGCAACTCGCGGTCGGCCAGCGCCGCGGCGTTGGCCAGCGAACTGTTGTAGGTTTCCAGTTCGGCGACGCGCTGCATGGTCGGGTGGACGATGATCGGCAGTTTGGCCGCCGCCAGGCGATCGCCCAGCAGATACGCCTCGGCCGACAAGGCCAGCCGGCTCTTCAGCTTGAATTCGTCGGTCAGCCGCAAGGCGGTGACGATGTCGTCGGCCCGCTGTGCGCAGAACATGGCCGGCAGCTTCTGCTGGAGCACCTGCGACAAGGCCTCATGCTTCAGGTTGCGGTCCGGCTTCGAAGCATCGTCCTTGGCCGCACGCCGCTTGCGGGCGAAATTGGCGGCGTCGTTCAATGCGGTTCGCAGCAGGGCGGCCGTGCCCATCCGCGTGCGAGGCTTGTTGTCGGGATATGTCTCTTTGGGAGACTCGCCCAGATTGAACAGCATCATCTGCGGAAAGCGGACCTTCATGGCATCGGCCGTCTTGCCATGCGTGCGGAACACGCCCGTCTGCCCGGCGATGGCGTTGGCCCGGCCCGGGCAGGCGTGAATCACGGTGACGCCTTGCTCCAGCAGAAACCTGAGCAGCGGCTCCGCAGGATTGAAGGCGTCGAGCACGCGGACATCGGCCTGGTTCGGATCGGTTGATTCATCGGCATCCTGGTCGGCCGAAATGTTATAGGCGCCATTGAGCGGCACAACGCTGTGGGCGTCGATCAACCCGGGCGTGACGACGGCGGCGGTCAGCACCGGCACGCCGGCGGGCAGGGCGAAGCCTTTGCGAGAGCCGGCATAGACGATCTCTCCGTCCTTGACGTGCACCGCGCCGTCATCAATTGGCGCCTGCGCCACCGTATGCAGGCGGCCGGCAAGCACGACGAACTCCTTGCTCTCGGCGGTCGGCGCCTTGGCGTTGTCGGGCGTTTTTGGGGCCTCTGCGGCCGACTGCGGTTCCACCAGCGGTCGGGCCGCCGGCGCCTGGTGATCGGCCAGGGCGAACCCGCCGGTTTGATACAGCCGGTCCTTGTCATCGGCCAGGTTGAACACGCGGCGGCCTTCGATGTACGTCTCCAGCACGCGCGAGTAAACGCTGAACGGCGGCCCGCTGAGCACGACGAAATCGGCGTCTTTGCCCTGTTCCAGCGAGCCGACGCGCTCGTCGAGGTGCATGGTCTGGGCCGGGTAGAGCGTGATCGCCTTCAGTGCGTTTTCCTCATCGAGTCCTCCGCGCACCGCAATCGCCGCGGTGCGAAGAAAAAAGCGGCTTTCCGTGATCGGATCGTCGGTGTTGACCAGCACCTTCACGCCCGCGTCGGTCAACCGCTTGCCGGTCGCTTCCAAAAAGTCCATCACTTCGGCCTTGCCGCCGATGCTGTCGGGAAGAGTCATCGAGACCGGGACGTTGCGGCGGGCCAACTCTTCGGCCACTTTGTAGGCCTCGGTGCCGTGCTGTACGAGCAACTCGAAGCCGAATTCGTCGGCCAGCCGCAACACCGTACGGATGTCGTCGGCGCGGTGGGTGTGAAAGTGTACGGTCCGCTTCCGCTCGAGCACTTCCACCAGCGGCTCCAGGCTGAGGTCGGTCTCGGGCGGCGAGACGTCTTCGCCGGCGGCCAGCTTCTTGCGGTAAGCGTCCCACTTGCGCTGATAGTCTTGCGCCTTGAGAAATTCGCTGCGCTGCAAGGCCGCAATCTTCATGCGCGTGGCCGGCGCCTGCTTGCGGCTGCCATACACGCGTTTGGGATTTTCGCCGTTGGCCATTTTCAAACCGCCCAGCACGTCGGGCGAAACAATGGCCATCTGCTCGACCGTGTGGCCGTGCAGTTTGACGTACAGCGTCTGCCCGCCGATCACGTTGCCGCTGCCCGGCATGATGTTCGTCGTGGTAATGCCGCCGGCCAGCGCCATGCGAATGCCGGGATCGAACGGGTTGATGGAATCGAGCGCCCGCACAATGCTCTGCACCGGTCCGGTCATCTCGTTGCCGTCGCTATTGGCCGAAACGGTCGGACGCGAGTAGACGCCCAGGTGCGAGTGCGAGTCGACCAGGCCCGGAATGATCGTTTTGCCCTTCAGATCGACGCGCTGGGCGTCTTCGGGCACGGTCACCTTGTCGCTCGGCCCGATCTCGACGATCTTGCCCTTGTGCACCAGCATCGTGCCGGGGCTGTACGTCTGGCCGGCGGCCGTCAGAATCTTGGCGCCGACATAAGCAGTCGGCGCCGGCGAGTCGGCCCAGGCAGAGGCGGCAAGCGAGGAAATCAGAATCGCCAATAGTGCAGCGCGAACGTACATCGGGAACTCCGGAATGACGAGCGGTCTCACGGGCTTAGGACCCCCAAGTATAGTGCAAAGTCCGGCCGGCCGGTCGTCACGATCGCTTTCTTCGCATTTTATACGGCGTGGCTGCGACTAGGCGATTCTGCAAGATCTCAGCCAAGAGGGGCTTGGGCGACTGGCCCCCGCGGGAGCATAATGGCGGGCGCGGGGAATTGGCGCCCAACACGAGAAGAAGATGTCTACGAACGGTTCGAAAACTTTGATTCTTGATCGACGAGAGTTGCTGCGCGTCGGGCTGGCCGGTTTCGGCAGCCTGTCTCTGCCGGGCTTGATGCGGTTGCGGGCCGAAGCCGCCGTCCAGCCGAATCCCCGCACCGCGATCATTCTGGTCTGGCTGCGCGGCGGCGCCAGCCATCTGGAAACGTACGATCCGAAACCCGAGGCCAGCAACGAATTTCGCGGGCCCTACGGCACGATCGATACCTGCGTGCCAGGGTTGCGATTGGGCGAACTGCTGCCGCGGCATGCCAAACTGGCCGACAAGTTCACCATCGTCCGTTCCATGGCGCACACGGGCGGCGGACATCCGGCCGGCTCGCTGCAGATGCTGGCGGGCGATTCCGACCGTCAGGATAAGCTCAAGCCGGAACTGCCGGACTTTCTCTGCGTCGCCAATTACTTGCGGGCCGATCCCACGCGCAAGATTCCCAATTACGTGGGCGTCAATCCGATCGTCAATTACGACAGCTTCACCATCGCGGGCCCCACGTACTTGGGCAAAGCTTACGAGCCGTTCAAGGTGGTTGGCGATTTCAACGCTCCGCAGTTCCAGGTGCCGAACATCGGCCTGCGCAACCCGCAAGACGCCCAGCGGTTGTTCGAGCGCGTCAGCTTGCGGAAAAAATTCGATCGGCTGCGCAGCGAACTCGATATTTCAGGCGCCATGGAAGCGGCCGACAAATTTGAGCAGCAGGCGTTGAGCTTGCTGACCAGTCCCGAAGCGCGCGAGGCGTTCGATATCAGCCAGGAACCCGACGCCCTGCGCGACCGCTATGGCCGTAATCAATGGGGCCAGCAGTGCTTGATGGCCCGGCGGCTGGTGGAAGCCGGAGTGGAACTGGTGACCACCACGTTCGACGGACCGCTGTGCGGCCGCGTGGCGAACTGGGACGATCACGCGGTGAATCATCACGTGTTCGACGCCTTAAAATACCGGGCGCCGTTTTTCGACCAGGCGGTGACCGCCCTGATCGAGGACGTCTACGCTCGGGGGCTCGATAAGAAGGTGCTGGTCGTTGTGACGGGCGAATTCGGCCGCACGCCCCGCATTTCTTACGTCGCCAGCAGCGGCGGCGGCGTGGCCAGCGCTCCGGCCGGCACGGTCCAGCCCGGTCGCGATCATTGGCCCAACGCCGGTTCGATGCTGTTCGCCGGCGGCGGAATCGAAACCGGACAGGTGATCGGCGCCACCGACGCCCGCGGCGAAAACGTCGTCGAACGCCGGATCGGCCCGGGGGATTTCCTGGCCACGATCTACCGGCACTTGGGCATCGACGCCGAGAACATCGCCTTGCCGAACTTCGCCGGCCGTCCGGTGCCGATCCTTCCCAACGGCCGACCGCTGCCGGAGTTGAGCCGCCGAGCATAACTATCGGCAATTTGCCGAAGATCTTGTTCGGCCTCTGCGGTGAAAATCGCCTTGGCCATCAGTCGTTGCGCGGCGGATTGCGAGCAGCGATATCCTCTGCTCGCTGACGAAGCTCCTCCCAATCCGCGTCAGACAATTCGCGACACCGTCCGGCCTGTGCAGAGAGGATTCCCTGCTCGACAAGCTCAAAATGCTCTGCAGGGACTGCGGGACTTGGCTGATACCGTTCGCGCAACGCTTCAACTGCTGCTTCAAGGGCAGCTTCTTTCGAAGTAAACAGCCCGCACGACACAATGCTGTCGAGGTACTGTTTCGTTTGAGGGGAAAGTTCTCGTACCATATGAGTTCACGCTAGCACGGTCGACCAGAACAGACAAGGATTTCCCAAGGCCCGTCCCGTAACGTGGCGGAGTCGCGATCCCAAGGTGACCGTCTTGCATCTGGTAGAATCGCCGATCCCCTTCGCCGTTGCGGCAAGGCGGCTAGCTTCTAGCGAGGCGCCTGTGGAAAGCGCTGAACCAACAACGGACAACCCGCAACCACGTTCTCTTTCGGCACTCGCGCTGGGGGGCTACGCAGTCTTTGACTTCCTTGGCCCGGGGCTGGTTTCGCTGTTTGGCGATCGCGAAATCTCGGGGCCTCTGACTCTATTGTTGCTGTTCCTGTTAGGAAGTCTGGTCGGGCAGGTCGGCGCCTTGGTCGCCTGGGGGGCACTAGGAACCGGGCGTACGAGCTTGCGCTGGACGGCGAGCCTGCTGGCGGCCGAATGTCTGTTGTGCCTGTTCCAACTCGGAACGGCGGCGTTTTCCGGGAAGAAGGGCCTGCATGATGTTAGCGGCCTCCTGCTGATGTTGCCTTTGGCCTTTCTATCCGCACAGCTCCCTCTCTGGGGCATGCGCTATGGCTGGCGGTATCGCATCATTCACGCCCGGCGACCATCTCTCGTCACCGTTACGTTTCAGCTTGCAGCACATATTTTTCGCGACCACGGCCATTGCCCTGGTCTTGGCCTGCATGCGAGGCGGTTCAATGAGGATTAATGCCGATGCCAGCGATATGGTGATCAGTGCGCTGGCAGGTATGCTGGTCATCCTGCCATGCGTCCTGATCGTATTTCGGACGCGAAGTGTATCGGCGGCATCGTTCTTCGCCGGAAGCTATGTCGCCCTACTTTGCATCGCGATTCCGCTGGGGGCATTAGGGATGGGGAGCGGTGATATTGTCGATGTGGCGTTGTCCAGCAGTGTCTTCTTCGCCAGCGGGGGCTTTGTCTTGTGTGGCAGCTTGCTTATCCTGCGGATGCACGGCTACTCGCTGCGCCGCATCCGAACTGACCCGAGAGGAGATCAAGCATGAAACTCGTCATCCACCCGCCCGTCGAAGACGAACGCCTGGCCAAGATTACCGCGGCGGCGGGGAGTATGGCGGTGATCAATGCCTTGGATGCGGCCGAAGCTGCTGCGCGAGATCGTCGATGCCGACGCGTTCTTCGGCAAGCTTACGCCGGAACTGCTGGCCGCCAGCCGACAGTTGCGCTGGGTGCAATCGCCGACGGCCAGCCTGGAGCACTACATCTTTCCGGAACTGGTCGATCACCCCGCGGTGCTGACCAATATGCGAGGCTTGTTCTCCGACGTGATCGCCGATCAGGTGCTGGGCTACATCCTCTGCTTCGCTCGCAACTTGCACCTCTACATTCGCAATCAGCTCACGCCCGCTGGGCGCCGGTCGGCGGGAAGTGCTCGGGCGAGCTTTACCGCAGGCCCGGCACGGTGGGCGATATCGATCGGGCCCACATGCACCTGGCCGATGCACGGTGGGGATCGTCGGGCTGGGGGCGATCGGTTCGGAGATCGCCCGACGCGCGTTGGCCTTCGGCATGCGAGTCTTGGCCGTCGATCCGGTGCAGAAGACGGCGCCGGAAGGGGTGACCGCGCTTTGGCCGCCCGCCCGACTGCCCGAACTTGCTGCTGGACAGCGACTTCGTCGTGGTGGCGGCGCCCCACACGCCGAACACGGAGAAGTTGTTCCGCCGCGAGCAATTCCAGCAGATGCGGCGGACGAGCTACTTCATCAACATCGGCCGCGGGGCGATTGTCGACCTGGCCGATCTGACGGCCGCCTTGGAAGCCGGCGAGATCGCCGGGGCGGCGCTGGACGTGTTCGAAATCGAGCCGTTGCCGGCCGCGCATCCGCTCTGGAAGCTGCCCAACGTGATCCTCACGCCGCACGTGGCCGGCTATTCGCCGCGAATCGCCGAACGGCACCTCGGCGTGCTGCTGGACAACGTCGGCCATTTCACTCGCGGCGAACCGCTGAAGAACGTGGCGGACAAAAAACTCTGGTTCTGATGCCGAACGAAGAGCAACGCGAATGGGGAGCGCGACAAGCGATGTAGCGGAATCGGTGACGATTCCGGGCCTTGGGGTGATGACGACGAAACTCTCCCGCTGTTCCGTTACCGGATCGCGGCCGAACGAATCCGACGTAACGACGAACGAATCTGAGTTTCGCAAGCTTGGCAGAGCATGTTCGCAAAGCTCAGCGGCGGATTCGCTCTAGCGCGGCCCAGGCCGCGTTGCGCACGGTGTGGATCGGGTCGCGAGTGGCTTCGCGCAAGGCGGCTTCGGCCTCTGCGGCCGCAGGGCCGATGGCGCCCAAAGCCTCGGCCGCTCGTCGGCGAGCGGTGACCGAGCGATCGGTCAGCACCTTGATCAATTCCGGCACGGCGGGCGCGGCCTCAGCGCCCAGTGCGGCCAAGGCGACGGCTGCTTGCTGCCGGACGGCCGCTTCCGACTCTTTGAGTCGACGGATCAAATGCTCAAGCCCTTCGGCGTCCATTGCAGTCTACCTCCAACGAGCGTTTGTCCGTGTATCGGCCATGCTGTCCATGATTTCCGCCGCTTCGCGCACTCCATGCCGAATTGTACGAGGCACAATCGGCTCGAAGTTTAAAATTGCTCTCTGTCGCGGCGCCTCGCTGTTGGCAAATGCAATTCTGGCGCCTTGATTTGCCGCTTTGTCCGTCCTCTCCGTCCTGTAGGGTGGGCATTGCCCACCATGATTCGCCGGTGGGCAATGCCCACCCTACAGATCAGTCTTGCAATTGGCTCATTAGTCGTATTCGCTTACTTGCTCCAGCGCGGATACGCCACCTGGCCGGGCACGTCGGCCCGGGCGGTAAACAGCGTTTTACCGGCGGTGATATACAGCGTTTTCCCGTCGGGACCTCCAAATGCCAGGTTGGTCAGCACATCTTCGGGGATGGAGATGGCGCCAAGCAACTTGCCTTGCGGAGAAATCTTATACACGGCCGGCGGTACCTCGGCCGTTTCGTTGTCGTGCCTGGGGCGCGCGATGCCGGCGGCGACGTAGAGATTGCCTTCCATGTCCAGCCGCATGCCGTCGCCGCCTCGTCCAGGAGCGAAGTCGTAAACCAGCCGTTGATTCGAGGGCTCGCCGGCGGCGTCGAGATCGAAGGCCCAAATGGCTCGATTTCCGCCGGGCGTGGGGCAACTGTCGACGAGGTACAACCGCCGGGAATCTTGCGTGACCGCCAGGCCGTTGGGCCGCTCGATGGCCGGCTGGGCCAGAATGCGCGTCACGCTTCCGTCCGCGTCGATGCGATACACCCCCTCGATCGACATTTCCATCTGCGAGCGATCGCCGTAGCAGGGATCCGTAAAGTAGATCCGCCCCTGCCCATCGACGCAGATATCGTTGGGCGAATTGTATCGCGCTCCATCGTAACGGTCGGTCAGCACCTGGTACTCGCCGCTGGCCAGATCGGTGCGGCTCACGCGTCGCCCGCCGTCGGGACCGAACTCGGCGCCTTCGCAATGCAGCAAACGGCCGAGCTGATCGAACGTCTGGCCGTTGGTTCGCCCGCTTGGTTCGCGGAACACGCTGCGCGTGCCGTTTGGCGCCATTTTCAATATGCGATTGTTCTCGATATCGGAGAAATAGACGTTGCCTTCGGCGTCGACCGCCGGACCTTCCGTGAACGCGACGGTGGTCGCCGCCCGCAGCGGCGCGTCGGTCGGAATGGGCGGCAGCGTTTCATAGCGGCTCATAGTGCGTCCTCACGGCAGCAGTGATGGTTCGCGTTCCCAACGCAGGGGCGATCGCGTCTCGAACGGCGCCTTGGCGAACGGCTCCGTTTCGATCGCACCCGCTTGCAATGGCGCCCGGCATGGAAGAACATGATGAACATAGTGTCTCGGCCCGCCTTAGGAAACCGCCCGCCTCGAAAGGAACACGCAATGCGTTCTTGTGGTCTCGTTGCGCTCTGCTTGTTGGTCGTGATCGCGCCTGCCCGGGCGGATGACTGGCCGCAATTTCGCGGCCCGGATGGGCAGGGCCATGCCGGCCAACGCGGTCTGCCGCTCGAATGGAGCGAAGAGCAGAATATCGTCTGGAAGGCGCCCGTGCCGGGATTGGGTTGGTCCTCGCCGACGATTCTCGGGCGCCAAAGCTGGCTGACCACTGCGCTGGACGAAGGCCGTTCGCTGCACGTCGTTTGCATGGACCGCGAGACCGGCGAAGTGCTGCACGACGTCGAGGCGTTTCAAATCGCCGATCCCGGCAAGGTCCATTCAAAGAACAGCCACGCCTCGCCGTCGCCCATTCTGGAAGGGGACCGAGTTTACGTCCACTTCGGAGACAACGGCACGGCCTGCCTTTCGACGGACGGCAAGGTGCTGTGGCGGAATCAGGAACTGATCTACGCGCACGGCCACGGTCCCGGCGGGTCGCCCGTGCTCTACAAGGACTTGTTGATCGTCAGTTGCGACGGCACCGACCGGCAGTTCGTCGCGGCGCTCGACAAACACTCGGGCAAACTCCGCTGGCAAACCAAGCGTGAAGGCCGCATGGCCTATTCCACGCCGCTGGTGATCCACGCCGCCGGCCGCGACCAGGTCGTCAGCACCGGAGGCGACGCGGTCGTCTCGTACAATCCGGCCGACGGCGAAGAAATTTGGCGCGTCCGTTACGACGGCTATTCCGAAGTGCCGCGACCGGTTTACGGCCAGGGCCTGGTCTTTATTTGCTCCGGCTACAACACGCCGCTGTTGTATGCCATTCGTCCGGACGGCGAAGGGGACGTGACCGACACGCACGTGGCATGGAAAACGACCAAGGCGGCGCCTTTGAACCCGTCGCCGCTGTTGATCGGCGAAGAGCTCTACTTTGTCAGCGACCGCGGAGTGGCCGTCTGCGTCGACGCCAAGACCGGCGAGCAGCATTGGCAGAAGCGGTTGCCTGGCAATTACTCCGCTTCGCCCCTGGCGGCCGACGGCCGGATCTACTTTACCAACGAAACCGGAGAGACGACGGTCATTGCTCCCGGTAAAGAGTTCAAGTCGCTGGCGAGCAACCTGGTCGACGGTCGCACTCTGGCCAGCCTGGCGGTATCGGGCAAAGCCCTCTATTTGCGGACCGACACGCACCTGTACCGCATCGAAGAACGCTGAGCGTTTGCGGCTTCCGCTCCAGCGCGGTTTGATGTTTCATGCATGCCGACCAAGAGCCCAAGACAGATCTCGCGGAGCCTTGCTGCAGCAACCTGCGAATCGGTCGCGTCTTGGCGCTGGCCTTGGCGGTGCGGTTGTTGCTTCCTCTCTTGGGCTGGCTGTCCGTAACGCCGGCCCCGCTTGTGCGCGAGCCCGATAGCGAAAGCTATCTGCGCAGCGGCGGAACGACTGGGAAGCGGTATTCGGCCAGGCGACGCGGAACTGGTCCGCACGCCCGGCTATCCGTTGCTCTTGAAACTCGGTATCTGGCTTAACCATGTGGACCCAACGACGATCGTGTTGCAAATCGGCCTGGGCTGCCTGACGACGTTTCTGGTATATCGGCTCGGGCAGTCGGTTTTTGAGCGAGACGACTTGGCGACGGCCGCCGCGTTGCTGTACGCGTGCGAGCCGGTTTCGGCCTTGTATTGCAGCAAGCTGCTGAGCGAGACGCTGTTCACCGCCGTGCTGACGCTCGCATTGTGGCGGCTTTGTTGTTGGGCGCGCCGGCCTGGATGGGGGAACCTGCTCTGGGCGGCCTCGGCTCAAGCTTGCGCGATGTTTGTTCGGCCCGTCGCTTATGTGCTGCCGTTCGTCCTGGCTGGTGCGCTCGTCGTCGTGCTCTGGAAGCGGAGCCCGTCGCGGCGAAAGCTGCTGAGCCGGGCGGGCATGTTTCTTTTGCTGTCAATGGCGCCCGCCTGGGCCTGGCAAGCTCGCAATTATTTTACGGCGGACTACGTGCAGTTCTCGGCGATCTCGGACATCAACTTGTACTACTACCAGGCGGCGGCCGTGCTCGCCCAGCGCCGCGGCGTATCGTTGCAGGCCGTGCAGCGCGAGTTGGGCTACTTCGACGACGACGTCTACTTTGCGCGTCATCCGGATCAGCGGGCTTGGACGCAGGCGCAGCGATATGCGTATCTTGGACGCGAAGGTCGGCGAATCATCGCGGAGCATCCCGCGCTGATGTTGCGCATTCAGTTGCAAGGCGCCGCCGCCTTACTCATCGACCCTGGCGTGAGCGCCTATCTCGGCTTCTTCCGGCTCGACAAGGCGTATACCGAGTCGGGCGGCGCTGCCGCCACTGCGGCGGAGCAACGAGCCGGCACACCGCGAAGCATGCTGACGAGAGTAACGCGCGCGTTGAAAGAGAAACCGCTGGCTGTCGCCCTCTACGGCGCTCTGTCGCTCGTCTGGTTGATCTATGCCGCCTTGGCTGTGCGAGGGCTGTTGACGAAAGGCGTCTGGCAAAGTCGTTGCGGCTTGCTGCCGTTGTCAGCGGCCGCGGCGCTCGTTCTGCTCTCGGGTGGTCCGGTGGGTTATCACCGCTTCCGGCTGCCGGTCACGCCGGAACTCTGCCTGCTGGCCGGTTGTGGCGCAGTCCGTCTGCGCGAAACCTGGGCTCGGCTCAGCGCCCGCTGGCATGCGGCAGCCCGGCAGTCTGGTTAAGCTGCGCGGTGCGGCAACGACGAAAACGGGCAATTTGCGCGGCCGGCAAAGGCAGGCGAGTTTCCGGCGTCCAGCGAAATACTAACGAGTATCGCGAAAAGACCTGTTTTTCGGACCGTAGCGGAGCGAAGAAAACCTTGGGAGCGGCCATCGCCGCCGATTGTTCGCGTTGGACCAAGGAGCGCATTATGCGACGGGTGATCAGAAGGGCGCTGCTGTTGGCGTGCGTGTGCGGCGCCGCCGCCGAGGTCTCGGCGGGGGGCATCTTTCGCCATAACTCATTGCTGCGGCATTACGGCCCGCGGGGCGTGTATCCGGCTCACTATTACGACTATTACGCCCCGCCGACCGGATACGGTCATTGGGGGCTGACGGCGTACCAAGGGTGGGGCGTCGGCTATAATCACTATCCGTATCCCTACCGCGCTTACTACGGCGGCTACGGATACGGGGCGTATAAGAATGCGGATGGGCATCCGTTATTCAATAATTACGGCTATGCGTATCCGCCTCAGACGCGCAATGCGCCGCCCGGCCAGGTCGAACCCGCGATGGAGACCACGCCTCCGGCCACGCAAAGCCCTTCCACGCAGCCCAACCCTTGAGGTCGCTCTTTGAACCACTGCATGATCCGGTTCCGGGGGAGGATTGCAGCGCCGCGTGCGTGAATGCCGCGTGAATGATCCTGGAAACGAGCTTTGCCGCGCGCTGAGGATGCCAAGGCGGCGACAGCCGTTTTTGTTTATTTTGCTTGCTTGACGCTCCTGAATCGCTGAAGATGATTCCCGCAGTCGCGTGATTCATTTCTTAACGACAAGCGGCTTCAGGAGAGGGTGAATGTCGGGCAGCTTACCTTCGGCGCGGTGGCGCAGTGCGCGGGCGGCATCGAAACTTGCACTTGGTTCCGTCCTGCTGTGGCTTGTCGTCAGCGGTACGCAAGTCAGCGCAGCGCCGGCCGAGATCCCAACGGCTGAGGCCGTTCGCGTTTTAGTCGCCAAGGAGCCGATCACTCAAGCCTCGTGGCCGGTATGGCGCGAGCGGTTGATAAGTTGGCTCGGCGACCGTTCGGACCGGACCAATGCCGCTTTTGATGCGGCGCGCCAATTCATCAAGCAGCAGGCGGGCGCCGACGGCGAGTTGCCCGCTTGGATCGCCCAAGACGCGTTTGGCTGGTACATGCTGGGCGGCGCGTGCCTGTACGCGGCAATGGATGATCGCGCAGCTCAGCAGCAACAGTTCACGGCGGCCGAGCGCACCTTTCGCCGCAGCCTGCAACTCGATTCGCAATTTGCCCGAGCGCATCGCAACCTGGCCGTTGCGTTGATTTATCAGGGGCTGACCTCGCCGCGCCCGAGGGCAACGCGCCTGAGGCGCGAGGTCGCGACGCGGAGATCCGCAAGGAGCTTGCGGCTGCGGCTAGCCTGGATCCTTCGCTGCCGCTGGCTTTCGAACGCGGTTTGCACAGTTTCGGCCGGAAAGATTTCCCAGACAGCGAGCGGCATTTCCGACAGGCGTTCGAAGAGGAACCCAATCTGCTTCACTTGCGCAATTCGCCGCGAGATCAGTCAGCGCAGCAAGGGCCGTTGGCCGGACGAACGTGGACCGATGCGGTGGATCCTTTCGTCGAGAAGTTCCCTGACGACGGCGAGTTGCGCACGCACCGGGCACTCGCGCTGGCTCGAGACGGTCGCTTTGCGGAAGCGCAAGCGGAAATCCGGCAAGCTCGGCGGCGCAACGTCGATCCCGCCGGCATGCTGGGCCAGGAATTCGTCACCGAGGTCAACCGGCGCGCACAGGCCTCAGAACTTCTGGCGCTGGGCCGGCTGGACGGCGGCGGGCTTTACCATCATCTACCTCGGCGCCATGGCGTTGATGGCGCTGTTCGGACTGGTGCTTGCCAGCCGGACGCGCGGGGCCAAGGCGGCTCGGCTGCTTGGCCGGCCTGCCGAAGAATGGGTGCACTTCGGCCAGGTGGCGCGGAGCGGAAGCGAAACGATCCTGGCCAGGCTCTACATGGTCGGCTTGATGGCCGGGCTGGTGTTGTTCTATCTTGCGAT
Organism: Pirellulales bacterium; assembly: GCA_963786255.1. Lineage (GTDB taxonomy): Bacteria > Planctomycetota > Planctomycetia > Pirellulales > JAICIG01 > JAICIG01. The sequence continues at coordinate 56,680 of CAWAYY010000028.1, forward strand.
TCCGTTCCTGACCGCCGCTGCGCTTGCCGGCACGGGCGGACTGCTGTACTTGATTTTCATGATGCCTCGGATCCCGATCAAGCTGATCGTGATCGTCGTGGTGGTCGGCCTCGGCATGGCCTGGGCGATGATCAAGAGCATCTTCGCCTCGACCGGTCGAGGCAGCTTCGGGCTGCTAAAAAGCGCCGATGATTGCCCCCGGCTGCACGAGACAGTGCGGGCCGTTGCGGAACGCGTCGACACGGCGGCTGTCGATCAGATCTACCTGGCGCCTGGCTCGGCGATTGGCGTGCACCAGGAGGGCCGCGGACCGTTCGGCATGTTTGGCGTCAAGCAGCGCGTGCTCACGTTGGGCATGTCGACCATGCGCTATTTGACGGTCAGCGAGCTGAAGGCCATTCTCGCCCACGAGTACGGGCACTTCAGCCACAAGGATACTTTCTACAGCCGCTTCATCTACCAGGTCACGCTTTCGATTGAGGAAGCGCTGGCCGGCATGGCGAGCACGGCGGCGCATTGAATTACGTCAATCCGATCTACTGGGCTCTGTATGGCTATTACAAGGCCTACAGCCTGCTATCTGCGGGCTTCTCCCGATCTCGCGAATTCCTGGCCGACCGCATGGCCGTCAGCCTGTACGGCAAAGAGGCCTTCGTCAGCGGCCTGACGAAGGTGGCGGCCGACGGCACGTTGTTCGAAGCCACGATCTATCACAATACCAACCAACTGCTGGCCGAGAACAAAGCCTTCGTCAACATGTACGAGTCGTTCGACCAGTACCGCAATGACGACGCCGGCAGTCAGGAGCGAGAGAACGTCTGCAAAAAGCTCCACGAAGAGGCCGGCTCGCTATTTGCCTCGCACCCCACGTTTCGCGAGCGAGTCGAAGCCATCATGCCCTTTCCCGACGTCACGCCGCAAGAAACAGGTCCCGCACTCGACTTGTTCGAGCAGCCCGAGGAAATCGAAAAGGAGCTGACCGAGTTCCTCACGGGCTACATTGCCCATCTGCGGGCGCTGCAAGCGGCGGCGCAAAGCGGTTGAGAGAGAGCGTGGGCAGCACCCTTGAATCGTATCGCCGCTTCAGAGCAGCGCTTCGATGAACTGACCTTCCTTCGCCAGGTAGATGGGGCGATTGTCCGGCGTGTAGATCGGTTGCTCGCGGTCCATGCCGAGGAATTCGTAGAGCGTGGCGGCGTAGTCGTCGGGGGTGTGGGGATGGTCCTGCACGAAGCCGCCGTCGCGGTCGGTGCGGCCGATCACCTGGCCGCCGCGCACTCCGGCGCCGGCGAACGCGATGCTGTAGGCGTTCGTCCAGTGGTCGCGGCCCTGGAACTTGTTTAGTTTCGGCGTACGCCCGAACTCCGTGACAAAGGCCACCAGCGTTTCCTCCAGCAAGCCGCGTTGGTGCATGTCCTCGATCAGCGCGGCAAAGGCCTGGTCGGTGCTGCCCATCATGCAGTGATGAGCGATGCCGTAGCGCCCTTCGCCCCCCGCCTTGTCTCGCACCGTGCCGCACGAGCCCGAGGCGTAGATGAAGTCGTGGTGGTCCCAGTTCATGTTGAAGCCGCCGGGCGTGTTCTTCGTTTCCGGCTCGCGCACGTCGACGATCACGAACCGCACGTCCTGTTCGATCAGCCGTCGGCCGAGCAGGTAACACTGCCCGCGATGGCCGCGGCCGTAACGGTCGCGAACGGCGTCGGGTTCGCTCTTGAAATCGAAGGCTGCTTGCGTCTTGGGATTGGTCAGCAGATCGAAGGCCTGGCCGTAGAAATCATCCATGGCGGTGGCCGGCAAGCCGGGCGTCGTCGCCACGAGACCAAGGTTCAGCCGGCTCAACAGAATCTCGCCGGTCGCGGAACCGCTCCGGTGCAATCCCGTCCAGTAGCCGCAAGTCGGGCACGCGCCAGATTCGGATCGGACAGATCGCGGCCCGTGGTCTTGAACACTTTGTAGCCCGGCGAAAGAAACCCGTTGGTGGCGTTGTAGGCCTGCTCGCTGTTGCCGGGAACCATGATGTACGGCGGCAGGTAGCCGCACGGCGTGCCAATCACGCTGGCCACCACGCTGCCGACGTCGGGCATGACCAGCGGTCCGCCGGGCCGCGCCGGCCAGCAGATATTGCGTGCCGTCAGGATGGCCGCTGACGCTGATACGGTGGTGCATCGAGCGGATTACGGCCAGTTTGTCCGCCTGCTTGGCCGTGTGCTTGAGCAGTTCCGTGAACTGCATGCCCGGCACGTTGGTATCGATTGGCTTGAACGGGCTGCGGTGCTCGGCGACGGCCTGGGGTTTGGGATCCCAGGTGTCCATGTGCGAAAGCCCGCCCTGCTCGAACACGATCAGGACGTTCTTCGCCCGGCCGCGTCGCGGCGCTGCGGTTGCCGCGCTTCCTGCGCCGGGAGCAAACGCCGACGCGCCCGCGGCGAGGCCCAGGCCCAAGAAGTTGCGACGCGGCAGACGAAAGGGCGGTCGGTGCATGGTCGCGGTTCTCGCCTCGTGCTGGACCCGTTGATCGACGTTGAACGTCTGCCTTACGCTTGACGATACCGTAGCGCTCCTGCGCCGGCGTCCCAGGAGCCGACGCTTCTACGACCCGCTATTTCGCGGCCGCAACCGGCGGCTGCATCCCAGGCGCGGCTTTGAACGTTGACACAGCGGCGCCGTCTTCCAGCTTCCAGACGCGAACCTCGCCGTCGAAGCTGCCGGTGGCTATGCGCTTTGTCGGCTCGTTGACGTCCAGGCAATAAACCCAATCTTTATGGCCGGCCAAGCTGCGCACCTGGGCCCGGTCGGCCGTCTTGTGCTGCCGGGCCGTCTTGTCGCCCGAGCAACTGAAGACCATGTCGTTGCGGACGAGCACCTTGAATACCTCTCCGCCAAAGCCGGCGATATCCGCCGTCTTGGCGCCGTCGGTCGGCTTCCAGACGTGAATCTTCTTGTTGCCGCCGGCGCTGTACACGAGCGCGCCGTCGGGGCTGAACGAGACGCCGTAGACGGCCTCTCCGTGGCCGGGGAAAGTGGCCAGCGAATCGCCGCTGACGGCGTCGAACACCTTGCACGTCTTGTCGCGGCTGGCCGAAGCGAGACGCGTGCCGTCGTGATTCCAGGCGATGCCCATCACCCAGTCGGCGTGATCCTCGATCAGCTTCTCTTCCTTACCGCTCGCCACGTCGTAGATGCGAATGGAGCGGTCGGCCGAGCAGGCGGCCAGCTTGTTGCCCGCCGGGTTGAAGGCCACGTCAAAGGCCACATCGGACATCGTGCCCAGGTCTTTGACCACGGCTCCGGTATTGGGGTCGAACAGCTTGACCTCGCCCGACACGCCCGGAGTGCCGCTGGCGGCGGCAAGCAGCGTGCCTTCCTTGTTGTAGGCCAGGCCGTAGGTCCGCTGGTCGACGTTGCCGATGCGGCGGATCAGCGCCCCATCGGCCGGGTTCCAGATGGAAATCTCATGATATCCGCCGACCGCCAGCTCCTGGCCGTCCGGACGGAAGGCCAGCGCCGTGACGGGCATCGCTACGCGATAAGCTTCGGGCGCGGCGGGATGCGGCGCCTTGGGCACGAGCGAGGCGATGGCCGCGTTCGGATCCGGGCCGTCGAACTTGGCGCCCTCTTCGATCCAGCGCTTGATCAGCGCAACCTGTTCGGCCGGCAGCGGGTCGCCGTCTTTGGGCATCCGTTCGTCTTTGTCTTGGGAGCTAACGAGGCGGAAGAGCTCGCTGTCGTCCAGTTTCATCGGCGTGGCAGGCGCCGCCGCCGAATCGCCCGCCTTCATCGCTGCGGTGAAGTTGACCACCTGGTAGCCGCCTTTCGGATCGGCCGTTCCGTGACAGGCCTGGCAGCTTTTGATCAGGATCGGCGCAATGTCTTTGGAGAAGCTGACCGGGGCGGGGGCTTGTGCATGCGCCGCAGCGGCGCCAAGCACGCAGGCCGCAAGCAGTGCGCCGCCGATCACAACTGCCCGACGGAAGGAGGCAAAAACACGCATACGATTCACCGTGAAAAATCGAAGTTGGCAGGTAGGAACTTGGGTGGCATGCCTTCGTCGGCGACTCGCCGACGCAGGCACGCGTCGGTCGGCAGCGTTCGTCTGCGGCGATTCGCAAACCCGGAGGCTCATGCCTCCGGCTCGCCGATGGCGGTTTGGCTTAGGTTAGTGTTGGAACAAGAACTCGTTGGCGTTGAGCAGCGCCCAGCAGACGTCTTCCAGGCCGCGGACCTGGTCGCCACTGGCGGTAATGTGGTTCACCGCGGCGGCCATTTCCGGCTCGCTCGGCTTACGCGCAAAGGCGGCCAGGTACAACTCAGTGATCACTTCCTCGTTGCTCTTGCCGGCCTTCAACAGCGTGCGCAAGCGGTTCTTTTCGTCCCGCACCTTGCCGTGCACCAACGGGCCGTTGATCATCTGCAAGGCCTGCGACAGGTTCGACTCGCTGGAACGCTCGCATTGGCAGGCGGTCTCGCGCGCCGGCTGGCCAAACACCTTGAGGAAGTAATTGTTCACGTCGGGGCTGGGCAACTGCGTGGCCCGCGTGCCGGCCGGCAAGCCGGCGTATTTCTCCGGCACGCTGGTCACCTGGCAGATGGCGTCGAGCAACTGCTCGGCGCTCAGCAGCCGCGTGCGGGAGTGCGAGAAATACTTCACGTCGCTCTTGTTGAATTCGTTCTTGCGCGAACTCAACTGGTAGGTGCGGCTGTTGAGGATCGTGCGGATTACGTGCTTGCGGTCGTACTTGTGAGAGACGAAATCCTTGGCCAGCGCGTCGAGCAAGGCCTCGCTCGAAGGCGGGTTCGAATCGCGGAAGTCGTCGACCGGTTCGACGATGCCGCGGCCGAGCAGGTGACCCCAAATGCGGTTCACCTCGACCTTGGCGAAGAACGGGTTGTCAGGCTTTACCAGCCAGTCGGCGAACGCCTTGCGGCGATCATCCTCGCCCGGCAATTCGGCGTCGCCGGTCAGCGGCAGCCAGGGCTTCATTTGCTGGCCGGTGCGCGGCTGAGTCACTTCGCCCGCGCGGGCCACCCAGATCACCATCTCGTCGGGGTCGGCGTCTTCTTACGCTGCACGCGATTGAAGAACGCGCCGATGCCGTAGTAGTTGTCTTGCGTCCAGCGCTCGAACGGATGGTTGTGGCATTTGGCGCACTGGATGCGAATGCCGAGGAACAACTGCGAGGTCGTTTCGGTGCAGTCGTTCGTATCGGTCGCGGTGCGGAAGAAATTGGCCGGCGGGTTCTCGAAAGTGCTGCCGCTGGCCGTGAGCAGCTCGCGGGCGAACTGGTCGTACGGCATGTTGGTCCGCAATGCATGCACGATCCAGCGATAGAACTTCGGCACGCCGCTGGCCGTGACCTTGTTGTTGCGCAACCTGCAGCAAGTCGCTCCACTTCAACGCCCAGAAGTCGGCGTATTCGGGCCGCTCCAGCAGCGAATCGATCAGCCTGGCCCGCTTTTGCGGATCCTGGTCGGAGAGGAACGCCGCCGACTTCCGGCGCCTTCGGCAGCTCGCCGATCACGTCCAGGTAGACGCGGCGGATGAATTCTTCGTCCGTGCAAAGATCGGAAGGCAGAATCTGTAGTTGCTGCAGCTTCTCGAAGACGAACTTGTCGACGAAGTTCTGCTGCGGAGGATTGTTCCACTGGAAACCGGGGATTTCCTTGAGGAACATCATGTAGGCCGTTTCGATCTTCTCCAGGTAACGCACCAGGATCGCCGCTTCGCCCCGGTCCTGGCCGACGACCAGGCCGTTTTCATCGACCGTGGCCACCGCTTCATCCGAGCTGGAGAAGGAGGCCAGCGAGGTGATGTCGCGCACCGTGCCGTCGGAAAAATGAGCCAGCACGATCATCTGCTGCGTGTGCGCCGGGCGGTGCAGGATCCGCTGCCGCGGATAGATCTCCACCTTGACGCACGTCGGGGCGTCGGCCGGATCGGTCTGGCAGCCCTGAGCGATCCAGTCTCGCAGGATCGCATAGCTCGGATCGCTGGTGCGGATGCGGCGGCCGCCGCCATGCGGCCACTTCCATCAGCGGCTTCTGCAGCAGCAGGCTCGTTTCGGGTTCGTAGACGTTCGTGCGGCGATTGTACGACTCGCGGACCAGGGTCAGCGTATCGACGACCGGATCGTAGGCCCGCAACGAAAGACGAAACCCTCCTTTGCCGCTGGGCGAACCGTGGCAAGCGCCTTGGTTGCAACCTTGCTTGGACAGGGCCGCCAGCGTGCCGTAGTTGAAGCTCACGCGCTCGGGCGTTTCCTGGCCGGAGACTTCCGCGAGCACTTTGACTTCTTTGCCGCCGACGCGGACCACGAGCTCCGCCTTGCCGTTGGCAACCGGCCGGGCGATGCCGCCGGCCAACTTCACCACTTGCTCGTTGGTCGAGATAATCTCCGCGGCGCGGGTCAGGTCCTGCACGCCGCCGCCGGGATAGTAGCCGGTCACCGCCAGGTGCATCTCGGCGCGGGTCGAACCAAGCTTGAACTGGGCCGGGAAGACTTCGATCCGTTCGGGCGCGCCGACCACGATCGGCTCCAGCTTCTGTTCATCGTCCGCTCGTGCGAGCGACCAGCCGCTGAGTACGACCAGCAGCGAAAGGCCGCCGGCCGCAATGCGCCGAGTAAACCGGTCCATGCGGACGCCTTGCCAGGAACTGAACGGATGCATTGCTCCTCCCTTACTTTTTTGAGCTTGCTCGCGGTTTGTACGCTTTGTCGTGCAGTGGTAGTCCTTGCCCGCGGGCGAAGCGCCGGCCTCGCCCTTCCGCCTCGATGTTTTCCTTACGGCGCCGTCCTTACGGCATTGCCACTTGGAGCGTCGCTGGTCCGCTCTCGGCGACGGCCGTCTTGTCCTTGACCTTGAAGGTGGCGACCGCCGTAATGTCGGTCGTGCTCAGCGGCGCGTCGGCCGCCGCCGTCAGGTCGATCTGCACCTCGTTCTGTCCGTCAGGAATAGCGATTTCCGCCGGCGCACTGACGCCCGCCGGCAAGTTCTTCAATTTCAGGCTGATGGCGCCGCCGATGCCGGGCGCCCGTGCGACGGAAAGCTTGAGCTTTTGCGCCGCTGCCGGCTTGACCGGACCGGCCGGAGCGGCGGTTACCTCGATCGGTTTGACCACGCGCAGCACGGCATTTCCGAGCACCACGCGCTTGGGCTGATTCTGGAACGTCGCCGAGCCGACGACACGGAACGTATAGTCGCCTTCGGCCAGCGAGCCGGGGCCGGCCAGCGCGATATCGGCTTCCGCCTTCCCTTTGGCAATCGGCGTTACGGTCGCCGTCACTCCCGCCGGCAAGCCCTCGATGGCCAGCGTAATCGCATCGCCAAAGCCGTTGGACTTCGTGGCTTTGACCTTCAAGGCGGCGACGCCGGCAAGCTGCGGATACAAGACTGGCGCCGGCTCGACGGCCAACTGGAAGAAGTCGGCGAACACCGGACCGATCCCCAACGCCAGCGACCCGTCGAGCACTGCAGGCGGGTACGCAAGGTTATTAAAGAGCTTCCGCAAGTTTGCCAGCGTATCGGCCTTAGCTCGGAACTCAGTCTCGCCAATCTTCGCCTGGCCGACGATTTCAATCAGGTGCAACTGACCCGGCTCCAGCGACGGCGGGACCGTAACGCTGATGGTCGTATCGTTCTTGTTTTCGGCAATCACGTTGCCCGTGACCTGGCAGCCTTCAACGCCGGCCACGGAGAGCGTGATCGGTCCCTTATAATCGCGCCGCGCCGCAGTGACCTTGGTCGTGAACACGCCCCCCTTGGGAACGTCGAATTTGTCGGCGTCGACGGACAGCGTAAAGCCGGGCTGATAAGGCGCTACCTCGACGCGATAGGCGAATTCCGGGCCTCCGCGCTGCAGCAGATCCTCGACCATCAGCCGGTAGACGCCATCGGCCGGAAAGGTGTAATTAATGGCCCCTTCTTCGCCGCCGGCGTCTTCCGCTTCAGCGACCACGCCGCCTTTGTCATTGTAGAGACGCATGAACAGGTCGCTGGGCGAGCCGAGGCTGCGAGCGCGGCCGGAGTAAACGAATCGCTGCCCCTTCTTGCCTTGCAGTTCGAAATAATCGCGATCCTTGGGCGCTTCGAAGCGGCCGTTGATGGCATAGGGAAGGACGACCGCGGTCGCCGTTTCCGGCGCAGTCGTTCGGCTCCAACTCAACCTGTTCCGTCTGGCCGGAGGCGATCAACGTCAGCGCCGCCGAGCCTTGGCCGTTGGGGAATTTGGCCGACAGGAACGCGCGAATCGGCCGCTGCGTTGGCCGGCACGGCCGTGTTGATCGGCGCCACGCCGCTGGCATCGGGACCCAGCGCGAGAAGTTTGGGCGTCGAGCCTTTCTGACCGGCCATCGGATACGGGGTGCTGACCAGCGGGAAATCGCCGACGCGGATCCGGTAGCGGTGATTGCCGCCGCCTTGATAGCGAATGTCGCGAATCTCGAGGAAGTAGTCGCCGGCTTCGGCAAAGCGGTGGGCAAAGCGGCCGTCGGAGCCGAGACCCGCTTCGTCGTCGCTGTAGGCCAGCTCACGCCCCGAAGCATCCAACAGACGAATGACCGCATCCAGGGGCGAACCCAAGCGCCGAGCCACGACTTCCACGCTGACGCGCTGCCCGGCGACGACGTTCAGCTTGTAATAGTCAAAGCTTTCGGCTTCACACGCGCCGTCAACGGCGATCGGAAATGGCAGCGGCTGGGCCGTCTCGATGGTTTTATTCGCGCCGTTATCCGCCACGCTCGGCAGATCGTCGACCATCAGCAGCCGGGCGCTGGAGACGCCCTTGCCGGTGGCCAGTCGAAAGGCGTACACGCCGACGGGCGTTTCGGCGGGGACGGTGAAACGATAGACGACCTGATCCGCTTTCGTACCGTTGCCTTCGATGCCCGGGGCGAGCTCGATCTTGGCGCCCGGCAAACTGCTCCAAAAGCCGCTGGGCCCGGCCAGATTGCCGCCGTGGAACGTAATGTCAGTCGGCTGGCCTGGATTTGCGGCCCCAGGCAGGGCGTAGTTCACGGCCGGGGGTTGAGCGAGAACCTGGGCGGCTGGCAGCAGCGCTGCAATCGCCAAAGTTGCCGCGATGAATCGCTTCATGGCAGCGTGGTCCTTTTTTCTCGGCGTAAGGCGGGGGCCGGGGATGTTGAGCGACTCGCGGAACGTCGTTGGGCAGGTAGCGCTAACACAAATCGAACCGGCGACCATTGGGCCGCTCCAGCTCGTTCCGGTTTGTCGCCCGTCGTGGGTGGGCGATCCGCCAGCCAGGACGCCAGTTTGCCCGCTATCCGGTCAGACCAGCGCCCAGCTTTCCCTGACATTAAACCAGCGCACAACCCATTGCAAACAAAGTTGTCGAAAAATACTTGCTGCGTCAGCGACTTCCGCTCGCCGCGCGGCGACACGTTTCGACGCATCTGCGTAGTTTGATGGATTATAATATCCCCCCGCAGCCATTGCACTACCTTTGAGCGACACAGTTCCAGGAAATGCATTCCGGCCGGGCGTCGCCGCGCGGCATGCCACGCCTGTGAGTTCGCTCGACGTTCATTCGGCGGCCATTGCGCATGGTGGCCCAGGCATGGCGGCCAGCCAACTCGCCCGTAGCACCCCCGCCAATGGGCGCCTAAAACCTTAGCAAGTCTTCAGCGCATTTCGAGAACTAATCATTTCGCAACCGAGCCCGGCATCGACCGAATCACACGAATTCGAAGCCGCCGTAATGCCAATTCTGTTCGGCCACGATCCGGGCTTGCCCCGGTCGGGCGATGATTTGCAGCTAGCTTGCCTACCTCGCCGAGATTCGCGTCTTCCTGTTCCGCATTTGTCCGCCGCCGCGGGCGGCGGACGAACGCGGAACAGGAAGGGGAAAGGGGCGACGGTTTCTAGCTGATCAATCACCGCTCCACCCGGATGAACCGGGCGGTGGCGGAGCAGAACAAATCGGGCATCAAACCACACGTCGTCCTCCCCTAAAAAACCGCTGATTTTGCGCTGACTAATTTGAAGCTGTGGTTACGCCTTCGCGTGCGATTTGTAGCGGAAGCGACGTGATACTTTTCCTCTACGCCTTCGAGTTTAGCCTCGCGCTGGCTTGCCGCATAAGCGAGTCTCAAGACTCAAAGAGTTGAAATCCAGAGTCGTCCCTTGCTCTGCAAAAGAGCGTGCTGTGCTTTCGCGGGAGCGAAAGCCGACGATGGCTGGATCGCTAGCCCAAGCGACCCCAACGCGCTCATGGCCCGGGCGGGAAACCGACAGAAACGGAGGCTGGCAAAGATCAAAAGGTCGGTGGGGCGGGAGTAGTTCTGCGTTTCTTCTTCTGCCGGTCCCCTCACGCGGGAGCGTGAGGCCTACTCTACGCTCAGCTTCGCGCCTCGCCCGGCGTTCCGCGGGAGTTTCCCTCTGGCCGTACCGTAGGCATCACGCTCCTGCGTGATGCAAGCGTCCGACAGGACGCCATTCGAGCGTCGCGTTCCACAGCTCGCACGACCGTCAACAGGCGGCCATCTTCTTCGATGGAAGACTTCAACAACGACTCCCGCCTGCTTTTGTCTTCTCATCTCGCCGGCGCGGCCAATAGCCTCGCGAGTCTCATTTGCAGCCGCAACGCCGGCGAGGGCGTTCCCGTGCCTGTTGGGCCGCTGTTCTGCAGGCAATTCCGTTCGTATTCTTCATAGGCAGCCGTGGCGGCGGCATCGATCCGCAATCGATTTCCTTCCACAGACCAGCCGACAAACAATCCTCTGCTCGGACAGCCAGGGGAAAGCACGCATGTTTTCAAACCGGCATCGGCGGCGAGAACGTTCTCGACCCCAATCGCACCGACAGCCAGCATGTGGTCCACGCCCAGGGTGAGTTTCCCCTGCTTCAAATGCTCTAAATTGCTTCGTGTTCGGAAGGCGAGCAGCAGATCAGTCCTGCCTATTCCGAGTTGAATGCCGACGCTTGCGCCCGACAGCTTGACGAACATGGGCGGCCCCCAAGAACCATCCGCCTCTCGTATCAGGAGCACGCCGCGGCCATGCCGCCCGCCGATTCCGGCAGCCGCATTGAAGATGCCAGGAAAAATCGCTACTGCCTGCGCCTTTCGTAGCTGGGCCCAGATGGGCCGACTTATGGGAACCCAATCAAACGGCATCGCCTCAACCTTGCTGATCGCCGTATTGGCTCTTTCCAGAATCGCTGTTTCGCGGCTCTGTGCCCGAAGCGGCTGGCCGTTGCTCAGAAACCACGCGACGACGGCAAACGAGGCAAGATAAGTAGGTTTAAATGTCATCGTCAGCATCCTTTCTGACATAGTAGGCGACGTTTCACTCGGTCCTTGTATCGGGCCGAGCCAAACCTTCCTAGCACCCATGCGCCGCAGGCGAGACTTGCACGAACAAATCCGATCCCGGTTTCATCTCGCCGTGTTGCAACCCGGCCGGCTTGCGGCCGATAACTCCGCGAGTCTCATTTGCAGTCGCAACGACGGCGAGGGTGATCCCGCGTCCATTCGGCCGCTGTTCGGCAAGCGATTCTGTTCGTATCGTTGATAGGCAGTCGTGGCGGCGGCATCGATCTTTAATCGATTCCCTTCCACAGACCAGCCGGCATACAATCCTCTGCTCGGAGACGAGGGGGAGAGGATGCACGTTGTCATGCCGACATCGGCGGCGAGAACGTGCTCGACGCCAATCGGACCGACCGCCAGCACGTCGTCCACGCCGAGGGTGAGTTTGCCCTGCTTCAAATGCTTTAGATCGCTCCGTGTTCGGAAGGCGAGTACCAGATCAGTCCTATCTATTCCAAGCTGAATGCCGATGCTTGCGCCCGACAGCTTGACGAACACGGGCGGCCCCCAAGAACCATCCGCCTCTCGTATCAAGAGCACTCCGCGGCCATGCCGGCCGCCGATCCCGGCGGCCGCCTTGAACATACCGGGAAAAATCGCGACTCCTTGAGCCTTTCTTAGCTTGCCAGCACTAAGTGATTCAAGGGCATTGCCTGCACCTCGGTGAGGGCTGTATTGGCCCTTTCCAAGATTGCTATGTCGCGGCCCTGCGCCCGAAGCGCCTGACCGTTGCCGAGAACCCACGCGACGGCGGCAAACGAGGCAAGACGAGTAAGTCTATTCGTCATGGTTAGCATCCTTTCTAACGGAATACTCTTGAATTCCTATTCGTCAGAGTCCTTTGGTCGCGGCGTCTGCGACCTCGTTCACGTACCATAGGATATTCGCGTGGCCGGCGCCTTTGATGACGACCGGTTCAGCGTGCAGATAATCGCGTGCGGTCCGCTGCTCCCATTCCGGGCGGATTGCGTCGTCCTTTTCGCCGCAGACGTAGACATACTCGACCTTCGGCAATTCCTTGAGCGGGCAAACCTCCGACATGCCGGCTGCGCCCTCCGCCAAGTCGCGGGCGACCGGGGTCGCGAAGACTTCTTTGAAATCGAACGCTTCTCGGAACGACATGCCGGGCATCGGAACGACGGCGTTGATCAGCACGATCCGACGGATCGGGCGCTCGGCGGCCACGAGCGGCATGAATAAACCATGGTTCGAGATGCCGACGAGGACGACCTCGCCTTCGACGTCCTTCAACGCCTCGACCATCGCTTTCGCACGGTCGCGGTTTGGCGTATCGGTTTTCGGCGAGCGAACAATCATGCACGAATAGCCCCGCTTTTCGAACTCCGCTTTCAGCGGCACGGACCCCAACCCTCCGATCACGCCGTTGTAGGCGTGGATCACAAAAGTGGTTTCGGACTTTCCCGGATGGTCGGGACGGGAGGCCTCGTTGACCGCCGCGTCGCCACCCACTTGCGTTTCCTGCGCCCCCGTCAAGCCTGGGGTCACAAGGTGGACCGCACACGACAAGGCCCAAAATCCAACGGTTCATCATGCGCCTCCTCGGCGTATGTCGGTCACATGGCCCGGCGAATCAGCAATTTCCTGTCCAGCACTCCAAGAAAGAAGTCGTCTGACTGAGTGCGAGGTTCAACGCCGGAAAAAAATCCGCCGGCGAGCGATAATCGCGATGAAGGCAATTTGGCTAAGATGACGCAGTGAGGCGCCTCCGATCTGAATGGCGTCGTTATTGCTTGTCTCGCCTCAATAATTCCTCGTGCAATTGCTTGACCTGCTGCTGGAGTTCCAGCGTCATCGCCATTTGCAAATCGAACCGCGCGCGATTGAGCCGCGGCACGTACTTGAGCAGATAAAGAGCAATGAGCCAGACATTTGTAATGGCTGCCGCCAGGATCACAGGCACATATATGAGCCATGGCGGCGCGCCACCCCTCGGCGGAACTCCAGCATGCTCGGGAGCCTGTCGCAAGAGCACCTCCGGCGCATGGCGCCAGAGCACAGCGTACGACCAGAACAAACTCATCACTCCGAGGTAGACCGCCAAGGCGATGAAAACGCGGCGACGCGCTTTCTTCGTCTTCTCTTCCCACGATTGGAGCGATTGCTCCAATTGCACGCGAAATTCCTTGGCCTGGGCGTCGTTGATTTCGGAATCCTGGGCCAACAGCTTTTTTACCCGCTCTGCATGTAAATCTTGCTCAGGCATGGCCTCGTTCCTCGCAGATGATGCGTCGCATTGCGTTTCGCGCATAGTGCAAGCGCGATTTTACCGTGCCCTCGCTGCATTTCATGACGCGAGCAATATCCTTCACGTCCATTTCCTCCAAAAAGCGAAGCGTCATGACCTCGCGATGAATGACCGACAGTTTATTGAGTGCAAAGTGGACCAGCTCGGCATTCTCCAGCAACTCCAAGTCGTTCCGGTCTTCGGTTTCGATTGCCTCAACTGCAAGCTGTTCGCGGGCGTTCAGGTCTACCCTTTTTCGTCGAAGGTGATTGACTGCGCGATCATGGGCGACGCGATACAGCCAGACGCGAAAAGCGCCGGGCGACTGCAATTTGGCAAGCGTACGAAACGTGTCCAACCACACCTGCTGCAAAAGATCGCGAGACTCGTGCGAGTCCTGCACCATTCGATGGATGTAATAAGTCAAACGTTCGTGGTACAGCTCAACCAATTCGTGAAACGCCCCAAGGTCGCCGACCTGGGCTCGCAACACAAGGACGCGCTCGCGCAATCGCTGAGGGTCTTCATCCAAATCAGCCAACTCAGTTACCGGCCTTTCCACGGCGGTACGCTGGTCTATCACACCCGAAAGAAGAGTCGCGTCAACGATACCAAAGGTTCAATTCTCCACGCTGGAATTCTCGGGGGCCCTGCCAGTCGCCGTGCGTACCGTCAGCGACGTTTGCTACACACCAGCCCCAGCATGGCGTCAAGCCAACCGGCCCGTAGCCCCCCGCCAATGGGCGCCTGTTCTGCGTCTCGCCCGGCATTTCGCGGGAGCTTGCCTTGGGCCGTACAGTAGCCATCACGCTCCCGCGTGATGGAAGCGTCTGACAAGACGCCCAGCGAACAACGCCATCTGGACGGACGTCATTTCCTGCCCCCCGCGAAAAAAAGCCGCCATTTCATGTCACGCTCCCGTCGTTTCGTTCGTCTTGGTTGTCGTTAGTCAGTGAGTAGGCACGGCAAAGACTGGATTTGAGGAGAAAGAGCGATGACGCAAGATCAACGTGAAACCGAGACGGTGGTTGTCGGGGCCGGAGCGGCGGGATTGACGGCGGCCGCCTTCCTGGTGCGCACGGGGCAAAAAGTGACGGTGCTGGAAAAATCACGCGCTTGCGGCGGTCGGGCACAGACGCGCAATCAGGACGGCTTTCAGTTCAACGTCGGCCCCCACGCACTCTATTTGAACGGCGCGGGGCGACAGATTCTGGCCGAGCTGCAGATTCCCGTCCAAGGCAGTCCGCCGCCGCACGGCTGGGCTTGGCACGGCGAAAAACTTTATCCCTTGCCGCGAACCGCCGCCGGCTTATGGCGCAGCAGCCTGTTTTCGCTCGCCGGGAAGTGGGCTGTCACGCGGTTCTTGGCTGCGTTCAGCAGCCTCTCCGCGCGCGAGTTGCAAGCGGTCAGTTTGGCCGCCTGGCTCGCCGCGCAGGCGTCCGCAACGAGCAAGCACGACATTTTCTGGCGGCGACGTTCCGCCTGGCGACCTACACCGCCGACTTGGAGCGTTTGTCGGCCGGCGCCGCACTCGAGCAGTTCAAGATCGGAACCGCCGGCGTACTTTACCTTGACGGGGGCTGGCAAACCTTGATCGACGGATTGCAGAGCTTTGTGCAATCGCGTGGCGGGCAGGTACAGACGGCGCCAGCGCCGCTGCCATCGAACGCGACGGCCAGGCAATTCAGGTCCGCCTGGCTGACGGCGGGCGAATCCTTTGCCGCAACGTAGTGCTGGCGGCCGATCCGCAAACTGTGAAGGAGCTGTTGCCCGAAGCAGAGTCCTGCATATCGTCGGGAACCGAGCGGCCCGTGCTGGCCGCTTGCCTCGACGTCGCGCTCAGTCGCCTGCCGGAGCCAGGGCGGCTGTTCGCACTCGGCATCGATCGGCCGGTTTATTTCAGCGTTCACTCCGCGGCGGCTCGGCTGGCGCCGCGCGACGCGGCGGTGATCCACGTAATGAAGTACTTGAGCCAGCCGGCGGACAATTCCGGAATCGTTGAGCGAGAGTTAGAATTACTGCTGGATCGGCTCCAGCCTGGCTGGAGAGAACTTGTCGTCCAGCGGCGTTTTCTGCCGAGCCTGACCGTCGCTCATCGCACGGTCACGGCGGAGTCGGGCGGGTTGGGCGGCCGACCCGGGCCGGAACTGCCCGGCGTCGAAGGCGTTTATCTGGCGGGCGACTGGGTCGGGCCGGTCGGCATGCTGGCCGACGCCAGCTTCGCCAGCGGCCGATCGGCTGCAGAACGAATTCTCAATCAAGACCGCTCCCGACGAACTCGCCCGCCGGCGAGTTTACGCACGGCGACAAAGCGTATGACAACTCAATCACAAACCGCAGCCGACGAAATCTTTGAACAACACCGCGAGTTGCTGTTCGGGCTTGCGTATCGCATGCTCGGCAGCGTGGTCGATGCCGAGGACGTGTTGCAAGACGCCTACTTGCGGTGGCGAACGGCCGACGTCGCACAGATCAAAGCGCCCAAGGCGTACCTGACGACCGCCGCCACGCGGCTGGCCATCGATCGGCTGCGCATGCTCGCCGCCGGCGCGAAGCATATCTCGGCCCGTGGCTGCCGGAGCCGCTCGTCACGGAAGACTCGCCGGCGGCTTCGCGCACGGAGTTGGCCGAATCGCTCTCGCTTGCGTTCCTGGTCATGCTGGAAAGCTTGCGGCCGGTCGAACGCGCCGTGTTCTTGCTGCACGAGGCCTTTCAGTACGAGCACGACGAGATCGCGCCGATCGTCGAAAAGAGTCCGGAGAATTGCCGGCAGATCCTGTCGCGCGCGCAGAGCAGCTCAGCCAGGGCGCACCGCGGTTTGAACCGCGACCGGATCGGCAGCAGGCCTTGCTCGAACAGTTCCTGGCCACGTGCCAGACGGGCGACTTGCCGGCGCTGGTCGACATGCTGACCGAGGACGTCGTGTTCACCAGCGACGGCGGCGGCAAGGCCTCGGCGGCCCGCGTGCCCATTCGCGGCGCCGACAAGGTGGCCCGATTGCTGCGCGGGCTGGCGCGCAAATCGAGCCCGGCGGTCGCGGCGCAATTCATGAAAGTCAACGGCCAGCTCGCCTTGGTCCGCAGCGAAGACGGCTGCACGCGCGACGTCACGATCCTCGAGACCGCCGGCGACGGTCGCATTTGCGCGATTCGAGTTGTTCGCAACCCGGACAAGCTGCGGCGCATTCCGCCGCGGGAGCGATCGTGAACCCGTCGTGATCGAGCAGCAGCGAGAGACAAGCCAGGCGAGAAGTCATGCGTCTCAAAAATAGTGATGGAAAACTTGAATGGCCCCCCTTTCCGCCGTATCGTGCTGGCAAACAACAGGAGGGCGCCAAGCGATGCATGCTACAGCGGAACTCAGTCGCCGGCGGTTGTTACACTCGGGCGCGGTTGCCTTAGGCGGCCTGCCGATCGTGGCGCAGGCGCATCGCGGCGGAACCAAACGGCCGCCGTGCGCGAGCCAAGGCCTGTATCCTGCTGTACATGGACGGCGGGCCCAGCCATCTCGATACGTGGGACCTTAAGCCCGAAGCGCCGGCGGAAATTCGCGGGCCATTTCAGCCGATCGCCACCTCCGTGCCGGGCCTGCAAGTTTGCGAACATTTGCCGCTGGTCGCCCGCCAGATGCACCATCTGGTGCAGATCCGCAGCGTCTGCCATGCCCAGGCGGTACACGATCCGGCCGTCTATCAGATGCTCACGGGCGTCAAGCACGTCAGTTCCGCCGGCGGGCTGCAGGTGGAGGCGACCGACTTTCCGCAAATGGGTACCGCCTTCGGCCGCGTCGATCGGCGCCCGGCGGCGATGCCCAAGGTGATTGAACTGCCCGAAACGATGAAGATGGAAGCCCGCGTGCTGCCCGGCCAGAACGCCGGGTTTTTGGGCGGCTCGTTCGACCCGTTCCGCGTGGAGATCACGCGCAAGGCGGAGGTCGTCAAGCCGTCGCTCAGCTTGCGGGCCGACATTTCGCCGGACCGGTTCGAGCGTTTCGGCGCCCTGCGTGCGCCGCTACAACCGTGAGTTGGCCCGCTTGCAACGCACGGCCGATACGGAGTTGTTCGACGAATATCAGCAACAAGCGCTGAGACTGCTGGACCGGCCCCGCGTCCAAGCGGCGTTCGACATCGAGCGCGAACCGGATGGAATGCGCAGCGCTATGGCCTCACGCGGCATGGCCAGTCAGCGTTGCTGGCTCGACGGTTGGTGGAAGCCGGGGCCCGGTTCGTGACGGTCTACTGGGGACGCGAGCCGCAGGATTGGGCCGACGGCCGCGGCGAACGTTTGGCGAACAACCCTTGGGACACGCACCGCAACCACTTCCCGCTGGTGAAGGACGGCCTGTTGCCGCGAGCCGACCGGGCCTTGGCGGCGCTGGTCGGCGATCTTCACGAACGAGGATTGCTCGACGAAACGCTGGTCGTCTGGATGGGCGATTTTGGCCGGACGCCGAAGATCGACAAAAAATACGCCAGCCGCGACCACTGGCCGCACGCCTTCACGGTGCTCTTCGCCGGCGCCGGCCTGCCGGGCGGAACGGTTTACGGACGCACCGATCGCCACGCCGCGCACGTCGAAGAATCCCCGGTCAGTCCGGCCGACTTGACGGCCACCATCTTCGATTGCCTGGGCGCCGACCCGGGCAGCCCGATTGCCGACGCTCGCGGAGCGGCGCGGCCGATTTCCACCGGCCGTATCTTGCAACCGTTGTGGGGCGGCGCATCGAGTTGAATACCCATCCGCGTTGCGCGCGTGGGCAGGGAAACAACGCATATCCGGCGCGGGAGGCGAGCTCCCGCACCGGCTTAAAACGTCGAAGCGAGTTGACCTATTGGGCGATGCCGCCTTCGCCGCCGTCCTTGGAGCCCATCGCGCCCCACACGCCGTACGGGCTTGGTCCGGTCGTGACGGTGCTCAGACCGAGGTTGCCGGCGTTGATCGCGTCGTTGATGAATCGTACGGAACCGTCGACCATCACGCCATTGACTCCGCCCGGATGGTTGCTGCTCGGCGCATCAACGCCTGAGGGACTGTCGGCGGCGGTGTTGCCGTCGATAACGCACGACGGACCGTTTGGCGGCAAGATCGTGGTGAACGCGACGCGTTCCGCCTGGCCATCCGTCCACAGCGTGCCAAACCGGCCCTTCACTACCGATGGGTTCGTGTAGTAGAGGCCGGAGACCGTCGCCAGGCAACTGCCGGGATTGGTGATGATGCCGGACATGTTGGTTACCGTACCCAGCTTGACCATCACCGGAGACATTTTGCCGATATCGAAGTTCGTACGAGCCCGCTCGCTCATCGCGATGGTGTTGCTCGTGCCGTCCGTGACCTGGGAGATTTTGACCGTTACCGTCTGCGCGAACATGCCGCGGTTGCTCGTGGCCCAGCAGTTATTGCTGACCGTGTCGCCCAGGCTGAAGGCATAGTTGGTCTCGCCCACGGAGCCGGGGCTCGGAGCAGGTCGAATATCCGAGGGACAAAGCAGCGTCGGAACCTGGACGTTCCAGTTCGTCCAACTCGACCAGGCGGCCGGGCCGAAGGGTTGGCTGCCGTTGCCGCCGGCGCGAATTTGATGGTCAGAGCGCACGCTGCTCCATGAACGGCAATAACGCAATGAAGCCGCTGCCGCGGCCGTAATTGGTCGCGGGCGTCGAGGGATAAGACGAGGTCGTTCCGCCTTTCATGGGCGGAAAGCTGTTGTTGACGTCATGGTAGTTCTGCAGCGCCACGCCCAACTGCTTGAGATTGTTAACGCATTGCGATCGCCGCGCGGCTTCGCGGGCCGCCTGCACGGCAGGCAACAACAGGGCGATCAAGATGCCGATGATCGCGATCACGACGAGTAATTCGACCAACGTGAAGCCTCTCACAGACCTCGCTGGTTCGGGACGCATCAGACCCGGCGGCCGACGCCCGAGGACGGCTCCGCCAGCGACATGCCTCTCCCCACGCTCCGTTGCGTTCACTCCGCCTTGGCACATGCAAACACCTTCTCTTCAGTTTCAAAAGACAATATCGCTAATGCTCGAAAGCCACGATTGCGAGACGGCAAAAGCCGGCGGTCAGGCCGGCGGTAGAATGTTCGAGCAGCTTGCCGTCGCGTGGGCGGGACCGTTGGCGGCCGCGTCGGCGAGACTGCGTCAGCATGGCGCCCCAGATGACTCCCCGAATCACCCGTTCCTTTCGCAGAACAGGAACTTTCAATACATATAATATATTTAACGCAATTTCATCGACAATCCCTTACTCAGTAGGGTTTCCCACCCGCTCGCTCCGCGGGCCCGCCTGTTTTGATCGAATAACCCACGCCTGGCGAACAACTTGCGGCGTGCACGCGGAACCGCCTGATCGCAAACGTTATGCCCAAAAACGCGGGCGGCGGTTGTCACGGGCGATTTTGCGGGCAGACACCGCCAGAGCTTTGCAGGCACAGTTGCGCTGCCGTGAGTTTGCTACAAGCGGACCTCGGTTACGTGGTGCAAAACCGCGCGGCTTCGCACAGCGAGCCGCGTCCCTCCCGGCACGGCCGCCCGAACCCCACGCCGTTTTTTCGCCGATTCCGGCTGCTGCCGCCTTCGGCGCCAAAGCTGCTTCCCTTGCGCTTTGGCCGGCCGCATTTCCGGCCTGATGAGCGTTACCGCCTTTAAATAACGACCCTTAAGGCGCAGGAACCTCGAAGCCTGGCAGAGCCTGACGTACGAATGGGCGGGTCTTACGGCTCGGGGTGGGAAGGCGGAGCGCGCAGTCGCTTGAAGGAACTACCTTAACTCGTCGCCTCGTCGCAAACGCGACGAACGCTCGAGAGTCTCGCTAAGGAGCAGAGCCGTGGTGCACACTCGCTATCTATCGATCAGCTTTGCCGGCGCCTTGGTGCTGGCGAACGTTTCCGCCTCGGGCGCAAGTCGACACCAGCGAAGGGGGCGGATCGTCGAATGAGCGGTTGGAAATGCTCGACGACCTGCTCGGACGCGTGCGGGCACTGGAGACGCAGCAGGCTCGCAGGGGGCGCAGCGACGTGGATGCGATCAAGGACGAAATGCGCGAAGTCGAATTGATCGAGGCGAATCACCGAAAACTGCTTGAGCTGGAAGCCCGGATACAGAAGCTGGAAGGTCGCGTGGACGCGATCATCGGCAACGGCGCCAAGGCCAGCCAGGGGCCGTCGAATGAGTCTTCGTCGGGCAAGGCTCCGGCAAACGGGGCCAAGCCGGGCAAGTCCAAACAAAAGGGCGGCAAACTGCCGGCCGAGCCGGGAAAAGCCGCAACGCGGCCGCGGCGAACGGATGCTACTGTCGATACAGGATCGTCGTCTGGGGCAAGGCCTCGCGCAGCAGTTGCACGCCGCCCTGGGTGACGCGGGCGCCGTCAAGAATCAGCATCTGCAGCCCCGTCAGGCCCTTGAGCCGCTCCAAACCGGCGTCGGTTACGCGTGTGCCAGAAAGATCGAGCACTTCAACGTCCGCCAGTCCCTCCAAGTGCACCAGTTCGGCGTCGCCTATCTGGCTGCCGCTCAAATTCACGTACGACACGAAAACGCTTTCCAGGGGCGAATCAAAGTTGCAACGCAGAGCGTTTCAAAACGGAACCAGGATGCCCAGCGACGCGATATGGGCCTGGGCCTGCAGAGTGCTGTTGGTGAAGTCGCCGCCGGCCAAGGCTGCTCTGGCCGGCATGTCGCACGGGGCTGAACATAAACTGATAGGACGCATTCAACAAGGCCCCGCTCTTTAAACGCCGGCTGTAACCGACGCTGACGGTATTCAGCAGTACGCCGTCGAGAAACGGGTTCAGCGTGCTGTTCGGCGTGGGACTGGCGTGATACACGTAGCCGAGACGGAAGATGTCCCGACCGGTCGGCAGCCATTCGTAGCCCAATCGCATGGAAACCGAATCTCGCCAGTTCGAAGAAATATGCTGAACGATGGCCGGGCCGAGCAGAGCCGTGACCATCGGGTTCGAGGGATCGGTGAGATTGATGTTCACCTGGTTGAAGGCGTGCTTCCAGTCGTACCAGTAGACGTCGGCTCCCACGCGGTGGCGCTTGTTAATGCGTGTACTTCGCGCCAAACGCCAGAGACCGCGGCCAGATCAGGTCGGTCTTCGCCGCAAAGCGGCTGTAAATCGGGACCGGGCCGACCCCGTAGATGTTAGCCTTCAGATCCCCGCCCATGTGCAATTGCGTTGCGGAAGTGTAGGCCAGACCCAAGGTCAACTTCGGACCGACGATGTATTGCAGCCCGAACGATCCGGTCGGAGCCACTCCGGTGCCTTGCAGATCGAGCATGGCCGGCGCACCCTTCAGCGGACCGCTCTGCATATAGAAGGGGCCTTCGAGATCGACGTGGCCCAGCGCCAGGCCGAACGTGCCGCCGATGCTGAGCCGATCCGTCACGCGATAGGAGAGGGCCGGCAGGAGTTTGCCGAGCCCGCCTTCCGATTTGTAGACTTGCGGGCCGGCGAATGAATTCTGCATGTCGTATGACGCCGCGAAGCCGGCGGCGCGAAAGCGCCGATGCCCCAGGCCCAGCGGCCGTCTTTGCTCTTGCGGATGTACGACAATGCCGGCAGCGGAAACGGTCGCAACTTGCTATAGGCGTCGTTGGGCTTGGGATCGGTGTAGTGAACTTGCGTCATCACGGTGTCGACGTTGGCGTCGAATAAGCCATTGCCGCTCACGTTGACCATGGCGCCCGGGTTGTCCAACAGCACGACGCCGTTGTCGGCGAAGCCCAGGTTCGTGCCGCCGCGCCCGCTCGAGATCGCGCCGACGCCATCGCGAATGAGTCCGTCGGCGCGAGCGATTGCCGGCGGCCCGCTTAACAGCGTTCCGACAAGCAACAGCAAACAGCGGCAAACGGAGATGCGAGGCATACAGCTCACCTTAAGCTTTCCGCCAGGCCGGCGCAATGGCCGTGCATGGACCGTCAACGGCGGTCCCTCGGACCGGCGTGCTTCAGCGCCCGCTTCCCAGCGGGAACGAACGCGAGTTGCCTGCGCATCAAGCCGGCGCATGGCCCCGCTCCATGTCCCCCCGAATTCCGAGCGCCCGCGCCTAATACCCAAGATGGAGTCTGCCCCAGCGGGGGCATCAACCAATAATCCTGATCGTCGTTGCGCAGGGCCGACTTGGCCAATTCGTCGGGGAAAGCGGTACGGTCCGCAATGCAGACGCATGCGCTGCGGCTTGCGCAAAGTTTAAGGGACGGCAACGAGGGGCCTGCGCCTATCGCACTTCCCACGGTAGCGGGAAAACCACGTCTTCCTCGCGGATGGAATGATGCTCGACCGCGGCGCCGAAACGGCGATCGAGCTCGGCGACGCACTGCTGGACCAGTTCTTCCGGAGCGCTGGCGCCGGCAGAAATTAACACGCTTTCGCAACCGTCAAACCAGGCGGAGTCTAATTCCTCGGCGTCGTCCACCAGATAAGCTCGAACGCCGGCTTCGCGCGCGACTTCAACCAGGCGGTTGCTGTTGGAACTGTTGCGGCTGCCTACGACCACCGCCACGTCGACGTGCGGCAGCAGGGCTTTCAAAGCTTCCTGGCGATTCTGCGTCGCATAACAAATATCCTCCTTGGGCGAGCCGACGCAGGCCGGGAACCGCCGCCGCAGCCGATCCACAATCGTCTGAACTTCATCGACGCTGAGCGTGGTCTGGGTCAGATAGGCGACCTTTTCCGCGTCGGGCGGGTTCAACCGATCGACGTCTTCGACCGTTTCCACCAGGACCATTTGCTCCGGCGCTTCGCCGAGCGTGCCGACCACCTCATCATGCCCGCGGTGTCCGATCAGCACGATGGTATAGCCCAGCCGCGCGTACCGCAGCGCCTGAAGGTGCACTTTGCGGACCAAGGGACAGGTGGCGTCAATGATTTGCAACTGTCGGCGCCGAGCTTCGGCTTCGACCGCCGGCGAGATGCCGTGTGCGCTGTACATCAGCCGGCTGCCCGGCGGAACCTCTTGCACCTGATCGACAAAGATCACCCCTTTGTCCCGGAACCCGTCGACGACGTGACGGTTATGGACGATTTCATGAAACACGTACATCGGGGCGCCGAACAGCGAGAGCGCGGCTCGAGCGACTCGATCGCCATGTTGACGCCCGCGCAGAATCCACGCGGATTGGCCAATAAGATTTTCATCCAGAGATTCTCCACGGCGCCGTTGCTTCAGCGGCGCTTGAAGGGCGTCTTTCGGCGGCGTTTGCGGTTACGTTGTCTGATTCCAAACGGCCCTGGGCTCCGCTCCCGCCGCGGGAACTGCCAGCCGAGGCGTCTCAGCGTCTCTCTCGTTTACGCAAGCAGCCCGCACGTCGTTTGCGAGCTCGGCGTTTTCCGCCTGCGCCAACGGCAACCGGATGGAGAAGGTCGCTCCGGCTCCGGGAGCGGTGCGGCATTCGATCCGGCCGTGGTACGATTCGATAATCCCCTTGACGATGTCCAGGCCCAGTCCGGTGCCTTCTTCCCCCTTGGTGGAGAAGAAGGGCTCCCAGATGCGGGCCGCCACCTCGGGCCTCATGCCGCAGCCATCGTCGCTCACCGTTATCAGCACGGATTGGTCTTCGACCGCCGCCTTCAGCGCAATGCGCCCTTCGGCCGCCTCGCGAATGGCATGGGCGGCGTTCTTGAGCAGATTGATGAGCACCTGCTGCAGCTTGACGCGGTTCGCCATCACGAACGGCTCGCCTTCGATCTCGAGCGAGAGCCGTTGGGACGGAAAGCTCTCGTCGAACTGCAGGAATTCCAGCAATTCGTGGAGCAGTTCGGCCAGAGACAGGCGCTGCAGCGGCGCGTCCTCGTTCTCGAACCGCACGAAGGCTTTCACCTCGTTGACCAGTTGCACGAGCCGCTCGTAGGTTTCTCGCGCGAACTCGGCCGTTTGCACCAGGTCCGCGTGGTCCGCGTATCGCTCCTCGATCAATTCCAGGAGCGGCAGCATGCAAAGCTGATTGCCCATCTCGTGGGCGATTTTGGCGGCCGAACGGCCCAACGCGGCGCAGCGGTCGACGGCCACCAGCCGGTCGGTCAGCGCCATATTGGCGATCGACAGGTCGAAGGCTTCGATGGCCCGGGTCAGGATCGACAGGATCACGTGCCGTTCCCAGGGCTTCTTCACGAAGTAAAACACCTGCCCTTGGTTGATGGCGTCGAGCATCGCGTTCGAGTCGGCATAACCGGTGAGCATGACCCGCTTGGTGTGCGGATACTTGCTGCGCATGATTTCGAACAACTCGGAGCCCGTCATGACGGGCATGCGCTGATCGGCGATCACTACCGGAAACGGGCGCTGCTCGAGCAGTTCCAGCGCTTTGCGGCCGCTGCTGGCGGTATAGACGTTGAACGTGTCCTCGAAGGTGGCCTCGAAGACGATCAGGTTATCGCGTTCGTCGTCAACGTAAAGAATATCTCGTTTCATCATCGCGTTCCTGATGCAGCTAATTCAGTCTGCGGCAGCCCTTGAACCGTTTCGGTCCGGGGCTCTTGGGGGTTCGACATGCAAGGGAACGCAATGGTGAATTCCGCCCCCTCGCCTTCGACGCTTTGGCACGTGATGGCGCCGCCCAACTGATTGAGGATGCTATAGCTGATGGAAAGTCCCAATCCCGTGCCGAAGCCGGGATCTTTGGTGGTAAAAAAGGGGTCGAAAATGCGGTCCTGGATCGCCGCGGGAATTCCCGGACCGGTGTCGCGGATTCGAACGTACACGCGATCGTCTTTCTGCCAGGTGGAAACCGTGATTTCTCCTTCGCCGTTGATCGCCTGCTGTGCGTTGTTGAGGATGTTCATGAACACCTGCATCAGGTGGCCGTGCGGCCCATGGACGCGCCCCACCGCTCCGTATTCCTTGTGGAGTTTGACGCGGTGCTTGACTTCGCCAAACAACAGGTTCAGGCACAGATCCAGCGATTCGTGCAGGTCGAAGTCGTCGAACTCCGCCTTGCCGGGATGCGAGAACGTTTTTAGATCCGCGACGATTCTTGCGGTCCGCGTGGCCCCGTTCTCAATGACGTTGGCCAGCGAGAACAAGCGTCGGAACAGCGATTCCAGCTCGTCCCGCAGCGCCGCGTCGTACGGCAGGCTCTCGCCCGTCAGCAGCGGCGAAAGCAGGCCCTGCAAGCGGTGCGTGTTCAACGTCATCGGCTTGATGCCGTTGTAGACCGCGTTGATCGAATTGTTGATCTCGTGCGCCAAACCCGAAACGAGCTGGCCCAGCGAACTCATCTTCTCGGAGTGGACCAGTTGGCTCTGCATGGCGGCGAGATCGCGGTACGCGGTCTCCAGCTCGCGATTCCGCTTGTCCAGATCCTGGTGCAGCCGGCGCAGCTTCAACAGCGAGCGGACGCGAGCCTTCAGCTCCTTTTCCTCAAAGGGCTTGGTCAGATAGTCGTCCGCCCCGCAGTCCAAACCGTCGATTTTCAGCGACAGTTCGGCGCGGGCGGTCAGCAGTACGAACGGGATCGACGCGGTGGCGGAATCGGCGGCGCACCTGCCGGCAGAACTGCTGGCCGTCCACGCGCGGCATCATCACGTCCGAAATGATCAGATCGGGCCGCTTGTCGAGCGTCATCTGCATGCCTTCGGCGCCGTCGCGAGCATAGAGCACGCGGTAATCCTCGCTGAGGATTTCGCCCAGCAGCTTCCGCATGTCGGCCGTGTCGTCGACGACCAGGATCGTGGCGACGTTGCGGTCCGCGTCTGCGGCGTCTGGCCCGCCGGGTTCCGCGGCGTTTCCTTCGCTTTCGCTCTGGTCGGCCAGATCGGCGAACCGCGTGCGGCGCGAAGGCAGCAGTTCGCCGTCGGTTTCGTCCTGCTCCTGCGGCGCCTCGATCAAGGGCAAGTCGAACCAGAACCGCGATCCCTTGCCCGGCTCGCTCTTGACGAGGATTCTGTCCGCCGTGGAGTTCGACCAGTTCCTTGGTCAGCGAGAGGCCCAAGCCCGTTCCGCTGAACTCTCGCGAACTGGAGCCGTCGACCTGGATGAAACGTTCGAAGATGCGGTTATAATCGGTTTCTTTGATGCCGATGCCCGAATCGCTGACGGCGATCCACGCGCGATCGTCGGCGTGCAGCGTCTCGATGGTCACCGTTCCGCCGGCCGGCGTGAACTTGATGGCGTTGGAGAGCAGGTTGCTGAGGATGATGTCCAGCTTTTCGCGGTCGGCGCCGAACACGGGCAGCTCCGGATCGACGTTGACATCCAACCGGATCTTTCGCTGTTCGGCCAGGGGCCTGGCCGCGGCGGCCAGGTCGACGATCAAGCGATTGACGTCCAGCGCCGATCGCTTGAGCGTCATGCGGCCCGCTTCCAGCTTGGAAAAATCCAACAGCTTGTTAATCAGCTCGAGCAGCCGGTGGCCGTTGGTCCGCACCATGCCCAGCATCGTCACGGCGTTGGCGGGCAAGGCGGCGCCCGGCTTGTCCAACAACCGTTCGACCGGCGTCAGGATCATCGTCAGCGGCGTCCGCAGTTCGTGGCTGATGTTGGAGAAGAACTCGGTTTTCAGCCGGTCGTGCTCGCGCAGCTTGCCCAGCGATCGCTTCAGCGTGCGGCGGCTCTTGGAAAGCTGCCGCGTGCGGCGCTTGACCTTCGATTCCAGGTTGGCATTCAAGTCGCGGATGGTATGGTCGTTGCCGGAAAGCTGCTCGACCATCGTGTTGAACTGCCTGGCCAGGATGTCGATCTCGTCATTGCCGGTCGGCTGCACGCGCTCGTCAAGGCGGCCTTGCTGGACGCGTTTCATGGCCTCGACCATCGCGGCTGCGCGAGAGGCGACCGAATGGGCCAGCATCCGCGAGATGAGCACGCCGGCGGCCACCGCGAAGAACATGATGCCCAGCGTATGGCGGCGCAAATCAGCGACGGCGTCGGCCTGCTGTTCGGGATGGCTGACAATCTGCATGGCGCGCTGGTTGGCCAGCGCGCCGATCATCAGCGCCGTCACGGCGATCGTCACGCCGAAGCAGAGGTTCAGCCGCACGTGCAGCCGGCTGACTCGCAGCGTTTCGAAGGGGATCCGCGCGCCGTGCGATTGCAGCAACTGGACGACCGGCCCCATCCAGCGCTCGCTCACGAAATAGCTGATGATCAACGTCGTGGAGATGCCCAGAAAGCCGGCCACGCCAAGCTGGAGCAGGACGGAGGAGGCCACGTCATCGAAGAACCGCCAGGCCAGGCCCACCGGCAAGACCGTAATGAACGGATCGAGCAGCCCCTCGTTCAGCACGTGCCGGCCGGGAAACTGAACGGCCAGGCGGCCCGCTTGCGCCGCCGTTTCCGGATCGACGGGTTCGCCCCGGATCAGTCGCACCATCACCGGGCGCAGTTTGCGCGTTTCCCATTGCGCGAGCAATGCCGTCAGCACGAGCGCAATCGGAACGATCACTGCGGCGGACAACGCCAGGTGACGTTCCTGCTGCAACTCGAGCTTGAACGTCAACGTGACGTAAGAAACGCAAAGGCCGGCCGCCCCAAAAGCGAATGCCCGCGAGACGAACATCATCGCCAGCACGTAGTGCGATGGATACTTGTTTAGGAGCCAGTTCATCATCGCGTTAATCCTGGCCGTCACTCCCCGCCAGTCGGTGAAGCCACGGTCATGGAACAGTTTCTCGGCGGCTTCGCGCTCGCCTAGATCAGTCCCTCGCTTCCAAGATGCATGCGGAACATTCGCTCGTGTCCTTCCAGCAGCCGGCTGAAGCCGGGAACCGGGAGTTGACCGACGCGGTTGCGGAACACCGCGCGGTGCTCCTGCCAGCGGCGCAGGAAGTATTCTTCATGCCCGCTCTGGCAAATGACCTCCTCGATCCGTTCGCGATCGGAGGTCAGCAGTTCCTCGACCGTCAGGTCGCCCTCCATCACGGCCCGCGCAAACACTCCGCTCGTGAAATCCCGGTCGGCGATTTCACGGCGCCAGGTGCTCAGCAGGTTGCCGATCCTTCCCATGCATTGCGCGTGCCATACCGCTTCTCGCAGCCTGCCTACCTCGCTCCTCGGAAAGTCCGGACTGCACATCAAGTCCAAGGTCGCAAAACAGACCATCATGATATTGTGCGGCGAATAGAGATCATGCTCGGCCAGGTTCAGCAGGTTAAGCTGTTCGTTCAACAGGTGGGAATAACGCAGCGTGTTGTCGAGCTGCAATAAGTCGAAATCCAGCAATTCCGCGAACTCCTGGCGTCGTGGGTATCGCTGAATACGAGCGTAAAATTCGTCCCAGACTCTCCAAGTAAGCGCCGCGTAGTCTCGTTCGTGTTGCGACAAACCTTCCAGCCCGCTCCGGCGCCCTTGCGCCGAGGGGTCGAGCAAGGCCTCCAGAAGCTGACGCTTTCCGTGTTGATCCGCAACGTCATCCAGCAAGACGCAAAGCAGAATTGACAATAGTTTCGTATCGCACACGTCGTCGTGCAGCGACGACGGCACGCAAGGCAACGTCGTCACCGCCAGACCGTGACGGCACCACCTCCACAAATATAGGCCACGCCTTCCTACCTTTGAGTATTCCTCCACCCAGGGAGAAATTGTCGGGCTGAGCTGCACGGCTTGGATCTGCCGTTGCTCCTCTTGCGCCGCGTTGCCGCTCCGCAGCGCAGTCACTTCAGCCCTTACAGACGCTATAGACGCTGCGTTTGACGCGCCGGATGAACGCAGCGCGTCAAGGCAGCGGTCCGCTATCTCGCGGATGCGCCGAGCGCGACGGTCGCGAGAGTCGCCCGAATCAGGCGGCGCCGCCGGGCAGGGGACGATCGTGCACCTTGCCGCGTCCGTCCGAGCTATAAGTTCTGAAACGATGCGATCGAAACCACGGAATTCGAGTCCGTCGGTCACGAACATCGCCGCCGACGCCGATTCGAGCGCCCGCTGGACGGCGCCTTCGTCCAGGGGCCGCGCGCAACGCAGGTCAATGACGGAAGCGGCCACGCCGCGACGCGCGAACTGCGCCGCGGCTTCAAGGGCGAGCGCCACGCCATCGCCGATTGCAAACAGCGCTGCGTCTTTGCCCGCCGCAAGCGTGGCGGCTTTGCCGAATTCTTTCGGCTCGTCTAAGCGGGCGTCCGCAACATCCTCAAGCATAGGCGGCAAGCAGATGGCCGCCGGGCCTTCATGCGCGGCTGCGGCCGCGAACATGCGTTCGAGTTCCGCGGCATTGCGGGGGACGAGCACCGCCATGTTCGGGAGCAAGCCAAGCGGGTCCACCAGATCATCTACGCGCAACGGCGCACTCGAGGGCGTTGGGGATGGCGGAGCTACGATCAGCGTGGCTGGCCGCTCAGCCTCGCAGATTCGCTCCGCGAGCGGGCCCCATGAGCGCTGGAGCGCGGCGCCATCCAGCAGCAAGAATGGGCGGCAGCCGCCGTCGGACAGCCCCGCGCACGTATCCAGGGAGTCCGCCGAAGGCGCCAGTCGGGAAAAACCGAATTCCGCCAGCAAACGGGCGGTTCCTCTCGCGCTTGGGTCCGACAGAAGATTGAATCCCACCAGGCGTCGATCTGCGGCGGCCCGGCGCGAAAACCGCTCCGCAGCCAGGGCCAGAGTCGTTCGTAATCGAGAAGCAGCGTCAAACGTGGCGCGTCCGTCGTCGTCCTCGCCGCGGTTTGCGCTGAACCCTTCACGGATCGCCGCCTCGGAGGCCGAATCCGCCGCGCTCGCGGCCGAACCTAAACGGAGGTGCAGCACCGCCGGCTTTTCCAGGGCCTTGAGCGCTTCCAGCACCGCCACCATGCCGTCCGGTTCCAAACCGCCGATCGGCCCCAGCCAGACTAAGTCAGGCGAACTGGAAAGCCGTTCGAAGGCGCCGGCGGGCGCCGAGCGGGGGTCGTGCGGCCTATCGGTCGTGGGCGCAGCGTCACACCACAGCATCAAGACCCGGTCCAGGGCGGGCAAGCTCTCCAAGAACTCTGCAGGAAGCTCCGTACCGCGAGCTTGCGCGTCGATAACGATCACGACCCATTCCCGACTTCCCAGCCGCTGGCGAGCCTGAATCGCTCCCAGGCCTTGCCGCAAGGCCTGGCCGGCGGGTTCCGGAACCCAGCGATCGCGAGGCCACCGTTTGTCGGAGGAAGAGACGTGTTCCGGATCGAAGCGAAGCTGGCGTTCCGATTGCTGCAATTTCCAGGCGGCGAAATCGGCTTCGCTCTGCGCCCCGCCCGGCCGAGTCGTCGCGAACACATAGCGAACCGCCGATAAGAAATCGGAGAGTTCAAGCTGCGGGCAAGCCGCGTCGGAATCGGTCGTCAGCCGCCACAGATTCTCGCCGATGAGATGTGCGGAACGCGGCGACATGCCGTGCGAGTCGTTTAAAGCTCGTACGGAACGAAAAAGATTGGCAACCGTGAGCTTGCTCATCGGCGTGATGCCCTCAGCCGTCATGGCTCAAAAACGCGGAAGGTGACGAGGACTGATTATGATTTGCTCATCGCCGCCCGTCTACAAATTCTCAGAACTTTTAGGCAAACTTGCTTCCATTTTCACACCGGGCGCGCCTTCCTGTTCGCGACAACCGCGACGAAAGCGTCGCGCGGGGCCGCTCGTTAAATGAATGCGAACGACCGATGGGAAAAGCGGCACGACCGGAATTCCCGCATACGGATCGAAAGAAATCCGTCTGAATTCCGGCAACCGTGCTGATTGATTTTAACGTTTCGGTTGATGGAAGCGATAAGACGATACTATTCGTCAAGCTCATACATTCTACCGCCAGGCAAACGCCCCTTCCGAAGATTGTTGAAATCCCCCGCAATGATGGATTTGTAGCTTAGGCGGCTTCCGCCGCGCGTCATGTCGGCAAGATTTGGCCGCCGACGGGCCGTACGAATTGCAAGCATTTTGCGGTCGCTGCCCGCGACGGCGGCGAAGGCGCCCCCCCCGCGGGACCAGGAGATTCAGCGTCGCGCGCGAAGGTTGATTTGGACAACCGCGGAGTTTGCTTTGACTCTTGGAGTGGCGTAAAAGACTTGCGGGAGAAGTTACTTTCCAAAAGTCGCTCCCCCGAAGGGGCCGCACTGATCAGGCACGTGAAGTGAGGAATTGAGCACGGTGGCTACGCTTTCAGGCACCCTGCTAATCATCGGAATTGCGCGTCGTCGTCATCATCTCGTTGGCGATGGGCGTCTTCGTCGGCTGGCATCTGCGCGGTCAGCGAGGCGTCAGCTCCGACGTCCCCGCTCCTCAGCCCAAGCCGGAACTCGCAGCGCGGCAGGCTGCCTCTCCGGCGAAGCCGCAAACGAAGCCGCAAGCGAAACAGGAAGCGAAACAGGAAGCGAAACAGGAAGCGAAACAGGAAGCGACGCCCCAAGCGGAGCCCGCCGTCGCAGTGCCGCCAGAACAGGTTCGCCGCCTGCTCGGCCAACTGCAGGAATTGACCGACCAGGCGACGACCGGCGTGGGGACGCACAGCTCGCGCGTCGAGGAGATTAGCGAGCAGTTGCGAACGCTCTGCACCGGCGAACAGCCTTTGGAGCAGTTCGTTCTCGACGCCGCCCGGCAGTTGGTGCAAGCCAACGAAAAGCTTCGCGCAGAGTTGGACAGCACCAAGGGCCAGTTGCAGGAGCACGCCAAGCAGATCGAATCGCACATGGCCGAAGCTCGTACGGACGGCCTGTGCGGAGTGGCCAATCGCCGCGCCTTTGACGAAGAGCTCTCGCGTCATTTCCGCGAGCTGAATACGGAAGGACGCGGGTTCTCATTGATCCTCCTGGACGTAGACCACTTCAAGAAATTCAACGACACGCACGGACATCAGGCGGGCGATGAGGTGCTGCGCACGACGGGCAAGGTGCTGAGCGAAAATGTGCGCGAGTGCGATATCGTGGCTCGCTACGGCGGAGAGGAATTCGCCGTGATCGTGCCCGACGCCAGTTTCCGCCAGGCGCAGGCGACGGCGGAGCAGTTGCGCGCGGCAGTCGCCAAACGGGAAATACCGTTTGAAGGGCGGATGCTGCAGGTCACGGCCAGCTTGGGCGTTGCCGAGGCCGCCCCGCAACAAGACCCAGCCGCGCTTATCAGCGGAGCCGACCAGGCGCTCTACGCCGCGAAAGCCAATGGGCGAAATCGGGCTTACTTCTTCAACGGCCAATCGTGCGAATTCATCGATCCGGAATGGTTCGCCGAAAACCGAGACATCATCGAACAGGTCGAGCAGCAGATCGACGAAGAGCTCAGGACGGGCAAACCGGTCGATCGCCGCAACCAGCCGCGACGGCCGTTTCCCACCAACCAGTTCATCGCTCCCTACGCCGAGGGGCAATTGCCGACGCGGGAAATGTTTCGCCAGGTTCCTTGCCATGACATTTCCGCCGGCGGTTTCTCGTACCTCTCGCCCGACCCGCCGGATTTCGAACAGTTCGTCGTGGCGCTGGGCGTTCCGCCCAACGTGACCTACTTGACGGCGAAAGTCGTGCATACGACGGTAACGGAATCGGGACCGGTTCCCATGTTCCTGGTAGGCTGCCGGTTCACCGGCCGGATCAACCTTGACGCCGATGGCGGCGAATCGGTCGCCGTCATCGCGTCCGCGTCCGCCTGAAGGCCGATCGTTGCAGGCGGCCTGCCGGCGCCGCGACGAAGCATGACCTGCGCTCACCAAGGAACGCGACGCAATGAGCTGGCTCTATCTCTGCCTGGCCATCCTGCTGGAGATCTGCGGCACCACCTGCTTGAAGCTCTCGGCGGGCTTCACCCAGCGAATCTACGGCGGCTTGGTCTTTGCGTTCTATGGACTCAGCTTCTGGTCGCTCGGGTTGGCGCTCAAGCAAATCGAAGTCAGTACGGCGTACGCCATCTGGTCGGGCCTGGGCACGGCGCTGATCGCTGCCATCGGCATCGTCTGGTTCAAGGAACCGGTAACGGCGATCAAGATCTTCAGCATCGGACTGATCGTGCTGGGCGTCGTCGGACTGCAGCTCAGCGGCGGGCGCTGAACGCGGCGCCCCGCTGCGAGCAAGCGCTGCGAGCCGCCAACGTCGAGACCGGCTCTCGCGTACGCCCGGCGCCTACTTCGGCTGTACCTGGCGAATGGCGCGCAGCAACGAATCGTCTCCCGGCGCGTCCTGGCCAAGTTCCCAAATCATCACGCCCGCCAAACCCGCGTCGCGAGCATAGCGAGTCTTCCGCCGGATCGTCTCAGGGCCGTTGAAGTAGATTCCGCCCGCTTCGTCCGCCGCAGGGTCCGGCTTGTACCTGGCGAGGATCTCCGCATAGGTCATCGACTGACTGCGGTCCGCCATGCCGCGGCCGTACAGTGGCAGCCCGAGGCAAATCTTCTCGCGGCTTGCGCCTCGCTTCGTCAATTGCTCGACGTCCGCCCGGGCTCGCTGCGGCGTCGAATGCCGTGGCCCGTCATGGTCGTAGGCCATCAGGTGAATGCGATCCGCCGCCGCCAAGGCTCGCGGTTCGACGCGTTGCCAGGCGGCCAGCGCGACCGTTACCAGCAGTCCTCGCGGCTGAAAGGCTTGATGCGTTTCCACGATCAGGTCCGCGTAGGCCTTTTCTTCCACCGGGTTCTCGGGGTGCTCCCAGTCGAAGTCGATTCCGTCGAACTGGTTCTGCCGGCAGAAGCGGACCAGGTTTTCTATGAACTGCTTGCGGGTTCGAGCGTCGGTCGCCATCGGAGCGAAGCCTTTCGAACGTCCCCACCCGCCAACGGTCGCCAGCAAGCGAAGCTTGCTCTGCCGTTTGACGGCCTGCAGCTTTTTCAAGGCGGCGGGAGTCAGCGATTGGGCGTCAACGGCGCCGTTCGGTCCAGGCTCGAGCGAAAAGAAAATCAGGTCCGTAAGCACCGGCGACGTCGGTTCGAACGCATCCAGGCGATACTCGGGCAGATATCCGACGACGCAGAACGGCTCGCGAGCTTGCTGCGACGACGGTGCGGCTTCCGGTTCGGCTTCCGGTTCGGCGGCCGGCGCGGCGCCGACGGTCAACAGGAGCAGGATCAGTTCAGATCGGCAGAGACGGGCATTCATCAATGGATTCCTCCAGGAATGACGGGCTGCGGGCGCAATGGATTCGGGCGTCGCTACTGGCCCGAGCGCTTTCGACCGGCGGCTGCGCTGTCGGGCGGGGCGTATGGTCCCGATCTTGTCTGCTGCGCGTCGGCGAGACAAGACGCCGCCGCCAGAACTGCATGTTGCCTCAACAGGCGCCAGGACCGCGGCGCCTCGTCGATCCAAAGATGTCGATCCTTCGAGCGATCGAAGACGCTTTCGGTCCCCCCTGATCTGGCGGAGGCTAAGGTTGTGCGACTGCGCCGTCAGACTTATACTGAAACCTTCTAGCGATGATCGGGCTGCGGAGCCGCCGGGGTCGGCGCAACTCATCATACGCGGCGCCTACAAGGCAACGATAACGAATGCGAACCGAGACGGATTAACTCGCCGACTCGAAGCGTGTTTGCCGCAATGGGGACCCGTGAGCGGTCTCAGCGACTGGATGCCAGCGATGAAGGTCTGGTCCGGACGCTTTTCCGAAAGAAACCGGAGATTGTCATGGAGCCGGCCGTCAGGCGTGGCGAAGACCCGCTCGGGCTGCGGGCCTCAGTTCCGATTCCGCTGCAGCCAAATTCGTAGTCAGGAACCGCCTTGCCCCTCACGTATGGGCGGCTGGCTCAACCGAAGTTGC
Organism: Pirellulales bacterium; assembly: GCA_963786255.1. GTDB lineage: Bacteria > Planctomycetota > Planctomycetia > Pirellulales > JAICIG01 > JAICIG01. The sequence continues at coordinate 91,863 of CAWAYY010000028.1, forward strand.
GGAGACCGAGGCGATTGTGGCCGTTGCGTCATCCTTTCTAGAAATTGCCGAACTGCTGCCTGAAGCCATGCTCTTGGTTTCAGGCGTGGGCGGATCTTAGCCGCCAACGCCAACGCTGCCAAACTGCTGGCGCAGGCGGCCGAGCAACTCTGCAGGTCATCGCTGCAGGACCAGATCGCCGGAGATCCGGAGTCGGTCGCCAGGTTTCTGCAAGATTGTCGCGGCCGCCCGGATTTGCTCTCTCGCGTCATGTTGTTGAAAACGGAGGCGGAGGCGCCTTTGCCGTGCCGGATCGAAGGAGCCGCGTGCGGCGCCGCCCAAACCGCGGGCGAGACCCTTGTGTTGCGGATTATCCCCAAGGAATCCGCCACGAGCCGCTTTCTTGAACTGACGCAGCGCATCGATGAATTGACGCGAGAAATTGCCCGACGCCAGCAGTCCGACGCCGCGCTGCGCGAACAGAAACGCACGCTCGAAACGGTGAATCGCATCGGCGTCACGCTGGCCGCCGAACTCGACCTGGAGCGGCTGATGCAATCGCTGATCGACGCCGCCACCGAAGTCAGCGGTGCGCAGTGCGGAGCGTTCTTTTCGACGAGTTCGATGGAGCAGCGCCAGCGCCGCGTGTTCTTTGCGCTCTCGGGAATGCCTCGCGAAAGCATCGCCAGCATGTCCGCCGCGCGGATGATGTCGCTGTTCGAACTGACGTTTTGCGACGGCGGCGTGGTGCGCATCGCCGACGTGCTGCAGGCGCCGCGTTTCCAACGGAACACTCCGTTCGACGGTTTACCGGCGACGCGTCCTCCGGTGCGCAGCTATATGGCGGCGCCGGTCGCTTCTCGCGAGGGACGTCTGCTCGGCGGGTTGTTCTTCGGCCATTGGAAACGCGATGCCTTCAACGAACACGTCGAACGGTTGGTTACAGCCATTGCCGCGCAGGCCGCCATTGCACTCGACAACGCCCGGCTCTACCGGGCCTTGAGCGAAAGCGAGGCGCTTCCGCCAGCTTTCCGACGCCATGCCGCAGATGGTCTGGTCCGCGCGGCCGGACGGCGCCATCGATTACTACAATCGCCGTTGGTATGAATTCACCGGTTTGTCCAAGGCCCGCGAAGACGACGAAAAATGGCCCACCATCCTCCATCCCGATGACGTCGAGCGAACGCTCGAACTGTGGCAGGAGGCGATGCGCACCGGAAACGTTTTCGAGACGGAACACCGCTTCCGCGACCGCCGCACGGGCGAGTTTCGCTGGCACCTGGCCCGTGCGTTGCCGATGCACGACCGGTCGGGGCGGATCACGCGCTGGTTCGGCACTTCGACCGATATCGACGACCTGAAGCAGGCCCAGGACGCCCTGGTCGACGCCAGTCGGCGGAAGGACGAATTCCTGGCCATGCTCGGACATGAATTGCGCAATCCGCTGTCGGCGGTCGTCAACGCCATGAGCTTGTTGAGCCTGCCCGACTTGAGCGCTGACGAGGCGGGCCAGGCGCGGCTCATCGTCCAGCGGCAACTGCAGAACATGACGCGGCTGATCGACGATCTGCTCGACGTAGCGCGAGTCACTCGCGGCAAGATCACTCTGCAAAGCGAAGTCGTCGACCTGCAAGCATTGATGCAGCGAGTCATCTCGACGGTCGGCCCGCTGATTGAAGCCCGCCAGCATCGGCTGGAGACCTCGTTACCCGCCGAACGCGTGCGGCTGCTGGCCGATCCCACGCGAATCGAGCAGGTGCTGAACAACCTGTTGAATAACGCCGCCAAGTACACCGAAGCCGGCGGCCATATCTGGCTGAGCGCCGTCCGCCTGGGCGACAAGGTCGAAATTTGCGTTCGCGACGACGGGCTCGGCATGAACCCGGAAACCCTGGCCCGCGCGTTTGACCTGTTCTCGCAGGCCGAGCGTTCGCTGGACCGCTCGCAGGGCGGGCTGGGCATCGGCCTGACCATGGTCAAGAGCCTGGTCTCCATGCATGGCGGAGAGGTCCGCGCCACAGCGACGGCCTGGGACGCGGCAGCGAGTTCACGGTCAGCTTTCCCGTCCTGCCGGCGGAAGAAGTCGTCCAGGAAGTCGCGGTTGAAACGCGGCTGTACAGCAATGACTCTCCTGCGCCTCGCGTGTTGCTGGTTGAGGACAATCTCGATGCCGCGCTCAGCCTGCGGCTGCTGCTCGCGCACCTGGGCTACATCGTCGAGGCCGTCCATGACGGCCCCACCGCTCTGGCCCTGGCCGCCGAATTCCGGCCGCAGATTGTGCTGCTCGACATCGGCTTGCCGGAAATGGACGGCTATGAAGTGGCGAGACGCCTGCGAGCGCAATCCGACGGGCATGTCCCGATCCTGGTCGCCCTGACCGGTTACGGCCGCGAAGAGGACTATCGAAATTCCCGCGAGGCGGGATTCAATCACCATCTCACCAAGCCCATTCAGGTGGACGAGTTGCAAGCGATGCTCGCCGAGTTGGAAGCTCGCTAGCAAGCCCCCGCGCCGGCGGCTCGAGACGCATTTTTGCGCCTGCACCGCGTGCTGCGGCGTCGACCCGCGCGGCCCGTCGCCGCGCAAAAAAAAGCCCGACGTCAGGCGGGGCAGGAACCTGGCGTCGGGCATGCGTTCGTCTTGACCTTTGGGGTGTGGGTCGGGCCAAGACTGTTTTCGATTTTAGCGACGCTTGGCGCGATGTCAATTGTTTAAAGTTGGATTTTCGTTCAATTGCTCCAGGTTTTCTCTAGAATTCGACTAATATCCCAGACGGCCCTGGTTTGCCCGCGAACAGCCCGACGCGGCGCCGGTCCATCCCATCGCTCAGGCAGTGCGAGGTCACGCCGCCTCGCGGCAACCGAGACATGCGCTCGAAGCCGCTTTGTTCAAGCCGACTTCACACAGCTCGGCGACGGTCATCCGGATTGCGAGCACGTTTCTGAAATCTTCCATCGGAAGGCTTTGTCATCTAGCCACATCGTTGAGCAGTTTCAGCAGCGTGCTGCGCAACTTTGGCTCGGCGTCGACGGCCAGGTAGCTGGACTTCGCCCGCCAGGTTTCGTAGCCGCCCAAGGCGTGCTGTTCCGGCGTGGGCAGGTAGCCGTTGTAGCCGTTGGCCAGTTCGATGACGAACGTCGGCTTGAAGGGACTTTCCTTCTTGATTGCCAGGCCGGTCTCGACGAACGTTTCGCACGGGCTGCTCACAATCCCGAGTTCTCCGATGCGGATTGCCTGCAGCTTGACCTTGACCGTGGCGGGATAAGCGGCCAGGTCGAGCGTCTCGTGCGCGTAGACCTCGCGTCGGCCCTTCCAGGGGCTCGGGCCGGCCGCTTCGAGCAGTTTTTTCGCCCGCACGATCTCCGCTTCCGTAGGACGCCGCACGCCCAGCTCGAGTTCCTCTTCCCTCATTTTCAGCGGCGCCCAGTCGTGGTACTCCACGCGCTGATAGGCCGTATATGCCGATTGGGCGACGTCGGCCGCCACCAGCCGGATTTGCTCGAACGGCTCGCGACGAACGGAGCCCTCAAAGAAGTTCACATTGTTGATATCTCCGCTCGTGCCGTTCGTCATGGCGGCCACGAACGGACGTTCCGTTTTTCCGGCGTCGATCAGCGCGGCGAACTGCCGTGCGAACTCTCCAAAATAATCCGCCGAAAGCGCGTTGGGCGGTACGCCGCCGACGTAGTGCAGCGAGTAATTGGCCCACAGAGCAATCGGACGTCCGTCGAGGGCCTGCACGGCAAGGATGGGAACCTGGGGGTCGGTGGGCCCCGCCGGAGCGAGCAGGCTCTTATCGTTCGGCCGCGGATTCATTCGCACCTTGTCGGCGCCGCCGTCGAACGGATCGTCCAGCGGCCCGGCCGACCGCAGAAACCAGCGCCGGTTGAATACCTGCCGCGGATTGTTGCCGACCGCCCAGCCGACGCGGGCCGCTTCTCGCTGCGCATGGGCTTTGAGAATGCCCTCGGCCAGTCGCTCCGTCAGGAATTGGCAGTAGTCCGTGTCGACCGCGCTTTGAAAGGTCGGCGTCGCGGTCACCGCCGTATGCGTGTGCGTGGCGGAACAGAGGATGTTGCTGGCCGGAATGCCGCACTCGCGCTCGACGCGCCGCTTGGCCGCGTCGAACAGTTCGCGAGGAATCATGCAACTGTCGCAGACGGCCAACGCAATCTTCGTTTCGCCGTCGTCCAGCACCAGGCACCGCGCGTGCAGCGGGTCATGCGCCGCCAGGGCCGTGCGCGGCGTCAGGTTGCCGGCCGAATCTACGGGAAACTTTTGCGGCGTAATATCGATGGCATACGCGCCCGCCTTGAACACGCGTTCCGGCTCAGCGGCGGAAACGGCGGACTGAACGGCGACGACCAGGGCGGTCGTCAGCAGGAATACAGGGCGCAGCAGATTGCGCTGGATCATGGCTCTCTCCGAGGTTCGACGCCCCGCATCGCCTTGTTTCTCGCTGCACGTCGTGCAACGTCGGGGGACGCTGGTACGGCCCGACTCGCGACCATCGTAAGACGACGCCGGGCGAGCGTCAAACTTTTGAAAGCCGCTTCTCCCGCCGCGCGTTCAGCCGCGCTTCGTGCCTCAGCAGCCACTCTTTGCGTTCGAGCCCGCCCGCGTAACCGGTCAGGGCTCCGCGGGCGCCCACCACTCGATGGCACGGCACGATGATCGAGATCGGATTGCGAGCGTTGGCGGCGCCTGCGGCCCGCACGGCCTTGGGGCGTCCGACCGCGCAGCCAGTTCGGCATACGTCAGCGTGGTCCCGAGCGGAATGCGTCGCAACTCGTTCCAGACCTCGCGCCGAAATTCCGAACCTCGCGGCGCCAGGCGAACGTTGAATTCACACGACTCGCCGGCGAAGTATTCGGCCAGTTCGTCTTCAATCTGTTTGAACGGCGCCTTGTCGCGGCGCCAATCGGCGCCGGGCGCCGGACCGCGCCGGTGGTCTGTAAAGTACAGACCGGCGAGCGACTCGCCGTCGGACAACAACAGCAACTCGCCCAGCGGGCTGGGCAGCTCCACGTAATAAATCGCGTCACTCATGATGGGCTCTTCTTGCTTGTCCTCTTTGCATGAATTGCGGGCTGCCGTGCCGTCAGCGAGTTCCATAAATACATGGCGGCGTAAGCGCGCCAGGGCCGCCAGGCTTCCGCCGCCGCCAGAACGTCCCGCGTGCTCGGCATTTCCAAAGCCTTGCGTATCCCGAGGTCTGCCGCGGGAAACGCGTCGGGCCATCGCAAGGCGCGCATCGCGATGTACTGCGCCGTCCAATCGCCGATGCCCGGCAGTTCTCGCAGCCGTTCGATCACCGTCTCGGGAGCCGCCGTCGGCGCCAGTTGCAGGCGGCCCTCGGCAACCGAGCGGGCCAACGCGCGCAGGCAATCGGCCCGCGCCGAAGTCATGCCGGCGCCGCAAAGCTCCTTGCGACGGGCGCTCGCCATGCGTTCGGCCGTCGGCGCCAGTCGCGACAACTCGGCCAGCGGCGTTGCGATCGGTTCACCCAGCGCCGCCGCCAGGCGGCCTGAGAGCGTCGAGGCCCCGCGCACCGAGATCTGCTGGCCGATCACGGCGCGAACGGCCAATTCAAACCCCGAACAGGCGCCGGGCGTCCGCAGGCCCGGCTGCCGCGCAATCAACGTTGCCAGTCGCCGGTCCGCGGCCAGGCGACTCCGCAATCACATCAGGCCGGGCGTTCAAATCGAACAGGTTTTTGAGACTTGCCAGCACGGCCCCCAGCGCCGGAACGAGCGAGTTGGAAATCTCCACGGAAATCATCGGACGACCGACGATGGGCGCGGCGCTGATCCACCCGCGATGAGGTCCGACCGCCGCCGTGCGATAGTACGTCTGCCCGCGGACGCACTCCACGCCGGGCGTCGCCCGCGCCGCCAGGAAACTCAGCAGCGCATCCCAGGCCAGCGGCGGCCGATAGGCCAGGCTGAGACGAAGCGCTGCGCCGCTTTCCGGCGCCTTTCGCGACCGCCGCAACTGCAGCGGCGAAAGTCGATACCGCGCATGAAACACGGCATTGAAGCGCCGCACGCTGCCAAAGCCGCTGGCGAAAGCGACCTGCGCGGCCGGCAATTGCGTTTCGCTGAGCAAGCGTTTGGCCAGCAGCAGGCGATGCGTTTGGGCCAGTGCAACCGGGGAAACTCCCAATTCATTCCGCACCACGCGGCGCAGTTGCCGCGAACAGAGTTGGAACTCATCGGCCAGCGATTCTATCGTTCCGCCGTCATTCAGCGCCCCGGCTTCGATCCGCGACGCCACGGCCGCGGCGATACGACTCGCCGCGTCAACCGGCGCCTGCCCCGGCGACAGTTCCGGCCGGCAGCGCAAGCAGGGGCGGAACCCTTCGCCTTCGGCCGCCGCGGCGCTGGGATAGAAGCGGCAACTCGTGCGGCGCGGCGTGCGGGCGGTGCAGATCGGACGGCAATAAATGCCCGTGGTTTTCACGCCGACGAAAAATACGCCGTCGAAGCGGACATCGCGGGCGACCAACGCCCGGTAACACGTTTCCTGATCGAGTTCCATGTCTCAAGTGTAGCGTGCGCATGCGGCGTCTGGCCGTTTTCGGACATCCATCTGGGAAAGCGGCCTGAGCGGCGAGGGCTTGAGAATTCGGCTCAACCATCTTCCGCTCGTTCGAGTTCTCGACTGGTCGGATTTCAGCCTCCGATGTCACGCGTCGCCTGGGGGCTCACGACCAGCGTGGGAATAGTGCGCCTCGATCAGCCGTCGAAAACCGACGCCCAGATAGCCGAGCGCGATGCCGCCTATGATCAGCATCGCTATCGTCTTTCGAACGACATGCATGCGGCTCCCTTCGGCGGACATGAACCACTCCGTCTCAAAAAGCAACTCAAGGTGCGTTCCGAAAAAGATCAACATCAAACCCAACGGCACGGACGCCCCCAGGCAAAACGCCCGGACGTCGCCGCCTCCGCACGCAGCTCCGACGAGGCAGAGCGACGAAAGGCAAATGACAATCGCAACCAACAAAGCATCGCCGAGTTGGCTTGGAACTAGAAAAACTGCCAGCACGACCGCAACCGCGGCGACGTTCAACTGCAAGGCGGCAAGGCTGAATTGAAACTGCAACTTCACCATGACTTCAGGCTAACGCCGTTCCGTGGCAAGAGGAAGAAGATTCAGCCGTCGGCTTCGGCAATTCCGCTGAACAAGCCGGCGCAGTGCGGAAATCATCGCGGCTGGGCCTCGAGCTGCGCGTTGTCGTTCACGCTCAAATTGCACGAACGGCGCTCTTCTCGTCGCGGTTGCAGTAGTTTGGCGATCAGGCCTGTCCAGCCGGTCTGATGCGAGGCCCCCAAGCCGCGGCCGTCGTCGCCGTGGAAGAACTCGAAGAACAGCAGATAATCGCGAAAGTTCGGATCGTTCTGCAGTTTGCCGTGCGGGCCGAACACCGGGCGCCGCCCTTGGCCGTCTCGCAAGAAAAGCTTCGTCAATCGGCGAGTCAGTTCCTGCGCGACGGCGTCGAGAGACATGTACGTTCCGGAACCCGTCGGGCATTCGACCTTGAAGTCGTCGCCGAAGTAGTGATGGAATTTCTGCAGCGACTCGATCAGCAGGTAGTTGACGGGCGCCCAGATCGGCCCGCGCCAATTCGAATTGCCGCCAAAGGTGGGCGACCGCGATTCGCCGGGCTCGTACGACACGCTGGACTCGGCGCCGTGACAGTTCAGCGTGAACGGCTGGCTCTCGTGGACTTTCGACATCGAGCGTACGCCATAATCAGAGAGGAACTCCGTCTCGTCGAGCATGCGGCGCAGCAGCTTCTTCATGCGGCTGCCGCGCAGCAGCGACAACAGCCGCCGCTCGCCCAGGCCCGGCTCGGTCCAGCTCGATACCAGGGCCGCCAGTTCAGGCCGGCGCCTGAGCAGCCACTTCAAGCGGCGGTCGAAATCGGGCAGCCGCGCCAGCATGTCGGGCTCCAGCGTCTCCACGGCAAACAGCGGAATCAGCCCGACCATCGAACGCACGCGAAGCGTCACAGGGTCGCCCGAGTCGGCGACCAGCTTGTCGTAGTAGAATTCGTCGTCGTCGTCCCACAACGTCAGGCCGGCGTCGCCGAGGTTGGTCATCGACTGCGCGATGCCGAGGAAATGCTCGAAGAACTTCGTGGCGATGTCTTCGTACGCCGGATTATGCAGCGCCAGCTCCAGAGAGATGCGCATCAGATTCAAACAGTACATGGCCATCCAGGCGGTGGCGTCGGCCTGGTCGAGCTGGCCGCCGGCCGGCAACGGCTGACTGCGATCGAAAACTCCGATATTGTCCAGCCCCAAGAAACCGCCTTGGAAGATATTGCGGCCGCCGGCATCCTTGCGATTCACCCACCAGGTGAAATTCAGCAGCAGCTTATGCAGCACCCGTTCCAGAAACGGCAGATCGCCGGCGTCGCCTCGCTGCTTGCGGTCAATCTGGAACACGCGCCACGCGGCCCAGGCGTGTACCGGCGGATTGACGTCGGCCAGCGCCCACTCGTAGGCGGGCAACTGGCCGTTGGGGTGCATATACCATTCGCGCGTCAGCAGGATCAACTGCTGCTTGGCGAACTCGGCGTCGACGAGTGCCAGAGGCAGGCAGTGAAAGGCCAGGTCCCAGGCCGCGTACCAGGGATACTCCCACTTGTCGGGCATGGAGATCACGTCGGCGTTGTTCAGGTGCATCCACTCGTGATTGCGGCCGCGCCGCCTGCCTGCCGGGGGCGTCGGCTGCAGCGGATCGCCCTCGAGCCACCGCGGCACGTCGTACAGATAGAATTGCTTGCTCCATAGCATGCCGGCCCACGCCTGACGCTGCACGCGCCGGGCGTCTTCGTCGGCCAGGTCGCGCTGCAGCCGGTCGTAAAACTCGTCCGCCTCGCGGCGCCGCAGCTCAATCGTTCGGTCGAAATCCTCGAACGACGACTGCAAGCTCCGATCGCGCAGCCGCAGGCGAATTGTGGCGCCGCCGCCCGGCGGGATGTTCAGCTCGTGGCGGAACGTCGCCTTAGTGCCTGCTCGATGAGGATTGACCGCCGCCTTGCGCCCCTGGACGAGGTAGTCGTCAAAGGCGTCTTTGTAGAAACCGTCGGCCGGCGCCGCGCCAAACAGCTTCGCGACGTTCGTGTCGTTGTCGCAGAACAACGCTTCCGCCGGACTCTCGGCATGGAAGTAATAGTCGCCGAGCCCGCGGTGGCGGGCCCGTATGACGTGCCCGTCAGCCAATCCGATTTCGGGCTTCGCGCGGTTCGAAGTCCGCCACGACCATGTGTTGCGGAACCACAACTGCGGCAGCAGGTGCAGCACGGCTCGCTCGGGCCCTCGGTTGTGCGCCGTGACTTGCATCAGCACGTCGTTCGGAGCCGCCTTGGCGTATTCGATGAACACGTCGAAATAGCGATCTTCATCGAACGCGCCGGCATCGAGCAGTTCGAACTCCGGCTGATCGCGGCCGCGGCGGCGATTCTCTTCTCGCAGCCGCGCATACGGAAACTCTCGCTGCGGGTACTTGTACAGCAGCTTCTGGTAGGAGTGCGTCGGCGTGGCGTCGAGATAGTAATACAACTCCTTGACGTCTTCGCCGTGATTCCCCTCGGGGTTGCTCAAGCCGAACAGACGCTCTTTCAAAATCGGATCGCGGCCGTTCCAGAGCGCCAGCGCCAGGCACAACCGCGACTGATTGTCGGACCAGCCGGCGATGCCGTCCTCGCCCCAGCGATACGCTCGCAGGCGCGCGTCGTCGAAAGGGAGATAGGACCAGCTATTTCCGTCGGCGCCGTAATCTTCCCGCACCGTGCCCCATTGGCGTTCGGAGAGATACGGCCCCCAAAGGCGCCAGTCGGCGGACATGTTCTGCGACAGCAGCAGACGTTCGTGTTCGGCGGTGGTCATAACGAGCTAAGACCGAAAGATTTGGAGCTGAGCAGGCGGAATCAGGCGCCGCGGCCAGAACGGTGCGCGCTGCGGCCGCCGTCCGCTTTTCGGGGCCATGCCGCCCTGGAGGAAGTTACTGGATCGCCTGCCCGCTCGCCAGTCCCGGCTCGAGGCGCCTGCGGCGGGCGCCCGCCGCAGGCGCCTGGAAAATCCCTTGGCGCGGCGGCAAGGCGGCGATTACCGAGCCGTGGTCGGTTCGTTCCTTGCGCAAATGTAAGCCAGGTCTTCGATCGGGAACTTCCCCTTGATTGGCGGCTGGACGGTGAAATATCATCTCGTTCTATTATTATGGATGGGGGCGTCGTTGGGACTTCGTACGCAAGGGCAAGCTTGCTGCTCGTTCCCCCAAGAACATCCCAGCGATGTTTTCTCCCGGCCAGGTTTCCCAGGCTCAAACCGCAAGCCTGGATTGCGAACAGATGGGAGGCCGCCAGCTTGTCGTTTCGTCGGCGCCCGCGCGTCTGACCAAACGCTCGCGTCGACCATTTTTCGATATCGGCTCCTTTCACGAGGATCGCGATGGCTCGCTCATTTCCCCATTGGGAGGCGTTCATCGGCGTGGCAATGTTTTTCGGGTCTCTGGGCTACCTGGCGTGCTCTCGCGAAGCGCCGTCCGGGTATGAATTCAAGGCGACCTTCACCGACGTCTCCTACGGCCCGGCGGAGCAGCAGGCGCTCGACTTCTACCAGGCCCACACGGATCGTCCCGCGCCTCTGGTGACGTACTTTCACAGCGGATCTTTCGTTTCTGGAGATAAATCGGACTGCCACGCCGGCCTGGTGAATGTGCTGAACGAGTCGGGCATCCATTTTGCGACGGTCAATTATCGCTACGCGGACGGCAAGCAGGTGCTCTTTCCCGAGCCGCAGCGCGATGCGCCCGCGCCGTCCAGTTCCTGCGCTCGAAGGCCCGCGAGTGGAATATTGACCCTGAGCGAATCGCCTGTTTCGGCGAGTCGGCCGGCGCGGGCATTTCGCTCTGGATCGGGTTTCATGACGACCTGGCCGATCCCGGCAATCCCGATCCCGTCCTGCGAGAGTCGAGCCGCATTGCCGTGGTGGGCAACCTCGAGGGACAAACGACCTACGATCCGGTCAAAATCAAGGAATTGATCGGCGGGCGGGCATGGGAACATCCTTCGCTCTACAAGAATTTCGGCGTCCACAGCGCCGAGGAAGCCTTGCATCCTTCGCCCGCCATGCAACGCCTGTACGACGATGTTTCGGCGATCAGCATGCTGACTAACGACGACCCGCCGGTGTTTATGGTCTACGAAGAACCCGAGGGTCCGTTGCGCCCGACGCCGGTCCCGGCGCCGGCATTCATCATCCGAACTTCGGCCGGCTGCTCAAAAGACGCATGGACGCATTGGGAATTGAAAGCATCTTCATCAGTCTCGACGGCGGCAATGACATGCCCATCGACTATTTCCCTGAGATGATGGACTTCTTTGAGCCGCGCTTGCGCGACAAGCGCTCGGCCAGCCGGCCGTGAATCCAGCGCGGCGGCAGCCCGTACGGCATCTGGGGCGCCATGAGCACGAAGGACGCCGGCGACGGCTCCGGCAATCTCGGAGGTTGATGTGCGCGGCGTGCGTTTCGCCGCTCTGCTACTTGCTAGGTCTCATTGAATCGCGTCGCTTTGAATCGGCAGGGCGACGGCGCCGGCGTTCCGCTCTCGGCTCCCTCGACCGAGCTTGGAGCTGCCGAGACAGATGACGATGCAGTGATTGCGGCCGCACTCGCAATCACGTCCGTTCGATTTCGCATTTTCTTGAGACTGCATTTTCTTGACACTGCGAGCTGCAATTCCTAAACTAACGCCGCAGGCAGGAAAGTTCTCTACAGAGCGCATTGCTGCCGGAACAGGTTTCTATCGCAATCGCGTCTATCGCAAACGAGTGTCCAGCGGGAGGTGCTGACATGCGTCGTTATTCTTGCGGCTAACAACGGCAATGACTGCCGTTCGAGCTTTTTGTTGAGACAATTGAGCGTCGCCTTGTGCGCCGGGTGAAATGCGGGTTGCGCACTCCGTGCGACGCTCCCACGCGCAGTGTTCGTTAACGCGCATCGCTGGTTAACGCACTGCTCGCTAACGCGTGCTGCCGTCATTTGCACGGGCCGCCGTTGTGCTTGCGCTGCAGCCGACGAAAGCCTCCAGCCATTGAAAGTGAGAGGGCGGAGATGAGGGGCCAAGGGGTAAATCGCTCAACGTGCCTGCATGTCGCCGTGGTTTTTGGCGTTGGCGGGCTCTGCTCGCTCGCGTATCAGCAGCACGGCGGCCTCGATCCCGATCAGGAAGGCGCGTACCACGCCTGCCAGTTGTACGAGAAGCAGCGATATCTGTTTTTCGAAGAAGACGGCTACCATCGGATCAACCGCCTGTTCCTTGACCCCGGCATTCCTTGGGGCGACTGGAACATGGTGATTGATTACCGATTCCTTGCCAGTCTTCCACATCTCAGAGAGCTTTCGCTTCCGAGCCACCCCCTTTCGAATAAAGAGTTAATTATGTTAACGCGAATCGAGGGGCTGAAACTGCTCGACTTGCGAGGATGTAGCGGCTTCTCTGAGTTCAGTATCAGAGAGTTCCGACGCAAACGGCGGGATGTTAAGATCCTGTTGAGCGGAAAGGCGAAAAGCATCTATCAGCTTCCGCTGAGCGAGCGGAAGGTCTTCGAGGATTTCGGCGAATCGTCGCAAAGACAATCGCTGCAATGAGGTCCTGCGACGTTGCGCGGACCTCGGCGAGCCGCTAAACGCGAGTTCAGTTTTCTCGGACCGAAGTCGCTTGTCCCGACGGGCGTGGCAAAAAGTCGGCGTCTGACGCAGGCGCGTTACTCTTTCTGGCGCGGCGTGCATCGCAACTCGTCCTGGCTTGCAATTCATAGCCGCTGCGCTTTGCGCGTTGCCGCTCGGCGGCGCGCGGTTGCGTTGCAACCGAGGCGTACGCCACATCATCCATATCGCAGCGGTCTCATGTGGATGTTAATAATTTTTTTGTTATATATATATTGCATTTCTAGAGGTTGGCGAGTAAGCTGCGACTCGACGGGAGTTGACGCCCGTCCTGAGGGGAATCGCGGCAACGCTGGGGGATCGATTGTTGCCAACGTCGCAATGTTCGAGAGCATGACTGGTCTGCCGTCTGAGACTGGTTTGCCGTACATGGCGTCTCCGGGGGGAGCATGTCTCGCAGGGCGTAGTACGCCAAGCATTTCACCAAAGTAAACAGCGTCAGAGCCGTTGCGGCGGCGACGACCGCGTTGTCGTCTCGCTCGCGCTGACGGCGTCGGTAACGGAAGAGGAAATCGCGGCTGTGGCATAGCCGCAGCGAAATCCAGTTTTCTCAATCCATTGTTTATGAGAGGGGGGGTATTCATGTCCCGCCGTTACGTGCTACGTAGACGCGCGCCCTGCGCAGCCGCCAAGCGAGCCTTCACGTTGGTGGAGTTGCTCGTCGTGATTGCCATTATCGGAATCCTGATTGCTTTGCTGCTGCCTGCGGTGCAGGCCGCGCGCGAAGCGGCCCGTCGCAGCCAATGCGTCAACAATCTGAAGCAGTTGGGTCTGGCGCTGCAGAACTTTCACGACGTCAATCACGTACTGCCGACGACGGTCAATCAGCCGGTGTTCAAAGATCCAAGCGTCAGTCCGCCAAACTGGCCGTGGCCCAACAATAACTACGCGCGCTGGAGTTACCTGGTGGCGCTGCTGCCGTACGTTGAAGAGCAAGCTCGCTACGACCAGTTCAGGGAGATCTATCTGGGAAAATACGTCCCTTGGAGCACGAGCATTACGTATAACGGCCAATCGCAGACTGCCTTGTTTAATACCGTTCCGATTCCCAAGTTCATCTGCCCTTCGGACGAGCAGAGCACTTATAACGAGCGCGATGGCGAGGCGGCCACAAGCTATCACGGAAACCGCGGAGATTACTGGCTCGATAACGGCTGGTACGAATGCCGAGGCGTGTTGGGCGTGGGCGGGCGCACGGATTTGAAATTCGGCATGATTACCGACGGGCTGAGCAACACGGCTGCGATCAGCGAGTGCAAGCTGGGCCGGACGAGCAGCAAGCGCGTGACGCTCGGCATGGCTCTCGGAATCGCCGGCGCCAACGGCGCTCCGCCCAGCCTCTGTCTGGCGGCGGTTGGTCCCGGCAATCTCTTTACTACCTCCGTCGAGACCAACGGTTATCAGGTTGGCTGGCGATGGTCGGACGGATACCACGTCTATACAAGCTACTTTCACATGCTGCCGCCCAATTCACCCAGTTGCGCGGGGAGCAATTCGGAGAGTTGGGCGCTTATTTCGGCCAGCAGCTTTCATCCCGGCGGCGTCAACGTGGCGATGGCCGACGGATCGGTCCGCTTTGTCAATGACGGGATCGATGCCGGAAATCCAACGCTGACCGTGCAACAGCTCTCGGAGTACGGCGGCGGAAATCCACAGGACTACATGGGGCCGTCGCCCTACGGCGTGTGGGGCGCCATGGGGACGTCTCGTAGCGGCGAGCAAGGCATGGGCGGATCACAGGAGAGCAAGTGAGGCGGCGCAAGCCGACGATCTTGTCGTCCGTAGCAGGAACTTGCTGCCCATGCCGTCCTGCTTCAGCGCCTTGGCGCTGGGTAACGTGGTCGCAACTGCGCCGGCGGCGCGAAAGGCGTCGTCGCGCAGCTCATCGAGCGGACGATTCGCGGACTGCCGGCCTGATTCTCAAGTCGTTTCTATTCATTTTGTCTTTACGTTTTCTGGTGCGAGTTATGATCTTACTAAAGCGTCTCTTGGCGAATGGGGCGTTGGCATTCGCGATGCTCTCTTCGATCGGCTGCGGGGCGGGAGGTCCGTCGGTCGTCTCGACGGATATGGTGGAAGGCGTGGTCACGCTTGACGGAAAGCCGCTCGAAGGCGCTACGCTCACCTTCGTCCCCGTCCAGGACGGGGTCGGCGCCGCCGCCACAGGAATGAGCGACGCATCCGGGAAATATCAGCTCACGGCGGTCGGGGCGGGGGCTGGCGCCCAGGCGGGCGCCGGCACGTTGCCCGGAGAGTACTACGTGGGGGTGCTGAAAGTCGTGGTGCCGACCGCTCCAACGTCGGCGGAATTGCCCAGCGACGACTCCTCGGGAACCCGACCGCAGCCTAAAGACGCCGAGCTCACGTCGGTCGTGCCGCCGAGGTATAAGGATCCGCAAGAGTCGGGAATCAAGGTCACCGTGGAACAGGGAACGAACAACATCCCGATCGAGTTGACCTCGAAGTGATCGCTATGGGGCGGCTTGGGGCCGGGACCCGCCCGCGGTAAACATATTGACGGCGCGCAGAGTGCGCCGTTGCCGTAGCGCGTGCGGTTAGCCGATCTGTCGGGCGGAGCGCAGTGCGCGGCGAATTGGCCGCTGGCGACTCCCAGGTGCCAGGCGATCAGCCAGTGGGCGATCTTCTGAAAGTGCCACGGGTCGGGAATGGGCATCGGTCCCAGCGGTTTCCCGCTGAAGAAACCGATGCCGCCCACGACCGCCTCGCCGCGCCATCCCGCCAAATGCCGGAGCCGCCGCCGGCGCTTCTCGCTTCACGAGACCGTAGACCCAATCGAGCAGGCGTGTCGTGACCAGGTCGCCGTAATACAGCATCAGCCACTGGTTCGTTTCCGCCTGCCAGAGCAACAGGTACAAGCAGGCGCCGAGCAAGAACCCGACGGCAAACGCCTGGCTGCGTCCCGAGCCGACCGCCGCTAGCAACGCGGCGGCGAGCAGGCAGACGCTGATCGCGCCGATCACCGCCGTCGCTCACGCGGCCGAAGCGTTCGCCAAGGCCGCGACGGAGAGCGCCGCCAGGGCGACGCTCGCCAGCAGCCATTTCAGAGAGAAGCGGGGCGGGAACATGATTCCTTAAGATATGCCGCCCAACGGAGACTGTCGAGCTGCCAACTCGGCTTGCACCTCGCCTGGCGGCCGGACGAAAATCCCCCGAGGGAAACGCGACTTTGGCGGCCTCCGCACGGGCGCGAAACGCCGGCCGCGGGGCGTTGCTCTCGCGTCCCGATCGTCGGGCTGTTCCGCTGGGAGACGACGGCATTTTCTTCCCCGAAGATCGCACGGTCGTGTTATCATGCGACCAAACGCCGCGCCTGTCGGAAAAATCCTGGAGAATATCGCCTCATGCGCATCGCCGTTTGCTGCCTGCTCGCCTGCCTGTTTTCGACGGCGTCCGCACGGGCGGACCCGCGGCCGCCGAACGTCCTGTTCGTGATGATGGACAACCTCGGCAAGGAATGGTTCGACTGTTACGGCAGCCGCGAGCACTGTACGCCGAATACCGACCGACTGGCGGCCGGCGGCCTGCGCTTCGAGAACTGCTACGTCACGCCGGTTTGCAGCACTACGCGGCATCTGCTGCTGACGGGCCGGTATCCGTTCCGCACCGGCTGGCGGATCCACCACGACGCCGGAATCTACGGCGGCGGCTATTTCGACTGGAACCGCGAAGTCACGTTCGCCCGGCTGCTGCAGTCGGCAGGTTACGCCACCGCCATCGCCGGCAAGTGGCAGATCAACGACTTGTACAAGCAGAAGGATCCGTTATCGCGGCACGGCTTCGACGAACATTTCATCTGGCCCGGGGCCAAAGGTCCCGACGGCGTCGTGCAAAGCCGCTATTGGGACCCGGTCATCCTGCACAACGGCCGGCCGGTCGAGACGGCGGGCAAGTTCGGCCCCGATTTGTTCACGGATTTCGCGATCGATTTCATGAAGCGGCGCCGCGAGCAGCCGTTTTTGATGTACTACCCGATGACGCTGACGCACGGCTTCGCCTACAAGCAGCCGGTGACGACCACGCCCCACAGCCGCGATGCCGAAGCGCCGGAGCGAGACCAGTTCGCCGGCATGGTGAAATACGCCGACTACCTGGTCGGCCGGCTGATCGCGGCGCTCGATGAACTCGGACTGCGCGACAACACGATCGTGTTCGTCACCACCGACAACGGCTCGGAGAGCAGCTTTGCCGCCCGCACGAAAACCGGCGACGTGCCGGGCGGGTTGTACCAGATGAGCGAGCCGGGCATCAATGTGCCGTTCATCGTCAACTGCCCCAAGCTCGTTCCTGGCGGCCGCGTCGCTGCGCTGACGGACTATAGCGACATGTTGCCGACGTTGACGGAACTGGCTGGCGCCAAACTGCCCGATGGATTGACGATCGACGGCCGCTCGCTGGCGCCGCTGATTCTAAGCCAAACCGAAACCGAGCCGCGGCAATGGATCTTCGCGGAATACGCCGACGTGCGCGCCGTCCGCGACCGCCGGTTCAAGCTTTACAACGACGGCCGGTTGTTCGATCTCGTGAAAGATTTCTTCGAACGGAATCCCCTCAAGGACTCAGCCGGCAGCGAGATCGCGACGGCGCGCCAAAAACTGCAGCAGGTTTTGGACCAGGCGCCGTCCGATGCGGAGTTGTGGTTCGAGCCCGAGAGTTTTTCCGCGCGGGAGCTGCGGGCCAAACGCGCAGCACGAGAAAAGGCAGCACGAGAAAAGGCGGCACGAGAAAAGGCGGCACGAGAAAAGGCGGCACGAGAAAAGAAGGACGGCCGGTAGCATCGGCCGATGATTCAGATCGTACGCAGTCAGCCCTGATCCATCGCTAGCGCCCCGTCCGCCCCGAATTGTTGAAGGCGAAAGCGTCGAGCGATAGGATGGACGCCTCTGGAGGCGATGGTTGCCGCCCGGCGCTTCGGAACGAATCGGCCGGTTTCATTTCTGGCAAAGGGGGAGACATGCACTGCTCGTTGAAAAAGCCGCCGCGCACGCGGGCGTATCGAACGGCCCTGTTTGCGGCGACCTGCTGTTGTGCGTTAACCTTCGCGGCGCCCCTAGC
Source organism: Pirellulales bacterium (assembly GCA_963786255.1). Lineage (GTDB taxonomy): Bacteria > Planctomycetota > Planctomycetia > Pirellulales > JAICIG01 > JAICIG01. The sequence goes on from CAWAYY010000028.1 coordinate 109,658, forward strand.
GAGTTCAGCTCAGAACGCCACTGGACCGTCCAAAAAGCCGACCATCGACTTTCGCACGCCCTCGCGCGAGTATAAGACGCTCCAACGCGGAAAGTGGTCGTTCGAAGTCGAACAGCAACTGCTGGACGAAGCGCCGACCGTGGCGAGCAAGGCGTTGAGGCGGCTGCAAGGAAATCTGGACAAGGCGTTTCGCTTGCTGCCCAAATCGAGTCATCCGGTGTTGTTGGAGGTGAAGTGGTACGTGCTCTACGGGCCGAAGTCTCGCGGCGGCGGGCATGACAACGGGCTGGAATACTGTGCGAGAAACGCGCCTGCGCTACCGGCAGAATCTTGATGAGCGCTGGTCGAACTGCATTCTCGTGCATTGCGCAGACAATTATGTGAAGATCTCGAATCTGTGGGCCCTCAAGGCCTTGCTGCACGAGTTAGGGCACGCTCATCACAAGGAGAATTGGGCGGAAGACCAGGAAGACATCAAGCTGGCCTGGCAGGCCGCAATGGACAGAAAGTTGTACCTCAACGTGCGCGACGACAAGGGAACGTTGATCGCGAAAGCCTACGCGTCCGTCAACCAGCTCGAGTATTTCGCCGAGCTGACCGCTATATATTTTGGCCGCTGCAATTACGCCCCGTTCCGCCGAGCGGAATTGGAGAAATACGATCCGATCGGCTACGCCATGATCGAAAAGATGTGGGGGCTTTCGGAAGACAACCCGGCGCCAGCGCCCACAAAGCGCACGCGAGGTTAGCGCTTCGTCAAACATAAGAATTGGGTTTGCGTCTTGTAGGGTGGGCATTGCCCACCATGAGTTGCCGGTGGGCAATGCCCACCCTACGGGCCCGAGCCCGCCCGCAAAATAAGCGTTGGCAAAGCACCAGGCTGGCTGCCGAGAAGAATGGCGACGGTTGCAATACAATCCTCTGAGCGACTGGGAGACTTTACATGCCTGCGTTTACTCGCATCTTCAGGCAATCGGCCGCATGGTTGGTCGCGTTGGGTTCGTTGACGAGCATTGCCGTCGCTCAGCCGAAGGCGCCGGCCCAGGATGCCAGGTTGCAGCCGACGCACGCGGATGTGTCCTACGGACCGGCCGAGCGCAACGTGCTCGATTTCTATCAGGCAGATGTCGAAAAGCCGGCGCCGCTGGTCATCAACATTCATGGCGGCGGCTTCGTGGCCGGCGACAAGAAGAGCGTGGACGCCAACGCGGTTCGGCTGCTGCTCGCCCGCGGGATCCACGTCGCATCGATCAACTATCGCTTTGTCGATGGCAAGGACGTGCTGTTTCCCGTGCCGCAACTCGACGGCGCCCGGGCCGTGCAGTTTTTGCGCAGCAAGGCCAAGGCGTGGAACATCGACCCGAAGCGCGTGGCCTGCCTGGGCGGTTCGGCCGGCGCCGGCATTTCCATGTGGATCGGCTTTCACGACGACCTGGCTGATCCGAAGAGCAGTGATCCGGTCGCCCGGCAGAGTACGCGGATTCAAGCCATCGGCACGTTCGGCGGGCAAGGCACTTACGACCCGATCAAGATCAAGGAAATGATCGGCGGTCGCGCCTGGGAGCACCCGGCGCTACAGAAGGTCTACGGGCTGCACAGCGCCGAGGAGTCGCTCCACCCTTCGCCGGAAATGCAGCGGCGGTACGACGAAGGCTCGGCGATTACGTTCCTCACCAAGGACGATCCGCCGCTGTACATGATCTACAACGAAGCCGACGGCCCGTTGCCTGAAGACGCCAAACCCGGTCAAGGCATCCACCACCCGAACTTTGGCCGACAGCTCAAGCAGAAGATGGACGAGTTGGGCATCGAGAACGTTTTCGTCTACGTTCCCGACGCCAAGGGGCGCAACCCGGTCCGCGAGATGTTGGAGTTTTTCGAGAAGCATTTGCAGCAGGAGAAGTGAGCTCTCCATCGACGACCGGCCCGGCGTTTGCGCCGAGCGATTCTCCCGCTGGAATAGAAGTCGGCTCATACCGATTGCGTCGATGGTTTGATGCCATTTGCCGCTCGAACTTCAACAACGCCGCATCAACTCCGCGAACCCTTCAACGTCAGCTTGATTGCCACCCAGGGGATGAAAAAGAAGCCGATGACGAACAGCTTGAACAACCCAAGGCCGCAGTAATGGATCACGTTGAGTTCGTCATTCGACAGGCCGAACATCGGTCCGTGCAGCCGGTGGATCAGTTCGCCCTGCCACAGGATCGCACCGAGCCAGATAAATAGCAGCAAGAAGCCGAGTATCCAGCAACGAAGCAGCACCCGAGCGAGGAATTGAAAGAAGTCGACCGTTGAGCCTGGCATATTGCCGCCTCGCCTAGCGGACCCGAACCAGCTTCATGATCCGGCCGTCCATGTTCCAATCCTGCACGTAGAGATTGCCGTCCTTGTCCCAGTAGGAGCCGTGCGTGCCGCTGAATATGCCTTCGATCCATTGGTCTTGCGGCACGTTGTAGTTCACTCGCTTGGCGGGATCCGAATTGTGGCCCAACACGGCGATGATGGTGTTGCTCTTGTCGAGGATCACCAGCCGGCCGTGCAAGTCGGGCACGGAGACGTAGTCGCCCTGAATGGCGGCCGAGGTCGGCATTCCCAGGCCCGTGATCACCTCGTCAATGAAGTTGCCGTCGAGATCGTAGTGCAGCAGCCGGCCCTTGGGCTGATGGTTGCGATCGCAGATCAACAGCCGCGGCGGATCGTAACGCGTGTCGAGCGTCATGCCGTGAGCCGTGTTGAACTGCTTGAGCTCGTTCCCTTTCTTGCCGAAGTGCATCAGGTACTTGCCCGCCTTGTCGAACTTGAAGATATGGTTGCTGGCATAGCCGTCGGACAGGAAGATGTCTCCATTGGGGGCGACGGTGATGGCCGTGGGGTTGAACTTGTTGAGGTTCAATCCGGACTCTTCGGGAAAGGGGAGCGTCAACACGATCTCGCCGCTGCGGGCGTTGAACTTGATCCCTTCGGCGTTGGCGTTTCGGGCGCCATAGATGAACTCGGCGCCGTCTTCCTCGCGGATCTCCATGTCGTGAATGTTCGAATACCTGTCGCCCAGGTATGACTGAACCACTTTGCCCTCAGGCGAGAACACCACGACGCCCTTATTGGCGCTGGTGTAGATGTTGCCGTCCTTGTCGATCACGACGGCGCCGTGCGTCGGGCCCAGGGCGGATTGGCCGTCGGGGCGAAGTCCCCAGCCCGGCACGGTGTCGAAAGTCATGATCCCGCAGCCCATCCGCACGGGCTGGACCTTTTCCGCCGACACGCCGGCAGGGCGACAAGAAACGCGATCGAGGCGGCAAGGCAAGGCGCAAACTTCTTCATGCTGCAAAACTCCCGAATATCGCCCCGTGTTAGTGGCTGGCAAGAGTTACTTCGCCGGCGGCGCCGACGGAATGCTTGCGAGTTCCGCTTTCGACAGCGGATTGCTCGAACTGAGCTGCGGCTTCCCCCGAAGCTGCAGCGTCGTTCAGGCCAGAGCTACAGTATCCGGTGGCGCAGGCGGCATTTCAACTAGCGAATGGGAAATCAACCGCCTGCCCCGTCGCCGCTCAACCCCGCGTAGCGGCGGAACTCGGCTTCGTCCAGAAACACGGCCTGCCGCGCCAACTGAAACATGACGGGCGTTTGCGGCCAGCCCAGCGCCGCCAGCAGCCGGTCGAAAGGCTGCGGCGCGCAGGTTCCTTTCAGATCGACGTACAACAGCCGGCCGTCGCGGTCATAGAGCACGCCGTCGAGCTGCCAGCGCGGTTGGCCGGCGGCCGAAACCCAGACGAAGGATCCGTCCGGCTCCAGAAACATCCGCTCCAGCTTCTGCAACGCGTCGCTGGCCGTTTCGAAGCTGACTTCAAACGGCGTGCCGAGCGATGCGGCCGGCACTCGCAAAGTTTGAAACTCGCCGCCAGGGAGTTGCAGCGTGTCCGCTTCCGCGGCCTCCTTCGGTCGGGCGTGAACGGTGACGTGAGATTCGTGGAGCGTCATGCTTTTGTGAACAGCGAGGGCGAATTGGAAAAGGGCCCCTTCAAGGGCAGTGCAGCGAGCGAACGCGATCGTCAGCGAAGGCGTCCGCGTTCGGCGCTCCTCGCCCGTTCTATTCAAATACGAAGGCCGGTTTGTCGGCCGTATTGAAATACACGGTCGGCACGGGCGCGTCCAGCAGCCGCAGGTACAAGCAAAGCTGGCCGCGGTGGTGAATCAAATGGTTCAAGCACCAGACGCGATAGACGAAATCGCGCGGTCGGGTCGTCAGCACCTGCTCGCCGTTGCGCATGCTCCAAGGCGCGTGCAACTGGGCCATGTCGAAACGATCGACGGCTTCGCGCAGCGCCTCGACATTGGCGTCGAAACGGTCGAGCAGTTGCTGGCGCGTGTGCATTTCCGCTGGCCGGGGCGCACTGGCGGCGTCGAGTTCGTCCTGTTCGATGGTCACGCGGGCCCAATCGGGCAGTTGGGCCACGTGCGCCGCCAGTTGCCCCAGGCTCATCGACTTCTCGTGCGGCTTCCAGTCGAACTGCTCTTCCGGCAGCCGCTCCAGCACGAACCGGGTGAACGCCAGTTCCCGCTCCAGATCGCCAAAGACGACCTGTTTCAAATCATGCGAATCGGAACTCATGCCGCGTCTCCGCTCAGATCATGGTCCATGGATGTTTCGCAAGTACGCCCCGCGATCATGGGATATACTGACAACGCACTTTCGATACGGCAAGGCGGCTTTATGAGGTTTTGTTCAAGACTATAAAAAAGCCGGCTATCGCGTTGCCATGGAGCGGGCGCCGGCGTGAATCCATGGGGGCGATCATGACCCTGCCAGGCGAATTCGTCGACCGGCTTTCTCCGCCCGAGGCCAAGATCACCTTGTTTCGCTCGTTGTTTCGCGGACGCGACGACGTCTATCCGCGGCGTTTCGAGAACCGCACGACCGGCAAGTCGGGCTATCAACCGGCCTGCGCCAATGAATGGGCCCGTGGGGTGTGCGAGAAGCCGAGGATCAAATGCACCGCATGCTTGCACCAACGCTTCCTACCAGTGACGGACGAGGCGATCCGCTGGCATCTTTCCGGACGCGACGACAATGGGAGCGCGTTTGTGTTAGGCGTCTATCCGCTGATGCGGGACGATACCTGCTTCTTTCTGGCGGTCGATCTCGACAAGGCAGATTGGCGAGACGACGCGCGAGCTCTGCTGGAAACGTGCCGCCGCATGAGCCTGCCCGCCGCGCTGGAACGCTCGCGCTCGGGCAACGGCGGGCACGTCTGGCTGTTCTTCGAGCAGGCGATCCCCGCCGCCTTGGCGCGAAAGCTCGGCGCGCACCTGCTGACCGAAACCATGGAACGGCGTCCCGGCATCGGTCTCGATTCCTATGACCGCTTCTTCCCCAATCAAGACACGCTTCCGCAAGGTGGCTTCGGCAATCTGATCGCGTTGCCGCTGCAACGGGCGCCGCGGCAGCGCGGCAACAGCGTGTTTCTCGACGCCGACCACCGGCCGCACGCCGATCAATGGGCCTTCCTCTCAGGTCTTCGCAAGATTGACCAGGCGACCGTCGAACGGATCGTATCGCAGGCGGAAAAACGCGGCCGAGTTGTTGGCGTGCGGCTCGTTCCCGTGGAAGATGACGCGCTTCCTTGGACGTTGCCGCCATCGCGACGGCGAACCGAGACGCCGATTGTCGGACCGCTGCCGGAGCGACTCGAACTGGTGCTGGCCGATCAGCTTTATGTTCCCAAGGCCGAATTGCCTCCGGAGCTTCACAACCGCCTGATTCGCCTGGCCGCTTTTCAAAACCCCGATTTCTACAAGGCGCAGGCCATGCGTCTGCCGACCTACGACAAGCCTCGGATCATCGCCTGCGCGGAAGACCATGCTCAGCACATCGCATTGCCGCGCGGCTGCTTGGACGACGTGCAGAAGTTGTTGCGCGAACTGAAGATCAAGGCCGCATTGAGGGACGAGCGCCATGCAGGCCAGCCGTTGGACGTAACGTTCCAAGGCGAATTGCGCCCCGAGCAAATGGCGGCCGCCGCCGCTCTGTTGGACCATGACATGGGCGTGCTGTCCGCCACGACCGCTTTTGGAAAGACCGTCGTCGCCGCCTGGCTGACTGCAAACCGTGCAGTCAATACGCTCATTCTCGTGCATCGCCGGCAACTGCTGGAACAATGGGTCGAGCGATTGTCCGCGTTCCTGGGATTGCCCCGCAAATCGATCGGCAAGATCGGCGGCGGCCGCAACAAGCCGACCGGTGTGATCGACGTCGCGGTCATTCAAAGCCTGGTGAAAAAGGGCGTGGTCCGCGACCTGGTGGCGGACTACGGCCATCTCATCGTGGACGAATGCCATCATTTGTCCGCTCACAGTTTCGAGCAGGTCGTCCGCCGCGCCAAAGCGAAGTTCGTAACCGGCTTGTCCGCCACGGTCGCGAGGAAGGATGGTCGCCACCCGATCATCTTTATGCAGTGCGGCCCGGTGCGTCACCGCGTCGACGCCAAGGCGCAGGCGGCGACCCGGCCGTTCGAGCACCTGGTCTACGTCCGGCCTACAGGATTTATGCCCGCCGCGAGTTCTGCGGCGGATATGCGCGTTCAGTTTCAACAGCTCTATGCCGAGTTGATCGCAGACGAAACGCGCAATCGGCTGATTTGCGAAGAGGTGCTGTCGGCCGTCCGTGAAGGCCGCTTCCCGTTGGTGCTGACCGAACGCAACGAGCATCTCGAACGTCTGGCGGAACAACTGTCGAGCGGCATCGAACACCTGATCGTACTGCGCGGCGGCATGGGCAGGAAACAGGCGGCCGCCGCCATGGCTCGCCTGGCCGCCGTTCCCGAACACGAGCCGCGAGCGCTATTCGCCACTGGGCGTTTGATCGGCGAAGGGTTCGACGATGCGCGGCTCGATACGTTATTCCTCACGCTGCCCGTCTCGTGGCGGGGGACGATTGCCCAATACGCAGGCCGCTTGCACCGCCTGCACGACCGGAAACGCGAGGTGCGCGTGATCGACTACGCCGACCTGAACGCGCCGATGCTGGCCCGGATGTTCGACCGGCGCTGCCGCGGCTATGAAGCCCTGGGCTACAAGATTCTGCTCCCCGGCAGCGCCGTGCCGGGCTGGCCCGCGGAGGCGCCGCTGCCGGTCGATCCGCAGTGGAAAACCGCTTATGCGGCCAGCGTCCGCCGGCTGGTGCGCGACGGCGTCGACGCGCCGCTGGCGCGATTGTTCGTCGACTTGTCAAACCCGTCCGCTTCCGCCGCTCAAGGAGCGCAGCGGGCCCGCAGTGCGACCGAGGCCTTTTTGTTCCGCCGCTTGGAGACCTTGTCTGCCGCCGCGGGCCGCTTTCAATTGAACGCCGAGCTGCCGATCCCGTTCGACGGCGCGGGCCGTATGGAAGTCGATCTGCTGTGCGCCGAGGCGCGCCTGGCGGTGGAACTCGACGGCGCTCAGCATCTCGACGGCGAAGAGGTTTATCGCCGCGACCGGCGCAAGGATTTGCTGTTGCAGGAACACGGCTACTTCGTGCTGCGGTTCCTGGCTGTTGACGTCGGCCGGAACCTCGACCTTGTTCTCGACACGATTCTCCGCGCCCTGGCCCGTAGCGGGCGCGGTCCACGATCCGGGCAATTCGGCAGCCGCGAATTACGCAGGGCAACTTGATGAGGACAAAGACATCCGGCGAAAAAAGTTCATCGAGACAAGACCAAATCAGCATAGGGCGTGCTTGTACCGCCTTCTCTGAAGCATTGGCTGCAATTCTGCGACAGCCGGAGCGCGCGAGCTCAGTTGCCCCGAGTTACTCGTCCGTTGTAGCGGACTTCATCAAGAGTCGTTCGCCAACGGCGCATACGCCGGAATCCTGGCGAAGTCCGCTGCCGTAATGGCGCCACTGGCGGTCAGTGATTTGCGGTTAGTGATTTGATTGTGCACAGAGGCCGTCGTGCAGGCACTTCACTTTTTCAGCCAGGCGACGAACAGGCTGACGATGCCGGCTTGCAAGAAGCCGGAGGCCGCGCGGCAATTGCGCCGGTGCGAAGTGCGCGGCGGAACCAGCCGTGATACAGCAGGGTTGCCCGTCCGCCGTCATATTGAGGTACGCCCGGCGGCTCGACAAACCACTCGGCTGGGTTCCGCTTGCGGACTTCGCCGTCGACGTGCAGGTGAAAGAGCGATACGACCTGCGGCGGCCGGCCTCGGCCGCGAGCTTCGAGAAACCGCCCCCAATCGTAGAAATGTTCGGCGGCCGACTCGAGCGAAAGCGGATAGCCGTTGTCGCGCAGCCAGTCGAGATAGCGGCCGATGAGTCGCCGCGTATGTTCGTCGGAGCCGGCGTACTCCTGGATTGCTGCATCCAACGACAACGGCGGCGATTTGCGGGCGGCGATCGCTTGCCAACTCAATCGCGAGGTCCACAGCCGAGTCGCGGCCAGCACGAACAACGCGCCCAACGCCTGCCCCCGGCCTTGCGCAGCGCCCGTCGAATGCATTTGGGCGGCCGTCGCCAGCAGCCCCTGCAGCACGACCGCAGCCAACACGGTCAACACGCACACGACCAGCACGAAGGCGAACAATGAGGAGAGCAGCGCCGCAGCCATCGGCCGGAAATCCCCCGCCGTCTCCGCCGGCGCCTGACAAGGCCAACTGCAGCGGTCCGCCCAGGGCCAGAACATGATCGCCCCATTCGTTCGGCGCGGCCGTCCCCAAAGCGCCCGCCAGCAACCCCGCGCAGACGCCCGCGGCGACGTGCAAGGCCATCGCGGCGCCGTTGATGCGCACGGCGGAGACGACGTCGGGAGAGGCCGCCGCGCTGACCAACTCGTCGACCACCTGCAGTCGGGCAGGGCGACGCACGCGCAGCCAACCGATCACGAGTCCGCCCGCCGCGCCGCAAGCCATGTTGACGGCGATGTCGGTTCCCAGTGCAGACCAGGAAAAGTTCATCAGCTCCGACAACAAGACCGCCATGGTCGAATAACCGGAGACCAGCAGCGAGACCGCCAATACGATGATGGCCAAACCGCCGAAGCCGAGCAGGAGATCGGCCCCGGATGCGTTCATGTAGGCCGGCTGCTCGGGGCATCGATTGTTTGCGGATCGGTAGCTCGATCCGTGACCTCCAGGACCAGCCGTTACGCCGCCATCGCCGGCGCTGGGCAACGTTCAAAGGCGTCATCGTGCCAAGGCATCCCCAGCGGATGGTAGCACGGCGGGTCGTTTAACGGCCATGCCAAAAATCGGCGCCCCGCGTCTTCGCCTTAAAGGCAAGGCCGGGCTGCCAAGATCCCGTTCGTCAATATAGCCTCGGACATCGCGATGTTCCGGTCGCAAGAAATCGCCGGTCGGACGGGTCGTCAAGGTTTGCTAATGGCTGTAGCGGAATTCGTGAGAATTCCGTTGCCAACGCCGCACAAGCCAAAACTGGCGCGAACCCCGCTACAATTGAGCCATGACTCGCGGCGATCTGTTCGCGAACTCGCTGAGGCTCGTTAGAGAAAACCACCGTGAATATCGGCACGTCTTATCGACGGAACGAGATCGTTGGCAGCTACGACGCGATTGTGATCGGTTCCGGCATCGGCGGGCTGAGCGCCGCGGCCCTGCTCGCCAAACATGCCGGCAAGCGCGTGTTGGTGTTGGAACGTCATTATACGGCCGGCGGCTTCACGCACACGTTCCGCCGACCGGGATACGAATGGGACGTGGGCGTGCACTATATCGGCCGGGTCATGGACCTCGACTCGCCGTTGCGGCGGTTGTTCGACGATGTCACAAACGCTGAGCTCCAGTGGGCCGACATGGGCGAAGTCTACGACCGCATCATCATCGGCGACGACCGCTATGACTTCGTCAAAGGCAAGGAACCGTTCCGCCAGCGGCTTCAGGAGTATTTCCCGTCGCAGCGGCGAGCCGTCGATCGCTATCTGCACGAGGTGGAGACCGCCGTTCGCCGAGCCGGGCTGTATTTCGCTGAGAAGTGCCTTCCCAGGACGCTCTCAGCCGTCATCGGCGGGCTGATGCGCTGGCCGCTGCGTGCGCAAGGCGAAGCGGACGACGCTCGAAACGCTTCAATCGTTCACGCAGGACCGACGATTGATCGGCGTGCTTACGGGCCAGTACGGCGACTATGGGCTGCCGCCGTCGCAGAGCAGTTTCTTTATCCACGCCTTGATCGCCGACCATTACCTGGAAGGAGGCGCTTACCCGACGGGCGGCGCCGCGCGGTTCGCCATGACGATCCTTCCGGCGATCGAAAGCGCCGGGGCGCCGTGTATACGAATGCCGAAGTGACGCAGATTCTCGTCGAGAAGGGACGTGCGTTCGGGGTTCGCCTGGCCGATGGCAATGAGCTGCGCGCTCCGCTCGTCATCAGTGACGCGGGGGCTGCGAACACCTTCGGCCGACTTCTGCCGGACGACGTGCGCACCGCCGGCCGCTTCGACGACATGCTCGCGCGGCAGACCGACTCTGCCGCTCACCTCTCGCTCTATGTCGGATTGAAGCAAACGGCGCGCGAGCTCGGGCTGTCCGGCACGAATCTGTGGATCTATCCCAATGACGATCACGACCGGAACTTCGCACGGTTCCAGGCCGACCCGAACGCTCCGCTGCCGGTCGCGTACATTTCATTTCCTTCGGCCAAGGATCCCGACTTTGAGAAGCGACATCCGGGTCGCGCCACGCTGGAAGTCATCAGCATGGCCCCGTACCAGTGGTTCGCCAAGTGGGAGCAGTCGCCGTGGAAGAAGCGGGGAAATGAGTACGAGGCGCTTAAGGCTCGGCTCTGCGAGCGGTTGCTCGAGCCTTTGTATGCTCACTGCCCGCAAGTCGTCGGCAAGATCGACCATATCGAGCTCTCGACGCCCCTTTCGACGCTCCATTTCACCGGTCATCCCCAGGGCGCGATCTACGGCCTGGCCGCCACGCCCGCCCGTTTTCTCGAGCGGCGGCTGCGCCCGCAGACTTCCATCTGCAATCTCTACCTCACCGGCGCCGACGCCTGCACGCCCGGCGTCGCCGGCGCGTTGATGGGAGGACTCTTGACGGCATCCGCTATTCTGGGCCGCAATCTCAGTCCACTCGTCGCCCGCGGCGCCGAAGCCGCGAGAGCCCGGCGAGCTGGCGGCCGTCAAAGCAAACCTGAGAAATACGAAGCGGCAACTCGCGCCGATCCCTGAAGCGCCAACATCGCTCCTCTTGCCGGCTTGCCCATTTGGCTGCATGCTGGAAGCATGATTCTGCCGTTTGCCAGAATTCCGATCGATGAGCAAACGACGATCGTCTCGGCGCCTGTCGAGATTTGTCTTGCTCTTATGAGATTCCGCCCGGAGAAACGTCAGTGAAAGCGGGGCTCGTGAAGTTAGCCAGCCGGGATTGCAGTTGGGTGCTGCTCCTGCTCTGGTGCTGTCTCTGGTCGAGCTTCACCTTACTCGTTGACGCCTCGCTTGCTCGTTCGGTGTTCAAGCAACTGCAAGCATTGACTTTCGCGCCCGCCGAGGCAACTGTGGTCGACAGCGAAGTGGCGGAAGATGGCAGCGGTGAAGACGCCAGCTACAAGGCAAAGATCCGCTACCGCTATGTTGTCGCTGGGCAAGAGTTCACTGGCGATCGATATCGTCACGGGTTCAGGTTCGGAAACCGGTCTTATATCGAGAAGCTCGTACAAGCCTATCCCGCCGGCAGCCAAACGACGGCGTACTACAATCCCGCCGACCCCGCCGAAGCGCTGCTCAGTCCGGGCTTCTCGGCGCACGATTTCTTCGGGCTGCTGTGTATGGCGCCGTTCAATCTCGTCATGGTCGGATCGTGGGCCGCGATGCCTTCGATGATGCGTCGCAGGGACGACTCGGCTCTCGACGATTTCAGGATCTGCGACCGCGGCACGGAGCTGCGCGTGCGTCCAGCTTGGACGATGGCGATTTTTGCGGCAGGGATAACCGCACTCTTGGTTTCGTTCATGCTCATCGTCGTCATCGCCTACGCCATCGGGGCGGCGCCGCCGTCCCTTGTCGTCACGCTTGCCTGGGCGGCCTTGATCGTCGCGACCGGCTGGGTTTATCGGGCTTTTGATTCCAGCAACAACGACCTGGTCATCGACCGGGTGCGCAGCACGCTGACGCTGCCGCCTGCCGGAATCTGGAACCCGCCGACAACGATCCGGCTGGCCGACATCGTCGGGATTGAAGTAGGCGAAGCGCCGGGCCGCAACTCCGATGGAGAAGCTCGAATCGAGTGTTCATGCCAGGTTCGCTGGAGAGGCGTCGACGACGAACTGTTTGAGACGGCATGGCAAAACCAGAGCGACCGCGCCTGCACCGAAGAACTGGTCGCGTGGCTGCGCCGCCAATGCCGATTGAAATGAGCGGTGGGGCCGTTCGGGATGGGCGCGGCAGGCGTTTCATCGAGCCACAAACGGGGACGCTCTCACTACGAAAGCGAGCCTCACGCCAGTATCTCGCGAATCACCTCGCCATGCACGTCGGTCAGGCGGAAGTCGCGGCCGGCGTAGCGGTAGGTGAGACGCTCGTGGTCGAAGCCGAGCAGGTGGAGCATGGTGGCGTGCAGGTCGTGGACGCTGGCGGGCTTTTCGACGGCTTTGAAGCCGAAGTCGTCGGTGGCGCCGTAGGCCGTGCCGCCGCTGATGCCGCCGCCGGCCAGCCAGACGCTGAAGCCGTAATGGTTGTGGTCGCGGCCGAGCTGCGATTTGCCGTCGCCGCTCAGTTCCACCGTCGGCGTGCGGCCGAACTCGCCGCCCCATACGATCAACGTGTCTTCGAACATGCCGCGGCGTTTGAGATCCGTCATCAAGGCGGCGATCGGCTGGTCGAGCTGCCCGGCCAGCTTGCGGTGGTTCGCTTCGATCTGCGAGTGGTTGTCCCACGGCTGACCGGCGCCGTGCCAGAGCTGCACGTAACGCACGCCCCGCTCCAGCAGTCGCCGGGCGATCAGCGTCTGCCGGGCGTGCACGCCCGGGCCGTACAGGTCGAGAATGTGCTGCGGCTCGTTCGGCCACGTCGAAGGCGTCGGCGGCGGCGCTCTGCATGCGAAAGGCCAGCTCGAACGATTGAATGCGAGACTCCAGCCGCCGGTCGAGGCGCGCTTCGCGGTGCTCCTGGTTCAGTTGCCGCAGCAGATCGAGCTGCCGCCGCTGCATGGCCGAGGTGGCGTGCGGGCTGCGAATGTTCTCGATCAGCTTGTCGATCTGCTCGTGCTGCGGATCGATGTACGTGCCCTGGTACACGCCCGGCAGGAACCCGACTGCCAGTTTTCCGAGTCCTTGATCGGCAGGCCGCTGGGGCACATGGCCACGAAGCCGGGCAGGTTCTGATTCTCCGTGCCCAGCCCGTACATCACCCAGGCGCCGACGCTCGGGCGCGGCTGCACGGAGTCGCCGCAGTTCATCAGCATCAGCGACGGTTCGTGGTTGGGCACCTGGGCGTGCATCGAACGGATGACCGCAATGTCGTCTGCATGGGCCGCGGTCTTGGCGAAGATTTCGCTGATCTCCAAGCCGCTCTGTCCGTACTTCTGGAACTTGAACGGCGAGGGGAACGCCGCCCCCGTCTTCCGCTCGGTCGTCAGGTTGATCGGCGCCGGCTGACCCGCGTACTTCTCGAGCAGCCGGTTTCGGATCGAAAGTGTCGACGTGCGAAGGACCGCCGTTCAAGAAGAAGTGGATCACCCGCTTTACGCGGCCGGGAAAGTGGGGCTGCTTGGCGCCGACGTCGTTGTCGACGGATGAAGCACGGGCTTCACCGACGGTTTCATCGGCGCAGAGACCGGCAAGTGCCAGCGCCCAACCCCATGCCGGAACGTTGCAGCAAGGTTCGGCGGGACATCAAGTGCGAAGGCGGGATGGAGCGGATGCATGGCAGGCGTTCGGTGGCTGGCGGAACTCTCACGAGTTCCGCTACGAGGGTTTCGGTTCTACGAGTTCAGCTCTAATCCACAAACATCATTTCGTTGGCAATCAGCAGCACTTGGGCAAGCTGCTCCCAAGGATTCAACAAGGTCCGCGGCGGGCTGGAGAAGTCGCGTTCGGCTTCCCACGTAATCGGCGCAGCAGTCTCAGGTCCGGCCGCCGGCGAGACTTCGCGAATGATCGGAGCCCAGAGATACTGGTCGCTGTTCAACTGGCCGTTGATGTCGACGACGAAATCGAGCGTGTCGCCCTTGTGCAGCGAGACCGATTCGACGTTCAGCGGCTGCTGCTGGTTGTGCAAGGCGACCGTGCTCAGTACGCCGTCGCGGCTGGAGAAGATCCAGCAGCGAATGCCGTTGCCGGCCGCAACCTGGTGCATGACGGTCGAAGCGACGGAGAACGCGCCGTCGTGCGGCGCCGTCCAGCGGCGGATGGCGCAGTGCTTCAAGTCGTTGCCCGGATGTCCGCCTTTGGCCGTAAGCTGCACCCAGCCGAGCGCGGGATCCGGCCAGTTGGCGCCGCCCTGCCAGGCCGTGCCGGAAAAGTATGGCAACTCCTGAAAGCTCTTCAGCTTCTTCGCGGCGTCGTCCAGCTCGCCATAGCCGTATTGCCAGGCCAGCGTCTCGGGGCGGGGCTTCGGCGCCGGCTCTTCGACGCTGGCGCCGATGAACGCCAGCGCGGCGTCGAGCTGCGCGGCGGTCGGCTCGCGTTGATAGGCGGCTCGGTAAAGCTGACGGACTCTTTCGGCCGGGTCGCTGACGTCGCCGGCCCGGGCGACCAGCGCCTGCGCCTGCTGGGCCACGAACGGATGATTCATGGCGAACAGGGCTTGCTGCGGCACGGTGGTTTCGCTGCGGGCCGGCACGTGCAGGTCCGGATTGGCGAAATCGAAGACGCGCAGCGTGGAAGGCAGAAACTGCCGGTCGATCAGGCCGTACAGCGTGCGGCGGCGGTTGACGGTTCCGTTGCCGGAAAACAAGTCGGCGGCCCGCCCGCCCATCTTCAGATCGAGCCGGCCGGCGACCGCCAGCAGGCTGTCGCGGAATTCCTCAAACGTCAGTCGACGCACGCTCATGCGAGACAGCAGCCGGTTGCCAGGATCAGCCTGCCTTGTCCGCTCGCGCACGGCCAGATCGGCCGGTCCGTCAGAACGTTGTTGATACGTACTGGAAAGAAGGATCAAGCGGTGCAGATTCTTGACACTCCAACCGTCGGTGATGAAACGGCGGGCCAGCCAGTCGAGCAACTCGGGATGGCTCGGCGGTTGGGCGCGGATGCCGAAATCGCTGGGCGTGCGCACCAGCCCGGCGCCGAAATGGTGCTGCCAGACTCGATTGACCCACACGCGGGCGGTCAAGGGATTGCTCGGATCGATAATCGCCCGCGCCAATTCCAGCCGGCCGCTTCCTTGCTTAAAGGACGGCGGCTGCGAACCGGCCACAACTGAAACAAAATGCCGTTCGACGTCGGCGCCGCGATTGGCCGGATTGCCGCGGCGGAAGACGCGCCCAGGCCGGATCAACTCGCGGTCGACCAGCGACACCGCATAAGGAGGCGCCAGCGGCGAGTCGATCAACCAGCGATCGACTTCGTTCTGCAACTTCCATAGCTCGGTCAGTCCGGCGGTGTGGAAGTACGACTCGATCGACACGATCGCTTCGTCCGGCACGAGGCAAGGCGAGCCGGTTCCATACAATACTTGCCGCAATGCTTCCGACTCGGGCGCCTTCAACGTTTCCGGCGCCGCGGCGCCGGCTTGCTTGGCCGCTTCGCAGGCGGACTTCCATTCCTGGTCGATTGCCGAAAGCAGCTTTCCGTAGCGCTCGGCTACGTCTCGCATGGAAGACGGCGGAGGCGACAGCGCCGCCAGCACGCGCGGATTAACGGTTGCTTTCGGCTCACTCAGCTCGCGCACCAGTTCGGCCGAGCGGGCGGCGAACTCGTCGGCCTTCAGTGCTGCAAAGCGCCGCCAAGGCAGAAACGCCGGGTCTTCCGCTCGCGAGGGCAGCGCCAGCCAGGCTTCCCAGCGGCGAACGAACGTCGGAATGATGTCGGTCGGCGCCAGGATCTGGTCGAAGCCTTCTTCCGGATACTTGGAAAGCTCCGTCTGAGCGACCAGATAATCGGTCACGCGCTGTCGCACCCGATCGGCGGCTTCGTTGCGCTTGGCCAGCGTCGCATCGCGGAGCTTCTGCTGCCGCTCGTGCAGCTCCTTCTCGAAAGCCGCATAAGCGTCGTTGCGAACGGCCGGCTCGCCGGCAGGCGCCAACTGTTCCGTCGAGTTCAGGAACACGCCGTAGAGCGAGTAATAATCCGTCGTGGGAATCGGATCGTACTTGTGATCGTGGCAACGGGCGCAGGCCACGGTCAGCCCCATCGTGCCGCGCGTGACGACGTCGATGCGGTCGTCGATAATGTCGTGCGTCACGCCAAGGAAACGCCGCCCGATCGTAAGAAAGCCCATCGCGGCGCGGTGCTCGCGTCGTCCGGCGCGGCCTGGTCCGCCGCAATCTGCAACAGCAGGAACTGGTCGTAAGGCAGATCGCGGTTGAAGGACTGCACGACCCAATCGCGATAAGCCGGGGCGTGAACCCAGACGCGCTGCTCGCGAGCGTAGATATAGCCCTTGGTGTCGGAGTAACGGGCGACGTCGAGCCAATGCCGCGCCCACTGTTCGCCATAGTGGGGCGAGTCGAGCAAGCGGTCGATCAGCTTTGCGTAAGCGTCGGGCGCCGGATCGTTGACAAAGGCTTCGACCTCTTCGGGCGTGGGCGGCAAGCCGGTCAGGTCGACCGTCGCGCGGCGAATCAGGGTCCGTCGATCCGCCGGCGGCGACGGCGCCAGCCCCGCAGCTTCTAACCGGGCGAGGATGAAACGATCGATAGGCGTTTGTTCCCAAGCGGCGTCTTTCACGTCCGGTGGAACAGGATGGCCGATCGGTTGAAAGGCCCAGTGCCGCTGTTGCACTTCCGCCCGGTTGTCGCCGGCCGGTCCAGGCGACGCCGGCCATGGAGCGCCGATTCGCACCCAATGCGCCAAGGCTTCAATCTGCTGATCCTTCAGCTTGCCGGATGGCGGCATCTGCACGTCGTCCGAGTAGCGTACGGCGGCAATCAACGGGCTCTCGTCCGGCTTGCCGGGAACAAGCGCCGGCCCGCTATCGCCGCCGGCCAGCGCCGCTTGCGGCGAATCGAGCCGCAAACCGGCTTCTTGCTTTTTGGCGCCGTGGCATTTCTGGCAGTGTTCAACCAGCAACGGCCGCACGTTGGTCTCGAAGAACTCGAGCCCTTCGTCGCCTCGCAAGGATGCAGGCCCAGTGCATTGCCAGAGCGGCGAACAGGCAGAGCAACATGCGCAACACAGGCATCAGGCCCAGGCGTGTCGACAGTTGCGGTTGGATCATTACACGCTCGCATTGCGCCTATTGCGCACGGTTAGGTAGTTCAGTCCTGCGCTCGCGATTGTAGACAACGAGCATGCGATTGTCTACAATCGGCCAGCGAACACAGCAGCGGCGCCGTCCGTTGCAAAAGCTGGGAAAGTGGCTGTGAAAACGAAAACCAAGCCCGCCGCGACTGAGATTATCGCCGCCACGCTGCGCGACGAGATCCTGGGCGGCCGTTTGCCCGCCGGGCAGCGGTTGACCGAAATGGAACTGGCGCAGCGGTTCGGCGCAAGCCGGGCGGCGGTGCGGCCGGTGATCCAGCAGTTGGCCATGCAAGGACTGTTGGTCTGCAAGACCAACTGCGGAGCGGCGGTGGCGCCCGAGGCGCCAAAGGCGATCCGCGACCTGATCGTTCCGATTCGCCGCGCCATCGAGGCCTATGCGCTGCAGTTGATCTTTTCCGAGTTGGGACCGGCGGACTTTCAGCGTTGGGAAGAGACGCTGGCGCGAATGAAGGCGGCCTGCGAACGGCAGGATCTGCACACAGTGGCGGAATGCGACCTGGCTTTTCATCGCACGATTCTCGAACGGGCCGCTCAGCCCGACTTGCTGGTCATTTGGGAAGCCCTGGTCGGTCGTCTCCGCTCTCACTTCCGTCGCACGCAGCGGCAACTGGCGCGGCTGATGGATATCTACGACGAGCATTGCGAACTCCTCGAAGCCTTTCGCGGCAGCGACGAAGATGCGGCATTACGGTCGTTGAAGGCGAAGATCGCGTAGGTCACGGAAAGTGAACCGCTGATAAACGCTGATCTTCGCTAATCCGAATTAGTGTCAATTAGTGGTTATTAGCGGTCAGTCTTCCAGCTAGCGTCGCTTCTTGTTCCTCTTCGGCGAATTGTTCTGCGCCTGAGCGGAGGCAATCAGCGATTGCAAGGCCGTAGTCGTTTTGTCTTGGCGGTCTCCGATGATGTCCAGCTCAACTTTGCGCCCTCGTTCCAAGAGCTTGGCGCATGTCGGACCGATCATGGCGGAGAGATCAGGAAGCGTTTCCTTCAAGAACGGAAGCGATTCCTGTTCCGACGGCGCGAGCGGAATCGACAGGCGGCTAAGCGACAGGCGCCCAAGTGCTTTGAGTAAAACATCGTTGAGGCCAAGATGAACGACGGGCGTTGAACGCAGCTTGGCGCGGAGCCAGGCAAACACGAGCAAGTCGACGGGATCCAGATCGCCAAGAAACATCAGCGGACGGCGTCCGATCAGTTTGCGAATCCAATGCAGGTCTGAGTCATCCGGAAGGCCGTACCGGCCGACCATGCTGCAATGGAAAGCGTCGCCGGCATGTTCGATTACCTCCGACACGGCAGCCGGCTTTGTCGTGAAAATGATGCAGCCGGCATCGTCTGGCGTTCCGATCACGGAGTAGGGACGTGCTCTGCCGCCAAAAACAAACTCGCCGTCGCCATCACGTTCGAAGAACCACGCTCGAATCCGTCGGGCGTTCATAGGGATCGCTCCGCAGCCAACTGAAACGTTCGCGGTCGCAGACCCTGTCGCAGAAAGGGAACCACTAATCGCCACTGATCTTCACTAATTCCGATTAGCGACCATCAGCGTTTATCAGTGGTTCACTCTCGGATTTACAGTTGGCGCCACGGACCGCTATTGCC
>CAWAYY010000029.1:0-109546 GCA_963786255.1 Pirellulales bacterium
GGCGTCGGTGTACGCTTTGTTGTCCCGATGGCACGATGGGATATTCACTAGTTTGCACGTTTTTCGTTAAGGGTGCATTTAAGGTCTCCTTAAAATCTCCTACCGTGGTCATCATGGGCGTTC
The DNA here is from genome assembly GCA_963786255.1 of Pirellulales bacterium. Taxonomy (GTDB): domain Bacteria; phylum Planctomycetota; class Planctomycetia; order Pirellulales; family JAICIG01; genus JAICIG01. The sequence continues at coordinate 124 of CAWAYY010000029.1, forward strand.
CAGTTTACGTTGGCGTATTTGGGGGCGGCGAAGCCGGTGGCTCGCATAAGCTGAATAAGAACACTTGCACTGGGAAAGACTACACTCTCCGGTTGCCGCTGGAGCCGATGGGCCTTTGAAGTAGAGGGGTGTGGAGGAACGAAAAGCAAGACCGCAAAAGTGTGCATTAAAGGCCAGTACTTTTGGAGAAGCCAGCGGTGCCAGGATACCAATGGAAAGGTCACCTCTAATTCGTGTTCAGGCGGAGTCGTTAGCGTTGAGGCGTGCTTTCTATGGAGATGCTACGAGTATATCATATACCAATCGAGCACCTGTGCCGATACGGGTGGCGGTTTGTAAAACACGCGTTGCAACGGAGAGTTCGTAGTCGGGACCGCAACACGGGACCGCAACACGGGACCGCAACACGGGACCGCAACACGGGACAAGGGTCGTTCTGATTGGGCGTCGAAACACGCGTTTAATCATTATAAGGCCGAGGGCCGGCGATCATGCGCGATCGCAACAGGTGCGTTCGGTTGCGGCGAATGAGATTCTCCCTAAGTCCGAAGTGTAGCATATTTGGGGCCGGTCATGTCGCAATCATAGAAGAGAGCAGGGTCGCGATACGTAGTATTTGGCCGTCATCATTGTCGTTCAACGAGTGGGGGTGGACGTGGATTGATGGGCGAGCAATACGGCTAAGAGTGCCGATATACAGCGTGCTTCGCAAGCCTCATTGGGATATTAGCGCGGACGGGGAAATCATATGTCAGGGCGAACTGTTCCTAGGCTTTTGTCCTTGGAAATCGAGGGGCCTCGTTTGGAAATGCGACGGCAGGGAGCTAGTGCATAGCAGTAAGGCGGGACTCTCATCGCAGCGGAATCTGTTAACGTCTGAGGACGGGCGTCTCATCGCAGCGTGGTGCCATCATCTCTGTCGAATCGATGGTGTCATACGAAAGTCGGCAGCCGGAAACTTGATTCCAGCGGCATTTGGGGTCGCCGTGGCGTCATATGTAGTAAAAGACGACGCAAGCTTTTAGGTTCGGGGATTGGTGAGCGTTCTGTGAACTACATCTTGCAACGCTTTCGATTGTCAGCTACGCGGGACGGTCGAGCCTGGATTCGTGGGATAGGCATCCTGCCTGTCAGGAACGGCTTACCGACGTGGCGGCGCGACGAGCGGGCGGGCGCGAGAGGATCCTGGGATAGGCATGGGGGCGCCCGCCACGCGTTTCGAGCAATGTCCTGAAGGTCGGCCCTGGCACTGGAGCTTCCTTCGCCGCCGAAGATCAATCGTAGGCGAGTCAGGCGCAGTTTCGCTTGCGCTCTTCACGACGGATCTCGTCGATCGTCCAGACGTGCTCCGAGTGGGCCTGCAGCCATCGATCCGGCAACAACGAGTCGAGTTCGTCACTTGTGACGGGCTCGTCATTCGCTGCTTGCGTGAACGCCTCGCCGTCGCGATGGTAGGGCAATTGCGTGAACAGATCGCGAAGCCAAGCGAACGGTTCCACGCCATTGGCCTTCGCGCTGCTGACCAGCGAGTACATCACCGCCGCGCCGTGACCGCCTTGCGGGCTGCCGACGAAGAGGTAATTCTTTCGCCCGATCGCTGGGAACTTGACCAACCTCTCGGCAAGTTATTGTCAAAGGACAAATAACCTTCTTCCGTGTAGCGGCACAGCGCCTCCCATTGATTCAGCGTGTAGGTGAACGCCGCGCGGATCGGGCTCTTGGGCAGGATCCGCTTGTCTTCGCTTTCACCGTCGAGCCACGACTTGAATTCATCGAGGATCGGCACGGCGTGTTCCTGCCGACCGGCAGCGACCGCAGCGAAGTCGCGCTTGCCTTGCAAGTTCTTCGTCGGGGACCGCTTCGCGCAATTGCTTCTCGATCTGGCACAGCCGCGCGATGAAGCCCAACGCCGTGTTCGCGCGCACCGGATCGTTATCGCGTGCTTGATGCCAGTAGCGACGTGCGTGAATCCAACACGCGACTTCCCGCACCGTGTCGCCCGCGTAGATGCAGTCGTATCCCGAGTAAGCGTCCGCCTGCAGATAGCCCTGAAACCGCCCAAGAACTCCGCGGTCCATCGCGTTCGCGGCTGAGAGTGAAATCGTAAACCGCGTAAGGATGCAGCCAATCGCCCAGGTAAGGCCAGAACTTGGATGTCCTCGTCTTGCCGCGGCCCGGCTGCAGCATCTTGATGGACGTGTCGTCGGTGTGAATGACTTTCGATTCCAACACCAAGTACTTCATGCGATCGACCAGCGGCTGCGCCAAGCGGCCAGAGCCGCTTGCCAACCGCACAGCGTGCTGCGGCGGATCGTGTTACCCAGCCGCGAGTGAATGTCTTCTTGCCGATACAGTCGGCTGATGGTCGCCGAACTTGCTGAGTACCGTGTGAGCACAGAGTCCCGGTCCCGGCAGACCTTTCTCGATCGGCTGCGGCGGCTTGTCGGCGATCGCCACGTGCTCTTCGCACGAGCGGCAAGCGTACTTCACGCGGTCGTGCTGCATCGCCTTCAAACTCGCCGGAATCAGCTCCAATTGCTCGCTGCTTTCCACGCCGATCTCCTGCGCGCAGTTCGCCACAGCAAGGGCAAGCTCGCTCGGCTGCGGATAATTCATGGCGAATAATTTCTCGCTCCAGATGTTCTGGCAGCTTGCCGACGCGGCCAGGCGACTTGCGGTGTTTCTTCTTGCCGGACGAGTCGTCGTTCTCGTCATCGAGCAAGTCGTCCGCTTCTTGTTGCGCAAGCTGCTCGGCTATCTCCTTAAGCTCGTCAATCGCACGAAGTACCAGACATCCATCCTTTTTCAGGTCGCGAAGCCATCCATTGCAAGCGCGAATCAATGCAAAAAACGAGTCTCGTCGCAGGCTGAATTCTAGCAGATCTCTTGGAGACGCCGAACGTCAAGTCGATTTATCGACCCGCTGACCGGAATCACGACCTCGGAAAGCGACGTCGTGGAAGATCGCCGGATACCACGACATGACGAGGATGCGTGCGATTTGAACCGGCGTCAGCTAAACGCCACCCGGCTAGCAGACTTGCCTTGATACCAATGCCGCCCGTCTTTTGCGCAGGCGCTGCGATGCTGGCGGTTCTGCCGATAACGCGATGAAAGCGGCGACCGAATGCGAGTATGCTTTCTACCCAACTTTCGGCGTTGATCGACAGCCGCTCAAGAATGGGTCGCAAATCTCGAGGAATCACGCCAGTTTTGTCCACGCGCACTTGCCGCCCCGTCCAATCTAGCAGGGCCAGATATTCATCCAACCCGAGCGGCAGAAAGCCGCGGTCCGACGCCCGCCGCCGAGAATGCATTCGCTGACTTGCAGGGCAGACGTCCTGATCCGGGATCGGGCTGAGCCAATCATCGCGATGCAGCGGCGCCACAGCCCGCGGCGGATCGGACTGAGCGCTCTTCTGAGTTGCAGCCTGCGCAGCGGCGCGGACCTGCCTGGCGGCAATCCGCTCGTAGGCCGCGGTGTATTCGGAACTTTCGGGCGTAGCGGCGATGCCCGCCCGGATCGGGTTCAGGTCCACGTAGATGCTGCAGGCCAGCGCCGCCGACTCATCGAGCACCGCCTGGCTCTTGAAACGCCCCTCCCAGAAGCGACCCGTTACGCCGTCCTCGCGATTGGCGCGACGCGCGATCGGTTCGCACAAGCGCGCATGAACCAAGACAGATCAGCCAACCGCCCTCGCCGCGCGACCACCGCTTCTGAGTCGGCCAGCAGCATGGCCAACTCGCGCGAGTCTGGCTCATCCGGCGCCTCCCCCGCATCGCGCCGCTTGCGAAAAATGCGCAGCCAGCGTCTCGCGACTTCTTCATCACTCAATTGGCAGGAGAGGTCCGGCCGAATGCCAGCAAAACATGCAAATGATTCGACATCACCGCAAAGCCCAGTACATCTATAGCAAAGGCGCCGGCGAGTTCTTCCAGCCGCTCGCGAATCCAGTCCTTGCGATGATCGAAGTTCCGTGCCGCATGGGCATCCTGGCCGCACAAGAAGGCGCATCTTACACATCGCGAGATGCAATGATAGATGCCGACTTCCGAATTATCGACGATCTCACCGCGAGCGTAAGCGGGCATGGCGTTGCCCCTCCAGGTTCACCAGGAAGTATACACATGTTCATATTCCCGTCAAGAGGCCCAGAGCAAAAAGGACGAGCGTTTTGCTGACGCCCCCGCGGTGCAAAGAATGGGCGTCAAATTCCGCCTGCAAATTCCGCTTCGGCAAATTCCGCAAACGATGGGTGTCTGCAAATTCTTATGTGTCTGCAAATTCTAATTCCGCAAACGATGGGTGTCTGCAAATTCTTCTGCAAATTCTTCCCTGTTGTTCGCTTCCATCACGCGGAGCGTGATGCCTACTGTACGACCAGCAGCACACTCGTGAGAACCGCCGAGCGGAGAGCGAAGCTGAGCGTACAGTACACCTCACGCTCCCGCGTGAGGAAACCCGACGCAGGCTCACGCCTCCGCCTCGCCTTAACCCACGCCGAAGACGCGCCCAAAGGACAAGGTTTATTCCGGCTGCCGCAATCGGCAGCGGAGCGGGCCCGGGAATGATCTCGATGACCGGTCGGGCTCAAACGACTGGCGAAGGTTTGCCGCGGCGCCGCCGGGCGGCGTACGGAGCCTGCTACTTTCGGGCAAACGTCGCTCCTGCGCAGGCCAGATGCGCTCTAACCTCGGTGATGGAATCCATCTTTTCCTCGTTACTGAAGGAGACTGCCGATGTCGACCAGCGCCGCTGCTGAACAGGAAATCCAAACCAATGCCCCCTCGCTGGAAAATGCACCTCGAAGACTTCGCTCCCGAGGCCATCTCCGCGGAAGTCACGATGGCGCCGTTTGAGCGCGAAACGTCGTTCGAATGCTCCTGGATCGCCGAGGGCCGGCTGCCGCAAGGCGCGCTGACGGTGGTGGCCGGCGAGCCCGGCTCGGGCAAGAGCTTTCTGGGCTGCGAGTGGGCGGCCCGGATCAGCAACGGGACGCACGATTTCGACGGGGCCGTGATTGCGCATGCCCCCGACATGACCGCTCCGATGATCCGCAGCCGGCTGGACGCCGCCGAGGCGACGGTGGAACGAATTGCCGCGCTCACGCTCCGCTGGCCGGACCTGGGCGAGGAAATGACGGTCGATAGGATGGAGCGTCGGATTGCCGCCCTCGGCGCCGCGGCGGTGGGCTCCACGCTTTGCCGGCTGCTGATCGTCGACAATGTCGAGGCCTGGGCCGCCCGGGGCGACCAGGGGTCCAATCGAGCCTCGATCAACTACCTGCTGCTGAAGCTCGGCCAACTGGCCGCCCGCACCGGCATAGCCGTCGTCGCGTTGACTCGCTTGAGCGGCCCGGCCGGCAGCCGCATCGCCGCCCAGGAACTGGCCGAGTTCTCGGCTGCTGCGCCGGTCGTGTGGCTGGTCGCCCGCGACGCCGACGATCCCAAGCGGCGCTTGCTGCTGCCGGTCAAAAACAGTCTGAAAGAGGAACTGCCGGCCGCGGCCTTCCGCATTCAAGGCGGCCGCGTGGCCTGGGACGCGGAGCCGGTCGAGCAATCGGCCGCCATGCTCGTGCCGCCCAGCGCCCGGCGGCACGCCGAGCAGCGCGATCGCGAGTCGGCCGCCGAGTGGCTGCTGGAAGCGCTGGAGGACGGGCCGATGGAATCGACCGAGTTGTTCCGCCAGGCGCGCAGTTGCGGCATTTCCGCCAAGACGCTGCGACGCGCCGGCAAGAGCCTGGGGTTGAAGCCGCGGAAACGCGGGTTCCAGGGGCCGTGGGAATGGGGCGGGGAGAAGTCGGAAGTCGGAATGCGGAAGTCGGAAAGGGGAGAAATGCGGAGCGGGGAAAAGTCTGAGGAAGCGGCATGCTGCTCCTGAGGCCGACTGCCCAAAGGCGCCCAACTTCGACGGGGAAAGTTCGCAGCGCGAGCGGGAAGTTGTTTGCGCCGAGGCGTGATCGGGCGGTTTTCGTTCCGCATTCCGACCTTGCAAAGATGGCCAACCTTGACAGGGAAAGTTCGCAGTGCCAGAGGCAAGTCGCTTGCGCACGGGCGTGAGCGGGCGGTTTTCATTCCGACTTCCGCATTCCGACCTTGCCTTGCAAAGATGGCCAAGTTCGAGAGGGAATGTTGGGCGCCTTGGCGAGACAGCCTCGCCATCGAAGAGAGCACACCCGTAAGCGGGACCAGTTACGGCACATGGAATGTGCCTACGACAATGGCTCTCTCGGCGATCGGTGGTGGTTCGGTGCTCATCGCAGCCAATGGTCTCGCCCTCCGAACCAGAACTTGATTTTCCTACCGACTTCCGCTCTGCTCGCGCATATTCCGCCCGGGGCCATTGCACCAGACCGCCACCCTTCCCCCCTGGAATCACCGCCATGCGCCCCGCCAACCTCGCCGTGCTGTACCTGTTGTTACCCATGCTGACGGCTTGCAGTCAACAACCGCCGGCGGATGCCGTCGCTCAAAAAGACGAGGAATCGCAAAACGCGCTTGCGGCGCCTGCTGCCGGAACCAAGTCCGAGGAACCAGCAGACGGGCAACCGGCCTCCGATGAAGCCGCCGGCGAGGCCAAGGCGATCGTGCGGCAGCTCGCGGACTTCTATCGAGACCAGCAGAGCATTCAGGTCGACTTCTCGCAAAAAATCTCGCTCGAATTGAATGGCCTGAAGAACACGCTGGAATCGCAGGCCAAAATCGCCGTCGAGCGGCCCAACCGGATTGCCATCCGATATGACAATACGGACCTCGGCGTCGACGTCGTCTGCGACGGCGAACAGTTGTCGCTGAGCGCCGCGCCGCTGAAGCAGTACACGCAGTCGCCCGCTCCGGAATCGCTCGCGGAAATCGTCAGCAATCCGCTGCTCACGGGAAACCAGAGCGGGAACGGGCCGATGTTGGATATCTTTTCGGACGATCCCTATTCGGCACTGATGAAAGGCGTCGCCAAGGCCGAGTACGCCGGCCGGGAGAAATTCGGCGACGTCGAAGCCCATCACCTCAAGTTCGAGCAGGAACATTTCGACTGGGAGATGTGGGTCGCCGCTGAGGCGCCGCCGCTTCTGCTGCAAGTGGCGCTGGATCTCAAGAAATCACTGGCTGGCAGCGGCCTCACCGAAGAGCAGCTCAAGAACTCGAAGGCCGACACGCTTCAGCAATACGAGCATTGGAAGTTCGGCGCGCCGCTGGATGAAGAAACCTTCGCCTTCGAGCCGCCCGCCGACGCCAAGAAGGTAGACAGCTTCTTCCCCGGCGGCCCGGCGCCGAGCCCATGTCGCCGCTGGTCGGCAAGCCGGCGCCTGACGTCGAACAGCAACTACTCGGCGGCGATCGTTTCAGCTTGAAAGCCCTGAGAGGCAAGAAGATCGTGATCCTCGACTTCTGGGCGACCTGGTGCGGTCCGTGCGTGCAAGAAATGCCGCTGGTGGCGAAAGTCGCCGAGCAGTACCGCGACAAGGGCGTGGCGCTGTATTGCGTGAACCAGGGCGAAGAAGCCGACGAAATCCAGTCGTTTCTCGATGCGAAGGGGCTAAAAGTCACGGTCAGCCTCGATCCCGCCGGCCAGGCGGCCAGCGCCTATGGCGTCGAGGGCATTCCGACCTTGGTGCTAATCGACCAAGCAGGCGTGGTGCATAGCGTACACGTCGGGTTCCGCCCGGATATCGACGGCAAACTCAAAGCAGAGCTGGATGCGATCCTCGCCGGCAAGGAGCCGACGCGCCGAGACCGAAGGCGCAGGCGAGAGCAAGGAAGCGGAATAGCGGTCGCTAAGGACGGGCGTAAACCTGTTCGAAGTCATCGCTGGGCGCCGCCAGAGGTCCCATCGGCGCGTTTCTGTTGCGGCGGCCCGGCCGATGCGCAGAAGAGCCGTGGATGCAAACGGCAAGCAGCGGCTGCAAGCCATGCTGGCCGGCATTGCCATTAACATGATCAGGCTTGTTGCGGCGTCCGGATTGCGGTTGCCGTCTGCGCCGTTCCGGTCACGCTTTCGCCCGTCTTTCCGCTTGATTTGCTGTCCGATATTTCGGGACATTATGGCCAGGAATTTGCTCAACGCCGCCGTTCAGGGCGTCGGGCGCCCAAGTTCAGGGCAGAAGCGGTTCCCGTGCGGCGCAACGAGTCCCCGCGTTCGCCTGGAAATGCTGGATTTCTCGTCCGCGGAAAGCCTTGTCTTCTCGGCATATTACGGCTTCTAAGACGATGTCAAAGCGAGGAAAACCCGCCGGCGCGTCTGCCGGCGGATTCTCGTTGCGTCGCGGCGCAATTCTTGCTTGGCGGAAGTGGATTCTTCGTGCCACGGCGAGCCAGGATGCGGCCCGCCCATGGGCGTTCTGTGTTTTAACTGACAGGCGTGGAAGGGAAATTTGCCGTGAGCAGTTCAACGTTGCGCAGGGATTCTTCGTCAACGAACGGGTCGAATGGTTCACTGTCGGGAGCCGCGGCGAGCGCGCCTCGCAGCGCGGGCTCGCATGCTACGGCGCGGACGGCGGCCATTTCGGCGGTAACTCGCTGGCACGCCATCTCGCCGCCGCTGAACTTTGCCGAGACTCCGGCCCAAGAACTGTTCTGCGAAAACGTGTTCAGCAAGCGCCGTGATGAAAGACGCGGCTGCCCAAGCCGATTTACAAATAGCTGCTGCAGACGATCGAAGCGGGCGAGAAACTCGATCCCTCGATCGCCGACATCGTCGCCGCCGCCATGAAAGACTGGGCGATCAGAAAAGGGGCGACCCACTACGCCCACGTGTTCTATCCGCTGACCGGCGCTACGGCCGAAAAACACGACAGCTTCCTCGACCCCGGACGGCAATGGCGGCGCCCTGGCCGAATTCAGCGGCAAGCAGCTCATCCAGGGCGAGCCCGACGGCTCGAGCTTTCCGACCGGGCGGCATTCGCTCGACGTTTGAAGCCCGCGGCTACACGATTTGGGACGTCACCAGCCCGGCCTACATTCTGGAGAACCCCAACGGCACGACGCTTGTGCATTCCCACGGCGTTCGTCTCTTGGACGGGCGAAGCGTTGGACAAGAAGACTCCCGTGCTGCGGTCGATGCAGGCGCTCAACAAGCAAGCCCAGCGCGTGCTGGAGTTGTTCGGGCACTCCGACGGGGCGTTCGTGGCCTCGACGGCCGGCCCGGAGCAGGAATACTTCCTGGTCGACCGGCACTTCTACTTCTCCCGCCCCGACCTGTTCACGGCCGGGCGCACGCTTGTTCGGCGCCAAGCCGCCCAAGGGCCAGGAATTCGAAGATCATTACTTCGGCGCCATACCGGAACGCGTGCTGGCGTTCATGCTGGAAGTGGAGCGCGAGCTGTACAAGCTCGGCGTGCCGGTCAAAACCGGCACAACGAAGTGGCGCCGGGCCAGTACGAGATTGCGCCGATGTTCGAATCGGCCAACCTGGCCACGGACCACCAGCAGTCTGACGATGATCACGCTGCGCCGCGTGGCCGAAAAGTACGGCATGGCTTGCCTGACGCACGAAAAGCCGTTCGCCGGCGTCAACGGTTCGGGCAAGCACGTCAACTGGTCGCTCGGCAGCAGTTCGCAAGGCAACCTGCTCGATCCGGGCGACACGCCCCACCTGAATGCGCAGTTCCTGGTGTTCTGCGCCGCCGTGATCCGCGCCGTGTACAAACATCAAGGCTTGCTGCGCGCGGTCGTCGCTTCCGCCGGCAACGATCATCGGCTGGGCGCCAACGAGGCGCCGCCGGCGATCATTTCGATCTTCCTCGGCGATCAGTTGACCGACGTCTTCCAGCAGATCAAGGCGGGCGGCGCCAGCTCGTCGCTGGCCAAGGGAACGCTGACGGTCGGCGTCGACGTGTTGCCGCCCTTGCCGAAAGACGCCGGCGACCGGAATCGCACCAGTCCGTTCGCCTTCACCGGCAATCGATTCGAGTTCCGCGCCGTGGGCGCCAATCAGTCGATCGCCGGCCCGCTGGTGGCGATGAACACGATCATTTGCCGAATCGCTCGACTATTGTGCGACCCAGCTTGAAGCCGCCGCTCCGGCAAACCGCCGAGCAAGCTGCATGCCGCCGTCCAAAAGCTGCTGGCCGAAATCATCACGGAGTGCGAAGCCGATGATCTTCAACGGCGACGGCTACTCGGCCGAGTGGCATGCAGAAGCGGCCAAGCGCGGGCTGCTGAATCTGCGAGACCACGGTCGATGCGCTCGTCGAACTGCGAGTCGCCGCAAGTCATCGAGTTGTTCACCAAGTACGGCGTGCTTTCGGAACGAGAGCTGGAAAGCCGGCTCGAAATCTATCTCGAGCAGTACTGCAAGACGGTGCGCGTCGAGGCAGCTGCAAACTCTGGAAATGGCCAAGACGTTGATCTTCCCGGCCGCGATCCGCTACCAGAACGAGCTGGCCTCTACCTGCGCGAACCTGAAGCTGCTTGGCTTCGAGTTCGACACCGACACGCTCGACCAGATGACCGAGCTGGTCAAGTGCCTGCAGCGACAGCATTCGCGAGCTGGCGGAAACGCTGGCGCATCGACGGCGCCGGCGGCCTGCAGGCCGAAGCCGCGCATTACTGCGAGCTGGTGCTGCCCGCAATGGCCTCGGTTCGCACGTATGCCGACGAACTGGAAGGCTGGGTGGCCGACGATCTGTGGCCGTTGCCCACCTATCAGGAAATGCTGTTCATCAAGTAAGCCGTCGCCGGAGGCGCCAGGACCATGCCGAGCAACGCCGTCAGGTCGTGGGAGAAAACGCGCTGTGAGCCGCATCACGCTCGGTGTGATTTTCTTTGGGACTACGTGCGTGATCGCGGTCCTTGGCTACGTGGCGGCGGGCTGGGAGTTGCTGGACGCCGTGTACATGGTCGTGATCACGGTCTTCGGCGTCGGTTATGGAGAGACGAGGCCGCTGGACGACCCGGCGCTCAAGCTATTTACTATCGGCGTGATCATTGCCGGCTGTTCATCGGGCATTTACGTGGTGGGCGGTTTCGTTCAGATGCTCGCTGAAGGCGAGATCAATCGCATTTTGGGAACGAGGCGCATGTCTCGAGGCATCGAACAGCTCTCCGACCACGCGATTCTCTGCGGTTATGGGCGGGTCGGCCAGATGTTGTCGCAAGATCTGTCGATGGCCCGCTTTCCTTTTGTCGTGGTCGATAGCAACGAAAGCCGGATAGCTGCCGCCCAGAACGCCGGTTTTCTCGCCTTGTTGGGCAGCGCATCCGATGAGGCTACGCTGGAAGCCGCCGGCATTACCCGCGCCAAAGTGCTAGCCGCAGTCTTGCCGGACGATACGGCCAACGTGTTCGTCACGTTGACGGCGCGCGAAGTAAACCCCAACATTCAGGTCATCGCCAGGGCCGAATCGCCCTCGACGGAGAAGAAGCTCGTCCGTTCCGGCGCCAGCCGCGTAGTGCTGCCGGCGCTGATCGGCGCCACCAAGATCGCGCACATGATCGTGCGTCCCTCGGCCGAGGACATGCTGCGGGCTGATCTGCCGGCCATGCAGATCAACGAGGATCTGCGGCAAATTGGTTTGGAACTGGGCGATATCGAAATCCGTTCCGATTCTCCGCTTGTCGGCGGACGGGTGGGCGATTTGCAGAACACGGTCAGCAACGGCTTTGTCGTAGTCGGCATCAAGCGCGCCGGCGGCGAGATGTTGCGTGCCCCGCAAGGCGACGTGGCGCTGGCCGCCGGGGATACGCTGGTGATCCTGGGCCATCGCGAAACCATTCCCAAGCTCGCACTGCGAGCTAAACGAACGCCTGTGAGTTTTCGCGGCGTGACGACCTAGTCGAGAAGCGATAGGTCTCACTACGCGGGATGCCTTACGTACTGGATGTCCGGCAGATTTTGCCGATTTTGACATTTGCACGCCGCCGTCCAAAAACTATCATCCGCCGTGCGATGCACGTTGAGCCGCAGCTCCCTTCAACGCGTCGCGAAGGGTGCTGCTGACCGTCGGCTCTGCAGCGTCGCGAAGCCGTGGGCGTGGAACCGCCTGCGCATATTTCGGACAACTCGCAGGATGCGCAGAGACCGTAGCGACTTCACAACAAGCATATTTTATCTGATGCACAAAACGGCGGCGCCGCAGCCATCGCGATCGGGAACGAAGGATCTGCGCCGATGCAGGGCGTAGACGCGAGTTTTTCGCTCGCAAGGGCGAATTGCCCCTCCCTGGCGGCCGCCGCAGTTGCGGCGAGATTTGACATCGCGAGGTACCGAGACGCGGCTGATTGCGAGATGCATTTCACTGGATTGGTCCGTCTCGCCGGACCGATCGAAAAAATGGACTGAGGAAGCGTTCAAGACGAATCGGAGTGGCGGGACATCCGGTTCGCCGCAGCCTGGCTGGAATAGCATGATCAAGTCAATCTTGAGCCAAATCCCGAGCGTGTTGGCGGCGGCGGCTCTGATCGGACTTATGGCTGTCGGGCATCAGAATCATTGGAAGATGCCGCAGCTCTCGGCGATCAGCAACCGTCGCTCTCCTGCAACTGAGAACCCGATCCCGAACGATCGGGCGCCGCCGTCGGCCTCGGCTGCGGACAGCGCAACGGCTCGGCAAGCAACTCTGCCGTCGCCTACGATGCTCGAATCCGGCGATGCCGTTTTTAACGCGAGCGTTGAGTTGGCGCAAGTCATGTCGCGCCCATGTCGGAGGAAATCACGGCGTTAGGGAAGGTCGCTTATGATCAGACTCGCGTCGCCCAACTCACGTCGCGCGTCGGCGGCACGGTATGGAGCGTGCAGAAGCACGTCGGGCAAGCCGTTCACAAAGGCGAAATTCTGGCCGTCATCGAAGCCCTCGACGTCGGCCGATCGAAGACCGAATTCCTGAAGGCCGTCGTCGACTATGAACTGAAAGCCAAGACTCTGCACCGCATGCGCGACGCGTCTTCCGCGATTCCCGAACGAAAAATTCGCGAAGCCGAAGCCAATGCCCGGGAGTCTCGCATCGTGTTGTACAACGCGCAGCAAACCTTGGCGAATCTCGGCTTGCCCGTTCGCCTGAAAGACGTGGCCGGCCTGTACGACGAAGAATTGGTGCGGCGAGTCCGCTTCCTGGGGCTGCCGAAGTCGCTGATCGAAACCGTCGATCCCACGACGACGACGGCCAACTTGATTCCGCTGACGGCCCCCTTCGACGGCATCATCACCGACCGCGAGATGGTGATCGGCGAATCGGTGTCGCCCGCCAGCGGAGCGCAAATCGTCATGGCGGACGTCAGCCGGATGTGGGTCGAACTCGACGTGCGGCGAGAGGACGCGGGCAAGCTGCATCGAGGCCAGGAGGTGACATTCACCGTCAACGGCACGTCGCGCGAAATCCGCGGCGAACTGTCGTGGATCAGCACCGAAGTCGACAGCCGCACGCACAACGTGAAGGTCCGCATGACGGTCGACAATCCTCCGGCGCTCGAGGGAGATACGCGTCCGGAAGGGCAGCGGTTACTGCGGGCCAACATGCTCGGAGTAGCGAGCATTCGAGTCGACGCGAACCCGAAGGCGCTGGTCGTTCCCAACCTGGCGGTGCAGCAGGACGGCTCGTCGAGCGTGGTCTTCGTAAAAACCGCCGACTCCGTCTTTCAGCCGCGAGTCGTCGAATTAGGAATGACGGACAACCACTACTCCGAGGTGCTCGACGGCCTCTCGTTGGGCGAAACGGTAGCCACGGCGGGCAGCCACGTACGGAAGGCCGAGGCGCTCGATACGCGTCTGGCCGACGGCGGCCGCTTCTGAAACGCCGCTCGACGGCGGCGCCGCCTCGTAGTGCAATCCGTCGGGAGCGAGTCTTAGCCTTGACTCATTTCTCGGGCAATTCGGCCGACGACCAGGTCGACTTCCCGCCGTCGTTCTTGACGTCGATGTAGCCGCCCAGTTTTGTCGATCCGATAAACACCCGCGGCGACGAGCCGCGCTTCAGCCCGATCGCCGCCCCTTCTTTCTCGACGGTCATGGCCAGCACGCTCCCCTGCTTCGAGTCGCCGCCGAAAGGGCCAAGCAGGAAGTCGATCTTGCCCATTTCGCCGCTGCGCCACAGTCCCGCCTGCTCGCCGTTTTCATCGACGAGTTGAAACTCGCGAGCCTGTACGACGTCTTGGTGAGCGCGGAATCCGGCGCCGATTCCGACGACTGCCCCGGCAAGCAACAGGCCCCATAGCAGCCGGTTCATTCGTTCCAGCCTTTCCACACGGGCGGATAGTTCCGTCATGGCGTTCCTCCTGGTTGCGACGTCTGCACTTGTCCAGGAAGTCAGCTTAGAACGACGGACGTAATCCGGCAAACCATGTTATTGCCTTTCCGGCAATGGGGGCTGATAATCAAATGAGGAGAGCAAGACATGACATTCAGCCAAGACCAGCTTGATGCAATTCGCAGCGGAGCGACTGTCCCGGTGACGATCGATGACCAACAGTTCGTGGTCATTCCACTGGACACGTTCGACGAAATGCGAATGCTCCTCGACCAAGCAGAACTTCGCTCCATTTTTGCACGCTCGATAAAGAGCAGTAATTGGAACGATCCGGCGATGGACGTCTATGACGACTACGACAATGCAAAGCGGTGACGTCGTTCCAATCGATGTCCCGTTTGTCGCAATTCTCCGCAACTGGGTAGCAAGACGCGCCCTGCACTCATCCTGCAGGACGATTCTCTTAATCCCAAGCCCCAAGGACAGAACTCGCCGAGATCACGTCGACCTAAACAATGCTTTGCAGCCGCATCAAGTGTTGATTGACCTTACCATGGCTGAGGGCGCGGCCACTGGGCTGCTTGCAGCTTCATCAGACGACCGCGAACGGCTTCACAAGATTCCTCACACGGATGCGAAACGAGTCGTTGGCTGCGTTTCCTTCCAGCCCTTGTACGAAAGTGAAACCGTATTCAAGTCGCCGAGCAACCGCTCCCAATGCCGGGGAGCGCGGCAGTACGCGTTTTGCAATAGCTCGAAAGTGACGTACCTGCCCTGCTAGACACGCGCTCCGCAAATGGGGTCTCACCTTCTTGACTCGCCGCGGAACTATCGATAGCCTCTAGAGTTGAGAATCGGTACTGTCTTCGAGCGAAGCGGGCATCCACTTGAGCACTGCGCTCTGTGTGCCGTAAAGTGACACTCACGCTAATACGATTCCCGTGCATGACACGCATCTCCTGAACCTAAACCCCCACAAGACAATCAAGTGCTTGCAAGGCATCTTGGCGCCCGCAGAAATCGAGCGAATCAAGACAGCCGTTTCAGACAACGCACAGCAATTGTACCGGCTCGGCCAAATTCACCTCCGGTTCGCACAACGCGCCCAAGGACACGGAAGCTGGCGACAAAGGGTTTCACGCAGCTATTACGCGTGCTACAACGCGAGTAAGGCCATTCGATTGGCAATGGACGGCCAATACTCCACGGAGGTCAACGACCACAAGAGAGTTGGCGACTTACCGGCAGATTTCCCCAGTCGGGCTATTTGGCTCGATCTACTGACTAAGTTCAGGGCCGACAGGAACATTGCGGACTACGACCATACTGTTACCGAGGCTGATCTCGAACTCCCAAGTCGCAAGTACGTCGACAAGGCCGCAGAGTTCCTGTCAACGTCTAGAACATACCTAATTGCCAAGGCCATCTTCCATGCTTGACAAAGCCGCCAAAGCGATTGCCGACAGGCTAGCCGCTAGCTGTAATATCACGGCTCCAACATATGCCATTATCGACAAGGCAGGCGAGCAATACTTGGCTATTCACGTCGGCCATATCAACGACATTTATGCCAAACACATTGATAGCATTAGACAAGATACAGACTCGCGAAGCAATCCTTTCGGAAATCGCATCTTTTTAAAACCCGAAAAGCCATCGTCGTGGCTACACTCTTTGGAAACTCAACTCTTGCAACGATTGCTTGCGGAATCGTTGACAATTGGTAAAGCAACCTTGGACTCGGATTTCCATCGGACATTTATACCATTCCTTGGCGGTGAAGAACGCCGCGTCTTTAGCGAAACAAATCACGTTATATTCGGTCGTCGTGGCGCCGGCAAGTCAAGCCTTGTATTATATGCATGCAACCAAGCACGTCGCAATGGGACTCCGTTTAGCTGGATCGCTTTACAGCAGTATAGTGGTCGCTCTGATCTGCTTGTTGTTCCGCAAGTACTCTATGAGATCATCGACTCCGTACAGAGTGCCTCTAGCGACGAAGCGGAACGCATTCGCAACTTACGGTCACTTGTTTACAAACTTGAGGAACGTGGGTCACGTCTGACAAAAGAGGAAATAAATGCGTCCCTTCCCGTCTTCGCACGGCATTTCCTTCCTTTCGTTCAATCTCGCGGCTGCTTTTACCTTTGCATAGACGACCTTCACTTGCTCCACCCCACATTGCAGCCATATTTTTTGAGTAGCATCTATTCGTTCTCACGTGGTAACAGTGTTTATTTAAAAATAACGGCTATTGAGAACCTCACCACGCTTTACAACACCACGACGAAAGACGGGCTCCAGCCACCAGGTGACGCTCAAGTCATCCGCCTAGATTACAATCTCGTTAACCCCAAGGCGGCCCATGATCATATCCGAGACGTATTGAATGGCTATGTAAAATACGTCGGAATACCAAGCGTATCTAGCCTTTGCGGCAAAGCCGTACTGGAAAGGCTCGTATGGGTATCCGCTGGTGTCCCTCGCGACGCGCTCTATATTTTCAGCAACGCGATCACTAAAGCGATTGCAGCCGAGCGAGCCGCGGTTGCTGTCATGGACATAAATATGGCAGCAGCCGACTCGCTAACCGAAAAGGAACGCTACGTCACAGATGACGTCGCAGAAGACTCGCAATTAGTCAAAGAGATAATTGAGGACATCAAGGAGTTTTGCTTAAAGGAAATCAAGTGCAACGCCTTTTTGGTCCATATTGACACAAATGACCGGCGTTACCATGCGATAAAGAAGGTGAGCGACCTCCGGTTCATTCATGTACTGCATCCAGGAATCACGCCAGAGCAGGCAGGGGAAAAGTACGAAGCTGCTTTTACTAGATTACGCCTTTTACACCGGCTTCCGGAAGGCACCTAGCGTGAAGGAGTTCAAGAGGCACCCGGAGCAACCGCCTGCGAAGGAGCTCCGGAAGCTAAAAAGATATCGATACGAGGACCGCGTCCCTAGTCACGACGGGGCTGAATAGGGTCGAGCGGTTCCCACTACGCTTGACACACACGCCCGGTATTATTCGCCAGAACACAACGCGGTACGAGAGCTCGCGTGAACCGTGCAGCTGCACCGACAAATCGACATCCCTTCTAGTGTACCGCGATCACGAACGCGCCCCGCCAGGGCGATTCTTCAAGGGAGCGTAGAAATAAGTCCATACCGTTGTCCAGCAATTCCCGGCGGCGCTAAAATCCCGTGAAATAAAGGGTTATGTCGACCTCGCGTTCGCGGATCGTAGCGACATCGGCCAGATCGGACGCAAGGCGGTGTCCTACATGCGTACCCCTGTTTTTCCGAGGTTTTCATTGAATTTCCTGCTGTGCCGTGCCGCCGCAACCCTTGCAAACCACCTATTGTCAGCGGGAATTGCTGACCGTTGTCTAGCCGAGGCGGTAACGACGCGGCGCTCGTGTGACACCGCCCCAACGCGGAATTGCGAGCGCCGGTGGAAATTCAGACTACTGCCGTGAGTATCTGCCTTAGTCGTCACGAACCCGCTCCAGCGCGCTCGCAAGTTCACTTCAGCGTGATTATCACCTTGCCGATCTTGCCGGTGAACTTGCTCGCTTCCTCGTCGTAGTCGGAACACACGGGCGTCTCGCGGTCGATGCCGACGTTTGCGGTCTCGTCGGCCGACCAGAATTCCGCCTCCGTCTTCTCAACCCGAGCGACGCCGACTTTCTTGCCGTTGAGAAACAGCGTGGCGGTTCCCCCGCGCCGAGTTCAGGCTTGCCGTCGTAATCAAAATCCAATTTGATCGTCGCCTTGCCCTCAGGCAGACGCGAGTCGGAAACGACGGAGTACTGCTCGAGACCGAGATAGTTGTACAGATACGTCGGCTTGCCGTCTTCGACGTAGAAAGTCCACCCGCCAAAGCGACCGCCTTGAGCGACGATCACTCCGCTGGTTTTGGCGCCTGCGGTCTCCACCTCGGCGACAATCTCGAAGGACGTGTTCTTGGTGTCGATGAAGTCATTCTCCATCAGGAAGCCGAGCCCCTCGTACGCGGTCAGCGTCCGCCGGCCCTCCATCAAGTCGGGACGTCCGACCCGCGAAGCAATGAACCGCTCTTCGCGGCGATCGTCGATCGGTAATACTTTGTACTTCACCGCTTCGGCAAGAAACATCGACTGCAGCTCCGCGAGCTTGTCCGGGAACCTCTCGGCCAGATTCTCCGACATACTGAAATCTTCCCGCACGTGGTACAGCTCCCACTGGTCGTTCTGCAGCGTGTTGCGAGGCGACGCCCAGGGAAAGCAGTGAACCGTGCCGGCGAACCAGCCGTCGTAATACACGCCGCGATTGCCCAGGATTTCGAAATACTGAACAAGGCGCCGGTCGGCGGCCCGCGAGTCATCCCACGTATACGCCATGCTGGCCCCTTCCATCGGACGCTGCGCCACGCCGTTGACGACCATCGGCTGGGGCAAGCCTGCGGCTTCGAGCACGGTCGGCGCGATGTCGATCACATGGTGCCACTGCGAGCGCACCTCGCCATGACCATTGATCCGGCGGGGCCAATGCACCGCCATCCCCTGCCGCGTGCCGCCGTAGTTCGAAGCGACCTGCTTGGTCCACATGAACGGCGAGTCAAAGCAAACCGCCCAGCCGGCCGCCATGTGGGGATAGGTGCGTGGTCCGCCCCATTCGTCGAGGTGCTCGAGCATGTCGTCGATGTTCTCTTCCACATGGTTGAAGTAGCTCATTTCGTTGTACCGTCCGTTCATACCTCCCTCGGCGCTCGTGCCATTGTCTCCGGCGATATAAAAGACCAACGTATCTTCGAGTTCGCCCAGTTCGTCGATGGCGTCAATCAACCGGCCGATCTCGGCGTCGGCCATGTCGACGTACGCGGCGTACGTCTCCGCCTGGCGAGCAAAGAGCCGCTTCTCGTCGGCAGAGAGCTCGGCCCAGTCCTTGATGTCTGCGGGCTTGCCCGCCAGCTTCGTGCCTTGAGGAATCACGCCCAACTTCTTCTGTTGCTCGAAGATTCGCTCGCGGATCGCGTCCCAGCCTTCGTCGAACTTCCCTCGGTACTTGTCGATATACCTCCTCGGCACATGATGCGGAGCGTGAACGGCGCCCGGCGCGAAGTAGACGAAGAACGGCTTGTCGGGCGTCAACGACTGCTGGCTCCTGATCCAGCGGATCGACTGGGTTGTCATGTCGTTCATGAAGTGATAGTCCGGGTCGCCCTGGGCCGGGTTTTCGACCGGCGCGACGCCGTCGTAGATCGCCGGCGACCACTGGTTCGTCTCGCCGCCGAGAAAGCCGTAGAACTTGTCGAACCCGCGCATCGTAGGCCAACGCGCCAGCGGGCCGGAAGGACTGGTCTCCCAGGTCGCCGTCAGGTGATCTTTGCCGAAGTGCGCCGTACTGTAGCCGTTGAGCCGCAGAATCTCAGGCAGCATGGCGCAGTCGCGCGGAATCATTCCGGTAGCGCCGGGAAACGAGGTAGCCATCTCCGCGACGCAGCTCATATTGCACGAGTGGTGATTTCGCCCAGTCAACAAAGCCGCCCGGGTTGGCGAGCACAAAGCCGTCGAGTGAAACTGGTTGTAGCGAAGCCCGCCTTGGGCCAGCCGTTCGAACGTCGGCGTAGGGATCACGCCGCCAAACGTGCTCGTGCCGCCGAATCCCAGATCATCGATCAAGATGATCACTACGTTCGGCGAATCCTTGGGCGCCTTGACCTGGAACTCCGGCGGCGCCTTGACGTCGCGCGCGTCAAGCACGTCAATTGGTTTGCGGTGCGCTGCCGTCAACGGCAAGACCGTGCGGTCGCCGGCGGCGATTGCAGCAGCCTGGAGATCCGCCATCAGGGCCTTCCCTGATTTCGCTTCGCGCCCCTGATCTTCGGCCAGCGTTCCTGCCCCGGCCAGCCCGCCCAACGCGGCGATTGTTATCGCGGCCATCCTGGCGATGCGCACGGCTCGAATCATGGAGAGTCTCCTTTTCGTACGGATGCGTGGCCTATCGGCGCTGTCGTCTGTGCGCGAAGAGAGAGGCAAGCCGAGCGTCGCTCGCGGCTGCCATTTCCAATTGCGCCAGCCGGCTTTTTCGGCCGCGATGGAACGAGGAATGCCGACCCGCATCAGGACTTTGCTATGATGTAGCTCACCCTTTCGCGGGGAGCCAATCCGCACAGCCAGGCTTTTTGCGCCGTGCAGCGGTCGCCGGCGTGCCCGCCGCACGGAACTCGTGATTAAAACAGGCTTTAGAGCTGCGACTCGCCCTGTCGATCACCAACGTCCGCCGACAGTTCTGTCTCGCCAGTCGCCCCCCAGGACCGCATTTTCTCAAGCCGATATTCGCTGAAACGGTCCTCAGCGATGGCCGCGCGAGCGCCGGCCAGAAGCCGCTGATAGTAGGTCAGGTTGTGGATCGAGAGCAGGATCGGCCCCAGCATCTCGCCCGCCATGAACAAGTGCCGCAGGTATCCGCGGCTAGGGCGGCAGGCCAGGCAGGGACAGTCCGCCTCCAGGGGCCGCGGGTCGCGCTCGTACTGCCGGTTTCGCAGCCGCAGGCGCCCAGCGTCGGTAAAGGCCAGGGCGTTGCGGCCATTGCGGGTAGGCATGACGCAGTCGAACAGATCGATGCCCAAGCCGATGGCGGCCAACAAGTCTTGCGGGCGGCCGACGCCCATCAGGTAACGAGGTTTGTCAGCGGGCAACGCGGGCACGGTGAAGTCGAGGACGCGGTACATCTCCTCGGGCTTTTCGCCCACGCTCAAGCCGCCCACGGCATAGCCGGTGAAACCGAGCGCGACGAGCCGCTCCGCGCAGGAGATGCGCAGCCGTTCGTCCAATCCGCCTTGGACGATGCCGAACTGGGCCTGGTCGGAGCGGCGGGCGGCGTCGCGGCTGCGTTGGGCCCAGCGGATCGTTCGATCGACGGCGTCGCGAATCGCTTCGGCGGAATTAGGCAACGCCACGACGTGGTCAAGCACCATCGCTACGTCGCTGCCCAGCGACTCCTGAATTGCCACGGCGCGTTCCGGCGAAAGGCTGACCAGGCGCCCGTCAATATGCGAGCGAAAGACCGCGGCTTCCTCAGTGATCTTCGTCATCTGGGCCAGGCTAAAGACCTGAAAGCCGCCGCTGTCGGTGAGAATCGGACCGGTCCAATCCATGAAGCCGTGCAGGCCGCCCAAATCTTCGACGACTCGCTCGCCCGGACGAAGCGAGAGATGATAGGTATTGCCCAGCACCATCTGGGCGCCGGTCGATCGCAAGTTATCGGCGGTCAGTCCCTTGACGGTGCCTTGCGTGCCGACCGGCATGAAAGCGGGCGTTTCCACGGCGCCGTGCGGCGTGTAGAAATCGCAACGCCGCGCTCGGCTGCCGGCGTCTTGATGACGGACGCGGAAGGCGAAAGACGGCCCCGGGCAATCCGACGGCGTAGTATCAGTCACCGCGCAATTTGAGCCCGCCGGCGGTCAGCTTCTCGCGCACTTCGTTCAAGCTGGTGACGCCGAAGTTCTTGCATTCCAGCAATTCGTCGCCCGTGCGGCGAAGCAGCTCGCCGATGGTGCTAATGCCCAAACGGATCATGCACTTGCGAGCGCGAACGGAAAGGTTCAGATCGGCAATCGGCTTGTTGAGCAGCGCGGCTTCGTCCGGAGTCATTACTTCGGGTTCGTAACCCACTTCGACCGGCGCCTTTTCGCCCGCCAGTTGCCCAAGATCCAACCCGCGCGAAGCCATCATTTCCTTGATTTCGACCAGCGAGGTCTCGCCGAAGTTCTTGCTTGCCAGCAGATCCTGCTCGCTGGTGCGGGCCAGATCGCCTAAGGTCAACAGACCCATTTTCTGCAGGCAATTGCGGCTGCGAACCGAAAGCTCGAAGTCGGTGACCGGAATGTTGAGCACCTGGCCCAAACGGTCGCGGCGGCGCTGGGCGTCTTCATCGTAGAACATGTCGCCCGAGGCCTGGGCGTCTTTGAAAAACAGCCTGGCCCGCGTGTTGTTCGGAAAGACGTCGAGAATTCGCTGGTAGCACTGACGAGCCCGGTCGTACTGCTGACGATCTTCGTACAAAATGCCCAGGTTCAGCAGTGCACCGAGGTGAGCCGGGAATCTGGCCGTCGATTTCTGATATAACTCGAGCGCGACATCATCATTGCCGCGGCGGTCGTTCTCGACCGCCAGGGCGAACAAGGCGCCGGAGTGCCTCGGGTCGACTTCCACCGCCCGCTCCAGCAAGGCGACGGCTTCATTCGGATTGCCGCCGGCGGCCGCCACGGAGGCGCCGCGCTGATAGAGGTACTCGGCGGTTTGCTCCACGGCGCCCGAGAGGCTGTCGAGCACGACCAGTGATTCCTGGTGTTTGCCGAGATACCGCAGCGCCTCGGCCCGCGCCAAGACGCAGGCATTCGGCTCGTAACCGCTCTTGGCCGCCACCTGATACGCTTCCAGAGCCGCTCGATAGTCTTGACGAGAGAAATACGACTTGCCCAGGTAGAACTGCGCTAACGCCCCGCCGTCTGCGGTGCTCAAGGCGTCGATTGCCAGGCGATAACGGCCGAGCAAGTAATAACACAGGCCCAACCGGACGTTGCTGGCCGGGGTCGGAGACTCTTTCGACTCGAGCTCCTGAACGGCTTCTCGCAACACGCGATAATTGGCAAAGTCCGCGCTCAAAGAGTCGACCAACTGCCGGACTTCGTCGGGACCAAAAGTCGAATTGGAAGTCACGAGTTGCTTCAGATCAACCTGCAAGCCTTGAGCCATCAACCGTTCTCCTGAATTTGCAGCCGCCCGGCGATCGCCGCCATGCGTCGTCCCGGCAGCGTCGACAGTGGAGTAACCGTAAGAGCCAGCGGTGGGAGTCGAACCCACAACCCCCGCATTACGAATGCGGTGCTCTGCCAATTGAAGCTACGCTGGCAAATCGTAGACTGGTCGAGCCTACAGGTCGCCCAGCCTCACGGATCCCGGCCCAGGAAGAAAGATCACGAGACCTTCCCCCTGGCGGAAATGTCGGAATGGACCATCTTACCCAAATCCCGACCGCCTTCAAGCCCTCTCGCCGCGAGCCTCGCATTCGCCTATTCCCTCACGGCGCAGGACGTTCGGAGAAATCATACGGCGCCCGTGCCGGCGTGCAAGTCGAGCCGGCCGGCTCGGACGGCTCTCTATCTTAGCCCAAGCGGTATGCTATTTGCAAAAGGGAAGGCCGCCTGATTGCAATTCTTACCGCGTAAGTACACGCGATGCCTGCCACCCCAGGAATTCTGTCGCTTGAACGTTCGACATCAAATGGCGCTGGTCGGATTGCTGTTCGTTGGGTCGATCTCGGCGCTGGCGTTTAACGTCTTCAATGCGCAGGTCCGGCCGGCGAAAGAACGGGAAATCCGCGATCAGCTCCGAGCCGCCAGCCGGCGAATGGCGGAAGAGGCGCGGAGAACGCTCGTTTCGCCGGGTGATAGCACCTTCGACCGGCGGAGCACATCGCACGTCGACTGGTGCGCAAGTACGGCTGGCCGCAATTGGCGTTGTCACCCGAGGCCGTAGACTGGCTCTCGCATCAACCGTGGCCTGGAAACGTGCGCGAACTGCAGAATGTGCTGGCTCGAGCGGCGGCGCTCGCCCGCGGCCGTTTGATCCTGATCGAAGACCTTCAAACCCCTCCGGCAGTCGCTGAAGCGCCGGCGGCGCCGTCCGCAACGGCCTCCAACCCTTTCTGTCTCAAAGAGATCCTTGCGGAGACAGAACGACGCGTGATTGCCGAAGCGCTGGCGGAAAGCGGCTGGAACCGGACGCGGGCTTCGCAACTGCTCGGCATCAGTCGGCGGCAACTGTTTGACAAGATTCGGCAATACGAGTTGCAGGAGTAGCGTTGGGCAAAAATCGCCCGTTCGGCGGGGGGTTTTTGCCCGCCTCGCCTCGGCCCTTGCTGGCCAGACGAGTCTTTTTTGCGGGCACGCCGATTGCCGTTTTGCCAGCTCACTGTCCGGCAGTGGCGTCGCCTTCGGCCTCCAGCTTTCGGCGGGGATGACGCTTCGAGATTTTCATTGTCCATGGGGCTTCCGCGTCGGGCCGCACATCGCTTAGTCTTCTGTCGCGGCGCCAACAGACAGGCCGCCGGACAAGCGGGCAATTCAGCAACAGGATCCGCGCAACGTGTCGAACTCGGAAACCGCTCCGACGCTGGTTTCGGCCATTTTCGGCCTGACCTATCTGATGTTGGCGATCGGCCGCGTGCCGGGCCTGAAGACGGACCGAGCCGGCATCGCCTTGATCGGCGCCGCCGCCATGCTGAGCTGCGGCGCGATCGATATGGACGAGGCGGCGCGAGCCATCGATTACAACACGGTCGTGTTGCTGTTCGGCATGATGGTCGTGGTGGGCGTGCTCAAGCTCTCCGGGTTTTTCACGCTGGCGAACGAACAGCTCGCCGCACGTTTCTCGGGCCCGCGGACGTTGCTGGCCATGATCATCGCCTTGTCGGGCGTGCTTTCGGCCTTCCTGGTCAACGACGTCGTCTGCCTGGCAATGACGCCGCTGACCTTGGCGATCTGCCAGCGGCTCAAGCGCCCGCCGATTCCGTACCTGGTCGGGCTGGCGACGGCCGCCAATATCGGTTCGGTCGCTACGATCACAGGCAACCCGCAGAATATGATCATCGGTTCGCTGTCGCACGTTTCCTACCTGCGGTTTTCGGCCCGTTTGGCGCCGATCGCCCTGGTCGGCCTGGTATTTAATTACGCGATCGTCGCGCTCGTTTATCGCAAAACGCTGTGCGAGACGACGCCCGAGCGCCGTTGGCTGGGCCAGGCGCCTCAGCCTCGCGTCCACGCGGCGTTGCTCGTCAAGAGCCTTACGGTCACGCTGATCATGGTCGGCCTGTTCTTCGCCGGCCAGCCGATCGCGCTGGTCGCCTTGGCCGCGGCCGGATTTCTGATGCTCGACCGGCTGCGACCGGAAAAAATCTACCAATCGATCGACTGGCCGCTGCTGATCATGTTCGCCGGGCTGTTCGTCGTGGTCCGCGCATTCGAAATGCACGTGGTCCATGCCTGGCGTCTCGACCAATGGCACGCCTTGCGAGACTCGCCCGTGGTTCTGATCAGTGCGATATCCGTCGGACTATCCAATCTCGTTTCGAACGTCCCCGCCGTGCTGCTTTTCAAACCGCTGATTGAAGCAATTCCGCAACAGGAACAAGCCTGGCTGGCGCTGGCCATGTCGAGCACGCTGGCCGGCAATCTGACGCTGCTTGGCTCCGTCGCCAACCTGATCGTCGTGGAAAGCGCCCGCCGAGCGGGCACGGAACTAAGCTTCCTGGAGTATTTGAAGGTCGGCGTCGCCGCTGACGCTGCTGACGACACTGGCCGGGGCAGCCTGGTTGGCGCTGACCTCTTATTAAAATCGGCCATTCGAGAACAGCGTCTTTCGCGACACGTCGAGGCTCCGCGGCGCCCGGCAAGCGGCAAGATCCCCCCGGCGCCACGGGGGCTTCTCGCTCAAGCAACGAGCGTCGTGAAAAAAAACTGCGGGCCCAGAAGCTGGGCGGCGCCGCGGCCTGAATCCTCCCAAAACTTCTTCGATACAGCCGTTTTGCGAAATGGCATCGAGCGCGGGCCGGGCGACTCGCTGGCACGCAGAACCTACTCGGCATGGCGATTGCTTAAAGAGGTTCGTGGAACGATGTCATGACGAAGCCCAAGACTCTATTCACTTTCAGGAGGATGCAAGCATGCACAAACTGACCATCACGACGCTTTTGTTAGGCGGACTACTTGCCGCCGGCGCCGTCTTCACGTCTTACTCCGTCGCCTTTCCGCCGCCGAAACCCGGCGGCCCCCACGGCAAACACGGCCCCGACCACCTGAGGCACGCGTACGACACGCTGAGCGAAGTAGCCCTGCTGCTCGATCATGCCGAAGGCAGGTCAGCCGAACGTAGCCAGCCGCTGTTTGACGAAGCCTCACAACTCTATCGCTCGGCCTTGAAGGCCCGCGAAGACGGACAGACCGAACGAGCTGGAGAATTGGGCGTTGCAGCCAATGATGGCGGCCGAGGCTTACGGCATCTGCTCCGCGCGACAATGAAGTCGAAGGTCGACTTGCCGCCTCCGCCGGAAACCGACGAACGCCATGACGCTGTGGAAAAGGCCCGCAAAGACATCCGGCGGGCGTATGACCGCGCCAGCGAAATTCGCGGCGAGGGTTACGACAAGGGGCCGGGCCAGAAGTTCCTTGAAGCCAGCCGCGAGGTTTATAACCAAGTGCGCCGCGCTTTCGAAGACGAGAACTACGCCCGGGCCACCGAGTTGGCGAAGGCGGCCGAGGCTTGGACTCACGTCGGCGAACACCTGGCGCGAGCCAATGGCAATCGCGCCGAGGGAGAACGCCGGCCCCCTGACGATCGCCGCACGGCCTCGCGAGACGACGCTCTGCCTCCGCCTCTCGACTGACGCCGCCCCCGCAGTGCCGATGGCGAGGCGCCTGCCGAAAAACTGGTCTTGGAAACGACCCGCGCGAGCGGCGCAAAAACGGGGGCCTCTGACGCGCCACGTACACATTGGCTTTGCAGGACGGTCAGGGGCAAGTCAACCGTCCAGCCGGTAGTCGTCAGAGGCCCCGCGGGCCAGTCAGAATTTAAGGCTCGTCGTTGCCGGCGAGCGTCTTTCCCTTATTGCACCCCGCGTGCCAATGTGCGAGCGGCAGCGAATTTACGCAAGAACAGGGAACCCAAAGCGTTTGGCTAACTGACGTTATGACACACAAAAAGAGCAAAATCCCAGCTTGAGAAAGTGCCGACGACCGGCGGCGCCGTAGAGCAATACCGCAGCAGACTGCATGATCTTGCAAAGCAGCTCCCCTGGATTAACTAAAGTCTCGACGTTAGCCGCTAGAGCCACTCAAATTCGTCTCAAGCTGAGACAAACACGCGATCTTTTAATCTCAAGCCATGTCCCTACAATGAGTTACTGCCGACATCTTGTGACGTTTCGGAAGTAGCCTTCAGCAAGTGATTCCTATCCGGCTTGGGAACCTGTTCGTCGACTCCTCCCAGATTGAGACAATACGACGGCGGATAAGCTTGCTTCACGCAAATCGAACAGTAATTTAGGCAAACAACTCGTCACCTCGCTCCGTAAAGGCGCTGCGTACCTGTCGGGCCGCATGCGGGCAGGTATATCGAAGGACTCAGGCTTTCTCCGGGAAGGATCACCTTTCATTGCCCCATCCAACCGCCCCCCACAATCCGGCTACGATCGGGCCCTATCGTTGCGGCGCAGGCCACCCCCTGCTGGTGATCGCCGGGCCTTGCGTGATCGAAAGCGAGGCGCTGACGCTGGAGATCGCCCAGCGACTTCAGCAGATTGCAGCCGAACTCGCGGTGCAATTGGTCTTCAAGGCATCCTTCGACAAAGCCAATCGGACCAGCGCCGCGGCGTTTCGCGGATTGGGCCTGGACGGGGGGCTCGCCGTGTTGCAGCGCGTACGCGAGGTCACCGGGCTGCCCGTCACGACCGACATCCATGAATCGCACCAAGCCTGCGCCGGCGGCCAAGGTCTGCGAACTGCTTCAGATTCCCGCTTTCCTCGCCCGGCAAACGGATTCTGCTGGTCGCCGCCGCAGAAACCGGCCGCTCGGTGAACGTGAAGAAGGGGCAATTCATGGCTCCTTGGGACATGAAGCACGTGGTCTCCAAGCTGTCCGCGGCTGGCTGTCAAAACATCCTGCTTTGCGAACGTGGAACGTTCTTCGGCTATGGCCGGCTGGTGAACGACATGCGGAGCATCCCGCAGATGCAGGGACTGGGCGTACCCGTGATTTTCGATGCGACGCATAGCGTGCAAGAACCAGGCGGACTGGGCTCGGCCACGGGGGGCAACCGTGCGATGGTCGAACCGCTGGCCCGGGCCGCCACGGCCGTAGGGGTCGACGGCCTGTTTTTTGAAACGCACCCCGACCCGGACAGTTCGCCGAGCGACGGGCCCAATATGGTGCCGCTCGACCAATTCGGCGGGTTGCTGACCCGAATCGTTAGACTGAGACAGACCGTGGAGGCGCTTGGTGCATAAGCGACAATGCCTGGGGGCGATGGAGCGGACGGCGAATGGGTCCTATCGCTTGGCGGCTGATTCCCTTTCAAGCCTCGAAGCGTTCCGATTCCAAGCCTCGCGGGGCTCGGCCGGAATGGCGGCGCTCGTGGCCGCCACAGCGATCCTGACCGGCGGATGTGGCGACGAGACGCCGCGGCCGGCGGCCAACGCGGCCCAACAGCAACGCATGGATGCACGCGCTCGCGAAGATACCTTCCGTTATGCGGCCAACCTGCTCAACAGCCCCGACACGCTCAATGTCGATCCGACGGTTAAGGAACGACAGAGCATCACGCAGGGCACGGTCAGGCTGATCTACGGAAACACGCCCGCCGCGGTGATCGAACAACTGAACCGCTGGCTGATGACGCAAAAGCCAGCGGCGGATTGGAAGCCGGATCCGCTCGTCGCCGGCCTGCCCGAGGCGGTGCGCAAGCTGAAGAGCATCGAGAATCTTGGCGACATGCGGTTTGCGACGATAGACGGCGCGGCCTTGCGCGAAGCGGTCTGGCTGCGCAGCATCTCCAATCTGGCCTGTAGCGACGCGATCTCCGCCTTGGACCGCGCGCAACGGCTGTTCGACTGGACGGTGCGCAATATTCAATTGGATCCCGCCTTCGCCGACGACGAGTCGGCAACGGCGACTTCCGTGCCTCGCCTGGCACCTGCTCCTGCTCGGACATGGCCAGGCCGAAGACCGCGCCTGGCTGTTCATGCTGCTGGCGCGGCAACAAGGCCTGGATGTCGTGCTACTCAAACCGGCGAGCCCCAAGCCGGTTACTCTGGTCGGACTGCTCGACGCCTCCGAGCAAAACGGAACCCAGCTTTATCTGTTCGACGCGAGGCTGGGGCTGCCGATTCCCGGCCCGGAAGGCAAGGGCGTTGCGACGCTCGCGCAAGTCGCCAAAGACGACGGCCTGTTGCGGGAATTAGACCTCGATCCAGAACACGCTTATCCGCTGGTTGCGTCCGACGTCTCCAAGCTGACGGCCGAGATTGAAGGCTCGCCGCTGTATCTCCAACAACGAGCCGCTGCCGTTGAAGCCAAACTGTCCGGCGACCAAAAGCTCGAGCTGTCTGCCAACCCATCGGCTCTGGCCAAGCGATTGCAGACGCTGCCCCAGATTGAGCAGGCCAAACTGTGGCCGCTGCCGCTGGAACGCCTCTTGTCGCTTGCCGATCGAAAATCGCCGGAAGTCCAACGGCTGGCGGCGCAGCTCGAGCCGTTCTTGACCTTCTACCCGCACCCGAAAAAGAAGGATATCGAGAATGCGCCTTTGTTGTGGCGAGGCAGAACACAGCATCTCATGGGCAATTTCACGGGGCCAACCGGCGCCAATCATTACTATCAAGCCGTCCGTTTGCCGGATGTCGAAATCGAAGGCGTGGCGGCGGTTCACGGCATGCAGCTCAAACAAATCTCCGATCCTGAAATCAAGAAGAGGATGGCTCAGGAGTCGCAAAAGGCCCTGCAGAACCTCTGGACGTCGAAGCAGGATGCCAGTTACTGGCTGGGACTGATCGCATTTGAGCGGGGCAATCATACGACCGCCGAAGATTATTTCCTGAAGCGCACTTTGGAACCTTCGCCTGACGGCCCATGGACCCCGGGCGCCTGGTACAACCTCGGCCGAACGTATGAGGCGCTCGGCCGGGTCGATCAGGCCATTGAGGCCTATCGCAGCGACCATTCCGCCCAACGGCATGGCAGCCTGCTGAAAGCCCGCAGCCTGGAAGCCGCGGCGGCGAAAGCGGCCCCCCCCAAAGCCGCGGGCGATTCATGATCTCTAGAAAACCGTAAATCTGCCAGCCGGCAGATTCCGATGTCCGAATCGAGCGGTCCGCAGATCCAAAATCGGTTCCGTTCGTAGGAAAACAAAAGCCCTTGCCGGCCTTCAGGGCCGCTGATAGATTACCGTATTACCATTTGATGAAAAGATCGTGCAGATAGCCACCGGCAAACCAATCTCACGGGCCGTGCTGGCCCCTGTCGCCTGGTTGGAGCGTTGAACGAGGACCGCGAATCATGAAAAAAGACATTCATCCCAAGTACTTTGAGACGACGGTCAAGTGCGGTTGCGGCAACACGTTCCAAACCCGCAGCACGGCGCCCGAGCTCAAGGTCGACATTTGCAGCGCTTGCCATCCATTTTATACGGGCAAGCTGAAGTACGTCGACACGGCCGGCCGGATCGAGAAGTTCAAGAGCAAGTTCGCCGGCGCCGGCTACGCCAGCCTGAAACGGGGCAAAAAGGCGCCCAAGGCCGCCGAAAGCGAAGCGGCGGAATCTTAGCGTCGGCGCTCGACGCAACTTTTTCCTCGGTCGATTACTCGTCGTCCGTCTGCGCGGGCCGTTTTCTGCCCAGGCTGTAACCCGTTTGGTGCACGCCGTCGCACGCCAATGAACGTGCGCCGCCAATTGACCGGCGCAGCCCATTCCCCTGGTTTCCTCGGAGCCGGGCGGCTATCTTCTCAGCGCGGACCGAACAACCCTACTTCCCGCAGGACCTGAGTTCATGCGCGATCTGCTGGATCAACAACTGGCTCGTTTCGACGAGCTCGAACAGCAATTGGTCGACCCCGAGGTGCTGGGCAATTCGACGCAGTTGGCGGCGGTGGCGCGAGAAAGAGGCTCGCTCGCCAAGCTGGCCACCAAGTACCGCCACTTCAAGGAGCTCAACACCCAAATCGCCGAAGCCATGGAAATGGCCGACGGGCCCGACGCCGAGATGCGCGAACTGGCCGAAGCCGAACTGCCGCAATTGAAGGCCGAGCGAGAAGAGGTCTGGAGCGACTTGTTAGACATGACGATCGGCGGCGAAGACGCCAATCGCACGCGCTGCGTGATGGAGATTCGCGCCGGCACGGGCGGCGACGAAGCGGCCTTGTTCGCCCGCGACTTGTACGACATGTACAAACACTATGCTGAATCCAAAGGCTGGAAAGTTGAAGTGCTGGAACTGCACCCGACCGAACTGGGCGGATTCAAAGAACTCGTGTTGGGCCTCGAAGGCGAAGGCGTCTATCGCGAATTGCAATACGAAAGCGGGGGACACCGAGTCCAACGCGTGCCGGAAACCGAAGCCAAAGGCCGCATCCACACTTCGGCCGCCACGGTGGCGGTGATGCCGGAACCGGAAGACGTGGAAATCGACTTGAGCTCCGACGACTACCGGCTGGATTTGTTCTGTGCCAGCGGCCCCGGCGGCCAGCACGTCAATAAGACGGCCTCGGCCGTGCGGCTGACGCACTACGAGACCGGCATCGTCGTGAGCTGCCAGGACGAAAAGAGCCAGCACAAGAACAAGGCCAAGGCGCTGCGCGTACTGAAAACGCGGTTGTACGAGCACAAACGAGCACAGGAACACGCCAAACGGTCGGAAGAACGAAAGACGCTAGTCGGCTCCGGAGACCGCAGCGAGCGAATCCGGACCTACAACTTCCCCGAAAACCGCATCACCGACCACCGCATCGGCCTGACGCTCTACAAGTTGGACACCGTCCTGGGCGGGCGCATCGACCTGGTGCTGGAAAAGTTGATCGAATTTGACCGTCAGCAGCTCCGCTCGGCGATGGGCGCCATCGACTAACGATGCGGCCGAGCAGGCGGGGCCTGTTGACTTGGCGGTTCCGGCCCTAGAATGACGCTAGTCATTTTTGTTGCCTGATACTCGTGCGAGGCGGCATGCCCCAGACCGAAGCATGGACGATCGGCCGGTTGCTCCAGTGGACGACCGGATATCTCAAGGAACGAGGCGCCGACAGCCCGCGGCTCGATGCCGAAGTGCTGCTGGCCGAGTCCCTCGGCTGCCAGCGGATCGAACTCTACACGACCTTCGACGACGTTCCTGAAGACACGGCCCGCACCGCCTTCCGCGAACTGGTTCGCCGCCGTGCGGAAGGGATGCCGGTGGCGTATCTGGTCGGCCGTCGCGAGTTCTATTCGCTCCCGTTTCGCGTCACCCCAGACGTGCTGATTCCACGCCCCGAAACTGAATTCCTTGTCATCCGGCTGCTTGATTTGGCGCAAGAACAAGCTCCCGCGGGCGAACATTGGGCAATTGCCGACGTCGGCACGGGCAGCGGGATTATCGCCATTTGCGCCGCCAAACGGCTGGAAGGCAGCCGCGTGACCGCGGTCGACGTCAGCGCTGCCGCGCTGCGCGTCGCCGAAGCGAATGCAGCCGATCATGACGTGACCGAACGGATCAATTTCCTGGAAAGCGACCTGCTGGCGGCCGTGCCTGCGGAAGCTCGTTTCGACTTCGTAGTTTCCAATCCGCCTTACATCGCGGAAGAGGAAATGGCCGGCCTGTGCGAGACGTGCGAGACTTTGAACCGCGATTGGCGCTGGTGGCCGGGCAGCGCGGCACGGAGGTCATCGAGCGTTTAATTGTCGCAGCCGCCGACCGGCTCGTGCCGGGCGGTTGGCTGTTGATGGAAATCAGCCCCCAGCTCGCCCCCGCCGTTCGCGAACTGCTCGCCGCCGACGCCCGCTATGAACTGGGGCCCGTCATCAAAGATCTGGCCGGCCTGCCTCGCGTAGTTCAAGCCCGCAAAAAGCCAGACGGCAATCCCTAGGCGACGGGCAGCGACTCCCCGGACACCAACCGTTCCTCGCTCAGCATTTCCAGCATGGACGTTTTCCGAATTCGCGGCGGGAGGCCGCTGACAGGCGAAGCGAGAACGAGCGGCTCCAAGAACTCCGCTTTGCCGATCATGGCAGCCACTATCCTGCGCAAGAAACGGTCTGGCTAGAGGCCGTCCCGGAACTCGTCGACGTACAGACGCTGGCGTTGCTGTTGGGGCACTTGGGAGTCGAAGTCAAACGACAACTCGACGGCCGCTTAAAGATCGATACCGTCGATCCTCGTCCGGTCCGCGCTGACTACGAACTGGTCCGCCGCATGCGAGCCAGCTTCTGCGTGCTCGGGCCGCTATTGGCCCGCCGCGGACGCGCCATAGTGTCTTTGCCGGGCGGCTGCAATATCGGCGACCGCCCCGTGGATCTGCACCTGCGAGGGCTGGCTGCCCTCGGCGCCGAGCTACGCATTGAGCACGGTTATGTCCTGGCCCGCGCAGCCCGGCTGCGGGGCGCCCGCGTCCATCTCAGCGGGCCTCGCGGCCCGACGGTCACCGGAACGGCCAATGTGCTGTGCGCCGCAGTCCTGGCACGCGGTCACACCGTGATTACCGGCGCGGCGTTGGAACCCGAGATCGTCGATCTGGGGCGGTTCCTGATCGCGATGGCGCGCAAATCGAAGGCCTCGGCACGTCTACGTTGGAGATCGAAGGGCAACGCGAGTTGGGCGGCGCCGGTTATCGGATTATTCCGGATCGGATCGAAGCCGCCACGTTGCTGCTCGCCGTTGCGATTACCGGCGGCCGCGCGACCGTCTGCGGTACGGCGCCCGAGCATTTGACCGAGGTGATCGCATGTCTGCGCCGCGCCGGGGCGGAGGTGCGGGTCGATGGAGACAGGATCTCGCTCGCGGCCCCCCAGCCGCCGCGGCCGACCGACGTGACCGCCCTGCCCTACCCCGGCATCCCCACCGACTTGCAATCCCAATGGATGGCATGGATGACGCTGGCGCCGGGACGGAGCATCGTCCGCGACCTCGTCTTCGCCGACCGGTTCCTGCACGTGGCCGAGTTAAAGCGGCTGGGCGCCGCCATCGAAGCGCGCCGGCGAAACGGCCATCGTCACCGGGACCGATCGCCTCAGCGGGGCCAATGTGATGGCCTCCGACCTGCGAGCCAGCGCCGCCTTGGCCTTGGCCGGCCTGGCGGCCGAGGGAGAAACGGTTGTGCGCCGCATCTATCACCTGGACCGCGGCTATGAACGTCTGGAAACCAAGTTACAAGGCCTGGGCGCCCGCATCGAACGGACGGCGGAACAGACCGCCCCGCAATCTCCTAGCAACTTTCCAAAAGAGTTTTCAACACAATAGTGCAAAAAAAGCGGGGGCGTTCCTGGCCCTTCTTCCAGTCTCTCAACTGGCCGACGACCGGAGAAAAACAACCGCAAGACAAATAATATCAATACGTTACGATATCGCCCCCGCACTTTGACGACGACAGGGAGCGAGGGATTACGGAAGTCATTCAGCGACCGGTCAAAGAATTTAAGAAAAAAACAGTTGCAGGGTTCGATCGGCTCGCTAGAATAAAGCCATCGCCTTCGGGCGATACAAACTTGGCCGCCAGGTTCCTGCCCCACCTGTGCGGCCTTTTTTATGCGCCGAGGGCGCTCGCCAATTTTGCAGGCGTTGGAGCACGCTCTTCAGGCAGCCCGTGCGCAGAACGGATTAAGTCCCCGGCCGGCTCGCGCAATTGCTGGCAGCGAGACTCTCGCCGCTAATTGATCCATAGCGGCGGGGTCGTTCCGTCGCCCGTGTCCGGTTCTCGGCGTTCCAGTTCCCGGCGCAGTTCGCCCAAACCGTAGGCGCACAACTCGAACTCGTGGCTGAGTCGTTCGAGCACCTCGTTTTCTTCGGCGTTTTGCTCGCTGGGGATCGCGCTGGCGATGCGGTAGGCGCGCTTGCCTTGCTCACAGTAGTCGACGAAATAATCAAGGCTCGGCTGCTTCTGCAGCCGCCGCAGCGCTTCGGGATAGACTCCGGTCCAGAAGAGGGTGAAGTCGCCAATATGGCGGTGAACCTCGCGCCGCGGGTCACCGATACGCGCCTCAGCCTCGATCAGCATCTCGGCGACTTCTTCGAGTCGACGGCCGGCCGGATTGCGAACCTTATAGATCGCGTCGCAATGGACGAATCGGGTCAACAGCGACGCGATATACTCCACCAGGGGCGGGTCGGCGATCCCGAGACGAGTCTGGAACGTATACTCCGCCAAGCCCGCAAAAAAACGATGAAGCGGTATCTGAGAACGCTTCGGATCCATCGTTCATGGACCTCCTCGCCCCCCAGGCCGCCGCCGCACTGGGGCGAAACCTTACCTTTTCAAATCCAGACGCCATGATACTGCTTTTATCGGCGCCTACTTACGAGTCTATGCAGGCGGCCAGGCGCGGGTCAAGGAATTACCGTAAAACCAGGCGTTATAGGCTGTCTAGCGAACTCACTTGACAGTTAGATTCCCCTCTGTAGCGCTCCCCTCCCGGTCGCCCATGCGACCCGCCCGGACAGGATGGCTAACTGTGTGGAACAGGTCGGGTTCGCGTGCGAGCGGGGGAAGGCGACGCAGCCCAAACCTCGCTGTGGCGAAGCTGCCGGGGCCGCCTCGGCAGGCTTCATGTCACGAGAAGCGGAAAGGGCGGCCTCAGTCAGCTTGGTCGCTTTCGTGGGCGTCGTCGGCCGGTACGGCAAACGGGACGGGATCGCTGCTTCCAGGATTCGTTGCTCACGCACCGGCAAGGATCGAAGTTGCCGGTCCGCGTCCTCCGTGATCGTAATCTTGAACGCCGTGCCGGCTCAGCCCTTCTCATGCTGCGCGTGCTCTTGTATCAGTTCGTCGAAATTGACCCAGCAGAGTTTTTAGCCGTATCGGGCGTTCTCGGGAGCCCAAACGACGGTTCCATGGGATACCTTCAGGCGGCCGACCATCTCGCTGTTACGTTTCACTTTGACCTCAAGGCCAGCCTTCAGCGCCTGCACCTCGACGACGCGGTCATACAACCGGCGGGCTGACTCGTTGGGGAACAAGCCCAGTGGCGCACGGTTTCGGCGAGTGGCTGTGCTCATGACGGGGACCACGCCGGAGTGAAACGCAAGACGCCGGGCGGCGGGCGCCCTTGCGCCGCAGAGGTATTCCATCACCGACCAGTATTTGCGCGAGTCTCGCGGTAGTTTTGGCCACGATTGCCAGCTCAGTCTGCGGCGACCGTCTGAAGCGGAAAGGCACGAGGGGGGCCGTCGCGAAGAACGCCCGGGCATCGAGCGCATGACCGACGGCAAGAGCCGACAACTTGTGACGGTTGAGCCGAACCAGCGATCCCATACGCCGCGTTTCGTAGGGCGAGCCCGTCTCACCCGCCCCGATAAAACTGCTGCATCAGCGAGTTCTTCTTCGACGTCAGTGGTCCCGCCCCGGCGTCATCTCGCAGGGCGAGATAGACCATGTGGTACTTCGCGTCGAGATCGTCGGCATAGTGCACGATCAGGGCCTCGGGCGTCATCGGCGGCTTGGGAGACCCCCACTCGGGCAAACGCTGGTGCGAGACGATGATGTGCTCCAGCCGTAACAGCAACTCGGCCTCGAGCGGCTGCCCGGCCGCTGCTTGTCGCGCCGCAACTTCGCGCACCAGGTCTCGGCCTTGCAGGATGTGACCGACGAGCGCCGGCCGCCGTGTAGGCGGCGCCTTCGGGCTTCCATTCCAGTTCTCGGAGCTTGCCGATGTCGTGCAGGATGGCGCCGGCCACGACCAGGCCGCGATTCAGCCGCGGCTGCATGTCAGGATAGTATTCATCGTATTTCGCGGCCAGAAAGATCGCGGTCCGCGTAACGCTCAGCACATGCTCGAGAAATCCGCCGGCGAAGGCATGATGGTTGCGCGTCGCCGCCGGGAGCGTCAGCAACGCCTCGCGATTTTCCTGCAACAAGCATTCAACCAGTCGGGCCAGCGCGGCGTCGGCGATTTGCTCGCGGGCCAGGCCGAGCAACTCATCCCACATGCCTGCTGAATCGAAGCGCGACTGCGGCAGGAACATGGCCGGATCGAAGCCGTCGCTCTTGTCGGCCTCGACGACTTCGCGGATTTTGCGAATCTCGAGCTGTGCGCCGTAATTCGTTTCGCGAAATAAGGCCCGCAGCTTGTAGGCGACGCCGGGCGTCCATTGCCGGCGACAGTCTTCCGCCCAGGGAGAGTCTGCCCAGATCGGAAAGATCACTTCGCGGTGCGCATCGCGAAAACCGACCTTGAAGTAAGGTTTGCCGTCGCGCGTGGTCAGTTCTTCCTTGACCGACATCAGCGCGAACAGGTCGGCCTCGTGGCCGTGCGTCATCTCCGACAGCGTCGTTACTGCCACCGGTCGCGTCGCCATCGCAGTCGCCCTCGCCCTTAAAACCTGTTGCTGCAATCGCCGCCGGGCATCTTACCCGCTGCGAGGAGCAAGCTCAAATTTTCCCCCAGGACGGCGACGGAATGCCGCAGGAAAGTTTGTTCTCCGGGGCTCTTGGGCTACGAGTCGGTAAGTCGCCGGCAACCCCGCAGCGAATAAAAGCGGCCCCGTCGAGACGCACTCGAGGGGCCGCGGAAAAGAGGGGCTGACGCCCGCGCGGGATTTCTTCTGGATCGGGCAAGCCGCTTAATGGAAGCCGCGATCCAGATCTTGGGCGGCCGTTCGCACGGGCCGGCGAGGTTCGGCGGGCGGCGAGTAGGTATCTGGCAGCGAGTACGGATCTTGCTCGGGAGCGTAACCGCCCTGCGGTCGATAGCCTTGCGGCAATTCCGGCTGGCGGACCACTTGCACGGCCGGTGGATTGCCGACGGCCGGGCCCGCGGCGCCTCGCGGCGGCTGAGACTGCGACGGCGTTTGGGCGTACGGACTGGGCGTATACGGCCCCTCGCTAATCGGCGTCTTGTAGCTCGTCTGCTGGGCGGCATTCTCCAGGACTTTCCCCCCCTCGCCGCGCAGCTTTTCCAGTGCCTTCTGCTCGTCTTGCTTGATCTTTTCCTTGTCGATCACGATGTGAACGTGTTCGGTGTTGCCTTCCGTTTCCGTCGTGAACGTATACCAATGCAGGTAGTAGCCTGCGCCGGCCACCAGGACCAGCAACAAGATCGTCTTCTTCATGATCGCGTCTCGGTTGAAAATAAGAAGAGCGCCTGCGCGCAGCACAGGGGGGCGATTCGTACCAAAAACGCGACTCCCGTCCAAGGCCAATGCCGTGGCGGAGAGAGAGGAGGGAAGCGGGCGGGGAAAGGCGGGGGACGTAGAAAAGCAAAGCCGCCGGCTTCACAGGCTCAGCAGCGCCTGACGCCCTTTACTTCTCGCTTGCCAACTCGCCCCAATCGAGCTGAAATGCATGCTGGCATTGCTTGCACTTCACGCGGCGGCCAAGTACGGCGGCCCGAAAACGGATGCCCCGGTCGCAGCCCGGACAAGCAATCGTGAGCCGGCGCACCGGGTCGTCGAGTTGCTCAAAGACGCGTTCGGGCACGTCCGGGAAGTGAATATCGTCCGGCTCGATCTTGGTCAACAACTCCGCCGTGACCGGCACGATATCGGCAATGCGGTTGGCCAGCCGCCGGATGGCCTGCTCGAACACGTTGCGAGACAAACGCCCGTTGCCAAAGCTCTCGTCGCGCTCGTCGAGCAGGTATTGGAAACCGAGCAGCAACTTCAAACGAGTCAGGGCCGGCAGTGTGTAATGATTCTGCTCACACATGAGCTGAAAGATTCGCGACAGTTCCGTCGCGGAATAATCGGGAAATTCGAGCCGTCGGTTGAAGCGCGAGGATAACCCCGGATTGGCGGCCAGCAGTTGATCCATCGGCTGCGGGTAGCCCGCCAGCACGACGACCAGCCGCTGGCGGTCGTCTTCGACCCGTTTGAGCAAGGCCTGCAGCGCCTCGCCTCCAAACGGATCCTCTCCGCGCTCGGCGACCAGGCTGTAGGCTTCGTCGATGAACAGCACTCCGTCGAGCGCCTCGTCGATTTTCTTGTGTGTCTTGGGCCCCGTCTGGCCGGCGTATCGGGCGACCAACCCGGAGCGGTCGGTTTCGACCAGGTGGCCGCGAGACAGGAGACCGAGCCCGCTCAAGATGCGGCCCACGATTCGCGCCACGGTCGTCTTGCCTGTCCCCGGATTGCCGCAGAACACCATGTGCAGGCTGACGCTGGTTTTCGGCAGACCATGGCGAGCGCGTTCCTCCTGCACCTTGAGAAAGTTGACCAGTTCCTGCACGTCGCGTTTGATCGAGTCGAGCCCGATCATGCCGTGCAACTCGGCAAGGGCCGCCTCCAGGCGCCGTTTGCGAGCCTCGGGGTCGGCCAGCTCGCGCGGCGGCACGGTCGCCCCCTTGTCTTTGCGCCGAAGCGTCTGGCTGATCGCTCCGGCCTGAGCACAGCGCCGCCTCTTCCGTTTCCGCATCCGCCACGGGGATGGGAACCAGGCACCGCTCCAGCTCGCTCTGGATCCACTTCAGCCGCTTGATTTCCTCGGAACTGACGTGGCCGTCGATCTTGGCAGCCACGTTGGCGACGCGGAGCGCCAGCGTTTGCAGTTCTCCGACGTTGTCACGCAAGACAGGATACTGGGAGAACGGGCGCACCAGTCCGTCCCAGTTCAGTGATCCCGACGCCTGGGCGACTTGCTGCAAGACTTCTCGCAAACGTTCTCGCTCAGGCCGCGAGTTCCAGCAATGCTCAAACACCTCCTGCGCCAGCACATATTCGGCCTGGCTCCAATGACGATCGCCTTGCGCGACTTCCACCAGCACCTTGATCAGCAAACCACGGCCAAGCTCTCGCATCCGTTCGCGAAATGCATCGGGGCCTTGCCGCAATTGTTCCGGGTGGTTCTCGATGCAAAGTTCGGCGGCATCAGCGAAAAGCTTCGACCAGTCGGCCAACGCCTGCCGGAACGACTCGAGCAGCGCCGGGTCGATCGCATCAGAGTTCGAGCGCGGAGGATTCATCCTCCTAAGGTTACCTCAGCGCCGCTCCAACCGCGAGACGGGTCTCAATCGCCAAAGCCTTGGGGGTGCGTCGAGTGCCAGCGCCACGCCGTCTCGACGATGGGTTCCAGCTCCATGTAACGCGGCCGCCACCCCAGCACGGCTTGCGCCTTGCTCGCGTCGGCGACCAGTTCGGGCGGATCTCCCGGACGACGCAGTGCGATTTCCTCGGGAATCGGCTGTCCGGTCACTCGCCGGCAGGCTTCAATCACCTCGCGCACGCTGTGTCCGCGGCCCGTGCCCAAATTGAGTTGCAGTCCCCTGCCCTGCTCCAGGCGTTCGAGCGCTTTCAAGTGGGCGTCGGCCAGGTCGTCGACGTGGACGTAGTCGCGGATGCACGTGCCGTCGGGCGTCGGGTAATCGTCGCCGAAGATCGAGATCTGCTTTCTTTGCCCCAGCGCGACCTGCAGTACGATCGGGATCAAATGCAGTTCAGGCCTGTGATCCTCGCCCAAATCTCCTTCCGGGCTGGCCCCGGCGGCGTTGAAATACCTCAATGCGGCGTAAGCCAAACCGTACGCCCGGGCATAGTCGGCCAAGGCCCGCTCGATGACCAGTTTGCCAAACCCGTAGGGGTTGATCGGCTGCTGCGGTTCGTCTTCCGTAATGGGAATGCGTTCGGGAGCGCCGTAGGTCGCCGTCGTGCTGGAGAACACGATCTTGCCCACGCCCGCCGAGCGCATGGCCTCCAGCAGCGACAAGCTGGCGACCACATTGTTCTGATAATACTTCGCCGGCTCGGCCATCGATTCGCCCACGGCGGCAAAAGCCGCGAAATGCATCACGGCTTCGATCTGGCGCTGTTCCAGGGCGCCGATCAATCGCTGGCGGTCGGCCAGTTCGCCTTCGATCAGCCGTTCCGCGGGCACGGAAGAGCGATGTCCGAGCGAAAGATTGTCGTAAACCCAGACTTCGTGACCGGCGCGAATTAACATCCGCACGGCATGGCTGCCGATATAACCCGCGCCGCCGGTGACGAGAATATTCATTGCGATAAGTTGTTTTGGAACAGCGGTTTCGTCAGCAGGAACGATCAGCGAGCCCGATTCTTCATCAGCCCAGGGATCCGCCTGGCAAAGCGCATCGACGCTCACCCGCAGCGTTAGCGAGGTAAACGCGTTGCTCCGCCTCGCTTACGCTTCGGGTTGGCAGGGGCCGACGAATAACCCGGGCTAATCAAAGGCGCGGTTTTGAGGGGTAGTCTACTTTACTTCAACTTGTCCCGCAAAACGGGCCGAATTCACCAGCGAGCGCCTATGGTCAAACGGCAAAAGAACGTCGACACGCCCCCTCCCGCCCGCAAGAGCGAACATCCGTGGGCGAGCAGCTTCGTCGATTATCTGCGGAGCGAATGCCACCTGTCTGAAAACACGGTAGCCGCGTATCGCCGAGATCTACGGCGTTTCTACGCCTGGCTGGGCGACCGCCGGATTCCGGCGATCAACATTCGAGACCTGGCCGATTATGCCGGTTGGCTGCACAAACAAACATTGGCGCCGGCCAGCTTCGCGCGGCACATCGTCTCGCTCAAGCTCTTCTTCCGCTACTTGCAGTTGGAGGCCATTCTCTCCGACAACCCGGTCGAGCTGTTGGGCAGCCAGAAGCTCTGGCAACGCGTTCCCGAGGTGCTGTCGACGGAGATGGTCGACCGCTTGCTGGAGGCGCCGCGGCGGATTGAACCGTGCTGGCGGCGGGACCGGGCCATGCTGGAGCTGTTGTACGCCACCGGCTGCCGGGCCTCGGAGCTGTCGAACATGCAGACGCGAGACGTCCATTTCGACGCCGGCTACTGTCTCTGCCACGGCAAGGGAGACAAGCAGAGGCTCGTGCCGTTGGGCAAGCGCGCGGCGGCGGCGATTCGCGAGTATCTGGAGCACGAGCGGCCGCAACTCGCCGCTCGCAATCCAGCCGCATGCCCCCTTGGCTACTGCTCTCGCGGCGAGGCTTGCGCCTGCGGCGCGAACGCGATCTGGGAGCTGATGAAGCGATACGCCAACGCGCCGGGGCTCCGGATACGATCAGCCCGCACACTTTGCGTCACAGCTTCGCCACGCACATGCTGGCCGGCGGCGCCGACTTGCGGCAGGTACAAGAGATGCTCGGCCACGCCAACATCGCCACCACGCAGATCTACACCCACGTCGATCACGCCAGGTTGAAGGCGATTCATAAACAGTTTCATCCGCGGGCGTGAACCAGGCGGCCGGCGATGACGTTAGAATGGTATAGGGGAATCTGTGAAGATTCCGGGAGGCGGCGCTCGCGGCATCGGCGGCAAAGCCGTTTGGAGTGCAAACGTCCCGGAATTCTCACGAATTCCGCTACAACAGCCAAACCCGGTTCCGTGCTCCCGCTTCTCTCAGACCGCCTCAGCCGCCAATTGTTCGGCTTCTGCGGCGGTTACGCAAAGCCGGCGGATGGCCGTGGCGCGGCCGGTCGCCACATCGCAGTCCACAATTGCCCCGCAGAGCCGCACGTCGTCCGTGGCGACTTCGAAGTGGGTGGGATTAAAGGTGCGGGTCGTCTCCAGCACGCGGTCGATGCGGCGGCCCAGGATGCTCTCGTACGGTCCGGTCATGCCCACGTCGCATTGAAAGGCCGTGCCGCCGGGCAAAATCCGTTCGTCGGCCGTCGGCACGTGCGTGTGCGTGCCCAGCACGGCCGTCACGCGGCCGTCGAGGTGGCGGCCCATCAGCTGCTTGTCGCTGGTCGCTTCGGCGTGGAAGTCGACCAGGCATGAGCTTCACGTCGGCGGGCAACTGCGGCAGCACGCGGTCTCGGCGGCCTAAGG
Organism: Pirellulales bacterium; assembly: GCA_963786255.1. Classification (GTDB taxonomy): domain Bacteria; phylum Planctomycetota; class Planctomycetia; order Pirellulales; family JAICIG01; genus JAICIG01. Next base: position 42,801 of record CAWAYY010000029.1, read on the forward strand.
GGCAGTCGACCGGCCGCATGAACACCCGGCCCAGCAGGCTGAACACGGCCACGCGCATGCCGTTGCGAGCCGCGACCACCATGAAATCGCGGCCCGGCGCCTCGTGGGGAAAGTTGGCCGGTTTGACGATGTGTCTCAGCCGATTCCAGCACCGGATAGATTTCGCGGCGGCGATAGATGTGGTCGCCCAGCGTGACGGCAGTCGACCCCGGCGGCGAGCAGTTCGCGGTAAATCGTCCGGGCGTCAAGCCGGAGCCGCCGGCGGCGTTTTCGGCATTGGCCTCGACCAGATCGAGCTGCTCGCGTTTGATCAGCCCGCGTCAAGGCCCGGACGATGATCTGACGGCCCGGCTTTCCGACAATGTCTCCAATCAACAGCAAGCGCACGGCAGCGTCCTTTCGCTTACTTGGCGATCTTCGGTGAACCGCGACTCGCGCAGCACGGTGACCTTGATCTCGCCCGGATAGGTCAAGCGTTCTTCGAACGCCTTGGCGATGTCGCGGCAGATCTTGGCGGCCGAGTCGTCGGTCGTGTCTTTGGCGCCGACCAACACCCGCAGCTCGCGGCCGGCCTGAATGGCAAAGGCCTGCTCGACGCCGGCGAAATCCGCCGGCGATCGATTCCAGCTCTTCCATCCGCTTGATGTAGCGTTCCAGCGTCTCGCGCCGGGCGCCCGGCCGCGACGCACTGCAGGCGTCGGCGGTGGCGACCAGCACCGTGTAGGGATTCTCGATCCGCAAATCGTCGTGGTGGCCGAGCGCGGCATGAATCACTTCGGGCCGTTCGCCGTAGCGCTTGAGCAGGTCGGCGCCGATCTTGGGATGGCCGCCTTCGGCCTCGTGGTCGGCGGCTTTGCCGATGTCGTGCAGCAGCCCGCAGCGGCGGGCCAGCTTGCCGTCGAGGCCCATCTCTCGGCCATCATGCCGGCGAGGAAGGCCACTTCGATCGAGTGCCGCAGCACGTTCTGGCTGTAGCTGGTGCGGAACTGCAGCCGCCCGAGCAGGTGGATCAGCCGCTCGTGCAAGCCGGGCACGTCGGCCTCCTGGGCGGCCTCTTCGCCGAGCTTCTGCAGATGCTGCTCCAGCTCGTCCTGCGTCTCGCGCCACGATTTCCTCGATCCGCGAAGGATGGATCCGGCCGTCGGCGATCAGCTTGTCCAGCGACATGCCGGGCGACCTCGCGGCGGACCATGTCGAAGCCGCTGACGATCACCACGCCGGGCGTATCGTCGATGATCACGTCCACGCCGGTGGCCTTTTCGAACGCCCGGATGTTGCGGCCTTCGCGGCCGATGATCCGCCCCTTCATCTCGTCGTTGGGAATGTCGACCGTGCTGGTCGTGGTCTCGGCCGTATGCGCGGCGGCGTAGCGCTGCAGCGCGGTGATCAGCACCTCGCGAGACTTCTCCTCGCAGAGTCTCGGCGATGCTGCCGTTCGTGCTTGATGATGACCGCCCCGGCCTCCTGCTGCAGCTGGGCGTCGAGCAGCTCCAGCAGCCGCCGTTGTGGCCTCTTCCTGGCTCAGTCCGCTGAGCTCGTGCAGACGTCTGCCGCTGCAACGTCCAGAAGCTTGGCCAGCTCTTCCTTGCGGCGGTTCGTGTCTTCGATCCTGCTCGGTCAGCTTGCGCTGGTTGCTTTCGACCATCTTCTCCTGCTTGCGGAGCTGGTCGGCCTGCTGCTCCAGCGCGTCCTGGCGCTTGTCGAGCAGCCGCTCGCGCTCGTGCAGTTCCTGGCGGATCACGCCGCAGTTCCTTTTCCCCCTCGGCCCGTTGCAGGATGGCCAGTTCCTTGATTTCCAGTTCGGCTTCGCGGCGGCGATTTTCGATTTCGCGATCGGCCTGCTCGATCGTCTCTCGCGCCTTCTTATTGGCGTCTCGGAGATGCAGGTAATCCAGCAGTTTGATGACCGCAAAGGTGCCTACGACCGAGGCGACCAGCGTCAATAAGTGTCCCATCAGCTCCCCAATTCAAAACGTCGTCCCGGCCGACGCGGCGAATCGTATTCTCAAGCGCCAAATCAACCGGGCGTTGGCCACGGCATTTCATCGTGCAGCCCGGGCGGTCGCAACGACTCGGACGCCGAAGGAGCTGTTCGCCGGCTGGTCGGACAGGACCAGCCGTGAATCGGCGAGAAAGGGAGATGGAGTGAGGCACGGCGGCGCGCGCGCGCGCACGTGGATTTGTCGGGGTTACCAGCGTCGAAATCGTTGACGGCCGCGGCAAGCGAGAAAGTTGCCGCGCCACTGGCCGCGCCAAGCGGCGCGCACACTCGGCGAGCGCCACCCGGCTTCTTCAGATCCCCGAAAAATCGTCATCCAGCCGTCGTTCGAGATGCTTTGGCCCTGGCACGCATCGGTCTCCGCAGCCGAAGAGTTCGGCTGCCGCGTGCGCACTACTTCGCCCTGGGGGGCCTTCTTGGAACTCGGAAGCATTCCGAGCAACTGCTGCAAGAGTATGATCAGTAAGTGCATGGTTCGGCCGGCTCCCGAGATCGGCTGGGTCTTGCTACCTGCTCACAAAATCCAGTCACTAATTCTCGTTGATTCATCCTGCGACGCCGCCGAGCGGCGGCCGCGCACTTTCAGGCTAACACGATTCTCATCGTAGCAGAGTTTGCCTCAACTGCAACTGATTTCCTTTATGGCGCCAGCACGGTTAAAATGTTCGCATGCTAGGGGTTACAAACGTCAAGGTCAGGAACATGGCGGGCCGTCGGCTCGAACGGCAATTAGCGGAAAGTTGGGCTCCGCCCGAGTGGGCCGAGTTGACCGTTCTGGTCGCCGTTTCCGGCGGCGCCGACAGTGTGGCGCTGCTGCGCGCCATGGCGGCCATTCGCGTGCCCGGCCCGGGGCGGCTGATCGCCGCTCATTTCAACCATCAGTTGCGCGTCTCGGCAGATGACGACGAAGCTTTCGTCCGCGATTTGTGCTGCGAATTGGGCCTGAGCTGTGAAGTCGGCCGCGCCGACGTCGCCCTGCAAGCGACCCTCCAAGGCGATGGGATAGAAGCGGCCGCCCGGCACGCCCGCTACCGGTTCTTACAAGCGACGGCCGAACGCCTGGGAGCGCGCTACCTGGTTACCGCCCACACGGCCGATGACCAGGCCGAGACGATCCTGCACCGGATCCTCCGCGGCACGGGCCTGGCGGGGTTGGCCGGCATCCCGCGCAGCCGGCCGCTGGGACAGGCCGTCTCGCTGCTGCGACCGATGCTTGGCCTGCGACGCGCGGATGTGACGGCCTATCTAGCCGAACTGGGCCAACCGCATCGCAACGATGAAAGCAACCTCGATCTCGACTTTACCCGCAATCGGCTGCGTCGCGAACTGCTGCCGCAGCTTGCCGAACAGTACAACCCGCGCGTGATCGAAGCGATTCTGCGGCTCGGCCAACTGGCCGGCGAGGCCCAGGAGCTCATCGCCGGCATGGCCGCAGAGCTTGCGGACCGCTGCGTACGGCCTGATGGCGCCGACCGCCTGACGATCGACTGCCTGCCATTGATCGGCCAACCGCCGCGGCTGGTGCGCGAGTGCCTGTTGCTCGCCTGGCGCTCGGCGTTGGCCGGAGCAAGCCATGGGTTTCGACGAGTGGGAGCGTCTGGCCGCACTCGCGCTGCAAGCGCCGCCCGCGGCCGCCCTATCCATCACGCTCCCAGGCGCCGTCGTCGCGACCCGGACGGAGCGCGTGGTGACGCTGGAGCGGCCGGTAAGGCAAAGTCGGAAGGCGGAAGTCGGAGACCTGCCGCGTACGTAACGCGAAACCAGGCTTCGCGCCGGCTCTCGAATCGGCATCAAGTTGTGGAGCGCATCGACGGCCGAGAACTGCCACCCCGCGGAAAAAGAAAGCACGGACGGAGTTGGAGGAAGGCAGAACCTTCGCGTTCGGACCTCCAACTTCCGACCTCCGACTTTCTTCCTTACTCCACGGCGCCTTGCACGCCTCCCGCGAAGAGCTCGTCTTCTTCGTCGCGGCTGATCAGGATTTCCGCCTTGTAGCCGCCTTGAGAACGATCGTAGAGAATGACGCCGCTGAAAATCACAATCAGCAGCGAAGGCAGGAGAGACACCCAGCGAAATGCCATGCGATAACCTTGGCTCTGAGCCGCCGCGGCAAGTTCGCGTCCGGGGCTGTCTTTGGGCAGTTTTTCCACGGCGCCCGGATCGATCCCGACATAGGCCCCCGCACCTTCCCGCTTGAGTATCTCGGGGGCCATTTTTTCGTCTTTCTCCTCGACATAACGAACGGCGTAGGTGTCGACAATGTGCCCCATCTGCGGCAGCACCTGCGAGATGGAAAGATTGCCGATCGAACCCATCAGCGCCAGGGCCAACGCGCCGCCCTTGGGGAACCGTTCGGCCGTCACGCCCAGCATCGTCGGCCAGAAGAAAGTGATGCCGAGGCCGAAGATCGTGGCGAATCCGATTGCGGTGACGGCGCTGTCCGCAAAACTCAGCGCGTACAGGCCGATTCCCGACAATACTGCCGATCCGAGCATCATGCCGACCGGCGAAATCTTATGGGCAATCGGGCCGGCGAAATGCCGCAGCACGAACATCATGCCGGAGGTATAGACGAGAATCAGCGTGCCCGAAACGCCGGCGGTGCTGCGCATCACCGACTCCTGCCACTTTTGCGGCCCTAACTCGGTGGCCGCCGTCAGCAGCATGCAGAAGCCCCAAATCAAGAACAAAGGCCGCAGGCACTCTTTGAACATATCCGCGGTCGATACGCCCGACTCCACGCGCTCCGTCTGCGGAAACCTGGCGGAAATCAGCATCACGCCGTAAGCAATCGCGGGCAAGGCAATCAGGCACAGCGACGTCTGCCACAGTTCCAAACCGGCGATGCCTTCAGGAACCAGCTTGCGAACGACGAACTGAGCGCTGAGCCCCCCGATCACCAGTCCGCCCGGCCACCAGGCGTGCAGCATGTTCAAATAGTGGGTCTTGTTGTCGGGATACAGCGTGGCGATCAGCGGGTTGATGCCCACCTCGGTGAAACCGTTGCCGAAGCCCATCAGCAGCGAAGAAATAAACAACCACTGGTAACTGAAGTCGGAATGGGGCGCGAAGATAGTCGCTACCGACCCAATTAAGTGCGAACCGAACGCCAGAAACATGATCCGTTTCATGCCGAGCAGGTCGCAGATGAAGCCGCCGAACAGCATCGAGAGCGCCATGCCCATGAACACCGCGCCTTCGATGCCCCCCTTTTGTTCCTGAGACAACTGAAAGGCGTTGCCCATTTCCTGGAGGATGTCGCCGCGCACGACGAAGGTAAAAGCTGAGGTGATCAAGGCGATGCAACTGCAGACGAACAACCCGCGGCGGTTAATCATCTGGTTCTCCTGGGGCGCTGTGAAGACAAATAGGGAAGGACGGCAGTTCTCGAAAGCTGCGCAAATGAAGAACCTCGCGGCGTTTGCGGGGTCGTCCGAAGCCGCTTTCGCGCAGATCGGACCGAATCATTCGTTTGGCACGCTTTCACCGGGAGTCCGCAACACGGCGACCTATCGGCAGGAACGGCTTGCCGCATGCGCGACAAGACCATCGAGTATATCGAGGCCGGACCGCAAGTAAATGTTTTCCCGCTCGACCTTTCCGTCAAACGTTCGCAACGGTTGCGTCGCGAGAGCCGCCGGGAGAGACAGGTGCGATTCTGTCGGCCGCGCCGCGCTGCGCGAGCGGCAAACCCGCCTTGACCGATTTCACGTAACTGACGTAGCATACGCCACTTTTGATCCATTCGCATGCGGGTAAATAGGCGAGCGGCAACATTGAACAAGCTCTCCGGCGGCCATTATGCGCGTCTGGCGTGCCTGTTGGCATTGGCGCTCGCGGTGCGCATGGGCGCCGCCTATTGGTGGCAGGCTCGGCTGCCAGCCGGGGCTCAGTTCGAATTTGGCGACAGCGACGCTTACTGGACGCTCGCGCGGCAATTGGCCCACGGCGAGCCCTATCAGTACGGTTCGCCCGATGCACGTATTTTCCGTACGCCCGGCTACCCGCTGCTGCTCGCCGGGCTGTTCCGCGCTGCAGGAAACGAGCCGCCCGTGATGTGGGCGCGATGGCTCGCGCGGCATTGGGAACACTGGCCGTAGCCGCCGTGTATGGCCTGGGACGGCAACTCTTCAACCCGGCAACGGCGCTGATCGCCGCGGCACTTGCCGCCGTGTACCCTGGCGCTATCGCTGACAGCGTCTTTGTGCTCAGCGAAGCGCCCTTCTGCCCGCTGATGGTGGCGCAACTGGCGGCCTGGGCCGCCAGTTGGCAAGCGGCAACGACGGCGCGCGCCGCCTGGTTGGCCTCCCTCGCGGGAGTTCTGGCCGCGGCGGCGACGTTGATGCGCCCCGGGTGGCTGTTGTTCGTGCCGTTTGGACTGGCGGCCGGAGTCGTATTCGGGCGGCAACGAACGAAACACCTGCGCCTGGGCGCCGTGATGCTCGCCGCGCTGGCGCTGACGATGAGTCCCTGGTGGATTCGCAACTGGCGCGTCGTCGGGCACTTCGTGCCGACGACGTTGCAGGTCGGCGCCAGCCTGTACGACGGCCTGAATCCGCAAGCCGACGGTTCGAGCGAAATGTCGTTCGTACCGCGGTTTCAACAGGAGGAACGCGATGCCGAGCGCCAGGCGGGCGGCCTGCACGAACCGTTCGAATACCGGCTCGATCAACGTCTGCGGCGCGCCGCACTGAGTTGGGCGGCGGGGCGCCCGGTCCGCGTGGCCGAGTTGGCCGGCATTAAATTCATGCGAATCTGGAACGTCTGGCCCAACGACGCTCAATTCCGCAACCCTCTGTTGCGGCTCGTGACGTTCGGCACGTACGCTCCCGTCTTGGCGTTGGGAATTTGGGGAGCGTGGAAGATGCGTCATCGCGGCTGGCCGGCGGTGCTGGCCTGGCTGCCCGCCATTTACTTGACGCTGCTGCACCTGGTGTTTGTCGGCTCCATTCGCTACCGCGAACCCGCCATGCTCAGCCTGATGGTCCTGTCCGCGGCCGCAATCTCGCAAGGAAGTACGTCATCATCCGAGGGTTGATCCGCATCTGCTGGTCGAGTTGCAAATGGGGATCGCTCCTGTTGCTGGTGGGAGCGGCCGCCGGAGTGCTGTTTTTCTACCCTCGTCTCGATGATGAAATCCGTCGCCGCGTCGAAGAGCGGATCGCCGAGCAGTACCCTGATTTGACCGTCTCGATCCGCTCCGCGAGATTGCTCTCCGGCCAGGGAATCGAGATTCGCGGGCTTTCGATCAGCGAACCGGGCGTGAGCGGACCGACGGCCGAATTGGCTTATCTGGAAGAGATTCTGCTGCAAGGCGCGACGGATTGGAAGCAACTGCTGCAGGGCGAACTTTCGATCACGACCGTCGTCATTCGCCGGCCGACGATTCGCATCACCCACCGGCCGGACGGTTCCTGGAGCGCCGCCAGGTTGTTTCCGCTGCCGAAACTGAGCGAGACGCCTCCCCAGGGAACAATCGAGAACGCCGTCGTCGAGATCTCCGACCCGCTGAGGACTCAAAGCGGCACGTTCACGCTCCGTGATATCGATCTGGAATTCAAACCGGACGACCGCATCGGCGCCGATCCCGACGGCCGGACGGCGATGCAGTTAATCGGCCATCTGTCGGGCGACCACTTTCGCCAGATCGACATGGCCGCCAGCTTCGCCCCCAGCGGAAAACATTGGTCGGTCCACGGGACCATTCAGGACTTGGACTTCTCTCCCGAAATGACCCGTTCGCTGCCGGGCATCGTCTCTCGCCGGCTGGCGGAGTTAGGCTCGTTGCGGGCTCAGATGAAAGGCCGGTTCTCCGTTTACCGCGATCCTGCCGCGACGCCTGACTTCGGCTTCGAAGTGTCGGGCCAGGTCACCCGCGGCCGCATAGACGACCCGCGTTTGCCTTACCCGCTGACGGACCTGCGAGCGCATTTCGAGTGCACGCCCCAAGGCCTGCGGATCGCCGACGCAACCGCCCGCAGCGGCCAGACGACGCTGCGCGTGGACGAATTCCGCCGCCAAGGATTCGGACCTACGAGCCCTTACACGTTGAAGGCCGCGGGAAACCGGCTGGTATTTGCCTCGCAGTTGCGATCGGCGATGCCGCAATCGTGGCAGGAAGAATGGCAGAAGTTCATGCCCAGCGGAGAATTCGACGTCCAGCAACTGGAAGTCGACTACGACGGCGTCCGCTGGAAGCCTCGGCTGACGGTCCGGCTGATGAACGTCGGCTTCAGCTACCACAAGTTCCCCTACCGGCTGGAGCACTGTACGGGCGTTGTGGAGCTGAACGAAGACGACTTGATGGTCGATCTGAAAACCGCGAACGAAGGGACCGACGTCCGCGTGTTCGGACAGTTTTCGCATCCCGGTCCCGCAGCGACGGGCTATTGCGAAATCCGCGGCGACGGCGTGCGCTTCGACGAAAAGCTGCTTCTCGCGCTCGGCGATCCCTCTCGCCGCATCGTGCGTTCGCTGCATCCGCGCGGCGTAATGAACGTCTTTTTTCGCTGCCAAACCGAAAACCAAACGCCCGGAGAATGGCATAAACGGCTCGACCTCTCGCTGAACCGCTGCTCGTTGAGGTACGACCAGTTCCCGTACCCTTTAGAGAACATTCGCGGCTCGATTCACATGGACGACGGCCGCTGGGATTTCGGCGATGCCGGCTTGGAGGGCGTCAATGATACGGGCGCGTCGTCTGCCATGGGCGTTTGCTCCCCACTGAAAACGGGCATTACGACGTCGCCTTGAACTTCGACGCACTCAACGTTCCCTTGGACGAAGAGCTGCGCGACGCACTGCTGGTCCGCAGCCCGGGCGGAGCGCGGTTGTGGACCGCCATGAAACCCCGCGGCGCCGTCGCCCTCCACGCCCTCGTCCGTTTCTTTCCCGGCGCCCCCAAACCGATGGTCACGGTGACCGCCGAACCGGTGTTGAACGAGTACGCGAACCAGGCGGTATCGATTGAGCCGAGCTATTTTCCCTATCGCCTCGACCTGTTGCGCGGAAAGTTCACCTACCAGGACGGCCGCGTGACGTTCTCCGGCGTCCACGCCGAGCACCGCAACACGGTCGTCAAGGCTCGTGACGGCAGTTGCGACATCGACGCGGCCGGCGGCTGGCGCTTGAGTCTGCCCCACATGGCCGTGGATCGTCTGAGCGCCGACGCCGATCTGGTTCGCGCCTTGGGCGCCGGCCGCTTGAAGAAACTGATCACGGACTTGAAGCCCAAGGGGGCGGTCAACCTCGAGGGCGGATTCGAACTGGCGAGCCACGGCGACCCGGCCGAGCCGGTCGCGTCGAAGTGGAACTTGCGGGTCTATGCAACCAACAGCGGCCTGGATTGCGGCGTGACGCTCGATCGGTTGGCGGGCAAAATTACGCTCGACGGCGAATTTGACGGCCGGAAACTACAGTGCTATGGCGAGCTCGACATCGATTCGGTCAACTATCGCGATTTCCAGTTCACTCAGGTGCTCGGGCCCTTCTGGATCGACGATGCGTCGATCCTCTTCGGCTTCAAGGCCGATCGCCGGCGGGGCTTGCGGCCGGAGCGGCAAATTACCGCACAACTTTATGAAGGGCGGTTGCTGGGTGACGTGACGGTCCAACTGGATGACGCGCCCAGCTACTTCGTCCACGCGGAACTGGCCGGCGCCGACCTGCGCGCGCGGCGCAAGAGGCGTTTGTCGGCCGGCAACAAATCAGCGGGCGGCTTTCCGCCAACGCCGATTTTCGCGGCTCGGGTCGCGGGCTCCATAACCTGAGCGGCCGCGGCAGCATCTGGCTCAACAACGCCGACCTGTATGAGTTGCCCGTCATGCTCGCCTTGCTGAAAACGCTGCGCGGCCGCGCCCCCGACACCACGGCGTTCAACACGGCCGACATGAACTTCCGCATTCAAGGCGAACACGTTTACTTGAACAACATCCATTGTCAGGGCGACGCCGTCAGCTTGCGAGGCACGGGCGAGTTGAACCTGGACCGCAGCATCAAGATGACCTTTTATCCGATCGTCGGCCGCGACGATCGTCGCTTGCCGCTGCTGGACCAGTTTCTCGGCCGCGCCGGCCAGCAAATCATGCTGATCCACGTCGACGGCACGCTCGAGGCGCCGGAAACCCGGAGCGAGGTCTTCCCCGCCTTGGCCCAGGCGCTGCAGGCGTTTCCGCAATTACAATCCGCGGAGCCGCTGGCCGAACCGCTCAGACGGCCGACGGCGGTCGGCCCCGCCGCTCGACCGGGAGTTCCCAGCGCCACCTATAATTCGGCGCCCAGATACAGCGTGCCTCGGAGGTGAATCAGTAACCTAGAATTGCAGTAGTCGCCCCGAAGCGCCGCGGCCTCCTCGTGCGTTTTCCTCCGGCTAAGCGCCGAATCGACGAGCGTGCCGGCTGAAGACCGCTAAACGACGATGGGCTGGCGCCACACAATCGGACGTCAGGCGGACCAACGAAAATCCCTGTTCCTTACAGACGGAGGCGTGCCATGAGCATCGGACCGTTGGGGTTTGTCAGCAGCGTCGCGGGCTCGCCGTTAGCGCAGACGAAGGGTTCGGAAGTCGAACGCGCCCAGCACGAAACGGCAGGCGTCGAGCGGCAGCAAGAGGGGAGTCTCAAAGCGGAGCGCGCGGCAGGCGTTGGCGCCGCAGACGGCGAAGATCACCAAACGGCCGATCGCGACGCCGACGGACGACGTCTGTGGGAGGCGCCGCTGCCGCCCCCCTCTCCGTCGGACCAGGCGAACGGTGAAACCGGCGACGGCCACGGCGCCAAGGACCCGAGAGGCGAAAGCGGCGGAAGTCTCGACCTGATCGGCTGAAAGAGCGTCGGTTCGCTCAACTCGTCCTCCGGCGTTTCGGCTCGGGGAGCGCCTCAGGAAACACCCGGTCCGCTTACGTGGCGTCTCTATACGACGCGGTGCTGTCCCCGCTGTCCAGCGAGGTGGGCGAGTTGTCCCCTTCGGTGAGCACGGAGGCCGTGTTGTCCCCGTCGTCCAGCGCCGAGTCCTCGCTGATCACGAGTTCGTCAATCGCGTCCTGCACTTCCTCCGGGCGATGGTCGTACAAGACCACGAACGTTCCGGTGCCGATCGTCAGCTTATCTCCGGGCATGAGAATCTCTTCGGAGACGTGGGCCCGGTTCACGAGCGTGCCGTTTTTCGAGCCAAGATCGTGCACGACGAGCGTCGAGCTGACCTTGTCGATTCGACAATGCAAGCGGCTTAACCACCGATCGTCCAGGCGAATGTCCGCGGCCGCACCGCGCCCGATAACCACCGGGAGCCGCTCCAGCGCAATGTGGTGTTTTGAGCAGCCGGGACCGACGTTGATGAGCTTGGCGTTCATTGCAAAGGCTAGGACGCAAAGTCTGGAATACGCAACTACGGCCGCCGTCTCTCAGCGACATTGGACAGTTCGCAGCCGTTTTGCTTCGCCGCAGAGAGAAAACGGGATTGGTTATCATTCCATAGTCGGTCTCACGAATCAACCAGCCCAATGGCGGTAAACTGCACGGTGTACGCAAGGCGGGGCCCCGCCCCTGTGTAGATTAGAGCTTGCTAATCTTCCGCGATCCATGAATGGCGTGGTCCTGCGCACCGACGCTTCGAGGTGAAGCGGCCAAACCAGCCGTTGCTTTCGTGCTGGAGAGAGGCCTGGCGGAACGAAAGCGCTATTCGGCCGAACCTGAACCTGAGACTTGTGCTCCTGGATGTCAAAGTCCTTGAATGTCCCGGCGGCGTATGTAGCCGCCGTCGCGCCCAGCGGCACGGGGGCGAGGTCGGCAAGGCTGGTTTGAAGGCGAGGACGAATACCCCTAAAACTCTGCCTGCCTGCGGCCGGACGAACTTTCGTTGATCGCGCTCCGCTCGCCTCGGTCCGTGGTCTTATGCCTGTGCGTGCTGCCCACCGCCGAAGTGCCGCTGGCTCCGCCCTTGACCCTGTCGAAGCCGCTGCTGAGAATCAATGGTTTGGCTCATTCCGCCGCCAGGCCGCCGACAACGCTCATTCACCAAGAAGTCGATCCGCCCATGTCCGCCACCCGTCATGTGCCCGATGCCGCCGGCCGTTTTGGCCCGTTCGGCGGGCGTTACGTCCCTGAAACCCTGACGCGAGCGCTGGACGAACTGGCGGCGGAGTACGAAGCGGCGACGAACGACGCCGGCTTTCAGGCCGAACTGGCCGAACTGTTCAGGAATTACGTCGGCCGGCCTTCGCCCCTTTATCACGCCAAACGACTCAGCGAAAAAGCCGGCGGCGCCCAGATCTACCTGAAGCGGGAGGATCTCAACCACACCGGCGCCCACAAGATCAACAACACCCTTGGCCAGACGCTGCTGACGTTGCGGATGGGCAAGCCTGCGCGTGATCGCCGAAACGGGCGCCGGCCAGCATGGAGTCGCCACGGCGACGGCCTGTGCGCACTTCGGCTTGGAGTGCGTCGTGTATATGGGAGAAGAGGACATTCGCCGGCAAAAGCTGAATGTGTTCAACATGCGGATGATGGGCGCGGAAGTGCGGCCGGTTTCCAGCGGTTCGCGGACGCTGAGAGACGCCATTAACGAAGCCTTGCGAGACTGGATGAGCTCGGTCGAGAACACGCACTACATTATCGGCTCGGTAGTCGGCCCCCATCCATTCCCCATGATCGTGCGGGATTTCCAGTCGATCATCGGCCGGGAAACGATCGACCAGTCTCGCGAGTCGCTTGGCCGGCTGCCCGACGCCGTGGTGGCTTGCGTCGGCGGCGGCAGCAATGCGGCCGGCATGTTCTATCCGTTCGTGGAGCACGGCGGCGTGGAATTGTTCGGCGTGGAGGCGGGCGGGCGCTCCAACCAGTCTGGCGACCACGCCTCGCCGCTCTCTTTCGGCCAGCCGGGCGTGCTGCACGGCAGTTTCAGTTACGTGATGCAGGACGAGGACGGCCAAACCTGCGACGTGCATTCCGTCTCAGCCGGCCTTGACTATCCGGGCGTCGGGCCGGAGCACAGCTACTGGAAGGAGACGGGCCGGGTCAAGTATCTCTCCTGTCGCGATGACGAAGCCTTGGCCGCCTTCGACGCGTTCGCGCGGAGCGAAGGCATCCTGCCGGCGCTGGAAAGCTCGCACGCCATCGCCAAAGGCCTCGAAATCGCCGCGCACGCGCCCAAGGACCAGTATCTCGTGATCTGCCTTTCCGGCCGCGGCGACAAGGACGCCTTCGAGGTCGCCCGCCTGCGGGGCGAAAGCATTGATTGATATTTCCCGCTCCCAAACGCTGACGCTTGAGTTCGCGCGTTAGACCGGCGTCAAACTTATCTGACTCGCCGGGTCTGCACGACCTGGACAAATCGAAAACCTGGAATCCGCTTGCCCCATGTCCGCCATCGACCAACTCTTCACCCGCTTGCGTGCCGCAGGCGAAAAGGCCCTGATGCCGTTCGTAACGGCCGGCGATCCAGATCTCGAATTCACAGCCGCCGTGGTGGCGGAGATGGTTTCGCGCGGCGCGCAGCTCTGCGAAATCGGCGTTCCCTACAGCGATCCCATTGCCGACGGGCCCGTGATTCAAGCTTCGTACACCCGGGCCTTGAACCATAAGATCAAACTTGCGCAAATCTTCGAAATGCTCGGACGGACCAGCCCGCAGGTCGCGGCGCCGCTGGTGACGATGGTCAGCTACGCGATCATCTACCGTCACGGTCTCCAGCGTTACGTGGAGGAAGCCCAGGCGGCGGGCGTGGCCGGCGCCATCGTGCCTGACTTGCTGGTTGAAGAATCGGCGGAACTGGCCGCCATCTGCCGCAAGGCCGATTTCAGCCTGGTTCAACTGGTCACGCCGACGACGCCGCGCGAGCGGGCGATGCGAATTGCCGAACAATCAACCGGCTTTTTGTACTACGTCTCCGTCGCCGGCATTACCGGCGAGCGCACCGCCCTGCCCCAGTCGCTCGTGGATAACGTCGCCTGGCTGCGCGAGCAGACCGATACGCCGATCTGCATCGGCTTCGGAATTAACCAGCCTGAGCACGTGCGGCGCCTCGCTCCGGTCGCCGACGGGTTGATCGTCGGTTCGGCCATTGTGCGCCGCGTCGCCGAAGCCGATCATCGCCCGCGCGAGCAAGTGCTCGCCGAACTGGGAGATTACGTCTCCAGCCTGCTGGCCGCGTTTAAATAAGCCCCTGCTTCCGACCGGGTCTCGTGCCAGAACTTCCTGAAGTAGAGACGATGAGACGGGGCATCGCGGCGGTCGTCGGCAGCCGCATCTGTGATGTCGTGCGCCCGAAGTGCCGGCTGAAGCCGATCCTGATCTCGCCCGAGTTCGGGCGTCTGCGCCGTCGCGTCGTCGGGCGGACCATCATCGGCCTGGACCGGATCGGCAAGCGCGTCGTTATTCGGCTGGATCATCCGCGCGGCGGCGCCGGCGATTCGATCGTTATCGAACCGCGGATGACGGGCCTGGTGTTGCTGGCGGACCCGCCCGAAGAGGAACACTTGCGGTTGACGTTCCGCCTGTCAGGCGGCACGGACGGCCAGTTAATGTTCTGGGACCGCCGCGGCTTAGGGACGGTGCGGCTCGTGCCGGCCAGCGACTTCGAGCGGCGTTACGGCTTGCATGTCATCGGGCCCGATGCGCTGAGGCGTCACGGCCGACGTGTTGCGTCAGCGATTGGGCGCCAGCCGCCGCGAGATCAAGGTGGCGCTATTAGACCAGAAGGCCGTCGCCGGCATCGGCAACCTGTACGCCTCCGAAATTCTGCATCGGGCGAGCATCCATCCCAAGCGGCGCTGCAACCGTCTGAGAAACGCCGACTGGGTCGCCTTGGAATCATCCATTCGCGCGGTCCTCGAAGAAGCCATCCGTTACGAAGGCTCGACGCTGTCTGACGGAACCTACCGCAACGCGCTCAACGTGGCCGGCGAGTTTCAAAATCATCACCGGGTTTACGATCGTGCCGGTCAGACTTGCGCAGGATGTGGGAGCGGCCAGATCGTGCGAATCGTTCAGGCGCAGCGGTCAACTTTCTTTTGTCCGATCTGCCAGGCGGCCCGGCCTTCCGCGGCAAAACGGCTCCCTTCGTCAGCCGCTCCCGGCTCGCCCGCAGCACGCCATGCCTCTTCTGAGGCATGATGGATTTTCAGGCGCTGTAACCCGATAAGATTGCCTAGGCACTATATTTTGATTTATGATCGACCGGGTCGACTTCTGGCGATCGGCCCGACCGCCTACTTGACCAGGCTCCCCCCGCCCCTGGAGGTCTCAACATGCAACGCCCAGCGCACCACTGCCCCGATTGTGATTCGCCGCTCGAGACTCGCTCCGCCGCCGGCTCGCAGGAGCTGAACCGGCGTCATTTTCTGAAGGCTGCCGGCGCGGCGGCGGCGGCAACCGCGGCGACGGCCGGCGCCTGGCCCGTCTGGGCGGAAGCGGCCGAGACGTCCGCGTCGGCCTCCGCTCCCGAATCCCTCGTGAAAGTGCTCTACGATTCGCTCGCCGAGAAGCAGCGCAAGACCATGTGCTTCGCGTGGGATTTCCAGGATCCCAAGCGAGGCTTGCTGCGAACCCGCGTCGCCAATAACTGGCATATCACCAACCCGGACATCGGCAGCGATTTCTACACCCGCGATCAGCAGGCAATCATCCGCCAGATTTTCGAGGGCATCATTCAGCCCGACTGGCATGCGCGCATCGATCGGCAACTGGAAGACGACGCCGGCGGCTACGGCCACGACCAGAACATCGCCATCTTCGGCACGCCGGGCGACGGCAAATACGAGTTCGTCATGACCGGACGCCACCTCACGCTGCGCTGCGACGGCAACTCGGCGGACCACGTGGCTTTCGGCGGCCCGATCTTCTACGGACACGCCGGCGGCGGCCAGTTTCACGAAGACGCCGGCCATCCGGGCAACGTCTTCTGGCCTCAGGCGCTGGAAGCCAACAAGCTGTTCGGCATGCTCGACGGCAAGCAGCAAAAGCTGGCCTTGGCGGAGAAGCGTCCCGTAGAACAGCAGGTCGGCTTCGGCGGCAAGGACCAGCCGCTGCCCGGCATTCCGCTTACGGAGATGTCGTCCGACCAGAAGGAGCAAGTGCAGAAGGTCCTGCAAAAGTTGATCGAGCCGTACCGCCAGAGCGACCGCGATGAAGTGCTCTCGTGCCTCAAGGCCCAGGGCGGACTCGATGGCTGCTCGCTGACCTTCTACAAGGACGGCGACATCGGCGGCGACAAGGTCTGGGACTGCTGGCGGCTGGAAGGCCCCGCGTTCGTCTGGTACTTCCGCGGCGAACCCCACGTTCACGTGTGGGTCAACGTGGCCGACGACCCGTCGGTGGCGACCAACGCCTGAGAAAATAAATCGCCTGCAGTCCCCGCCGAAGGCAGGGGAACCGGCGTCGGACTCTTTGGAGCCGGCGCCGCGGGCCGGCAGGAGGTCGAGCCGTGAGCAGCGACGGCTTCCGCTCTTGGCTCGCGACAACCGACGCAAGCATCCTAAGCCGGATAACCGCGCCCCGCCGGTTCCCGGAAAGCTGCGCGAATTTGCCGACGCGGCAAGAATATACTATGGATACCATGGCGACCTGTTCGCAGTGGTCGTCAAGGGAAGCGGCCGGCAAGGTTGCCGGTCGGATTTACTGTGAGCAGACTGCGGGGACGGGCGATGTTATGTCGGATCCGGGCGATTCCAGCTTCTACAACCAGGTTCACCGGCTGATTTCCGCCAGCGTCAGCGACGCCAGCGACCGGCGCGGGAAAGAGCGCCGCGGCTATCGTTGCGTACAACGTTTGGCCCCTTGCGACGGCGATCAGATGCCCGGCTTGTCGCAGTTTCGCGACGTCGAATGTCACGATCTGTCGGCAGGCGGCTTCTCCTTTGTGACGTCGGAACCGCCCGATTGCGAGACCCTGGCCGTCGAGTTGGGCAAAGCGCCGGTCCTGATCTACGTCATCGCGCGCGTCGTCCACGTTTCGGAAATGTGGTCGGGCTCAGAAACCAGGTTCCTGATCGGCTGCCGGTTCACCGGTCGTCTCAATCCGTCGCAAAACGGAGCCGCCGGCGGCGCATCGCCCAACTAAGCGACGCTCGCTTTGCGTTCCGCAGCTTGCTCCGCGGCTCACGATCCGCCGGAGCGTTTCGCTTCGGCGATTTCGAACTCTTCCAGGTCGGCCGATAACTGCCGGACGATCTCGCCGAGCCGGTCTTCATCGGTAATCTTGCGTCCCGCATCGTCATTGACGTAGAACACGTCCACGGCCTGATCCAGGTACGTGCCGATCTTGGCCACCGCGACCGACAACCCCGAGCGAAACAGCGAGCGGGCGATCGTATAAAGCAAGCCCATCCGGTCCGCCGCGAACACGTCGACGATCGTGTAGCGGTCTGAAGTGCTATTGTCGATCCGCACTTGGGTCGGCGCCGTCGGCAGGGCGGCCTGCCTTCGCTGTTCTCCGGCCCGCCAGACGCGACGAAACGTCGGCTTCGACGCCGGATCGCGCAGCGACGACGCCAAGGCGCGGCAGACTTCATGGATTCGCGCGTCGGGCGGCTCCCCGGCATAGTCGGGATCGTGAACGTAAAACCGGTCGAAAATCAGCCCGTCGGCCAGCGTATGAATCTCCGCGGCAAGAATCTGCAGGCCGCGGCCCGCCAGCGCCCGGCGAGTTTGTGGAACACGCCGGGGGCGATGTCTTCCGTCGTTCCCACCTTGTATTCAACGGTCCCCTTCTCCGCCTGGTATCGCCCCGCCGCCAGCACGTCGCCGCGTTTCAGCATTCGCAAGGGCCTCAGGTCGTCGACGATCTGCTTCGCCTCGGTGGTCTGCAGATACGAAGCCGCAGCGGCCGCCAGTTGCCGTTCGAACCACTGCCGCTCGTCCTCCTCGGCGTTACCAAGCTCCGCCAAAGTCTGTTCTCGGCGCCTGGCGAGAAACTCTTCCGAATTGATCGCGGGCGAATCTCCCGCCAGTTGCTGCATGACGCGATGGTACAGATCGGCTAAAACGTCGACCTTCCAGGCATTCAGCACGCCGGGACCGACGGCGGCCAGGTCGGCGGCCGTCAGCACGAACAACATCTGCATCACTTCGGGCGAGCCTGCCTCGCGAGCCAGGCGCAACACGACCTGGTTGTCGCTCGTATCGCGACGAAACGCCATGTGCGACATGAGCAGGTGCTTGTGAACCAGGAAGGCCAACGTTTCGGCGTCGCCTTTCGACAGCCGCAGCCGGGCGGCCGTGTCGTTGGCGATCCGCAGGCCGACTTCGCTATGATCTTCCGGAAACCCCTTGCCCAGATCGTGCAGCAGCAGCGCCAGGTGCAACAGCCATTTCCGCTTGATGTGACGATAGACCGAGCCTCAGCGGCCCCTGGTCGCCGGCCAGATCGGTCGCCTGCTCGACGGCGCGCAGCGAATGTTCGTCGACGGTGTACTTGTGATACTCGTTGAACTGCAGCAAACAGCGCGCGTGGCCGAAGGCCGGAATGAGCTTTTCCAGCATTCGCATCTCGTGCAGGCTGCGCAACAGTTCGCCCAGGCGGGTCGGCTGCGACAGCAAGGCGACGAATCGCCGGGCCGATTCGGCCGAGACTTCCTCGGGCAAGTCCGGCACGGCAAGCCGAATCGCTTCGGCCGTCGCCCTCGCAATCGGCTTGTCGTACAAGCTGGCCAGTTCGGCCAATCGCAAGATTTCGGCCGGATCGCTGCAGAGCTTGGCCAGCCCGCGCGGATGCGCGAGATCTGGGTCGGCGCCACGCGAAAATCCCGCTCGAACTCATGGCTGAACAACGGGGCCAGCAGTTCGCCCCACCGCGGACCTCGCCGCGAGTTGGCCAGGAAGCGGGTGACGACCTGGCTGATCCCTTCAGTCTGCCGGAAGTACTCGCGCATGAACTGCTCGACCGGCAGCAGTCCCGCTTCGCCTTGATAGCCGAACGCCTCAGCCAATCTCACCTGTTCGGCCCGGTCGAGCACGTCATTCGATTTGCGGGCAAAAAAGTGCATCTCGTTGCGCAGCCGCAGCAGGTGCTCCCGAGCCCGCTGGAGCGTCGCGACGTCTTCGGCCGGCAATGCCTGCCGTTCGAGGAGCGTCTCGGGCTCCGTCTCGCCATGGCGGGCAAAGCCCACCCAGCGCAGCAACTGAATGTCTCGCAGCGCGCCGCGCGAGCGTTTGACGTTCGGTTCCAGCAGGTAGACGGTCTCGCCATACTGCAGCCGCTCTTCGGTGCGAACCTTGTCGACCGCGGCGATCAGCCGGGCCGAGTGCCGCTGCGCCTGCTTGCGAAAACTCTGCATGAAGCCGGCGAACAGACTGGCAGCTGCCGGCCAGCCAACGCGCCTCGGTCAACGAGGTCCAGATCACCGGATCTTTGCGACCCAGGCGGCAGGCCTGAGTCGGCGTGCGCGCGCTTTGACCGAGCACCAGGCCCGCGTCGAACAAATCCTGCAGCATCCGCTGCGCCAGCGGCGCCACGCGATGGTCCGCGCCGGGAGCGTGCAGCAGCATCAGGTCGACGTCGGAATAAGGCGAGACGTCGCGGCGGCCGTAGCCGCCATGCGGCGCCAGCGCGACCTCGCGTTTCAGCCCGTCAGGACCGTCCAAACCCAGATCGCTCAAGGCGCCTTCGAAAAGCTCGAGAATGATCTCGTCGAACAGATCGGCCAGCGCGCTGCTGGTCTCGACTCCCGAAAGCCCGTCGGCGCGGCGCCGCCGGATCGCTTCGCGCCCGCGACCAGCCGCTCTTTGGCGGCTAAGACGCGAGTTCGCAAGCGTGGGCCGGTGGTCATGACGCGCTGAGCTATCCGCCAGTTCAGACTTAATGCGGCCGCCGCGGCGGCCGCGAGCTTAAATCGCTTCTTCGCCCGTTTCGCCGGTGCGGATGCGCACCGTTTCTTCCAGTCCGATCACGAAGATCTTGCCGTCGCCGATCTGGCCCGTCTGGCCGGCGCATCACCGTGTCGATCACCTTTTGAACGTTCTCGTTCGTGACGACGACTTCGATCTTGACCTTGGGCACGAAGTCCACGGCGTACTCGGTGCCGCGGTACATTTCCGTGTGGCCCTTCTGGCGACCAAAGCCGCGGACCTCCGTGATGGTCATGCCTTGAATGCCTTGCTCGCTAAGCGCGTTCTTCACGTCTTCGAGTTTGAAGTGCCGGATGATTGCCTCAACCTTTTTCATCGTTGATCTCCAAGTGTCTTTTGGCTTTCACAACAGCACCCACCGGGCCCGCCATGCGACGGACAGGCGCCAGGAAAACAATTTCCTCTGACAAACCATTATGCGAGGGCCCCCTGCGGCTGCAAAGGACCGGCATCCGATAAAAATCTACCCTTTCTTCTCGGCGCCAGGTTGCAGCCGGGCTTGGGATTTCTTTGACAACGGACGAGCTCCGCCACAGACTCTCGCGATCTTAACTCACAGACGGTTTGAGAGGATTGGAAAACCGCCTGAGCCCGCGCGCCGCGACCGGCGACGCGTTGTACAAATTCAGCCCCGATTCCTACAATCCCAACGTCCGACTTCCATAAACAACCTGATAACACACCGCCCGTGAGACCGTTCGCCCGTCGGTCAGTCGCCCCGCGTTTGCTTTTCCCAGCATACATCCGGCCGGCCGGCGGCCCGGTTCGCCTCGCGGGCCAACACGAACAGCAAGTCGCCCAGGCGGTTCACGTAGATCATCAGCGGCTGAGAGATCGGTTCCAAGGCGGCCAGCGACACCAGGCGACGTTCAGCGCGGCGGCAAACGGTGCGGGCCAGGTGCAATCCCGCCGCTATGCGCGTGCCGCCGGGCAGGATAAACGCCTTCAGCGACTGGAGTCGAGCTTCGTATTGATCGATGGCCGCCTCGATCCGACCGACGTGCGTCGCGCCGATGCCGGCCGTGCCCATCCGCTCCGGGTCGGGCGTCGCCAATTCCGCCCCTACGTCGAATAACAGATTCTGTATTTCCGCCAGCAATCCATCCATATCCTGGGGCGGCGCCTCGGCGCGAACCAGCCCCAACACGGCATTCAGCTCGTCAATTTCCCCATAGGCCGCGATCCGCGGATGATCCTTTCGGACCCTCGGCCCCCCGAACAGTCCCGTTTCGCCCTGATCGCCCGTCTTCGTGTAAATCTTCATGGTTTCGCCTATAATTACGGTTTCGCACGCCAGCGACGCAACTTCCGGCCGGCCGCCTAGACGCCGGCCGGCGCCGGCGTCGCCCAGTTCGCCATCGTTGGAGAAAGACCGAATGCCGCCCCGCCTGACGACGTCTGCCCTGGCTCTCTCGAACTCCCGTCTCCGCCGCCGTTGCTTGCCGATCTGCATTCTCGGGGTCCTGCACGCGGCTTGCCTGCTTCCGCCGGCCGCGCGAGCGGACGAGCCGACCGAATCCATCGAAGGCAAGCTGCTGGCCAACGTCCGGCAGGTCACCGACGGGTTCGTCAAAGCGGGCGAGGGCTATTTTTCCCCCGACCAGGAAACCATCATCTATCAAGCCATCCCGCACGACTATCCGTTCTACCAGATTTATTCTCAACCCTTGGCGGGCGGGCGGCCTAAGCTGCTCAGTCCGGGACGCGGCCGGACCACGTGCAGCTACTTTTCGCCCGACGGCGAGCACATCCTGTTCGCTTCCAGCCATCTCGATCCGCAGCTCGACGAGACCGAGTCTGCGGAGCGCAAGAAACAGGCCGAAGACGCCGCCAGCGGGCGCGGCGCCGCTACGAGTGGGCGTTCGACCCGTACATGGACATCTTCCAAGCCGATCTCGACGGCGGAAATCTGAAGCGGCTGACCGAGGCGCCGGGTTACGACGCCGAAGGGGCCTACTCGCCGGACGGCAAGAAAATTGCCTTCTGCAGCATGCGAGACGGAGATCCGGACCTCTACGTCATGGATGCCGACGGCTCGAACGTGCGGCAGTTGACCGACGCTCCCGGCTATGACGGCGGCCCGTTCATCTCGCCCGACGGCCGCTGGGTGATCTTCCGCAGCGATCGCAAAGAAAAGGACATGCTGCAGATTTACTGCATCGGCATCGACGGCAAACACGAAGTCGCCCTGACCGACAACATCGGCGTGAACTGGGCGCCTTATTGGCACCCCAGCAAGCCCTATATCATCTGGACCGGCGCCGACCACTCCGACCCGACGAAACGTCCCAACTACGATCTCTGGCTGTTGAAGTATAAGGTGGAAGACGGTCATCTGGCCGCCGACGGGCCGGTGATGCGCGTGACCGATCATCCGGCCGCCGACGTGCTCCCGGTCTTCTCGCCCGACGGCAAAAAGCTGATGTGGACCAGCAACCGCACGGCAGACCATTCCAGCCAGCTTTGGATTGCCGATTTCAAGTTGCCGGTAGACTAGCGGCGATCAACTTTCCGCCGCGCTGTCCTACCACCAACCGCCGCCTCCCCAGCCCCCGCCCCAGCCGCCTCCCCAACCGCCAGAGCCGCTGCCGCCACTGCCGCTGGAACCACTGCCGCTGGAACCACTGCCGCTGGAACCACTGCCGCTGGAACCACTGCCGCTGGAACCACTGCCGCTGGAACCACTGCCGCTGGAACCGCTGCCGCTGGAACCGCTGCCACTGGAGCCGCTGCCACTGGAGCCGCTGCCGCTGGAGCCGCTGCCGCCCGTGGAACCCGAGGAGGACCCGCCGCCCGGGTTCAGATTGCCCGGTTGTGAGATCGCTTGCACTTCTCGAATCAGCGAAATCGTGGAACTGATCGAACTCGACTGGTTGAAGAACCGCAGCATCCAGCCGCTCGTAGCCGGCCTGGCGGCAACCGTCACGGTGACCGTCGGGCTGGAATAGGAAAGCGGATTGGGCGTCACGGTGACGGTCGAGTCGCCAACGCCGACCGCGGCCATGTTGGCGGTGACGGCGGCGGTCACGTCGGACGTGACGGCGTCGAGCGCAACGCCGGCTCGAGCCCCCTCAAAGGCCGCCTGGCGAACGGATTGCTGGAGCTGCAGAGCGCGAGAGAACTCGACAATGGCGAACACCAGCATAAATAAAACCGGCGCACAAACGGCGAATTCAACCGTCGCCGCGCCGCGACGACGTCGAGCCTTTCCCGAAGTTCGTTTCATGCTCTCGGCAACCTATTGCTTGATGAGTACGGCGGGCAGGCTATCGGCGATTTTTTGAAACGCTTGCTGCAATTGCGTCGCCGTCGGAGCGTTGAAGTACATTCCATTGCCGTTATCGGCGGCGTTCATCATCATCGACTGGTACGAGCCCGACGAGGCCTGAGCTCCGAACGTGATTACGTGGGTCACAATCTGCGAGCTGAGCCGGTCATTCAGGGTCAGCGAGGCGATATCGGAGTTGCCGGTGGTCGGCACGCCGTCGGTGAGCAGGATGATCGTCCGATCGGCCGTCGTCCGGGCCCGCCCGCCGGTGAGTTCTGCGACGGCCATGGAAAGCCCCGCCTCGATGTTCGTGTTGCCCACCAGGGCCTGCCGCCCCCAGGCATCCATGGTCGACCCGACCAGACTGAAATTCGACGTCAGCGGAACGTCGAGCGAAGCGTCGGTGGCGCTGAACGTGCCGAACGAGAAATCTTCTGCGTAGGTCACCAGAGCCACGTTGACGTCGAGATTGCGGGCCTGAAGCGTCGCGATGAAACTGTCGACCGCGACGGTCAGCTCCTGCCAGCGGCTGCCGTTGGCGCTGGGCGGAGTGAAATAAATCTGCAGCGGATTTCCCAGTGCACCGACGTCCGCAGGATAGCTGAACTCGTTGCTGCTTAGGTCAAAGGCCATCGAGGCGGAGCGATCGAGCACCAGGCAAACGTCGTGGCTGATGCGCGTGGCTACGGAAACCTGCGAACTCGTAAAGCTGCCGACCGGCAGAAACGTCTGCAGGAACAGGGGCCGCGTCACCGTGCCGGTCACCTGGACCGAATTCAAGGGCGTCGCTCCGGGCGTAAACGTGTAGACGCCATAGCTGTCCGCCACGGCGCTGCCAAACACAATGTTCGAGGCGGCGATTTGCGGCGTCTTGCCGGCGACAAGATTGTGCTCCGAAACGCTCTGCGCGAAAGCGGCTGCAGAAGATTCATTCTGGGTGGCGCCCAGGTTGACCAGCGCCGCCTTCGACGCAGAGTCGCACGCGATGCGGAGCTGCTCGCGCATGAGCTGCATGTACGCCACGTTCACCGCGAATGCCGCGAGAATCAGCAGCATGGCGATCACGGCGGCGACCATCACCGTGATCCCGCCGCGACGAGAATTCCGACGCTTGCGACCGTTCTTCTTCATGCTGCGTCTCTCAAGTTGTCTATTCGATGACCAACGACACCGACGTCGTGAACGTGGCCGAGCTATTGAGCACGAACGAGGTGACCGAATTCTGATTCCACGGCGCCGAGACGGTGAGAGTGACCAGCGTTTGCGGCTCGGCGTCGACCAGGTTGCCGGGCGTAACGGTAACCGTAGCCCCGTTGACGCCGAGTTGGGTCAACAGCGTCTGGCAGTAGGCCGTGACTTCGGCGTTGCTCGCCGCGGTGGCTTGGGAAGTCGTGGGCCGCGTCGCCAGCCGTGCGGCCTCGTACGCCGCGGATTGCATCCGGGTCTGGATGAAGACGACGTTCGAAGTCTCAATCATGCCCAGGCCGATCGTCAACAAGATCGGCATGCACAAGGCCAGCTCGACGGTGGCCGCTCCCCGCCGGCTTTCGCGGCGAGAGGCGGCCCGTCGTCGCCACGCGAGCCGGCGCCCCGAAGATGGATGATTCATGCCTGCGTTTCTCACCGGGGCATGCTGCTGGGATCGCGCAGGTACGTGGCGTTATCCCCGCCAATGTCCACGGCAAACACCAGGTCGTTGCAGTCCTTATCGCCCCCGTTGAACATGTCTTCGAAGCCGATGATGATGTACTGGCTGTTGTCGGGGAAGAAGGCGATCAGGTGCTGGAAGTTGTCGGCGTTATTCGATTCGCCGTTGTAGAACACGTTGGTCGGCTTCCCGCTGCTGTCCATCTGCGCCATGATGAAAAAGGCAAGTTGTTCGCCGGCATTCACCGTCGGCAACTGCACGAAGTCGCCCGACAACAGCGGCTCCGTCTTGGAGCGCTTGCCCGATCCGCTGGCGCAGACCGGGGCGATGCTCGAGTGGACGAGCGGGAAGATCGTGTAATTGGTCCCGGTCACGGGGTTCGACGTCGGCGCAGCCACCTGGGCGATCGTCACGCCCAGAGCGTTGTCGTAGCAGGCCCCGACGTACAGGAAATAGACCCGCGGAGTGTAGGTGTAACCGAAGTAGAGCCGCGTCGGATCCAGACGATTCACGCCGGCTCCGGTGAACACCTTGGCTTCCGGCAGCAGCTTTTGGATCGTGCTCAGGAATTTCTGCCTCGTTTGTTCGAAGGCCTGCGACGCGCTGTCGCTGCCGGCCTTGTAGGTCGGACCGACCACCGGCAGGCCCAGCGGCCGTTGTGACGGCTGATAAGGATCGGCGGTCTGCGCCGAAGCGGTCGCGGCCAATCCGCTCACGGCGGCCAGCGCAAGAAACGATCGGAGACGCAACATGATCACGGGCGTACCTCTTCGCGGACTTGGTGAGCACCGGCCCGACGCCGGATGAGATGAGCGGCGGTTGCCCCCGAAAGGGTTGCAATTCCGCCTTGTCGAAACCCTAGGTCAAGATCACGAAAGGTCAAATAAAAAACGGAGCTTTTGCCCGTCGCCTGCTGCAAGTCGCAGATCGCGGGAACGGGAGATGCGCTGAAGGCCGCCTGAGGCTGGAGCATGCCTTGGGGTTGCAGAGCGTGGGCGTTGGCTTCTTCTCGCCGGCGCCTTTCTCAAGTCAGCAGGCGAGGCGCTCACAGAAACCGGCGAGCCCCTCGCGGAGGCGCCTTCGGCGAAATCCGAGAATTTCGGTCGATGCCGCCGGACGGAACCGCGTGCCGGCTTACGGCTCGACCTTCCGCTGCCAGTCAGGGTCGTAACCGCTTCCCGCCGCGGCGATGGTCTTCAACTCGTGGTAACATTCGCTCAACAACACGCTCGGCGCCTCGCGCAGCGGGATTCCGGGCTGATCGAACAACATCCCGCCCGAGTCGCTCGCGGTCGGCGAAAAGTGTACGCCGATCAACGCCACGGTGCGATTCTCTTCGGGCAGCCCGTTGCCGCTGAAGCGCAACACGACTTTCAAGCCCAGCCCGGCCAGCGTCTTTTCGTATTCATAGAACCAGCCGCCGTCGCCCGTCGGACCGCGCGTGTAGCCCAGTCGCGTCGCCAGTCCGCGAAGCTTGAAGGCCTCGATCAGATGGCCTTCGAAATCGCTTATTTCCGCGGCGTCCTGCTTGTCGTCGGTTAGCGCGTAGCGGCCGCGGCCGAACTGGGCGAACAACGGCTCAACCTGGTAATCGGCCAGGTGCTGCTGCCAGGCCGCCGAAGTTTCGATCGAAACGAGCGAGCCGTGCGCCAGCCGCAGCCGGGCGTCGGACGAGAGGGCGACTTGTTCGTCCTGCTCGTCGGTCAGCGTGCCGTCATCGAGCGGGCGGAACATCTTGCCCGACCCGTCGCCATCGACGACCGTCCACACAAGCCGCTGGCAGAGACTGCGCACAATCGGGTGCTCGTACAGATAGGCGTTCCAGTCGGCGTAGTTCCAGGTGCGCTCGGTACACATCGCCTCGTACAGCCGCGAGGTTTGTTGAGAGACCAGCTTTTTCAATTCGCTCTTGGCGGTCGAGAAGGTCTTCTTCGCCGTCTTGGCCAACTCGGCATCGTCGTCCTTGCGCGGCTCGGGCAGCGCCTTGAGCGGCTTGCCGTCGGCGTCAGCCAGCGCAATCGACAGATCGGGCCGCAGCCGGGCCGAGAACTGGCGCGGACCGTAATCGAGTTCGAGCGAGAGCCTTTCGTCAAACCCGGCCGTCGGCACGGTGCGGTCGGCCAGTTCGTCGACCGTCCAGCCTTTGCGTTCGGCCAGCAGCTTGACTTGCTTCTCCGCCTCTTCGCGGATGCTCTTGGTGCGAAAGCGACCGGCCACCGACAGCAGCAACTGGATGGCGGCTGAATGCTCGAGCGAGGCCAACATCACGACCAGCGCTCGGCACTGGGCAGCCCGGTAGCCATACCACTGCTTGAGAAAATCACCCGCAATTTTTACCGCCCCCTCGCCGCAGCACGCCGCGGCCAGGGCGAGGATGCCTTTTTGCTTCGCCGCCGAGCCGATGCACTGCGACCAGATGCCTTGAAAACAGAGTTCTTCGTAGGCCTCGAGCGACTTGGTCGAATTCGCATACTGCTGCGCCATACTGTAAATGGTTTGCGCTTCCTGTTTTGCCATCAAGCGGGCCTGGGCCTCGGTGTATTTGCGCCGGGTGTCCTGCTCGATCCATTGAGTCAGTACGAACTCGCCCAAGGCTGCGCGGTCTTCCACGGCAAATTGCTGGCAGTATCGCCGCAGCAAGGCGCCCGGTTCGGGGCTGCCGAGCTTGTGCGTCTGCGCCAAAAGCCAGTTGAGAATCTCTTGCGGCACAGGCTGGCCCGAGTCGGCCCAGCGCACTTCGGGCCAGGAGTGGCTGGGGAACCACTCGAGATCCTTGTGCAAACCTTTCTTCAGCCCCCGCTCGGCTTCAGCCAGCAGTTTGCCGCGATCGAGATAAGACTCGATGCTCTCGCCCAGCCGTTCGAGCGCCGTGAGCATGGCGTCTTTGGCGGCGTCCTGTTTCTCCTTGGCTAGCGCCTTATGCAATAGCCCTGCCGCGTGCTTGCCGCCCGCGCGGCCAAGCCATTCGGCCGCGGCGACGCGCGTCGGGTAATCGCCGCTGGCCAAGGCGTCGGCCAGGCGCTGAGGCAGGTCGGGCAAAGGCTCCATGATTTGCTGCGCGGCCGGCCGATCGGTCTTGCCGGCGCCGATGGCGATCTGCCAAAGGCGGCCTACGACCGAAGGCGGGAGCTGCGCGAACTTCGCGATGACTTCCAGCGTCCGCGTCCGCACGTGGCGCCATTCGAACGCAAAGCCGCCCGTGAGCGGACGGTTGTCCAAGCCGTCTTCAAGCAGCTCGAGATGCGCGGCAAAATAATTCTCAACCCCTTCGGACAGCCAGGCATGGCGTCCGTAGAATCCGCTCAGCAAATCGTAGCCAATCACGCGGCCGTCAACGCCGACGGCGTCTAACACGGCGGCCAGTTCCGGCGCCGTGAAGCCGGGAGGGTGCGTCTTCTGAAAACGTTTCAGATACTCCTGCGTCATCCCCAACATGGCCGGGCGTCCCCAGTGACGCTCGGTGATCCAGCCAACGAGCCCCAGCAAGCGGATCAGTTGGATCAGACGCACGTCCGGATGCGCGGCAAAATCGAGTACGCGATCGAAGAACTCTCGCGAACTAACCAGGAATTCGGGCTCGCGGTTCAGAAACTCCGTCAGATCGGCGAGTTCCAACCGACGGCAAAGCAACTCGAGCTGCGATTCGCCGTAGAGCGGCAAATCGGGCGACGTATGCGCCGGGTATTGTTGGCGATGTTTCGCGCCTGTTGGTTCACGTCCGTCGCCGCGCGATTGTAAGCCTCGATCAACGCCACGACTGCCTGCCGCGCGGAAGGAGACAGCGGCGCTTCCTTTTCGACCGCCGGCAAAGGAGGCCCGGGCAGTGAAGTTTCGGCTTGTGGCGTTGACGACTCCTGCCTGGCTTCGCCCAACGCTTCGTTGATCGCTTCTTGCAGCTTGGCGCTCTTCTCGGCCTCGCGGTGCGCTAGCAGAAACTCTCGCGACGCCTCGCGGGCATTTCGTCCGAGCCAGCGAATCGCGGCCGCGCGCTGGGCCGGCGTTCCAGAGGCGGCCGCTTGCTCGAAATGCGGCCGGGCCTCGTCGCGCACCTTCATCAACAACCGCGACGTCCACTCGCGCACCGTCTTGGCGGGCCCCAGCCACAGGCGAACCAGCTCTGCCACGAACGGTTGCGGCTGCGCCCGCTCGTGGACAGGATGTGGAGCAATTCGACCTTGCGCGGGCTGCCGGCTGCCAACAGCGCGGCTGCGACGATCTCGCGATGTTTGACAAGGCTCTCGCCAAAGCCTGGCAGTCTGCTGATGACGTGCGCCGGCATGCTTTGGACAGGCTCTTGCCGCGAAGGATGAAACACCGACTTGATCAGCCAGGCAGGGTCTTGCCCTTCGGCCTCGAGCATTTGTTCGACCAGCGGCAGTGGAATCGCAAGCTTCCGCTCGTCGCCGCCCGGCGTCGCAGCCAGGGCCTGCAACAGCCACATCTCCTGCAGGAAGATCTCCAGCCACGGCAGGCCGCCATAGAATGCTTGAAACGGCAACACGACGGGCGGACCCCCTTTGGCCGCAGCTTCGAAGAGTTTGGCAAGTCGCAAATAGGGCTCGAAGCCGACCGGTTCGACGGTCTCAAAGAACTTGAGTCGCGCCTCGCCGTCGCGCGCCTTGGCTTGAAAAATGCGCAAGTCATGGTTCAGCCGCAGCCGCTCGGCTGGCCGCTTCGACTTCGCAACGGCCTCCAGCACGTCCGCGTCTTCGCCGTCGACCATATACCGCACGGCCCGTTCCGCCAGCCTGGCGCCGGCCTCGTCAAGGGCCGCAAAATCCTGCTCCAACAGCGCAATCTTCTCGGCGCTGAAACCGGCAAGGTTTTTGTACGTTGCGGTAGACATGTCGACTCCCGATGTGAAGGGTGCGTCAGGTCGTGTCGGCCGAACTCCCGTTGCATTTGCCGGTCTGCTCGCTCGCAGCATAGCCGGCCGTGGCGATAGCGAGCGATTCCTCCTGCATTGCAAGCCGAACCAGATAGGCTGTGCGAAGCAGCGCGGCGGCCGCTTCCACCCGCCGGGCTTCTCCCATAGCTTGGGGGGCGGCGCGCAGTTTTTCAACCAATTGGCGGACGGCCGCTGCGCAAATGGTCAGCCCCAGGGCTTTCAGCCGTGCGGCCGCCTGCTCCAGCGGCTGTAAATCGCGGCGGACCGCCGTGCCCGATTCGGCGATCGATTCCAACTCGGATTCGATTCCCACCAGCAACGCACCTAGCGGCGTGGCGCCGACGACGGGTTCGCTCAAGGAAAACTCGGCGCCCGTCTCGTCGGCTTGGTCTTCCTCAAGCGTTTCCTCTTCCCCGCCGCCGTCTTGTACGGCGGCGGCATCCGCAGGCGCCTCGGTCCCCGTAGCGGCGTCGTCGAGCGTGAGATGGATCATGCCGCCGTCGGTGAACAGCGAGATCGGCTCAACCCACAGCCGACCGCCGGCCAGCCGCAAGCGGCCTAACAATCCATGCGTGTAAGTTGCGTCGTGCTGCTCCAGTATCCGCACGGCCGACGCGGTCTCGGGCGTGAATCGCACGACGAGCGGCAACGGGCGTTGCTTCTCATCGAGCACGATTCGCACCAGTTCCTGCCGCACTTCGTCGTATTGCGCCGGCAGCCACAGCGCCGGCCGCACTGCAACCAGTTCGTCCTGTTCGTTGCGTTCGCCAAGTCCGCCTCTAAACAGCCGCCGGGCGCGCTCGGCCAGTTGCGACCAATCGACAATGGCGCCTGGGACTTGCCGCGGATCGCTGTCGCCCAGCACCGCGGCCCGCGTGCTCGGCCGTCCCGAGAGGCGGCCGCCCGGATTGCGCCAGGCGCCGGAAAGCTGCAACCGGCTGCGGCTGGCCTCCGCCGGCGTCGAGCAACCGCTCCAGGGACCATAACCGCGGTAACGCCTGAGCGGATCGAAGCCGGGCGTGCCCGCGGGTCGTGCGTCGGTCCAACTCGACCAATTGCCGAGCGTCTCGTCCCAAAAATAAACGCTCAGCCCCGCGTAGCCGCTTTGGCTCCGCCAGCGCTCGGCCCCGAGGCCGGTCAGCGAGAGATTGCCGACTTGTTCGTAAAGCGTCCGATGCCGCCCGACGAGCCGCCCTGTTGGATTAGCCAAGGCCGCCGCGAGAGCCGCCACGCGGGCGCCTTGCTCCAAGAGCTTCATCGTACTGGCTCGGGCGTCGCGCCGCAGGCTATGCCCTGCCGCCTCGGCCAGTGCGGCCAGCCAGCGCTCCAGTCGCGGCAAATCAACGCCATGACACGAAACGGCCAACGTCTCCAGCCGCTGGCGACTCGCCTTTGACAAGCGGGCCAGGCCGATGCCAAACATTTCGCCGAGCACGTCCTTGACCGAACGCAGCACTTCCTGGCGCGTTCGCGGCGCCTCGGCCGCGGCTTTCAACTCGCTCGGCGCCGCGACGATCGTTCTCAGGCCGCGTTCTCGCTGCCAGGCGAGCACCGCGGCTATGCGATGCTCGCAAACGTCGACGGCCGGGCAACTGCAGATCATGCCTGCCAGGCCGCCGCCGGGAACCCAGCGGCAGACGACGTTGCGAGTCGGAAAGCGGATCACAATCGCCGGCCCCTCGTCGAATTCCACCTTCAGCCCTTCGCCCAGGGCCTTCGCCGCGCGGCGCACCGCGCCTTGCCAGCGAGGCGCTGCAACGTCTCGTCGTCGATGGCCATCAACTCGGCGGCCGCATCGGGCGAGGGAACTGCTTCGCCGGGCGGCGTCGGCTCCGCGGTTTCCCGCAACAAGATCAGCGCCGCAAGAATGTGCCGGCAAACGCCGCCGGCCGGGCACGTGCAGCTTGCCTGCACCGGGTTGGCCGGCACGTCGACGGTCTCGGCGCCGATTCGCACTTGCAAGCCTTCATCGTCGGCTGCAACGATCTCGCCCGGCGCTTGCTCCAGGTCCTTGCGGGCGCGGCGGACCAGCCCTTTGTTGGCCAGCGCGGCCAGCGCCTCGTCGTCCAGCGCCGCAAGCGCCGGACGCAGCCGCGTCAAGCGAGGACCGTACTCAACCATTCGGCCAACCTCAAAGGGGTCAAAGCGGCCACCTCGGCGCCGGCTTCGACGCAGTGTTCGGCCATCTGCCGGTCATAACAAGGCGCCGCGGTCTGGTCGAGCGCCGCCAGGCCGAGCACCCGAGCGCCCGATTCGCGCAGCCGTTTGATCGAAGCCAGCATCGCTTCGGGCGGACCTCCCTCGAAAAAATCAGTCACCACAATCACGACCGTGCGGCTGGGAGAGCGAACCAGCGTTTCGCAGTAGCCCAACGCGCCGCCGATGTTCGTACCGCCGCCCAATTGCACCGACATCAACAGCTCGGTCGGGTCGTCGATTTCGTCGGACAGATCGACGACGGCCGTGTCGAAGGCCAGCAGGTTCACGCGCAGCGAAGGCAGCCCCTTGAAGATGCCGGCCATCACGACGCTATAGATCACCGAATCGAGCATCGAGCCGCTGCAATCGACCGCCATGATCACGTGCCAGGGCAAATGGTGATCGACGCGAGAAAAGAAGTGCAGCGTTTCGAGGATCAACTGCCGGCGGTCGCGGTCGTAGTGCTTCAGATTGGCCCGAATCGTGCGGCGGAAATCGAGGTTCTTGAAAACCTTCAGCCGGCTGCGGCGCTGCTTGTTCAGCTTGCCCCACAGTTGCCGCCGCACGTCTTTGGCCAGTTTACGCCGCAGTTCTTCGACCACTTGCCGCACGATCCGCCGGGCGACCTCCAGCACCTCGCCCTGCATCAGCCCCTTGAACGAAAGCACGGTCTTCAGCAGTTCGTAGCTCGGTTCCAGCTTTGCCAGCACCTCGGGATCGGTCACTAATTCCGTCATGCCGTAGCGGTCGAGCGCGTGCCGCTGGATTGTCTCGACCGTGTCGGCGGGAAACAGCTCGCGGACTTCGCGAATCCAATCAGGAATGGTGAACTGACTGGCATCGCTGCCTCCGAGCCGCGAAGGGTCGCCGTCCTGCCGCACGCCGCGGCCCTGGTATTCGCGGCCGTAGAGATAATCGAGCACGCGGTCCATCTGCCCATAGCGCCCCTGGCCGACCCCGGCGCCTTCGCCCGGCCCCCGGCCCTGGTTGCAGCCTTGCCCCTGTCCTTGCCCTGCGCCGGAGCCGGGCGCCTGCCCAGGGCTTTGGCCGGCGCCGCGACCGCTGCCGGCGCCCTGACCGGTCTTTCCTTGTCCGCGGCCTGGGCCGCTCGACCCGGCGCGGCCCGAGGCGCGGAAGCCGGAAGGCAAGCGTTCTTCGGCGAAGCGGCCAAGCACCAGCCGCCAGCGGAGCAATTCAAGTTCGTTTTCGGACATGGAACCGTAAAGGCGATCAATCAACAACGCGAATTTGCGGATGCTTGCGCCGGAACGTTTTTAAGGCGCGAGCCGTGATCTTTGTATCATGCACAGCGACTTCCTTCAGCCGCGGCATCTGTGAAGGCGACTCGGTGCTTCTCTTCTCCCGGAGCCTCGACTCGAGAGATAAGCCGGAGCGCCTCAGGCGGGCGTCCGTATTCCGACGGATCCTCCAGCCATTTCACCATGTCCGCCTCTGCCAACAGTTGCTGGTCGCGATAGGCATCCGGAAAGGCGTCGAGCCGATCGACCGCGTAGAGGATATCCCACAGGCGCCAACGGTGATTAGCGTTGGCTGCGCAACGCTCAAGGTCTTTTTTGGGAACGCGGCGGCCGCGCACAAGCAGAGACACGGCGGCGAACATCGCTAGATCGGGCGGCAGCGTTGCCGCGCGTTTGAGCAGCCGATCGAGCGCAGGGTCGTCAATGAACCGTGCTAGGTCGAGCAGATACCCCAACTCGTCGCGAGCGCGGGCGTAGGACATGAATTTCGCGCTGTCTCGTCGAGGTGTACGGCCGCTGAGTTGCTTCCACCAAACGTCGAGCGTCGTTTCGAGCGCCTGACGCAGATGAGCGACAAACTGCGGATAAGCATTGAGCGAAAGCACGTCGGCCGCGGCTAATTCCAGAATAAGTTGATAAATGCCGTCCGGATTATCCAGTTGAGGAATCGCTGCAAAGAGATCGGGGAACAGCCGCAATGCGGCTTTCGGGCGGCGGCGAAACGCAAGATAGAGCCAATTCAGCTCGATCGTTCTGCTGGACGGACGCGCCAGCAACTTTGCACAAGCTCGCATCGCCCGTGAGCCGCCCTGCTCGATAAGAATCCGTAACGCGGCCATCCGCCCGTCTTTCTTGCCTTCGAGCGAGTCGTAGATTTGCTCTACGGCCGAGACCATCTGGGGATCGCGATCGTCGCTGAGCATCTCGAGCAATTCATAGTTGAATGAATTGCACATCGACGTCATATGCCGAAACGTTCTCGCGGCTGCCGCAATGAGCTGTAGCTTGATGTCGCGGCGTTCTTTCAACTTGCAAATCGCGGTCATCGCCCGGTCGCGGACAGATTCGTCGTCGTCATCCAATTTCCGCAACAGCGAGTTTAGGTAGCGATCGGAAACAATTGATGGTTGAGCCACGCGTCTATCCCTTCTCATGAGAGCGATCAACCCACGCCTCCAAACCGTCCTCAGTCAGCAGTTGCCCGAGACGGCGATTGATTTCCACGGCCCGCAGCATCTCGCCCGCCGGCAGATCGAACATCACCGGCGGCGCCAGGCGCTCGATGCCCAACTGCCGCGCCACTTGCCGGGCCACGCGGTCGCACTCTTGCGGAGTGAGATCCGAAAGCGCCAGACGCAGCAGCGGCAGCAAGCGGATGAACCGCTCTTCATCGGAAGTTTTCAGCAATTCGTTGATCGCCTCGAGCATGCCCGGCGTTCGCCACAGCACGTTCCGCGCAGCGCGCAACAAACCGCGTAGAAAATCGACGGCTTCAGCTTCGCCGCGCGAGCCGAACAGATGGCCGCGCAGCCAGCGGACAAGCTCGTTATCGCTGAGGCGGCCGTCGCCGTACAACAGGCCGCTTGCCGCGCCTTTCAGCGCGGCGCGGCCGCCTGCGGCGGCGGCAAGTTGTTCGAGCCCCTGCCAGCGCAGCCACTGCCGCTCGGGCGTATCGCCCAGCGTTTGCGCCGCTTGATAGAAGGCGTTCAGCGCGTCGAGCAACTGCGGCTCTTGCTCTTCGTTCGCCTCGGCTAACTCGGGCAGCAGATAGCAGGCCCGGTCGTAAGCCGCGGCGCCCAGCTCGTCGAGGCCCGCCAGATGATGGGCCTCGAGCGGCTCGCGCGAGACGCCGAGCAACAGCAACGTCTCCAGCGTCTGGACCAGCGAATCGAAAGCGCCGTCTTCGGCGATCAGGGCCCGCAGTCGGTCGAGCAGCTCCTGCGTATGCCGGTGCAGGCCCATCCGGCAGGCCTGCAAGACCAGCTCGGCGGCGACGTCGGCCCGGCGGCCCTGGCCCGCTTGCTCGGCGTCGCGAAACTGCTCCAGCAGCCGGCTGGTCGCGGACTCTTCGAGCGTCGACCCGTAAAGCGAGCATTCGATCAGCGTCGATTCAGTCTGCGGCGACCAGTGGTAGTTCCAGACCTCCTGAATGCGTTGAAGACTTTCGCCTCGCACATAGTCGGGCCCGCGCACGAAACGGGCGAATGGAACTTGCAGAAACGTCAGGCGGTGGAAAAAGCGGCTCGTGTCGCGATGTTCGGCCTTGCGATACAAATCGAGCGCCGCTTCGGCGGCTTCCACTCGGTCGAGCTTCAGTCGCAGCCGTGCGGCCGTCTGGCGGAAGTCGTGAACCAGCGGCGGCAGGCCGGCTTCGGCAGGCACGTTGCCCACGCGGTCGCCCGCCAGCAGCTTGCGGGCCAGCGCCAGCACCGGCACGCCTTCGGCGTCGTCGGCGCCTTTGATGAACACCGAGCGGATGCCGTCGAGCAGATCCTCGCGCGAAGGCTCGGCGTGCGACCGGAAGTCGGCCAATCTTCGCGCGTGAGCCAGCGCGGCCACGGCATCCGCGGTCGAAACGGCCAGATGCTTGGCGCGGCATTGCCGCGCCAATTCGACGAGCAGCTCGGCGACCTCGCGCCCCTCCCAATGCCGCTGGTAATACTCGGGCGACGGCATGCCGCTGGCGTAGCCGTTGAGCCGGTCGAGTTGCTCGAAGCCGTATCGCATCAACGTGACTTGTGCGTCTTCCGGTTGAACATCAACGCGCGGCGGCGCCGCGCCGGTCGTCCCGGGCAGCGCGACCGTATGAAAACCGCCGGTAACCACCACCACGCGGCCGGCGACCTGCGAGATCCAATAGGCCATCGCCGCTTCGCGCACAGGCAACCCTCGGCGGCAAGCTGCTCCTGGCTATAACTCAGCCGAGCCAGCCCACAGTAGGTCAGCACGTTGCGCATGAACTGCCACGTATCGAGACGCTGGTAATCGACCTCGTAAAGTTGATCCCACAGATCGTCGGCGTCGCGGGCGGCTGGCCTGGCGGCAGGCGATGCGCAGCAGCTCGCCGTGCGTCAACAGGCGCTCGTTCTGCAAACTCTCGGCGCGTTGCGGCGGCGCCTCGCGACGCGCGTGAACCATCTCGGCGAAAGTCAGGTCGATGAAGCTGGCGCCGGCGCCGACCTCGGCCGCCGCGCGAAGGGCCGCCAGCTCGGGCGAGAAATCGCACAACGGGTAATAGGCCGCGTGCCGCTCGGGCAACTGCTTCGCGCGGCGCTCGACGTAGGTCGCATAAATCGCCGCCGGCATCCGCGTCTCGGCGTGCAGCAAGAGCGGAATCAAGGGCGAGGCATCTCGCGGACCTTCGATCAGGACGGCCTCAGGGCGCAGCTCGCGAATCAGCCGGCCGACGTGCCATGCGCATGCGGGGCTATGGTGCCGCACCGGAAAATAGACTACCCGGGCCGACAGGTCCGCCGCGCCGCTCAGCGCAGGTATTTCCGCGATTTCAGGAAGCTCTCCCATGCACCGCCCTTGGTTTTGCTGCGCTCGCGGACGACGACGTCGAAATAGTGCTTGAGCTTCTTCAAGTCGTCGGGATTGTCCTTGATGGCCGATCCCGCCAGGTGCCGGCCGATGTGTTCGGGCGTCAGCCGGCGTCGCCATAATAAAAGGCGTCGAGCCCGGCTTGCAGTCCGACCGAGACCGCCTCGGCCGTAGACATCACGGTTGACGGCCGCTCGACCTGCACGCCGTCGGCCGTAACCCCGGCCCGCAGCTCCTGAAACGCCGTCACCAGCAACTCGATCACGTCGCGGTCGAACGCTACGTCGACCGACGACTCTGCCAGCAGCCGCTGACACTCGAGCGACACCAGCTTGACCTCTTGTTCCAGTTCGCCGATCGGATGCACGGTCTCGAAATTGAATCGTCGTTTGAGCGCAGCTCGACATCTCGTGTACGCCGCGGTCGCGCGTATTGGCCGTGGCAATCACGTTGAACCCGGGCTGGGCCAGCAACAGCGCCCGTCGCCGTGCAGCTCCGGAAGCGTCATCAATTTGTCGGACAGCACGCTGACCAGCGTGTCTTGAATCTCTGGCGGGCAGCGAGTGATCTCCTCGAAGCGAACCAGCACGCCTTCGGTCATGCCGACGTACAGCGGCCAGGAACCAGCGCCTTCGGCGTTGGCCCTTCGGCCAGCAGCAGCGCGTAATTCCACGAATACTTGATCTGATCTTCCGTCGTGCCTGCAGTTCCCTGGATCGTATTCGTCGAGCAGCCGGAGATGGCGGCGGCCAGCAGTTCGGAGAGCATCGACTTGGCCGTACCCGGCTCGCCCACAAGCAGCAGCCCGCGGTTGCCCGCCAGCGCGACGATCGCCCGTTCGACCAGCACGTCGTCGCCGAAGAACTTTCGCTCGACGGCCGGCTTCTTCGCTCCGCAAATAAAGCTGCGGACGGCCCGAGGCGAGAGCTTCCAGCCCGGAGGCCGCGGATCGCGATCGGATTTGGCCAGCGCGGCCAGTTCCTCGGCGTAGAGCGTCTCGGCCGGGGGCCGCAAGACTTTGTTTTTTGTCGTCATGAAGACACAACCGATGGGCCGTTGTTACGGTTGGCCATTGTAACGATTGGCCGTTGCCAGATTCGGCCCTTGCCAAACGCCGAAGAATGGATCCAGCAGTTCGAGCCATTGTGCCGCTCGGACGGCTCTCGGGCAAGTTCCGGCTCCAGAGGCCCAGGACCGTGCAGGACTTCGCCGCTTACGGCCGCGGTTTGACCTGGTACTTTCGCACGGCTTCCTCATTCACCTCGATCCCTAACCCCGGGCCCGTCGGAATCTGCACTTTGCCTTGCGCAAATGCAAAGGGCCGCTGCAGGATCTCGTCGCGCAAGGGGTTTTCGTGCGTGTCGAATTCGAGCATCGGCTCGTCGCTCGAAAAGCCCCAGGTGTAGGCCGGCAGCAACGAAAGCACCTGCAGCGTTGCGGCGATGCCGATCGCGCCGGCAAAGCAATGCGGGATACACTGAATGCTCCACAGCCGGGCCATCTCCGCAATGAACAGCGTTTCGGCCACGCCGCCGCAGAGCGTGACGTCGGGCTGGATGATGTCGAATGACCGCTTCGCGATGTGATCGCGGGCAGAGGCTCGCGAATCGAGCGCCTCGCCGCCGGCCAGGGCAATGTCCAGAGAGGCGGCCAGCACGTCGTAGCCGGCGTAGTTCTGCCCCTGCGGCAGCGGCTCTTCAAAGCAGTAAAAATCGAGCTTCTCCAGTTCCTTGCCGAACTTGACCGCCTGCGGCAGCGTGAAGGCGCCGTTGCCGTCGGTCAGCAATCGCACCTCCTGTCCGACGG
Organism: Pirellulales bacterium; assembly: GCA_963786255.1. Taxonomy (GTDB): domain Bacteria; phylum Planctomycetota; class Planctomycetia; order Pirellulales; family JAICIG01; genus JAICIG01. The sequence goes on from CAWAYY010000029.1 coordinate 81,254, forward strand.
TCTCCCGAACCTTGGTCAGAATGGCCAGATCGCGGCGAGACTCCAGCCGGCCGGTGCGGATTTTCATCGCCCGAAAGCCGCGTTCGACCAGCCCCGCCGCTTCGGCCGGAAACTGCTCCTCGGGCTTCACGCCTTCCACGTAGTTCATCGCCGCGGCGTAGGCCGGCGTCTTGTCGCGCACGCGGCCGCCATACATCTCGGCAACCGATTGCTTCAAAGCCTTGCCGCGCAGGTCGTGCAGGGCGATATCTGCCGCGGCCACGGCGCGAGCGTCGCCAAAATTGGCGCCCCACATGGAGCGCCATAGCTTGCGATGTTCCAGCGGGTTGCTGCCCAGCAGGATCGGCTTCAAGCGCTCTTCGATAATGCTGCGCGTGCCGGGCAGGTCGATCGTTTCGCCCCATCCGACCAGCCCGCTATCGGTGCTGAGCTTGACCAGCAGCGCCGTGCGATACGGCGACGTCGCCGTCGACGGCCCGAACGAAACGCGCCAGCTTGTGGCTCAGCGAAAACGTCTCGACCGCAGTGATCGCAAGCGAACTGGGCTTCTCTCCCGGCTCAGCTTTCGCCACGCCGGCTAGCGCCGACGCTCCCGCCAGCGCCCCGCCGCTTGCCGCCAAAGACGATCGCAACCAATCGCGCCGTGAGATTCCGGTGTTGTACATACAGGCCTCGTTCAAGCTATGCGAGATGGATCGAATGCGAGACAGCGCCCCCGGCAGGATCGGCGAACGCTCTCCCCTACACGCTGTCCGATCGTCACGACACACAGGATCGCCGACGCCCCAAGCGCGATCAAGCCTTTGGCCGCATATTTCTGGCCGGATGCCCTCCCGCAGCAAGACGAGCGCTGATAACCCTTCGACCTTCCGTGGCCCGGGCACAAGATGGCGATGGCTCCTCGCCGCCGCAAAGCCAGATACTTCTATGGCACAGGCGCCGGCTTGTAACGAAACCGTTGCGATCTGCGCTTAGGCGAGATAGCGACAAACGGCCAGACGCCGTCTCATCCCCTCGTTACTCCCGACAAGGACTTGAACATGATCCGCCGCAAAAAACCGTTCGGCCTCGAATTTTTGGAAGCACGCGAAATGTTCGCCGGCGATATCGCCGCCTACGTGCAAAGCGGCAATCTTTATCTGACTGAAGCCGCCGGGCAGGCAGGGCAGGCGAACACGGCGGCCATTTATCAGCTTGCGAACGGCCAAATCCGCGTCGAGGGACGCGGCGATCCCGGTCAAATCAGCCTGATCAATGGCGCTGCGTACCAGGATTTCACCGTGCCTGGCAGCCTGTACGTCAATTTCGGCGCCGGCGACGATCTGCTGGTCATCGGCGCGGCCGGGCCGGGCACGACGACCCCAACGTTTAACGACGTACACATCGACACGGCGGCCCCGCCCCCCGTCTTCGAGCCGCTGGCCGCCAGGACCGTACAGCCGACCGGGCCTCTCAACCCGCCCGACAACGATGACATCATCATCTGGGACGTGGTTACCCGCGGCGCCATGACCATCAACACCGGCGATGGGGACGATTGGGTTTACATCTCCGGCGCCCAGCTCGGCGACGGCTTCGGCAATGACGATCTCTCGATCTACACGGGGGCCGGCGCCGATACCGTCGAGTTGAAAAACGACCTGATGGCCTTCCAAGGCAATATCTACATACAGACGTATGCCTCGCTGGCCGAGCAGGACAACGACGTCGTCTGGTTCGAGAAGGCTTACAGCATGAAAGACATTCGCGTCGTGACGGGCGGCGGCGACGATTTGCTGCACATGGACAATGCGACGGCCTTTCACGATCTGCTCTTCGCAACCGGGGACGGCAATGACACGGTCGAGCTCGATGATGTCACCGTTGTCGACCAGCTCATGGGCGATCTCGGCAACGGAGATGATTCGCTTAGTCTCGACCGACTCTACGGCAACGTCTTCAACTTCCAGGGCGACGCCGGCGTCGATCGCCTGACGGACACGGCGGACATCCACGTCAATTCACTCACGCTCGGCGGCTGGGAGTACGTCAACGGCCGTCCTGTCTGGCTCATCAACAGCATCCGAGCCCGGCTCGCTGACAATGAAAGCCGTTTGAACCGGCAGGGGCAGATCAAGGACCAGGGGACAGGTCCGCCTTATCCGTCAAGCAGAGTCCGCTTTTCTCGGCCGACCGGAGCGTTGACGCAAGACCGCGGCGAGCGGCAGCGGAGCGTACCCAGGCCTCGCCGCCGTCCGACTGACCGCGTCGGACGCTGCGGCGAATGGCCTTTAATTCGGCCTCGTTCTAGGTTCCCACGCCGCGATTCAAGGCGTCCCAACAGCATCCCGACAGGAGTTCTAGCGCGCGGTTCTCGGCATGACCCAAGTCTAGCCTTCGCGCTCTCCTTGCCAACAATTGGACCTGTCCCCTGCTGCTCCCACCATCGGAACGGAAAAGCCAACGGAAAATAGTTCTGACCCCTTTTGAGCCCCCAGCGCGCTGGCGGGAAAGTTCCGAGCGGGTTCGCCCTCACCCCGGCCCTCTCCCAGTGGGAGAGGGAGCAAGAGGAGCGCCAAAGGTGGCCAAGGCGCAAGCGAAAGTGTCAGGAAACTTTACCTTGCCTCGAAAGGCTATTTCGGCCTTGCGCCATACCAGTGTTCGTAGTCGATCACGAGCGATTCCACGAACTCCCAGATTGTCCGATTGACCAAGCGATACGAGCGTTGCTCGCCGTCGTCGAAGCCGTAGACCGGCGGATCGTCCGAGCCGTTCAGGACAAAAAACGCCCACCAATAGCCGTTTCGCTCGGCAAAGACAAAGTAGTTCTCGGGAAGATCGCAATACTCGTGATACTCCTGGCGGCGAAAGAGGCTCGGCACGTCGCCGATCTGAAAACGCCAGTGGTCGGAGATCATGAAGTCGTCCAATCCATGGCCGAGTTCCGTGAGAAAACGCCGATATGCCTTGGGCAGCTTTAGGCCCAACCTGGCTTCGAGTTCATCCGTTTCATCCTTCTTCGCTCGTCTCCGCTTGACCCGTTGGTACTTGGGGATCGCACATAATCGTTGCACAACTTCTTTCGGAGACGGCAATGGTCTCTCCGACTTGTTCGTCACGGAGACGAGAAGGCGGGTCAGCGCCGCGTGCTCCTCGGCATCCTCTACGTCTTTGCAGAAATCCAACGGATAGCAGTGATGATGGTTGGCAAGGCTGGGATCGCCCCCAGCTTCGAGAAGCAAGGCCGCTATGTCGGCATATCCTCTTGTGACGGAGATGAGGAGTGGAGTGTTCCCCCAATGGTCGCAGAGGTTTGGATCAGCGCCTCGCTCCAATAGAAGCCCGACGCATTTTGTAAGGCGGAGATGGCTTTCGCACGCATAGTGAAGGGCCGTCAGGCGCCGTTTGTCTCGCAAATCTATGGAGGCGCCGTGGTCGAGCAGCAGTTTGAGCATCTCGACTCGTTGATCTTCGCCGACGAATCGTTCGCGCAATCCGGGGCCGACCGCCCCGTGGAGCGCGGGCCAGCCAACGGTTGGTTCAGCGTCGAGTTCCACGCCTCGCTCGATCCAGAACCGCAAGACTTCAATGGATCCGATGTAGCTGGCACAATTCTGGAAAGGGATATCGCCGTTCTCATCCGCCACATCAAGCTTCGCTCCCGCCTGAATGAGAACTTGAAGCACCTGCAGCGACCGTGCCGCAAAAGCGGGCGTTTGACCTCGTCGTCCCGGCTTATCGGGGTCAGCCCCAGCAGCGAGCAACAGATTCACGCACGCCGCTGAATCCGCTTCAACGGCCAGCATCAAGGGGGTGTCGCGGTGCAGTCCTTCCTCGGCATTTGGGTCGGCGCCGCGGCTGAGCAGAATCTCGACTGAGCGAGAGTTGCCTGCCTCGCAAGCAGCATGGAGAGGTTGCCGCCAGAACCATCCCAGTTCGTCTCGCAGGTCTGGCTGGGCGTCAAGAAGGCGCACGAGTTCCTCGGGATCGCCCACCGCTGCATGGTGGATGGGTTGATCGGTCGAGTCGTGAAGCGATGGCTGCCGCTTTGCCATGAAACATCTACTGCCAGGTTCATCAATGCTCATTGCGAAGCTTGATTGTATCATTCGGCAATTCGCCGGTCATGACTCGTAGCCTCGTTGCAACTTTTGGGTTCTTGGAGGTATCTAAGGGTGCGTTTCGTTAGCGTTTGAGCCTCAGAGTTGAGGAACGGCTGCGCCTCTGCAAATGGACTCTCCAGGCGGAGCGGTCCGGGGCAAGCCAGTTGGCGGATAGCATTGACGATTGGACTCTGCGGCAGAGGTGGCGCGGGCGGTCGGGGAGAGCCTGTTGGCAGCGGCCGACGAGCAGGTCGCGTTTGGCGACGCAGAAGTGCGGACGCTTATGCTACGGTTTGGACAGGACGAGCGAAGATGGGCAGCTTCGAGAGGAAATGTTGGGCGCCTTTGACGGGACGGCGCGGTAAAGCTCTCCGCCGAGCTTGCCTCGGCGGGAAGCCCGATTGGTCAGCTAGAAGGGCGCCTTAGTATCCAAGTCGTTTGGCGTTTGCCGTCCGCCGCCGTTGGCGGCGGACGGCAAACGCCGAAAGGTTTCGGGAGCGTCGGGCGGCTAGCTGATCAATCATTGCCCGACCGAGGCAAGCTCGGTTGTGGCAGGAAGTGCGAAATCGGATCGAACGGCGGTCGCGCCAAAGATGGTCAAGTCCGTGAGGAAATGTTGGACAAGGCGCCCAACTTGCAAAGCTGTAGCACTGGTGGTAAAGCTCCAAGCAGGTTCGCCCTCACCCCGGCCCTCTCCCAAAGGGAGAGGGAGTAAGAGGAGCGCCAAAGGTGGTCAAGTGCGAGAGGAAATGTTGGGCGCCTTTGACGGGGCGGCGCGGTAAAGCTCTCCGCCGAGCTTGCCTCGGCGGGAAGCCCGATTGGTCAGCTAGCAGGGCGCCTTAGGATTCAAGTCGTTTGGCGTTTGCCGTCCGCCGCCGTCGGCGGACGGCAAACGCCGAAAGGTTTCGGGAGTATCCGGCGGCTAACTGATCAATCATTGCCCGACCGAGGCAAGCTCGGTTGTGGCAGGAAGTGCGAAATCGGATCGAGCGGCGGTCGCGCCAAAGATGCCCAGCTTCGAGAGGGAATGTTGGACAAGGCGCCCAACTTGGAAGGCCGTAGCGCGCTGGTGGTAAAGCTCCAAGCGGGTTCGCCCTCACCCCGGCCCTCTCCCAAAGGGAGAGGGAGTAAGAGGAGCGCCAAAGGTGGTCAAGTGCGAGAGGGAATGTTGGGCGCCTTTGACGGCCGGCGCGGTCAAGCTCTCCGCCGAGCTTGCCTCGGCGGGAAGCCAGATTGGTCAGCTAGAAGGGCGCCTTAGTATCCAAGCCGTTTGCCGTCCGCCGCCGTCGGCGGCGGACGGCAAACGCCGAAAGGTTTCGGGAGTATCCGGCTGCTAGCTGATCAATCATTGCTCGACCGAAACAGGCTCGGTCGGGGCACAACGGTTTTCGCAGGTTGCGGATGTTTGACTGCTCAATTGCGCTAAGACTTGCTAAGGTTTTGCGCCCCCATCAGCGGCGGCACGCCCAGGCTCTTGCCGCCGTCGATGGCGATGCTGGTTCCGGTGACCATCGCGGCGAAATCGCTGACCAGGTACAGCACCGCTTGGGCGACCTCTTCGGGCGAGATCATGCGGCCGAAGGCGCGGGCCAGAGGGCTGGCGTCGATGAGTTGTTTGGCGAGCGCCTGCGGATCGGCGGCCCGGGCCATGTCGGCGTTCATCATGCCGGTCTCGCCCACGGGGCCGGGACAAACGGCGTTCACGCGAATTCGATCGGCCGCGTGACTCAAAGCCAGGCTCTTAGTGAAAGCAATCAGCGCGCCTTTGCTGGTCGAGTAAACCGGATCGTGGGCGCGCGGCAACAAGCCCGCGTTGCTCGACACATTGACGATCGAGCCGCCGCCGCGCTTCTGCATCAGGGGAATGACGCGCCGTGCGAAGAGGAACGCCGATTTGAAATTCGTATCGAGGCAGGCGTCCCATTCCGCTTCGGAGACGTCGGGGATCTGCTTGACCATCCCGATGCCGGCGTTGTTTACCAAGATGTCGATGCTTCCGGTCGCCGCCGCGGCCATCTCGACCAGCCGATGCACGTCGCTCTCCTGCCGCACATCGCAGGCGGCTTGCTCGATGTCGAGCCGTGCGAAACGTTCATTGTTTTCTTCCAGCAGGCGAAAGTCGCCCACGAAAACCTTGGCGCCGTGCTGCGCCAAGAGAATTGCCGTCGCTCTCCCAATTCCGTTGGCGCCGCCGGTCACAATCGCCACGCGTCCGCTCAAGTCGACGGGCTGGCTACTGGCTGCGTCGGTCATCTACAAGTCTCCTCGGTGCATGTTCCTCAAAAAGCAGAGCGGATAGTTTACCGGAAAGTCATGGCGGGCAATCAACCGGACATGCGTTTTTTTGCCATCCTTTTGGCTCGACCAAGGAAAAACCCCGCCAATTTGAGCGACATCAATTGCAGTGCTAGCCATCGCCGTCGTTCGTTCTGATCCTGCACTCGTGTTACATTAGATCTAAGCGACTACGTTTTGCGAAATGTTGAGACCTGGCGGAGGCAAGAATGACTGGCGAGGCGATCCGAATTGAGCGGCGGAAGAACTTAGGGGGCAGTTTGCGGCGATCGTCGGGCAGGCCAACAATAGCTCGCCTGGGGCTGCTGACCGTCGCGGCGTTCTTGTTCGCCGCTTCGCTCGTTCGCGCCGCCGAACCTCTGGCCCTGTACGTCGCCGCCGACGGCAACGATGCCTGGTCGGGCGCCTTGGCCCAGCCGAACGCAGCGAAAACGGACGGGCCGTTCGCTTCGATCGAGCGGGCCCGCGATGAAGTTCGCAAGCGAAAAGCCGCGGCTGCTCAAGGCGTCGAAGTCTTCGTCCGTGGCGGCGAATACCTGGTCCCCGACACGCTCAAATTCTCCGCGGCCGATTCGGGCACGGACAAGGCGCCGGTCGTCTACCGCGCGTACCAGAATGAACGCCCGGTGCTGATTGGCGGGCGAAGGATCTCCGCCTGGCAGCCGTGGAAAGGAAGTATCGTCCAGGCGGATGTGTCGAAGCAAGGCTTCAAAAATGCCAGGTTCGAGATACTCGTCTTCAACGGCAAGCGGCAGCATTTGGTGCGCTACCCGAATTTCGATCCTGACAATCCCTACGGCGGCGGCTGGGCCTATGCCGACGGCAAACCGATACCGATGTATCAAAATGTACCGGGTGAGAGCAAACGACTGTTTCAAGTCCGCTCGGGCGATCTTCGCACCTGGCAGCGGCCGGAAGAGGTCGAGGTGTTCGTCTTCCCGCGATACAACTGGTGGAACAACGTCGTCCGCATCGCCTCGTTCGACCGCAGCTCGCGGCAAATCACGCTGGCTGCCGATTGCTCTTATCCCGTCCGACCGGGCGATCGCTACTATTTCCAGAACGCCTTGGAAGAGCTCGACGCGCCGGGCGAGTGGTACTTGGACTCCCAGGCCGGCAAGTTGTACTTCTGGCCGCCGGCGCCGCTGGCACACAAACCGGTTTACGCCCCGACGACCGGAACCGTGCTGCAGCTTGACAAGGCGGCGCACGTAACCTTCCGCAGTTTCACGATCGAATGCGCCGCCGGCGCCGGCGTGCTGGTCAACGGCTGCGAGCATTGCCTGATCGCCGGCTGCACCATTCGCAACGTCGGCGGCTACCACGGCTCGGGCGTCGCCATCAACGGCGGAACGCACAACGGCGTGACGGGCTGCGATCTGTACGACATCGGCGCCAACGGCATCGGCATCGACGGCGGCGATCGCAAAACATTGACGCCGGCCGGCAACTACGCGGACAACAACTACATCCATCACACCGGCGTGATCTACAAACAAGGCGTAGGAATCAGCCTCCGCGGCGTCGGCAACCGGGCCTCGCACAATTTGATTCACGACGGCCCGCGAATGGGCATCATGTTCAGCGGCAACAACCTGGTCATCGAGTACAACCACATCCGCCACGTGAACCTGGAGACGGAAGACACCGGGGCCGTCTACACCGGCGGCCGCGACTGGATCTCCTCGCGCGGCACGGTCATCCGCCACAACTACTTTCACGACATCCTCGGCTACGGCAAGGACCATCAAGGCCATTGGGTCTCGCCGCACTTCGCCTGGGGCGTGTACCTGGACGACAACGCGGGCGGAGTTGACGTGATCGGCAACATCGTGGCGCGGTGTTCGCGCGCCGGGCTGCACCTGCACAACGGCCGCGACAACGTGATCGAAAACAACGTCTTTATTGAGAACGGCCTGCAGCAATTCGAGTACAGCGGCTGGCGGTTCGGCGATACGCGTTGGAGTTCGCACTTCGACACGATGGAGAAAGGCTACGCTTTGACCGTCGGCCAGCCGGCCTGGAGCAAGATGCGTCACATGGAACTGCCGCCCGCCAAGGCCGCCCTGCCCGACGGCACGGTGATGGCGGGCAACGTCTTCGAGCGGAACATCGTGGCCTGGCGCAACCCGGCTGCCAAACTGCTGGCGATGCGAAACGTGTCGTTCGAGCACAACCCGATCGATCACAATCTTTACTTTCATTTCGGCCAGCCGATGGAGACGGGCGTGAACCTTTACGGCCGCGCGCTCTCGAAGAATCTGGCGCCAAATCCCGGCTTCGAGCGGGGCAAGCTGCACGCCATGCCGCAGGACTGGCAATGGCAGATCCATCCGCTGCCCAGCGCCAAGGCCGAAAGCACGGCCGCCAAGCCCGCATCTGGGAAACGTGCGCTGCAGATCGACGCCGCCTTCAACGCCGACAAGCCGCGAGACAACTATCCGATTGTCGTCAGCCGCGAGTTGGAGCTGAAGCTGGGCGCCGCTTATCGCTTAAGCGCCAAGCTGCGAGCCACGCAGCCCGAGGCGACCGCCAAGTTGATGCTGCAAAGCTACGTGGCCAAGGCCTACTTCTGGGCCAGCTCTCCGCAGAACGTCGAGCCGGGCCTGGACTGGACGCCGGCCGAGTTCACCTTTCGCCTGCCCGCGCTCGGCGGCAAGGGCTATCACGCGCAGATGAAAACCTTCCGCGTGCGGGTCGACTTCCCTGACAAGAGCGGCTCGCTGTTTGTCGACGACGTGGAACTTCAGGAGGTGAAATCGCTCGACGGTTGGCAGTCGTGGCAACGGCTCGGCAATGACAAGCACTCCGTCGTCGCCGATCCGCAATTCGTCGACTTCGACCGCGACGACTTCCACCTGAAGGAAACGTCGCCCGCTTTTGGTCTCGGATTCAAGGCGATCCCGGTCGATCGCATCGGCCCTTACGAGGACGAGCTGCGGGCCAGTTGGCCGATCGTCGAGGCGGAAGGAGCGAGGGAGAAGCCGCTTGTTACTGTTCCTGTTCCGGCCACAGCGAATTAATCGCGTCGATCGTCCGCTCGGCGAGCATTCGGCCGCCAGCAGGGCCGACGGCGTTGCTTTGGACGATGGCGCCGTAAGCTCCGCCGGCCAGCGAACGGTCGGCGGGGAGATAAGTGCCGGGACCGGCAAGCTGAATGACGAAGGTCTGCAAGGCGCGGCTGCGGGCCTTCATCTGAATGCCGTAGTCGGTGTAAAGCTCAAAAGGGTTTGTGGCAATCGCGACGTCGCCGAGGCGAATTACGTGCACTTCAACCTGGTAGACATCTTCGGGCTTTTGACGCTCAAACCGCTCGACCACTCCTTGCTGCCAGAGCATCATCCGCCGCGCGAGCGGGTCGCTGGCCAATTCAGCGGCCTTCTGCCTGGCCGCCAAGGCTTCTTCCTGCGTGACGAGACGCACGGGCAAGTTGAGCGTTTCGACCTTGTGCATCAGCACCGCGTCGGCGTGCTGCTCCCGCCGGGCGCCTTCGTACGCTTCTTCCCAGGCGGCCACGATGCGGCGAGAAATCTCCTGCAGCCGATCGAGATTGCGCAATTGCCGCATCCGCTCCTCGGCCGCTTTGCGAATCATCAGGTGAGGCGACTGGTCGCCCGCCGCGCCCGTCCAGCCGAGCACGGCCAGGTCCTTGCCGTGACGCTCGCGCAACGTTTCGCGCACCACGTGCCAGAAGTCGGCGTTGACCGTACTGCGGCCTTCCACCTCTTGCGCTGGACAGGCCAGGTTGACGGCCGTAGCAATCAACTTGCCGTCAGGATCCCAACAGCAGAGCACCTCTACGCCGTGATCTTCGTAGCCTTCGAAGCGAGTGAAATCCGCCCGATCGCTCTTGCCGTACATCTGCGAGCGGCCGTCGGCATACACGGCCAGCCGGTTCTGGGCGACGACGGCGTGCCCCAGTCCCCAGCCCGCTTTGCCTGGCGCCCGGGCCTTCCAGGCCTGCTCCACCACGTCCGTCAGCCGCTCGACCAGAAAGGCTCGATATGCGTTTGGCTGCATCACGTTTTTCGCTTCCGCCGGAATCTCGTAGCGGCCTTCCACCGTTTCAGGCGCCGTGTGCGTGTGCGTGGCGCTCAACACCAGCTTGCGGGGCTCGAAGTCGGGCAGTCGCTCTTTCAGACGCGCCCGCACTTCGTCGGCAAGGCCCTCGCGAATGGCCACCAGATCGCAAGAGACCAGCACGGCCTGATCGAGCGTTTTCTCGCCGTCGCGAGACTCGAGCGCCAGCGCCGTCGCCGTGACCGGGTTGTCGACTGCCTGGGAGATGCGAGTTCGCATCTGGCCCGAAAGCGGGACGGGCTGCTCGGGCGTGATGCTGGTCATCGCGCGGCCGACGTACAACTCGGCGGCGTCGATCGGCGCAGCCGCCGGGCTGGCGGCGACGACCGAGATGATCATGGGCAGGATTCTCACGGTTCGGGCAAAACGCATGTCTCTCGTTCTCCTCCAGGCGGCGGGCAATTTGATGACGCAGGTTACGCCTTAGCATAACCCGGCCGCAACCGAGGAGGGAGACAAATGAGGTTGATCCCAGGGCCTTTAACTCTTTTGCTCTTGGATGAGCGGGCGGCTGGGGTAAAGCACAGCGCGTTCCAGACCGAACTCACTCTGGGGCTTCGCCTAGGCTCAGCCCCAGGCACCCGCGCCTATAACAGGTTCTTACCCATCATGAAAAAGTGAAAGGCCTTGGAGCATATCCCAACGCACATTGAAAATGGTCAGCCAAGAAACAGCAGCCAATAGCTCGCTTCGCTGCCGCCCGGCAGGCGTTGGAAGAGATTTTGATAGCGCTGTTGAGCCAACCGGAGCGGGAGCCCTGCCCCTTGGTCTGCGCCCATTGTAGTACTCGGAGGAAGCTATGAAGCCCGCCACGATGTCCTCGTTCTCGGCGCCTTGCGAAAACCGGGCCACCCAGAAGCTGATATCCTGCGAGGTCGCATCTCTGCCGAGGAACGTGAAATAGTCGTTCTGCACCACCATGGCTTCGCGCTCGACGCTGGCGGCAATGTGCAGCGCGATCTGGTAACGGCTGGCGCCAAGCTGCAGTTGCGAGACCCAATAGCTCAGGCCCTCCAGATCGGTGCATGCTCAAGCAGGTCCGTGTACATGGCTTCGACCCATACTGGATCGGTTCCGCCGCTCTGCTGCACGAACTCCGAGGAACTCGTCAGGGCCGCCTCGAGCTGTTCGTTGGTCACGCCCGCCTGCATCCGCCCCGTCCACCAGGCAAGCCCCTGGGCGTCGGGATCGCGGCCCAGATACGTGTCGTAGGCATCCTTAATGAAGGTCGCGAAATACTCGGCGCCGTGGGTCAGGGCCCGGGCGACTCCGCTTAAATTCGTTGGCAGGCCGGGCGCCGATCCGCTCGAATGCCGCCGCCGGAAGATGCCCCGCCCGAGCCGCTGCTTGCGCAAGACCGACCAAATCAGCGATAAGCAGATTGGCGATCGGGCTGCCGCGGCCTGTGACCAGATCATAGCCGGCCGTCGCGGACAAGCCGTTGCTGCCGGTAAAAATGTCGTGAAAGTCGCTGGCCGGAACCTGATACAACAGCGACTGCAAATTGGCGAGCGAGCCGTTGCCGACGGCGGCCCGGCCTTGGTTGACAATGGCCGTCACGCGGCCCACTGCGGGTCGCCGGCGCTGGTGCGCCGACGACGAGCCATCCGCCCGGCGAGCGGCGAGACGCCGGCAGAGAATCATAAACGGCAAAGCCCGTGTTCGGATCGGCGTCGAACGCGACGTCCGGGACCGTCCGAACGCCGGACGACTGCACGGCGGCCTGAAAAGCCGGTTCGCTCTATTATCGGCTTTGCCCGCCTCCGCTTCCGGACCAAGCCGACTCGCTGAGATAATTGCCATTGGAAGCAGTCAGCGAGGTTCCGCCGACGCTCAACACGTTGGGCGACGCCGCCGGCCAGATGGCGCCGGCGCCTTGATCGCCCGCGGCAGCAACAAAGGTGATGCCTTGATGTCCGGCCGGAGTCGTAAAGACGTTGTCGTAAGCCGTCTCGCCGGAGAACTCATCGCCGCCCCAGCTCATCGAAATAACGTTTACGCTGGGCAGGTTGCGAGCGACGTCGACGGCCGTCAGCAGGTCGCTCAAACTATCCGAACGGGCTTCGACCAGCACAATGTTGGCGCCTGGCGCGATGGCGTGAGCCCACTGGACGTCGACTAGATTCGACGGCCCAGCCGGAGTCGGTGCGCGCGCCGCGCCCGAGGCGTATATCTTGGTGAAGCTGGGCGGGTCGGCGAGGCCAAACTGCTGGTCGAAGACGTGCAAGTCGCTCGCAATGACCGGATCGTCGAAAGCGTCGACGATGGCGATCGTCTGGCCGCTTCCATCGCCGGTCACGCCGGAGAACTGCACCTGGTTGAAGCCATAGGCCTGCCGAACCTGATCGGGCGAGAAACCCGCCGAGGCGACCAACCGCCCGGCGCAAGCGTGCGTGGGTTGAATCACGATCGAGGAAAGCGACTCCGCCGAAAGCAAGCAACGTTCTTCGAGATGTTCGGGCCGGAAAGCTCCCCGGCGCCGCGTCCCGTGCAATCGAGCCTTTGCGCGCACCATGGCGAGTTCCTCTTCTTCTCTGGCGACGCAGCGCAAGCCAGCGCCGCCGTCGCCGTAGCGTCCCGGTAACCGCTTTGCTACGCCCGGAATGCAAAACAGTCAAGCAAATTGCGAGATGAAACGGAGTGAGAACCGCGGATTTAAGCCTGGCTTAATAATCGCCCGGGGTGAAGCTGCTAGGCTGTTTGCGGGAGGAGTGTTTTCTGAAGCGGCGCTTTTTCGTCGTCAAAGCGTGGCCCCTTCTGCACGCGAGACCAGCAAACTGCATGCTCGCGCTACGCACGGGGCGATAACCGCGTTATGCTATTGCCTGAACGGGCGAAGTATTGCCCCCCTGCCTTGCCGCTGGTCGATTGGAGAACCCCATGCGTTGCCCTGCCGCCTGCTTGCTTGCGATGCTTACGTTATCAGGCTTCGCTCACGGGGAAACCAGCGAACTGCAGCCGGTGCGAATTGCCGATCCGGTCAACGGGCACATCCATCCGTCGGCCTGCGTCACCCAGCGCGGCACGATCGTCGTGACCTACGGCCGCATCAATCATCACGACTTGCGAATCACTCGTTCTACCGACGGCGGACAAACCTGGGCGCCGGCGACACCCTTCGGCCCGACGCTCAACAAGACCTATTATCCCGGCTCGCTGACAACGCTGGCCGACGGCAGCCTGGTGCACGCCTGGAATCGCTGGAGCAGCGATACGAACGAGAAGGAGCCGCGATCTGTGCTCTATTCCCTTTCGCACGACGACGGCCTGACGTGGAGCGAGCCCGAAGCGTTGCCAAGAGACCCGAAGGTAATGAGCGTCATCCGCCACCCGTTCGTGGAGCTTGGGCCCGAGAGCTGGCTGTGTTCGCTCAGCGACCGGACGTTCATCTTTAATCCGGTCACGAAAGCGAGCAAACCGCTGGGCGACGGGCGCAACCACGGCCTGGTCCCCATCGTCCGCACGCCCAAAGGGACGTTCATCAGCGGGGCCAGCTGCGGCTCGACTGACGAGGCCGCCACGTGGCAAGCGATCGAGAACTTCCCGAACCTCAGAAGAGCAAGGCTGGCGGCACGAAATGGTTTGCCTGGCCAACGGCTGGCTACTGGCATCGGAGATTCTCGGGCCCGGCTTCGGCGGCGAGAAAATCCGCTATGTCATCTCCTATGACGACGGCGTGACTTGGAAACACAATTACGAGTACTACAACCCGGGCCGTGCGATTGGCGGCCGCGCTGCCCCGCACCGTCCAACTCGACGCCGACACGATCGGCGTGGTGTTCTACGACATCGACGCCAAGCAGCCCGGCGGCCCAGCGTTATAAGTTCTGCGAATTCCGCTGGCGAAGCTAGCGCCGTGAGAGCCAGGTCCGCGTGAGTCTGCACACACGCCACTCAACGGCGTAACGCTGCGTTAGCCTTTCTTCGGCTTCGGCCTCGACAATAGCAGCGACTTCGACTTGCCGTCGCGGGTCAAGTCCGTACTTGGGATCGGCGTAACGATCGAAGAAGGCGTGGAGTTCCTTCTGCAGCCTGCTGCCTTTCGGTCTGGGCGGTCTGCCGTAGAGGTTCTGTCGCGCCGGGGTGCGGAGGTCGTACGGAACTCGTGCGGGCCGTCGGGGAATCGCTCGACGTATTTCCAGTCGGCGGTGCGCACGGCGCGGACGTTCTCGAACTCGTAGAACACGCGGTTCTCCCAGTCGCGGCGACTCGTTCGCCGCGCAGCCGCGAATCACGGCGGCGTAACTGCGGCCCGGCAGTTCGGGCCGCTGGGGCGTCTTGTCTCTCAGTTCGAGGTAGTCGAGCAGCGTTGGCAGCAGGTCGTAGTTGCTGGTCATGATGTCGGTCGTACGCCGGCCGGCCTCGCGCGCCGGGCCGACGGACAGATGAGCGGAATGTGCATCGTGCCGTCGAAGGCGTGCAGCGGGCGGGTGTGGTCGCCCATGCCCCACAGGCCGTGCTGTCCGCCGGCCGAAGCCTGGTCGGCGGTGAAGATCACCAGCGTGTTGTCGTCGAGCCCGAGCCGCTCGAGCGTCTCCATGATCTCGCCGACGCCGTCGTCGACGCCGCTCACCTCCGCCGCCAGACGCCGCATCGACGTCGGGTTGTCCGAAGTACTCCTTGTTGTTGAACAGCCAGGGATGCATCTCGCCGCGCGGGAACGAGGGCAATTGCTTGTCGGCGTAGTAGGCGGCGTGGCGGTTCCGTGCTTCGTTGCAGCAGCAGACTTGCCCAGCGCGTACGGCCCGTTGTAGGACAGGAACAGGAAGAACGGCCGGTCCTTGTTCTCCTCGATGAACTTCACGCCGCGCTCGGTCCAGAGGTCGGTGAGGTAGGTCGGCTCGGTGCGGATCTTGCCGTCCTCGATCACCTGGGCGTCGTAGAACTCGCTGGTTGCGCCGTGCGGCATGGTGATCCAACTCGTGAAGCCTTCCTGCGGCTCGAGGTTACCGCCCAGATGCCACTTGCCGGACAGTCCGCAGGTGTAGCCGGCGTCGGCCAGGATCTCGCCGAGCGAGCGGAACTCGTCGATCATGCAGTGGGCGTCGTCGCCGATCTGGCCTTCGCCGGCCCGCAGGAAACAGTGCACGCCGTGCTGCGACGGAATCAGGCCGGTGAGATAGCGTGGCCCGGGTGGGCGAGCAGACGGCGTTGACTGCTGAAGGCCCGGGTGAATCGCAGTCCCTGCTCGGCCAGGCGGTCGATGTTCGGCGTGCGGATGTCCTGGTTGCCGTAGCAGCCCAGCGTCCAGGCGCCGTGGTTGTCGGTCATGATCAGCACGACGTTCGGCCGCTTTGATTCGGCGGCGAAGAGCGAGGCGGAGGCCAGACCGGCGACCGCCGCCGCCAGCACGATAAGACCAGAATGCGTACGAAGCTTCATAGCTGCTGACTCCCAAGATTCGACGTGAAGAAGCTGCGATTATACGCGATTCTGCACGCGATTGCCCGCTGAGAGAGTGCGGCTGCCAGCGGGGCGGGTTTTCGAACAGCGATTAATTCACGGCCGAACATGATGTGGACTTGCTTTCAGCCGGAGCACAAGCGCGTCGCGCCGCTATTGCTTGACGCACTCGATCATGATCGCGGGCGGATAGTTGAGCATGTCGGCCCAAAAGGCGCGATCGTCGCCCGCTTCGGCATCGGGAGCCAACTCCAGGCCATGTACGGCAAAGTCGCGAAAGCCCGCGTCGCGAAAAGCCGATTCATAGGCCGAAATCGGCAGATAGTAATTCTCAATCTCCAAAGACGCGTCGTCCAGGAGAATCCTCCATACGATCGGCTCCCTTCGTAGACGCGTTCGGCGAGCGTCATATCGAAGCCATACTTGCGATAGTCCGGCGGCGGCTGAAAGGAATAGACTTCCGGATTGGTCGTGAAGGTCACGAAGCTGACCGCCGGATCGCAGCCTTCGCCCCAGCCCCTGGCACATGCTGGCCAACTCCGCGCGGCCTCGAGCGTAAACCAGCAGCCAGGCGGAGACGGCCAGATCAAAGTCTTGTTGCGGCGTAAGCGTGCGGGCGTCTTCGACGCGGTATTCGATGCCGAGCGGCTCTTCATCTTCTTGTGCGGGCCAAATCGATCATGGGCGCCGGAGATATCCTCCCCGACGACCTGGGCGGCGCCGGCTTGCCGCAGCCGACGGGTAAAGTGCCCTTCGCCGCAGGCCAGGTCAACGACCTTCTTGCCCTGCAAATCGCCGATCAGCTTCACCCGCGAGCGAATGCGTCTCGACCCGCGATGCGCTCAAGGCTGTTCTTTGGCTTTCTTATACTGCTGAGCCATTTGCCCCGCGTTGTAGTCGGTCGTCATGCCGATCGCCTCTTTGAAAACTTTCCGCTTGGATCAATCGCAACGACAAGCAAGTTCGACCGCTCGTCGCGCCGCTATCCGTCCGGCGTGCAAAGCAACGACTACTTGCCGCTCGGCTTCAATTTCGCCAAGGGCCTGGCCGTATAGTCGGGCCATTGGATTCGTTTGCCTTCATAACGCGGCCACTTCCAGACCGGCCAGATCGGCGTCTCGTCTGAACCTCGCGGTACATCTTCTTCATGACGGCAGAGAGTTCGGCGAACTTTTCCGGCTCGCGTTGGGCCAAGTCGATCGTTTCTCCGACATCCTCCGCCAAATTATATAGCTCAAATTCGGCCAGTTCGGCCGTCTTCAAGGCGTGATTGTCTTCCTCGGTGATGTCGCCGGCGGCCTTGATCGGCCGGTCAGCGTGGCGAGGATCTTCCAGTCGCCGATCCGCATCGCTACCCGCGGTTTGGCGTGCGAAGAATTGAACTGCCAGTAGAGCGGCGTTTCGCTCGATCGGCTGGCCGTCGAGGACCGGCAGGATGCTCGCGTCGATCGCGCCCGATCGTCCGGCGCCGGCACGCCCGCGATCTGGCACAACGTTGGCAGCACGTCGACGCCGCAGATCGGCTCGTCGCAGACGCCGCCGGGCTTCGTGTGCCCCGGCCAGCGGAGGATGCCCGGCACGCGGATGCCGCCCTCGTAGACATCCCCTTCTGTCGCGCAGCGGGCCGGCCGAGCCGTGCGGGTGCTGCGTGATCGCCGGGCCGTTGTCGCTGGTGAAGAAGAGCAGCGTGTCTTCGCGGAGGTTCTGTTCGTCGAGCGTCGCCATCAGCCGGCCGAACGCTTCGTCCATCTGCGTGATGTTGCCGTGATGCCGGCAGAAGCTCGGATCGGTCGGACGGATACAGCTCCATAATTGTTCGCCGTGGCGATCGGCTCGTGCGGCTCGTGGAAGCAGACGTACATGAAGAACGGCTTCGTCGTGATCGCGGATGTCGCGTCAGCCAGTCGATCGCCTCGTCGGCCACCATGCGGCTGGAATAGCCTTCCAGCCGGCCCGACGGCATGCCGTTGCGGACGAAGTTGCACGGGATCGTGGTGATTCGGCAAGGCAGTTGTTCTGCGTCGAGAACCAGTGGTCGAAGCCGTGATCGCCCGGCTGCGGCTGTCCGGGCAGGTTGAAATGCCGTTGAGGTGCCACTTGCCGACGTGGCAGGTGGCGTAGCCCGAGTTCTGCAGCAGCGTGGCGATCGGTGATCTCGCCGGCGCAGACGTGCATCGGCGAGAACATGGGAATCCAGTTGTGGATGCCCACCCGATACGGCGTGCGGCCGGTCATCAGCCCGGTGCGGGCCGGCGAGCAATTGGCCGAGGCGGCGTAGCAGTTCGTGAAGCGGATGCCCTCGGCGGCGAAGCGGTCGATGTTGGGCGTGCTGGATCGTCGGTGCCGTAGCAGGCCAGGTCGCCGTAGCCGAGATCGTCGCAGAGCACGACGACGAAGTTGGTACGAGTCTTTGGCTCATCGCCGGCGGCTCGCTGGTCGCCTGCCAGGCCAGCGCCAGCCCGGCCGCCAGGTAGAACCAAGACCGACAAGTTCGCAACGATCGCTGCATGAGAGAATCCCTGCCTGTATCTTCGGGTCGCGGAAGTCAATTCAGCACTGCAAGCCGGTTCTCTCGACTACGCGGCGAGGAAGCCAACAGCAATGCCAAATTGAACCTCCGCAAAGCTCGCGTCAATACGCGGTCTCCATCGGCCGCAGGCTGACGGACCGTTCCTTCACTGCCAAGCTGTGCGGAGGCTGCCAGCGACTCGTTTTCATCTACAAAGGACGTACGAGCTGATCGCGCGTCGCGAGCGCGGCTGAATTCGCCGGTGCCGGTGCATGGAACCGTCAGGCAGTCATTTCAATGCCGCGTCAATTTGTCGCCAGACGGTGCAGGCCGCATTCACGTCCTGCTCGGCGAGCAATTCCGTGATGGCTAATCGCCAACCGGGCGTCAACTGCAACAGCTCCTCGTCAGTTTTGACGGGATGGAACAAATCTGCGTGCCGCCGCCACCAGCGGTCAGCGTCTAGCCCCTTCGGATATCCCAGCACCTGCAGACAGTCAAGCAGCAGGCCCTGATGCACGCGGGCCGGATTATGAGGATTCGTGACGCATTCGAGAACACGGCGTCGCGATGCATAAGAAGGTAATCGTTCCAGGAGTCAGGCAAGTCGCGCCTGCGTATGATCGCTTCGCGGCTAGACGGCTTGGGCGCCGACATTCAACTGGCCAGGCGGCCACTGCAGCTCCCACTGCGGTTCGATCGGCCCTAAGTAACTTTCTATGAGCGTCGTTTTCGTCCTTGCCAGCGAAACCGGAACGCCATCAGTAACTGAACACCGTCTCGTCCCCCGCGTACGTCGTGCAGTCGCACGTCGCCGCGCAGTTGGTGCAGCAGCGGCTCCATGAGATCCGGACGACTTTTGCACTGCAGCAACGCCATAAGCAGCAGCAGCGGAACCGCCGCGAATGGACGCCACACGCGGCGGCGTGGTGAAGACAAAGGCGGCGGTCCACAGCGTTCCCCAATCAATGCCGTCTCGCCGGCGGGATTGGCCGGCATGATTCCGACGCCAAGCACCAGTGCGAGCATGCCACCATAGCCAATCACAGGCCACAACCTTCGTACCACAGGCCCCACGCTACCTCCACCGCAAGTCCGCCGTGCGGGTAATTGCCTGGTAGCCGATGATCCCCAGCGGTATGCCGAGGAAAGGAGCGTCGGTCGGCCGCGAAGCGCACTCGCAATTGCCGCCGCGGCGAACCAGGTCCAGGCCAGCAGGTCTCGCAACGCGAACTGAAACTGAATCGGCTTGGAAACGCTTCGCTGACGGGCATCGCTGAAGTCCTGCCGATAGATTTGCCTACGATAGCCGTACCGACGTAACCGTTCACGCGCCGGGAAGCAGTGAAGGGGCGGGTTGACGGTGAAAGTGAGCTTCTACGGCCGCTGTCAGGTAACCGAAGATCGAGCGAGATTGCAATCGGCAGGTTTCGCTGACGGTTAGCATCCGCTCGACGAAACGGCTACCCGCTGCACTCTGCGTCCCAAACGACAGCTTTCGATAGATGACCGCAGGACGAAGGGCCCGTTCCGCTGCATTGTTGGTGGGCTCGATGCCTTCAACATCCACGAACGCCCACAACCATTCGCGGTGATCGTACAGTTCGCTGCACATGCCCATCAGGCGCGCGTTGCCGCTGAATACGCCGCGCAGTAGCAGGCTGTTGATGGTGTTCCGAATCGGAACCATCTCGCGCTGGAACTCTGCCCACGTGATTTTGCCCAACTTGTAACGCCACCAAGTATCGAACATCAGCCGCACTTGCCGCATCAGGTCGTGTCCCAGCCGCTTGACTTGCGGGTCTTGATGGTCGATCAGGGCCTGAAAGTCTCGCTTCAGATGAGCCCAACACCATTGCAATCGTTTGGCCCGCCAGTACATCTTGGCCCGGTCGCAGTTGATGACGCCATTGAACGCCTCTCCCAGCAGCTTCGGCAAGGCCTCGGCCTTGCGGCTGCAGAAGATGGCGAACACGGCCGCCTGGCTGGTCACCGCCGCCCAAAGCCAGGCTTTCTGCTTGCCTTGTTTCGTCGGCGATTCGTCCATATTCGCCTGCTTCGCATCGCCCAGCGACTGCCTCAACTCTTCGTAGGGCTGTTCGAGCGCGGCGGCGACCAGGTTTTGCATTTTCACGGTCAGCGACGGACAGCAGGGCATGCCGAGAAAGTCCCGCAGGAAGAAGGCCGCCCGGCGTTTGCTCTGTCGAAAGTGTCCCATCAACAGGCCGGTGAAGGCCACCAGTCGCGGCCCCGACTGTCCCGTGGGGACGCCCGCCGGAAGCGGCGCACAGGTAGTCTCGCCGCAGCAACTGCACGTCCGGCGATGCCGCTGGTATTCGACAACGATCGGTTGGATTTCCGGGAGTTCCCAAACCTGGTGACGCAACGGCTGGGAATCTTCACCTTCCAGTCGCGTCCCGCATCGCCGGCAACTTTCAGGATGCAGCGGGACCACTTTGTTGCATTGCTCTGCCGGAATCAGCGTCCGCTCGTGCTTTCGGTGGCCGCGTTGTCCGCCGCGTTTCTTTTTCGACTTCTTCTTGTCACGCGGCGGCTTCGCGTGGGGATGCTCGGTGCTGGGCGGCAGTGAGGAATTGCGAGGCGTCTTCTTCACCGCGGCCAATTCGGCCCTAAGCTCAGCCAGACGCTGTTCATAATGGTCGATAATCGCCATCACCAGCGACTGGAACTCGGGCGGCAAAGCCTCCAACTGTTCGCGGCTAATCGGCGGTTGCGGCAGCGACATGCCCAATATGTCGCCGATTTTGAATCTGGCGCGAAGCTCAGTTTTTCACGTCCCGGCTATGCCGGGCCGTGAACGGTTACCTTGTTCCGTCGCGGAAGGATTGCCTGCCGCCTGAGCCCAGTCAGGAGACCAAACTGTTACTTAATCCCCCCAAACAACGTTACAGTTTGGCAATGATTCACGCAGTTGCGTCAGCCCTTTGAATGTGACGCCGGCACCCGAAAGATACAGGTCGCGCAACGCTGTTAGCGCGCCAAGATGCACGAGGCCGGCATCCGTGACCTGGGTGCCCGAAAGCGAAAGCCACCGCAGGCGCTTCTTGTCTCGCAAGTAAACCAGCCCAGCGTCTGTGACCTGCGTATCTACAAGAGATAGCCACTGCAGGCCCGTCATGTCTTGCAAGTAAACCAGCGCAGCGTCCGTGACCTCTGTCGTTCCAACATTGATGTATTGCAGGTTCTTCAACCCCTGCAAATGGGCAAGCCCCGCGTCTGTCACTTGAGTCTCACTGACCCAGACCAATTCCAAATTCTTTGCTCCTCGGAGGCGGGCTAGCCCACCGTCCGTGATCCGCGTGTTATTAAGCCACAGCTCCCGCAGCCGCGTCACCCCCTGCAGGCGAGCCAATCCGGCGTCGGTGACCGAAGTCTCCCCGAGGTCCAGCGACCGCAAAGCGGTCAGCGCATTGAGGCGGGCCAGGCCCGCCTCGCTGACCTTAGTGCCGCCGAGGTGGAGCCCCTGGAGGCCGCTGAGCGACTCCAGGTGGGCTAACCCGGCATCCGTCACCGTTGTGTTGCGAAGGTAGAGCTCTCGCAAGCCGACCGCCCCGCGCAAGTGGGCCAGCCCCGCATCCGTGATCTGACTGCCTGAGAGATCGAGTATTCTCAGACGCTTAGGCCAGTCCAATCCCGCGAGCGTGGAGTCCGTCACCGTCCGTGACGCCAAACCGAATTCATCCGAACTCAAATCGACCCTATCCACCTCATCGAAGTAGTCGCGCGGCAGCCCGAATCGCGACGGCGATTCGAGCGATCGGCCAAGCGGAGTCCGACGGTCGCCTGCGTACCAGACGGCGCCGTGCATCGCCGCAATATCATTCGTTTCCACCGCCGCAATCGCAGCCCGTAAAACGCCGCTGCCTCTCGCCGGGCACGACGACGAACCCCAATACCAAGCACATCGCCGTCACCAGCAGAAGCAGCGCGCCTAACGAGAACTGCGCCCACCGCCGCTTCGGCATCAGCATGGCTGCGAGCTTCTTGAATGGATTAGCCATGTATTTCTCTCCAACAAGCGACTTGGCCCCTAAGGCCGGCAGTCCGACGTACGAGATACCCAGGGCAATCGCATCTTAATCTGAACGAATTTTCACGTGTTCAGTAGCCAGCGGCAAGTGGACAGGCGAAAGATTCTCCGTGGAACGAAGGAGTCCCCATTTTTCACGGAGGTTGTGATGGCACGCGTTGGAGTCGTGGCAATTCGGGAAAGGTTTGCCAAGCTGACCGATCCTCGGGTTGACCGAACGAAGGATCATCTTCTATCGGACATGGTGGTGATTGCGTTGTGCGCCGCAATCTGCGGCGCCAATAGTTGGGTGGACGTGGAACGGTTCGGGAATAGCAAGCTGGATTGGCTATTGCGGTTTCTCGATCTTCCCAACGGCATTCCTTCCCATGACACCTTCGGGCGCGTGTTTTCGCGGCTCGACACGAGCGAGTTTCTGACGTGCTTGCACAATTGGCTGCGGTCGTTGGGCTTGGCCTTGAAAGAGAAACACGTGGCGATCGACGGCAAGACGTTGCGCCGCTCGTTCGACAAGGCGGAAGGGAAGTCGGCCCTGCACTTAGTGAGCGCTTGGGCGAGCGACCTGCGGATTTCACTGGGCCAAGTGGCCGTGGACGACAAATCGAACGAGATCACGGCCGTCCCGCAACTGCTCGCGGTCTTGGAGCTGACGGGGGCCGTGGTGACGCTCGATGCCATGCATTGCCAAAAAGCCACGACGGCCGCGATCAAGGCCCAAGGCGCGGACTACGTGCTGACCGTCAAAGACAACCAGCCCGGCCTGCACGCGATGCTCGCCAACTTGTTCACCGACTACGCCGATCGAGACTTCAAAGTGCCTGGCATGCGGAGTTTCAAGAAATCCGAGCGCAGCCATGGTCGCGACGAGAGACGCGAATACTACGTCATCGCCGCCCCGCCCGAGCTGCGCAAGAGTCTGGAGTGGATCGGAGTAAAGACGATCGGCATGGTCTACCGCTACCGCCAAGTGAACGACAAGATCCAAGAGGAGGTCACCTATTTCATCAGCAGCCTTCCTCCCGAAGTGAAACGTATTGCTCGGCTGGTACGCGGACACTGGGGAATCGAAAATACGTTGCACTGGACGTTAGATGTCGTCTTCGGAGAGGACCAATCGCGCATTCGCAAAGGACAAGGCCCGGAGATTGCGAGCGTGTTTCGGCGACTCGCGTTGATGCTACTCCAACAGGACACTTCGGAAAAAGGGAGCATCCGCGGTAAGCGGCTACAGGCAGGATGGAACACTGACGTTCTGGAACGGATTCTCGCTAGTTTTCACGGCAAATAAGATGCGATTGCCCTGACGAGAGACCACACAACAACGTCGTTGCCCCGCCCGGCCCTGCCAACGGAATGCGGTTGCCCGGAAATGTGTTCCTGCGCTTCGCTGCCACTGCGTTACGGAGAAGCGGGTTTAAGATCTTTCGCCGCCCATGCCGCGACAATTTGTGCAAGCGATTGACCTCCTGTCAGCACAACCCCATTCACAAGAACGTCCTCATCCATAGAAACGTGGTCGCTATTAATCTTTGCATTCAATGTCGCGCCTTGTATAGGCGCACCCTTTAGTTCGGGAGATTTAAGTACCGTCCCATTCGGCAATCTAATCTCGGCTGTGAAGCCTGTACCGTTTTGCTGATAAACATTAACGTGCGCCATTAGTTTGGCCCTTTGGGGACCGTGCGTCAGGGCGTCCTTTTGGGACTGGGTCATGGGATCGATACCATCAATGGTAACCAAATAAATCTCCGGGTCAATTTTAAGGTAGGTCATCGCGTCGAAAAGGGCATCGGCTTCATAAACTGCCGCTGCTGCGCCGTAGCTGTAGCCGACAAGAATGACTCGGACGGTATAGCCTTGAAAGAAGTCTCCATCTTGCTGGAACTTGGCTTGTAGATCTGGGACGCTCGTCTGCGATCCAAGGTCCTTGGCGATGCCTTTCAGCATCTCAATTACATATGGATCTTCGCTCTCAAATGGATTTCTACTCGATGAAGTGGGCGGCGTCCCAAGTACTGCGTTCCATTCGAAGATCTTGCGTTCTGTGGCGGACCTCATCGCTGCGACCGCATCCCTTTGATCCTTGTCCAATTTCCCGACGGGGCCGTTCTGGTTTTTGTCCCGAAACTCCTGCAATTTAGTATCCGAAACCGATTTTGGCAGCTTGTTATTAAAGTCGTTAAAGGCCACTCGTCCGTCAGACTGTGTCCCATTTGGCGCCTTCCCGAGGTCTCGTCCCTTGATACCAAAGAAGAATCGCTGTCCGTGGTCTTTTTTGGAGAGCTCCGTGGCCCTTCCGGCGTTTTCCACGGTGAGTGTCCCCGTTTTCTTCGCCTTTTTGTCCGGTTCCTGAACGGCTTCCGCGTTCGCTTTATTCTCAGCGGGAGGCGTGCCATTGGCATCGCCTCCGCCCCCAGCCCTGGCACCAGCCCGGTCGTTCAGAGCGGGCGGCTCCTTCGGGTCGCCTCCCGACGCCTGTTCCGATCCCATTGTGGAATTGTCTTGCATGTTTTCCGACGGCGCACTCGAGCTACTTGCCGCAGTCTGTGCCGCTGGCTGGTTGGCGCCCAAGGACGTATTGTCCGATGTCTGCGTTTCCTCGCTGGTCGTGCCGGTCGAAGCCAGCAGCAAGGCGTGCGGCGAAGTCGGGATCTGCGACTGGCTGTAGCCCCCGACGCCGATGGCGCTGGGCGTATTGGCGACGTTCAACAGCGAGGCGTCGACGCCAAAATGCACCCGCGTGTCGCTGATCGCGGAGATCGGGAGCGAGGGATGCCCGGCCGTGCGGTGATCCGTCCGCACCAAGTCGAGCTCCGGAATGCCGATGAACCCGTCGCCGATCCCCACGCCGTCCCCTTCGACAATGCTCGTGGCGCCCTGGAAATCCGCCGAGCCGCTGGAAACAGTGAACGTCCCCAGCAGCCCGAAGGGAATCTGCTGGCCGTAACCCTGCCAGTCGTAGGCGAAGCCCGGCACGCCTAAATCGTCGGGCATGAAGTTCGGCGCCCCGAAATACGGCTCGGTCCAAGGGCCGCTGGCGGAGCCGGCGATGCCGCCGCTGCCCCCGGTGAGGCCGTCGGCGAGAACCATGCCCGCGAACGGGGTCTCGTAGGCGTAGAGCGCCGGGTCGCCGGTCTGGTAGCTGTAAGAGAAGCCGTGGGGCGTCAAGGTCGGCGTGGGGCCCTCGGCCGGCGCGATCAGCGTATCGGGCAGATCCTCGAATACTGCGTCGGGGTTCTCGGCCGCGGCGGTCGCCGCGCCGTCTTCGGCCAGGGCGTCGGTCGTGGCTTGATCGGACTCGGCCTGCGCCAGGGCGTTGTCCTCGCCTTCCAAGGCGTCGTCCTGCATTGTTCCTGGTACATTTGCGCATCGGCCTGGGCGTTGGACTGCGTGAGCTGCGCCAGCGCCTGGGCGAGCTGCTGCGCAGCTTCGGCCGCGGCCGTGGCCGAGGCCAGGTCGGCCCAGGGGCTGGGATTCGCCTGGGCGAAAGCGGCGATCGCCGCGGCATGCCCGTTGGCATTAGCGACGTTGTAGTCGTCGAGCGCCTGGGCGTCGGCTCGTTGCTCGCCGTCGTAGTCGGTCGATTCGGCGTCCTGGTAGCCGTCGACCGCCTGGTTATTGTCGGTGATGTCGGTCAGCGAGCTGCCGGCGACCGTCTGGGCGTCGAGCAGCTCGGCCGCGGCGTCGCCCAGGCCTTGCGTCGTGATCAGCGGCGCCACGAGCGTCGCAAAATCCTCATACGCCAGATCGTAGCCC
The DNA here is from genome assembly GCA_963786255.1 of Pirellulales bacterium. GTDB lineage: Bacteria > Planctomycetota > Planctomycetia > Pirellulales > JAICIG01 > JAICIG01. The sequence continues at coordinate 107,430 of CAWAYY010000029.1, forward strand.
GCCGTCCGCGCCTCTTCGGCGGCCGCCATGGCCGCATCGTAGGCGGCCTGCGTGCCGCCGATGGCCAGGTCGTGATCGGCCTGGGCTTTGGCTTTCCGATAATCGTCTTGGGCCTGACCGACGGCGTCCTGATAGCCCATGCCCGCCGGCGCGTCGGTTCTTCGAACGAGGCTTCGTCGTCGGTCAGCGTCGTCGAGAGCAACGCCGCGGCGTCGGCCGCATCGTTGCCCGCCGTCAGATCGGCCAGGTCGATGGCCTTGATTTCAGTCAGGAACCTGGCCGCATTATCGTTGGCGTAATTGATCTCGGCCGTGCCGAGCCCGGCGACGTAGGTCTGGTAGTTGGCCGCCGCGGTCACGGCCCAGGTCGCTTCGGTCGCGGCCAGGCCGGCTTGCGAGTCGGCCCAGGGCGTTCCCAACTGGCCGTCCAACCAACTCCAGATCGTCGCCGTCTCGTTGGCCTGCGCAATTTGGAAGCTGGCCGCCGCGGCGGCGTCGGAATTGCCTTGCTTTTGGTCGGCCAGGGCCTCGGCCTTCAGGGCGTCCGACTCGTTCTTCGCCACCGCGTCGTTCTCGGCCCACACGTCGGCGTCGTCTTGATTGGCGAACAGGTCGGTGGTCCCCGCCTCGTCGTCGGACATCGTCTGCCAGGCGCCCGCGTCGGCGATCAGGAACGTGTCGTCGGCCATCGCCTTGCCCTCGATCCAGGCCTGGTCGGCGTCTGCCTGTTCGTCGGTCAGCGTCAGCTTGGCGTCGGCGATGTCCTGCTTGTAGAGGTCCTTCCAATTGCTGACGTTGTTGATGATGTTCAGCTCTTCGTTTTTGTCGGCCTTGGCGGCGTTGACGAGGTACGCCGATGCCGCCTCCGCCAGATCGAGCATCTGCGTCTGGTCGGCTTCCGCCGTGCCGATCTGGTCCTGTCCGAGGTTGGCGGTCGTGGCGACCTGGTAGCCGTCGGCTTCGACCTGGATCGCGTCCGATTCCGCGGCCGATTCGGGCAATTCGCTGGTGACGAAGTCGACGTTGTCCTGCAATTCCTGATCGGCCAGATCGACGTCGGCTGCGAGCAGATCTTGTTCTTTCTGCGCAGCGCCTGGGCCACGCCAGCGGCGCTGGCAATGAAGGCCGGCTTCAAATCGGTCAGCCACGTCACGTAGCCCTGGGCGTAGAGCGACTGGAAGGTCGGAGCGTCGCTGGGATTCGCGGCGGCGAAGGCGGCGGCCGCGGCCGCCTGGGCTTGCGCTATGGCGATCGCGTCGTCGGCTTGGCGGTGGCAGGTTCGTCGCCGCCGTGACTTCCTCGACGCCGAGTTGCTGCTGGGCGTCGATCTTTCGCCCCCTTCGACCATGGTCGCCTCGGACTGGTCGCCGGCGACCGTTCGGCGTTGCCAGCGTTTTCGGCCGAGATTGTACTGCCAAGCGACTTTTCGGCGTTGTGGTCTAGCAGGCCAGCGTGTCGGCCACTTCGGCCTCCGCAGTCGCCAGCTCGACTTCGTCGCCGCCTTGGGCCGTGCCAGCGTCACCTGCGCCCCGCCGATGCTCTCGGCTTCGGTCGCTTCCGCCTCGGCGTCGGCCGTGTGCTCGATCTCAGGGCGGTCTGCAAGTCGCCGTTCAATTTGCCGCCGGCCACGTTATTGTCGGCTTCCAATTCTGCAAAGGTTTCCTGCCCGGTCGCATACGCTTCTGGCTTGCCCCGACGCTGGCTCCCCAGATGGCCATGGCCTTGGCCATCGCCTGGTCGTGATCGCGGGTGGCGTCGGCCGCGTCGACCTAGGACGCAGCGATCGCGCGGGCCGCCCCCATCTGGCAGGCCGCCTGCGCCATCGGCATCCTCGCCCAGCGTCGCGGCCAAGGCCGCGTCGGATCCTTCCCGCCTGCCCTTCCTCAGGCAACAGCGTGGCCATCTCCTGCTGCGCCGCCGGCGTCGTCGGCATCGGTCTCGTCGACAGAGGCAGCCTCGGTCTGGTCGCCCCACCGACTTCCTCGGCCATGATCTGCAGTTCTTCGCTCACCAGCTCCGTTCCATCGGCGCTGACCTCGTCGGGGTTATCCTGGGCGACCGCGGCGTAATCGTTGGCCAGGGCCACGGCCGGATCGGCGGTTGGATTGGGCGAGGCGG
>CAWAYY010000030.1:0-16167 GCA_963786255.1 Pirellulales bacterium
CGAGGAGGGAGACAATTGGAGCGTATCCCAACGCACTTTGAAAATGGTCAGCCCAGCAACAGCAACCAGTAACTCGCTTCGCCGCCGCCCGGCTTGCCTGGACGGGGCCTTTTTCACGGGCTTAGGGCAGTCGTGTCTAGCTCGCCATCTTGTTCACCATCCGCGCAAGGCGGACGGGGGCCGAATCGTGAAACATCAACACTCGGGCGTCCGGTCGACACGCTGCCGCAAGCCCGACGCTGGCGCTACGCATGGCGCCGTAGCCGCGTTATGCTATAAGTCACGAGCTTTTTGCCGTCTCGCGCATGGTCGGCTTTCGCTCGGCGAAAGTACGTGCTTTCGCGGAGCGAAAGCCGACTATGCACCGGCGCCGCCCCCCTGCTCTGCCGCTGTTCCTCGGGAGAAACCGATGCGTTATTCCGCCGCCTGCTTGCTTGCGATGCTTACGTTGTCAGGTCTCGCTCACGCGGAAACCGGCGAGCTGCAGCCGGTGCGAATCGCCGATCCTGTCAACGGGCACATTCATCCAGCAGCTTGCGTTACCAAGCGCGGCACGATCGTGGTGACGTACGGCCGCATCAATCACCACGACTTGCGAATCACGCGGTCGACCGACGGCGGACAAACCTGGGCGCCGGCGACGCCCTTCGGCCCCACGCTCAACAAAACCTATTATCCTGGCTCGCTGACAACGTTGGCCGATGGCAGCCTGGTACACGCCTGGAATCGCTGGAGCAGCGAGACGAACGAAAAAGAGCCTCGATCGGTGCTCTACTCCCTCTCGCACGACGACGGCCTGACTTGGAGCGAGCCCGAGCCGCTGCCGAGAGACCCGAAAGTGATGAGCGTCATCCGCCACCCAATCGTGGAGCTTGGGCCTGAGAGCTGGCTCTGCTCGCTCAGCGACCGGACGTTCATCTTTAATCCGGTCACGAAAGCGAGCAAACCGCTGGGCAATGGGCGCAACCATGGCCTGGTTCCCATCGTCCGCACGCCTAACGGGACGTTCATCAGCGGCGCCGGCTTGCGCTCGACCGACAAGGGCGCAGACGTGGCAAGCGATCGAGAACTTCCCGAATCTTAAAGAGCAAGGCTGGCGGCACGAAATGGTCTGTTTGGCCAACGGCTGGCTGCTGGCCTCGGAGATTCTGGGGCCCGGCTTTGGCGGCGAGAGGATCCGCTATGTCATCTCCTATGACGACGGCCTGACCTGGAATCGCAACTATGAATACTACAACCCGGGTCGTGCGATTGGCGGCCGCGCCTGCCCCCGCACCGTCCAGCTCGACGCCGAGACGATCGGCGTGGCATTCTACGACATCGACGCCAAGCAGCCTGGCGGCCCGGCGCATGTACTTTCGCATTCGGCTGGCGAAGCTGACGCCGTAGTCGGCGCCCTGCTTTTCACTCGACAGGGCGCATGCGCCCGCCGCGAACTGCTTCGTCGCGCAACCTGCAGTCTCGGCAACGCGCCGGAACAAGCTGCTCGCCATGAATGCGAGCGCACCCGGGACCACGCCGCAGCAGAAACGCTTGCGCCGGCGGCAGGCTCTCTCAAGCCAGTAGTTCAAGAGGCGGGCAACCACCCTCCTCGCAAGCGGGAGTTCCCTTCGCTTGCCGCCTACCGTCATCAGCAGATGGCCAGCGCCCTGGACTCCTAGCCAGTTTTTCTATAACAAATATATGAAACATATCTTTACTGGTCATACAAGGCGGCTAAGATGGTTGCGTAATCCGGCCAAGGCGGCCGAGAGCACACCTTCGCGGCGCCGTGGCGGCGCCGAGTTCGCTGGAGTCTCTCATATTCGCCGAGCTGAATTCGGCCCAACGGGGCAAAAATCTGCCGACTTGGCAAACGGCACCGCAGTGCCGAACGAGCTCCAGGGCCTAACGACGCCCGGCGCCGTTGAGAGAGTTCTGTATCTCAAAGGAGGTTGCTGATGCACGGGATCGCTAGGAAAGCCACGCCGCGAGCTTTTACTCTTGTTGAACTGCTCGTGGTGATTGCCATCATCGGCATTTTGATCGCCTTATTGCTGCCCGCCGTTCAGGCCGCACGCGAAGCGGCGAGGCGCAGCCAGTGCGTCAACAATCTCAAGCAGCTTGGGATTGCGATGCAGAACTATCATGACACGCACCAGGCTTTTCCGTACGGAGTGCGAACCGTCGGCCAATTGCACATCCGCGATACATGGATGCAGCAAATCCTGCCGTACATCGAGCAGCAAGCGATGTACAACGGCTACAACAGTTGGCTTGGCATGTGGGTCATGGACACGCCTCCCCAATACAAAGACGCCGTCCTGCCCGCTCTGCTTTGCCCTTCTGATATTTCGAGCCCTGGCTTTGGCGGCGGCGGGGGCTATCGCTCCGGCGGCTACGGCTTTCAGGGCAACTACATCATGTGCACCGGCAAAGGAATCATGTACCAGAGCAAGGATCTGGGCGGCATGTTCTGGTTCCAGTCGAACACGCGAATGCGGGATCTCGTCGATGGCACTTCCAACACCCTGATGGCAAGCGAATCGATTCTTCGCGGCAGGCAGACCACCGGTGGTTGGGGCGGCGCAGGCGGATATTGGGGCGGCGGTCAGTGGGGTTCGTACGGCTTTACGACACTGGCTCCTCCCAACACGACCTTGCCCGATCAGGTTTACCAGTGCAAAGATACGACGTATCCTTTCGCCCCTTGCACCAGCATTGGCGGCAGCGACACCGCCCGCAACTATTCTCGCAGCTATCATCCGGCGGGCGTGGTGTCCGTCATGGCTGACGGCAGCGTGCAGTTCACCGGCGACTCGATCAATCTCCTGGTCTATCAGGCGATGGCGACGCGCACGGGTCGCGAAGCCTTGGGCCTGCAGTAATTTCGTCGCGAGAGTAAGCGGGCGACTCCGCAATTGGCAGTCGCCCGCTGCAAGCGTCGGCGGTCGCGATCTTTCCCGCCGCCGGTGAAAGTCGCATCGTCGATATGGCTCGGGGCCGTTTTTGGTTACGCTCAGTCTCAGGATTTGATTGATGAAACAAGCTTCGTTTTTTCTGGCAGCGCTGCTAACGCTGACGGCGGTCGGCTGCGGCGGCAAATCAGGGCCCGCCACGGCTGAAGTGACCGGCGAGATCACGTTCGATGGCCAGCCTGTCGCGGAGGGAGACATCACGTTTTTGCCTGCCGACGGACAGGGGCACCCTTATGCGGGCAAAATCGTCGCCGGAAAATACTCGCTCAAGTGCGAACCTGGCAAGAAGCGAGTAGAGATCACCGCCTTCCGCCCTGTACCGGGCAAGTTCAACGAAGATAACCCTGGCGAAAAGACGCCCGTCATCGAGCAATACATCCCCCCCGAATACAACGCCCAGTCGAAGCTGGAAGCCGACGTTTCGGCATCGGGGCCCAACGCGTTCCCGTTCGAGCTCAAGGCCTTGGGCGGCTGAGATTATTGGCAGAAGAATAGGAAGCGGCTCGGTCGCTCGCTCGCGCCTCGCACGAACGACCGACAGAAACGAACCGCCGGCGGCTTACGTTCATTCCTGCTTCGGCTTCGGCCGCGACAATAGCAGCGACTTCGACTTCCCTTCGCGACTCAAGTCGTACTTGGGATCAGCGTACTTGTCGAAGAACGCGTGCAACTCGTTGCGCAGTTTTGCCTGCAGCTCGCTTTCTGCCGGCTGGTCGACCAGGTTCTGTTGCTCGTGGGGATCGTGCGCCAGGTCGAAAAGCTCGTTCGGACCATCGGGGAACCGCTCGATGTACTTCCAGTCGGTCGTGCGGATCGCACGTACGTTTTCGAACTCGTAAAAGATCGGGCCATTGCATCGATCGACTTGCCGCGCAGCGCATCGGCGTAGCTGGCGCCAGGCAGCGGCGGAGAGGTCGGCGTTTTGTCTTTGAGATCGAGAACGTCGAGCACCGTGGGCAGAAAGTCGTAGTTGCTCACCAGCGCGTCGTTCGCCGGCCGGCCGGAATACGGCCGGGCAAACGGTAGATGAGCGGCACGTGCATCGTCCAGTCATAGGCGGTCAACGGTCGCGTATGGTCGCCCATGCCCCAGAAACCGTTCTCACCGCCGGTCAGTCCCTGATCGGCCGTAAAGATCACCAGCGTGTCGTCTTCCAAGTTGAGCCGCTTGAGTTCTTCCAGAATCCGGCCCACGCCGTCGTCAACGCCGCTGACTTCCGCGGCGTAGCGGCGCATGGCCTTGCTGTTGTTGAGGTATTCCTTGTTGTTGAACAGCCAGGGATGCATCGGCGCCCGCGGGAACGAATTGAGTTCCTTGTCGGCGTAATACTCCGCGTGACGGTTGTGCGACGGTCTCAGCAGGCTGCCGCCCAGACCGTAAGGCCCGTTATAGGCCAGGTACAAGAAGAACGGACGATCCTTATTCTGCTCGATGAACTTGACGCCGTGATTGGTCCATAAATCGGTGAGGTACGTGGGCTCTTTCCGAACCTTGCCGTCTTCGATCACTTGCGCGTCGTAAAAAGTGGCCGTCGCGCCGTGCGGCATGGTGATCCAATCGCTGAAGCCTTCCTGCGGCCGCAGGTTATCGCCCAGGTGCCATTTGCCGCTCAGGCCGCACGTGTAGCCGGCTTCGGCCAGAATCTTGGGGAGCGTGCGGAACTCGCCGATCGTGCAGTAGGCGCCCGGCGCCGATCTGCGCCCCGCCGGCGCCCAGGAAGCAGTGCACGCCGTGTTGCGACGGGATCAGCCCGGTGAGCAGCGTGGCACGGGTCGGCGAGCAGACGGCGTTTGAGCTGTAGCAGCGGGTGAAGAGCGTCCCCTGGCTAGCCAGTCGGTCGATGTTCGGCGTGCGAATCTCGCGGTTGCCGTAGCAGCCGAGCGTCCAGGGGCCGTGATTGTCGGTCAGGATCAACACCACGTTCGGCCGCCGCGATTCGGCGCCCAAGAGCGAGGCGGAGGTCAAACTGGCGACCGCTGCCGCCAGCACGATAAGACCGGAATGCGTACGACACTTCATAGCTGCAGACTCCCAAGATTCGGAGTGAAGATGCTGCGATTATACGCGATTCTGCACGCGCTTGCCCGTTGAAGCACGGCAGTCGTAACGAGCACGGCAGTCCAGGCCAGAGCTTCAGTCGTTGCCGACCGATTGCCGGCATGCTTTCGGCCAGTGCGCCCGCGCATCTCGCTATTGCTTGACGCATTCGATCATGATCGCAGGCGGACAGTCGAGCATCTCCGCCCAGAAGGCGCAATCGTCGCCGGCTTCGGCATCGGGAGCCAACTCTAGTCCATGCACGGCAAAGTCGCGAAAGCCCGCGTCGCGGAAAGCCGATTCATAGGCCGAAATCGGCAGATAGTAATTCTCAATCTCCAAAAACGCGTCGTCCAGGAGAATCTTCCAATTGATCGGCGCCCCCTCATAGACGCTTTCTGCCAGCGTCACGTCGAAACCGTACTTGCGATAGTCGGGCGGCGGCTGGAAGGAATAGACCTCCGGATTGGTCGTGAATGTCACAAAGCGACCGCCGGGTCGCAGCCTTCGCCCCAGCCCCTGGCACATGCTGGCTAATTCGGCCCGGTCGCGAGCGTAAACCAGCAGCCAGGCTGAGACGGCCAGATCAAAGTCTTGTTGCGGCGTAAGCGTGCGGGCGTCTTCGACGCGGTATTCGATGCCGAGCGGCTCTTCGGCCTCTTGTGCACGGGCCAATTCGATCATTCGTTCGGAGATATCCTCCCCGACGACCTGGGCGGCGCCGGCTTGCCGCAGCCGACGGGTAAAGTGCCCTTCACCGCAGGCCAGGTCAACGACCGTCTTGCCCTGCATGTCGCCGATCAGCTTCATGAGCGAATACGTCTCGACCCGCGAGCGCCACGGCTGCTCCTTGGCTTTCTTGTACTGCTGAGCCATTTGCCCCGCGTTGTAGTCGGTCGTCATGCCGATCGCCTTTTTGAAAACCTTCCGCTTGGGTCAACCGCAACGACAAACAAGTTCGACCGCTCGTCGCGCCGCTATCCGTCCGGCGTGCAAAGCAACGACTACTTGCTGCGCCGCTTCGATTTCGACAAGGGCCTGGCCGTATAGTCGGGCCATTTGATTTGCTTGCTCTCGTAACGCGGCCACTTCCAAACCGGCCAGATCGGCGTCTCGTCGCGGACCTCGTGATACATCTGCTTCATGACGGCGGAAAGTTCGGCGAACTTCTCCGGCTCGCGTTGGGACAAGTCGGTCGTTTCGCCGACGTCCTCCTTCAAGTTATATAGCTCAAATTCCGCCAGTTCGGCCGTCTTCAAGGCGTGATTGTCTTCCTCGGTGATGTCGCCGGCGGCCTTGGTCTGCCGGTCGAGCGCGGCCAGCAGCTTCCAGTCGCCGCTGCGAATGGCGACTTTCGGCGCCGAGCCGGCCCAGTTGAACTGCCAATATAAGGGCTTGTTGCGCTGTACCTGCTGGCCCTTGAAGACCGGCAGCAGGCTCGCGCCATCGAGCGCCGGTCGTTCGGCGCCGCCACGTCGGCGATCTGGCACGCCGTCGGCAGCAAGTCGAGACCGATGATCGGTTCGTCGCTGACCGTACCCGGCTTGGCGTGACCGGGCCAGCGGATCATGCCGGGTACGCGAATGCCGCCCTCGTACTCGTGGCCCTTGTACTCGCGCAATGGACCGCTCGAGCCGACGTTGTGCCAGCGAGTGCGGGCCGGGCCGTTGTCCGAAGTGAACATCACGAACGTCGAATCGCGCAGTTTCATCTCATCGAGCGCCGTCATCAGCTTGCCGAACGCTTCGTCCATCTGCGTAACGTTGCCGTAGTAGTCGGCGCGGCTCGGATCGTCAGAATAGTCGTACGTCCGGCTGAACCGCGGATCCGTGGCGATCGGCTCGTGCGGCTCGTGAAAGCAGACGAACAGAAAGAAGGGCTTGGTCTGGTCGCGTCCTTCACGCAGCCACTGGATGGCCTCGGCCGCCACGATTTCCGACGAATAACCTTCTTGCGGCCCGGCCGGTATGCCGTTGCGTACGAAGTTGTACGGTTCATGGTGGTTCGGCAAGGCGTTGTTCTGCGTAGAGAACCAGTGCTCAAAGCCGTGGTCGCCGGGCTGCGGCTGACCGGGAAGGTTGAACATGCCGTTCAGGTGCCACTTGCCGGAATGGCAAGTCGAGTAGCCGGCGTTACGCAGCAGCGTGGCGACCGTCATCTCGTCGGCGCCGACGTGTACCGGCGACATGAACGGAATCCAGTTGTGTACGCCTACGCGGTACGGCGTGCGTCCGGTCATCAGTCCGGTGCGCGACGGTGAACAATTGGGGGCCGAAGCATAGCAATTCGTAAAGCGGATGCCCTCGGCCGCAAACCGGTCGAGATTGGGCGACTTGATCGTCGGATGCCCGTAGCATGCCAGGTCGCCGTATCCCAGGTCGTCGCACAATACGACGACGAAATTAGAGCGAGTCTTCGCTTCGTCGGCGGCGGCTCGCGCCGTCGCCTGCCAGGCCAGCGTCAGCCCGACCGCCAGGTAGAACCAAGACCGACGAGCTCGCCACGATCGCTGCATCAGAGAATCCCTGCCTGTATCTACGGGTCGCGGAAATCAGTTCAGCCCTACAAGCCGGCTCTCTCTGCTACGGCGCGAGGGGACCAAAAGCAATGTCAAATTGAACCTCCCACACAGCTCGCGTCAATACTCGGGCACCATCCTCCGCAGGCTGACGGACCGTCTTTTCACTGCCAAGCTGTGCGGAGTCTGCCAGCGAGTCGTTTTCAACTACCAAGGGCGGACGAACTAACTGCACGCCGCCGGCGCGGCCGAATTCGTCGTGCGCCATGGAGCCGGCACGTCGTTATTTCAACGCCGCGTCAATTTGCCGCCAGACGGCGCAAGCCGCATTCACATCCTGCTCGGCGAGCAATTCCGTGATGGCTAAGCGCCACCCGGGAGTCAGCCGCGACATTTCCGCCTCTGTTTTGACCGGGCGAAACAAATCTGCGTGACGCCGCCACCAGCGGTCAGCGTCCATCGCGTGCGGAAACCCCAACAGGCGCAGGCAGACAAGCAGTACGCCTTGATGCGCGCGGGCCGCATTCTGAGGATTTGTGACGCATTCGAGGAGTCGACGTCGCGCCGCAGGCGACGGAAGTATTTCCAGCAGTTCCGGCAAATCGGCTCGGCGAATGATGGCTTCGCGTCGAATAGGCATTCGATCGTCGACATCCAACGGGCCAGGCGGCCACTGCAGCTCCCACTGCGGCTCGATCGGCCCCAAGTAACTTTCGATGAGCGTCGTGTTCCGCCCTGGCCAACGAAACCGGAACGCCATCAGTAATTGAACGCCGTTGCGTCCTCCGCGTACGTCTTGCAATCGCACGTTGCCGCGCAGTTGGTGCAGCAGCGGCTCCATGAGTTGCGGGCGACTCGCGCACAGCAGCAACACTATGAGCAGCAGGAGCGGAACCGCCGCGCATGGACGCCATACGCGGCGCCTGGCCGAAGCGAAAACAGCGGTCCACAACGCTCCCCCAATGAACGCCGTCTCGCCGGCGGGATTGGCCGGCATGATGCCGATGCCAAGCACCAGCGCAAGCATGACTCCATAGCCAATCACAGGCCACAACCTTCTTACTGCAGGCCACACGCTACGCCAGCGCAAGTCCGCTGTACGGGTGATCGCCTGGTAGCCGATGATCCCCAGCGGCACGCCGAAAGCAAGGAGCGACGGTCGGCCGTGGGGCGAGCTCGCAATTGCCGCCGCGGCGAACCAGGTCCAGGCCAGCAGGTCTCGCAGCGCGAATTGAAACCGAATCGGCTTGGTAAACGCTTCGTTGATGGACATCGCTGAAGTCCTGCCGAAGGAATTGCCTGCGATAGTCTACCCGACGGGCTCGTCCATCGGCAGCCAGTTCTCTCCCAGCCGGCAGGAATTACTACTTATTGCATACGGAAAAGGCGACGGGCCCCTCAAGCGCACCCGCTCCCGCCAAAGCCGCCGCTTCCCTTATCCTATTCGGCCTTCGTGGCAATCAGCCAATCTGCCTGAACGCGGTGACGCCAGTTCGCTCGGCAGGTTTTGGCAACCGATAAATGCCGGGCGCTGCAAACCGAACGATTCATCGGGCAACTCGGCTTCGGCGCCATTTGGCAGCCGTTTTGGCACATCCGTTGCACGGCTTTTGGCATTTCAGGGCAACAGGAGCGCTATCGTTCACGGCGCCGCAAAAACCAGGACAAAAAAAGGAAACGCCATGTACCACCACGTCAAGAAACTCATGTACACGGTCCACGTCGATCAGCCCGATCCAGTGTTCGGCAATATGCTGCTGGAGCAGTTCGGCGGCGCCAACGGCGAACTGGCGGCCGCCATGCAGTACTCCATCCAGGGCATCAATTGCGAAGATCCCGATCGCAAAGATCTGCTGATGGATATCGGCACCGAGGAATTGAGCCATCTGGAGGTCATCGGCACGCTGGCGCGACTGCATTTGAAGCCGATGAAAACGGCCGCCAGCGCGGCGCAGGCCGATCCGCTGATTGCCATCGCCGGCGGCGGGGGAGTTGCGCTGCGCAACTCCATGGGCGACGCCTGGACCGCCGATTATCTGAAGATTACGGGCGAGCTCGACGTCGACTTGCGCAGCAATATCGCCGCCGAGGCGCGGGCCAAGATCGTCTATGAGCGACTGATCGACCACTGCGACGATGCGGGCACCAAAGACGCCCTGCAGTTCCTGATGACCCGCGAGATCACCCACATGAAGGCCTTCATGAAGGCCCTGGAGAGCATGGGCAAGGACCCGCTTTCGATCGGCAAAATCCCGCCGACGCCGGAACTCGTCAATCAATACTTCAACGATTCCACCGGCGAAGGCGACTTCGGCGAACGCGATGCCACCGGTCCCTGGAATCAGAGCGACGGCTGGCAGGTTATCGATTCCCCTGCCTTCAAAGAGCTATCGCATCGCTAACCATCGGGATCGGCAGCCGCCGGCTGGCAAATGAGTTCAGCCGGCGGCCTGGCTTCGCGCCACCGGTCGGCGTCAACGATCGGGCCCGAACCGGGCATTTCTCCTGCGGCGGATTGGGAACGACTCCCTACGCTTGCGGCGTCGATCCGGACGGCGTCTTTCGGCTCGCATCGCAACCTTCATGGGGGTACGCGATGCAGGCGCGGCCGCACGGCAAACGCCGGCGATCTCGAGTCACGAGCGCCGCATCTCGCGCAAGCGGGCCACAACGAGGAGTTCCCCTCCGATTCCATCGCGCCGTTGAGGCTCCAGGTTCGGATCGATATCAAGCGATACGACTTGCAACAGACCGTATTTGATCTGGTAGAAAGGGCGCAGGTCGGGCGGCGGCGCCTCGTTTTCGAGAGCGTCGAGTTGCGAACGAACCGCCGCAAACCGCACTGCAGCGATGAACCGGAGGAGCAATGAATCGATTCGAACTATTGGCTGTCTTGCTGGTTCTGGCGGCTGGATTCAGTTACATCAACTACCGCCTGTTGAAACTTCCCACGACGGTCGGCCTGATGGCGCTCACGCTACTGAGCTCCGTGCTCCTCGTGGCCATCGGCAGCGTAGCCCCGGGGCTGCAGAGCGAGGCGCGTGCGCTCGTGACGGGGCTGCGACTCGACCGCACGCTGCTGCACGGCATGCTGGGGTTTCTGCTGTTCGCGGGAGCAATTCATGTCGATTTCGACGAACTTATGAGACATAAGGTTTCCATCGCCGTACTGGCGACGGTCGGCGTGCTGCTTTCGACGGTCCTTGTCGGCGGATTCTCGTGGCTCGTGCTGGGCTGGTTGGGCGTCGAAGTGCGGCTGATCTACTGCCTGCTGTTCGGTGCGCTGATCTCGCCCACCGACCCGATCGCGGTGCTCTCTCTGCTCAAGCAGATCGGACGCGCCTCGCTCTCTCGAAGTCAAGATCGCCGGCGAATCGCTCTTCAATGACGGCGTCGGCGTGGTAATTTTCATTGGCTTGCTGGAGATCGCCATCGAAGGACAAAGCTTCAATCTCGAGCATCTCGCCGGGCTGTTCCTGCGCGAAGCAGGAGGCGGCGCCCTGCTGGGTCTGGCAGCCGGAATGTTCGTCTACTGGCTGCTGCGCTCCGTCGACAATTATCAGGTCGAAATCCTGCTCTCGCTGGCGTTGGTGGCCGGCGGATACACGCTGGCCGATGCGCTGCACCTTTCCGCGCCGATCGCCATGGTCGTCGCCGGGTTGCTGATTGGCAACCATGGCCGCAGCTTCGCCATGTCGCAGACGACCGCGGAGCATCTGGATCTGTTCTGGGAACTGGTCGATGAAATCCTGAACGCCATGCTGTTCGTGTTGTTGGGATTCGAAGTGCTCGTGTTGACCTTCAGCAAGACGCACCTGGTCGCGGGCTTGCTGATGATTCCCGCGGTGCTGCTGGCCCGGCTGATCTCCGTCGGGCTGCCGGCCTGGGCAATGCGCCACTGGCAAGGATTCGCCCCTGGAGACGTGCACAGTCTTAACTTGGGGCGGTCTGCGGGGCGGCATTTCCGTGGCGATGGCCTTATCGCTGCGCAGCCTGGCGCCGGACGACGCCGCCATGGACCGCGACACGGTGCTCGTGATCACCTACGTGGTGGTCGTATTCTCAATTCTCGTACAAGGACTCACGATCGGCCCCCTCGCTCGGCGATGGCTCGCTGAACACGAGCCTTTAACCGACGAGCTCCGAGCCGACTGAACGCAGAACGCCTGTCGGGCCCAGCCGCACCCCGAGCCAAGCCGGTCGTGCAACGACCAGCCCTTGGCGCCAAAAGCGCCGGATATTCTGAGTTTTCCATTGGCGCTAGCCGACTTACACAATCTGGCACGTCGATTGCTAGCTACTTCCCTTGCGAACTGTGGCCAGTTGTGAGTTCGCACGAGGAGCGGCAACATGAGACACATCCCCATCACCATGATTGCGATATGCCTGGCGCTCTCCCCGCCTGCTCAAAGGGCATTTGGGCAACCGGCGCCGAGGTCGGATTTGCCGTGGGAGACCGTGTTCGGACCGTCCTGGCCGCTCGACTCGCTCGGGCATTTGGGCTCGCTGTTCGCAACTCGGCTCGAGCCTCCGGCGCCAGTCAACGTTGCACGACTGATCGAAAACGCTCACGTGCGAATCTCGGAGGACATGCTCGACGACCTGTCGTGCCGCGATCTGGATCAACGGATGTCGGTCGACGAAGAGATGCTGGGCGTGCCCTTGACGGGTCACTCGCGCCTGACCGGCGACGCGCACGTGGAACTGGCTGAAAGCCCGGACCGCGGCGTATTCGACATCCTGCTCACCGGCACGATCGTATCCCAGACCCGCGGTGATGCAGGCCGCGCGCAAATCCATACGAAAACCGTGACGAAGTTCGCGGCCCGCAAGCGCATTCTGCTTGACGAGACCGGCCTGCGGGCCCTGCCCGCTCGCTGCAATGCCAGGTCGCACGCGACGTTGCTCGGCACGACAAGTTCGCTGCCCGGTTTGCGCGGACGGCTGCGCACCGCATCAGCCGCTCGCGAGCGCAGGAAAGCCTGCCCGAATGCGAGCGGATTGCCGCGCGCGGGCTGCAGCCAGGTTGTGCCGGCAATTCGACCACGAGGCGGGATTGCAAGTAGCCGCCGCAAACGAACTGTTGCGAGAGCCGCTGCAGTTGTTGGCCGCGCAACCGGGCCGGCAGACCCCCTTGCGTTTCTACACGACCGAGAGATATCTGTGCGTGGCTGGAATGCAATCTGAGGCCGAACGGCTGAGCCTTCCCGAACGACTACAGCACCTGGAACAAAACGTCGCGGCGTTAGCTATCGCGCCGGCCGCCTCGTTTGACCTGACGGCGGCCGCGGCGCTGCTGGGAATGCTGACGTCCGGGGAATCCAAGCGTGCTTTACCCCAGCTCGCCGGACAAGCCTTGCCGCCTGAGCTGTCGCGTACGCTCGCCGAGCGAAAGCTTCTCGAGCGCGCCGATTACACGCTGCGGCTTTCCGTGAACGACGGCAACTACATGGTGCTGTTGCTCAACGGCGCCGACGGTACGACTTACGAGCGCCCAGAACCGCGGCTGACGCACAACGGAGAAGCGCCCGTCCGCTCTGTGCACAGCCGCTGACGCGCCGGGTCGGCCGACTCGAAGCGATCGAGCCGAATTTCAACAGGGAGACGCATGCAATGAGGACGCCCAACGCCGCCGGCGCACGTCCCGCTTCCAGAACCATCCCGTTTTCACTGCGGAAGACGCATGACTTGCTGGCGGATCTGTTCGCGCCGCGCCCGGCAATCTTCTGGTGCGACTTGGCCCTGACCACGGCGGTCTCTTATGTCAGCGCCTTGGCATTCCTGCGGGCGCCTGTCTGGTCGGCGCGGCAAGCGATCGCGTTCTTGATTGCGGGCTTTGCCTTCTTTCGGCTGGGCACGTTCATTCACGAAATCGCTCATCTGAGAAAGGGCGCCCTGAAGGGCTTTCGCACGGCGTGGAACGTCGTCTGTGGCGTGCCGTTCTTAATGCCCCACTTCTTGTATTCCAACCACGTCGACCATCACCAATGGCGCCATTACGGAACTCCCCAGGATGGAGAGTACTTGCCGCTGGCGATCGGGCCGGCGAGACAGATCTTCTATTACTCGCTGGAGATCCTGCTCTTGCCGCTGTTCGCCGTGTTCCGCTTTCTGGTGCTGACTCCGCTGTCACTGGCATTTCCAACCCGCCGTGACTGGGTACTGTCCCGGTTCTCCTCGTACGTTTCCAACTTCGGCTATCGGCGCCGGCTGCGCCTCTGATCCGGCGAGTGAGTGGCTCGCCTGGGAACTGGCCTGTTTCTTCAATCTCGCCGTTGCCGCGACACTGCTCTTGTCCGGCATAATTCCCTGGGAACAGGCGGCCAAGGCCTATCTGCTGGCGGTCTTCACCGTTGGATTGAACTGGCTCCGCAATCTGGCCGGCCATCGATTCCTGAACGATGGCCGGGAGTTGGATTATTTCGGGCAGTTGAACGACTCGATCACCGTGATTGGCAACCCGCTCTGGACGGAGTTGCTGTTCCCGTTGGGATTGCGATACCATGCATTGCATCACCTGTTTCCGGCGATTCCCTACCACAACCTGGGCAAAGCCCACCGCAGGCTGATGGAGTTGCTGCCGGCCGACTCTCCCTATCGCAAAACGATCTATTTCGGCCTGTGGCCCGTGCTGGTCGACTTGTGGCGAAATGCTCGTGCTCACGGCCATGCGGAAGCCGGCGTGATGGTCTGGCCCGAAGGCATGCGGCGATCGCAATTGGCGACGCGCGCGTATGTTTCCGGATTTTCGGCGCCGTCAGCAGCGCACTAATGCTTTCAACGGTCGCCGCGACGCCGGCAGCACCGTAGGATGCGGCGAGTGCGAGTCTGCCGAGGGCCCGCGAGAGTCGTAAAGCCTTACGGGCAAATATTTTTTCGCCGCAACGACGCCTCCCCATTGGCTATTCTGCCTGTTTTCGGTCTAATCTGAGGTTCAATTAGAGGGGCGCCTGACAATCTCATCGCGAGGAGGGTATTACACGATGGCGGATGCGACGAGCAAAGGAAAACCACTCTCGAAGACGGAAATGATCGCCGCCATTACGGAGAAATCCAATCTCCCCAAGCAGGAGGTGACGGCGGTGCTCGACGCTTTGACCGAGGTGATCCGCGAGAGTCTCAGCGGTTCAGGGCCGGGCGTGTTCTCGCTGCCTGGCTTGCTGAAGATCGAGAAGAAGCACGTGCCGGCCAAAGAGGCCAAGACCGGCGTACCCAACCCGTTCAAGCCGGGCGAGTTGATGGACGTGCCCGCGAAGCCGGCCAGCACGAAAGTCAAATTGGTGGCCTTGAAGAGCCTCAAAGACATGGCGAGACCCAGCTACGCGCACAATGGGCTCGGATCGGCGGCGCGGCGGCTTCGCTCCGAAATGATAAGGCGGTCTGCCCAGGGCCGCCTTGACACACGCAGACAAGGACGGTGTGGGGAGACTCGTCCCACAAAGGGTCGGCTCGCGTTAATCCGACGCGTAAGCGAGGAACTTGCCAGTTCTTGCCTTGCTGATGCGTCGGGTTAGCGGAGCGCCGCCGATCCGCAATCTTAGGCCCAGCGTTTCGCTGGCTTCCCAACCGCCGTCCCGGGCGACGCAGCACGAGCATACGCGTATGTTCTCAAGGTTTGTCGCGGCCGACGCGGATCGCAAGGCGCCCGGAACGGCCGCAAGCGAAACATCTCACTCGCCGGCGGCGCCGAACAGCAACTGCAACCGAGCTTCGAACTCCTGCTGCCCTGAGACGAATTCCAGTTCAATCGCCACGGCCCACAGCGGGAGCCGGCCGAGCCGCTCGATGCCGAGTTTGACCAAATCCTTGGCCGTGCAGACGGCCATCTCCGCATCGAGTTCGTCGCACCAGGCGGCTAGCGACTCGATGTCGGTGCGGTCGTAGGCATGATGATCGGGGAACTCGCGAAAGGCTGCGAGGACGACGCCGCAGCTTTCGAGCGTTCGCTGAAAGCCGGCCGGGTTGCCGATGCCGCAGAAGGCTGCCACGCGTTTGCCGCTGCAGCGTTCAACCGCTTCCGTCGCCGGCGGCCGCAATCGAGGCTCTCCGGCGCGTGCGCCAGCTCCGCCACAGCGGCCTGCGGCGCGTAACTTGGGGCCGTCTGCGGATTCGACTGCGTTCGGTCGTCGGCCTGATCGGCCCGGCTGAGCAACGCACCGCATGGGCCCGCTTTAAGCCTTCTAGCGGTTCGCGCAGCGTGCCGCGCGGAAAGACAGTGGCCGAAGCCGAACGGTTCCAAGGCATCGATCAGCACGATGTCCAGATCGCGGGCCAGCCGGCGGTGCTGAAAGCCGTCGTCGAGCACGATGGCCTGCAGTCGAACTCCTCGATCGCCAGTCTGCGCCGCCGCGACGCGGTCCGGGTTCTGCAGGTGCGGCACGTCGGGCAGCCGCAGTTCCAGTTCCAGTGCTTCGTCGTTCTTGCGCGCCTGCTTCGGCGCCGTAGCCGCGGCTGACGATCGTCACGCGGATATCGTGCTCGCCGCAGCCAGCGCGCCACCCACTCGACCAGCGGCGTTTTGCCGGTGCCGCCGAGCGTCAGATTGCCGACGCTGATCACCGGCACGCTGACGCGTTCGCTGGGCCTTGCGGCCTGAATCAAAGGCCCGGTTGCGGCGATTGACTTCGAAGGTATAAGGAATCTCCGCAGCTCGGA
>CAWAYY010000031.1:0-205153 GCA_963786255.1 Pirellulales bacterium
AAACGTGATGGTTTCCAGGTTGTTCACGCTGACCAGATTGGCGTCGCTAAGCCGTGATGGCGTCGTTGCCATTCGTGCCGTTGACGACCAGCGGGCCGGCAACATTGTCGATCACAGGCGACAGGTTGAAGAACTGCACGGTTTCGGTATCGACTCCGAAGACCAGCGTGCTGGTTCCCTGGCCCGGGTTCGGACCCGGCGAATACGTATCGCTGTCGGCCGTGCCGCCGGTCAGTTGCAGCGCATTTCCGGCGTCCAGACCGCCGTGGTAAACAATTGGCGTAACCACGGCGCCGACCCCGCTGTCGACGATCAGCGTGTTGCCGCCGCCCGTGCCGTTGATATTCAACGCGGCCAGTTGAGCGGCCGTGTAATTGACCGCGATATCGCCCGCGACCGTCACGCTGGTATTCGTGGCGGTGAAGGTCTGGCCAGTGGTCAGCGCCGTTAATCGCCAACGCGCTGCCGCCGCCCGGCAGATCGACGACCAGTCCGGAAGCATTGGCGCCGGTGAAGTTCACAAGCGGGTCCGCGCCGTTGACCTGGAAGGCGCCGGAGTTCGCTCCACTGGGCGTAACAGCGAGATTCGCGTTTGCGTCGCCGTCAGCCACGGTCAGCGCGCCGCCGTTGGCGTCGAGATTGATCTGGCTTATGCCCACGTAACTCACCAACGCGCTGACGCCCGTGGTAATGGTCGAAGCCGCCCAGATCGATCGTGGTCGGCTGGCCCGCAGAAGTCGGCGTGTAGTTCAGGATCGTGTCGCCCGCCGGGTTGCCGTTCACCTGGATGCCATTCGGGGAGACTCGCCCCATGGACACCTGGCCGTTGGCGCCTGCCACGTTGACCACGACATTCAAGACGTCGATCACATCAAAGACATTGACCGCGCCGGTCGAAATGTTGGTGACGGTCACATTGCCAATGCTGTCGAACACGACCGACTCATTGTCCTCGTTGGCGTTAATCACCGCGGTATCGGAGGTCAAGATCGTGTTGCTGACGTGGCTGTAGGCCAGTGACAGGTACGCGTGTCCGCCGGCATCAGTCGGCGTCACGACGCCGGAATCCGATGAGCTGCCGGGCGTCAGCACGGCGCTGGCGGTCGGCTCGATCTGCAAATCGGAGCCTGCGGCGCCGCCGTCGACGACGAGCTGCTGCACGCCGCCCAATGACGAGTCGTAGGTCGTCGGGGCGGCCGGGAAGTTGGCGATGCTGAAATCGCCATCGAAATGGTCGTGTCATGGCCGCCGGCTTGCGTGTAGACCAGCGTGCCGCCATCGGAAGCCTGGGGGTGTAGTCGAGCAGGCCGCTGTCAGGCGTCTCGACGGTGAGGCTGTTGATGTTGTTCGATCCGGCTGCGTGCTGGGCGCCGGCAAGCGAGATGTTCTCGTCCCAGAAGTAGGCGGCGCCCACGGCGGGACCAGTGATGTTGGTCTGGTCGTCGCCGGCAAGCGTATCGAAATAGAGATTCGGCTCGTTGACGAACGGGATGGCGGGCCCGTTGTTGACTGAGACGGTGAACGACTGGGGGCCGGTCGCGGTAACCTGGATGTCGTCGTCGCCGTTCGTGCCCTGGATCAGCACGGGGCCTCCGCCTCCGCCGCCGGTGATCGTGCCGATACTCTCAATGTGCGTGAAGCTGACCGGGGCGTTGCGCCGACCTGGAAGCCGCCCGAATCGCTGGTCGGCCCGGCGAAGAACTGCACACTTTGCGCGCCGACGTTCTGGAGATTCAACGTATCGCCCGGGGTGACGCCGATCGGATCGCCGCCGTCGACCGAAACCGGAATGGCAAGGGCGGTGACGTCGAACGTGTCGTTCCCCGCGCCGCCGTTGACTTGCAGAGCGACGGCGCCGATGAAGTTGAACGCGTTGGTGAAGCGGTGTTGGCCAGTCCTACGGACGTGGCGCCGACGGTCAACGTATCGGCCAGAGCGCCGCCGTCGACGGTCAACGAGTTGTTGGCGCCCGTCAGGTTGGCGTTGAACGTGCCGGCGGCGGTCACGTTGAAGAGTTGCGTCGAGCCGGCGACTGGACCGTTTCGGCGTTATTGCCGGTTGGCGTGACGACGAGCGTATTGTTCGACGCGCCGTTGACCACATTCACCACGCCCGCGCCATTGCCGACATTGACCGTGCCGACGCCGGCAAAGCTTACCGGCGCGAAGCCGGCTTCCTGCACGGTCTGCGCGGCCAGGTCGACGGTCACGTCGGTCGCGCCGTCGCCGGTGAAGTTCAGCACGTCGTTTTCAGACGGGTTGCCTTGCACCGTCACGCCGACGTTCACAGGCACGGCGTTTTGCAAGGGCGGCACGTTGTATGTGTCGTTTCCGGCGCCACCGGCGAGCACCAGGCTCTGGGCGGTCCCGGTAAACAGCGTTTGCTGCAGCGAGCTGTTCGTGAGTTGCACCGCCGGTCCGAAGGCGGCGAAGGGGCCGCCGGGCGGGCTGACGGTAAATGTGTCATCGGCGGCCGTGCCGTTGAAGACGACCGTATCGTTGCCGCCCGTGCCGGCCAGCGGCGCAAACAGCGAGACGCCGGCGCTTGACGACATTTGCGTGAACATCACGTTCGGCAGCGCAAGGCGTCGCTATCGAGCGTCCCGGAGAAACTGCCGGAGGAAGCGTCGGCGCCGGGAGTATAGGCGAGCGTATCGTCGCCCGAGGTGCCGGTGACCGCAGCGGCGTCGCCGTCGGCCGCCTGGCCGGTAAGCTGGATGTTGGCGATGCCGGAGTAACTCACCAGGCCAAGCGTCGCCAGCGTGCCGATATCGACGTCCGCCAAAGCCCCGGCGCCTGCGGCCGTAGGACTGACCGCCAAGGCGTCGGCCGTGCCGGCGAGCGCCGTTGCCGTGAGCGTGTTGCCTTCAGCGACCGCTCCGGCGTTGATGGTCAGCGGGACGCCTGCCGGCAGCGTGCCTGGATTGACGTTGAATTGATCGGCGCCGGCCAGGCCGTTGAGCGTGACCGCGATGTAGCTGGTGAACGTTACGGGGGCGCCGCCATTGACGGCAATGACATTGGCGTTCTGATTGATCGCGTCGTCGCCGTTCGTGCCATTGACGGTTAACGCGCTGCCCGTGGCGCTGGTCAGGCTGATGCCCTCGATGCCGGAGAAGGCGATCGCCGGATCGGTAGGTGGCAATCGTCCCAGAGGTCGGGTCGGCGCCGTAGTTCACCGTCGTGTCGCCGTTGGCCGTAACGGTCAGCGTATCGCTGGCGGCCGGATCGCCGCCGTTGACGGTCAGCGCCGGGCCGCCGATGCCGGTAACGTTGATCACGTCGTCGCCGGCGCCGCTGTCGATCACGAGCGACTGCGTGCTTGCCGAGGCGATGCTGATCGATTGCAAAGTGTCGACCGTCACCAGCGTGCTGGCGCCGCGGGCCACGTCAATGTTATTCGCGTTGGCGTTGCCATCAACGGTCACCGAGTTGACTCCGCCGAGCGGGTCGAGCGAGAGATTGTCGACGCTGCTGAGATTGAACGTCGTGTTCAGGCCGGCCAACGTGAGCGTTCCGGCGTCGGTTCCGGTCGGTGCGTAGGTCAGGTTGTCGTCGTGCGCGGTGCCATTGACGGCCAACGAGTTGCCATTCGCATCGAGATTGGCCGTTTCGACGCCCAACAGCGTGACCGTCGCGCCGTAACCGGAGATCATCGTGTTGGTTGGCGGAAGGGCCGCACTGTCGGCCAGGTTGACCCCGACCGGCCCAGTCGCCCCGGTCAGATTCACAATGTCGCTGGCCGACGGATCGCCGCCGCTCACCAAGACGTTTGCGTACGGCTGTCCGCCCGCGATGTTGAACACGTCATCGCCCGCCAGACCATTAAGCGTTAGGCCGGTCAACGCGGTCTGCTAGGATCGGAAGTCTGATTGTCGACATGAATCGTGCCGGTGACGGCGTCCACCGAAAACGTGGTTGGCGGAGTCGGAACCGTTCACAACCAGGTTGTCTGTGCCGCCATTGCCGTCAACCGTCAAGCCGCCGGAAGCGCCGAGGTTCAGGTAATCCAACGGCAACAGGCAGTCGACTGCCAGCGTGCCACGCGTCGTTGGCGGCGCCAGGCGTACTGATGATCGTATTGCCGCCGCTCGTACCGGTGATCGTGAGCGAATCGTCTCCGCCCTGGCCATTCACGACCAACTGTTCGACGGTCGTGATGTTGACTGTCCGGGCCGAGACCCGTGACCGTTCCGGCATCCGCCGAGCTCGGGCGTGAAGTTGATCGAGTCGGCTCCCGCCGTGCCATTGACGATCAGCTTGTCGCTGGCGGTCGGATCGCCGCCGTCAACGTTGAATGCGGTCACGCCGGCGAGCGTCGTCGGCCAGACGTTGAACACGTCGTCGCCGTTATTGCCGTTGAGATTCAGCGTCGGGTAGCTGGCGAACGTGACGGTCGCGCCGTTATTGACCGTGACCGTATTGCCGCTCTGGTTGATGGCGTCGTCGCCGTTCGTGCCGTTGACGGTCAACGCACTGCCGGTGGCGCTGGTCAGGCTGATGGCCTCGATGCCGGAGAAGGCGATCGCCGGATCGTCGGTGGTGATCGTGCCGGAGGTCGGATCGGAACCGAAGTTGACCGTGGTGTCGCCGTTGGCCGTAACGGTCAGCGTATCGCTGGCGGTCGGGTCTCCGCCGATGACCGTCAGCGCCGGGCCGCCGTTGCTGGTGACGTTGATCACGTCGTCGCCTGCGCCGCTGTCGATCACCAGCGACTGCGTATCTGCCGAGGCGATGCTGATCGACTGCAAGGCATCGACCGTCACGATGGTATTGGCGCCGCGGGCCACGCCGATATTGTTCGCACTGGCGTTGCCATCGACGGTGACGGTGTTGACTCCGCTGAGCGCGATCGAGCGAGAGATTGTCGACGCTGCTGAGATTGAACGTCGTGTTCAGACCGGCCAGAGTCAGCGTGCCGGCGTCGGTTCCGGTCGGTGCGTAGGTCAAGTTATCGTCGTGCGCGGTCCCATTGACGGCCAACGAGTTGCCATTCGCATCGAGATTGGCCGTTTCGACGCCCAACAGCGTGACCGTCCCGCCGTAACCGGAGATCATCGTGTTGGTTGGCGGAAGGGCCGCACTGTCAGCCAGGTTGACCCCGACCGGCCCAGTCGCCCCGATCAGATCAACCGCGTCGCTGGCCGAAGGAGAGCCGCCGTCGATGAGCACGCCGGCTGAATACGGCAGTGCGCCGATGAGGTTGAACGTGTCGTCGCCGTTGAGCCCGCGGGCTTCGAGAGCGCTGATGCCTCCGGTGTGCAACTGGGTCGTAACGGACCCGCTCGTCGGATTCAAAATCTGGATCGTGTCGGCAGGGCCGTTGACGTTGAAAATGTCGCTGTCGTTCGTGCCGTAGAGTTCCAGCACGTCCTCTCGTCCGCCGGCGCTGGCGAACGTGACGCTGCCGCCGGCGCCGATGTGGCTGAAGGCGAGCGGCGTAAGTGCGGTACCGCCGCCGGCGGTACGACTGGCAATCGTGCCGGCATCCGGCGCTGCGCCAGGAGTGTACGTTACCCGATGCATCGAAGCGGGCGTCGTGTTGGTCAACTGGTCCGCGCCGCCTTGGCCGTCAATGGCGGCCTGGGCGATCGCCAAGAAGTTGACGACCGGCAGCTGCATTGACGGTCACGCTGCCGGCTCCGGGCGTCGTCGGGTTGTAGCCGAGCGTGTCGTTGCCAACCGTGCCATTGACGGTCAGCGTGTCGTTGGCGCCGGCGGCGCCGTTGACGGTGATCGTCGGCGATCCGCCGGTAAGCGTGATGTTTGCCGGCGAAACGTTGAACGCGTCGTCGCCGCCCATGCCGTTCAACGTCAGGCTGCTCTTATTGGCGAAGGCGATCGTTTCGAAGTTGTTCACGCTGACCAGGTTCGCGATGGCGCCGGCCGTGATCGCGTCGTTACCATTCGTGCCGTTGACGACCAGCGGTCCGGCAACATTGTCGAAGACCGGCGCCAGGTTGACGAACTGCACGGTTTCCGTGTTGCCGCCGATGACCAGGGTGCTGACGCCCTGGCCGCCGTTGGGGCCGGGCGCATAGACGTCGCTGGTGGCCGTGCCGCCGGTCAACGTCAGGGCGTTGGCGCCCGTGCCGCCGTCATAGCTGATCGGCGTGGTGACGGCGCCGGTCGTGCTGTCGACCGTCAGCATGTCGTCGCCTGCTTCGCCGTCAACCGCCAGACTGCGGAAGCCGGAGAAGTCGACCGGCACCCAGGCGCCGCCGGTCGTCTGCATGAACCGCGTGCCGATGCCGCCCAGAGCCACGTTGAACTGGTCGTTGCCGCTGCTGCCGATCACTTCCAAGGCGTTCAAGCCGAGCGGGCTGGTGAGCTGCAGATTGCCGGCCGTGTTGTTGAAGCTGGCGATGTTGATCGTCGGTCCGCCGGCGGCCAAGCCGAGCATGGCGGACGTGGGGCTGAGCGACGTGTACTGGACCGTATTGCCCGTGCCGCTCGTGCCGACGGCGATTGTCGCGTCGCCGGTGAGCGTCATGCTGGCCAGGGTCGAGGCCGCCCCGTAGTTGCTGACGGTCATGGCGGTGGCCGCACCGTTGAGCACCAGGTTGCCGATGCCGACCAGCGTCACGTTGCCGCCCACGATGCCCGACACGCTGTTGTTGGCCAGATTAAGGGTGCTGGCCCCGGCGGTGGGCGCAGTCACCGTGTAGCCGCTGGCCCCGCCGACGATGGTCACGCCGCCGGCGAACAGGCCGCTGTCGCCCAGGAAGCTCACGTTGTCGTTGGCGCCCTGCAGGTCGATGGCCAGGTTCGTATAGCCGCTGGCGTTGATCGTGTTCTGCACGCCCAGGCGCTGGTGACCGTCACCAGACCGGTCGGGGAGATGGTCACCGTGTCGCCGTCTTCGGGAGCGTTGATGACCACCGAGGTCCCGCTGGCGGAGACGGTGGCGATGTTGGAGTAAGTCAGCGGCAGCAGGGCCGTGGTATTGCCGACGTCGGTCGTGGTGACGGTTCCGCTGTTGGGAGTCGCCGAGGGGGTGATCACCGCGTTGGCGTTGGTCACGCTCAGCGAAGCGTTGGCCGGTCCCAACTCGTTGAGGTTGAGTTGCGCGACGTTGGTCAGTGCGTAGCTGGTGGCCGAACCGTCTGAAGTCAAGCCGACCATGCCGGCCTGCGGTCCCGTGGACATGTAGGTGAAGGCGTCCGTTCCGGCCGTGCCGCTGGCGTTGAGCAGCAAGCTGCCGCCGGCGCCCGGCGTGCCGCCGCTGACGGAGACGTGGGCGATCTGCCAGTTGCCGGGCTGCGTGATATTGAACGCATCGGCCCCGCCGGCGCCGTTGAGGTTGATCGTCGTGCCTGGGTCGGAGCCTAAGGCGGCGAACGTGACCAGCGGTCCGCCATTGACCTGCGCGGTTCCGGCGCCCGGGCCGGTTCCCTGCAGGTTGATCGTGTCGTCCGCGCCGGTTCCATTGATGCTCAGCGTGTCGTTGCCCGTGACGCCGCCGTCGACACCAAGGTTCTGCACGCCGCTGAAGGCGATGATCGGCGAAGCGCCGCCGGGCAGGACGTAGCTGACCGAGCCCGAGGCGTTGTTGCTGCCCGGATTAACGTTGTACGAATCATCGCCGGCCGTGCCGGGCAGGTTGATCGCGTTGGAACCGTTGCCGCCGGTTACGGTAACGCCGGCCGGTCCGCTCGTGCCGGTGAAGTCATAAGCGTCGTCGCCCGCGCCGCCGCTGAGAACGAGCGAATGGGTGTCGGCCGAAGCGAGACTGATCGGCAAGAAGGCGCCGACAGTCACGCTCGTGGTCGTAGCGTCGAGCGCGGTCGCAATCGTGTCGTTGTTGGCGGTTCCGTTGACGGTCACCGTGTTGCTGCCGCCAGCGCCGTCGATCAGCAGCGCGCCGCTGGTGGTCGCGTTCAGCACGGGCGCCAAGCCGTTGGTCTGGATCGTTGCGCCGGTGGCGCTGGTGGGCGTGACGTTGAAGGCGTCGGGCGCCGAGGTTCCATCGACCGTGATGTTGCCGACGCCGTTGCTGAGATTGACGATGCCGACCCCCGTGACATTGACGGTTCCCAGTCCGCCGCCGCTGACGGTTTGCGTCGCGCCGCCGAGCGTGACGGTGACCAGGCTGCCGTCGCCGGTCAGCGTGAGCACGTCGGGATCGCTGTTGCCGCTGCCGTTGACCGTGATCGCGCCATACGGCTGACTGGCGGAAATGGAATACGTGTTGTCGCCGGCCAGACCGTTCAGCGTCAGGTTGTTGACGCCGGGAGTGTGAACGACGAGCTGACTATTCAGGTGGATGTCTCCGCCCGCGTCCACGGTGAACGCATCGACGGCGGACGTGCCGTTGTAGGTGAGGTTGTCGGCACGAGTCGCTCCGGCGTCGTCCAGAGTCACGTCGCCCCCGCCGCCGAGGTTGGTAAAGCTCATCGGCACGAGGCTGCCGACCTGCACCGAAGCGGCGTCGACCGTGGCGCCTGGCGTATACGTGATGCCGTTGGTTCCGACCGGCGTGGCGGCGGTCAGCGAGTCATCGCCCCCCTGGCCATTGATCATGACGTTTCCGATGGACATAAAGTCGACGACCGGCGCCGCATCGACGGAGACGCTGCCGACATTGGCGCTCGTGGGAGTGAAGCCGATGGCGTTTTGAGACGCCGTGCCGTTGACGACCAGCGCGTCTCCGGCACTGGACGTTCCGCCGTCGGTAGTGAAGGTCGTTAGGTCAACCAATGTCGCCGGACTGACGTTGAACTGGTCATTCCCGGCGAGTCCGTTGAGCGTCAAACCGACGTAGCCGTCGAATCCGATTACCGTGCCATTATTGACGGTGACCTGGTTGTTCAACTGTTGGATGGCGTCATTGCCATTCGTGGCGTTAATGGTCAAAGACGACGTACCGTCGTCGTTCAGATTGGCGGTCTGGAAATTGACGAAGTTGACGATGCCGTAGCTGGTGTCGACCGAGCCTGAAGAGGGATCGGTTCCGAAACTCACCGTGGCGTCGCCGGTCGACAAGTTCAGCGTGTCCGCCGCGGGCGTCTGGCCTCCCTCGACCGTAAGTTCAGGGCCGAACGCGCCGTTGACATTGAATATGTCGGCGCCCAAGCCGCCATTGACGATCAGCGATGCGACATTCGCCTGACTGACTCCGACGGTCTTCAATCCGCCGACCTGAACGGTCGTCGTCGGGCCTCTTTGGACGTGGATCGTTTCGCTGTTGCTTGTACCGTTGACCGTGACGCTGTCGCCGTCTCCGGCGGTCCCCTCGGTGATGTTCAAATTGCCGGTATTGTCGGTGTTCAGGACCGGCGCCGAGGCGCCGTTCTGGATCGTTGCCGTGCTGGCGCCGGTCGGCGTGATGCTGAAGTTATCCTGCCCGGTGGTTCCCAGCACGTTGATGGCCCCGGCGCCATTGTTCAGGTTAACGATGCCGACGCCGGTGAGGCTGATCACGCCCAAGCCGCCGCCAGATACCGAGGGATTGGCGCCGTCGAGGGTAACGGTGACCGGACTGCCGTCGCCGGTCAGGTTCAACACGTCCGGATCGCTGTTGCCGCTGCCGTTGATCGTGATGGCGGAGTACGGCTGTCCGGCGGCCACGGAGTACGTGTTGTCGCCGGCAAGGCCATTGAGCGTTAAATTGGCAATGCCGGTTTGTTGAATCGGCGTGTCGGCATTTACTTGGACCGTCCCCGTAATCGCGGCGACGTCGAAGCTGTCAACGCCCGCCG
The DNA here is from genome assembly GCA_963786255.1 of Pirellulales bacterium. GTDB lineage: Bacteria > Planctomycetota > Planctomycetia > Pirellulales > JAICIG01 > JAICIG01. Next base: position 9,701 of record CAWAYY010000031.1, read on the forward strand.
TGCCGTTGACGACCAGCGTGTCGTCCGCGCCGCCATTGCCGTTGACGGTTAACGTGCCCGAGCCAAGGTTCTTGTAGTTCAAGGCCAGCAAGTTATTGACGCCGATGGTTCCGGCGTCGTCCGCGGCGCCAGGGGTTCTGGCGATGGTATCGTTGCCGCCCGTGCCCAAGACCGTGAGCCCGGCATTGCCTGCCTGGCCGTCGTAGGTGGCGCTCTCGAAGCCGCCCGCCGACGAGGTATATCCCAGCGAGGGAATGGTGAACGACGCAAGCGTGATGACCGTCGAGTCGGCATTGCCGCCGCTTTGCGTCAGGCTGAACAGGCCGCCGTCAGCGCGATCCGGTTCCCACGTGACCTGGTTTCCGGCGCCGGGCGTTTCCAATGTGAAGTCGTCGCCGTTCAAGCCCGGTTGGCCCGCGGGAGAGCCGGCCGCCACGGTGACTTGCGTGTTCCACGCGGCCCCGCTGGGCTGCGCGGGAGCCCGGACGTCGACTTTGTCGTTGCCGCTCAGAGCGTCGATGTACAACTGCGGCGCGTTGACGAATAGCAAGTTCGGACCCTGGTTGACCGAAACGGTGAAGTCCTGCGTGCCATCGAGTCGCCGGGACCCGCATAGCTTGGATCGTAGCTCGCATCGCGCGCGGTGACCTGGATGTCATCGCTGGCGTTCGTGCCTTGGATCAACACGGGGCCTGCGCCGGGCCGAGCGTGATGGCGCCGAGGGTCTCAATGTGCGTGAAGCTGATCTCGGCGTTCGTTCCGACCTGGAACCCGCCCGAGTCGGTCGTCGGTCCGGCGAAGAATTGCACGCTTTGCGCCGATGTTCTGCAGGTTAAGCGTGTCGCCCGGTTGTACGCCCACCGGATCGCCGCCATCGACCGAGAGCGGGATGGCAGTCGCGGAGACGTCGAACGTATCGCTGCCTGCGCCGCCGTTGACCTGCAACGCGACGGCGCCGGTGAAGTTGATGGTATTGGAGAAGGAACCGTTGGTCAGCGCAACGGACGTGGCGCCGACGGTAAAGGCATCGGCGAGCGATCCGCCGTCGACAGTCAACGCGTTGTTGCCGCCGGTCAGGTTAGCATTGAACGTGCCGGCGGCGGTGATGTTGAAGAGCTGGGGAGAGCCGGCAAGTTGGACCGTTGCAGAGTTGTTGCCGGTTGGCGTGACAACGAGCGTATTGTTGGCCGCGCCGTCGACGACGTTCACGACTCCAGCGCCGTTATCGACGTTGACGGTAGCGAAGCCCGCGAAACTGACGGGGCCGAAGCCTGAGTTCCTGCACCGTCTGTGCGGCCAGATCAATGGTCACCGGGCGCTGCCGTCGCCAGTGAAGTTCAACGTGTCGTTGTTGGGGTCGACCAGCGAAACGGCGACCGGATGCCGTCGCTATTGAGAAACGCCGGGATGTTGAACGTATTGTCGCCCGGCCCGCCGGCCAGGGTCATATTGACGGCATCGCCCGTGTACACGCTCTGGTAGGCCGCGCCGTTGACGCTGATGGCCACGTTCGGGCCCACGACGTTATCGGGCGACGCGGCGGAGGCGTGACGTCGAACGTGTCGTTGCCCGTATCGGTTCCCTTGACCACGGCCGTATCCGTCCCGCCGGTCGTACCCGGTTCAGGTGCAAACAACAGCCGCGGCGTAACGGGCGCCATGTTGCTGAACGTGACGTTGGGCAGCAAGAAGGCTCCGGAGTTCAATGTTCCGGCAAAACTGCCGCTCGTGCTGTCGGCGCCCGGCGTGAAGGTCAGCGAGTCGTCGCCGTGGTTCCTGTAACGGCGGCCGTGTCGCCGTCGGCCGCCTGGCCGACGAGCACGATATTGGCAATGCCGAAGTAATTGAGCGACGGCGCCAGCGGCAAGCTCGTGCTGATGTTAATGTCGTCCAACAGCCCCACTCCCGCACTGGTCGGGCGAACGGTCAGCGCGTCGCCGCCGCCCGCATTGGCGGTCGCCTGCAGCGTGCTGCCGGCCGCGAGAGAACCGAACACGGAGATCGTCCGGGTCGTTGAGCCGGGGACCACCTGGAACTGGTCCGCGCCGCCGTTGCCTTGGAAATTGAGCTGGTTATATCCGCTGAGCGAGATGGGCGCGCCCCGCTTACGGTCACGTTGCTGCCGCTTTGCGTGAACACGTCGTTGCCGCTCGTGCCGTTGACGGTCAGCGAGGAAGTGGTCTGCGCCGGACAAGCTCAGCGAACTGATGCCGCTGAAATGGACCGTACCAGCGACGGACGTCACCTGGCCGGAGTCGGGCGTGGCGCCCGGGTTAAAGACGTCCGGACTTGCGAAAGCGGAATTGTCGATTGAGAGGGAATCGGCGGCGGGCGTCTGCCCGCCGACCACGGTCAGGAAAGGTCCGCCGGCGCCGGTCACGTGAATCGAGTCGTGGCCCAGGCCGCTGTCGACGATCACCGTATGGGCGTCGGCCGAGGAGATGCTGATCGACTGTAGGGAATCGACCGTTACGCTCGTGTCGACCGGGCCGCGGGCGACGTCGATCGTGTTCGAGTCCGGCGCTGCCGTGGACGGTGACGTCGTTTGATCCCCCGCCAGCGTCGAGCGAGAGATTGCCGACATTGGCGAGATTGAAGGCCGTGTTCGCACCCGCAACCGTCAACGTGCCGGCGTTGGTTCCCGTCGGCGAGTAATTAAAATGCTCGTCGTCCGTGGTACCGATGAACTGTACGTCGCCCAGGTTGGCGTCGATATTGACGTTCGGCCACGCCGATAAAGTTGACGTCGTTGGCGCCCGCTGAACTGATCTTGCCGTTCGTCAGATCGACGACGGTCGCGGCGCCGAGTTCGCCGTGAAGCTGAGCGTGTCGGCGCCGCTGTTGTTGCCGACGATCGAGTACTGAATTGAAAGCGACGTGTCGGGCGGGGCGAAGTCCGTGGCGAACGTATCGCTGCCGCCGGCGCCGTTGAACACCACGCTGCTCGTGCCTCGCGTTGCATCAACGAGCATTTCGGGCATCGTTCCGGCCGGAGTCTGGACGGTGAACAACGGCACAGTGCCGCCGCTGAAGGCGGAGAAGACGTCATTGCCGCTCGTGCCGTTCAGGATGATCGTATCGCTGCCGCCACTCACGCCCGTGCCGCTGGCAGAACCGGGAACGAGCTGCGTATCGATGCCACTGAAGCTGACCGGAATCAGCGAGTAGCCGCCGTTGGAGCCCGACAGCGAGCCGCTCGTCGGCGTGGCGCCTGGCGTGACTTCGATGGTATCGCTGGATGCCGTGCCGCTATAGAACAGCGTGTTCCCGGTTCCGCCGCCGACGATTTGCAGGCCGCCGAAACCGCTGAACGTGACGTTCGGCTGCGTCGGGCCGAAGTTGCGAATGATCCCGGCGCCTTGCCCTGTCGGCTGCACTTGCAACACGTTTCCGCCCGCGGACGAACCGCTGGAGATCAGCGTGTCGCCGGCGTTTGGATCGCCGCCGTTGACCGTGATACCGGTCAAACCTGTCGGGGTGCTCGAGTTGTTCAAGCTGACGGTATCCTGGCCGGCGCCCGTATTGATGGTCAGCGACGACTTGCCGGTGAACTCGATCGATTCCAGCGTGTTGATCGTAATCAGGCCGTTTGCGGCCACGGAGCCTTGCGTGTAGCTGATGGCGTCGCCGCCGCTCGTGCCATTGACGAGCAGCGGACCGGCGACATTGTCGAACACCGGGGCCAGGTTGACGAAGTGAATGTTTTCCGTGTCGGCGCCGAAGACGAGCGTGTTCACGCCTTCTCCCAGGTTGGGCCCCGGAGTATACGTGTCGCTGTCGGCTGACCCGCCGGTCAGGGTCAGCGAGTTGGCGCCGGCGCCGCCGTCATAGTAGATCGGCGTGAGCACCGCGCCGGTCGTGCTGTCGACCGTCAAAGCGTCGTTCCCGCCCAGGCCGTTGATATCCAGCGTGCTCGTGTTGGCGACGACGTAGTTGACCGGCACGCTGGCGCCGACTTGAACCTGACCGTCAACGAGCGAGATGGCATCGTCTCCGCTCGTGCCATTGACGACCAGGGTGTTGACGCCCAGACCGAGATCGACGCTCAAATTCGGCGCACCGGTGAAATTGACGACGGCTCCGACGCCATTGTCCTGCAGCAGGGCGCTTTGACGCCCAGCGGAGTGACCGAAAGGTTATCGGCCCCAGCGCCGCCGGAAACGTTGACCGTGTCATTCGCTGCGCCGTTGGCGGCGATATTGACGGACTGTAATCCGCCGGGCACGCCAAGCCCGCTGAGATCGAACGTATCGCCGGAGTTGCTCCGCCGCCGTTGACCGTCAGATCCTTCACGCCTACGAGCGAGATGGGACCGCTCACGATTCCGGTAACGACGCCCGTCGCTGCATTGATGCCGATGGCGTCATCGCCCGACGAACCGGTGAGCGTGACGCTGGTTTGATCCGTGCCGTTGACGGTGATGCCGCAGAGAGAAGTTGGCGCTGGCGTCGATCGAGACGTTGTCGGCTCCGCCCTTGCAGGTTCAGCACCAAGGCAGTTGAAACCCGACGTGCTGACGGGATTGCCGTTGACGGTGACCGAGCCGTCGGCCGCGACAACGACGTTGTCGTTGCCGCTCGTGCCGTTGATCACCAGCGTCGTGCCGCTGAACGAGACGTTCTCGACATTCGCGTAGCTCAGAGGCAAGGTGGCGACGTTGCCGGGCAAGGTGACTTGCACCGTGCCGCTGCCGGGTTGAGCGCCGGGCGTGTTGACGTACGTGCCGGCGGTTGTCGTCGTCAGGGAATCGGCCGTGGTCTGGCCAAGGCGTCGATGGATGCGGAAGTGACGCCGGCGAGCTGATAGTCGGTGGCGTTGACGGAGAGCGTGCCGGAGTTGGCCGTGGCGGGGACGAAGTCGATGGTATCGTCGCTGCTCGTGCCGGTGATGGCCGCCGAGCTGTCGCCCGCCGGGCCGCCGTTGATATTGACGTTTGCAAAGCTGGCGCCGGTCGCCTGATCGACGGAGAACGAATTCGTTCCGCCGAGGCCATTGAGATTGAGCGTGCTGTCGGCGCCCAAGTTGGAGAGCCGGACCGGCGAGTGGGAATCGACTTGCGCACTGCCGGCGGCCACGGCGAAGGCGTTGTTCGAACCCGTGCCGTCGAGCGAGACGCTGTCCGGCGAGGCTCCGCCGCCGCCGTCGATCTGCACGTTCTCCGTCGTCGTGAAGTTGAGCACCGTGGGCGCCGTGGCGCCGAAGAGCTGGGTGCTGATGCGGCCGGCGTCGCTGGTGGCGCCAGGCGAAACCTGGAACGTATCGCTGTCGGTCGTGCCGTCGATGAGAATGTTGTCGGTCGTCGAGGGGCTGCCCGGTCCGGCGGGAGCGCCGCCGTCCACATTGACCGTCAGGCTGCCGTCGGTGCGGCCGGACGCCAATTCGAACTGGTCGCTGCCGCCCAACATGTTGACGTTGATCGTGTTGATGTTGGTGAAACTATCGAGCGTGTACAGCGGAGCGCCGCCGACAAAATCCGTCGCGGTGAACCATCGGATCGGCCGGCGTGCCGGCGGCTGCGAAGTTGGCGACGAAGTTGTCGTTGCCGCTGGAACCCGGGTTGGCCGGATCCGTGCCGTACAGCGTGAGCGTATCGGTATCGCCCGCCGTGCCGTCGTTGCCGTTGACGATGATGTCGGTGTTCAGCGTGTAGTTGATGACGGCCACCGGCGTGCCGCTGGCGGAGTTCGTACGAGAACAACTGTCCGGCTTGCGAGCCGGAAGGCTGGACGTTGATGTTTTCCGAGACGCCCGAAACGCCGTTGTAGATCAGCAGGTCGCCGTCCATGACCGGATCGCCTTCGTTCCAGAAGGTCTGCACGCCCCAGCCTTGCGGCGTGTTGTCGGCGTACGGCGTGATGTCCAGCACGTCGATGCCGGTATTCGTCACTTCCGGGTTATGGCCCGGAGCCCGGTGTTGTCGCCGCCGTAGGCGTTGAGCGTGGTCGCGTTGCTGATGAAGATCGGCGCACTGTAGCTGGCCGGGTCCGTTTTGTCGCCGCTGATCTGCAGGCTGAAGGCGTTGGGGCCCGTGCCGACGACCTTGTAGCCGTCATTCTGCGACACGCCGGGATCGTTATTGTCGCCGTAGACGTTGACGATGCCGTTGCCCGGCGTGAGATTCAAACGTTCAATGGAACTGTACGTGACCGGCAACAGGCCGCTGCTGGCGACGCTGACGTTGGGCGGCGTGGCGGCGTCGCTCCAGATTTCCACGTCGTTGGGCGTGGCGACGTTCAACTGGTCGCCATTGGGCGCCGATGAGGTCGGCGGAACTCCGCCGTTGATCTGGAAGCGAACCACAGGAGAGAGTGCGACGCTGATGTCGTCGGCCACGCCGCTGCCTTGCACGCCCGCTTGTTCGCCGCTGTTGACGATGATCGTTGCCGGGGCGGGGCTGATGCCCGCGGGCACAAAGCCTCCCGGGGTCGCATTCACGTCGAGCAAATTGCCCAGTGCGTTGTTGAAAATGGCGACGTGCGAGTCGTCAACGGTGATCGTGTTGTAAGCGCTGCCGGTCGCCTGAAGTGACGGCAAGGCGCCGAAAGTATTGCCGCCCCAGGCCGACGTTCCGCCGGCGCCGTTGAGATCTTCCGTCGGGCGCGTTGACGATCAGCTTGTTGACGACGCCCGGGCCGCTCGAGCCGCCGACCACGTGCAGTTGGTTCTGAATGACGCCATCTACGAACAAGTCGGGCCCCAACCCGCCGCCGGCCACGCCCGGGTTGTTCGCAGCAGTCGCCGTGCCTGCCAGAAGCGGCGTGCCGTCGAGGAACAGATCGGCCGAGTGAGCGGAAATCGGGGTAACGGAAAGCGTGTGGGCGCCGGAAGTCGGAGTGGTCACCTGCAGTTGGTCGTTATTGGCCGCGTCGCCGTAGTAGTTCACCTGCCGCGTGCCGTTGACCTGGATGCCTGCCGGCGTTCCCAGGCCTTGGACGACCGCCGCATTACCCGACTGGTAATTGATCTGCACGGTGCGCGGCCCGTCGCCGCCTTGATTGGCATTGACGTTGACGCGGTCGTTGCCCGTCAGCAAGCCGCCGCCGTTGACCACCAGCGTCGTGCCTAGGGCCGAAGGAATCGACATGCCAGCCGAGAAGTTGAGCTGGAACAGGTCGCTGCCGTCAAAACCGTTGAACGTATTTGAGGCGCCCGACTGGAGCGCAGTTGGCATGAATATTGAACGTCGAGCCGCCGCTGCCCCCGTTGGTCCCGTCGTTGACGACGTTGCTGACCGTGGCGGTGGTGTTGTTGATGTTGTACGTGCTGCCGCCGGCGGAGGCGCCGCTGAGCTGGAAGTTTTCCAACTGGCCGGAGCTCAAGTTGGCATCGTAGGTGATGTTGGCGACGCCGCTGGCGCTGACCTGAGTCTGGCCGCCGCCCAGTTTGGAAACGGCGTAGGTGCGAGTCGGGCCGGCGCGGTCGGAGATATTCAGTGAGTCCGTGCCGTTGCCGGTATTCAGGTTGATGGCGCCTTGGATGCCCGTCAAGTCGCCGGAGTTGGTCGGAGCGTCGCCGGAAATATTGACTGTGTCGCCTGCCGAGCCCGTGTCGATGTTGTAGGTCGATCCGGATTGCGTGCCTTGAATATTGAACGTATTTCCGCCGCTGCCGCCGTAGATATTGAGCTGGTTGATCAGGCTGCCGAGGCCGTAGGCGATGTCGGGCGAACCGGCGTCGCCGGTAATGCCTTCGATCGTGTTCGCGTTAATCTGAACCGTACGCGCGGCGGCGTCGCCGGAGTCGTTGATCAGCAGTGTGTTGCTGGCGGCGCCGGTGTCGCTGGCGGGCGAGACAATGACGGGGCCGGCGATCGCTTGCAGGTTGTGCGTGACGTTGTCGAGTTGGAACTGGTTGGCGCCACCAGCGCCAAAGAGCGTGGCAGTCACGGTGGCGGGCAGCGAGTTGACGGTAATCGTGTCGGCGCCGGAGCCGCCCTGCAGCGAGACGGCGGTCAACGCCTGGGCGCCGGCGGGCGACGCGGGCGTATTCGGATCGACGCTGGCGAGCGTGAGCGCGTTGCCGGCGTTCAACCCTTGCACGACCAGGTTGTCATAGCCGCTGAAGGTGGTCGTTTCGAAACCTCCGTCGCCGAAAACCTGCGACACGCCGTCGCTCGACGTGCCGGAGTCCTGCACGGTCAACGAAGTATTGGTCGGATCGGAGGCGTTGTTGACCGTCAACGTGCCGCCGGAGCCGACGAAGTTCAGCGGCGAAAGGCCCGTGAACGAGAGCGAGAACTGGCCGTCAACATTGACCACGCCGCTGTTGCTCGTCCCGACGTTGTCATCGAAATAAGCGACGTCATGCGACGACGAGAAGCTGACGCCCAGCGAAGCGCCGCCGTTGTCGAGGAAGCTAATGCCGATATTGTTCGGCGCCAGGCTGCTGCCGTTGAAGGCCGTGTTAGTGTGTCCGCTATAGGCCGCGCCGGCGAATTGCGGCAGACCGAAGGCCGTCTCGTCGATCTGCATGTGGTCGGCGCCGCCTTGGCCGGAGAACGAGAACGACGCAGCGCCGACGAGCGTGACGAGCGGGCCGCCGTCGAGCGTGTACGCGTCGCTCGTGGCGCCCGTGCGGGTGAGCGTCAACGTGTTCGCGTTGCCGTCACCGAGCACCCTGACGCCGGCCACGTTCGTGACGTTGACGGCCTCGATATCGGAGAAGGTCAGCGTCTGTCCGGCGCCGGCCGTAATGGTGGTCGCGGACAGTACGACGCTCTGGCCGCCGGCATCATAGTTCAAAACATCGCTTGTCGTTTGGCTGCCGCCGTCGACGCTAACCGGGGCGCTGAGCGGTCCGGTGACATTGAACGTATCGTCGCCGAGGTCGCCGTTAAAGCTGTTGGATCCGCCAGCGCCCGCCGGTGATAAAGAACTGGTCGTCGCCCGAACCAGCGTTGACGGTGGTGCTCGTATTGGCGGTGCTGTTGACGTTAAACGTGTCGGCGTCCGAGCCGCCTTCGATATCCAGGCTGCTCAGGTTGGCGTAATTGACGTTCGCCGGCGCCAGGCCGCTGATCTGGGAATTGGTCAGCGTGACGTTCCGGCCCGTTCCGTCGGACGAGTCGTCGACCGACAAGGCGGTCAAGCCGCTGGCATTATCAATGCTCACGGCGCCGTTGAGTCCCTGCACATTGCCGGGGCTGGCGCCGAGGGTTCCGGTATTGCCGAGCATGACCGTATCGGCGCCGTTCTGGCCATGAACCGTCAGCGGCCCTGTCGTGGTTTGCACGTAGACGGTATCGGCGGCGGTTCCGCTATTGAGCGTGGTGGTATAGCCGCTGCCGGTGCTGGCCACGGTGAACGTATTGCCGTGCGTACCGCCGTAGACGGCCAGCGAACTGAGCGTGGCGGCGGCGTAGTTGATCGGCGTGGGCGCCAGGCCTGTGATTTGCGTGCTGCTGATGCCAACTCCCGTTTGGGCTGACGAGTCGGTCGAGTCATCAACTACCAGGGCCACCGAGCCGCTGAAGCTGGCGATGCTGACAGGCCCATTCAGGCTTTGCACGTTGCCGGGAGTGCTGCTCAGCGTTCCATTGTTGCCCAGGTTGACGGTGTTGGCGCCAGCCTGTGCGTTGATTTGCAAGGGATTGTGCGTCGTCGTGCTTCTGACATTGACGACGTTGCCGCCCGTGACCGGGCCCAGGTAGAGCGTGGTGGTGAAATTGGCCGCGGCGTCGTTGGCGTTGTTGACGTTGAAGGTGTTGCCGCCTGAGCCGCCGTAGATGACCAGGCTGCTGGTGTCATTGTGTACGCCGGCAAACTTGTCGCGGTAACTGATCGTAGCGGCATTGCTGAACTTGACCTGGCCGTACACGTCGGCCCCGCTGGGAACGGTTGTCAGGTTCACGGTTCGGCCTGTGGAGTCGCCGCCGTTGGCGATCGTGATGGCCGATTGTCCCGAGCCATTAATGACCGTGACATTGCCTTGGATGCCATTCAACGTGCCGCTGAATGCGGGCGCCGTGCTGCCGATCGTGACCGTATCGGCCCCGTTCTGTCCGTCGACGATTAACTGCGCGCCATTCGTGCCGTTGGTCGCTTGCACGTTGACGATGTCGGCGCCCGTGCCGGTATCGAGCGTGGTGGTCACGTTCGTCGTCGCATTGCCCGGCGTGCCGGTGACGTTGAAGGTGTTGCCGCTGGCGCCGCCCTTGACCGTCAGCGAGTGCAGTGCGGTTTGCGCGTAGGTGACCAACGGAGACGGGCTCAAACCGCTGAACGTGAGTTGGCTGCTAGTCACCCCGACCGTTCGGCTCGTGCCGTCGGCCGAGTCGTCGACGGTCAAATCGGTGGATACGCCGCCGACGAATGTCAGGTTCACTCCGCCGGTCACGCCGGCCAGGCTGCCGGCGTCGCCCACGTTGAGCTGGTTGGCCGAAGCGCCGGTGACGCCGACCGTCAGGGGCGAATTCTTGACGTTGACGATCGAACCTGCGCCGACGCCCGTATTCACGTAGAAGGCGCCGACCCCGGTGCCGGGATTTGGATTGTCGATATTGTAAGTATCGACCTGGCCCTGGCCTTGCAAAGTCACGCTCGGCTTCTGCGCAAAGTAAACGGTTTCGAACAATCCGCCCGCGCTTTTCAGTTGCGATGTCGTTGTAACGCCGGGGGGCAGAGACCCAAGAATCGGCGGCAAAACGCCCTGATCGATCAGGTCCAGCGTGTCCGGCGTCGCGGCTGAAGCGTTGTAGGTGGTGGGGACGGCGAACGTGTCGAGAATCGGTGTGAGGTGCGAATAGGTGATATCCACAGGCCCGCCCGTGGTTCCCAACGCGATTGTGCCCGAATTCGGGCCGCTCGGCGTGTACGTCATGCTGGTGTAGGTGCTGGTCGTGCCGCCGACCAATATCAGGCCGTTCGTGCCCGGCGTGGCGCCTGAGCCTTGGCCGTCGAAGGCAAGTCCGCCGGCGGGAATCGGGTTGCCGTGGCTGGCGTCGACGGTCAACGTGTCGTTGGCGCTGGTCCCCAGAATCTGGACGGAATCGAGCCCCGCCATCGCGACGACTTGCGCCAGCACGCTGTTGACGAAGATTTCAAACAGCGTGCCTGTGGGATCAAGCTCCGTCGTGATCTTGTCGCTCGGACCGCCGCTGGCGAAACCCGAGCTCATGTCGAACACCAGCGAAGAGGAGCCGCCGGTCGCGCCGGTCGTCTCGATATTGCTGTAGGTCAGGTTGTGGCGGTTGGCGAACGTCCAGTAACCTGCGCTGGGGCCGGTGACCGTTTGAGCGGCGCCCGTCGCTCCGCCCGCCAGGTTCAAAGTGACCGTGTCTCCCGGCAGCGTGGGCAACGTCGGGTTTCCGCCGTCGATCGAAATGTCGGTCGTTGCGCTGGGTTGCACGTCGAACGTGTCGGACCCGCTGCCCGTGTTAAACGCCAGGTTCGTAACGCCGCCAAAATCTACGGCGTCCTGGCCAGAGAACTGGTAGACATCGGGACCGCTGGTGACGGTAACCGCCTGAGCCGCAACGGTGGTCGTGGTCACGTTGACGTTCGTGACGCCGCTGACGGAGCTTGGGTTGCGCCGCCGGAGAGGACAACGTCCTGCAAGTTGAGCGTATCGGCTGCACTGGCCGAGATGCCCGTGCCGAAGCCCGAGAGCGTGAAGCCTTGCAGCGTGATCGTGGCGCCGGGGGCGTTAATGGAGACGCCCGTGCCGCTGCCTGTCGTTGGAGCAGTCACGTTCACGCCGCCGCCGTTGGCCAGCAAGCTGACGGGTTGGGTAAGGGAGATGTCCGCCTCGGAGTACGAACCGGCATCGACGTTGATCGTGGCGCCGCTAGTCGCCAGATTGACGGCTTCCTGAATGCGGCCGGTTGTGCCGGTCTGACCGCCGAGCGTCGTCACGTGGAGCGTGGAGAAGTCGCCTTGAAAGCCCGCAGTACCTGCGTCCGTGTCGGCGCCCGTGTTCAAGAATGGAGTGAAGTCAACTCCGCCGCTCATCAGTCCGGCAATCGTTGTTGCATCGGCAATGCCCCACCAGTTGGCCGAAGCATCGACGTCGCCAGTGCTATCGTTGACGATCGCCATCGCGCTGGCGTTGGCGCCGAGGTTGGTGAAGCTATTGCCTTGGAAATGAATGGTGCTTGCGTCAATGCCGCCCAGCAGCCCGCGCCGCTAGCGACCTCGGGGTTGTACCCGCCGTACTCGAAGAAGTTGTTCTTGATAACAACGTTTTGGGATGGCAGGGGAAAGCTGTACTGGGTCCCGTAGAACATGAGGCCATACGAGGGATAGTAAGTTGCGCCGGACGGCCAGTACGGCGAGGGGCCCGTTGTGTTGAAGGTGTTGCGGGAGATCTCGCCGCCGATCATCCCCACCTGCGCCAACGTAGCCAATGTTTTCAAAGCTGTTTTCCGAGAGGGTCGCGTCATGCAGGTTTCCGGCATTGATGCCGGTAATGGCGTTCTTGAAGGTGTTGCCGGCAATCGCCGGAGACTCGAAAGTGAACGTGGTGGGCGCAGGCGCTGGCGAACATGTCGACATCCGAGGCGTCGATCGTATTCCCATTGATCGTGAAATTGGTGAAGGTGATCGTCGCGCCGCTGTTGCGGAACTGGTTCGTGAAGATGAGGCCTCGACCGCTGGGATTGGACGAGTTGTCGAGCGTCTGTAGGTCGATGTAGTTTCCTGTGATGCCAACGTGCTCGATTTGCCCGTTGATGCTCACATTGGAATTAGAGACATGTTCGCCGAACACGATGCCATTGCGCTGATTGATCGGGCCGGCATCGCTGTGAATCCAGTTATCCTTCAATGGATATCGTGTCGGTAGCCGCCAATGGTCGGATCGCCCGGTTTCGGGTCGGACCCGGTACGTACGTTAATGGCGTCGCGTGTAAGAGACGCGGCATAATCTCCAGGCCGTTCACGGTCACATTGTCGGCCTGCACGGTCAGCACCATGCTGCTGGAGTTGCCGCTGCCGGCGACCGTCGTTTCTCCGCCCGGGCGGGACAGACCCGTTGCCGGGACGTTGGCTTGGGCGCCCAACAAAGAAAGCGGTTTATCGATAAGAACGTCTTCGTCGTACGTACCGGCGGCGACGTTCACCGTGCCGCCGCTGGTCGCCAGATTGACCGCTTCTTGAATGCGGCCGGTCGACGCCGACCTGCCCATGCGTCGCCGTAACGTTCAGGACGGAGAAGTCGCCCTGAAAGCCGGTGTTCGTTGCGGAGTTGGTTCCGCTATTGAGATACGGCGTGAAGTCGACCTCCGAACCGGAGACCAACGTGGGGATGATCGTCGCATCCGTCGTGCCCCACCAGTTGGCTGAAGCATCGATGGTCTTGGTCGGATCTCCGTTGTTCACGATGGCGATGCCGCCGTTGACGCTCGCGCCGCTGTCGAGGAACGAATTGTCGTTGATATGGATCGTCGAGGCGTCGATCGAGCCGTTGGGCGGACTGTCGGGGCTGCGCAAGCGGATGGCGTTCGCGGCGCCGAGAGAACCCGCGACATCGTTGTAACTGAGCAGGTTGCCGGAGATGGTCACGTTCGTCGAGACGGCAGTACCGTACTCGCCGCCCCAGAGCTGGATATCAGCTCCGTCGTAGCCCGCGTACGGGTTCTCGATGTGATCGAACGTATTGTCCAGGATCTGGCCGCCGTCGAGCCCGACCTGCAACGCGGCGTAACTCATGTCGTGGAAGTGGTTGTCTTCGATAACGAGGTTGCCGCCTTGTCCGATATTCAAGCCGGGACCGCCGACGCGCGAGCCGCCGACCATACCGTCGAACTCGTTTCCTTTGACGACCCCGTCAACGAGTTGGCTGGCCGCCCAGAAGACGCCGTTGCCCGCGCCGTTGAACTTGTTGTATTCGATGTGCAACCGATCGTAGGGACCGCCCTGGAAGTAGAGCGTCGACTCGCCTTGATCCTGGAATTGGTTGTAGTCGATCAGCATGTCCGTATGACTGCCGCCGCCGAACAGCACCGCACGCCGGTAGTCGCGTGCACCTGATCGTTGAAGATGTTGTTGGTCAGATGGAAGTTGTTGGCGCTGGCATAGGTCGCGATCAGCCCATTGCCCGTTCCTGAGGGAACGTTGGTGATCATGAAGCCGTCGATCGTGATGTTGTCTGCCTCCGGATCGCAGTCCGTACATGCCCAATTGCAGGATAGTTTCGGGACCTCTCACGCCGCCGGGCGTCGTGCTTGTGCCGACGGCGGGATGCGTGCCTGCGTTGGCGCCTTTGAGATCAACGCTCTTGTTGATGCCGATCGAGCCTTCGTTGTAAGTCCCCGCTCGCACGTTGACCGTGCCGCCGCTGGTCACCAGGTCGATGGCTTCCTGGATGCGGCCGGCGCTGCCGGTCTGGGCTCCGGCAGTGGTCACGTCCAGGGTCGAAAGGTCGCCTAGGAATCCGATGCTCGCGGCTGTTGCTTCCGTTGTCGAGATAAGGCGTAAAGTCGACGGACGAGACAGGGAACATGGATGCGAAGGCCGATTCGATATTCGATCCCCACCAGTTGGTCGACGCATCGATCGGGGTTCCGGTTGAATTCGTGATAGCGGAAGTGTTGCCCGTGATGCTGTTCTGGTTGAAATGGCTCTGGGCGGCGGCCGTAGCCGAAGACACGTCAATTCCGACCGTGTTGCCGCTGATCAGGCTGTTAGTGACATTGGCCGCACCGCCGGCAATCGAGATTGCCGTAGCGTTGCTCGTGAAAGTGCTCTGCGTCACATTCGCCGTGCCGCCCAAAATGGAGACCGCCGTCGTCGCATTCGAGATGGTTTCGCTGATATTGGCGACGTTACTCAAGCTGGCGCCCGGCGCGACAAGCTGAATGCCAACGGTAGTAGTGGAGTACGTGTTGCCCGACAGGCTTACCGAACTGTTGATGCCCGTATCACCAATGCTTACGGCCGCCGTGCCATTGTTTTGAAAATCATTTCCCGAGGAAATGACGACATTCGTACCTTTTACATTGATGCCGTAACGGCTGTCGTTTGCCAGCGTGTTGCCGGAAATCGTGAGGGAATCGGTGCCGCTTCCGAAGATACTGATGCCGTCTTGCGCATCGGAGAACGTATTGCCCGAGATCGTCACATTCTGAATATGACTGGCCTGAAATCCTCGTCCCGTACCGTTAACAAACCCATTCGCCGTATTATCGCTGACATCGCCCCCGTTGACGGAGGTCATGTAGATGCCGGTGGGATCTGAAGCCAGGCTCGTCCCTGGCGTGATGACGTTTCCGCTGATGGTCACATTGCTGGCCGGGCCTTGCTGAATCACGATTCCGGTCTTATTCGCCGTGATTCTGTTGTCGCTTGTCGTGAAATTGTTGCCGCCGCGATCCAGTACGCCCGTGTAGCCGTTGATGATATTGTCCTGGACCGCAATGTTCGTGTTGCTCCCGGAGCTGCCGCCGAATCGGATAGCCGCCTCATCGGCATAGTGGGACGTCGGGCTCCCTTTGACGGTGAAACCGTCGATAGTCACGTCGTTGACGCCGCTCGCCACGTCGACGGCGATATTGGGGTTTTGTACGGACAAGCCCGTGATGTCGATCGTCGACTCTGCTGCAGACGCTATCCGCGAGCCGGCAGTGGTCGGGTTTACGCCAAATTGCGCCCTTGGAGCGTCAAGGGTACGGTAATCGTGACGTGTTCGGCGTAGCGCCCGCGGCTACGTCGATCGTGTCGCCGCTGCCGGCTGCATTCACGGCCGACTGGATGCTGGTGAAGGCCGTCGCGCCGAACGTGAGGCCCGAAACAGGCCCCGCAAACGCCGTCGAACTGCCTGGGTCCCATGTCACCGCGCCTGGTGCAGTACCAGTGAAGCTTCCCGCGTTGCCGACGTACAGCGTGATCGACAGCATCGCCCGATCTTCAAGTGGTTCGACGAGCAGAGTTCGTCGCCGCTCGGGATTGGCAAGCTCCGCAAAGAAGCCTGACGCTCGGTGGAAAGCGGAAGACGCGACGCGGCTTGGTTTCGCGAGCCTTACGCGAACGGTCCGTGCGGCGGAATCGCATCGGTGATGCTCCTATGGCGAGTTGTCGGTCTCGTAGACTGGCGATCCGCCGGCACGCATTGCCGTTGACCGCTAGCTGCCATTCGGGGGGTGTCTGTTGTCAGAAAATCTGGATAAACGGGCTTATGGTAGATGGCGGCGTTTGTAAAAACAAGGATGTTTGGGGCGATTTTATGCATGCTTCCGAGATTGCCGCCGAGGTGGGGTAATTGCATTTGCGGCATGGCCTTTGCGATCAGCCTCCCCATGCCGGGAACTGTTCCCCTCGGCAAGTGCGACTACATACTGTGGAGGGGGCAATGAGGTAAGATATTTAAAGGAAAACGCTTACGCTGCGCAGACCATGTAGGGCGCAAAGCTGATCAAAGAACCCCACCCACCGGAGGGGCTTAATGCTCGCCATGACCAGGCTATGAGCCTGTTTGCGTTTTCATGCAGCGAGCTAAGTTCCTTTAAGGAACTGACATGGACACGACGAACATCGCCGAGTTTCACTGCGTCGAGAAGCAATACGGGCCGGCCTGGCCGGTCCGCGCCCGGTTTGCGCAGTTAGAGATGTCGATCTGGCAATTCCGGCGGGCGAGGTCTTCGCCTTGCTCGGCCCGAACCGGGCGGGTAAGAGCACGCTGATCAAACTGCTGCTGACAATCTGTCGGCCTACTTCGGGCGCAATCACGCGTTTCGGGCGCCCTGGGCACGATCGACGCACGCTGGCGAGGATCGGGTACATCCACGAAAGCCAATCGCTGCCGTCGTATCTCACCGCCCGCGGCTTGCTCGGCTATTACGGCGCCTTGACGGGCATGTCGCGCGCAAGATTCGCTGGTGCGGCGACGAACTGCTCGAGCGGGTCGGTCTGGCCGATCGCAGCCGGGAATCGATCGGTCGTTTCAGCAAAGGCATGCTGCAGCGCTTGGCGATCGCGCAGGCCTTGTTGAACGAACCGGAACTGCTCGTCTTCGACGAACCGACCGAAGGCATGGATCTGCTCGCGCGGCGGCTGGTCTACGAGGCCGTCCGCGAACAACGCCAACGCGGCAAGAGCGTGATTCTCGTCTCGCACGCGCTGAGCGACGTCGAGCAACTCTGCGATCGCGTCGGCGTGATGCGCGAAGGCCGCCTGGTTTTTCAGGGACCGCTGTCGGAACTCATCCGGAATGAACAGCAGAGCGCGGCTCAGACGCTGGAAGACGCGCTCGAACCATTCTACGAACTGACGGCGACCTAGATGACGCACTACGACAATCTGCGTTCGTTGGGGTGGCTCGTTCGAGACACGTTTCGTCAGTCGCTTGCATACGGCATTTTCTGGTTGCTGCTGGGAGTAAGCGTGATCAGCATCGCGGTCTGCGCGACGATCACGATCGAAGGGGACGTCGTTCTCGATCGGGGCGAAGGTCGCGACTTTCTACCGCGAAATGATCCTGAAGCCAAGGACGTCGAAAAGGCGCGACGCTCCGGCGTGGCGATCGTCGATGGCACGCTTTCGCTGGCCTTCGGCGCTTTGAGCGTGCCGATGAATCGCGACCGGCGCGACGCGGTGCACTTCGTCGAACTGGCGCTGGCTGGCGGCGTGGCCGATGCGCTGGGCTTGCTGCTGGCGCTGGTCTGGACGGCCGGCTTTCTGCCCGGCTTTCTCGACGGGCGCAGCGTCAGCGTGCTATTGGCCAAGCCGACGCCGCGCTGGCTGTTGATCGTCGGCAAGTTTCTCGGCGTGCTGGCGTTCGTACTATTCCACGCCGTGCTCTTCGTCGGCGGAACCTGGTTGCGCTCGGCTGGCGGACGGGCGTCTGGGAGACGGCCTACTTCTGGGCCGTTCCAATGTTGCTGCTGCACTTCGCCGTCTTCTTCAGCTTCTCGGTGCTATTGGCCGTTTGCTCTCGCAGCACGGTGGTCTGCGTGTTCGGCTCGGTGCTGTTCTGGGGCCTGTGCTGGGGCATGAACTTCGGTCGCCACGCGCTGCTGGCCGAAACCTATCATCCCAGCGACGCCGCTGTCGCCAGTCAGGCCGTCCGCGTCGTCGAGGCGGGCTATTGGTTCTTGCCGAAACCGGCGGACTTGGGCATTTTGCTGTTCGACGCCTTGGACGCTGCGAGCGCCTTTGGCAAAGTCGCCGTCTTCGACAGCGTGCAGGCCCACGGCGATTTCCATCCCTGGCTGTCCATCGCCGCTTCCTTGAGCTTCATGGCTGTTGCGCTCGTTGCCGCGTCGCGGCAGTTTGCGGCGCTCGATTATTGATACGGCGAACGGGATTGAGTTCCGCTCGCCCGTGGCGAGCGGGGGACGTCAGTCCCCCGGTGATGTAGATCCGCCAGTCGGCGCCTCCGCGTCAACGAGGCGAGCCGCCTGTTGCATCAACACGGAGGCTATCGCCGGCTCATGGCCAAAAAACGACAACCCCCGGCGTTTATGGCCGGGGGTTGTTGTATTAAACGCTCTGACAACCGACGCGCGACGGATTGCCGACGTCGATCAGTCCGTCGACTTTTGCCGACAAACTGCGGTCTTTCATCCTACCGCTTGGCGGCTTTGGCCTTGGCTTTGGCGGCCAGCTTCTCGGCCACGGCGGCCTGGGCGGCGGCCAGCCGGGCGATCGGCACGCGGAACGGGGAGCAACTGACGTAGTCCAGGCCGATCTGGTGGCAGAAGATCACGCTGGCAGGATCGCCGCCGTGTTCGCCGCAGATGCCGATCTTCAAGTTCGGCGCGGGCGCCGCGCCCTTCTGCACGCCGTTCTGCATCAGGTCGCCGACGCCGTCGCGGTCGATCGTCTGGAAGGGATCGGCCGGCACGATGTCGTGCTCGCGGTAGTAGCTGATGAAGCCGGCGTAGTCGTCGCGGCTCATGCCGAGCGTGGTCTGCGTCAGGTCGTTGGTGCCGAAGCTGAAGAACTCGGCGTGCTCGGCGATCTCGTCGGCACAGCACGGCGGCGCGCGGCACTTCGATCATGGTGCCGACCATGTAGTTGACCTTCATGCCCTTTTCGGCGAACACCTGGGCGGCCGTGTCGCGGACGATCTTTTCCTGGTCCTTGAATTCGGTCGCGAACCCGACCAGCGGAATCATGATTTCGGGATGCACGTTGATGCCTTCCTTCTGCACGTCGCAGGCGGCCTCGATGATCGCCCGGGCCTGCATCCGCGGTGATTTCCGGATAGACGATTCCCAGCGGCAGCCGCGGTGGCCGAGCATCGGGTTGAACTCGTGCAGTTCGTGTACGCGGCGGGCGATCGTGTCGGCCGTCACGCCGAGCTTCTTGGCCAGTTCCGCTTGCTCGGCGGCTTCGGTGCGGGCAGGAACTCGTGCAGCGGCGGATCCAGCAGACGGATCGTGACCGGCACGGCCGTCCATGGCCCGGAACAGGCCGGTCGAAGTCTTCGCGCTGGAAGGGCAGCAGCTTGGTCAACGCCTGCTCGCGTGCCGTCGACGTCTTCCGCCAGGATCATTTCGCGGATTTCGTCGATGTGGTCGAAGAACATGTGCTCGGTGCGGCACAGACCGATGCCTTCGGCGCCGAAGGCGATCGCCTTCGGCGGCCTGCGTCGGGCTCGTCGGCGTTGGTCCGCACCTGCAGCTTGCGGTACTCGTCGACCCAGCTCATCAACTGGGCGTAGCGGCTGGTAGGTTTCGGCTCATCGGCGGATCGAGCGTCTTGCCGATCAGCACCTCCAAGATCTCGCTGGGCTCGGTCTTCACTTCGCCTGCGAAGACTTCGCCGGTGAAGCCGTCGATGGAGATCTAGTCGCCCTCCTTGAGCACCTTGTCGCCGACGTTGACGGTCGTTCCGGCTGCGTAGTCGATATTCAGATCCGCCGCAGCCGACGATGCAGGCCTTGCCCATCTGGCGGCTGACCAGGGCCGCGTGCGAGCTGGCGCCGCCGAAGGCGGTGAGGATGCCCTTGGCGACCTTCATGCCGCGCAGGTCTTCCGGGCTGGTTTCGCGGCGGACCAGAATCAGCTTGACGTTGTTGTTCTTCGATCGCAGATTGCTTCGGCGTCTGCGGCGTGGAAGCAGATCTTGCCGGTGGCGGCGCCCGGACCGGCGTTGATGCCCTTGGCCAGCAGGCGGCCTTCCTGAGCGGCGTGCCGTTCTTCGCGGCCGGGTCGAAGATCGGCTGCAGCAGTTGGTTCAGGTCGTCGGCCGGAATCCGGCGTGGGTTCAAGGCCTGCTTCCTTGCTGATCAGGCCTTCGTTGACCAGGTCGACGGCGATCCGCACGGCGGCAAAACCGGTCCGCTTGGCGTTGCGGGTCTGCAGCATCCAGACGCTTGCCGCGCTGGACGGTGAACTCGATGTCCTGCACTTCCTTGTAGTGTTTTTCGAGGCTCTGGCCGATTTCGTTCGAGCTGCTTGTAAGCCTTCGGGCATGTCGCTGCTCAGCGTCTCTTCGATCCGCTTGGGCGTGCGGATACCGGCCACCACGTCTTCGCCCTGGGCGTTGATCAGGTAGTCGCCGTTGAACCCGGCGTTCACCGGCGGAGCAGTCGCGGGTCAGGCCACGCCGGTGGCACAGTCGTCGCCCAGGTTGCCGAACACCATGGCCTGCACGTTGACGGCTGTGCCCCACTCGTGCGGAATGCCGTAATGTGCGGCGGTAGACGACGGCCCGGTCATTCATCCAACTGCCGAACACGGCGCCGATCGCGCCCCAGATCTGGTCGCATGCGGATCGTTGGGGAAGTCCTTGCCGGTGCCGTTCCTTGATGGCTGTCTTGAACTCGGCGACCAGTTCCTTGAGCTGCTCGGCGCGAGAGTTCATGAGTCGTACTTGACGCCGGCTGCTTCCTTCTTGGCTTCCAGCAGCGTGTTCGAACGGGTCGTGATCTTCTTTGTCTTGGGCTTCATGTCCAAGCACGACGTCGCCGTACATCTGCACGAAGCGGCGATAGCTGTCCCAGGCGAAGCGCTCGTTGCCCGACTGTTTGGCCAGCGCCTCGACGGTGGTGTCGTTCAGGCCGATGTTGAGCACGGTGTCCATCATGCCCGGCATCGACTCGCGGGCACCGGAGCGGCAGGAGACCAGCAGCGGGTTGGTCGGTCGCAGCCGAATTTGGCGCCCATCGCCTTTTCGATTTTGGCCATGGCCTCGGTCGACCGTCTTCCGCAGCTCGGGCGGATAGCTGCCTTGGTCGTTGCGTAGTAGTAGGTGCAGACGTCGGTGCCGATGGTGAATCCGGCCGGGCACGGGCAGGCCGATGCTGGTCATTTCGGCCAGGTTGGCGCCTTTGCCGCCCAGCAGGTTTTTCATGCCGGCGTCGCCGTCGGTGCCGTTGGCGCCGAAGGAGTAGACGTACTTCTCCTTGCCGCCTCGCTTGACCTTCTCGCCGTTGGACTTGGGCTTTTTCTGCAGGGCCGACTTGACCATTTTTTCCTTAAGACCCTTGGGCTTCGCGGTTTGGGGCTTGGCGGCTTTCGTCTTGGATTTGGTTTTCACAGCCTTTGCCATGAGGATTTTCCTTCGTAATCGCACAGAGTGAAGACGCGACGCGCGGCGGGAAGCTCTCGCGCGTCGTCAAAGATCAACTCGACTCGCCACAGCCCGCAGTCGGACCTGACACAGAAGCAGGCAAGTCTATCAATGGCCCCTGTCATCGTCAAACTAACCGGTAAAACTGGCAAAAATCGCAATTGAATCGAAATCTAAAAGCCGAAATCGCGGTTTTTCATCCGCTCCTACAAGGGGCGGGTGGCGAGCGGCGAACGGAGCCGAAAGCCCGTTTGCCATGGCCGCTTGGCCCCGGAGGGGTAGAATTGGCTATTATGACGCTCCTTTACTCCGATCCACTATTTCTCGAGCATAAAACCGGCCAGCACCCCGAACGGCCGGAGCGGTTGATGCAGGTGGCAGCGCACCTGAAGCGCACCGGGCTCGACGAGCGTTGCACGCGGCCCGTCTGGCGCCCCTGTTCGCCGGAGCGGCTCGCGCGGGTCCACAAGCTCGGTTACACATCATCGGTCGAAGCCTTCGCCCGGCAGGGGGGCGGCTACATCGAAGAGGATACGGCCGTCAGCTCGGCTTCGTACGACGTGGCCTTGCGTGCAGCCGGAGCCGTGGCCGACGCCGTCGCCCGAGTGGTAGCGGGCGAAGACAAGCGCGCCTTGTGCCTGGTGCGTCCGCCCGGACACCACGCACTCGAAGACGCGGCAATGGGCTTTTGCCTGTTCAACAACATCGCCGTCGGGGCCCGAACCGCGACCGGCGAGTTGGGGCTCAACAACGTGCTCGTCGTCGATTGGGACGTGCATCACGGCAACGGCACGCAGGCCGCCTTCTGGCGAGACCCGCAAGTCGGCTTTCTCTCCATCCATCGCTGGCCGTTCTATCCCGGCACCGGTCACGATACCGAGACGGGCTCAGGGCCGGCGTTGGGACGGATGCTCAATTTGCCGGTCGAAATGGGAACCTCGCGAGCCGATTACCTCGACCGGTTTCGCTCGGGACTGGAAGACCTGGCCTCGCGCATCAAGCCGGAACTGGTGCTCATTAGCGCCGGTTTCGACAGTCACCGCGACGACCCCATCGGCTCGCTGGGGCTGGAAACTGAAGATTTTCTGCCGCTTACTTCCGCCGTGCTCGACGTGGCCGACGTTTATGCGGAAGGCAGAGTGGTGAGCGTATTGGAAGGCGGATACAACCCGGGCGCGTTGGCCGGCGCCGTCGAGGTACACTTGAACGAGTTGCTGCGTCGGGAAAAAAACAGCGAGTCGAGAGCAGAGGGCCGTTAGGAGTTGCAAGTGATGAATGCGGCGGAACGCGAAGAATTGTTGGCGGACGTCGAGGCGTATTGCACGGAACTGCGCCCGGGCGAGGAATTGTGCTACGTGGAGCACCGCCCTAACGATCAGACGGTCGCCCTGGCGAAAAAATACAACGTGTTGGCGATGCCCGTTCCCGTTGAATATGGCGGCCGCGGCGCAGATGCGCTGACTTACGCACGAGCCTTGGCGCGGATCGGCCGCGAAGGAACCGGCGTGCGGACCTTCTTTTCCGGTCACACCTCGATCGGCGAATACCCGATCTATCGCTACGGCGACGCCGACTTGTGCCGCCGCTATCTGCCGCGGGCAGCCGCCGGCGAGAGCATCCTGGCCTTTGGCCTGACCGAGCCCGAAGCCGGTTCAAACCCGCTGGAGCTGACCAGCACCTACCGGCGCGAAGCGGATCGGTTCGTACTCAACGGCGTGAAGTACTTGATCTCCAACGGCTCGATCGCCGACGCCGTGATCGTGTTTGCATATCCTGAAGGGAGCGAAGGCGCCCAGCGGCGGATGAGCGCCTTTGTCGTCGATACGACGGGCGAGACGTTCGAGACCGAGGACCTGCCGGCCAAGCTGGGAATGTTCACTGCCAACACGGGCATGTTTCAGATGACGGAGCATCCCGTGCCACTGGAAAACTTGCTGGGAGAGCAAGGCAACGGCTTTCGGATTGCGATGGGCACGCTCGTTTCAGGCCGGCTCAGCGTGGCCGCCGGCTGTCTGGGGGTGATCGAAGACTGCCTGGCGGAATCGCTGGAGTATGCCAAGACGCGGATCCAGCACGGCAAGCCGATTGGCCAGCATCAGTTGGTGCAAGAGCATTTGGCGCAGATCGAGATGCACCGGGCCACGAGCGACGCGATGATCGAGCGCGCGGCGCTAGCCAAGCAGGCAAGCGATGTACAGCCTGGCGAAGCCAAACTGGCCGCGGCGGCCGACCTGGCCGTGGCCGAAGCCAAGCTGCATATTACGAATGCGGCCTGGGACGCGGCCGACCGTGCGGTGCAGGTCTTCGGCGGCCGCGGCTTTTCGGAGTTGTATCGGGTCGGCCGTCATTTGCAGGACGTGCGCGTCTGCCGCATCTACGAGGGAACCGACGAAATCATGAAGCTCAAGATCGCCGCGGCGCTGTTAGGCAAGGATTTCGCGGCGTTTCATTGACCCGTCAATTTCGTTTCTGCCAGCTTCTCGCGAACTCGGTCCCAGCCATGGCGAATGGTTTGATCTGCGGCGGCTTTGACCAGGCCGTTGGGAATGGCGCCCAACAGACCGCTGACGCTGTCAATTCTGCCGCGCCACTCGAGCTTTGAGCCGGCCTCGTCCGGCGACACGGACATTTCCGAAGAGATCTGCATCGCGGCGCCGATGCCGCGCACGGCGATGTGCATCTCGGCCGCCTCCGGCGGTTCGACGCGGGCCAATGAAATGGTCAGCTTCAACGTGCCGCGGAGAAAGGAAAAGCCGGGCTTGACGACGCAGTGCAGCGTCCGGTCATCGACGACTTCCGCCGAGACCAGGTCAGGCACGCTGCGGGAGAGCGTGTCGAGGTCGGTCAAAACTTCGAACAACCGCGCGGGAGCGGCCTGAAACCGCTCTACTCCGCCAAATTCCGAAAGCGCCTGCGACATGCTGGAATGATATCCATCAGAACGCGATGCAGTGCACGCAGTCCAAGGCCTGAATCGCCCCGAGAGTCGCCCCGGCCGCCGGTTGGCAAGCCGCCGCCGGCGCCTGGGAGGCGACTCAACTTACTTTCGCTTTCTCCGCGACCGCGCGCTCCCCTTTTTCTTGCCCGGCGCCGTCAGTGGCTTCGCCAGCGTGACCTGGAGCTTCTCGGCGATGACGAAGGCCTGGCTGGGCGCCGTGCCGCCCACCTGCGGGGCCTTGAACGCTTTACCTTTTACGGAGACTTCGTCCCCTTTGCTCGCCAGCAGGTAGTTGGTGACGTCGAGCTCGATTTTGCAATCGTCGGCCACTTCCGCCTTGACCGCCTTGCCCGGTACGGCGATCTGAAGCTGCTTGTTCTTGTAGGAGCGGATGGCGCCGATGATGACGTAGTTCACCGGACCGTTCTTTTCCGCGTCTTTGAGGCTTTCTCCCGGCGCCAGATCGGCTTGCAGGCCGATCTTATGCGTCTCCGAGGGTTCGACGACTTGCAGCTCTTTGATCTTTTCTTCGACGACGCCTTTGTTCGACATTTTCGCCATGAAGCGAACGACCAGGCCGGGCATCAAGAAGCCGGGTTCGGCCGTGCCGGTCACCGTGATCTCTTTGGTCTCTGTGGGCGATACGCTGGCCACCACCGTTTTGCCGTCGCTGTCCTTGAACATCACCCCCTCAGGACCAACTTCGCTGACGCTTCCGCTCCCCTCGTACGGTTCCGTCGCCTGGCTCTGGAACTTGGGAAACTGAGCTCTTGGGAATTGAGCCGACGCCTGCGAGCCGACTGCAACGACCAAGGCGCCAGCCAGTAGCGACGCGGCGAAACGCTTCGAGTGCGACATGAGATCGGGCCTCCAGGGTTCCAAGGAACAAGTTTGGGAGGGAACAGTGTTGCGAGGGAATTGCGTTGCTAGCGAACAGCGATACTCAAGGGGGGGACGCGGCATTGCAACGGGACAACCGTGCAGAATTCGGCGGATGTCTCGGGGAATACCGGGCCGTAACGCCCTCAGACTAACAGGATTACCACAAAGTTGCCAATGATTTTCCGTGAGTTGCCAGACTGAGCCTCGACCGCGACAATGCGCACGAGGGCCGTTGGAACGTAACATTCGCCGCAGTGCGAAACGTCCAACGGCAAACGTCTTACACTCTTTCGCTTCCTTTACGGCCTCCGCCATGTCGTCGCAAGTTTCTCGGATCACCGTGCCCACGTTTGTCGCTATGAAGGCGGCAGGGCAGAAAATCAGCATGCTCACCGCCTATGACCACACCATGGCGGGCCTGCTCGACGCCGCAGGAATCGAAGCGATTCTGGTGGGCGATACGCTTTCGATGGTCGTGCAAGGCCGCGAAAACACGCTGCCGGTCACGCTGGACGAAATCATTTATCACGCCGAGATGGTAGGCCGGGCCGTGCGGCAAGCGTTGGTGGTGGTCGATTTGCCGTTCCCCAGCGGTCATCTCGGCGCCTATCAGGCAATCGAGAGCGCGGCCCGCATTCTCAAAGAAACGCGCTGTCAGGCCGTCAAATTGGAAGGGGGCGCCGAACAGGCCGAAGTCATCAAGGCGCTGGTCTCGGCCGGTATTCCGGTCATGGCCCACTGCGGGCTGCGGCCGCAGAGCGTGCACGTGCTCGGCGGCTACAAGGTGCAGCGAGACGAAGAGCGGCTGATGCACGACGCCAAAGCGGCCGAAGCGGCCGGCGCCTTCTCGGTGCTGTTAGAATGCGTTCCGGCGGCGCTGGCTGCGCGGATCACCAAGGCTTTGAGCGTGCCGACGATCGGCATCGGCGCCGGGCCGGAGTGCGATGGTCAGGTACTGGTCTCGCACGACATGCTCGGCCTGACGGCCGGTTACGTGCCCAAGTTCGTCAAAACGTACGCCGAGCTGCGCAGTACGATCACCGACGCCGTCGCCCGTTACCGCGAAGACGTCCGCGAAGGCCTGTTCCCTGACCAGGAAAGAACGTTCAGGTAAGTCGGAAGTCGGAATTCGGAAGTCGGAGACGCTTGAAGCATTGCACAAGATTGCTTCTGGCCTCTCCGACCTCCGAATTCCGACTTTAGACTCGCCGCTTGATTTTCCATTGCCCATGCCTCCAACCCGCCGCGCGCCATGAATCTCCTCTCCCAAGAGACCAGCCCCTACCTGTTACAACACGCGAACAATCCCGTGGATTGGCGTCCGTGGGGACCGGAAGCGCTGGAAGCCGCGCAGCGCGAGGAGAAGCCGATCTTTCTGTCGATCGGCTACTCGGCCTGCCATTGGTGCCACGTGATGGAGCACGAGAGTTTCGAGAATCCGTCGATTGCGCGGCAGATGAACGAGCACTTCGTGTGCATCAAGGTCGACCGCGAAGAGCGGCCCGACCTGGACCAGATCTACATGAACGCCGTGCAGTTGATGACCGGTCGCGGCGGCTGGCCGATGTCGGTATTCCTGACGCCCGACTTGCGTCCCTTCTTCGGCGGCACGTACTGGCCGCCGAGCGGCCGGATGGGCATGCCCGGCTTTGACCAGGTGCTCACGGCCGTGGCCGAAGCCTGGCGCGAGCGTCGCGGGCAGGTTGAACAGCAAGCGGGCGAACTGACCGCGGAAGTGCAGCGCGTGGCCAGCCTGGCCGTGCGCCGGGCGAGCTCGGCGAAGAGCCGTTGCGCGGCCGGCGCTTCGCTCGAGCGGATCTTCGACTTTCGCAACGGCGGCTTCGGCGGCGCGCCGAAGTTTCCGCATCCGATGGATCTGCGCGTGCTGCTGCGGCGCTGGCGCCGCGAGCCTCGCGACGAGTGTCTGCAACTGGTCACGCTGACGCTCGACAAGATGGCCGCCGGCGGCATTTACGATCACCTGGGCGGCGGCTTTCACCGCTATTGCGTCGACGAGCGCTGGCTGGTTCCGCACTTTGAAAAGATGCTCTACGACAATGCCCTGCTTGCGCAATGCTACGTGGAAGCGTATCAGGTGACCGGACGAGATGACTACGCCCGCATCGTGCGCGAAACGTGCGACTACGTGTTGCGCGAGATGACCGGCGCCGAAGGCGGCTTCTTCAGCACGCAAGACGCCGACAGCGAAGGCGAGGAAGGCAAGTTCTACGTCTGGACGCCCGCCGAAGTCGAAGCCGTGCTCGGCGCCGATGCGGCCAAGACGTTTAATTACGTCTACGACGTCACCGAGTCGGGCAACTTTGAAGGCCGCAACATTCTCAACTTGCCGAAAGCCATCGAGCAGTGCGCCAAGGTAATGAATCGCGACCTGGCCGAACTGCAGGCGGAGCTCTCAGCCGGCCGCGAAAAGTTGCTGGCCGTGAGAAGCCAGCGCATCTGGCCGGGCCTGGACGACAAGGTGCTGGTCAGTTGGAACGGCTTGATGATCGACGCGCTGGCGCAAGCCGCCGGCGCGCTTGAAGAACCGCGTTACCTGGCCGCCGCCGTAAAAGCGGCCGAGTTTCTGCTGGCAAACACTGCGGCGCGAAGATGGCCGGCTGCTGCACTGCTGGCGAGCAGGGCAGGCCAGGTTCGCCGCTTATCTCGATGACTACGCCAGCCTGGCCAACGCGCTGGTCTCGCTTTACGAGGCGAGCTTTGACGAACGCTGGATCGAGGCTGCCGTCGAACTGGCGGACGTCGTGCTCGCCGAGTTCGCCGACGCGGAGCAAGGCGGGTTCTTCTACACGGCCGCCGACCACGAGGCGCTGATCGCCCGACAAAAAGACTGCGCAGGACAGTTCCACGCCCAGCGGCAATGCGCTGGCCGCGACCATGTTGTTGCGGCTGGGCAAGCTCTGTGGCCGCACCGATTATCTCGAAGCGGCGCAGCGCACGCTGCGCTCGTTCACGGAGATGATGCAGCGTCACCCGACGGCGGCCGGCCAGATGCTGATCGCGCTCGATTTCCACCTGGGGCCGGCTTTCGAGACGGTCGTACTCGGACCGCCGGAAGATGCCGACACGGCCGCGGTTCTGGCCGATCTGCGGCGCCGGTTCACGCCCAACAAAGTGTTGGCCTTCCGCCCGGGCGCCGGCCATGCGGCGGCGCTCGATGATTTGTTTGCCGGCAAGGAGCCGTCTGCCGCCGGTCCCGCGGTCTACCTGTGCGAGAACTTCGCCTGCCAGGCGCCGGCGTTCGGCAAGCAGGCCGTGCTGACGGCCTGGGAGAGACTGGAGCGAGGCGACGGACAGCCGGGCGCGCCTTCTGGAGACGGCTCGCGGCATGGCTGAAGCGGCGCACGGAAACGTGCTTGTCATCGGCGCGGGCATGGCGGGGCTGGCCGCTGCGCGGCGGCTCGCTTCGCGCGGCTATCAAGTGCAGGTGCTTGAAGGGCGTCAGCGCATCGGCGGGCGAATCTGGACTGATCGCACGCACGGCAGCCCCATCGAGCTGGGCGCCTCCTGGATCGAATCGCGAAAGCTCAATCCGGTAGCGCCTTTGGCGCGGCAATGGAAGATTCCCTTTCGCCGCACCGATTTTGAGTGGGTCGCGCTCTACGACACCGACGGCCGGCGGTTCCGGGCGGACCGCCTGGACCAGGTGGCCGCCGAGTACGAACGGCTGGTGCTCGCCTCGCAAGCTCGCGGCCTGCCCGACGACGTCTCCGTCGCCGAGATTGTCAATAAGCGGCTGGCCGCGCCTGCGCTTTCCGAACCGACCCGACGCATCTGGCGCTGGGCGATGGCCGCCCAGGCTTGCGAATATGGCGCCGAGCTCGAGCATCTATCGCTCAATCATTTCGACGAGCACTACGAGTTGAATTGGGACGACCTGTGGGTCGTCGGCGGCTACGATCGGCTGGTCGCCCGAATGGCCAAGGGGCTCGATATCCGTCTGGGGCAGGAAGTGCAGCAGATCGAATACGTTGGCGGCCAGGTTCGCGTCGACGTGACCGGCCAAAGCTATGCGGCCGATTGCGCAATCGTCACGTTGCCGCTGGGCGTTTTGAAAGCCGGCCGGGTTCGTTTCTCTCCCGAGCTGCCCGACTGGAAACGCGGCGCGATCGACCGCGTAGCGATGGGCGTGGTGAACAAGCTCGTGTTGCACTATCCGCGGCGTTTCTGGCCGGCCGAGCCGCACTTTTTCGGCTACGCCTCACCTACCTGTTCTGAATTGCCACAAATCGTCAACCACTTCGCCCTGGCCGGGCAGAACGTGTTGACGGCGCACTTCGCCGGAGACGAAGCGCGGCGGCTGGAATCGTTTTCCGAACAAGAGGCGACGGACCGCGCTCAACGGACCTTGCGGACCATGTTCGGCGCCGGCATCCCGGAACCGACCGCGTGTCAGCTCACGCGCTGGGGGCAAGATCCTTTCTCGCTCGGTTCCTACTCCTACGCTCGGCTCTGCGCCACCGGCAGCGACCGCGATTTGCTCGCCCAACCGCTGGCAGATCGGTTGTTCTTCGCCGGCGAAGCGACGTATCGCCGCTTTCCCGGCACGGTTCACGGCGCCTATCTGTCGGGAATGCGCGAAGCGGAAAGAGTCCAAGGTCTGGCGGAGAGAGTCCAAGGTTCAAGAGTCCAAAGTCCCAAGTCGGAGATTGCAGAGCAACCTGTTTTTCTTCCTCCGTCGTAGGAAGACGTGCTTGTGGCGATGTCAGGCTGCGGTTCCGTGCCGAAGAAATCGGTGAGGACGATGCTGGTTAGCTGGCCCAGCAGGTTGCAGGAGAGATTCGCTCCCTTGGTGGCCGCCACGTTCGCCCCCGTCTGGGCGAGCAGCACGAATTGCGCGAATCAAAACGACGGCGCCTGAGACCTTTTGATCGCCCTGCAGACGCTGCTCGCATGACAGCTTCACAGGGATGCCCCTCGACCGTTCACACGCTATGTTGAACCTTGATCGTTCCACACGTTGGGCACAGGAAGAACGCAATTTGCATTCCGTCGTACGTAATTCTTACGCCGGCCTCGTCGTCGTTCGTAAGGCTCGCCAGGAAATACATCGTCTGTCGTTCGAAACCGGCGCGCCGGCATCCAGGGCAGCCCGGATCGTCAAGCCTCTGGCATAGGAAGGAGCGACCGCCAAGCTGGTTGATCACGTCTACGACGGGGTAACCCCCGACGTCTTGCGGAGCAAAGTTTCCTGTGAAGGATGCCACCTCCTCTTCTTCGGCCTCGGAGAGATCCTCATTTTCGTTCAGGCGATCGTATAGCTCTTGCAGGCGCGACGGAATTGGGGCCAATTGTATCGGCCGCCGCTCGATTACGTCGCCAGCGCCGCCGTCGGAGGAGTACCAGTCGTCCCAGGTAGTTTCGCCGCGGAACTCCTCGACAATCTCAATTGCGTCATCCGAAAGTATGCGGTAAGCAAAGTCGTGCCAGGAAAGTGAGCACCGCATGCAATAAAACAGCGACAACTCGCTGCATGGGAGGCATGACAATGACAGCAATGGGTCGGAACAATCAATGCTCAAGTGCAACATCAGCGGCAGCGCGCAGTTCGTGCACCAAGCCCCTTCGCACGAGTGCGTCCCGCCGAGCCAGTGCCGTGAGTTTCTGTTTTCACCGAACTTAATAAACTGCCCTGGGAAAAGTTCGCGGCGTTGCATGTTGTTTGGGGTTGTGCCCGCTTGATGGTCATTTCGAGTGAAACATAAGGCATTCGGCCGTTTGCGCGACGCCGCAAGCCGCGTAGAACACGGCCATTGAAGTTCTACTCGGTAAGTAGCCGCAGCATAGGGCCGTGACTCACGGTTGAGCGGGACCGTCACCGTTAGACTTCGCCTTCTGGCGTGCCAGCAACCGCGCACGTAGACTTGACCGCGATGGCTGGCTGACTTCGATTGTGCGGCGAAGCGACTCAGCTTCGGCCTCGCGCCGCCGCAGATATTCGTTCACGGCATGCGCGATTCCGCAGGCAATAGCTCAGGACGGAATACACGTCGGCGAGCTCCAGCCCTTCATAGCACTGGACAATCTCTTCTGGCGTCGCGCCGCTGTCGAATTCGTGCAGAACAACGTCCAAAAGCACTCGCGTCTGGCCAAGGCGAATGGCGCCATGCGGGTCAAGGCGAAGAGGAACTTCGAGAGGTTCGAATGAGATCGCGGTCACGGGATTGCTCCGGTCTTTGCACGTGCCCAAATTGTACTCCGCGCGGAGCCCGGAATCAAAGCAACCTTTTAGATCGCACCACCGTTGGTCCGACAGTTTATAATGCATGGCTTCACGCGCGGGCGGCGCCGCCCGGGTCGGATACGCCATGCCTTCAGCGTGTTTCCCAGGGTTAAGGAATTCTTCTAGTGATGCCAGTCCTTCCCTGGTTCGGGTCATTCTGGAAACGGCTGTCAGAGCAAGTCCTGTCGCCTCGGGTCGATTCGGCCGAGGTCGAACAGCAGTTGCGCCGCGCTCGCGAGAAATTGCCTCAGCCGGTTATCTGGCTGCTCGGCAAAACGCAGTCGGGCAAAAGCTCGCTCGTCCGCGCCCTGACCGGCAGCAGCGATGCAGAAATTGGCAACGGCTTTCGTCCCTGCACGCGCACCGCCCGGTTGTATGCGTTTCCAAGTGAAGAGCAATGCCTGGTGCGGTTTCTGGATACGCGAGGCCTGGGGGAAGTGAATTACGACCCGAGCGAAGATATTGCTCACTGCCAACGCCAGTCGCATTTGCTGATTGTGACGGTCCGCGCCATGGACCATGCTCTCCAGCCGGTGGTCGATGCCGTGGCCGCCGTTCGCAAGGCAAAACGCGACTGGCCGACCGTCGTGGTGCAAACCGCATTGCACGAAGGCTATCCGCCTGGCGCCTCCCATCCGCAGCCATATCCTTTCGAAGCCGACGTGTGGGATGCTTCCGTCCCGGATGATTTAGCCCGGTCGCTGCGGCGGCAAAGAGAAGAGTTCGCCGGCCTGGCCAGCCGGTTCGTGCCCGTCGATTTCACGCTGCCCGAAGACGAGCTGCCTCCGCAATATTACGGCGAGGACTGCGCTCTGGGCGGCGATCGAAACGGAACTTGGGCTCGGGTTGCGGGCCCTGTTGCAGCCGGGGCTGCACGACCTCTACTATCGAAAGGCGCGGTCGCACATCTTGTCGAGCGCCGTAGCGGCCGGCGGAGCGGCGGCGGTGCCGAATCCGGCGGTGAGCCTATCGTTGATCGCCGCCATCGACGCCAAAATGTTTCATGCCATTGCTTCGATCTACGATCAACGCTTGACCGCCCGGGTGATGGGAGAGTTGGGCAGCGCCATCGGATCGGGCTTTGTCGTGCGGTTGGCCGGTGCGCTCGCTGCTGGCCATGATTCCGGTGGTAGGAACGCCCTTCGCCGCGGCGTACGGCGCGGCGACCACCTACGCCCTCGGCCGCACGCTGTGCTGGTATTTCGCCCAGGTCAGAAACGACGTCACGCCGGCGGCTGACAAGATCCGAGAAACGTTCGCCCAAGAGATGGCGGAAGGGCGCCGCCGCTTCCGTGGGTTCCTGAAACCATGAGCCGCTTGAAACTTCGATTTCTTCTGCGCCTGACGGCCTTCGGCCTGCCCTACGCCTTGCTGGCGATCTTGGGCCTGTTCTGGCTGCGAGAGCGGGGCATGATGCTCTATTTCCTGCTCGCGGCGAGCACGGTGGCGTGCCTGGCGTGGCTGGCGCTGAAGTGGATCGAGTCTCGCCCGGCGACCGAACAGATCTTGCCGCCCCCCAGTAAAACCTGGCCGCCGGCGGGCGAAGCGGCCTGGGCCGATGTCGACCGGTTTGCGGCTCAGGTCGAAGCCCAGCCGCCTTCATTGAGTGACGCCAATCAATGGTCGGGCACGTTCTATAACGTCTTCGCGATCGTTGCCCGGCATTTCCATCCGGAGTCGAAACGGCCCGCCTTGGAGGCGCCCGTCCATGACTTGCTCCGAGTGGCCGAATTGGTCGCCCGCGATCTCCGCGTCTATCTGCACGAGCGAGTTCCGGGGGGCAAACGCATGACCGTTCACCAGCTTTACCGTGTCGTAAACTGGGGGCCGGCTGCCAGCCAGTTCATGCAACGAGCCTGGAACGTCGTGCGGCTGGGCCGCTTCTTCTGGAACCCGGCAGCGGCCCTGGCGGCCGAAGCGGGATCGTTAGCCGGCGGCGGGATCGACGCCATGGCGGCCGACCTGCCGGGCCTGGCGGCCGGCTACTGCGTGCGGCAGACGGGGAAGTACGCCATCGATCTCTATAGCGGACAGTTCGATCTCGACGATCCCGCCCTCCGCGCCGTCGATGCCGAAAAGCCTTTGCGAATCGTCGTGTTGGGGCAAGCCAAGGCCGGCAAGTCGAGCCTGATCAACGCGATTTTCGGCACGGTGAGAGCCGCCACCGACGTGTTGCCCTGCACCGACGCCATCACGCCGTACCTGCTCGAGCGCGACGGCCTGTTCAAGGCCATCATCTACGATACGATCGGCTTCGGCGGAGCGGATGACCAGCGGGCGCAAACGCTGCTGAAAACCGAGTTGGAGCAGTGCGACCTGGTCCTGCTGGTAAGTTCGGCCGCAATGGCCGCCCGCGAAGCAGACCGAAAGCTGCTGGACGACGCGCGGCTTCGACTCCAAGAGAGCGTCGTTCGCGCGCCGCCGCCCACGGTCATCGCTCTTTCTCATATTGACATAGTGAGGCCGTTGCAGGAGTGGAATCCCCCGTATGAGTTCGCCGTGGGTAATTCCGCCAAAGAACGCAACGTTCGCGACGCCGTACACGCCGTGGCCGACGATTTGCAAGTTGCCGCGAGTCATATCGTGCCCGTGTGTTTGCGGCCGGATTCCATCTACAACGTTGCCGAGGCGTTGTTGCCTGCTTTGCTGGAGATCTTACCTGCCGCCGAGCGGGCCCGGTTGCTCCGCGTATTGATGGACAGCCGCAACGAAGAGCAACGAGATTCGCTGAAGCGCGTGCTCATCAAGACGGGGCTCGTCGCCGCTGATCTATTGTTGGCAGTGTCACGGCGCGGCGACAGAGAGCGATAGGCCGCTCGTCTGACCCGGCGTTCGCGGCGGCAAGCGAGTTGAGGCGATTTCTAAAGGGGATGTGGGGATAAGGAGGAGATCGCGGGGATGAAGAGGAGAATTGGCGACGCTCGTTGCGCCGCGAATTCCAGATTCCTTCGAACTCCCAAATCGTCTCGTTCTGTGCCGGTGCGCGCCGCCTCGCTCCGCCTAACAGTCCCAAAGCGCGGCGTGGGAAAGGGCTCAACCTGGCCTTCGGCCAAAGGAAGGGGACGGGCGCAAGCGTCAGCAGTTCAATACGTCGGCGGTGACGAACCAGCGCAGCTCGCCGGCGCCGGCGGCGATGGGGCCGTCGAAATCGATGGCGGCGATGGCGCCTTTGCCAAACCGCAGCGCGGCGCGGCCGTCGCCAATCAGCGCGGCGGTCAGTTCTCCCACGTCCGGCGCGTGGCCGACCCAGGCGACGTCTACGGCGCTTTGCTCGCGCGTCCATGACAGGAGCGGTTCAAGAGAACTGCCGGGCGAAAGGGCTTCGACGACGGTCACCTTCGGCTGGCCGGGAACGAATTCGGCGACAATCTCAGCCGTTTCGCGGCAGCGCACCAAGGGGCTGACGGCGATATGCTGCGGCGCAAAGCCGCGCTCGGCCAGCCGCTTGACGACCTTGCGGAACCGCTTGCGACCGGCTTTGGTCAAGGGGCGCAGATCGTCGTTCGGGTAGGCTTCGCCCCGGTCTTCGGCCCAGGCGTGGCGGACGATGAACAGCATCAGCGGTTTCTCCAGAGAACCCGATCCTCGATGCCCAACTCCTGTTGGGCCGCGGCAATATCAACCTTGAAACGAGCGGCGTCTCCCGGGTAACCGGCCGTCCGCTTTAAGCCCGGCACGCGTCGCTCCCAAAAGTCATTGAAGGCCCGCATGGCCAGTTCCCGCAGGTACTTCGAGGCCATCGAGGCCAAAGCAGTCGGCAGATAGCGTTCCGCCTTGGTGCAAAAGGCGATTTGCGTACGCCGCTCGAGCGGTCCCCAACGGTACAGGCTTTCATCACGGCCTTCGCCATGCACCTCGACCAGGTAATCGGTCACGTGCTGCTGCAACAGCGGCCGGTAGGAGTTGCGTCCGCCGTGCTTGTCGCAAATCACCGACGCCGGTTCGTCGTCGAACTGCTCGAGCGCTCGGCCAGCAGTTTGAGCGTGACGAAGGAAAGCGCCGTGCTCTTGTTGCCGTGTTCGTCAAGCAGCCGGTTCCACTCTTCCGGAAAGACCGCTCGGCTGCGGACGGCAACCAGCCGGACCTGGGCTTGCTCGGCCGTCGCTTGCAGCTTTTTGGCCAACCGGGCGATATGAACGGCTTCGGCATGGACGGGCACGGCGCCGTCGTAACCCAGATGCCAAGGATCGCGATCGAGCGCGGCGGCCGATTGCGGATCAAGCGCCTGCCAGGCTTCACGCCAGGCGGCCGGACGAACGCCGAGCAACTCAAACATGGCGAACAGGCCGGTCTCCAGGCCGGACAACCCGTCGCCCGATTTGTAGAGCGCCTTTGAATCGGCGATCACTGCCTTGGCCGGCGGGCGAGTCATCGTCGCCGCCGCTGCGGCGGCTACCCGAGCGGCCGTCTTTGCGGCGCGTGGGCCGACGGCCGGAGAGGCGGTTACCGCTTTGCGGAGCAGTTGGTACAGATCGGCCCCGCAAGGATCGCCCGGCGTCTGCCAGACGGTTGCAGAGACGACTAGCGGCCCCAGGTTCGGGCCGTATCCGGCCTCGTCCGTGCCGATCAGGTATCCCAAGGTCAGGTGACTCGCGGTAAGGCGCCTCGTGGAAAGCCGGCGATTCCGGCGGCGCCCATTCTACCGCCTGCGGAGGAATCTCGCGATTGGGGGGCAGAGCTCACGCCGCTGCGCCAAGCGACGTCATTCAAACATCAAGTAACCGAACCCTTCGGGAATGGGATGGGCGGCGGCGGGGCGGGTCCAGGACTGAAAGCCAACGCCCGGCACGGTGCGCTGAATGCCCAAGGCCCAGACTTGCCGCGA
This sequence comes from Pirellulales bacterium, assembly GCA_963786255.1. Classification (GTDB taxonomy): domain Bacteria; phylum Planctomycetota; class Planctomycetia; order Pirellulales; family JAICIG01; genus JAICIG01. The sequence goes on from CAWAYY010000031.1 coordinate 46,038, forward strand.
TCCTGGCGGGGCGCCGGTGAGCTCGGCCAGCGGCACGGCCGCCTCGGCGGTCCATGAATTTTCGCTGGAGCCGGCGGCGACGAACCAGCTCGGGTTCCAGGTGGCGTCGCCCCAGCAGGCGTCGCCCGTCCAGCCGCGGTGGTCGATCGTAAGTCGATAGCTGGTAGACCAGTCCCGATCCAAGTCGATCAAGAAATCGACCCGATCGTGCGCGGAAAGATCCGCGTCGCGCGGACGCGGACCGCTCGCCTGTTCGTAAACGCAGGCGGCGGCGCGACGGCAGTTTACGCCCAGGTACAAAAACTCGCGGTCGTAGGCCACCAGCGCCACGGCCGGCCAATCCTGGCCATCGCCCAGTGGGCTGCGCAACTCGACGGGCTTGGCCTGCCGCCAGATGTCGTCGTCGAGTCGCCCGTCGAGTTTCGGCTTTGGTCCTGAAACCGCATTCAACAGATTCTTGGGAGGGTGGTTCCTGGGTTCGCTCAACCAGTGCTCCCCGGCGGCGCAGGCCCACCAGGCGTCGTGCGGACGGGTTCGCTCCACTTCCAGATAGAAACGTTCGGCCTGGCGGCCGAAGCCCTCCTTGCGCCAAGCGGCGGCCAACGGAAAGCGGAGCGGCAGTTCGGCATAGACGGCGGGATTTCGCTGTTCGAGCACCTTTCCCAGCGCCGAGGCTCGAGCCGGACGGTCCGCTTCGGGATTGAAATCGACGGCGGCCACCGTGCCTTGCCGGCGCTGCATATCCGGCCGGAGCGCAACCGGCCGGCTGACCTGCGCCAGCGTTGGCGGTCCGCTCAGGTTCGCCGTGTTGAGTTGGTCCGCGAAGCGGGCGGCCTGGCCCGCGCGGTCCTGCTTCGATTGTTCGTAGCGCCAGGCGGCCTCGCCGCTCGACCAATACTGGACCAGCCAGACCAACGCCGCGTGCGACAGAGGATGCTCCGGATACTGATCGACCAGCACCTGAAACGTTTCGGCCGCCATTTCCCAACGGCCGGCACGGTAGAACTGCTGGCCGAGCTGATGAATCACGCCGCCGGCGCCCGCATCGTCCAGGCCGCGGGTCAGGTCGCCCAATTGGGCCAGAAACCGCGCGTCGTCCAGTTGCGAGAGATCGGGCCGCGAGAGGATTGCTTGCATGTTGCGATGCTTCTGAGCAATTCGCTTCATGACGTCAATGCCCTGGGCCGGATACTCGATCAGCACGCGCCGCGCCTCGCCGCCGGGATGCTCGGTAATGCCGCTGAAGAAGTCATGCTCGCCGGCCCCTTGCGGCACGCGGTCAATGTACGGCCGAAAGCCCAATGTGACCGGCGACGTCTGGTACTCTGCCGTAATTAACCCTCGCGGTTCCATGGCATAGTCGGCCAGCGAAACGCCGAGCCGCTGCGCCAACTGGGCGGTGGTGATGTTCAACGAGCCGAGTTGACCTTCGCTCAAACTGCCTATGACCTTCTTGGGTTGCCACGGCTCCAGGCCCATCTGGCTGATTTGCTCGGGAAGCGCGTGGCGTCGGCGGCCTGCTCGGCCACGCGCAGCGTCAACTGGTTGACGACGTGCGCAAGCGGATCTTCGCCGCTGAGACTGGCGGCGTGGGTCAGAATCACGTCCGGACGCCAGGTCCGAATCTGCCTGACCAGGTGGCGCTTCGAGCCGCTGCACCGCCTGGCCGTCGTTCGCCTGATTCCAGCCGTCGACGACTTGTTCGGCGGACAGCGACAACCCGGCTTGCCGAACTGGAAACGCCCAGGCCGTTTCGGCGGCGCCGGCGCCGACGCCGGTCAGGGCGTCGTGGGCCCGCTCCGGCAGCGTCGCCTGGCGCGTTTGCCCCGCTTCCTGGTCGCGGCGATTGAGCAGTTCGACGGCGGTCAGATAACCTTCGTTGGCGGACAACCGAACCAGCAGCTCCAAGGGCACGGCGGAGGGTTCGCTAAAGACGGCCAGCATGGCGGCGCGCGTTCCGCCCGACCGCTGCCGCGTCCAGGACTGGCCGCCGTCGCTGGTGAACAGCACCGTCCCGAATGCGCCGACAGCCCAGCCGTGCAAATTGTCGACGAAACTGAGCGCGTGAATCGGCGCGTTCTGGCCGGTCGTTTGCATCTGCCAGTTGGCGCCGCCGTCTTCGCTATGCAGCACCTTCGTCCCGGGAATGCCGGCAATCCAGACGCGCGGTCCGCGAACTTCCAAGGCTCGCCAATCGAATTGGCGGCCGGCGACTTCCGCCGGGTCGACTTGCGGCATTTGCCAGCTCAACCCCAAGTCGCCGGTGGTCAATACGAGTCCGCCGTCGCCAACCAGCCAGCCGCCGGTTTCACCGACGAGTTGCATGCGATGCAGACCTCGCAGCCCGAATGCAGGCGTGTTCGCTTCTTGCAGTCCCTGACGGCGGACGGCCGCCATGGTTCCCATGCGTCCCGCGATGGCGCCGGTGAGCGGATCGTTGAAGTCGCCGGTCAGCCAACCGTGGGCGGAGACGCCGCTGAGCGGGGCCCAGGTGCGGCCGCCGTTATCCGTGGTGAACACGCCGGTGGGAAACATGGCCGAGGTTTCCCCCAACGCCCAGCCGAGCGAAGCATTGAAGAACTGCACGCGTTTGAGACCCGGCAGCAGCAGGCCTTTGTCGATGGCCCAACTCCGGCCGCCGTTGCGCGTGCGCAGCATTACGCCGCGCGTCGCATGGGTGTACGGATACGTTTGCCCGCCGGCGACCCAGCCGTTTTCCGAGTCGATGAAACAGACGCTCTCCAGCCGACACGTCACGCCGGACGGTTGCAAACGCCAGTGCTTGCCGCCGTCGGACGTGTGCCAAATGACGCCCCGGTCGCCCACGGCCCAGCCTCGTTGCGGATCGACGAACGTGACGTCGGTCAACTCCGCGTCTTCCTGCATGGAGCGAACGTAAGTCGGCGCGTCCGCAACGCCGGGCGTCTGCGCTGCGATCGATGCGGGCCCGACCAGGCAAAGCGCAAGCGCCGCTGGCAGCCGCCAAAGCGACCATCGTGGTTGCTTGTCGTCAGCCATTCCAGCGTTCCTTCGCAAGAATCTGGGGACGAAGTTCGAACTCTTCGGGCGGCATTCCGTTCGCCGCATTACTTAACCGTGCGCCGTTCGTCTCGCGGGACTGGGCCTCGGGATTGGGCCTCGGGACTGGGGCCGGCAGATTCTAACCAACGAGAGGATCGAGACCTAGGTCAATGCGAGCCTTGCTTTTCGTTCCCCCGAACAGGCGCCAATCTGCCCTCGCCCCCTGCCGCAAGCGTTCGGTCGGGCGGCAGCGTTGCGCAGAGCCGCAGACAGACCTCCTCCCCTCCTGCAAATTGAAAAATATCAAAGGCCGTGACTGATCGCGGCTGCTGGCCCGGATGAGTCACTAACCCAAAGATTCTTTGAGACCCGGCGGGCGACGCAGAATCTGGAGCGCAAACACTTTGACAAACAGTACTTAACACGCCAACAACAGATGCCAGGCGGCGTGCAATCCTTGCAAACCACGGCCGGGCTGGCGAATAGCCGGGCCACAACAAATCTCAGCAGGCCATGCGGAAAGCTAAAGGTGCAAATACGCGCAGGAGCGAACGAGTCCCAAGCGACTTATTCGCGTATGGAACGTCGCGAGACGCAAGCGTAGCGACGCGAACTTATTGATCGTCGCTGCGGAGTTTGGCCAGCACGCTGTAGTCTTCCAGCGTCGTGGTGTCGCCGGTCGATTCTTTGCCGGCGGCGATGTCTCGCAGCAGCCGCCGCATGATCTTGCCGCTGCGGGTTTTGGGCAGGGCGGTGGTGAAGCGGATGTCGTCCGGGTGCGGCCAGGGCGCCGATTTCCTTGCGGACGTGCTGCCGCAGTTCCTTGCGCAGCGCTTCGGTGGCCTGGCCCGTCTTGAGCGGTAACGAACACCGCGACCGCTTCGCCTTTCAAATCGTCGGGACGGCCGACGGCCGCCGCCTCGGCCACCAGCGGATGGCTGACCAGAGCGCTTTCGATTTCGATCGTGCTCAGGCGGTGTCCGGAGACGTTCAGCACGTCGTCGATGCGGCCCATGATCCAGTAGTAGCCGTCCTCGATCGCAGCGCGCGTTGTCGCCCGCGAGGTACTGTGCCGGGCACGTTGCTCCAGTACTGGTCCTTGTAGCGCTCGTCGTCGCCCCAGATGCCGCGAAGCATGCCGGGCCAGGGATGGGTGATCACCAGCCAGCCGCCGTGCCCCTGCTCGACCGGTTTGCCGTCCTCGTCGACGATCGCCGGCATGATGCCCGGCAACGGCTTGGTGCAACTGCCGGGCTTGGTGGGAATGGCGCCGGGCAGCGGGCGTCATCATGATGCCGCCCGTTTCGGTCTGCCACCAGGTATCGACGATCGGGCAGCGCTCGCCGCCGATCTTGCGGTGATACCACATCCAGGCTTCCGGATTGATGCCTTCGCCGACGGTGCCCAGCAGCCGCAGGCTGGACAGGTCGTGCTTGTCGACCCAGTCGTCGCCCCACTTGATGAAGGCGCGGATGGCGGTCGGCGCGGTGTAGAAGATGCGTGACGCGGTACTTCTCGATGATCTCCCAGAAGCGGTCTTCGTCGGGCCAGTTCGGGGCGCCTTCGTACATCAGCACCGTGGCGCCGGCCGACAGCGGGCCGTAGACGATGTAGCTGTGGCCGGTGATCCAGCCGCAGTCGGCCGTACACCAGAAGACGTCCTCGTCGCGGATGTCGAAGACCCACTCGGTGGTCTTCTTGGCGTACAGGTTGTAGCCGGCGGTGGTGTGCTTGATGCCCTTGGGCTTGCCGGTCGAACCGCTGGTGTAGAGGATGAACAGCGGGTGCTCGCTGTCCAGCGGCTCGGCGGGGCAATCGGCCGAGGCGTCGTGCCATCAGGTCGTGCCACCAGAAGTCGCGGCCTTCCTTCATCGTGACTTCGTCACCGGTGCGCTTGCAGCACGATGCACTTCTCGACGGTCGGGCGATTTTTCCAAGGCCGCGTCGACGTTTTCCTTCAGCGGCAGCTGCTTGCCGCGCCGCCAGCCGCCGTCGGCCGTGATGACCAGCTTGGCCTGGGCGTCGTTGTTGCGGTCGGCGATGGCTTCGCCGGAAAAGCCGCCGAAGATCACCGAGTGGACGGCGCCGATCCGGGCGCAGGCCAGCATGGCGATGGCCAACTCGGGCACCATCGGCATGTAGATCGAGACCACGTCGCCCTTGCTGCATGCCCAGCTTCTTTCAGCACGTTGGCGAACTTGCAGACCTCGTGGTGCAGCATCTGGTAGGTGAGCACGCGAGACGTCGCCCGGCTCGCCTTCCCAGATCAAGGCGGCCTTGTTGCTGCGGGGCGTGCCGAGATGGGCGTCGAGGCAGTTGTACGAGACGTTGGTTTGCCCGCCGACGAACCACTTGGCGAACGGCTCGTTCCACTCCAGCACCTTGTCGTATGGCTTGAACCAGTGCAGCTCCGCCGCCAAGCTGCCCCAAAAGCCTTCGATGTCGCCGGCGGCCTCCTTCCACAGTTTTTCATAGGCGCCGAGCGAACGAATTTTGGCCCGATCGACGAACTCCGCCGGCGGCGGGAACTGCCGATTCTCTTGCATCACATTGCTAAGTTGACCGCTTGTATTCGCTGCCATCGCCATCTCCAGATGCCCGCCTCGAAAGCCCGATCGAACCGAATCCCAGATTCTAGGCATGCCGGAAGGCGTGTCAAACCTTGGGTTTACGGAGTATGACAGGGATCTCGCAGCGAGGAGACGGAACGACCCGCACTCCACGATCCGCTGAAAAGCTGAGCAACGCGCCTGCGCAAGCCAAGCCGCAACGCCAGCCATGGGAGATGAACGCGGAGCTACGGGTCCGAGGTCCGCATTCCGGCTTATTTCAGGTCAGCTTCCCGCGGGCTTCCACCGGCCAGATGTCCACCAGGCGGCCGCCGCGAAAGCAATAGAACTGGTTGTGCAGCACGGTCGTCAGGTCGGCATAGCCCGGGATCAGTTCCAGACGATCGCCAATTTTCAGGTCCTGTGCCGAAGGGTCGAGCTCCAACTCGCCGTGCTCGGCGGAAAGCCGCTTGATGCGCATGTCATCGCGGCCCAAAATGAGCGGCGTGTGGACCTCGGTGTTCATCGTCTTGCGGCCCGCGTCGATGATCGCCCGCTCAGGCGCCGGCCGGCCTACCACCGTCGCCAACACGGTCATGGCGTAGTTCAAGTCGGGAACCTGGCACTTGTAGCGATAGAACGCATCCATGAAGATCGCGCCGCCGGCTTGCAGTTCCGTCACGCCCGGCTGCTGAGCGGCATACAGATACGAGCCCGTCCCCGCGCAAGAGACAATCGGGCACGGAATGCCGTTCTGCTCGAGCAGCTTCTTGGTTTCGACCAGCGAGCCGAGCGCTTCGCGGATGCGCTCCGTCTTTTCGGCCGGGTCCTCCAACGTCAGCAGGTGACCTTCGTAGCCCATAATGCCGGCCAATTCGATCCCGGAAAGCTCGCCGAGCTGCCGGGCAAGTTTCAGCGTCGGCTCGCCGGGCGCCACGCCGACGCGGTGCAGGCCGATATCGACTTCAATGATCACTCGCACGCGCAGCCCGGCCTCCAACATGGCCTGGTGGATCGGCAGCGCTTGATCGATGTGGTCGATGCAGACGATCGGGTCGGCTTTGCGTCTGAGTTCGACCAGGCGCCGCACCTTGTGCGGGCCGACAACCAGGTTGGCCACCAAAATGTCTTTGATGCCGCCGGCGGCCATCACTTCCGCTTCGGCCAGCTTGGCGCAAGTCACGCCCAAGGCGCCGGCTTCCACCTCGGCTCGGGCGATCGCCGAAACTTTGTGCCCCTTGGAGTGAGGCCGCCAGGCGACGCCGTGCCGGCGGCAGGTCTCCGCCACGTGGCGGATATTGGCCTCCATCACGTCCAAGTCGAGGCACAGGGCGGGCGTATCGAGATCGTCTTTCGTCGAGCCGAGGGCAGGTTGTGTCATGCCCAGGAGTGTAGGAGCACGCAAGTCGATTTGCAAGCAAGCGACCGCCCGCCTGGCGTGCGCCGCAAGCCAAGGTTGTTAAGGGCGATGAAGCGATGGCTTCGCCCTCTGCCCCTCCCTTTGGGCGGGATATTTTTCAACGGTGGACGCCCGCAATCGTTCGGCCGGCCTCAAGAACGCCGCCCGAAACCCGACGTCAGCGAGCACGGCGGATCGGCCAACGGCCTGAGACGGTCGGTTCGTCGTTGGAGCAAAGCGCGTTGCCGACGTCCATATAGACGTTGTACACGACCGAGCAGCACATCAAGTAATACTTGAATGCCCGCAGCAGCCACTCGGGGTCGGGCGTCGCGCCGCGGCAGAGCAGGGCCAGCAGTTCGCGTTCATGCTCGAAGAAGTTCTCGGCCCAGATTTCGAAGGTGCGAGAATAGGAGCGCGGAGCGAACCTCTCAAAGTCGATCTGGCGGAAGTGGCGGCCGAGGTTGTCGAGCAGCCGGCGGCGCGAAGGAATCTGCACGCCCGGCCACATGTAGCGGCTGTTCCAGGCGTCGAACTCGTGGTGCGCCTCGTTGAACATCGTATGAAATAAGGCCCGTCCGCCGGGCTTGAGCAGCGTGGCCGACTTGCGGAACAACGAGTCGAAGTCGGCGACGTGTTCGATGGCGCCGAGCGACATGATGCAGTCGAAACGTTCTTGGAGTCGATCGATGTCCAGCATGTCCATTTCCAACAGCGTCACTCGATCCGCCAGGTTTTCGGAAGCGATCCGCTTGCGAATGAAATCGGCCTGGGCGTGCGAGAGCGTGACCAGCGTCGCCCGCACGCCATGTCGTTGGGCGTAATAGATGGACTGGGCGCCCCAGCCGCAGCCCAGATCGATCAACGACTGTCCCGGACGAAGCTGCAGCCGCTCGGCGTAATGCTCGAACTTGTCGAGTTGGGCTTGCACCAGCGTTTTGGCGCCGCGCTGCCAGTACGCACACGAGTAGACCGGGTAGTCCCGTCCCAGCCAGGTCAGGAAGAATTCGTTGGACAGCGCCGGGTCGGCCAAGGCTCGCTCCAGCGAGTAGTGCGCGTTGACGTCGGCTTCGCGCGAGGAGGCGAAGTTAGCCTTCGACCGGGCCACCGCCGCCGTAATTTGCAGCTTGTCTCGCAACGAAAGGTGGCGGCGCAGGTCGGGTTCTTCGCTGACGCGCAGCATCAGTTCCAGGAATTGCGAGACGTCTTCGCGCGAACCGTGGATATTGCCGGCGCAATAGGCCTCGCCCAGGGCGCAGAGCCGCGCGTCAGAATGTCTTGCCAGGTCGCCGCGCTGTCGGTGAAGGCGATTTCCGCGGCGCGCGGCCCCTCGCCTACCTCTTCGCGCACTGCGCGGTCAAAGCGAAACACGAAGCTCGCGTGCGGATACTTCTGCACGTAGGTCCGCGCCAGCGTGACGAACATGGCTTCGTACTTGGATAACTGTTGCCCGACTGGACGAGAAGCTAGCAGGGTCATGATGCGGTTCCTTGAATGACGAAGGACGACGATCCGTACCCGATGTCAAACGCGCCGCATCGGGCTTCTGCCAGGCAAAAGCGGAAAAGCAGACGTGTTGTTACGCACAATCGTGCAACTGACGTGCCATCGTGGCGCCCCCCGTCGATCGCGTGCTATAGTTGGCTAGGTTGAGATTTTGAAACGCACCGTCTCTGGCCGGGCCGTTGGAATCCCGTCGTCCGGCATGCCAGTCACAGCCCGGCCAGACGGAGCTTCCCCGCCGAGTTTTCGAGAGAACACGATAGATGGAAGTCTCGCCCGCCGGTCCCGCAGTAATCTGGCATTACACGTTGCGGCAACACTACCAAGGCATGCTGCAGACGGGGGCGATCCAGCCGTCCGCGGCATACGCGCCTCGTCCGACAAAGCCGGCGGTCTGGTTCACTACCCGTCCCGATTGGGATCCGATCGTGAACAAGGCGATCCTCTGCGCCGACGAGACGCGCCGTGCGCTCAACCGCGATGAACTCCACACCGTCGGCCTGGGACCGATGCGGCTGGGCGTTGCCGCGCAGTCGGCGCCGCTCACCTGGCACGAGTTCAAGCGGCAGAGCGGCATTCCCTCCAAGGCCGCCAGCAACCTGGTCGCCGCGGCCGCCCGGCTCCAGTCTCATCCCAGCCAGTGGTTCGCCACGTTCGAGCCGGTGCCCCGCTCCGAGTGGGTCGCCGTCGAACAATGGGACGGTTGGCGCTGGACAAGCGTGTCGGAGCCCACAGGCGGCTAGAGCAAGCTGGCATACCCAAAGCCAACCGCGCAAGCCCTTGGCCTCTTGCCCTGCGGCCACATCATTTTGCCTTGGGCGGCCGTTCCCTCGTTTCTACCCTCCTTGCCGCAATCCTTGTTCGAGCGCCGCGCCGCAGTTAGCATTGCGCCGGGCATTGCGTTCATCGACCGCCAAATAAAATGCGCCGCTGCGCAGCTTTCCAGGAGTCATGCCATGCACTGTGCGCTTGCCGTCTTGTTCTCGCTGGCCCTGTGCGGTCAGGACGACGCCATCGCCGCCCGTTATCGGAATCATCGCGAGTTGACCTACTATGTGGATGAGACAGGCAAGCAGCATCCGATCGACAGCCGAGCGGCCTGGCAGCGCCGCCGAGCGCACGTACTGGCCGGCATGCAGGCGGCGATGGAAAACTGCCCAGCCGGGAGAACCTGCCGTCGCTTGACGTGCAGGTACTGGAGACGGTTCCAGGGAAAGGTTTTACCCGGCTCAAGATCTCGTTCATTGCCGAAGCGGGCGACCGGGTTCCTGCGCACCTGTTCCTGCCCGACGCAGCGAAAGCCAAACCGGCGCCGGCCATGCTCGCGCTGCACCAGACCACCTCCATCGGCAAAGATGAGCCAGCGGGCTTGGGCGGGCTCAAAAACCTGCACTATGGCTTGGAGCTTGCCGAGCGAGGGTACGTGGTGCTGGCGCCCGATTATGCTTCCTTCGGTGATTACAAGTATGACTTCAACGCCGACGATTACGTCTCTGGCACGATGAAGGGCATTTTCAATCACATGCGGTGCGTCGACCTGCTCCAGAGCCGCAAAGAGGTCGATCCCGAGCGGATCGGCGTCATCGGCCATTCGCTCGGCGGTCACAACGCCATGTTCGTCGCCGCGTTTGACGAGCGTTTGAAGGCGATTGTTTCCAGTTGCGGCTGGACGCCGTTTCACGACTATTACGACGGCAAGATCGCCGGCTGGACAAGCGACCGCTACATGCCTCGGCTGCGCGACGTCTATGGACTCGACCCGGATCGGGTTCCGTTTGATTTCTATGAGATCGTCGCCAGCTTTGCGCCGCGGGGCTTCTTTTCCAACTCGCCCGTGGCCGACAGCAACTTTGCCGTGGCAGGGATCAAGAAAGGCATCGCCGCGGCACGGCCGATTTACGAACTGTACGGCCATCCCGAACGGCTGCGAGTTCGTTATCCCGAATGCGGCCACGACTTTCCGCCCGAAGTCCGACAAGAAGCTTATCGGTTTGTTGATGCAATTCTGCAGGCGCCGTAGTCGCCAACTTGACGGCCGCAACCGTTTCCATCGAAGTTCCGCCAGGACGGCGGAACGATCGACTTCGAACTGGCAACCAACTTACTGACGGGCGAGCTCCAGGGTTCCCGCCTTTGACGACGCGGTTGCCAAACTCGTCAGTCATGCGCCGACGAGGACCAATAAAAAAGGCTCGAAGCGCTCGCCCTTGCCCCGGGGAATGGAAGCGCTCCGAGCCCGCCTGAAGGAGGCGTCGATCGACTAGGCGACCGTCGCGCAATTGCGCTTACGGCAGGGTCTTGTCATAGTACTCCTGCGAACCGCACATACCGGCGTAGACCTGCTGGTCCGTGCCGCCCGCATTCAACACCGAAACCCAACCAGCCTGGCCGGCCGGATCCGCCTGGCGGTCGAGCAGTTCTTCATACGCCTGACTCACGACGTCGTTGCGATACTCCTGAGAGCTCAAGATCTCATCGACCACCTGCTCGCGGCTGGCGCCGGCGGACAGTTGCGAGTTGTAGTACGCCAGGCCGCTGGGATCGGCCGGCCGGTCCAAGGCGTCCTCGTAAACGGCGTTCAAGAAGCCGTCGTTCGTGCCTCCGCCCTGGTCGGTAAAGAACTCATCGGAAGCAGCGATCATGGCCGCAACCTGCTCGATCGTCGCTCCGGCCTGCATCAAACTCGAGTAATACGAAAGTCCGCCCGGATCGGCTTCGCGGTGCAGGTACTGCTGATACAGTCGTCCCACCTCGTCGTTGATGTACTCAGTGGTTTGGGTGATCTGGAAGGCGATCTCCGTCCGGCTTTCGCCTGCGCCCAGATCCGCATTCCAGGAAGCCAGGCCGCCGGAATCAACCTGTCGGCCGAGCAAGTCGCGATAAAGTTCCGAGATGAACCGCTGGTTCGCCGTGCCTTGGCTGCCGTCGGGCAACAGTTGCTCGAGGATTGCGGCGGTTGTGGCGACGGTCGCTGAAGAACCGTCTCCGTCTTCCCCGCTGATGTCCTGAATCTGGACCGTGACCCCGTAGTTCCTCTCATCCGTATACATGTGCGAGCCGGAGACGGTGTAGACGCCGCCTGCGAGCGAAACCGTGCCGGCCGACGAGGAACCGTCGCCCCAATCGATCGTGGCACTGAAGTTCGCCGCCGGTTCCATGCCGTCGGCATGCGTAAAGGTGGCCACAGGCACGTTCGTCGGCGAAGAGAACTCAAAACCGTTGACGGCCACGCCGGTCGCGACGATCGCACCGTCGCTCACCTCGGCGCTGCTTTCAACCGTGGCGCCAGGCGCACTCTCATGCGACAGCATCACCTGAATGCGCGCATGCGCATCCTCCGCGAAAGTGTGCGAGCCCTGCACGGTGTACACGCCGCCCGACTCCGTGACGATGCCGAGCGTGGCCGACGTGCCGTCGCCCCAGTCGATCATCGCATGAAAGTCGCTTGTCGGTTCGAGAACCCCGGCGTGCGTGAACGTGGCCACCGTTTGCATCCCCGAGGAGACGCCTTCGGTGGCGGTGACAGTGTAACCTCCCGACGCATTCACGACGGGGTCGATCACGTGCGCGACGCTTGTCGCCGTCGCGTCCGGCGAGGCATCCTCGTGACCGATTGTGACGGTGATCGGATAAAGGTCCGAATCGGGATGGTTCGGATGCTTTCCTCAGCGTACGTGTGGTTGCCTTGCACCGTGAACACGCCGGCCGACTCCGTGATCGTACCGATGGTGGCGGACGAACCGTCGCCCCAATCAACCATGGCCGTGTAGTCGCTCACGTCCTCGGCGCCGCCCGGATCCGTGAACGTGGCCACGGTCTGTAAGCCGGAAGCGGCCTGCTCCGTCGCCGTCACGGTAAAACCGCCGCTGGCGATCACCGCCGGGTCGGCCACTTCCGCCACGCTGGTCACGGTCGCGTCCGGCGAGGAGTCTTCATGACTGATCGTCACGGTGATCTGGTACGGGTTGGAGCCCGCGTGGTCGGCGGTGCTCTCCTCGGCGTATGTGTGGCTGCCTTGCACGGTGAATACGCCGGCCGATTCCGTGATCGTGCCTGCCGAAGACGAGCCATCGCCCCAGTCGATCATGGCCTGTAGTCGCCGACGATCCTCGACGCCGCCAGGATCCGTGAACGTGGCCACGGTCTGCAAGCCGGAAGCTGCGCCTTCGGTAGCGCTGACGGTATAGCCGCCGGTGGCGATCACCGCCGGGTCGGAAACTTCCGCCACGCTGGTGACGGTGGCGTCCGGCAAGGCGTCTTCATGACTGATCGTCACGGTGATTTCATACGGGTTCGAACCCGGATGATCGGCGGCGCTCTCCTCGGCGTAGGTGTGGCTGCCCTGCACGGTGAATACGCCGGCCGTCTCCGTGATCGAGCCTGCCGAAGACGAGCCGTCGCCCCAGTCGATCATGGCCGAGTAGTCGCCGACGACCTCGACGCCGCCAGGATCCGTGAACGTGGCCACGGTCTGCAAGCCGGAAGCTGCGCCTTCGGTAGCGCTAACGGTATAGCCGCCGGTGGCGATCACCGCCGGATCGGAAACGGTGGCGTTGCTGTTTGCCGTGCTGGAAACAAGCGTAATGCCGTTGTCATCGTTGACCGTCACGGAGAGGATATAATGGTCGAGACCGCCGGGCGTATGATCGGCGGCGCTTTCCTCGGCGTAGGTATGGTTGCCCTGCACGGTGAAAACGCCCGCCGACTCGCTGATCGTGCCGGTTGACGATGATCCGTCGCCCCAATCGATGACGGCCGCGTAATTGCCAAGCGGTTCCGGGCCGCCGATATCGGTAAACGTCCCCACGGTCACCAGGCCCGAAGCAACGCCTTCGGTCATCGACACGTCGTCGGCCGTCAACAGCGGCGCCACGTTATCAACCGTCCAGGTAAACGTATCGTGAGACGTCGTGACGCCGTCGCTGACCGAGACGTCGACGTTGAACGGCTGCGACTGGTCGGCGGCGACTCCGGAGATCGTGCCGCTGATCAACCCGGTATTCGAGTCGATGCTCAAACCGTCGGGCAGGCCCGCCGCGGAGTACTGCAGCGCGCCGCCTAACGAGCCGCTCGCCTCGATCTGCAGGCTGACCGCGTCGGCTTCGTCGTTGGTTTGATCGGGCGTCGGCGTGATCACCGGCCCGCTGTCGATCACGTACGTTCCGATCGCCGCGGACCACTCGCGGTTGCTGTCGAGCGTTCCATTGGCATTGTACTGGCCGACGGCGCTGACCGTGCGGTACTCGGGATTGATCGTGACGTTGGTCGTGATCCCGCCGGCGTTCGTTCCCGTGCGGCCGATCAGCGTGTAATCGCTGCCCGGAGTGAACGTATCGGTGTTGCGGCCTTGCACGCCGATGGCGCCGATAAGCAGTTCTTCCGGATAATTCGTGTTGGACGTCAGACCGGAATCAGGAGTCTTGCCGTAGCCGTCGTTTGTATGCGTCACGTCCAGCTTGGGAGCGATTGCCAGGCCGTCGACTGCCAGCGCGCTGACCGCTTTCGACGTGGGCAGGGAGCCAAGGAAGCCGGCGAAGTGGACGGTGATGTTATCTCCCGCGGACAAGGCGGTGGTGACCGGCGCCGAGAAAATCCAGGTTTCCACGCCCGGCAGCCCGGCCTTGGTGACATTGGCGTCTTGCGTGTAGACGTTGCCCTGGTCGTCCGCAACCGTCACGGCGCCCAAGGTAGGATCGGCGGCGACCTCGACGATCAGGGTCTGATTGACCGGGACGGCCGCGGCGGCGGACACCACAACGTCGCTGTGCGAGGACGAGTGGTCGGTCGCCGTGCCGAGGCTCGCGACGGTTGCTGACAATAATGCACGTTTTTCTAGGATTTCAATTAATCCGGCCCCTAAAGGACGCCGGCGTTGAACTTGACGTCTTTTCGGCGAGCGCTTCCTGACCGGTTCCATGCCCGCGAAACGCTGAGCCGCCCAATTCGTGAATCGTCTCATGGTCGCACCTCGATTCAAATTGCTGCTTGGTGTAAACGCAGAACACGCTCGCCGCGCACCCCGGCGCAAGCGCGTCACCGCTTCCGCGGTGCGCGGAAGTTGCGCTGCAAACAGGGAACAAGCCGCACGCGTACCGTATCGCCGCACAAAGAGCCGCGGCCGTGATCAACGCGACGTTCAAGACAAGACGTTCCGGTCTCTCGGCCCTTCGAGCCGCCGGCCGAGCGGTTCGTCTGTTACGCAGCCTCGCCCCTCTCAAGCGAGTCCGGAACGTGGGCCTCGCAAAGTGCGTGCCGCGCGCCCGGTGGACGCGGCCACCCGCAGAAAACAAGGCCAAGAAAATTGTCTTAGTAAACCTGGGGGGAGGTATACTCCTCCCCATGCGGGCGATATTTACCGCGCGTTTGCGGGGGGGCAGCGTGAGCGAAATATAACGAAAGCGAGCGATGCACAAGCGGCGTTGCGATTGTCGCTAAGCCGCGGAGCACCTATACTTTGTCGAGCATTCACCCTGGCCTTCCCTCCGACCGACGTCTCGCCGCCTTCGGCATCCGATATGCCTAAGTCTCGACAATTCATCTCTTTAGAGCAGGCCGAGGCGCCGTTTTACGCGGGCGTCGATCTGGGCGGCACGAACATCAAGGTCGGCGTGGTCGACAATCGCGGCCGGCCGCTCTCGTGGACCAGCATCGAAACGCACGCGGACCGAGGCGCCGAGAGCGCCGTGGCGCGAATGGCGGAAGCGCGTAAAAACCGCCGTTGGCCAGGCCGAAACTGCAGCCCCGCGACATCCGCCGCGTCGGACTCGGCTCGCCCGGGCACCATGGACATCCCAGCCGGCTTGCTGCTGGAACCGCCGAATCTGCCCGGCTGGAACCATTTCCCCATCCGCGACCGGCTCAGCCAGCAGTGCGGACTGCCGGTCACGTTCGCCAACGACGCCGGCGCCGCGGCCTACGGAGAATTCTGGGTCGGCAGCGGCAAGGAAATGCCCAGCATGGTGCTGCTCACCCTGGGCACCGGCATCGGCTGCGGCATTATCGTCCATGACCGGTCGATCGACGGCGAGCACAGCCACGGCGCCGAGTGCGGGCACATTATCATCGACTTTCACGAGGATGCCCGGCTTTGCCCCTGCGGCCAGCCGGGACATCTCGAGGCTTACGCCAGCGCACTGTCCGTCGTCAAGCGGACCCACGAGGCGCTGGCCGCGGGCCTGCGCCAGCTCGCTGGCGCCGAAGCTCGCCGCCGGCGTCGAATTGACGCCGCTGTTGCTGGCCGAGGAGGCCGAAGCAGGCGACGACCTGTCGCTGGAAATCGTCCTGGAGACGGCCCGCTACCTGGGCGTGGGCGTCGTCACGCTGATGCACACGATCGACCCCAGCGGCGTCGTGCTGGGCGGCGCGATGAATTTCGGCGGCAACCAGACGGAACTGGGCCGGCGGTTTCTGGCACGCGTCAAAGAAGAAGTACAGCGCCGAGCGTTCCCCGTCCTGGCCGAACGGACCAAGATCGACTACGCCACGTTGGGCGGAGACGCCGGCTTCATCGGCGCCGCCGGAATCGCCCGTCTCGAAGACCGCAAACTCTCGCCATGTTGAAGCCGCGATCAGCAATCGCGCGGCATGGTTTCACCCCAAGGCTAAGACGTCTGTGTCCAAGTCAAAAATTGACTGCCAGCATATCCGCAATTTCTCCATCATCGCCCACATCGACCACGGCAAGAGCACGCTGGCCGACCGGTTGATGGAAAAGACGGGCGCCGTGAGCCAGCGCGAGATGCGCGAGCAATTGCTCGACGACATGGATCTCGAACGCGAACGCGGCATAACCATCAAGGCCCGCGCCGTCAGCATGCGTTACGAGCTCGAAGGGCAGACTTACGAGCTGAATCTGATCGATACTCCGGGCCACGTCGACTTCCACTACGAGGTCTCGCGCAGCCTGGCCTGCTGCGAAGGCGCCTTATTGCTGGTCGACGCATTCCAGGGGGTCGAGGCCCAGACGGTGGCCAACGCCTTCGCCGCCATGGAAAGCGACCTGACGATCGTGCCGGCGATCAACAAGGTCGACCTGTCGCACGCCCGGCCCGAGCAGGTCAAAGAAGAGATGGAACAGAGTCTCGGCATCGACCCGGACGAGGTGTTGCCGGTGCAGCGCCAAGTCGGGCCTGGGCGTCGAAGCTCTGCTGGCAGCGCTCGTGCGGCGCATTCCGCCCCCGAAGGGCGATCCCGAGGCGCCGCTGCAGGCGATGGTTTTCGATTCGCACTACGACGAGTTCCGCGGCGCCATCACTTACGTCCGCATGATGAACGGCACGGTCCGCAAGGGCCAGAAGATCAAGTTCCTCAAGGTCGGCACCGTCCACGAAGTGATGGAGCTGGGGCAGTTCGCGCCGCGGCGGCGCCCCTGCGACGAGTTGCAGGCCGGCCAGGTCGGTTATCTGATCTGCAACATCAAGAAGCTCGGCCGACGTCCACATCGGCGACACCGTCAGCGTGCCGGGCGAAGGGGCGGCCGCGCCGCTGCCCGGCTATCAACCGCCCAAGCGGATGGTGTTCTGCGGGCTGTATCCCTCCGACGGACAGGACTTCGACGAGCTGCGCGAAGCGCTCGACCAAGCTGGCCATCAACGATCCCAGCTTCGAGTTCGAGCCGGAAACCAGCGACGCCCTGGGCTTCGGATTTCGCTGCGGATTCCTGGGGCTGCTGCACATGGAGATCATCCAGCAGCGGTTGGAGCAGGAGTCGGACCTGGACCTGGTGCAGACCGCGCCCAACGTGACGTACGAAATCGTCACCGAAGCAGGCGAGACGCTGCGGATCTACAATCCACAGAAGGTGCCCGAGCGGGCGACGATCGAGGAGTTCCGCCAGCCGATCGTGAGGGTCAACTTCGTGCTGCCGACCGACTTCATCGGCGCCGGTCATGAAGCTGTGCAACGACCGCCGGGGCGATACATTCGCACCGAGTATCTCTCGCCGACGCGCGCGATGTCGACCTACAACTTGCCGCTGGCCGAAGTCATCTACGACCTGCACGACAAGCTCAAGAGCTGCACGCGCGGCTACGGCACCATGGACTACGAGCTGGTCGGCTACTATCCCGCCGATCTGGTGCGGCTCGACATCCTGGTCGACGGCAAGCGCGTCGACGCGCTGAGCGTCATCTGCCACCGCGGCGACGCCGACCGCCGCGGCCGGGCGGTCGTGAAGAAGCTGCGCAGCGAGATCGACCGGCACATGTTCGAGGTGGCCATCCAGGCCGCCATCGGCACGCGGGTCATCGCCCGCGAAACGATCTCCGCCATGCGCAAGAACGTCACCGCCAAGTGCTACGGCGGCGACATCACCCGCAAACGCAAACTGTGGGCCAAGCAGCGCGAAGGCAAGAAGCGGATGAAGTCGGTCGGCAACGTCGACATCCCGCAGAAGGCCTTTATGGCCGTGCTGGAAACGGGCGGAGA
This sequence comes from Pirellulales bacterium, assembly GCA_963786255.1. GTDB lineage: Bacteria > Planctomycetota > Planctomycetia > Pirellulales > JAICIG01 > JAICIG01. Next base: position 63,936 of record CAWAYY010000031.1, read on the forward strand.
AAAGTAGCGTCGCCGCAACTCCGAGATCGAGGGGACGATGCCCAAGGCGGCCCTGCCAATCCGCTCGACCCGCCCGTTTCATCCTCGCCGGCGGCTGCGTCGCACGCTCGAAGCCGGCGTCTGCCTGCTGATCGCTGCGCTTTGCTGATCGGCGCCTGGCATGTCGAGCGGTTCGAAGTGCCCAGCGGGTCGATGGCCCCGACCTTGCTCGGACGCCATCGGCGGCTGACGTGCCGCGACTGCGGCCACGCGTTCGACTGCGGCGCCGACGAAGACGCCATGCAGGGCAAGCGCGCCGTTTGCCCGAACTGCGGATACGTGGGGCAGGAACTGGCCTCGGCGCCGGCGCTCCGCGGCGATCGGGTGCTGGCGCATCGTGCGGCGTTCGAGCTGCGGCCGCCACGGCGCTGGGAGCTGGCGGCGTTTCGCAATCCGCTGGCCGCCAGCCAGATCTTCGTGAAGCGAGTGGCGGGCCTGCCCAATGAAACGATCGAAATCCGCCACGGCGACGTCTACGCCGACGGAGCGATCCAACGCAAGACGCTGGTCGAACAACAAGCCGTGGCCATCCTGGTTCACGACGCCAAGCTGCGACCCACGCGCACCGCCGGCTTGCCGCCGCGCTGGCAAGGAGAGCCGGAGACAACTCGCTGGCAGCCTGCCGACGGCCGGTTCGTCTATCCGCCCCTCAAGCGCACCGCTTCGCGCGGCGACGAACCGCCGGGGATCGACTGGCTGACTTACCGCCACTGGCGGCGCCGGCCGGGTCTGCCGGACGAAGCCGACGAAGCTCCGATCACCGACCTGTGCGGCTACAACCAGACGCGTCCGGTGGTCCGGCCTTACCAGGTTCGCGATCTGCTCGTCTCGTGCCGGCTGCGCGTCTCAGGCGTTGGCAGTCTGGCGTGGTTTATCACCGACGGTCAGGCCCAGTTCATTCTGGAACTTTTCCCGGCCCGGCGCCGCGCCGAATTGCGCAGCGATGGCGCCCTGGTCGCTTCCGCCGACGGATTGCCTGAACTTGCCGGACGCGAAGTCCGGTTCGTGCTCTCACTGTTTGATCAGCAAGCCGCTGCTAGCACTCGACGGCCAAACCATCCTGGTTCACCCGTATCGCCCCGACGCTTCGCCATTTCGCCCCACCTCGCGGCCGCTGGCCGTCGGCTCAAGAGACCTGGGAATCGAGATCTGGGACGTCCGGCTGTACCGCGACGTCTATTACACGCCGCCGGCGGGGGGTCCTGGCAGGGCGCCGGAAAGCGGAGTGGTCCAATACCGTCTGGGCGCCGACGAATACTTCATGCTGGGCGACAATAGCCCCGTCTCGGCTGACAGCCGGAGCTGGTTCGACCATCCGGCCGTGTCGCGAGAACTGCTGGTCGGCAAGCCGTTTCTGGTCTATCTGCCCAGCCGCCTGGCGCCGTGGGGCGGCGGAGGTTTTCAAGTTCCTGATCCCGCGAGAATCCGGTATATTCGCTGAAATGCCTAAGAAAAACGAATCTCGACCGCGGACCCGGCCCGTTCCGTCCGCTGAGAACGGGCCGGACAAGCCTGCACACTCGCAAAAGCCGGAGATCAAAGACGGCTTCCGCGAAACGATCGAGTCGATCGTCATCGCCTTCGTGCTGGCGTTCTTGTTCCGCACCTTCGAGGCGGAAGCCTTTGTGATTCCTACCGGCTCGATGGCCCCGACGTTGATGGGCCAGCACAAAGACACGGCCTGTAACAAGTGCGGCTTTCCATTCCGCGTCAGCGCCAGCCAGGAAGAGCCGCCCGAATACATCACTCGGCCCGCCGAGCGCAGCGATGTGGCCGGCCAAGCATCGCGTGATGGCGTTCACCTGCCCGAACTGCCGCTATCAAATGCGGTTTGGCGAAGGGGCGCCTGACGGAGAGGAGCCGCCGCCCTCGTACAAGGGCGACCGGATTCTGGTCGGCAAACTGTCTTATGAAATCGACGATCCGAAACGTTGGGACGTGGCGGTCTTCAAGTTCCCGGAATCGGCCAAAATCAACTTCATCAAGCGCGTCGCCGGCGTGCCGAACGAGACGCTTGTCATTTCGCACGGGGACGTGCTGACTGGAGACGAGAATCTCTCGAGTGAGGAAATCGACCCCCGCTCCTCCAGACAATTGCTGGAGGAAGGGATCGCCCCGATTGACGCTCAAGACGTGATCGCCTTGCGGCGGCTCGACAAGCTCAAGGTCGCCCGAAAGTCGCCCCAGGAAGTGCAAGCCATTCTGCAGACGGTCTACGACAACAACTACCAGTTGTCGGAGCCTTGGCTCTCCGAGTTCCCGCCGCGCTGGTCAGCTCTCAACTCCGCCGGCGATCGGAGCTGGACGGAGGTCGACGGCGGCAAAGCATTTCAGTGCGAAGCGGGCGACGAAGACGAAGAGCGCTGGCTCGCGTACCGACACCTGACTCCTTCAGCCCGCGATTGGCTGCAAACGCTGAAAGCCAAAAGCCCCTCGCGGTTCCTGGAGATCAAGCCGCGGTTGATCACCGACTTCTATGCGTATAACACCGGCGTATCGGCCGAGAGCATGCGTTCCGGCCAGATCAGCGACAGGTTCTTCGCCAGCGAGGCTCCCGATCTGAATTGGATCGGCGATTTATCGCTCGATTGCCGTTTGCAAACCCAAAGCGACCAGGGCGAGGCAATGCTGGCGCTGGTCGAGGGCGGACGCATCTTCACCTGCCGCATCGATCTGGCCAGCGGCCAGGCCTCGCTGTCCATCTCGGGGAGCCCGGCCGATCCCGCCCACGAGAAACCGTTCGCGGCCACGGTGCAAACTCCCGTGCGGGGCCCCGGCTCGCATCGCGTCGAGTTCGCCAATGTCGACGACAAGCTGTTCCTCTGGGTCGACGGCGAGTCGATCCCGTTCGACGGTGAATTCGGTCCGCTCGTAAATCTCGTTCCCACGACCGAAGATCTGGCGCCCGCCCGCGTCGGCTCGCGCGGGGCGGCCTTGCAGGTCTCCGAGCTGCGCGTCCGGCGGGACGTTTACTACACCGATCCGCAAGCCGACGGCGGCCCCGTGCCGCTGGGCGTCCGAGATTTCTTCGCCGATCCGCGCCATTGGGGCGAGTTCGAGCATCTGATCGGCGTGGCCTACGTGCTTGGGGACGGCGAATACCTGATGCTGGGCGATAACAGTCCGCAAAGCAAAGACAGCCGGCTATGGCTGCACCGCGGGGCCGACGGTCGCCAGGAATACTATGTCAAACGCGATCTGATGATCGGCAAGGCGCTGTTCATCTACTGGCCGCATTCGCTGGATCATCTTCCTAAGACGGACGTCTGGTTCCCGCTGTTCCCTAACTTCGGGCGGATGGGCTTCGTGCGATAAGCCTCTCGGTTCGTGATCGTTGGTCGCCGTTGTTTTCAGGTCGTTGATATCAGGTCAGGGAGGACCGATGAGCACCGCAGTTCTAAGCGTCCACGGGCTCGTGAAAATCTACGGTCGGCGTCGCGTCGTCGACGGCGTCGAGTTTAACGTCGAGCAGGGAGAAATCGTCGGCCTGCTGGGCCCCAACGGCGCCGGCAAGACGACTAGTTTCCGCATGGCCTGCGGCATGACCGAGCCAAACGCCGGCAAGGTCGTGCTCAACGGGCTCGACGTGACCAAGTGGCCCATGTACCGCCGCGCTCGCGAAGGAGGCATGGGCTACCTGGCGCAGGAGTCGAGCGTATTCCGTAAGCTGACCGTCGAAAAGAACCTGATCGGCATGATGGAGATGATCGGCATCGATCGCAAGACGCGCAACCGCCGCTGCGACGAACTGCTCGACCAATTCAAAATCACCAAGCTCCGCAAGTCGCTCGCCATGTCGCTCTCCGGCGGCGAGCGGCGAAGGTTGGAGATCGCCCGCTGCCTGGTCTCCAATCCGCGGCTGATCCTGCTCGACGAACCGTTCACCGGCATCGACCCGGTGACGATCGCCAGCATTCAGGACATCATCCGCTCTTTGCGCGACGCGGGCATCTGCATCCTGATTACGGATCACCAGGTGCGGGAGACGCTGCAGATCACGGATCGCAGTTATGTCATCCGCGCCGGCCAGGTGCTCTGTCACGGGCGCCCCAAGGAAGTGCTGGCCAACCCCGAAGCCCGCAAGTACTACTTCGGCGAAGGCATGGAAGTCGGTCTGACCGGACACAACGCGGCCTAGCAGGCCGTTACTCTTCGTCCTGGTCCTTGAGTCCGAGGCGCGTCAGCCAGCGGCCGCGCTGCGGCTTTTTGGCCTTACCGCCTTCGCCTGCGCCGCCATCGCTTTCTTGTTGCTCGGCTTGCTGCTGCTGGATTTGCCGTTGCCGCTCTTCCAGTTCGACGCGTTCTCGCGCGATCTTGGCGCGCTGCACCGACATTTCCACCTCGGCCTGCCGCAGCTTTTCCTCCCATTCCTTTTGCAATTGTTGCAGCCGCTCTCGCTCGGCCGCCACCACTTCGTCCTGATTGAGCAACTCGGCGATGGCCTGGGCGCCAACGGCCATTCCGCCGATGCTGTCGGACTGGGCTTCGAGCAACTGCTTGAGTTCGGCGATCTCCTGATCCTTGGCGGCGATCACCGCATCGGTCTTGGCAAGGACGTCGCGGATCTTGAGCCGCTCGGTCCTTTGTTCCTCGTCCTCGTCATCGGCCTGGTCTTCGTTTGCTTCGAGGGCCGCCAGGAGCCGCCGTTTTTGCGCCTCCCAATCCATACCGTCGCCGGACGCAACCGGCGCCGCCTGGGCGGCGGCGCGTCCGCCGCTGGACGCCTGCCTTTCCAGCTCGGCGTTTTTCTTTTTCAACTCGCGGACGTCATCCATGGCCAACTGGTAGCGACGCTGCATGTCGGCCAGTTCTTTGGCGGCATCGCCATCGTCGCCGCTTTCCGCGTCGGAAAGCTTTGCTTCGGCCTCTTCCAGGCGCCTGGTCAAACGTTCTCGTTCTGCCAGGAGTCCGGCGGTTTGCGAATCGCTGCTGCTGGACTGGCTCGCCTGATCCGCCAATTGGCGTTCCAGCTCGGCGCTGCGCTGCTGCAGGTCGTTCAATTCGGCCGCCAGCATGTCGGCTTCGGCCTGCCGCGTCTGCGCATCGGCCCACTGCGCCTCGACGTCCGTCAGCCGCGTTTGGGCTGCGGCCAGTTGGACTTCGGCATCGGCCAGCTTCGCCCGGACATCCGCCAGTTGCGCTGCGAGTTGATCGCGGTCGGCGGCCAATTCCGCGGCTTGCGCGTCCGCTTGCCGCGCGCGGTCCTCTTGCTCGGCCGCCTGGCGTTCCAGTTCGGCGCAGCGCTGGCGGAACTCGTTCAGCTCCTCGGCCAGGGCGCCGGCTTCTCCCAGCTCGGCCCTTGCGCCTGGAGATCGGCGCGCTGCTGCTCGATTTCTCGCCGGTGTTTCTCGCGCTGCTGGTTGAACTCCTGCGCGATCCGGCGGCGCTGGCTCTTGGTTTGCGATTGGGCATCTTCCACCGCTTCGCACTGCCGTTCCAACTCGGCCGTCTTTTCCTGCAACCGCTGGCGCTGCCGCGCAGCTCTTCGACGTCGGCGTCGTAATCGTGGCGCTGTTGTCCCAGCGAGCGTTCTTCGCCGCGCAATTTGGCGCGGGCCGCTTCAAGCTCCTCGCGATGTTGCGCCAACGCCGCCTGCTGCTCGGCCAGCGTCTTCTGGTTCCGGGCAAGTTGGTCGTTGAGGTGAGCGATTTGCGCCGCCAACTCGGCTTCAAGCTGGCTCAGCTTGCGCCGTCGAGCATCGACGAATTCATGCACTCGCTCTCGCTGCGCGGCCAGCGTTTGCGCAAAATCGTCGCTCCAGGAGACGCTGCTCGGCGTCGACGTGTCTGCCATGTTTCCAGATTTCAACGGCGTTCGAGGGCGCAGGCAAGAGCATCGTCTCCGCGCCGCGGCGTCGGAACGATGCCGCCGCATTCGAAGAAGAGCGGCGCTTGTTTCCTATATTCCTATAGGACATGGTCTTCAGGCGGTCAAAGCTTGAACCGGCCCGGGGCGGGTTATGCCGGCCATGCCGGACGCCCGGGCACGGGCGATGAGCGCCAAGTACGCGGAGCAGGCGGGACCGCCGCCTGAGACGCATTTCCCGCCGGGGTCCTTACTGTCCGAACAATTCCACCGCCTGCACCATGGAGGCCGCTATCTGCTCGCGCGTGATCACGCCCCGCACCTCCTTGGGGGCCAGATTCTCCGCGCGGTCCGAAACCAGGGCCACGGCGGCTTGCTGCGAGCGCATCTCCGTTACGACGCCGAACAGCGTGACTTGCGCCCACGCCGACATAATCGCGCCGAGCGACTTCGCCCAGCAGAGCGTTCGGCGCCTGCGCTTCCAACAGTCGCCAGATCTCGTCCCGCGAGATGTAGCCGACGGTTTGCTCGCCCTCGGCGATCAAATAGCAGGAAATCGCCGGCTGCTCGCGCCGCAGTTCGGTCAACTGTCTCAGCGTGCCGGTCGCCGGCAGAATGACCAGACCGGTGTCCATCAGATCGCCCGCGCGCATCAGTTGGTGGAAATTCGTCTGCAGTGCATCGGGCATGTGATGGCCGCGGCGAGCCAGCTTCATGGTGTAGATGCTTTCGGCCGACAATGCTTGCCGCACCTGGTAGCTGAGCGCGACCGTGATGGTCATCGGCACGATCACGTTGTAGTCGAGCGTCATCTCGAAGATCATCACGATCGCGGCCATCGCGGCGCCGGTGGCGCCTCCCACCAGGCCCGCCATGCCGGCGACCGCGAAGGCGGCGGGCATGGCAACCCACTGCGGAAAGGTGCGGGCCAGCAACAGCCCATAGGCTCCGCCCAAGGTAGCGCCCAGGTACAGCGCCGGCGAGAAGATTCCGCCCGAGGCGCCCGAACCCAAAGTCAGGCAGGTCGCCAGCAGCTTCAGCACGGCGAGCAACAACAAAAACCAGGGATTGCCCAGCGTTCCGGAGAGGATGTCCTGCACGGTCGAATAACCGACGCTCTCGATATAGTAATTCCCCGTCGTCCCCATCATGACGTAGATGCCGATGCCGACCAGCAGCATGCCCGCTCCGTGCCGCAGGTAGTAACTGCCCGGCAGCTTGTCGAAGAAGTCTTCGAACGCGTAAATCGAGCGGATGTAGAGCGTGCTGACCAGGCCCATCAGCACGCCCAGCACGACGTAGAACAGCAGCGCCTCGGGATGCGTCACGTGCGAAGAAAGCTCGTGCAAGCGGGGAATGACGAACGAAGGATAGTCGCCGAAGACGACGCGGCCCACGTACGTGGCCGTGGCGGTCGAGATGGCCACGGGGACGAGCGTGCGCACGCTCACCTCGTGCATCAGAATCTCCACGGCAAACAGCACTCCGCCGATCGGCGTGTTGAACGTGGCGGCAATGCCCCCCGCCGCCCCGGCCGCCACCAGCGTGATGCGCTGCCAGGCGGGCATGGGAATGAATTGCCCGAGCGTCGAACCGAATGACGAGCCAATCTGGATGATCGGCCCTTCGCGGCCCACCGATCCGCCGCTGCCGATCGACAGCGCCGAGGCCAGCGACTTAACCAGCGCCACCACCGGACGAATCGCGCCGCGCTGGTAGTAGATGGCGTCCATCACCTCGGGCACGCCGTGGCCTTTGGCTTCGGGGGCGAAGTTCTTGACCAGAAACGCCACCCCCATGGCGCCCGCCACCGGCACGAGAATCACCCACGGCCCCCAGGGGCCCGCCGCGGTATGGACGTTGGCGTCGTAATGAACCGAGAACTGGCCCAGAAACATGAAATTATGAATCAAGGCGATCAGACCGCGGAAGGCGACCGCCCCGACTCCGGCGATCGTTCCGACCAGCAAGGCCGCCAACGATAGCCAGGCGGGCCGTAGCGGAGGGCGGCGAAGCGGTGCGGGGTTCGGCATAAGCTCGGGCCGCGCCATACGGCGTTTTTCCTGGATGTGGTCTGAAATGGACGCCTTTTGCCGGAGCACGGCCGCTTGTCATGCGTCGTATCTGGCCGGCCGGCGCGTCTCGGTCGCTGCGACTTAACAAGTTCTCCGCGTTAGCCCTCTCCGTTCCGTTTGCAAACAGCATGCCCCTGGCGCAAGTCTTCCCCAGTTTATGGCTGGAACCGCGTTTTTGAAACCTGCGGACAAACAGATGTTCATCGCGGGGCTCCGCGCGCCGTGAGCGGCGCTGGGCCACGGCTTGGCGACCCGAGAAACTCGTAAGCTATGGTAATAGTAGATTGCCGCAGCGGCGCTCCACGCTCGAAGCGAATCCGCACGACAAGAACAAAGGGATCCTCACGCATGAATCGACGGCAATTCCTGGCCGCCGGCGCAACCGCCGTAGCGGCCTGCGGCGGCTGGCCGCGAAAGGGCGTCGCCGCAACCCGTTCGAGCCCCTCCCGGCTGCGCCGCGGCGTCAACATTTGCGGGGCGGAGGCCGGCGTCCGTCAGACGTTCAGCAACGCGAATCCCGGCAGGGCGGAAATCGATTACACGTACAATTCCGAACAGACCATCGCCTACTTCGCCGATCAAGGCGTGACGCTGTTCCGCGTTCCCTTTCGCTGGGAGCGCATCCAGCCGCGCCTGGGCGAAGAGCTTCACCAGGCCGAGTTGCGGCGCCTGCAGCGGTTCGTCGGCTGGGCGCGGAAGCACGGCTGCCGTGTGATCCTGGACGTGCAAAACTTCGCTCGCTACACGCTCGAGATCGCCGGCAGGCCGAAAGATTGCCTGATCGACGGGCTCGTCGACGGCCGCGTGCGAGTCACGCGCGAGCACTTCGCCGATCTGTGGTCGCAGCTCTCCGAGGCCTTCGCCGATGAGCCGGCGATCGAAGCTTACGGCTTGATGAACGAGCCGCACGACATGGGCTCGTCGGATTGGAAGCTGATTTCGCAGACCGCCGTCGATGCCATCCGCGCTCGCGGCGATCGGCAATGGATTCTCGTGCCGGGCGACGGTTGGTCGAACAGCAATTACTTTCGCGACATCAACGGACCCAAGGCCTGGATTCGCGATCCGCTCGGGCGCGTGGCTTACGAGCGCACTGCTATTTCGATGACAACTACAGCGGCGCCTACCGCTTGAGCTTTAATGAGGAGTTCAAACGCGACCCCGAACTGGAACAGCGCGGCGGCAAGCGGCTGCAGCAATTCATCGAATGGCTGCGGGCCAACCAGGCGCGAGGGTTCTTGGGCGAGTTCGGCGTGCCTTCCGACTCGCGTTGGCTGGGGATTATGAAAGACTGTTTGCAAACGCTCGACGCCGCGGGCGTTGAAAGCTGCTACTGGGCCGCCGGCGAGTGGTTGGGCCTGTATCCGCTCTCCATTCAGCCTGATGCGGCGCAACTTCGCAAAGACGGGGCCGACGGCGACCGACGGCCGCAACTCGATTTGATGCTCGCCGGCCGCGAGGCGTAAATAGCGCCTCCTATCAAGCCGCATTTCAGCGGCCCGACGGCGTGACGGCCGACATCAGCGAATCTCGCAGCAGCCACCAGATTAAACGGGGTTGGCGCCGCGCCTGAGCCAGGCAGTACGGCAGATAAGCTTTGCCGTAAGGCACGTAGTAGCGGACCGATGTCTGCTCCGCCGCGGCGACTTCGAGCGCCTCGCGTTGCGGCAGCCCGTACAGCAATTCGAGCTGGCAGGGCGTGCCGGCGGCTTTCAATCGCCGCAACGACTCGCCGGCCAGCCAGGCATCGTGGCTGGCCACAGCCACATGGTGCGCACGGCCCGCCAGGCGATCGACGATCTGTAAGCAGCCTTCGCGCATCTCCCTCTCGGGGCAATCGGGATCAGGCCACTGTCCCTTGATGACGCGCACGGCCATTCCGTGCGAGATGGCCCTTTCGACGTCGTCAAGGCTGCGGCGCCAGCGGCCGGGTACGGAACATCGCACGTCAAGATCGGCATCTGCCGACGCCTCGACGGCGGCCGTCCACATCTCGTCGGCCGCTTCGGTCCCGTGCGAGTCGAAATGGATCGGCACGCGCAACTCGCGAGCGCGAGCCAGCACTTCGCGCAGCAGTTCCTGCGACGCCTTCAAGGCGGGCAGTTTGATTGACAGGTAGGCTTCAGGCATCGCGGCAAGCGCGTCGAGCGCTGCCAGGTATCGATCGGCCACTTCTCGAGGCGCATCTTCCGGGCCGTCCCAGAAGCCGATCGTCGCTTGGAATCCGCGCGAGGCCAAGTCCTGCGTCAGCCGCAAGGCGTCGGCCAGTTCGGGACCGGCGATATAGGCTCGCGCGGCGCGCTGAGCCAGCGGCATCAGACAACTCGAGGCCGTGCGGCGCAGATACGTTTTCAGGCTTTGCACTTGCCGCGCTCCGTGAGCCGGGCGACGCATTTCCGACCGGCGTCGGTCGCCAGCGCCGCGAGACCTCGCAGGTTGGCAGGGTAGGCGCGCAACGAGACGCAGTCCCGCTCGCGATCGGTCCAGACCTGAATCCACGGCTCGACTGTGCCAAGTAGTTCGTAAGTGTGCAGTCCTTCGGCCACGGCGCGCTTGATTTGTTCGACCATCAACAGAATACCCGGGCTGGCTCGCTGGAACTGCGGGTCGTAGCCGACCTTCAGCACCCATAACGCACGGGCCTGCACCACGCTGAGTTGCATGGCCGCGGCCCGGCCGCCGATGTGCAGCAAGCCCACGCGCAGCATCCCTTGGCCGGCAGCGCTGCGGGCGTAGCGGCGATAAAATCCGCCGCGTACCGGATCATGCGCCAAGGCGGTGCCGCGTTCGCCCTTCCACGATCGGCTTTCGATCTCGAAGGCGACGTCGAGTAAATGATCGACGTCGCGCGCGTCGGGATTCACTATCTCGGTCGAGACGTCGCCCAGCTCTTCTGCATGGCGCCGCGAGCGGCGGAAATCGGAGCGGCGACGAGACGAGAGTTTGCTTTCCGGCGTCGCCCAGCTTTCATCGAGCGGAATATAGGGCGTATTGGCTTGCGGACGGCAAACCACCCAGCCGCGCCGGCCGTAGGCTTGCCGGATGGCGGCAATGGTCGGAGACTCCGCCGGCAGGCGGCCCAGGAACAACGGCAAGCCGCGCCGCGCCAGCTCTTCGCTCAGAGCCAGCAACGAGGTTTCATCCACGGCCAGCAGATCGGCAGGTTCGTACAGCCGCGCCAAGTTCAACAATTCCCACGGTCCGCCCACGGCGCCCGGCAGCTTGACCAGCGGCGCCACGGCCGCCAGACGCTCGCCACGCTGAAAGCCCACAAAACGCAACTTTCCGCCCTGGCCGATCGTCGCCGCTGCGGCATCGATCCAAGCGAACGATTGCATCGGGTTGGCCGCCTGCTCGTCGAGCAAGTTCCAGATTCGCTCCCAGAACGCCAGCCCGCCGGCTTCTTCCAGCGTGAGGAAGCGTTCGGGAACGATCGCCGCCTTTTTTGTGGGCGGCGGAAGAGCATCGAAAACGGTCGCCATATATCAACCTCGTCAATCGCGACGGTTTGCCAGCCGCCGGTAATCATCAACCGTCAGAGGAAGCGGTCTGAACTTCCGCGCACGACCCGGCCCCGGCAGTCGAAGCGCTTGCCAAGCAAACATACGTCATGACTTACGCACCGGACGAAGGGTAACTCCTGCAGTTTTGGCTGCTCTCGCCAGGCGATGTTTCAACGCCATTTTTGAAAGCGGCATCCCTGGTGGTTGAGTCCTGTAGGGTAGGCATTGCCCACCGACGAATCATGGTGGGCAATGCCCACCCTACAAGACTGCGGCTTCGCTGCGGTCACCCGCCGCCCCCTCACCGCAGGCCGCGCAGTAATTCCGAATAATCGTCATAGCCGGCCGTATCAGGCGGCCCGGGGGCGTACTCATAAACACCCTGCTTGCGGTCTTCGGCCAGGGCGATCAACGACGAAGACACGGTGCCACGGTCGGAGGCGCGGAGCACGATCGAAGGCTGCTGCAATTCGCCGAGCCGACCCACGGGAACGTAATGCGCGCAAACGCGCTTGGCAGCCGGCAAGAACTCGGCGATCGAGCCGATCGGCGCCGCCTGGAACAGCTCGCGGGCCAGTTGCAGCCGGGCGTCGTTCGGATCGTTCAGATCCCGATTGGCCAGCAGGTGCAGCCCCGGCTCGAGGGCGATTTGCTCCAGCCGATCGCCGCCGTGGATCACGATGCCGTTGCGAGCATCGAGACAGGCATAGTTGGCGCCGGCATAGCGGTCTGTAGCCAACTCGTCGAGGGCCAGTTGGGCCGCTTCGGCGGCGGTCCGGCAGGCCAGCAACTCCAGACAAAGCGTGCCCCGAGACCGCGGCTCCTGCGACAACCGGGTCTTGGCGCGATTGGTCACCGCCACCAGCAGGCCGTGCGCATTGACGCCCAGCCACGTTCCGCCCGCCCGGGCGTCGAGGCCGCACAACGCCTGCGGAGAACTGTTGGCCTGTGTCCGCACCCTCTGCGGCGGTAGCGAGGGACGGTCGAAATACTCCTCGCGGTTGGCGGCCGCCAGGACGGGCGCTTCAGCCAGAGTGCGGTAATGCAAGGCTAGCAGACACATGCGAAAAGACCCAATAAATCGACGGCGAGATACTAACCCGAAGCGTTAGCGAGGTAAAAACTCGCGATCAGGGCCGAAATACTAACCCGAAGCGTTAGCGAGGCAAAGCTCGGCGTTTCCTCGCTCACGCTTCGGGTTTGTGTGAGCCGACCAACTTGCTGCCGGCACGCTGCAGGCCGCCCGGCGGCCTTGTGAACCACTGTCGAAAACTTTAGGCTGTCGGTTTTCGTCGGGGCGTCACTGTCGTTACGAGCATCATGAGCGTCAAGAAATCTCAACCGCCGGTGCGGATCGCCATCATCGGCGCCGGCGCCGTCAGCGATTACCACCACGTCCCCGGCATTCGCATCGACCCTCGCGCGGAACTGGTCGCCGTCTGCGACGCCGATCCCAAGCTGTTGGAAAAACGGCGGAGCGAGTGGGGAGTGGACAAGATCACGACCGACGCCGAGGCGCTCTGTGCCGATCCCGAGGTCGACGCGGTGATCATCGCCACGCCCAATTTTACGCACAAGGCCATCTCCTTGGCAGCGGCCCGGGCGGGAAAACACGTGATGTGCGAAAAGCCGCTGGCGCTCAACGGCGGCGAAGTCCGCGAGATGTACGAGGCCGCACGCGACAATCACGTGGTTCACATGACGGCCTTCACCTACCGCTTCGCCCCCTCGATGCGGTACATGAAGCACCTGATTGCTTCCGGCAAGCTGGGCGAGCCGCGGCACTTCCGCTCGCAGCGGTTCCTCGACTGGCCCGAGACGAGCTGGGGTTGGCGGCAGTACCAGAATCATGGCCGGCGCCGGCGACCTGTTCGACATGACCATCCACCGGCTCGATTTCGCCATCGACCTGCTGGGGCCGATCAAGAGCGTCTGCGGCGCCGTGGCCCGCTTCGCCCCGCGCGACGACGACGGTCGACGGCAAACCGTGCGAGCCTTCGGAGGTCGACGACTGGTCGAGCCTGATCGGCGAGTTCGCCTGCGGCGCCACCGGCGTTTGGGAAGGAACCACGCTGGCCAAGGGCTACCATCGCGACGGCTTCGGCCACGAATGGGCCGAGATCAACGGCTCCGAGGGTTCGGCCGTGTACCGCCTGCACGAGCCGAACACCATTCTGCTCGGCCGCACCGGCCACGACCTGGCGCCGGAGCTCGTGCCTGAAGAGTTCCTCAAACCGGCCGACAGCCCTCGCGATCCTTCCGAGGGCAAGCCCGCCACCGTCTTCCGCTACGACCTGATGTGGGAGTTCGTCTCGGCCATCGTCGCCGGCCGCGACGCCGTCCCCAGCTTCTACGACGGGCTGAACGCACAGCTCATCGCCGACGCCGTGCTGCAATCGCACGCCGAGCGCCGCTGGGTCGACACGCCGCTTGCGGCGAAATAGCGCAACAGACTTGCTCATTCCCTTTCCCGCCTGCCACCTAGCACCTACTGCAAAACGGCCATGCCCAAAACTCTCCCCAAACGCAGTCAAGTCAAACCGGCCGACACCTGGGATCTCTCGAGCCTGTTCGCAAGCGACGAGGCCTGGGAAGAGGCGTTCAAGAAGTGGGAAAAGAAGATCCCCGGCTTTGCCAAGTTCCAGGGCAAGCTGGGCGAGCGCCCAAGAGTCTGGCCGCGTGCTTGAAGTTCGACAATGACTTCGACCGACTGGGCGAGCGGCTGGGGACCTACGCCTTTCTGAAAACGGCGGAAGAACACGCCAACAGCGACTACCAGCGGATGCAGGGCCGGCATCGCAACGCCGCCAGCCGCGCGGCGCAGGCGGCCAGCTACATCCGGCCGGAGATCCTGGCCATCTCGCCGACCAAGATGAAGAAGTTCCTGGCGGCGAAGGAACTGGCGCCGTACCGGCTGCTGCTCGAACGCGTGCTGCGCTACAAGCCGCACACGCTCAGCGACCGGGAAGAGCAAGCTGCTGGCCATGCAGGGCGAGATGGCCAGGCCGGCCGGCAAGATCTTCCGCCAGTTGAACGACGCCGACCTGAAGTTCGGCACTGATCGAGAACGAGAAGGGCGAGAAGATCGAGCTGAGCCACTCGCCATTTTCAGCCGCTGCTGCACTCGCCGAAGCGCAGCGTGCGCAAGACGGCCTTCCAGCAGTACTACGAGCAGTTCGCCGGCCACGAGAACACGCTGGCCGCCACGCTCTCCGGCTCGATCCAGCGAGACGTCTACTACGCCAAGGCCCGCGGCTACGAAGTTCGCTGGCCGCGGCGCTGTTTCCCGACAACGTGCCGCGTGACGGTCTACGACAACCTGATCGCCGCGGTCCGCCGGCATCTGCCGGCCGCTCTATCGCTACTACGACTGCGGCGGCGGCAAGATGAAGCTCAAGGACATCCACCACTACGACACCTACGTGCCGATCCTGAGCGAGCTGCGAATCCAGCACACCTGGAACCAGGCGGTCGAGGCGGTGATCGAGTCGCTCGCGCCGCTGGGCGAGCGAATACTGCGACGCGCTGCGAACAGGGCTGCTGGGCCGCTGGTGCGACCGCTATCGCGAACCAGGGCAAGCAGAGCGGCGCCTTCAGTTGCGGCTCGTTCGACGGCGATCCCTACATCCTGATGAACTACCAAGCCAGACGTGCTCGACCACGTCTTCACGCTGGCCCACGAGGCGGGCCACTCGATGCACTCGCTACTACTCGTCCAAGCAACCAGCCGTTCCAGTACTACAACTACACGATCTTCGTCGCCGAGGTGGCCAGCACGTTCAACGAACAACTGCTCAGCAAGCACTTGCTGGACAACGCCGCAGACGACAAGCCGAGCGGGCCTACCTGATCAATCACGAGATCGACGCCATCCGCGGCACGATCATCCGGCAGACGATGTTCGCCGAGTTCGAGAAGATCACGCACGAGATGGCCGAAGCCGGCGAGCCGCTGACGGTCGAGCGCTTCAAGGACGTCTACCGCAAACTGCTGGAGCACTATTTCGGCCCCGACTTCGCGCTCGACGACGAACTGTCGCTGGAGTGCCTGCGCATCCCGCACTTCTACCGGGCGTTCTACGTCTACAAGTACGCCACCGGCCTGTCCGCCGCGATCGCCCTGAGCCGAGCGCGTGCTCGAGGGCGGCACGCAGGAGCTGAACGACTACCTGAGCTTCCTCAAAGGCGGCTGCTCGAAGTACCCGCTCGACCTGCTGCGCGACGCCGGCGTCGACATGGAAAAGCCCGCCGCCGGTCGACACGGCGCTGGACCATTTCAGCCGGTTGGTCAAGGAGTTGGAAGAGCTGTTGTAGGGCGCCATGGTAGCTCGTAGGGAATAATTACACCGCCTTTATCTGGCGGCGCTAGCCTCGGGAGGTCATGAATCCACAAGACCTTCCAACAATGTCCGCATCGATTGCTTTTCGTTGTTGTGCCGGCAGCGAAGGCATTCACATCGGAAATTGCGTGCATATTGCGTCGGGTTGTTACTTGTTCGGCTCCGGCGGCAAGATCGAGCTGGAACACTTTGCGGACTCTCGTCGCGCTGAGCATTTACACCTCAAGCGACGATTACATCGACGGCTACCTGACGAATCCCACGTTGCCCGACGATTTCAAGAAGGTCCGTTCCGGCCGCGTAGCGCTAAGAAAGCACGCGATTGTCGGCGCCGGCAGCATCATTCTGCCGCGAGTCGAAATCCGCGAGGTGCTGGTTGGCGGGCTGGCGTGCGTGCGAAAACGTTGCCACATACTCCATCTGCATCGGCGGGCTGCCAAGCTCAGGACGATTGGCGAACGGCCCAAGCAGCGATTGCTCGAACTGAACACAGCTACCTCAAGAGCGAGGAAGGCCGAAACGCATTTCCCGAAGGTATGGCCGGCTGACGGGCATCGGCCCGAGCGAATCATCTTCATCTCCTTCCGCCATTCCTGCGTCGCCGATTATCTTCGCCTGCTTCAGACTTCGTGCTCTGCGCGAGAGCTGAACCGGCAAAGAGCTTGGTGACGCAGCGATTCATTTGTCCACTCAGCGTTGAGGATAACCCGATGCCATCCCAGCGGAGAACGTCCATGAATGAGCATGTCCAGAGCTTGCCATCCCTCCTGCCGCAGCCAACGACGCCCCGCGCAGCGTGAACTCGTCAGAATTTGGGCTGCCGGCGGCAAGTTGCAGGTGACTTTTCCCACGGACCTTTGGAGCGATCCTGCCAGTTGGGGCGTCATGCTGGTCGACCTGGCGAAACACGCGGCGAACGCATACGAGCAGTCGACCGGGATGGACTGGAATGCGGCATTAGCCAGGATCAGGCAAGGCTTCGACGCTGAATGGGGTACGGCGACGGATACGCCGACAGGAACGATTTAAAAGTAGCGGGCAAGTCGAGATCGCCGCCTGGCAGGCGCCGGGAACCGCCCGGCTATCTCAGCGCGGCTGCAGAGGGCCCGACGACGCATCGTGCCAATTTATCGCAAGGCAGTCCCATCAAGGCTGCCGGATTTGCGTCCTTCCGTTATCACCGACCGCCGGTAAACTCAGAATCATTAAGATGAGAGCGCCAGGCCGTTCAACGCCAGGCCTGCGATGGCAGTTTCTCGATGCTTGCGGCGTGCCAGACGCCAAACGCGCCGAGGATACAGCCGATTAGCGACAAGATGAAGAACAGCGTGGTGGCGGTTTCCAAGGAGCCGGTTAAAGGTCCGAGGGCAAGGGCTTCGAATGCGCGATGCACGGGAACTCGGCCGAAACGACGCCACAGCACGACAAACCGATAGATGGCAAAGAGGAATACCGCGCACGAGGATACGCCCGATGCGGGAATCCCATTTCGGACAGGCATGCGTCGCGGCGGTTCTGGCGCCGGGGCATCGTATGGATTCATCGCCTCCACCATGGCATACCTGACAAAAGGCGGCCTCCAACTGCCATTTTACAGCGCCCGGTATTCGCGTTCCAACTACAGCTTGATGCATGTTTCAGGCACGAAACGAAATAGTCCCAAAGCGGTGACAAGCCACTCGCACTCCATGGAATGCGGCGAGTCCTCGCCGCTTTGAGACTCTTGGGAAGCGCGGCGCCAGCCTTTCGAACTGGATGCCGGCGGCAGGTCCGCAAATCAGCGTATTCAGCGGCTAGCGAAACCCGCGGAAGGTTCAGGCCGTTGCCGTCCGCGCCAGCATATGGCGAGCGATCCGATCCGCCGCGCGGGTTGTAGTGCTGACGGCGCGTGATAGAATCGGCGAGCCCGGACTTCAGCAACGAGGAGCATGGAATGAGCAGTACGCCTCGGTCTCCGATGACGGTCTCGCCGCTGTGGCTGCAGGCGGCCGTCGTCACCTTTCTGGTCGGCTTCGCGATCCTGGGCTACCTGGCGATCAAGGTCTACCAGGAACATCCGCCGCTGCCCGGCCGCGTGGCGTCGGCCGATGGGCGGACCATCTTCACGGGCGACGATGTCCGTGCGGGCCAGGAACTGTTTCTGACCTACGGGCTGATGCAGTACGGCAGCATCTACGGGCACGGGGCTTACCTGGGGCCCGACTTCACGGCCGATTATCTGCACCGGGCCGCCGTCGAGATGCAACAACAGTACGGCGGCGACGCGGAGGCCGAGGTCCGCGTTCGAAGCGAGCTGCAAGCCAACCGCTACGACGCTGAAGCTGACGTGCTCACGTGGAGTGCGGGACAGGTCCAGGCCTTCGAGAGCCTTTGCCGCCACTATCAGGAGACGATTCTGGATCGCGAGCAGAGCGGCGGAGGCGGGCTGGGGCCGCACGCCATCGCAAAGCCCGAGGCCGCGCGGCAGATCGTGGCGTTCATCGCCTGGACGGCTTGGACTTCCTCGGCCCGGCGTCCTGACCGGCCTTACTCGTACACCAACAATTGGCCGCCCGAGCCGCTGGTCGGCAATCAACTCACGCAAGAGGCCGTCGTTTGGAGCGCGCTTTCCATCGTCGCCTTGCTCGGCGGCACCGGATTGCTGCTGACCCTGTTCGGCCGCTACGCCAGCGTACTGGGCTGGCACGGCACGGAGGAGCGGCGGTTGCGGTTCCGCCCGCCCGGCGAGGTGGCGCTGACGCCCGCTCAGCGCGCGACCGCCTGGTATTTCTTCATCGTGGCCGCACTGTTCCTGGTGCAAACGCTGCTGGGCGGCGCCACGGCGCACTACCACGCGGAAAGCGGCGGCTTCTTCGGCTTCGACCTGGCGCGGCTACCTGCCTTACAACCTGACGCGCACCTGGCACCTGCAGTTGGCGCTGTTCTTCGTGGTGGCCGCCTACCTGGCCGCCGGCATTTTTCTGGCCCCGATGATTTCCGGCGCCGAGCCGCGCGGGCAGCGAGCGCTGACCTACGCGCTGTTGGCGGCGCTGGTGATCGTGGTCGTCGGCAGCCTGGCGGGCGAGGCGGCCAGCTACAAAGGCTGGCTGGAAGGAGACGCTCCGACCGTTCATCGGCGCCCAGGGCTGGGAATATCTCGATCTTGGGCGGTTGTGGCAGGTGCTGCTGGTGATCGGCATTGTTTCTGTGGTGCGTGATCCTGTACCGCGGCCTGCGCGGCAAAATGCGGACCGAGAGCCGCGGCAACTTGACTTACCTGTTCTTCTACAGCGCCTTGTCGATCCCTCTGTTTTACGCCGTCGGATTGCTGGCCCACTCCAAGACCGACTTCGCCATCGCCGACTTCTGGCGATTCTGGGTCGTGCACCTGTGGGTCGAGGATTTCATGGAGCTGTTCACGACGATGATGGTGGCCTACGTGTTCGTGCTGCTGGGCGTCGTGTCGGAGAAAACGGCCACGCGAGTCGTGTACTTCGGACATCCTGCTATACTCCACCGGCGGCGTCGTGGGAACGATGCACCACCTGTACTTCAGCGGCACGCCCGCGGTACACATGTCGCTGGGAGCGTTCTTTTCCGCGGCGGAAGTCATTCCCTTGACCTTCCTGACCGTCGAGGCCTGGACCTTCCTGCAGTTCGGCGCGCGGCAACAGGTCGGACCGGCGCCGTCGCAGTTTCCGCATCGTTGGGCGGTACTGTATCTGGCCTCGGTCGGGTTCTGGAATTTTCTCGGCGCCGGCGTGTTCGGCTTTCTCATCAACCTCCCGGTCGTGAGCTACTACGAGATCGGCACGCAGTTGACTGCCAATCACGGGCATGCCGCCATGATGGGCGTGTACGGCATGCTGGCCATCGCCTTGATGGTTTTCTGCTTGCGTTACCTGTTGCGCGAGGAAGACTGGAGCGAGCGGCTCGTGAAGTTCTCGTTCTGGGCGCTGAATCTCGGACTCGCCTGGATGGTGTTCGCCAACCTGTTTCCCGTCGGCGTGCTGCAGTTGGCCGACGTGGTGACCAACGGATACTGGCACGCCCGATCGCTGGAGTTCTTCGAGAAGCACGCTTATATCGAATGGCTGCGATTGCCGGGAGACATGCTGTTCATCGCCGGCGTGGCGCCGCTCGTTTATCTGACCGGAAAGGCCGTCTTGCGGCCTGCTCCGCGAGTCGCTGCGCCGACCGCAGGGGCGCCGCCTTCGAAGGTCCGTTGTTTACCGAGGCGCCGGAAACTCCGGCGGCCGAGGGGCTGCGGTTCTAGGAGTCCTTGCATGTTCCCGCTCGTCGCGTTGTTCGCACTGCCGGCCGATGCCGAGTTATGGATCGTGCTCGGCTACGTGACGGCGCTGACCGCGGGCGCCTGGTGCGTGGAACGCCTTGCACGGATGCATTTTGAACGGGCGCGACGGCACGGCCACGCGGGCTTCGATTATATCGAGGGCGAAGATCACTTCCGCTGCGCCGGCGGAGAGCGGTTGTTGCTGCACGTGATCGACGAGCCGAGCCGGCTGGCCGTCTACCGCGCGCCGCTTCTCGCTGCAATGGCTGTCCCATGAAGCAGGGCTGCACCTCGCACGACGACGGGCGGATGGTATTTCGTTCGCTGGCCACCTGGGCTGAGTCGGACGTCGGCTGGTTTCACCAGCGCATTTCCGCCGTCATGCTGGGAGTCGGCGCCGTGCTCTGCTCAATCGAACTCTGGCGACGCGCCGCAGAGCCGGGCGCCGACTTCCTGCTGCTGGGCCTGCTGAGTTGCCTGACGTTGTTCATTCGCTATGCCGTCAGGCTGACGCCTTTCCAAACGATGATGGACTAACGCCGTGCGATGAGCAAGCCGTGCGAGAGCAAATCGAGGCGGCAGTGAAAGACGGCCGCGTCGAGACGCTATGCACCTGCCTGTTGGTGCGGCCTCGGGGAGAGCTTCCGCGCGCGGCTGCGCAGGCCTTGGCCGAATTTCCGGGCCGCAGAAGCGTGCGTTGCCTGATGCGCGTCTTGGAGGCCAATGAGGGCGGAGTTGGATACGGCGGGTCCGCCGCACTGGTCGAACAAATCGAACTTGCGCGACAGGCCATCGCCAGCCTCGGCGCCATCACGGACATAGAACTGCGTTTGCCGGACAAGCCTGGCCGTTTGGCTGGCGGAGGCGCGGCAAGCGACGTAGATCAATTTCGATCGCAGCTTATCGGGTTTCGCAAACAGAACGCCGCCCGTTGCCAGGCGGCGATTGTCCAGGGCAAGAAGTGGTTGGATGAGCATCCGGCGCCGCCGTCGGAAAGGCCGGCCGAGTGATACTGAAGCTACGGGCAAGCTGAGCAACAGAACTCGTCCGCGTGATCCTGCGGGCTCAATTCGTCCCGATGCGTGCAAAACCGCACACCGACCCGTTTCGACAACGCCGAGCCGCGGGCCACTTCCCGACGTTCCGCTGCCGGTTGATCCGGCGCGAGAATTGCATCGCAGTCAGCAGATGGTAGCTCCCGAGCTGCCGCTCGCTGGCGCTAACCTTGAGTTGAATGACTGCATGGACTTTCCCTGGCGACGCGATCATGAACCGACGCAATTTGTCTCTTGCATGGGCGGCGCTCTTGCTCGCCTTCCCGCACGTTCTGGCGGCGGAATCGCCGCAGCCAAACATTGAGTACCTCCCGTTCAAGTTGCCCGAAGGGCACTTCCAATGCGAGTTGCCGAAGCATTGGGGAGTCATCCGCGATAAACACGAAGAGGAACGCACGCACTGCTTCGGCGTATACACGTTCGGACCGAAACAAGACGCTGCCCGACTCGCCGACCCTTTCGGCGCAGTATTCCGCCGGACAATGTCTACTTCCGCGGGGCCGAAGGCTATCTGCGGCGGCAGCTCGAGCCGGGTTTGATTCAGCTCAAGGACGAAAAGACATCGGCGCCGAAGCAGGTCTTGCTCGACGGCCGCCCGGCGACCACGTTCACTCGCGACACGTTCGAATTCCTGCCGCCGGAAACGATTGACGCCGAGCGGATTCCGCTACGCGCAGAGTATTACGTCGTGCCGCACAAGCAGGGCTTTGTGGTCTTGACGTACAAGGCGCCGACGATCGCCTTCCATCGCTGGCGCCCGGCACTGCAGCATCTGCTCAATACCTTTCGGCTGCTGCCGGAGCACATCGTCGTCACGCTACGAGCCGCCGTGCCCGGTTGGGAGGCGGAAGAAATCGAAATGGCGGTCGCGAGGCCTTTGGAGACTTGCCTGAGCGGGCTGGATGGACTGGTGGAAATACGTTCCGCCAGCTACCGCGGTGAATGTACGATCTGGTTGAAGCTGCAGCACGGCGCCGACGTAGCGGCCAGCATTCAGGAGATGCAGCGGAGCATCGCCCAAGCACAGGACGAGCTGCCGGCCGCGGCGGCTTGCACCCTGAAACCAGTCGCCGGCGACGAACGCCAGCGGGCCTTGATCGCGGTCTGCAGTACGGACGAATCGAGACCGCGCGAGAAGGTGCTGACGGAATTAGAAACTCTGACCGACCGGGTCGTGCGAGATCGACTCCAAATCGTGCCGGGCGTGGCCAGCGTGACGGTCGGCGGCGGCGGGCAACGCTACGAGATCGTTCCTTTGCCCGAGCGGCTGGCGGCGCATGACGTCGGCGTGCAGGAGTTGCTCGATGTCGCGCGGAAGTTGGGCGGCGATGAAGCTGCGCCGCAGTTGAATGTCGGCATCGAGGCTTCTTTGGAAGACGTGCGGCGCACGATTGTGGCCGTGCGCAGCGGGAAGTCGATCACGGTAGGCGACCTGGCGCGAGTACGGCTGGGCCGCGCGCACGGCGCGGCAAGCCGGCTCTGGTTGGCCGATGACGCGGGCCAGGTTCGCAGCCCGGCGGCCGTTCTGCTTGCGGTCGAAAGTTTGACGAACGCCGATGCAGGCGCCGTTTATCGAGCGGTGGATGCCGTATTGAGCGAGATCAGGGCTATGTTGCCCGCAGGGGTGACGCTCCAGCGGCGCCTGTTCACGGCGGCCGATATCGGCGCCGTCGTGGCGACGCCGGCCGACGACGGGCCCAGGAACCTGAATGAAACCATCGATCAATCCGCCGGCAAGCTCCTCCGCCTGCCCGGCGTTCGCTCGGTTTGGCGGCTCGACCTGCCAGGCAATGCCGTCTCTTTCGACGGACACGAGCGCGCGATGTTGCTGATCGAGGTCAAATCCGGCCTTTCCGGGAACCGCCGGGAATTGCTCGACGGCATCCGCGCAGCGTTCGCGCCCATGCGTTCACTGGCGTCGTTGGGAACGGCCGTCGCCGAGCCGGGACAATTCCCGGGCGTGTTGGCAGAGGTGACCGCCGTGTTGACCGGATCCGACTTGGAGGTCATGCGGCGCGAGGCCGAAGGCGTGCGCGAACGTTTCGCTGAGCTGCCAGGCGTCGCCGATCTGCAACTCGAACCGCCGGAGCCGGGCTTGTCGTTGCGTTTCAAGGCCCGGAATGAGGATACAAAGCGTTACGGACTCGACGCCGCGGATGCCTTGAAATTGGCCCAGGCAGTCGCCTATCGCTTACCGCTGACTCGCATCTCTGGGCCAGCAGGGCGGCCGATCGACGTCGTGATGATGCTCGAGAGTTCGGACCCGGCGGAGTTGGCGCAGGTGATTCTCTCCACGCCCGAAGGGATGCGAGTTCCACTGGATCGCGTTGTCGATATCCTCGCGACGGACGTCCCGCAAATCATCTTCCGGCAGAATGGCCGGCGGGCGACCATCATCGCCTGCAACGCGCGCAACCACGATCCGGCGGCGACCAGAGAGAGCCTGAAAAAACTTTGCCGTACGCTGCTTCTCCCCGAGAGCTACTCGCTGCGCTGCGGCGAAGACTAGTCGCCTCACGCGGCAGGCGCATCCAGCCGGATGGCGGTTTCGCGATACTGCTGGCCGCCGATTTGCAGCTTGCCGCGGTGCACGCGGCCGGGCAGCACCCGCAAGGCAATGCGATGCGGATCCAACCGAGGCAGATCGGCGTGACGAAGTAGGACGAAGGCCCCCGGCTTTACGATGCGGCGGATCTCGCGCAGCGTCGCAGGGCGCAGAGGCGTGCGTTCGACGATCACCAGGTCTACGCTGCTCGTCGCCAAGGGGATGTTCTCGCCTCGGGCTCGGATCAGCCGAGCGATCGGCTGCCCGCGCTGCGGCGCCAGCGACCGTTTGGCCAGCGGATTGAGATTCCAGGCCTCCGGATGCCGTCCTTCGCCGCCGATATCGAGAATGAACGGGCGCGGCGAGCCAACGGCAAGTTCTGCACCGGCGTCGCCAAAGTGACGGGCGACAGCCTGATAGATGGACGCTCCGGCGTTGGGCAGTGAAATTTCGATGCTCTTGAGCGATTCGGGTTTCTTGGGAGCTTCAAAAAACTGTTGCGCCGGGCGCAAGGGGCTAACAAGTCTCGTGCTTTGTCAGGCCTGACATTTGCCGTGAGCAATTTGGAGCGGCGCGGCGCGTGGCGGCAGAGCGCAGCGATGCCCCAGGAAAGCCAGACTTCGCCGAGGCTCAACCCGGGGAGCGCCGCGATCCGGGAGTCATTCCGCTTCGGACGCTGCCAGGAAAGCAGTCGGAGAGCGGGCCGCAGAGACGGGGACAAGCAGCGTTTCGCTCATTTCTCCGCCAATTGCCGAAACTCTTCAAACGAGATCTGCTTGAAGTTTACCAACTGCTGGTTGGCGGCGGCGATTCGCCGTTGATCGGCCGGCGAAAGGCTCCAGGCGAAGCGATGCTCGGACCGCGCCTCGCGCGGCTGCTTCTCGTTTTCCCCGCGAGCCGTCAAATCAATCTCGGTCGGCACTTCTTGCCGTCGCTTGAGGACTTCATTGAGCTTCAGCCGCGGAAACGGCATCATCGGGTTGAGCAGCGCGTTGACCTGCGCGACCCAGTCGGCGAACTCGTTGTATTGCCTGGCGGCAAACGGGTTTTTCGGCGCTTCGGTCGCCACGACGTATTTCATCCACTTGCCGACCAGCATGACGCGCCCCGTCTTTTCATTGACGTCCTCTCTAAACTTGGGAGAGGCGGACATCCTGATCGATTCGAGCTTATGTGCCTGGGCGGCCGCACGCAGCCGGCCGATGGCGGTCGAGACTTCGCCCGTCGTAAGTTGCGTACTTGTCTGCTTCGCCAGGTCGAGTATCACGATGGTGTTGGCGGCCGTGTCGAAGACGATCGTTTCTTGCTGCGCGTCAAGAAAGTCGTAGACCTTGCCCGCAGCGAACAGGGTGGTCGAGGGGATCGGCTCGGCGCCGGGAAAGAAGACCTGATTGTCGACGCGAAAATCGTCCGCGCGGACCGATGCCAGGCCGCCGAGGAGCGCGAGACAGGCAAACGACAGGACGAACGACCAACGAAACAAGGGCATGACGGCGACTCCGTGCGCGGCTATTTGCCCGCCTGCGCATTCTGCGGCGGGCGGTGATACTCTTCGAACGAGACCAGGTTGAAAGTGTGCAGTTGCTCGGCGACCTGGTCGATCCGCTCCTTGTCGGCCTGCGACAAGGCCCATTGGATATTGTGCTCGGAACGCAACACGAGCGGCTTTCGCCGTCCTTCTCCGCCGAGCGTCAATTCGATCCCGACCGGAATCTCCTGCCGCTGCTTCAAGACTTCGTTCAGCTTCAGCCGGGCGAATGGCATCATCGGCGGGTTCAACAAGGCGTTGACTTGCGCCAGCCAGTCGGCGAATTCGTTGTACTGCCGAGCCGCAAACGGGTTCTTCGGGGCCTCGGTGGCGACGATGTACTTGATCCACTTGCCATCCAGGATCAAACGTCCCGTCTCCGGGTTGACCGTCTCGCTGAACCGGGGCGCCGCAGACATGCGGATCGATTCGCGTTTGTGCGATCGCGCCGCTTCCCGCAGCCGGTTGATGTCCGTCGAGACGGCGCCCGTGGTGATCTCGGTCTTCATCTTTCGCTGGGGATCGAGAATCACGATCAGGTCGTTGTTCTTGTCGAAAACGATCGTCTCCTGAGGCCTGTCGAGAAAGTCGTAGACGCGACCGGCGAAGAACAGCGTCGTCGAGACGATCGGTTCCTGCTCCGGAAAGAACAGCTTATTGTCCACATGAAAATCTTCCGCCTGGGCCGACGCCAGGCCGCCGATGAGCACGAAAGTTGCAAGCAGGTTCGCCAGGAAGATTCGGGAAGACATGGCCGGGCTCGCTATATTTCAGGTTTAAGCGGCGGACGTGGGCAACGGGCCGCGAAGAATACTCGAACCGAACCCTTCGCGTAAACAGCAGTTCCGGCGCAAGGACGGCATCGGCGGAGTTCCGGCAGCCAGCTTTCTCATTGGACCCGACGGCGGGAGTTCGCTATGAATCTCAGTGTTCGCCCCCGCGGCCGTTGCGCGGATCGTTCGCATTCGACGCATCGCGAGGGATGAACGGGCAAATCCAAGGCGGCATGCCATGCGAAAAATCTGGGAAGTGCTGACGGCGACCTTCAGCGAGTGGCAGGACGATCGTTGTCCGCAAATCGGCGCCGCGCTGGCGTTCTATTCCATCTTCTCGCTCCCCCCCATGCTACTGATCGCCGTCACCATCGGCGGCGCCGTCCTGGGCCCTCAAGCGGCGCAAGGGAGGCTGGCCGAACAGTTGGCGGCCTTTGTGGGGCCTCATCTGGCTGAGGTACTGCAAGAATTCGCCCGGCAGACGCACCAGTCGGCCGCGGGGACCTGGACCACCGCCGCCAGTGTGATCCTGCTGTTCATCAGCGGCACCGGCGCCGCCATGGGGCTAAAGACGCGCTCAATGTCATCTGGGGGGTGGTAGAAAACCCGAATCGTGGTTGGCTGGGCGTTATTGGCGACCGGTTGCTGGCGCTGCTGCTGGTCTTCGGGTTCGGAGCGTTGCTGCTGGCCTCGACGACGTTGACCGCCGTGTTGGTGGGAATGGGCGATTTCTTGACTCGCGAACTCCCCTTTTCTCTGCCCGTCGTCCGCATGACCAATATCGTCGTGACCGGCGTGACGGTCATGTTATTGCTGGCTGCGGCCTTCAAATGGCTGCCGGCCGTTCGCATCCGATGGCGAGAAGTCTGGCTGGGATCCGCCGTCACGGCCGTGCTGTTTTTGATGGGCAAGGAATTGATCGGTCTCTATCTTGGCCGAGTCGGCGCCAGCTCCGTGTACGGGACGGCGGGATCCCTGGTGCTGGTACTCTTGTGGGTTTACTACTCGGCACAAATCCTGTTGGTCGGGGCGGAATTCACCCAGGCTTACGCGTACCGCAGCGGCGCTCCAATCCGTCCCGCCGACGGCGCCATGCTGACGGCCAAACGGCAGGATCGCGAAGAATACCTGAAAGTGCTGCGCACCGAGCGGCACGCCTTGAGCCGGGAAGATAAACAGTTGTTGGCTCGGGCCGAAAAAAAGGCCCGGCGCCGCGGGGCGACGGCCAATTCCGGCGAGGCGAGTTCTTGGGGCAAGCTCATTTGGGCACTAGGGGGCCTCGTGCTCGGATGGCTGATCGGCGTCTGGGGCCGGTGAGCGGCGAACGAACACTAACCCGAAGCGCGAGCGAGGCGGAAAGACGCTATGAGCTCGCTGACGCTTCGGGTTAGTAGCGGCGACGAACTCGAACTTACGATGCAACGCACCAGGGAAACGAGGCAATCGCTCTACCGCGGCCTTGCGGCGCCCGCTAGACTTCCGCTCTCGGCGGAAGCGCCGCCCGCGGCAGGACGAAGAAAGTGAATGAAATCGATGAAGGAGTCGCCCGTGACGACGGTTGCAGATGCGGCGCCCGCCCGCAGGTCGGGATTATTCAAGCGGCTGTCGGGCTTGCTCAAGCGGCTGTATCTCTGGGTGCTGGGGTGGGCGGACACGCCCTACGGCACGCCGGCGTTGGCGCTGTTGTCGTTTGCGGAAAGCTCGTTCTTTCCCATCCCGCCCGACGTGCTGCAAATCGCCTTGTCGGCTTCTAAGCCGCGGCGTTCCTTTTATTATGCGGCCGTCAGCGCGGTCGCCTCGGTGCTGGGGGGCGTGGTCGGCTGGTACATCGGCTTCGCTCTGTGGAGCTCGATGGCCGATTTCTTTTTCGACGTCGTGCCCGGCTTTACGCACAAGAACTTCGACGCCGTCAGCGGCCTGTATGGCGACAACGCGTTCCTGGCTATTCTGGCCGCGGCCTTTACGCCCATTCCGTACAAGGTGTTCACCATCGCCGCGGGCGTCTGTCACGAAACGGTGCCGCTGCAAACGCTGATTGTGGCCTCGGCCATCGGCCGCTCCGGACGCTTCCTGCTGGTGGCGACATTCATTTTCTTATTCGGAGACCGGGCCAAGGATCTCTTGGACAAGCACTTCGAGCGGCTGACCTGGGGCTTATTTGCACTGTTGGTCCTCGGATTTGTGGCTATCCGCTTCTTCGTGCGTTAAAGTGGTGCTCCGCGATGGGGCCCGCGGCAGCGCGTATGTCGGCGAAACTCGCCGGGTAGATGGTCGCTGTCTGAGCCGCCCGGCTCGGGCTTTCCGTCTCTTCCGGCCGCTTGCATGCGCGAGGCCTGTAACCATGAGGAGATGGAGTGATGACCCAACGGACGGAAGATCCGTTGCTCCATAGCGCGCGACGCGAAGCGCTGGTCGTGCTCGGCGTTTGGGCGGCGGCGTGCATCTACACGATCGGCTATTGCTATGCGTTCGGCTATGGGCGTCCGCCCGAAATGTTGAGCTTCGTGCTCGGCTTCCCGGACTGGATATTTTGGGGCGTCGTGACGCCTTGGAGCGTTTGCACCGCCTTCTCGATCTGGTTCGCCATGGCCTTCATGAGCGACGAAGATCTCGGCCCAGAGCCTGAGGAGGACGAAGCCGGCAACATCATCGAGAGGGAGACCGCCCATGACTGAGACGACTGCCACATCGGCGGGCATGGGCACCCTGGTTGCGCTGCTGGTGTTCATCGCCGCTTCCGTCTGGCTGGGCACGGTCGCCCAGCGCGTGGTGGAAAAGGGCTCGTTTCTCAAGGGTTATTTCCTCGGCAACCGCGGACTGGGCGCCTGGGCGCTGGCCTTGACGGCCACCGTGCAAAGCGGCGGCACGTTCATGGGCTTTCCCTCGCTGGTCTACAGCTTCGGCTGGATCGTGGCGCTGTGGATCGCCTCGTACATGGTCGTGCCGATCACCGGCTTCGGCGTGTTGGGCAAGCGCATCTCTCAGCTTTCCCGCCGCACGGGCGCCATCACCGTGCCTGACCTGTTCCGCGAGCGCTTCGGCAGCCCGGCGGCCGGGTTGATGGCTTCGCTTTTGATCCTGCTGTTCATGTCCTTCATGATGGTGGCCCAGTTCAAGGCCGGCGCGATCGTGATGAAGATCTCCTGGCCCGGTTCCGGCGCTTGGCGCTGTCCGAAGACGGCGAAGGGCTGGACAGGTATTACTACCTGGGGCTGGCCATCTTCTCGCTGACCGTCATCGGCTACACGCTGATCGGCGGTTTTCTGGCGGCCGTTTGGACCGACCTGTTCCAGAGCGTGATGATGTTCATCGGCATAATGATCCTGCTGCCGCTCACGCTGCAAGCGACCGGAGGTTTGGCCGCGGCCACCCAGCGCCTGCAACATGAAGTCTCGGTCAAACCGCTCAGCGCCGAGACGCGCGAGCGGAATGCGCACGCTCTGACCGCCTTCGAACAGCGATTGAAGACGCTCGACGGCCAGTTGCGCCGTTACGCCGAAACGCACGACGGACAGTTGCCCCCCTCGCTGGACGAATTGCCCCCAGCCGACATGGCGCTCGACCTCGCGGGACTCGAGTATTTCGGCAAGGGCGCGGCGATCGATGCGCCCGAATCACAGCAGCGAGTGCTGATCGCCTTGACCGAGAAGGACGAGCAGGGGCTGCAAGCGGCGCTGTACTCCAACGGCAAGATCGCCACGGGCGAGATGAGCCGGCCCGGCTCTCTGGTGACAGGTCCCGGCCCGTTCGATTGGCTGCCGCTGGGCATCGCGGTCTCGTTCTTCTTCCAGTGGGTGTTCGCCGGTCTGAGCTCGCCCGCCGGATTGGTGCGGATCATGGCCAGCAAGAGCACGCCGACGATTCGACGTTCGATCGTCCTGCTGGCGTGTTACAACATGTGCATCTACTTGCCGCTGATCGCCATCTGCATCTGCGGCCGCACGCTGATCCCGGATCTGCACCACTCCGACGAGATTATTCCCCGGCTGGCCTTGCTCAGCACCAGCCCGCTGCCGGGCGGTTCGCTGATTGCCGGCTTGATCCTGGCGGCGCCGTTCGGCGCAGTGATGGCCACCGTCAGCTCTTACCTGGTAGTCATCGCCTCCGGGCTGGTGCGCGACGTCTACCTGCGGTTCATCAACCCGCACGCGAGCGAGTCGACGATCCGCTGGCTCTCGCACTTCATGATGGTGGTCGTGGGCATCGGCGCGGTGGCGGCCAACTTGCGCCCGCCGCACCATCTGCAAACGATGGTGATTCTGAGCGGCACCTGCGCCGCCACGTCATTCTTCGCCCCGGCAATGATGATCGCCTATTGGCGTCGGGCGACCGCCGCCGGCGTGATGGCGGCCATGGCCGGGGGCGTGATTTCGTCGCTTTCGCTGTATGCGGCAGGCTGGATCCAGTATCAGAACATCAAGCCCGTCACGCCGCTGGGGCTCGACCCGATCATCTGGGGACTGGCAATCTCCTCGCTGCTGGGCGTCGCGACCAGCCTCTGTACCGCACCGCCGCAGGAAAAGCTGGTCTCGCGACTGTTCGACGCCCAGGCGCCGGACGGCGCTTCGGATGCGGTGGGAGCGTCCGCGTGATGCGGCGCCCGTAGAAAAAGCGTCCCTGCTTGCTCGCCAGAGGGCGCGAGCAAGCGGGACGCAAGCGGGGATTTCCATGCTGCGGCCTAACCGAGTATCCAGGGCTCGGCGTCGCGCTGCTCCAGCTCGGCGATCATGCGGGTCTTGTCGACGATCTGCCGCAGCAGGCCAATGCACTGACCGGCCAGCGACGACTTCCATCGGCAAACTGCTCAAACGCTCGTGCAAGCCCGCGCGTTCAGGGCGAGACAGAAACTCCTCGTCCTCGGCCAGCAGTCGCTCGGCGTGCTCCAAGGCGTCGCAGAGCATTTCCCGGGCGTTTTCCAACTCGATTATTTCGAGTTCTTTTTCGACGAGCTCCGCGACCCGCCGATCGTACTTTTCCCTTGCCCTATCCACTGCGGCACTGCCCTGTTCATGGAGCATGTCGCAACGTCCTTTTCCATCGCCGTGAGTCATCATGTCTCCTTCGCTCTGGACTGCCCGAACGGTTTTTTATGCGACGACCGCCTCGACTATGTTCCTGTTAATCGATTCGCGATTTGCCGCTGCTTGATGCTCTGAAATACGCCGGCCTCCGCCCGAACATGGCCTTTTTTTTGCGGGTTAATGACTCTTATTGATTCCCTGTACGTCCTGGCGACGGCCTCGTCGCTAAAATGCCTGAGCTCGAAAGCAGAAACTCGCGCCTTTCATCCGACGGGCCCCCTTGGCCAAAGCCGCTGCGCTTCAGCGTGAAGCGACGGCAGCGGTCGTAATTACGCGCACGCGTCCGACCGGAAAGTCGGGAGTCGCGCGCTCGAGCTACGCCTCCGTTTCGTATCGAGCTCGCCGGTCCTCACGTGCAAACGCGGAACCGCGAACCTTGGCCTATCTGGCTACCGTCTCGACGCCTGCCGCGGAAATCGCTTGTGCGACTAGTTTCCCACGGCAGCCGAGAGGCGCGCCTCGCCGTGCAACGGCTCGAGGCAAAAACATCCAAGCGACGCAGCGCTGGATAGCTGACGTTCCGAAAGGTTCTTTGAACCTCGTCAGCCAAGCGAACAACCCCGTCGTCTTCCACCGACGCATCCGGTTCGAGGTTCACTCGAACGCCGACATTCGCCACTCCGTTAGACCGCGAGAGAGCTGACATGGAATCGCTACATCCTTCTTGATTCGCGATCGGGCGTTCTCCGTAAGTGTTAGGGAAGTATTTACCACGCCGCAAGCAAGCGTGAAAATCGGGAACAAGCTGTAAATTGCATGGGAGAAACCCTGACGCCCTCAACCGTTTTCCAGCACCCACTGCGCGGCGTAGCGGGCCAATTCCGCTCCGTCGTTCAAATCCAGCTTCTGCCGGATGCGGTCGCGGTAGGTCTCGATCGTCTTGACGCTGAGGTGCAACCGTCGGGCGACCTCGGCGGTTCTCACGCCGTTGCCGATCAACCGCAGAACTTCCAGTTCGCGATCCGACAGCGCATCGGTCGGCGCCTCATCGAATTCGGGGACGTTCTGCCCGACGGCTCGTTTGAGCAGCCTTTCCGTCATGGCGGGACTGAGGTAGATTCCGCCGTTCAGCACCTGGCGGATGGCTTCGATGATCTTGCTTGTGGCGTGTTCCTTGTTGATGTAGCCCATCGCGCCGGCCCGCAAGGCGCGTTCGGCATACAAGTCCTCGCCGTACATGGACCAGACAATCGCACGAAAATGCGCATTGTTGGGTTCGGAGCCGCCTGATCAAGTCGATGCCGTTGCCGTTCTTCAGCGCGATATCAATGATCGCCACGTCCGGCCTGGCGGCGGCGGCCAACCGCAGCGCGTCGGTCGCGTCGGCCGCTTCGCCGCAGACCTCCAGGTCCGGCTCGCCGGCGAGCCGGATCGCCAGCGCCTCGCGGACGGCTGGGTGATCGTCGACGATCAGGACCTTGACGATCGACTTACCCTTCTGAACTTTCGTCTTGCCCATGGGAATCGCTCTTGTTGAACGTGCAGGCGACGACGGCGCCTGTGGGCGTCGCCGGACCGATGGACAGGTGGGCATTGATCAAGCCGGCGCGATAGCGCATGATCGCCAAGCCCATTCCCTTGAGCCAGGCGGCCGGCTCGGCGAATTCGATCCCGTCGTCCTGTACGCGCAGCGTGACCGATCGCCATCTCCTTCCAGACTGATGATGACGTTCCGAGGCTGAGCGTGCTTCAAGGCGTTGGTGACCGCCTCCCGGGCGATGCTGTAGAGTTGCGTGGCTGTCAGGTTATTATCCACAAATGCACGGGTTCCCGGCAATCGAACGTACACGTCACGTCGTGCAATTCAGAAGTCTGCACAGCCAGTTCCTGCAAGGCCGCCATCAATCCTTCCGCGTCCACCTCCACGCGGACGAGTCCCCGCGAAATCGCCCGCACCTGTCCGAGCACGCGTTTGAGCCCTTCCGCGATCTTGTCGATGATGCTTGACTCGGCGGGCACCTGCTGCTTGACGCCCTCCGCCAGCCTGTCGGCCAGCAGCCCCAGGGCGGTCAACTCCTGAGCGGTCGTGTCGTGCAGTTCCTGTCCGATGCGCTGTTGTTCCATGGTCGCCACTTCCAGCACTTCTCGCTCGAGGGCCTTGCGCGCGCTGAGGTCGCGTAATACGCCGGTAAACATGCGCTGCCCCTGGCTTTCGAATTCGTTGACCGCCAGATCGAGCGGGAAGACCGAGCCGTCCTTGCGGCGGCCCCTGGACTTCGCGGCCGATGCCGATGATGTGCTTCTGGCCGGTCTGAAGATATCGCGTCAGGTAGCCGTCGTGCTCGTTGCGATAAGGCGAGGGCATCAGCAGGCTTATATTTTGCCCGATCAACTCGCCGGCCGGATAGCCGAACATCCGTTCGGTGGCGGCGTTGATCGAACTGACGGCGCCGTGCTCGTCGATCGTAATGATGGCGTCCACCGCCGTATCGATGATGTGGCGGAGGCGAGATTCCGATTCCTCGCGCAAGCGCTCGGAGCGCTTTTGAGCCGTGACATCTTCAATGGCCAGCAAAATGACCTGTTCGGCCTTGGCGGCGCCCTGGCCCAGGCAGTGGGCATTCAGCAGCATCGCCCGTTGCCCGATGCTGGGAAACGCGTGCTCGACTTCAAAGTTGACGAAATGGGCGTTTTGCGGCAGCATTTCTTCAAGCAAGATCTTCAGCTCGGGGATATCCCACTGGCCGTCGCCCAGTTCGTAGACTAACCGACCCAACGTATCCGCGGGCTCGACCCGAAAGCTCTCGTAGAAAGCCCGGTTGGCCGTCTCTACGCGCAGCTCGCCATTGAGCACGAGCAGCGGCTCCCGCACCGTCTCGACGATGCTCACGGCGAAATCGCGCGACTCCTGAATCTCCTGCTCGCGCCGCTTGAGGGCGTTGATGTCGATCAGCATCAGCACCACGCCGCCGATCTTGTGCTCCAACGTCTTATAAGGCCGGATGTACAGCTTGTGCCAGGCGCCCGACTCGTCGGAGACCTCGAGTTGCTTGATCTCCAGCGTATCGATCACCTGCCGGACGAGTGCTCCCAGGTCGGGGATGTTGAGCTTTGATTTGAGATCCGAAAACGGCCGCCCCACGTCGCTGGGCCGCAGGCTCATCAGCACCTGCGCGGCGGGAGTGAAACGGCGGATGCAAAGGTCCGGCCCCAGCACCACGATCGGGATGCGCGTCATTTCGATCAGGTTGACCACGTCGTCGGCAAGCTGGTTGGCCGTGCGAATGCGGCTCTGCAACTCGTCGTTGACCGTCGACAACTCCTCGTTCGTCGCTTGCAGTTCCTCCTTGGCGGTCGTCAGTTCTTCATTGGTGCTTTGCAGCTCTTCATTGGCGCTGATGACCTCTTCGTTGGCCGCGCGCAATTCCTCGTTGGCGGATTCCTTCTGCTCGATCACCGATTGCAGAAACGCCCTGGTCGAAGCGAGATCCTGACTCAAGCGGCCAACTTCGCGAACCTGCTCGGATTCTTCCTCGGGCGAGATCAGCTTCGCGGGCGCGGTCGGCGTTTCCTCCCGGTCGACGAACAGCACCACGAAGTAGCGCAGCCCCGAGACGGGGTCGGAGATCGGAATCGCCTCTAAATCAACTTCCGTGAAGTGATCGTTGGTCTTCACCTGCACGCCTGCTTTGCGCACCCGGAGTTTCTCGCGCCGGGCGCAGGCCCAACGCGTCTTGCAGGTCGCCGAGCAGTCCCTCGCGCGCCAGCAGCAGCAGTTCCGTCGTGGGCGAGCCCGGCGGAGGCTGAAGGTAATGGCCCGTATCGCCCCGAAATTGAACGACGTGCAGGTTGTCGTCCACCACCATGCCGTCGGGTGCGTAGCGGGCCAGCACGACGCGATCCGCCTCGCGGCAGATCTCGGTCAGGCCGCGGCCTCGCTCCGTCCTCCCCTCGCGAGCCGCCCTTGTCGCTTCAGGGGAGCCGGGCGTGCGAGTCAAAGGTCAACCGGCTCGGGGCCGAAGTCCGCACATAGAGCTTGTGCCGCTTATCGAGGACGTCGAACAGATCGTCGTAGCGGCTCACCGACTCCGAACTGCCCAGCATCAAGAATGCCGCCCGGCCGAGGGCGTAGTGCAAGATGGGCAGCACCCGGTCTTGCAGGACGGGCCCCAGATAAATCAGTACGTTGCGGCAACTCACCAGGTCGAGCTGAGAGAACGGCGGGTCTTTCGTCAGGTCGTGCCTGGCGAAGATGCACAGGTCGCGAACCGTCTTGCCGATCTCGTAGCCGCGGTCGGTCTTGAGAAAGAAGCGCTGCAGGCGTTGGGCAGAGACCTCGCTCACGATGGCTTCGCCGTACACGCCGGCCCGCGCCGTGCTTCGATGGACCGCTCGCTGATGTCGGTGCCGAAAATCCTGACGGGAACCGCCTCGGCCATATCGGATAGAAATTCCAGCGCGCAGATGGCGATGGAATAAACCTCTTCCCCGCTTGCGCACCCCGCCACCCAGATGCGAAGCGGCGCCTTCGGCGGACGGTCGGCCATTAACCGCGGCAGCACGGTCGTGGCGAGAGCCTCGTACGATTCCGGCTCTCGGAAAAAGCTGGTCACCGGAATCAGGACTTCCTCGAACAGCCGTTGGAGCTCCGCCGGCTCGTCGCGCAGGCGCCGCAGGTAATCGTCCATGCTCTGCAACCGCCGCAGGACCATGCGCCGCTGGAGTCGGCGGCGCAGCGTCGAGTGCTTATAGTGCATGAAATCTACGCCCGTGCCGTCGCTCAGCACGCGAAGGATTTCATGGAATGCGTCTTACTTGGCGCCGCTGCCAGACGACGGCGCCGGATTCTCGGTCTCCAGTTCCTCGGCCGGCAGAAGCTGGCTGGAGATCCGCAGCAGTTCGGCGGCAATCTCGGCGGGCGGCAGGACCATCGTCGACGACGCCGGCGGCGATGGCGCTATGCGGCATGCCGCTGAACCGCGCCGTGGCATCCTGCGCGAAGGAGATGCCCCCTTGTTCCTTGATCGCCTTCAGGCCGCTCGTCCCGTCCGAACCGCTTCCCGACAGAATTACGCCGATGGCGCCGGCTGCCGTACTCTTTGGCCAGCGAGCACAAAAACGTGTCGACGGGCAGGTGCCGCGACTTGCGTTTCCGCGCGGGGCGCCAGCGTGCAGGAGGCCGTCGGCGACGGTCATGTCCCGGTTGGGCGGCATAACATAGGCGACGCCCGGCTCGATGGCCATGCCGTCTTCGACCTCGCGAACTGACAGCGCGGTGGCCTTCGACAGAATTTCGCCCAAGGCGCTTTTATGCTCCGGATCGAGGTGCGAAACGACGACAAAGGCCATGTCGCCATCGGCGCTCAAGGACTGAATAAGCCCCGTCGCGCTTCGAGCCCTCCGGCCGAAGCGCCAATCCCAACGACGAACGGGCCCGGCTGAGCGAACTCGGCGTCGTCGTTCGCAAGAGACGGCTCGTCGTCCGCGGGGGCCGAGAATTCCAGTTCGTCCGGATTCTTGTCGCCTGTCATGCCCGCTTTCTGTTTTTTAACAGGGGCTGCACTTTCTTTTTCGGGGCCATTGCCCTTCCTCTGCATGCATCGCGCGGCGGGCGCGCCCGAGAGCGGCGAGTCCGGCCTGCCGGCAACGCCCGGTTCGGCGTCGAGAACTTGGGCCCCGCGATCAGTATAGGCGATCGTCGGTCAAAGCTATATGCGGCGGCACGCAACAGGGTTTCCCCCACGCGGATTGTAGACCAAGACCCGACTGCCAGCCCTTCCGTCTGCGGATATGGTCAGTAATTGCCGGGAGTGGCCTCCTGTCTGGCTGCATCCGGCAAAGCCCTGGGACGACAGGCCAGAGCGAGGACGACAACCATCGAATTGGACCGGGACGGAACCACGAAATCCGCCATTTATTTGGCAATCGTCCCGCCGGTAAGCAACCTGGCTATTACTAGTCCATCAAAAGGAACGTTGCGTGTACCCCCCCACGGTTCTTATCGCCGACGCCGACGCGGATCTGTGCGATTTATACCGCCGATTCTTTTCTCGTCATGGCTGGCAGGTTCAGCTTTCGCGGGACGGGGTGGAATGCCTCGGCAGGCTGCGCGACGGCTCGCCCGGCTTTTTGATCCTTGACTTGCAACTGAAGTGGGGCGGCGCGGACGGTTTGCTCGAAATCATGCGCGACGATCCGTGCCTGGCTTCCGTTCCGGTCGTCCTGACATCGACCACGGCGCAACCCGAGACGTTCCCCCAATTGACATTATCGCCGGTCGTGCAAGTTCTGGAAAAGCCCTTTTCATTCTCGGCGTTGCTCCGCGAAGCCCAAGGCTTCGCCATGCAAGCGAAATAACGGCGAGACGGTGGCAGGATCGCGGCGCCTAAAATGCGCCGCGAGCAACAACCGAAACCGCCGGCCCCGGGCAGGCGCCCTGCGAAGGCAAAAAATGAAGAGCAGGATTGGAGATGCTTAGCGGGAGAAGAAAGCGGGGCGGTTAGTCCGCAGTGACGACTAGCCTAATTCCGTGTCCCTCTCTTTTTGCCCCACATCTTTTTGCCAGTCCTTTCCGAGTCCCCTGAAGACTGCGTTGTTCATCATTCATTCAGGGCGCGCGCGCGGCATGCCAACTCGTGAAACTTCGGCGCCGCGGAGCAGGACCCACGGAATCGTCGCCGATTCCGCTGCGGCGGCCGGCGATTCAATCGGCCTTGGGGGAGTCTTTAAGATCTTCACCGCGCACCGTCGGTCAGCAGCGAGAGATCGCCAAGGACGACTTGCTCCGCGCCGTCAAATTGGGTCCAGGGCGTCTCGTTATGGGCGCCTGCTTGA
The DNA here is from genome assembly GCA_963786255.1 of Pirellulales bacterium. Lineage (GTDB taxonomy): Bacteria > Planctomycetota > Planctomycetia > Pirellulales > JAICIG01 > JAICIG01. The sequence continues at coordinate 101,726 of CAWAYY010000031.1, forward strand.
GCGGCCGCTTTGCGATGGCGGGTGACCTCGATCCAATCGCCGTCGCTGACGCCCAGTTCCACCTCGGTCCGCACCGCGCGGCCGTCCTTGTACAGCCAGCAGAAGACCTGCTCGCCGCTGTAGGCGATCGCCGCATCAGGCAGCGCGCGGACGTCGGGCCGCTCGATCATCACTTTGCCGTAGGCGTACATGCCGGGACGGATGCCGGCGTCGGGATTGTGCAAGTCGATTTCGGCGCGGAGCGTACGGGTCGTGACGTTCAGCGCCCAACTGACGCGCGTAACGCTGGCCGGCAGTTCCTTGTCGCGGTACGCGCGAATCAACACGCTGGCCGGGGTTCCTTGCCTGACATAGTCGGCGTCTGACTCGGGAATGTCGACGAAGACCCGCACGATGTCCAGGCGGTCGACTACGTATATCGGCGCGGCGCCGCCGCCGGGCGACAAGTCCGGGGCGTGCTGCATGGCGGTCGGGTCGCCGGTGGCGGGCAGTACAAAGTCGCCCGTGTTGGCGTTGCGGGCCACGATCACGCCGTCGAACGGAGCATACAGCTTCAGGTAGCCCACCCAGGCCTTGAGACGCCGTTCTTCGCTCTCAGCCACCTTCAAAGCGGCGCGGGCCACCGCCACGTCCACGTTCGCCTTGGCCAGCGTCGCCTGCTTGGAAAGCAACTCGGCCTTGGCCTTGGCGATCCTCGCCACGGCATGTCTCGCGAGGCCCTGCTGGCGTTCAACTGGTTCTGCGATTCGAGCAACACCTGCGGATCGACCACGCCCCGCTTGACTTCGCGAGCCAGGCGCTCCACCTGGACGTCCCAGCGATCGACTTGAGACTGGTAATCGGCGAGGATCGCCTCGGCTTCCTGCAACTCGGCCTTGGCCGCCTCGACGTTGGCCGAGGCCACGTCCACCAGCTTGACCGCCAGATCGATCCGCTCCTCGTCGAGCTTGACGGTGGCCTTCTTCGTGCCGTAATCTTCGACGAGTTCGGGCACGAACAGCGTCGCCAGTTCGTCGCCCGTTTTGACCATATCGCCGATGTCGACGATCCACTTTTCGATGTAAGCGGTCATCTTCGGGTAGATCGACGTGCGCTCGTAGCTGTTCACGAAGCTCGGCTGACCTACCACGCGCACGATCTTCCGCACAGGAGGGCTGACGAGCTTGACGACCTGAGGTTCCGAGACGGATTGGTAATCGCGACTTCGGCTTGTCTTCGCAGCCGGCCGCAGCCAGCAAGGCCAGGCAAGCCAAGGCGAGCCGGCGCCAGACCGCGTTACGACGCGAAACGTTGACGGCGCCCGCGAGTCTTAGTTCATTCACGTCGATAGTTTCCACTAGAGCACTCGAGCGATACGGGACTCGCGTAAGGAACAAAACGCACCAACGGCCTCCCGTCGGGCCAAGAATTCATAGCTTTTTTTGCGCCGAATGACTTATGGTTTTATAGCAGATCGTCGCAGCCGGCCGTTTCGGCACAAACCGTCCAGGCGGACGCGGTCCGGGACGTTTTCGTCTTCATTCAACCAGGACTAACCCGTTTTCGAGAGCGAAGCTGACCATGATGCAAAAAACTACGCCAGGCGTCGCCCTGACGGCCGCGGCGGTAATCGCCGTTTTGAGCGTTGCAGCAGCCGCCTGGGCGATAAACTCGGCAAAACAGGCAAAAGCAGCAGCCCAAGCGGCCGAGGAAGAACGCGACCGCGCGAAGATAGCCGCCGAAGACGCGGCGGAAAAGTGCAAACTGGCCCTGGCGGGCCAGCAAACCGCAGAACACGAGCGAAACCAGACCGCGACCGACGAGCAGCAGGCCCGGCAAGCCGCCGACGACGCCAAAACGGCGCTCGACTTCGTGCGGGATAAAATCCTCTCCGCCGGCCGGCCGCTCGATTGGACCAAACCGCCGAAAAAAGACGTCACGCTGCGCGAAGCCGTCGATGCCACCCTGCCGCAGGTGGCCGGCGCCTTTCCCGACCGTCCGCTGGCCGAAGCGCTGGTCCGCAGCATGCTGGGCTGGACCTATTTCTACCTGGGCGAAGCAAAGCTTGCCGCCGAGCAGTATGAGCAAGCGCTGACGCTGCGAGAGTCGGTCCTGGGCCCGGACGATCCCGCCACCGTCGGCAGCCGCAACGACCTGGCCCGAGCCTACCGCGTCATCGGCAGCGTCGACAAAGCCGGCGACCTCTACAATCGGAAGGCCGCGGCCCCTGCTTCCGCGATGGCCGCACGCGGCGCGAAGTTGCTGGAACAAAATCGCGAAGTCCAGGCGGAAACGGTCCTACGCGAATGCCTGACGAGCTACGAGGAGACGCAACCCGACGCCTGGTCGACGTACGACGTCACCTCGATGCTCGGCGAGGCGCTGTTTGCCCTACGGAAATACGACGACGCCGAACCTTTGTTAGTGTCGGGCTACGAGGGGCTGAAACAGCGCGAGGCCGACATTCCGCCAGCTTCAAAGGACTGCCTGATCAAAGCGATCGAGCGGTTAGTGCACTTTTACGAAGCCCGCGGCAACAGCGACGAGGCCGCCAAGTGGCGCAAGGAACTCGAAGCGGCCCAGGCCGCCGCGAAGTCGTGAGACTCGCGGTTGCGATCGAGAGGCCCTGCATGTTCAGAGCAAGTTCCGAGCTACGGTGGTAAGCACGGAACTTGTTCCGTTCACCCGCCTGACGACTCGCGCCGGCCAGAGCAGCCGATCTGCCGGCACGGAACAAGTTCCGCGCTACAACGTCGCGCCGTAAGATCACGGTCGCTGTTTTAGCGCCGATGAGCGAATTCCGACTCGCCTTTAGCCACGGATGAAACACGGATTGACCACGAAAAAGAGATAATAATAACAGTGCACAAGGACCTCGCTTTCATCTGGGCGAAGGCGAGAGCCCATCTGGTTTTATCCGTGTTCGATCTGAGTTTCATCCGTGGCTCGCTCCGCGTCCTTGTTTGCGGACGACCGCCCCTCCAATTTCACTCGCCCCGCAATCACTCGTCGCTCGCCTTTTCCCCTTCGCCTTCGTCCTGCGAAGGCTGTTTGCCTTCTTCGTCCACCGGATCGTAAACGTGCGGATCGTAGTGGGCGCTCTCCGGATCGTCCGGGTAAATCGAAGGCGAGGCGGACTGCTTCCGGCCGATGACGATGGCAGAAGATCGAGGGAAGCACCAGCAGCGTGGCGAAGGTCGACATCAACAGTCCGCCGATCACCGCCCGGCCCAGCGGGGCCTGCATCTGGCTGCCTCGCTCCAGCGCCAGCGCCATCGGCACCATGCCGACGGTCATGGCGCAGGCGGTCATCAGGATCGGTCGCAGCCGCTCGCTCCGCGCCGATGAGCGGCCGCCTCGGCCGAAGGCTTGCCGGCCTGCCAGTGCTCGTCCATGAACGTCACCAGCATCACGGAGTTCGAGACCGAGACGCCCAGGCACATGATCGAGCCCATGAACGACTCGATGTTGAGCGACGTGCCGGTAAAGTAGAGGATCGTCGCGATGCCGGCGAGCACCCCCGGCACGGCGCCAATGGAGACCAGCGCCAGCCGCGGCGACTGGAAATAGGCCGTCAGCAGCACCAGGATCACGAACACGGCCACGCCCAGGCCGATGCTCGAGCGCCTCGAACATGGCGATCATCGGCGGGAGCTGGCCCATCAGCTCGACCCGCACGCCGCGGGGCGGATCGCCGGCCGCCGCGATCGCCGCTTCGACCTGCTGCGAGGCGCGGCCCATGTCTTCGCCTTCGACGTTCGCCGTCAGCGTGATATAGCGCTGCGACATATCGCGGTCGATTTCGCCCGGACGCGACCCCTTGCGGACCGTCGCCACGTCGCGAACCATCAGGTTGACCAGCGGATTGACGCTTTCCAGCGGCAGGACTTCAATGTCTTCCGGCTTGTCTATCCGCAGCGGCGGAACCTGAAGCTGCACCAGGTAGTCGAAGCCCGTCTTCACGTTGACCCAGTAGTTGAGGTTCGTAAACCGCGTCGACGAGGTCGCCATGACCATGCGCACGCGCCACGATCCTCGACCGTCACGCCGCTGAGCCCGGCTTTCTCGCGGTCGATGTTGACCTCGACCGAAGGGTAGTCGAGCATCTGCTCGAAGCCGACGTCGCGGAGGAACGGAATCCGCTTCATTTCACCGGCGATCTTCTCTGCATGCTGCCGCACCAGCTTCAAGTCGGTGCCCACCACGCGGACGGCGATCGGCGTCAACGAGCCGAAGCTCATCACGCTGGTGACGATATCGCCCGGTTCGAAGCCGAAGGTCGACCGCGGCCTGCTTCGCGGCTGCGCGTCCTCTGCGGACAAACCGCCCTGTTCCAGGCGTTTGGCCAGCCAGGGGATCGACCCGCTCGGGCAGAACCTTCCGCAGCCGCTCGCGGAACGCGTCGAGCTTGATGCCGCTGTCTTCGCTCAAGGCCACGCGCAGCCAGCCGTCGTCGGGCCCGCGCATGAACAGCACCATGTTGTCGATGCCGAAGTTCGGGGCCACCTGGCCGACGAAGCCCATCGTGATCGTCGATATTCTCGGGCTTCGCCTCCGCTCGATCTCTTCCAGGCACTTCATGGCCATCTCGCCGGGTCAGCTCGAAGTTCGAGCCGGGGGGCGGCCGGAACCGGAGCACGAACTCGCCCGAGTCGATCTGCGGAAACAGCTCCGTGCCGACCTGCAAGCCCAGCACGCCGAGGATCAGCGCGCAAGCCGCCAAGATAGACCGGGCACGACGAGCCAGCGCAGGCGGACGAACGGCGTTGACGACCTTGGCGGTAAGCCTCTGAGGAACCGGCCGAAAAGCCCGGCTTCTCTCGTCGGCGCCGCTCGTGTGCTTGAGCAGGAACACGCACATGATCGGCACGAACGTGCTGGAGAGCAGATACGACGAGATCATGGCGAAGCCGACGCCCAACGTCAGCGGCATGAACAGCGACCGCAACGGGTCCTCCATGATGAACGCCGGAATGAACACCGAGAGGATACAGAGCAGGGCCAGCAATCGCGGCACGGCCGTGGCGTCGGCTGGCCGTGCAGCACGGCCGAGGCGATCGTTCGCGGTGTGCCTCCATCTGCACGTGGACGTTCTCGATCGGTCACCGTCGCCTCGTCGACGAGAATGCCGATGGCCAGGGCCATGCCGCCCAGCGACATGATGTTGATCGTGTTGCCCGTCAGCCAGAGCCCGCAGCAGCGAGCCCAGCAGCGCCAGCGGGATGTTCGCGACGACCACGATCACGCTCCGCCAGTCGCGGAGGAACAGCAGGATCATCAGGCCGGTCAGCGCGGCGCCGATCAGCGCCTTCGGTGGCCACGCTCTTGACCGCGCGCACCACGGTGGGCGACTCGTCGAACTCGAAGCTGACCTTCACGTCCTTGGGGCACGGCGTCGCGGAACAACTGCATCGACTTGTGGACGTCGGCCACGACCGTCAGCGTCGAGCCGGTGTCCTTCTTGATGATCGGCAGGTAGACCGACTTCTTGCCGTTGACCAGGGCGTAGCCGTAGGTGATGTCGGTGTCGTCCTGGATCGTCGCGATGTCGCGGAGGTAGACGTTCTCGCCGATCTTGAGCGGGATGTCGCCGAGCTTGCTGGATATCGACGATCGTCGCGTTGTTGGAGACGATCGGCATCGAGTCCTTGATGTAGACGTTGCCGGCCGGAATGATCGTGTTGCCCTTGGCCAGGGCCTCGATGACGTGCGGCGGGCTCAGGTTGTAGTCGAGCAGCTTTTGGGGGTCGACGTTCACGACGATCGACCGCATGTTCGGCCCGAACGGAGAGATCGCCACCGTGCCCGGGCACGTTCTTCTGCACCAGCGGCCGGATGATGTTCTGCGCCAGGTCGCCCATCGCCCCCAGCGAGGTCTTCGTCGCTCTCGAACACCAGGTAGCCGACCGGAACGCTGCCGGCGTCCATGCGCATGATCATCGGCGGCAGCGTGCCCTTGGGCATCCACGACATGGCCCGGTCGGACATGGCCACCACCTGGGCCATCGCCTGCCCCATGTCCGTGCCGGGGAAGAACGACAGCTCGCACAGGGCGACCTGCTGGATGTTGCGAGTCTTGATGTCCTCGATGCCGTCGACGTACTGAAAGTACAGTTCGAGCTGGTTGACGATGAACCCTTCCATCTGGTCGGGGCTCATGCCGATGTAGTCGAGGAAGACGTAGATCTTCGGCGTGTTGAGCGACGGGAAGATGTCGACCCGCATCCGGTCGTAGGCCAGCATGCCGCCGCTGATCAGCGCCACGACCAGCATCAAGGTCGTGACGGGTCGCCGCATCGCAAGAATCGTCGGAAACATGAAACGCTCCAGCTCTAGGCGCCGGCCGCCAACGTCGGCCGTCAACGTCGCCGCGCCCCTCACAACATAGGTCATCCTCGACCCTGATTCGGCGCCGCGGCCCACAAAATGCTTGTTTGTCAAGCAAACAGGCCGCAAGAGAGCTTCCGGGGGCTCGGCTCGGCCCGACAATTCAGCGCATCGCGCATAGGCCACACAAACGCCCCCCCTCGTCCGGGCCAGTCGGTGGGATCAAAACCACTGAGCAACTCGGCGCCGATTCCGCCCCCCCGATTAGCACAAAGGAGACAGAATCTTTCACTTTTGGAAAGATTTTTTCTGCCTGACTGGCGGAAAATCGATCCCTGTGGAATGTCCGGATCCCGGGGCAAAAAAAGATCAACCCGCTAATGGATTCGGTTCATGAGAGTTGCGTCGCGATCCCGCCCCCTCGGTTGGAAAGCTGGCACAAAGGTTGCTTACGAAAAATTAATGTCCTCGACTCGGGAAAATCGCGTTCAGCTTCGGGCGGTCGCGGCGCCATTCTGAACTGGAGCGCGTGCCCTAATGGGAACTCCTGCATCCAATCAAATGACGACACTACCGGCAATTCGCGTCTATCGCAGAGGCTTGAAGGGGCGGCAGAAGAGTGAACGGCGGCATTGTCCGTGCGGCCGACGTGTCTGGGGGACAAGCGGCACGGCAATCGACGTGCGAGATGGAACAGACTGGAGAAGTCCAATCGGAGCCGTCCTTTTGAACGTCGTGCGCGCCACCGCGTCGAGCGGCCTCGGCCGCCTTGCCGGACCTAAACACGAGGGATAATATGGACATTGCAGGAGGCGGGACCCAGGCCTGCCAAACCAGTCCGTCGCGCCTGGCTTCGTCAGAGCAAGCCGCGGCCCCTCGTTCGGCTGCTGTCGCTATGTGGAAAAAGGTGGTCGCTCCGACCGCGCTAGTAAGTCTGATTTGGGCGCTGGTCAGTTGCGGGACCTCTTATATCCTCGGCCAATTGGATCAGAGCCAGACGCGACTGCTCAATAAGAATCGCAACGTCATCCAGGCGGCCGGCGACATGGAAGAGAACCTGTGGCGTCTGCAGGCCACGGTGCTCGAAGCCGCCGAACATCTGGAACGGGGCGGCAGCCTGCGAGAGAAGTACCGGACCGAGGCCCAGAATATTGAACGAGCGTTCGATCAGGCGCTGGCCCGAGCCGAGGAAAACGCTTCGAGCACGGCCGAACGCGATCTGGTTCGCGCCATCGACCGGCAGTTCGCTCAGTATGGAGCCGCCTCACGCGATCAGCTAGCACGCGAGCACATGTCGCCCGATGAAGCGGCCCAGGCGGTTGACGCGGCCATGCACCTGGCGCGAACGGTCGTGCAGCCTTGCGAAGATCTGTCCGAGTTGGCGCAACGGCTGACGAACGAGGCCTTTCAGCGGCGGGATCGCTGGCGGTCCCGAGTCGACCTGGGGCGCGTGGCCTTCGTGATTATCGGACCGGCGCTCGGCATTCTGCTGGGAGTGGCGGTCGCACGGGGGCTGCACCATTCGATCTCCGAGATCAGCGTGACGCTGCGTAGCGCCAGCGGCGACCTGGAACAAGAAATCGGCCTGGTTGAGGTTTATCCTTCGCCGGAACTGGGCGGGCTGCCCGCCTTGCAACAGCAGGTGCAAGACGTTTCGGCCCGAATCAAGCAGGTCGTCGAACAATTGCAGCGAGCGCGTCGCGAAGCCGTCCGGGCCGAGCGGTTGGCCGTCGTCGGCGAACTGGCCGCGGGAGTGGCGCACGAAGTGCGCAATCCGTTGACGTCGGTCAAGCTGTTGATTCAAGCCATCGAGCGAAACCAAGTCGCCCGACTCGACCGACAGGCAGCGTCTGCAAATCGTCCAGCAGGAGATCGGCCGCATTGAAACGACCATCCAGGAATTGCTCGACTACGCGCGTCCGCCCAAGTTGCGCCGGGTGCGGCATGACGTGCGCGGCACCTTGCGGCGGGCGCTGAATCTGGTGGGCGGACGAGCCTTGCAGAGCGGCGTGGCCATTGACGAGCAACTCGGCGCCGAACCGCTGACGGTCGACGCCGACCCCGAACAGTTGCACCAGGTGTTCATCAATCTGCTGCTGAACGCCATCGAAGCCATGCCGTCCGGCGGCGAACTGCGAGTGACGATCGAAGCGCGAGCGGCGCCGGCCGGGTCGTTGCAGGTCGTCATTCGCGACACGGGCGCCGGAATTCCGGCCCAAATCATGCAGCGGCTTTTCGAGCCGTTCGTCACCAGCAAGGAGCGCGGCATCGGGTTGGGATTGGCGATCAGCCGGCAAATCATGCAGGAGCACGGCGGGCGTCTGACGGCCAGCAATCCGCCGTCCGGCGGCGCCATGCTGGTCGCGGAACTGCCGCTGGCCGATGCGGAATCGCCAACAACGTCGCCGGGCGGCGAGTCGCAGACCATGGAACAAGTCTCGGAGATGCGTCGTGAAGAAGCCATTGAAGCTGCTAGTCATTGATGACGAATCGAACATCCGCTACAGCATCGGCCAGGTGCTGGCCAGCGAGCGGGTGGAAGTGCTCGAGGCGGCGACTGCCGACGAAGGCTTGCGGCTGGCCGCCGAGCATTCGCCCGACGTGATCCTGCTCGACATCCGCCTGGGTCCGCGCTCGGGACTGGAAGTGTTTCACGAGTTGCGCGAGATCGATCCCAAGAGCCTGGTGATTTTCATCACGGGCCACGGCTCGGCGGATACGGCCATCGAAGCCATGAAGGTCGGCGCCTACGACTATCTCGTCAAACCGCTCGACGCCCATCATCTTCAGGACGTCGTCGAACAGGCGTTCGGCATCAGCCGCTTGATGCACGTGCCGGCGCTGCTGGAAGAAGGCGAGCGGCCGCAGGACCAGCCCGATCTGCTGGTCGGCTCGGGCGCCGCCATGCGCTCCGTCTGCAAGCAAATCGGCCGGATGGCGCCGCAAGACGTGAACGTGCTGATTCTCGGCGAGAGCGGCGCGGGCAAAGAACTGGTGGCTCGAGCCATTTACCATCACAGCCTCCGCAGCCGCGCTCCGTTTCTGGCCATCAACTGCTCGGCCATTCCGGAATCGTTGCTGGAAAGCGAGTTGTTCGGACACGAACGCGGCGCGTTCACCGGCGCCGAACAGCGCCGCATCGGCAAGTTCGAGCAGTGCCATCACGGCACGCTGTTTCTCGACGAGGTGGGCGACATGGCGTCCAGCACGCAGGCCAAGATCTTGCGATTGCTGCAAGAGAACTGCTTCGAACGCGTCGGCGGCAGCGAAACCATCGCCGTCGACGTGCGCGTGATTGCGGCCACCAACCAGAACCTGGAAGCGCAGATCGAAGCGGGACGCTTCCGCAAAGACCTTTACTACCGCCTCCGCGGCGTGACGATCAACCTGCCCGCGCTGCGCGACCGACGCGAAGACGTTTCCGAACTGGCGCACTATTTCCTGTTCCGCTACAACCGCCAGATGGGCGCCTCGGCGCGCTCCATCTCTCCCGAGGCTTTGGAACTGCTGCAGCAGTACGATTGGCCGGGCAACGTGCGCGAGTTGCAAAGCGTGATTCGCGAGGCGTTGATCGTCTCCGCCGGCCCGACGATCCTGCCGGAGTTCCTGCCGGCCGAACTGCGCAACGGCGTCTCCAGCGGCAGCGAGCAGGCGACGCAGGACGCCGCGGAATGGCAGCGGCTGCCCGGAGAGATCGACGGCTGGTTTGCGGCGGGCGAAACCGACCTGTACCGCCGCGCGCTGCAACATTTCGACCGCCTGATGCTCCGCCGCGCCATGGACTACGCCGAAGGCCACCAGGCGCGCGCCGCCGAAGTCCTGGGGCTCAGTCGCGTGACCTTGCGGGCCAAGCTCCGCTCGCTGGGAATGCAAATCGGGAAAGTGCTGACGGAATGAGCCGGTCGCGTATATAATGAAAATCCGGGTCGCGGCGCCGGGGCAGCCAAGACGCGGCTACGGCAGCCAGCTCTCTTTCCGCTATGCAAGCGCCCGAAGCGCGAGACTCTATCGTCTTGCGCGTCTCCGTTTTTCCCGTCAGGCGGCGCTGCTGCGCACTTTGCAACAGCCCGGCCGGGGCTCCGACCGTTTCTGCAGGCACTTCCCTGAGGTTCTGATAAAATCATGTCCCACGCTTCCAATTCTATCTCCGAGTTGCCGATCGCCTTGGAACGAGATGTCTTTCTTCGCTCGCTGGTCCGCGAGCTGGCGGGCGCCTTGCAAGACGTGGTCGGCCTGGAAGAAGCCTCCGGCTTCGTCAGCATCGTCGGGCAGCACATCGGGGACCAGATCAATCGCGAGTATCGCCAGGCGCTGGCCGTAGAACGTCTCTCGCGCGAGCAGGTCGCCGAGGTGCTCATCGATCTCAAGCGACGCATTGAAGGCGACTTCTACGTCATTGAAGAGCACGAGGACAAAATCGTGCTGGGCAACCGCAAATGCCCCTTCGGCGACAAGGTCAAGGATCGCCCCGCCTTGTGCATGATGACCAGCAACGTTTTTGGCGTCATTGCCGCGGAGAACCTTGGCTATGGCCGGGTGGACCTCGAAGAAACGATCGCCCAGGGAGGCGCGGAGTGCCGGGTGGTCGTACACCTCAAGCCGGCTGCCGAGGGCGAGCAAGCGGACGGACGCGAGTATTTCGAAAGCTGAACCGGATCCGGCGAAAGACGCGTCGTCGCAGGCGTCGAAGATCAAGATAAGGATCTCATCCCGTTGTCCGACCAAACCTCCACTGCCGGATCATTTGATTCAGCAATCCAGGAATTCCACCGCTTTTCGCATCTCTTTCCCGAGATCTTGCTGCTTGTTTCCACGGATGGTTTGATCGTGGCGGCCAACCCGGCGGCTTGCCGCCGCCTGAACTTGCCGCCAGGACGGCTTGCCGAGCGCCGGCTCTCGGCGGGCAAGGGCCGGCCGGAGCGGGCGCTGGCAGATTACCTGCGAGCTTGCGCCCGCAGCAAAGAAATGCTGCCCGGCTCGGTGACGATGGGCGACGTCAACGGCGCCGAGCTGACTTGTCGCGCTGAAGGAAACGTCTTCCGGCCGCGCTCGCCGGACTCGCTCGCGCTCGTCCTGTTGCGGCTGACTTTCAAAGCGACGGCCGATAGTCAGTTTCTCATTCTGAATCAGAAGGTCGAGCAGCTCTCCCAGGAAATCTCTCGCCGACGCCAGTTCGAGCAATCGCTGGCGGCGCAAAGGGAATGGCTGCGGACGACGCTGGCCAGCATCGGCGATGCCGTCATTGCCGCCGATGGCGAGAGCCGCGTCACGTTCCTGAATTCCGTCGCGGAAACGTTGACCGGTTGGACCCAGGACGAGGCAGTCGGGCAAGCTCTCTCACGCGTGTTTCAAATCATTAACGAACTAACCCGCCAACCGGCTGCAAATCCGGTCGACCGCGCGCTGAGCGAGGGCGTCGTGGTCGGCCTGGCGAATCACACGGTCCTGCTTTCGCGCCATGGGGATGAGACGCCGATCGAAGACTCGGCGGCTCCGATTCGCGATGCGCGCGGCGCCATTACCGGAGTCGTGCTGGTGTTTCACGACGTTTCGGCGCACCGCCGTGCAGAAAAGGAAGCCCGGCGTTTCAAGTTCATCAGCGACCATTCCAGCGAGGCCCACTTCCTGCTCGATGCGCAAGGCCGGTTTCTGTACGTCAATGAACTCGCGCAGCAGCGTCTCGGTTACTCCGAAGCCGAGCTTCTGCAAATGAGCCTGTTCGACGTCGACTCGAGTTATGACCCGGCCAGCTACCGGCAATTCTTTGATCGCACGCAGCGCGAGCCGGACGCTCCTTTCGAAACGATTCATCGCCGACGGGATGGCTCGACCTTTCCGGTCGAGATTAGCGTTACCGCCGTCGCCTTCGAGAAGGAACCTTTTGTATTTGCCGTGGCCCGGGATATCACCCAGAGAAAAAGAGCCGAGCAGGAACGCGACCGGTTGATCTCCGTGATCGAATACAGTCCTGACTTCATCGGCATCGCCGGACTCGACCGGCGGACGCGTTTCCTCAATCGAGCCGGCCAGCGGCTCGTCGGACTCGACGGCCTGGAACAAGCCCGCCAGGCGAATCTGCTGGATTACTTTCCGGAGGATGAGCGGCTGAGGATTGAGCGAGACATCTTGCCGCTGCTGCTCGCCGAAGGCCACTGGGACGGGGAGGTTCTGTTTCGACACTTCCAGACCGGCGCGCAGAATTCCGGTCCGGTGGAACGTCTTCACGCTGCCGGATGCCGAAACCGGAGAACCGCGCTATCTGGCTTGCGTCTCGCGGGACATCACCCAGCAGAAGCAAAACGAGTTGCTGCTTGAGGGACAGAAGCGAGTGCTCGAACGGATGGTGCACTGGCGCCGCTTACCGACGTGCTGGAGGCGATGTGCGAAACTATCGAGCGGCAAGGCGGCGACCGCCTGATCGCCACCGTCCTGTTGCTTGACGAGGAGGGCGCCCGGTTGCGGCCCGTGGCAGGGTCGCCGTGCTCCCGAAGGCTGGTCGAAAACCATCGACGGCCTGCCGCTGGGCCCCCGCGCCGGCTCCTGCGGCACGGCCGCCTATCTGGGCAAACAGGTGATCGTTTCGGACATCGCGGCCGACCCGCTGTGGGCCGATTACCGCGAGCACGCCTTGAGGCACGGACTGCGAGCTTGCTGGTCCACGCCGATCCTGTCTTCGCAAGGCCGCGTGTTGGGCACGTTCGCCGTCTACTTCGACACGCCCCGCCGCCCGAAACCGGATGAGCTGCAGCGAGTTGACATTTTGGCGCGGACCGCGGGCATCGCGATCGAAAGAATCCGTTCCGAACAAGCGCTGCGCGACAGCGAAGAACAGTTCCGAACCCTGGCCGATTCCATTCCGCAGCTCGCGTGGATGACGGGGCCCGACGGTCATATCTTCTGGTACAACCGCCGCTGGTACGAGTACACCGGCGCGACGCTGGAGCAGATGGCGGGCTGGGGCTGGCAAAGCGTCCACGATCCGGCGGAACTGCCGCGCGTGCTGGCGAGATGGAAAACGGCGCTCGCCGAAGAAACGGCCTGGGAGGACGAGTTTCCGCTGCGGCGCCGCGACGGACAGATGCGCTGGCACTTGTCGCGAGCCGTCCCCATTCGGGACGAGCGCGGGCGAGTGGTGCGCTGGTTCGGCACCAATACCGACATCTCCGATCAGAAGGAAGCCGAGGCGCGGTTGAGCGAGTACGCCGAACGACAAGGGCTGCTGTGGGAGGCGGCCGCGGTGCTGCTCGTCACCAATGAGCCCGACGCCATGCTTCGCGGCCTGTTCGGCAAAATCGGTCCGCACTTCGACTTGGATGTGTATCTCAATTTCGTGGCGGCGGAAGGCGACGGCGGCGCTGCAACTCGCGTCGTGCGTCGGCATCGGCGAGGAGGACGCGCGTAAGATCAACACGTTCGAATTCGGCGAGGCCGTCTGCGGCGCCGTAGTCCGGCAACGGCGGCCTTTCGCCGCCGCCTCGATTCAGCAGTCGGATGATCCGAAACTGCAGGTCGCGAAACAATGCGGCATCAGGGCCTATGCGTGCATGCCGTTGCATGCCGACGGGCGCTTGCTCGGCGCCTTGTCCTTTGCCAGCCGCACGCGCGACCGCTTCGACGAGGAAGAATTCGAATTCTTCGATACGATCTGCGGCTACGTCACGCTGGCCTACGAAAGACTGCGATTGGTTGCCGAACTTCGCGAGAGCGACCGCCGTAAGGACGAGTTTCTCGCCACGTTGGCGCATGAACTTCGCAACCCTCTGGCGCCGATTCGCAACTCGCTGCAACTGCTCCGGCTGGCTGGCGACGATCCAGCCATGCTGGAACAGGCCCGATCGATGATGGGACGCCAACTCGAGCAGATGGTCCGGCTGATTGACGATCTGCTTGACGTCTCGCGCATCAGCCAGGGCAAGCTGGAACTTCGCAAGCAATGGGTGGAGCTGGCAACCGTCGTGCAAAGCGCCGTGGAAATGGCTCGGCCGTTTATCGAGACGGCGGGCCATGAGCTGACCGTCTCGTTGCCGCCTGAACCAATTCTGCTCGATGCCGACCTGACGCGGCTTTCGCAGGTGTTTGCCAATCTGCTGAATAACGCCGCCAAATATACCGGGCGGGGCGGGCGAATCTCCGTCGTCGCCGAGTTGCGAGAAGGCGCGGCCGTGGTTCGCGTGCAAGACAGCGGCATTGGAATTCCCGCCGAGCAGTTGCGCCGCATTTTCGAAATGTTCGTGCAAGTGGATCGCTCGCTCGAGAAAGCGCAGGGCGGTCTGGGCATCGGCCTGACGCTGGTTAAACGCCTGGTCGAGATGCACGGCGGCGCGGTCCAGGCCTTCAGCGAGGGAGTAGGACGCGGCAGCGAGTTTCTCGTCCGCTTGCCGGTCGTGAACGTGCACCAGGCAGAACCTCGCGCACCTGCTGGCGTAGAGCCGACGGTTTCGATCGCACGGCGAAAGATTCTCGTGGTCGACGATAATGAAGACTCCGCAGAGTCGCTCAGCCTGATGCTCGAGTTGCTGGGACACGAGATCCGCACCGCTCACGACGGGCTGGAAGTGCTCGATATAGGCGAAGCGTTTCGTCCGGACGTCGTCTTGCTCGATCTCGGAATGCCACGCTTAAACGGCTACGCCGCAGCAGGGCGGATCCGCGAACGAGAATGGGGCCGTAGCGTGCTGCTCGTCGCCCTGACAGGCTGGGGACAGGATGAAGACCGCCGTCGCACCCGCCAGGCCGGGTTCGACGAGCACCTGGTCAAACCCGCTGACCTTAGCGCGCTGACCAGGCTGTTGAGCGACGCCTCCGGCCCATGAGCGCGTGTCCTTGCCAGTTCTCCTTAATCCCAGCCGCGATGACCCTGGCGCCGGGCCGCTTTGAATCAGGGCATAACCGGTTCGTAATACGAATCGACCGCCTCTTGCCCTGTCGCATTCGGTCCGGCCTGATCGTCGGCGCCGACATATCGCCAGTCAAAGGCCGGTCGCTGCGGACCAACGCAGTGCAGCAGACGTCGGCGACGATCGTATTCCAGCCCGCTTCGTCGAAAGAAGGCGCCAGGCTGTCGCGTTACTGGCAGTCCGTCAGTACTTCGCAGGTTGGCAGGATCGATATGCGCAATAAAAGCGCCCTCCGGCGCCAGCGCCGCAACGGCCTTGGCAATCAGTCCCAGCTTATCGCCGATGTAGTGCAGGCCATGTACGCAAGTCGCCAGGTCGAAGCTTCCCTGGGGAAATCCCGCAGGCAGCGCGGCCGTTTCCAGATGTAAACAGCTCGCCTCGCGCGGGGCCGAGACGAACATCTCCACAAGATCAACGCCCAGCAGCGAAACGCGGCTCGCGAGTCCGCGGCGATCGACCTCCAAGGCGGCCTCGACCAGGGCTTTGCCGCTGCCGCAGCACAGATCGAGCCAGGCTGCGCGGTCCTGCGTCTGCAGCCGCTGACAAAGGAACTCCAGCGGCTGAAAGCCGAGGTCTTTGGCGTAACTGTTGGCGCCGACCAGCCCGCGCTCGCGATTCATCCGCGAATTCGCCACGACGCCCGAGCGGGCCAATTCTTCGTCACTCAGACGCTTCATGCTTCTCGCGCACCAAAGCAACTGGGGCTTCAACGTTGTTCTAGCAGAATTGAACGAACCTCGCACCCTCATTCGCCCTTGCCGGAATGCGTTGCTGACGCCCAGCTCGTTCGCGCATGCGTGTGATGACTTTGCTAAGGTGATAAACGCCGTGGCAGGCACGCGGGCGTCGGGTTCTTCAGCGCCGCGTTTCTTGCAGGCCAAATCCCGAAAGACGCGGCAATTCACACGCGACAAGGACGCACCTCAAAACTGTACAAGTTGATCGGACGATGCCAAGGCAGCGGACGACAGGCCAACCCGTAGAAAACATGGAACTACCTTGATGACGATTTCGCGCAAAAGACGGCGCCCCTGAGTATCGATGCAACTGCCGATCAACTTGCCGCCTTGAATTGGCAGACCATCGCCGCAGAACTAGACAACTACGGCCATGCGGTCATCGACCCGCTCCTCGCACCGGCTCAGTGCGAGGAACTGATGGGCCTCTATGACGACGATAAGATGTTTCGCAGCCGCGTCGTGATGGCGCCCCGCGGCTACGGGCGAGGCGAATACAAGTACTTCGCCTATCCTCTGCCGGAAGTCGTGCAAGAGCTGCGAACCGCACTCTATCCGCCGCTGGCGGAGATCGCCAATCGTTGGAACGAGGCGCCCGGCGTCGAGGTGCGTTTTCCCGCCGCGCACAAGGCGTTTCTGAAACGGTGTCACCAGGCAGGACAAACCCGACCGACGCCGCTGTTGCTGCGGTACGGCCCGGGAGATTTCAACTGCCTGCATCAGGACCTGTATGGAGAACACGTCTTCCCGCTGCAGGTCGCCTTTTTGTTGTCAAAACGGCGCCGGCACTTCACCGGCGGCGAGTTCGTGCTGACTGAACAGCGGCCGCGAATGCAATCTCGCGTCGAAGTCGTCCCGCTCGATCAGGGCCATGGCGTGATCTTTCCCGTTCGCCAGCGCCCCGTCCAAGGAGCTCGCGGACCGTACCGCGTGAACGTGCGGCACGGCGTCAGCAAAGTGCACAGCGGCAGACGGCACACGCTGGGCATCATTTTCCACGACGCGCAGTGACGTGAGGAAAAGGGGACATTCTACTTTTACGCAAGAGCGAGCAAAAACATGCTTGTGGTTGGTCGAAAAAGTAGAATGTCCCCTTTTTCGTCGGCGCCGCCTTACGGCAGCTCGGCGATACGGATGTTCTTGAACTCGGCCCACATCGGCTTGCCGGCGTGCAGTTGCAGCGCCAGGATGCCCTCGGTCAGCGCCAGTTCCGGATTGTTGTCGGTGAAGTCCAGGATCAGGCGATTGTTAAGGTAGTGCCGGATGTGGTTGCCCTCGGCCACGATCGCCACGTCGTTCCAGTCATCGAGCTTGAAGAGCTTTTCAAAGCCTGCCTGGTCGATCAGCGCGTTGCTGACGAGCTTTTTGCCGCTCGGTTCCCAGGTCGCCTTTTCTCCGACCAGGCAAATGCGGCCGCGCTTGCCCCCTTCGTCATAGATAAAGCCCGAGACGTTGGGCAGCTTGAGCTCATTGCGGATTTCGTGCTGATACCCGCGCACCACCCAGTCGTTGCGGACTTTGCCGTCGGTGATGTGCTTCGAACGATACTGAATGCCCGAGTTGTTGGCGGCGTTGCCGCGGAACGAAAGCCGCAGGTCGAAGTTCTTGGTCTTGCCCCCTTTCCAGATGATGAACGTATTGCCCATGGCGGGTTTCTCGGCGGTCGTTTCGCCATGGATGGCGCCGTCTCGCACGCTCCACAGCCGGGCATCGCCATCCCAGCCGGTCAGATCCTTGCCGTTGAAGATCGACTTCATGCCGGCCGGCTCGGAGGGAGCGGTCGTCGCCTTCTCGTCGGCGAACAGGCGGCAGGGGAGTAAATAGCGCACTCAGTAGAATCAGGCTACGGATCATCATCTTCTATCTCCAGATTATATCCAGAAGGCTGGCTTGGGCGGCCCCTTGAGTCGGTCGGCGCATCAGGTCAATCGATGCAACGCCGAGCAGGCTGCTCCGCATGGGTCTTGGCAAGCAAAGCGACGTCGCCCCGCTGTCTTAAAGCGGTTGAAATGCTTCCCTGCGGCGATGGTTCTTCGCCGAACTGGTCTCTTGGATGGCAGTCGCCGCGAAGCAGGAACTCATTCCAGCCGTTTGCAGGCACTACTATCGTTCAAACCGAGGTGCGTTGCAAGCCGCGCAAAAGTTGCTTTTCGCTCCCGCGCAAAGCGACAAATTGCGCCTTTTTGGCTCCGTTGGCGGGCGACGCGGCCGCGCCGGCAAGGTAAACTAGGCCCTGCCGGGCGCCATCTTTTTGCGCCCGTAGCGAGGCGGAATTCCAGGCAAGAGCCGCTCTAGAGCATACATCCCGTGAAGCGTAGGGGGGAAGTTCCCATGTCGACCCGTTGGGCCATCGCATTGGCAGTCCTGTTTTCGGCAATTATTCCGCCGCACGCGAGCGCGACCGCCGCTGAAAAACAGCCGCCGAACATCATATTCATCTTCGCCGACGACATGACCTGCCAGGCGATCAGCGCCTACGCGGAAAAGCGGCGGCTGCTCCAAACGCCGAACATGGACCGGATCGCCAAGGAAGGCATGCGGTTCGATCGCTGCCTGGTCACCAACTCCATCTGCGGGCCCAGCCGGGCCACCATTATGACCGGCAAGTACTCGCACCTGAACGGCTTTTACAACAACAGCAACTGCCGCTTCGACAGCAGCCAGCAGACCTTTCCGAAGCTGATGCAGGCCGCCGGCTACTCGACGGCCATGATCGGCAAGTGGCACCTGGGCAGCGATCCGGTCGGTTTCGATTACTGGCACATCCTGCCGGGCCAAGGCGTGTACTACAACCCGCCGATGATCCGCAACGGCGAGAAGGTCAAGCACAGCGGCTACGTGACCGACATCATCACCGACTTGTCGATCGACTGGCTGAAGAACCGCGACAAGTCGAAGCCGTTCGTGCTGATGAGCCAGCACAAGGCGCCGCATCGCGAGTGGTCGCCGCCGCTACGGATGTTAGGCTGGGACCACGATCGCCAATACCCCGAGCCGGACACGCTGTTCGACGACTACGCCGGCCGCAGCAAGGCCGTCAGCGATCACGACATGGGGCTCGACCGCACGTTTACCGATCTCGACGCCAAGTTTCGCCCGGCGCCCAACATGACCGAGGCGCAGATCAAAGAGTGGAACAAGTATTACGAGCCGCGCAACGAAGCGTTCCGCAAGGCCAAGCTCAGCGGCAAGGACCTGGTTCGCTGGCGCTACAACCGCTATATGCACGACTATCTCGCCTGCGTGAAGTGCGTGGACGAGAACATCGGCCGGCTGCTCGATTACCTTGACAAGGAAGGCCTGGCGGAAAACACCGTGGTGATGTGCACCTCGGACCAGGGCTTCTACCTGGGCGAGCATGGCTGGTTCGACAAGCGCTGGATTTTCGAGGAGTCGCTCCGCACTCCGTTTCTGGTGCGTTGGCCGGGCAAGACCAAGCCGGGCAGCGTAAACGACAATCTCGTCTCGCTGCTCGACGTCGCTGAGACGATGCTGGACATTGGCGGCATCAAGGTCCCGGCCGACATGCAAGGCCGCAGCCTTGTGCCGCTGTTCAAGGGCGAAACGCCCGCGGACTGGCGAGCCAGCTTGTATTACCACTACTATGAATTCCCCGTGCCGCATCGCGTGCGGCCGCACTACGGCGTCGTCACCGACCGCTACAAACTGATCCACTACTACAAGCCGGACGTGGACGATTGGGAACTGCTCGACCGCAAGAACGATCCGCTGGAAGTCAAAGACTTCTATAAGGACCCGGCCTACGCGGAGACCGTCAAGGAACTGCACGCGGAACTCGACCGCTTGCGAAAAGAGGTCAAGGAAGAAGCGGAGCCGCCCCGTTCCGCCTATGGCAATCGACCTTTCGACGGCGAGCCGGCCCAAGCGGCGCCAGGCAAAAAGCCCAGGCAGAACAAGCGTCTCAAGGCCGCCGAAAAAAAGTCGTAAGCCGACAAGACGCTGCTTGGGATCATTCCAACCATCGAGGGCGTTTGCGCCCTGCATGCGAGAATCCGCTATGAAATCGACCTTACTCTCTCTGGTTCTGCTCGGGCTGGCATGCGGCTCGGCCGCGGCGGCCGACAAGCCGAACCTGATCTGGATCATGGCAGACGATCTGGGCTATGCCGAGTTGGGCAGCTACGGGCAGAAAGTGATCCAGACGCCGCAGCTCGATCGCATGGCTCGCGAAGGCATGCGGTTCACGCAGTTCTACGCGGGAGCGACCGTTTGCGCCCTGTCGCGCAGCGTGGTGATGACCGGCCAGCATCAAGGTCGCACGCGCGTCCGCGGCAACGCGGGCCGGGCGAATCCCGCGGCCCAGGCCTTGCGCGCGACGATACGACGGTAGCCAAGGTCTTGCAGCAGGCCGGCTACCGCACGGCCCTGATCGGCAAGTGGGGCTTAGGCGACGTCGGCCAAGCCGATACCGGTTTGCCGCGCAAGCAGGGCTTTGACGAGTTCTTCGGTTTCCTCAACCAGCACCACGCGCATAATCACTTTCCCGATTATCTGTGGCGAAATGAAGAACAGGTCTCGCTGCCGAACCGGGTCACGCCGGTCGGCGAATTCGGCGGCGGGTACGCGACCGAGGGCGTGCAATACGCCGACGATCTGTTCGCCGATGCGGCTTTGAAATTCGTCGCCGACAACAAGTCGCGTCCGTTCTTCTTGTACTGGTGCATGGTCGTTCCCCATGCCAACAACGAACGAACTCGCGTGTTGAAAAACGGCGCTGAGGTTCCGGACTTCGGCCCCTACGCCGACAAGGACTGGCCGGAGCCTGACAAGGGACAGGCGGCCATGATTACGCGGCTCGACGGACACGTCGGCCGGATGCTCGACGCTCTCAAGAAGCTAGGGCTGGCCGAGAACACGCTGGTCATTTTCACCAGCGATAACGGCCCGCACAACGAGAGCAACCACAATCTGGCGCGGTTCAACCCGGCCGGTCCGTTGCAAGGCATCAAGCGCAGCCTGCACGACGGCGGCATTCGCGTGCCGACCATCGCCTGGCGCCCGGGCCACGTGGCCGCCGGCGTCGAGTCCGACCATGTCGGCTACTTCGGCGACTGGATGGCGACCGCAGCCGACCTGGCCGGCGCCAGGACGCCCGAGGGCTGCGACTCGATCAGCTTCGCGCCGACGCTCGCCGGCAAGTCTGCCGATCAGCAGGAACATGAGTTCCTCTACTGGGAGTTCCACGAACGGGGCTTCACTCAGGCGGCGCTTTATCAGGGCCGCTGGAAGGGCATCCGCAGCGGCGCGCCGGATGCACCGGTCGAGCTGTACGACGTACAACACGACATCGGCGAAAAGACGAACGTCGCCAGAGAACATCCGGAGATTGCCGCCAAGATCGGCGCCTATCTGGCGAGCGCTCGTAGCGACGCGCCCGACTGGAAGCCGGCCTGGCAAGCTCCCAAGAAGGCAAGTGCTAAACCCAAACGATGATTTTGCAACCGTAGCGGAAGGTCGTGAAGATTCCGGGAAGCGGCGCTGGCGCCTCGAGCGGCGGTGGTTTTTTGCCAACCGTGCAAAGCGCCGGAATTCTCACGCTCTTCCGCTACCACGTTGCCAAAGCGATTGTGAAGAACGCATCAGGCGGAGTGATTTATGCAATTGATTACGACAACTCTTGCGAGGCGGCAAACGCCTCGTAGCACAAGCGAGACGCTCGCTCTACGGCCACAGGCCAGCTTCTCCATGAAAGCAGCGCTGGTTTTTATCGCGGCGGTATGCGCGCTGCTTTGCCCTCGCGCAAGCGAAGCGAAAGAACCTGGTGAAAAAGAAGCTGGCGACAAGGCCCGTCGCCCCAACATTCTGTTCATCATCGCCGATGATCAGTCGCCGTTCGATTTGAAGATCTATGAGCCGAAATCGCGGCTTCAAGCGCCGACGCTGGAGCGTTTGGCCGCCGAGGGCATGGTCTTCGACGGCGCGCACCACATGGGCTCTTTCAGCGGGGCGGTCTGCACTCCGTCTCGGCACATGGTCATGAGCGGGCGAACCGTCTGGCACTTGCCGATCGGGCCGGGCGCCAAGCAGCACTGCCCGCCGCACCTGGAAACCAACACCATGGCCGCCGTGTTCAACCGCGCCGGTTACGCCACGATGCGGACCTGCAAGATCGGCAACAGCTACGAAGGCGCCAACAAGCAGTTCGCCGTTCGCAAAGACGCCACCAAGCGCGGCGGCACGGACGAATCCGGCAGCGCGTGGCACGCTCAGCAGGTGCTCGACTATTTGAACCAGCGCGAAAGCAGCGATGATGAACGCCCTTTCTTGATCTATTACGGCTTCTCCCACCCGCACGACACCCGCGACGGCACGCCGGAACTGCTGGCCAGGTATGGCGCTGTCAATCATACCGACAAATCGTCGCTGCCGCCGGCCCATGAACAGCAACCGCCCGTGCCGGCCAATTACCTGCCGGCCCACCCGTTTCATCACGGCCATCCGAATCTGCGCGATGAAGTCGACGTGAGCGGCGTGTGGGAGCGCCGCGACGAGCGGACCATCCGCAATGAGCAGGGCCGCGAGTTCGCCTGCAGCGAGAACATCGACAACCAGATCGGTCGCGTGCTGAAAAAGCTCGAGGCGATGGGCGAGCTGGACAATACGTACATCTTCTATACGGCCGATCACGGCATTGCGATCGGCCGCCACGGTTTGCAAGGCAAGCAGAACCTTTACGAGCATACCTGGCGCGTGCCGTTCATCGTCAAGGGCCCCGGCATCAAGCCCGGCTCGCGCGTGAAGGGCAACATTTATCTGCTCGACGTGCTGGCCACGCTTTGCGACCTGACGGACGTGCCGGCGCCCGAATCGAATGAAGGGCTGAGCTTCAAGCCTGTGCTGGAAGGCAAACGGCAGACGATGCGAGACGTATTCTACGGCGTCTATAATGGCGGCACGAAGCCCGGCATGCGATCGGTTAAGAAGGGAGATTGGAAGCTGATCAAGTACGACGTGCTGAACGGTCAGGTCCGCGAGACGCAACTGTTCAACCTGGCCGAGAATCCGTACGAGTTTCTCGAGCAGCACCGCGACCCCAAGGTGATGGCGCTGAGCGGCGAGACCCCCGAAAAGCAGCAGCGCAATCTGGCCGGCGACCCCCGCTATGCGGATAAGCTGGCGGAAATGGAAGCCTTGCTGCTGGCCGAGATGCGCCGCCTGGACGATCCCTACCGGCTTTGGAACCAGCCCGACGACGGCCTGCAGCCTCCGCCGGAGACCAAACCGAAGCGGCAGAAACGCAAGCAGGCGAAGAGCGCTTCCTGATCGATGCGCGTGATTTCGACGCGTCGACCTCGATCCACGCGTCGTTCGTGCTTGCGATCGCTCTTGGCTAACTGGCGCCGGCGGCTGTTCGGCTCCGAGCCGCCCGAGCCTAATGTCGTGATCCTTTTCCGCAGTAAGCCCGTCACTGGGTGCGGCCCGCGGGTCAAACCCATTCGCGGCCTGTCAGCCAATCGATTCTCCGACACCGCCTGCAAGCGCACCCGCCTGCCATGCACTTTCTCGGTAATTGGCTGGAGAGTCTGAAGGGCCCGTCGCGTGTGACTTGCTGGTCAAGCACCAAGCTCGCCCGTCTGGGCGTCTGTTTTTCAGGAGATTCTTGTAAATCCTTGTCGAACAGCGTAATTCGCGTCGGCCTGCAACGACTATTTCCCTGGAGCATCTCTGGAAACGAGAGAAAGTGCATGGCACATGATTGGCCGCAGATACTTTGTGTTCATGGTCCGGCCGTGTGGCGGTTTCTGCGCTGCCTCGTGGGGCACGAAGCCGACGCCAGGGACTGTTACCAGACTGTATTCCTGGAAGCCTTTCAATATTCGAAAACGCAAACAATCGATGACTGGGGCAGACTGCTCAAGCGAATCGCCCGGACGCGCGGTTTCGACGCTTTAAGGAAGCGTTATCGTACCGCGGGACGGATCGACGCCGCGGCGGATCCCGAAGATTCCGTGAGTCGATTGCCTGCTCCGGAAGATGAAGCCGAAGCCTCGGAATTGGCCGATCAATTGCGCGCATGCCTCGCTTTGCTTCCGCCGCGGCAGGCGGAAATCTTTGTGATGCGATTTGTCGAACAATTGAGCTACGACGAGATAGCTGAGCGAACCGGATCGAATCGCAACGCCGTTGGCGCGATGCTTAATCGGGCGCATACGCAGTTGCGTCGAGACCTCGAAGAGAACGACCGTGCCCCCGCTCTATACCGAAGGGATCGTCATGACCAATGAACACGACGACAAGCTAGACGGTCTGTTGGCCCAGGCAGTTCAACAATTGATCGAAACGCCACGAGGCAACGATCGGCCCCCTGATTTGGATGCGATTGTCTTGCGTGAGTTGTCACGCCCGGATGCTTCCCTCATCCGGGCGCCGTCGACCGCAGTCACTCAACGAACAGAGAGACGTCCCATGCCGTCGCTTATCAAGTATGTGCTTGCAGCCTCGCTGCTCATCGTGGCGGGGACAGCTACTTGGCTCGGGCTTCCGGTTGGGACCAAAGCGGTTTACGGTGCGGTCGCAGAACGGTTGCGAAAGGTGCAGAGCATCGTCTACCGCGTTCAGTGGGTCGACGAGGCTGGGCTCGCGAACGTCGTCGAGGGTGATGGCGACAAGGTGATCTATGTGGCCCCGTCCCACCATCGAATCGAGCGGTCAAACGACTCAGTGCTGATCATCGACGCTCAAGCTCAGAAGGCGGTTGCCCTTTCGTCGGCAACTAAAACAGCGTTGGTGATGAACGAACAAATGGCGAAGAACGTGGCTGCCATGTCGCGTGGCCCGGAAACTTTGCTTGATACGTTGCAGAAACACTTCCAGATCGGCTCCGAGCTGCCGAAAGGCATGGAAGGCCTGGGGGAGAGAACCATCGCAGGCATTCAGGTTCAAGGCGTTCGCTCCACCATCAATGGAGAGGTTGTGGAGGCGTGGATCGACCCTGCGACCAGCCTGCCGGCGGAAGTTCGAATTTGCCTGGTCATTCCAGCGCACTTGTCCGGCTCGGTCGGCCAGGCGACTCGTGTTTGGAGAATCATGTCAGCAATTGAGTATGACGTGGATCTTGCTCCGTCGCTGCTGAGCGTAAATGTTCCCTCCGGCTATACGGCGATTTCAATGCCGGAAGGCGCCGGTCGCCAAGAACGTCGGCGCACCGTCACTGACCGACTTGATTGAAGTGCTTCGCTTGTGCGCACCAGCAGAATGATTCGACGTTCCCCGCTTCGTTGTCGATGAATAACGCGCCGGGAACTTGCATGGCGATCATGAAGCGATTTGCCAATGCCCAGGAAGAGGCTTGGCATCGCGGGACGGATGCCGAAAAGCGAACGCTGATGGAGGCCGTGACGTCGTTTGGCGCGGCGCTAGGACGAGCGACGCCGTTTCTCTTTTCCTTGCGACCGGAAAACAAGCTGCGTTACGTCGGCGCGGGAGTGAAGCTGGATGCGACCGACCAACCGATCTTATGGTTCTCGCCCAAGGGCGATACTCAATATCAGGTGGTCTATGCGGACTTATCGGTCAAAGAAATTGCTGAATCCGCGCTACCGCAGTTGCCTGCGGCGGCGCCATCCACATCCGCAGAGCCAACAAGCGTCCGCACGACATCGCCACGCGTGACACTCCCCCAATCCGCGGTCAAGGATTACAAGGTATTGCAGACCATCCGGGAGACCGGCAAGCAGGACGAGGTGCGATCTATCGAACTGCAATGGATGCCAGAATTCATGAAGCGCAATGCTTCCGCTGATTCCAATGCTGATCATGAAACCAGTCGATTCAAATTCCTCGAAGAATTCCCACACCTGGAAGGCCTGCGAGTCGACGGTTTGCTTCTGACTGAGAATGATCTCAAAGTGATCGGTCAGCGTACCAATCTCAAGAAATTGTCGCTCAGTGGGATTCAAATCATCGAGACATCGGACCGACAGCATCGTCTGCAGGGGACGAACTTGCGGCATCTGAGCCAACTCACAAATCTCGAGATGCTCGACCTGAGCCAGTCCGATTTTTCCGGCGGCTTGCAACACCTGGGACGATTGCCACAGTTAAACACTCTTATCCTCAGCAGTTTCGAAAACGTAAACGATGCTTCCATTGCCCAGTTAAAAGAGTTGCCTCACTTGCAAACGCTCGTTCTGGCGTCGGTCTATATGAACAACTCCAAGACGACGGTCACCGACGCGGGCCTGGCAAGTCTTCAGGAGCTGCCAAGTCTCCGCACGCTCTATGTCGAGTTTCATGGCAAGTGGACGATGCCCGTCGAAAAGCTGCAATTATTGCTTCCAAGCGTCAAGGTTCTGCGTGGCTTTCAGGAGGAAACAGCCTCGCCCGAAGTCATCAAGTTAAGGAAACTCGGTCTGGAGCAACATAAGGCAGGAAGTTCCATCCTTCCCCCGCCACCGTCGATAAAAGAAGACTAGATCAGCGACCGCGGTCGTTTCCGGCTCCGTGTTGAAAAAACGAGGCAGGCGCCATGGCACTTTGACGCCGTAACCGATCGCGAGACGGTCAGTTGCAGTCAGGAAGCTGCGGGCCAAGCAGAGCGCGGGGCTGTTGCACGAGCTTGTAGCAATGTCGGCGGCATTTGATCACGCGCGGTTCGATGGGCGAGCTGGACAACACGTACATCTTTTATACGGCCGATCACGGCATCGCCAGCGGCCGCCACGGCCTGAAAGGCAAGCAGAGCCCTTACGAGTACGCGTGGCGCGTGCCTTTCATCGTCAAAGGGCCGTGGCATCCAGTCCGGCTCGCGCGTGCAGGGCAACATCTATCTGCTGGACGCGCGCTGGCCCCGTCTGCCTGGTCATTTCCGCAACTTGGACAGAAAGAATCGATAGCCGGGCGTTTCGGACCAATCGACGCTATGCAACAGGCCGAACGTTTGTTCCCGGTCGGTGCTGACGTAAGAACGCCCGTCGACCAGCTCGTACCAGAGCAACGGTCCGGCGTACGGCAGCGCGAACCACTGATCGAACGTCTCGGCGGTGAAGCGAGCGGCCTGCTCCTCAGAAACCTGGCCGGTTCCGGTCCCCGACGCATAGCCGACTTCCGTCGCCCATATCTTTTTACCGCGATCTTCGTGGCTCTCCATCAGCTCGACCACCCGCTGCAGTTCCTGATACGTCCAATGATCGCTGCGAGGCGGGGCGACATAAGTATAAGGATGATAGGCGACGGTATCGAAGCTGCCTTTGCCGCCGTGTTCGTAAACGGCTCGCATAAAGTCAAGCGGCGTCATCGAGTGAGGAATGTATTTCGGCTCGACGGGCGAGAAACCTCCGACGAGAATTTTCGGCGCCGCGACGCCGAGTTCCCGCGCCGCGCGGCGAATGCCTTTGCCGGCCGGCATTAACTGGCAACGCGTATAGCCGGCGGGATCGACTTGCGGCATGTTGAAGAACTGCATGTTCTGTTCGTTGCCGATTTCGAAGGCAATCGTTACGCCCCGTTTCAGATACCTGCGAGCGACCAGATAGCAAAAGCTCTCGAAGGCCTCGGCGTCTGCCGAGGCGAAATTGTGCAATGGGCAGTCATGCCCGCCGTTGGCCCATTTCGGCGCCGAGCGGATCACGCAGCAGTACTTCAAGCCGCGCGTGCGGATTGCTTCAAACAGCCGGTCGCCGCTCGACCAGTCGATCTGGCCTGGGACCGGCTCGAGCACATCCCAGAACAGCGTCGCACGCACCCAGCCGCAACCGGTTTCGCGAACCTTGTCATAGAGCCGATCTACGTGGCTCTGCGGCGACCAGACGGTGGCCTGCGTATTGAAGCCGATTTCTTGCGGATCGTACCTGGCGCCTGCCGGCGGCTCGAGATGCACGGGCGGCTGCTTGGCGATCGTGATCTCGTCAATCGCCGCCCGGCCCTCGTTGTGGAAGCCGATCAAGACCTGGTAGTCGGTCTTGTCGTCGATGGTCACGGAGATTTGCTCCTCGCCGCTATCTCCCTGCTCTGCTTTAATCGGCGTCCAGCCTTTCACGCTTTGTTGTCCGGCGGATCGCGAGCGAGCCAGGGCGTACAAGTAGCAGTCGTCGGCGCCCAGGTCGAGGATCCGATATCTGAAGCGGACGGTATAAGTCGCCCCCGGCGCCAGCGGAACATTCTCCGGATTGGTGCGGAAGAACTCGCACCACTCGAAGCCGCGCTCCGCGTATCAACCAACAGCGAGCGCTTGCCCGCAATCACGGCGGCCGGTTCGTCGCTGGGCGCCGCGCCGAGTCTGAGCTCGCAGCCGCTTTCGGCGGTCTCGAAATCAAAGCGAATCGGAGGTCTTGCTGCACGCGCTGCGTCGCCGGCGAGCAGCAGCAAGAGCAACATGCCGAAAACCGCTGGAGCAAGACTGACCGGCAGCGCCGGCGGCTGGCGAAACGTGCGAGGGAATCTGTGTGCCATCATGACCGCCTGAGCGCTCCTGTTCCTGGTCTTCGTCCGACGTACGCTCCGTTGCTCCCGGGATAAAGCCCGCTGGCTTCGCAGGCGCTGCGAGATGGAACAAGCGGGCCTTCTGAGGCCGAGGAGCAAATTCAATTCATTTTAGTCGGCAAGCGCTCGCGACGAACCCGCAATCTACGGGGAACCGCCGGGGCTCGGCTCCGACCGCGAGAGAACTCGCTGGCCGCCAGGCGACCTCGAGCCGTCCGCCGCGCCGCCCGTTCCGCTATCTGTTTCGATGCCGGGTTGACGCGACCCCCAAAGCGAACCAAGATTGCACCAGAGCTTGCGATCTGCTCGCGGGCTGCTTGCCCTTCTGCTTGAGCTTTGAGGTTTCGGATGATGGTCCGCATTTCGGTTGACGCCGCAACGCAGCATGATGACTCGTCACGCGTCGGGCTTGGCGCCAAGAGCATTGGTGTCAGTTTCGTCGCGGCAGTGTTGACGCTCGCCGCGATCGTGCCGGCAAGCAGGGCCTTTTCCGCTGAGGCGCCGCGTAGACCCAACGTCGTCATTATTTTCGCCGACGATCTGGGCTATGGCGACCTGGCCTGCTACGGATCGCCCACGATTCGCACGCCGAACCTGGATCGGATGGCGGCCGAAGGGCTGCGGTTCACCGATTTCTATTCGGCGTCCGAGGTCTGCACGCCAAGCCGAGCGGCGCTGTTGACCGGCCGCTATCCGATCCGCAGCGGCATGTGCAGCCCTCGCCGGGTGCTGTTCCCCAATTCGAAAGGGGGCCTGCCGCCGGAAGAGGTCACCATCGCCGACGCATTGCACGGGCAAGGCTATGCCACCGCCCAGATCGGCAAATGGCACCTGGGCATTCATGAAGGTTCGCGGCCGATCGATCAAGGTTTCGATCAATGCTACGGACTGCCGTACTCCAACGACATGGACGCTCGGCCGGGACTGCCCAAAGGCTCGACCGGCTCGCCGAGTCCGCCCGAGGACGGCTGGAACGTGCCGCTGATGCGCAACGGCAAGATCATCGAGCAGCCGACCGATCAAACGACGCTGACCAAACGTTACACGGTCGAGGCGGTGAAGTTCATCCGCGATAAAAAATCGTCGCCGTTCTTCCTTTACTTCGCGCATACGTTTCCGCACGTGCCGCTGTTCGCCTCGCCGCAGTTCAAAGGCAAGAGCCGCGCGGGCATCTACGCCGACGCCGTCCAGGAGCTGGATTGGAGCGTCGGCCAGGTGCTCGATGCGCTGCGTAAAGAGGAGCTTGCCGAGCGAACGCTGGTGTTCTTCACCAGCGACAACGGCCCGTGGCTGATTATGGGAGATCAAGGCGGCAGCGCGGGGCTGTTGCGCGACGGCAAGGGAAGCACCTGGGAAGGCGGGATGCGCGAGCCGGGCATCGCCTGGTGGCCCGGCAGCATCAAGCCCGGCGTGACCAGCGAGCTGGCCAGCGCCATGGATTTGCTGCCCACCGCTCTTTCGCTCGCCGGCGCGCCGCTGCCTGAGGTAACGATCGACGGTCGCGACATCTCGCCGCTGTTGCTGGAGGGCAAGTCGCTGCCGGAAATGCCGTTCTTTTATTACCGCGGCGACAAGCTGGCCGCCTGCCGCATTGGACAATGGAAGGCGCACTATTTCACTCAAACCGGCTACGGCCAGGCGAAACCCGAGTGGCACGACCCGCCCTGGCTGTTCCATCTCGGCCGCGATCCTTCCGAAAAGCGAAACGTTGCGGCGCAGCATCCTGACGAGATCGCCCGCATTCAACAGGCCGTCAGCCAGCACCAGGCGGGGGTTGTACCCGGCAAGCCCCAGTTGGACTGAGGCCGCGCGGCTTGCCGGCGCGTTGCGTTTTCTGCGCTGCTCAACGGCGATCATTGTCTTTTCCGGTCCGGCGCCAAGATGGCCAAGCGCGCCGAACTTTCCCGCGCGAACCTGACCACCTTTGGCGCATCGCTTCATACTGCTTTCCGAGGCCGTTTCGAGACAGGACGCTAACTCTTCCAAGATGCCCGCCGGAAGTTGGCCATCTTTGCTCTCCTTGCCCCCTCTCCCGCCGCGGGAGAGGGTTGGGGTGAGGGCCGTCCCGCCAAAGGCGCCCAAGATTCCCTCGCGAACCTGACCATCTTTGGCGCATTGCTTCATACTGCTTTCCGAGGCCGTTTCGAGACAGGACGCTAACTCTTCCAAGATGCCCGCCGGAAGTTGGCCACCTTCGCTCTCCTTACCCCCTCTCCCGCCGCGGCAGAGGGCCGCGAGAGAGGGCAGTCGCGCCGAAGGCGCCCAACATTCCCTCGAACCTGGCCACCTTTGGAGCATCGCTTCGTGCTGCTTTCCCACGCCGCTGCGCCACTGCTCGCCCAACGTTCCCAAGATGCCCGCCGGAAGTTGGTCACCTTCGCTCTCCTTACCCCCTCTCCCGCCGCGGGAGAGGGCTGTCCCGCAATAGGCGCCCAAGATTCCTTTTCGAACCTGGCCACCTTTGGCGCAGGCGCCATTTCGTAGCAAAAGCGCCCTCGCTTGCAACTCTCGCTGGCGTCCGCCCTTCGTGACATCCGCACTGTGCAACGGCACACATT
This sequence comes from Pirellulales bacterium, assembly GCA_963786255.1. Lineage (GTDB taxonomy): Bacteria > Planctomycetota > Planctomycetia > Pirellulales > JAICIG01 > JAICIG01. Next base: position 132,665 of record CAWAYY010000031.1, read on the forward strand.
GCCTTATCCCGTCCAGCGCCAAGATGGCCAAGCGCGCCGAACTTTCCCGCACGAACATGGCCATCTTTGGGCCGATTCTCCTTCTGGCGCCCAGTGCTCTGCGTCCTTTGATGATGTATGGCCGGCATCATCGTTTCGTTCACCCGCAAAGGCGGCCAACCTTCCGAACTTTCCTCGGCGAAGTTGGGCGCCTTTGTGCGCCGCTTTTCGGTCGCTCGTATCGTAAGCATCTTTGTCGGCGTCTCGTTTCTCGAAAAGACGCCGATCCGCTGCTCCGACCGAGCCTGTCTCGGCCGGGCAATGATTGGACGCCTAACCCCATCGCACCGCCGCATTGTCGGCTTTCGCTCTGCGAAAGCACGTGCATTTGCAGAACAAATGCCGACAATTCGAGCTCACGCAGTTCCGCAGCCCCGGCTTCCGCACGTCGCTCGCATTGGCAACAGGCTTCCGAAACGAAGAGCCCTGGCAATCTTCGTCAAGATACCCCAATTCTGGCTTGGCAATAGAACGGGTGAGTTTTTGACCAGGCGGCGCGGTGCGTTTAGGATTGGAACGACGCCTTCAGTTGAAGAATGGAGCAGATCGAGGTGCAAGCATGCACGTCCGAAAGTTGAACCGCAAGATCCTGAAGTTCCCGGAATCGCACATAGCGCGTCGGTTTCTGGACGCGTTTATCGGATGTCGTCGAGATTGCGTCGGCATAGAAGCGTCTGACGATCCGATTGACCAAACGTGGTTCTCGGCGATTGAAGCTAAAGAATGGTCGTATGCTGCATTCGCGTACAAGTTCCTTTCGTTCGATATCGAACTAGATGGATGGCAATCTGACGCGCCCGAACAGACGGAGAGCGAACGGTTTTTCCTTGCTCAACTCCCGCGAATGCGAGAGCTTCTGCGCGAATGCGAGAATGCGGCCGCGGCCGAAGAGAATCGCCCATTGATGCCGGTGATCGCGAAGGTGCGCCGAATGCTTGACCTATGGGAGCAGTGCATCCTTGAGCGAACGGAACGAGACAACCGAGAGGAACGCGGCAAGGGCGTGAAAGAGAGCGAACCCTAGCAGTCCCTTGTCTCCTATCAGACTTTGATTGCGACGGCAACCAAGCGAGGCCGGGGCGATGCGCTACCGATGCCGATTCCAATTCCAGGCCAACGGGGCGACGGCCAGACGATTGAACGGCACAAGAAAGATGGCGGCGGCGAGAGCGGCGCCGAATGAAATTGCGCCCGCCGGCGCGATGCCGACGATCAGGCCCGTCAGCGCGGCGACCGCCGCGCACCAGAACGCGAGCCATTTCTGCAACGTCCCGGTCGGCACGATTCCGCGGCGCACCAACGCGCGCCAGGCAAGCGGCGCCAGGATCGCTTTGACGGCCAGCGCGGCTGCGATTAGCCAGGGCGCCATGCGCCAGGCGAACGGGCGGTATTCAGGCATCCAGAAAACAGCCCATCCGCCGAATACGAGGACTGTCGGAAACAGTGCGCCGTAGGCGTATCCATAAACGCGCACCACCCAGGCATGGCCAGTAAGTCCAACGTACATGCCTTGCACCATCTGCTTCCAGATGAAGATCGGCGGAATGACAATCGCCGCAGCCGCGGCTAACGCCAACTTCCAGCCCGGCACGCCTTGCGTCAGCTCGGACAGCACGTCCGCAAGCCGCGCGTAGTTGCCAGGCGCGATAATCCAGATGACTGGAAGCAAATATGCCAGCGCCCAAGCCAGCAGCGAACTGACGGCGGCCATCTTGAACTTGGCCGCCACAAAGTCCCGGTCGGCTATCGGTCGTGCGGCATGAAATGGCGGCGCCTCATACCGCTTGGCCAGGTGGTCGTGCTTCCCCAGGCCAGGGCCGACGACGGCGGCCATGCCTGCCGCCAGGATGACAGGCAGCGCCACGGCGCCGACTCGCCCCAGCCGAGCCGCCGTCGTCCGATCCGCTTCATTGATCGCCATCAATGCCAAGGCGATGCCCAGCTCGATCAGAATCAGGCCAGTGAACAGCGGCAGATGCGCTGCATGCCGGCGGCACTCAAACCATAATTGGGCGTCTGCCGGCGAGGCAAACGCTTGGCGCCGGTGCGGCGCCAAGCGAGAGACAATCCGCACCACGGTTTGCAGCCAGGGCCACGGGTAAGCGTCTCCACGGCGAGCGCAAGCAACGCCCGCCACAGCCGCGGCGTACAACGCCGGCAGCAAAGCCAAATAGCCCCCGAGTAGGAGCTCGTTTGATGCGCCCATCTTCCGAGCGACGACAGTCGCCGTGACCAGAGCGACCGCCAGAGCCGCCAGGAGAATAGTCCGAGCCCAGCCGAACTCAAACGGAGCCCAGGCCACGGCTTGAATAACCATCAACGCTGCCGCAGCGATGGCGGCCGGAAGCGCAAGGGGCGCCGCCTCGCCGCACGGCCGCAATACGGCCAGGTCGACCATAAGCCAGGCGCCCGCCATGGCCAGCGCGCCCAGCGCCATCGGCCAGGCGACTAAGGTGCGAGTGGAAACGGGAAGCGTAAACATGCGGGCCGGAAAGCCCGACGGGCTGGCCGTCAGCTCGATCTCAAGCCCGTACGTCATGACGGCCATCAGGTGCAAGAAAACGCCGCCGCTCAGCAGCCCTAAAGCGCGCACGGTTCGCGGCTCGCGCCAAGCTTGCGGCAAGAGCTGCACGGCGGCCGCCAAAAACGCCAGCCACAGGACGTCGGCCAGCAAGCCCCAACGATGCCGCCGCCAAATTTGCCAACACATACCCCAAGCGGGAGAGTACATCGCTAGCTCTGCTCCGCAGAAGATTGACAACGGAAGCCGAATTGCGCCACGAAGATCTCATCCAGCGACGGAATGCGCTCTTCGACGATGCGACCGCCGCACTGCGCTGCAGCCGCTTGCCATTCGCGCGCAGCGCCGCTGACCAGCGCCGTCCACTCTTGCCCTGCGCCTTCCCAGTGCAACACGCCGGCCAGTTCGGGCGGCTTGCCCAGCGACTGCTCGAAGCGCAGCGTAAGACGGCGGTGCAACTCCTTGATCTCGTCCATCGGCGCCGAAAACGCAAGGCGGCCCTGATCGAGCATCGCCACGTGGTCCGAGACGCGCTCCACCTCGTCGAGCAAGTGCGAAGAAAACAGCACCGTGCGGCCTTCGTCGGCGATCGTGCGAATCACCGCGCCCAGGATGTCGCGCCGGACGATCGGGTCGAGCCCCGACGACGGCTCGTCGAGCACCAGCAGCTCAGGCCGGTAGGCCAGGGCGATCAGCAGCCCGGCCCGCGCCCGCTGCCCTTTCGACAAGTGCTTGATCCGCACGTTCGGGTCGAGCGAGAAGGCGCGGCGAAGTTCCTCGGCGTAGACTTCGTCCCAACCGGGATAAAAGGCTTGCGAGTAGCGCAGCAGCTCGCCCACTCGCATCCAGCCCGGCAGGTCGTTCTCCTCGGACAAATAGCCGACCCGCGACAGTACGCCGACCGGATCGGCCACCGGGTCGAGGCCGAACACGCGCACCAAGCCTTGCTGCGCCTTAAGCAAACCGAGCACATGGCGGATCAACGTGGTCTTGCCGGCGCCGTTGGCGCCGACCAGACCGAAGATCACGCCCCGCGGCACGGTCAAGCTGGCGTTGTCCAGCGCCGTCTTGGCGCCAAACCGACGAGTCACCCCGGTTAACTCGATCACGGCTGCATCGTCATCGACGGTTGGCGCAATCATCGGCTCAGCGTCCTTGCCGCGCGGGGCGGCCGCTAAGGACTGCAGTACCTGATCGCGGTCTCGGACCAGGTTCAGGATTTGTTCGGTCGGAACGTCCAGTTGCCGCGCCTCGGCCAGCAGCGCGTCGACGCGCTCGGTCAGAATCTTCATCCGCTGCTGCCGGGCCAGCGGCGATCGCTGGTCGGAAACGTACGTGCCCGCCGTGCGGCGCTTGTTCACGATGCCAGCGGTTTCCAGCTCGCGATAGGCCCGCGCCACGGTGTTCGGGTTGATCAGCAGCCGCTGGGCCAGCGTGCGAATCGGCGGCAGCTCTTCGCCCGGCTGCAAACGGCCGGCGGCGACCAGGTATTTGACCTGGTTGACGATCTGCAGATAGATCGGAACGCCGTCGGCAGGTGAGATATGGATTTGCACGGATCGCCAGGCTCGTCGCCGCCAACACTGTTGTACTAACTCAATAATACAAGCTACGGTGGCCGAGTCAAGCGATAATCTGATTGCTATTCCGCAAGGCGTCCGAGTGGCGCCTGCCGACGCCCGCGATTACCATGTGTGCAGAAAACCAACATCCTTCCCGCCGTTATCCCACCTGCACTTGCCGGAGGCTCGCTTCATGCTTCGCTTGCTCAGTGTCTTCTCTCTGGCCATCGCTTTGTCGACCGCATACGGGCTCGCTCCGTCGTCAGCGGCGGAAGTCACCGTCAAGCAGCATGACGGGGGCGTTAAGGTCGAAATCGACGGCAAGCCGTTCACGGATTACCTGACGAAGACCGGCCCCAAACCGATCTTGTGGCCGATCATCGGTCCCGACGGCGTTGCCATGACCCGCGCCTACCCGATGGAAAAGGTCGAGGGCGAGAAGCAGGACCACCCGCACCAGCGCTCGCTGTGGTTTACGCACGGCGACGTGAACGGCGTCGACTTCTGGAGCGAGATCAAAGGACACGGTTCGATCGTGCATCGCGAGTTTGTCGAAGCCGAAGTCGCTCGGCGACGGCGCCGCATTGATCGTCACTCGTAACGACTGGATCGGCCCCGACGGCAAGAAACAATGTGAAGACGAGCGCCGGCTGACCTTCCGCGCGGCGGCCGATCAGCGACTGATCGACTTTGACATCACGCTCAAGGCCAGCGACGGACCGGTCACTTTCGGCGACACGAAAGAAGGGACGATGGGCATTCGCATCCCGACCGTGATGGACGTGAACAGCAAGCAAGGCGGCCAGATCGTCACCAGCGAAGGCCTGACCGACAAGTCGGCCTGGGGCAAGCCGGCTTCGTGGGTCGACTATCACGGACCTGTGGAAGGCAAACTGGTCGGCATCGCCGTCATGAATCATCCTTCGAGCTTCCGCTACCCGACGCGCTGGCACGTTCGCGAATACGGACTGTTCGCCGCCAACCCGTTCGGCCTGAAAGACTTTACAAGCGATAAGGAACTCAACGGCGCCTACACGCTTCCGGCAGGCGAGTCGATTCACTTGCGGTACCGCTTCGTGTTTCATAAGGGCGACGAGAAAGCGGCGGACATCGCCAAGGAATTTACCGCCTACACCGAAGAAAAGAAGTAGTTTGCGCAAGCCGGGCAACCGGCCTGGCGCCTTCTCCGCCTCTATTTCCTTCCGCCTTGCCGCAAGGCTGCACATTGCGGCGCAAGGACTTACGTCGACGCGCCCGGGCCGCCGCCGACTTTCTGACAATCAATTTCTATTGATTGTCTTCCTCGAACCGATCTTTAACGAGGGAAATTACCGTTCGCGCAAGCGATATGCCGGCAAACCGAGGGAGCGATGAGCCGACGGCAGGAAATCTCAACTTGGCCTTTTTTGCTGGTGCTGTCAGGCTTATTCGCATTGACCGTTCTCGCTCCTCGCAGTTGGCGCAAGATCGCCGTGGCGCCCCGGGAGACCGCGTCCGAATCATCCCCTTCTACGCCTTCACCTGCTGAGGCCGAGCCGCAACGAATCGCCGATCGCCCCGCCAGGGCTGAGCGGTTGGTGCGAGCCGACGCCGAAGACCCAGCCGGTTGGGCCAAGACCGAAAAACGAGCGCACGGGGAACCGTCCGTAACCGTCGTTCAGCGCAAGCGATCTTATACTCGGCCTGGCGACGAGGCGCCCCCCGAAGAGCCGGCCGCGTTGGCGGCCCCGCTGGATGATATGGCCAGTCAATTGGCGATTCAGCCTCCGGTCCGCTCGCTCGAGCGAGTCGAGCCGTTGGGCAAGATCATGAGCCGGATCGAAGAGCCGCCCGCTCCACGGCCGGCGGCAGTCGAGCCCGTCTCGCTGCCGCATGCGGTTCAAGTCGCGGCAACCGATGACGAGAGCGAAGCGATTCTCGATAGCGAGGAACCCTCCCCGATCGAGAACGCCTTGCTCGCGCCTCTCGCTCCCCGAGCCGCAAACGCCCGAAGCTCGCAAGCCAACTCGCGGCGCAATTGGCGAATCGGCCTGGGCGAAAAGCAGAACAGCCTGACCTGCGCGTCCCCGAGCCGACGCCGCCCGCCGCTTCGCAGCCCGCGCCTGCGCAAGCCTGCCCTGGCGGAGCCGCCGGCCGGCTTCTGGGAACTGCCCGAAGTGCTGATGGCCAACTTGGAACGTCTCAGCTTGGACTGCGACGCCACGCAGTGGGCCACGCAGACGAGCGAATGCATTCGCGAGCTATGTCGGGAAGAGCGGCCCGATTCTCCGCGAGCCCGGCAACTGCTTCGCGAGTTGCAGGCGCTGGCTTCACGCGATCACCCGTTGCGTGCGGAGATGACCAGCAGCGTTTCGGCGGCGCCTTGGCGTCGCGTGGGCCATGCCCTGTCGCGCCGGCTTCAGATCTGGCAATTGGCGCCGGCCGTTGCCGCCGCCAGCCGCGAGTTGCATCCGCCCGCCGCTGCTGAACACTCGCGCCTTTCGGCCTGCCTGGCCGAGGTGGCCGCATTGACCGCGGGCGATCCCGCGGGAGCCGCGTGGCGCGAGTACCTGCAATGGGAAACGCTGGAAGCGATGGCCGCGCGGCGGCTCAATGCCGAGAGCGAGCGGCGTCTGGCATTGCATGTGCTCAACAAGCTCGAGCGTGCGGCGCTCGACCAGCAGCAGCGGCGCTTTATCGCCTCGACTTCCTTATCCACGCTCGACCGCGAATTGCATCACTGGGTCGCCGAGCCGATCGACCCTCAGCAGTTGCTCGCAACGTTGGAACAGTTTGAAACGTCCGGGTTATCGAGCGACGGGCGAACGCTGTCGACGTACGTGCGCCAGGTGGCCGCCTGGCCGAACGATGTGGCGCTGCATGCGCGGAAGTGGCTCGAAGAGAGCTATCGGAACTCAAACCTGCGCATCGCCATTACCGATGACCTGCTGAACCGCATGGTTCCCAAACAAGCCCCGATCCAGCGCCGGTGCGAGATCGGATTCTGGGCGTGCCGACGCGCGGCTGGAGCACGACGACCGCAAACCTCGGCATCCGGTTGATCGCCGACCCGCACCGCGTTCGCGTATCGCTGGACGTCACCGGCCAGGTCTCTGCGCGGACGACCTCGCGCAGCGGCCCGGCCACGCTCCACAGCCATAGCGACGCGGAGTACCTGGCATCCAAGGAAATCGCCATCGGCCTGGCCGGCGTGCGGACCCAGCCGGCGTATGCCGACGCTTCGAACAATCCGCATCTGCAAGCGGTCGAGACCGATTACGACGACGTTCCCTTGCTCGGCCCTTTGCTCGGCCTGACGATCGAAACCGTGGCCCGCGTCAAACATGCCGAGCAGGAGAACAAGGTCCGCCGCATCGCTCGCCAGCGCGTGACGTCTCGCGTTCAGGCCGAACTCGACTCGACGGTCGAAGACCGGCTCAAGCAGGCCAACGCCCAGTTCCAGCAGCGAGTTCTCGCGCCGTTGCGACGTCTGGAACTCGAGCCGTCGGTGATCGCCATGCAAACCAACGACGATCGCGTGACGCTCCGCTTGCGGCTGGCGACCGACGAACAGTTGGCCGCCTGCACGCCGCGGCCCCAGGCCTTGGCGGGCAGCCTGGCCAGCGTGCAAATCCACCAGTCGCTGCTCAACAACGTGGGCGAACAACTGCAGCTTGACGGCCAGACGTACGCGCTGCCCGAGTTGCAGCAGCATCTGGCCGGCATCCTCGGACTCGCCCCGGATACGTTCAACGAAGAGTACCCCGCCGACATGCGGATCACGTTCGCCGAGCAGGACTCGGTGCAAGTCCGCTTTACCAGCGGCCGCGTCATGATCACTTTGTCGATCGCCGAATTGCGGAAGTATCCCGGCTCCTGGCGAGACTTCCAGGTGCGGGCCTTCTACAAGCCGGTGCGACACGGTCTCGACGTGCGGTTCGTCCGCGACGGCACGGTGCAGTTGTGGGGCAAGCACTTCGGCATTCAACCTCAGATTGCACTGCGCGGCATTTTCAGCCGCGTCTTCTCGCAAGACCGGCAGTTGACTCTGCTCGACCCCCAACTGGCGACCGATCCGCGTCTGGCCGGGTTAGAGGTGACGCAATGCGTGACCACCGACGGCTGGATCGGCCTGTCGCTCGGCCAACGCCGTGCGCCGCGGACGGCAAGCCGCCCTTAGGTCGCCCACGGTTGTAGCGCAAGAGCGTGAGAATTCCAAACGTTTAGCGAGGCTGGCTCGACGCGCACGCGGTCACGCGCGCAAACGCCGCTCCCCGGAATCTTCACAGCTTCCGCTACACGAGACCGGCGAGCGGAACAGCGTCAGCCAATCCCCTTTGCAGCGGGCCGCTTGCGCGACAATGACGCGCGGGGCCGCTCTTTCCTTCCCGCCGACTGATTTGTATGGCCACCTCGCAACCCGCTCGTTTTCCGCTCAGTGAGATTCTCGACAGCCGCCAGCCGGCGTTGTTCGAGGTTCAAACCAATGCTCCCGGGCCGGCTGGCTCGCTGCCGCTCTCGGCCGAAATGCTGCGAGACTGGCCCAGCGGCGACCTGTTCGGCATGACGCAAAACGCCGGCATGGGCTGGCCGCCGCAAGAGATGCTCGGGCCCCAGTTCCTGATGCTCAGCACGCAAGGGGGCATTCGCGCCCCCGACGGCACGCCGATGGCGCTGGGCTACCACACCGGACATTGGGAAGTCGGCCTGCTGGTCGAAGCCGCCGCTCGCGAACTCAAACAGGCGGGCGGCGTGCCGTTTGCCGCCTTCTGCACCGATCCGTGCGACGGCCGCTCGCAAGGCACGACCGGCATGTTCGACAGCCTGCCGTATCGCAACGACGCCGCCGTCGATCTTTCGCCGCCTGATTCGCTCGCTGCCGACGCGGCAAGGGGTGCTGGGCGTCGCCACCTGCGACAAGGGGCTGCCGGCGATGATGATGGCGCTGGCCGGCTCGCGCGATTTGCCCTGCGTGCTCGTGCCCGGCGGCGTGACGTTGCCGCCCGCCGTCGGCGAAGACGCGGGCAAAGTGCAAACGATCGGCGCGCGGTTCGCCCAGGGCGAGCTCAGCCTGGAAGAAGCGGCCGAGTTGGGCTGCCGCGCCTGCGCCTCGCCCGGCGGCGGCTGCCAGTTCCTCGGCACGGCGGCCACGTCGCAGGTCGTCGGCGAAGCGCTGGGGCTTTCGCTGCCCCACTCGGCGCTGGCGCCTTCCGGCCAGCCGATCTGGCTCGACATGGCGCGGCGCAGCGCCGAAGCGCTCTGGTCGCTCCGCGAGCGCGGCATCAAGCTGGCCGACGTTCTTACCGACGCCGCCATTCGCAACGCGATGGTCGTCCACGCCGCGTTCGGCGGTTCGACCAACCTGCTGCTGCACATGCCGGCCATCGCCTACGCCGCCGGACTGCCGCGGCCGACCGTCGACGATTGGGCTGAGATCAATCGCCGCGTGCCGCGGCTGGTCGACGCCTTGCCCAACGGGCCGGTCGATCATCCCACCGTCCGCGTGTTCCTGGCCGGCGGCGTGCCGGAGGTGATGCTCCATCTGCGCGAGCTGGGACTGTTGGATCTCGACGTGCTGACGGTCACGGGCGAGCGCCTGGGAGATGCTCTCGACTGGTGGGAGCGGCTGCGAGCGCCGCGAGCGGTTGCGCCAGTTACTGCGAGATCGCGATGGCGTCGATCCCGACGAAGTGATCATTTCGCCCGACAGCGCCCGAGCACGCGGCCTGACCAGCACGGTCTGCTTTCCGCGCGGCAACCTGGCGCCGGAAGGCTCGGTGATCAAGAGCACGGCCATCGATCCGCGCGTGGTCGACGCCGACGGCGTCTATCGCAAGACCGGCCCGGCGCGGGTATTCGTCCGCGAGAACGACGCCATCGCCGCCATCAAAGGACGGACCGCGTCGCCCATCAAGCCGGGCGACGTGATCGTGCTTTGCTGCCGCGGACCGCTCGGCACCGGCATGGAAGAGATCTACCAGATCACCTCCGCCTTGAAACATCTTTCCTGGGGCCGCGAGGTGGCCGTGGTGACCGACGCCCGCTTTTCCGGCGTCAGCACCGGCGCCTGCATCGGACACGTCGGTCCGGAAGCCTTGGCCGGCGGGCCGATCGGCAAGGTCCGCGACGGCGACCTGATTCGCGTGATCGTCGATCGCAACCAACTCGTCGGCAGCGTCGATCTGGTCGGCGACGCCCACGAAGAGTTCGGCGCCGAAGCAGGAACGCAACGGCTCGCCGAGCGTCCGCCGCGAGACGACCTGGAACCCGACGCTGCACTGCCGGACGACACGCGCTTGTGGGCCGCCTTGCAAGCCGCCAGCGGCGGCGCCTGGGGCGGCTGCGTCTACGACGTCGACCGCATCATCGAGCGGCTGGGGAAAACCGGCAACGCAACAGAGTGAGTGCAAGGCGAGCGGAACCGACAGCGAGAGCTGCGGGCGTCCGTTCTGGAGAAACGGGGCGTCAATCCTGGCGAGCCGGAGGCGTAAGCGTCCGTTTTTGAAGCGGCAAGCGGGTCGCCTCTTCTCGCTGCCGCGGCCCTGCCGATTGGCGGGGCGACATTACCAGGGGACTGACGTCCCCCGCTCGCCGTGGGCGAGCGGAATGCAACGGGCGGAAAACGTCGCGCTACCTTTAAAATGACCTCGCGAAATTGTCGTCGGGGCGCTGATCGGGATCGTAGGTCTCGGCCAACGCGAGCAGCTCTTGCTCTTTGACTCGCAATCCGGTGAAGGGAACGAACGCGACGTGCGGCATAAGCGGCCTGGCGTTTCTGGTAATTGCCGTGACGCATTCATTCTAACCAGCCGAGCGGCGCCGCGTCTGCAATTCTGACATCCTCGTTCATGACGCTTGAAGCAACAGAAGTCTTAAACCCGCTTGCTCGAACGAGGCAAAGTCCTTGTCGAGCGTGATAAGTGTTAGATCGTCCGCAATCGCGAATGCGGCCAGATAGGCGTCCATCCAGAGCCTAGGCGCCGCCGTCGAGCTTTTGGCTAAACGGCGCCAGAGAGGCAGCAGTTCGACGGGCTCATCGCGATAAGCTGTCAGAGGCGATGCCATAAAGCGGTCTAGCAAATCGAACGCGTCGTCGTTCGAGATTCCCCGGAACCCCATATTGCCGCGTCAAGGCAGGAGTGGTAAGCAGCCGTAGAAAGCTCTGTTGGGTTGCACGGCAAAACACGGCGGGGTGTTCTTTCGTTGCCAACGCTACCGCCTCAGACGCCGCCCGATGGCCCGGATGCGAGTCGAACGAAAGCGCAATCCAAACGTTACTGTCCAGGAGACAGGCCGATGCATTCACAGTCTTCTTGGGCTAGGATTTCTACGCTCCAACGCGACGAGTTGTGCGGTCGTCATTTCCCTCGCTGGAGCGGCCGGCGGACATTCGATATAGGGCAACTCCGACTGAGGATGCGTCTTGAACACCGGCCTCGGCGCCGATGTTGGAACGTCACCGGAAGCCGCCAACCCTTTGCGGAGCAAGTCGACTACCGCATCATCAAGTTTCCGTCCTTCGTGGTTCGCACAGCATCACCTCATTGATCAAGGAATCAGGCAGATCAAGCAGTGTTTTCATATAGGAATCTTACTGTTTGAGCCGCGCATCGTCAAAAAAAGGTCGCTACTTCCAAGTTGGGGGATCGTTGCTAATCAGTGCTCTGATCAAGGCTAACTCGTTGCCTTGAACCAAGCAACAAAAGCTCGCGGCTGCCGGATGGAAAGCGCGAGGCCGCGCCTGTCGTGTTCATCCGCCCCCTACGTCGCGTTTTGAAGCCAATCTACGACATAGTCGAGATATGCTTCCCGTATCTCCGGAAAGCGGGTGACGTTCGGAATGTGATTGACTTCCAGCAAGTGCGGTTGGCCGTTGGGCGTGACGATGTAGTCGTTGGCGACGATCTCGAGGTTGAAACCGCGAGCGACGTTCTGCGCGTCGGCCACAAGCTTCGGATCGGGCTCCACGAAGCAAGCCGCCGAGTGATGGATCGATTTGAGCCATCCGTCGCCTGTCAACTTGATCTGCCAGAAACGCGACCCAATTACGACGACTCGCAGCGCCGTCCCTTCCAGATACCGTTCGATGATCGACGACTCCTCGACGCGCCAGGCATCGTTGAAACGCGCCTTGTTCTCGCCGCAGTGCCAATTGCGCCATTTGGCCACGCGTTCCACGTCCGTGTCGTACTCGACGCCGGCAGAAGCATAGCCGCGAGGTGGACTGCCGAACTTCGTATGCGCGAGCGCCCGCACCAGGCAGGGCAGCTTCAGGCGGCAGTCCATCATCGCGAGAGCGTTTGGCAGACACGGGCCGCCCCATAGTGCAAGCCCTGCGATGACATCGTGATCGTCTTCAAAAATGCCATGAAATACGACGCGCGAGACGCGAACCATGCCGAACCCGCTCGCGGATTCGACGAACAAGTCTCCATCGCGAACAAGAATCCGCGGGAGCATTTCGTGCAGGCTCAACGGCCCGGCGACCCTCGCCTTGAGCGCCGCATTCTCCGGGGCGTCAAGGCCGATGATACAAGGACGCGCTTTCATGGATTCGTTGAAGGGCCGGAGCTGCCGCAAAAGAAGTCAAGATGCGAAGAGTCGACACCGCATCGGCTCTCCACTCTGCAGGTTGATCTCTTTTGGAAGATTGGGCACTGGGGAATGACAAACGTTCGCCCTCAGGCCGGTCGGATGTACTCGGGCGGCACATGGTCGGTCAGCCAGACGCCGTTGGCCGAGCGGCGGAACTTGTAACCGTCTGCGGCCATCCTGCCCGAGTCGATCGCCAGAATGATCGGCTTGCCCCGTCGCTGGCCTACATTGGAGGCCGTCTGCACGTCGTGCGAAAGATGCACGTCGTGGCGATTCATCTTCTTCAGCCCCTCGGTCAGAATTGCATCGAGGAACCGACTGACCGTGCCGTGAAAGAGCTGCTCGGGCGGATCGACCTCTTCCAGTTGCAGATCGACTTCGGTCGAATGGCCCTGGTTCGCTCGGATTCGCTCGCCCGTTTCATCCAGCGAGAAACGTTGCTTGTCGTTCTCCGCAATCACCCGGTCGAGCTCGTCACGGTCGATCGGAAAGTCGATTCGTGCGGCGCCGGCCAGCAAGTCGGCCACCGCAACCCAGCCGCCTGACTCGAGCTGCAGCCCGAGCTTCTCCGGCTCGTGTCGCAGGTACTTGCTCAGAAACTTGCTGACGGTGACCAGTCGGCTATTCATCGTTCGCCCCTTGCTCGCAGTTCGGCTCGCACTCGCATCAGGATTTGCCCCAGCATGTTCTTGCCGCTGCCATCGCCTCCGTCGCCCCAATAGCTGTCATTCGCCGTGTGCTCAGTCCTCGGCCGCGCTCCCGTCGCCGCACATCTTGACAATCTTCGGATCGAACCGCGCGACCACCTCCACCAGGTCGTGCTGCTCGCGCATCACGTCTTCGATGTTCTTGTACACGCCGGGAACCTCGTCGGCGCCGGCCGACAAGACGTGTACGCCCTGCTTCTCCAGGCTCTTCTTGACGGCTTTCCACGTATACTTCTGCCTTGGCCTGCTTGCGGGACATCCGCCGGCCGGCGCCGTGCGACGCCGAGTCGAGACTTTCGGCGCAGCCCTTGCCGCGGACGACGAACGCCGGATCGGCCATCGAGCCGGGGATCACTCCCAACACGCCCGCGCCGGCCGGCGTGGCGCCCTTGCGGTGCACGATGACGTCCTTGCCGCCGTGCCGTTCCTTCCAGGCAAAGTTGTGATGGTTCTCAACGCCGGCTACGATCTTGGCGCCCAACAGCTTGGAGACGAGCCGGTGAATGACGTCGTGGTTGGCGGCGGCGTAATCGCCCATCAGGTTCATCGCCGCCCAGTATTCCTGGCCCGCTTCGCTGTCGAGATCGAGCCAGGCGAGCTGGCCCGCCGATTCGTATTTCTTGGGCAGTGCGGCTCGGGCGATGGCGCTGTAGGTCGAGCAGACCGACGCGCCGGCGCCGCGGCTGCCGCTATGGCTGAGCAGCGCCACGTACTCGCCCGCCTGCAGGCCCAGTTCCGTATCGTCCTGGTTGAGCGTCAAACAGCCGAACTCGACGAAGTGGTTCCCCGAGCCGGACGTGCCGAGCTGTTTCCAGGCTTTGTCCTTGTTCTCCCGCGTGACCCGCGCCACTCGCCAGTCCCGGTCCATGACGGGATGGTCCTGTCGCTTTTCGTGAACGACGCCGACGCCGAAGCGGGTGCCTTTTTCGAGCGCCCGTTCGAACAGATCGAACTTCAACCGTTCGGTAAGCGACCAGGCCGGCATGTCCAACACCGAGAGCTTCATCCGGCAGGCGATATCAACGCCGACGGCGTACGGCACGACGGCGTTTTCCAACGCCAGCACCCCGCCGATCGGCAGTCCGTAGCCGACATGAGCATCGGGCATTAGCGCAGCGGCAAACGCCATTGGCAATTCGCAGGCCTGACGCATTTGAACGTGCGATGCCGGGTCGATGCCGCTCTCGCCCCAGGTGCGGTAGGTGATCGGTTCCTTGGCAGGCGCAGGCGTCTCGGCCTCGAGCACGGCTTGCGCGAACTGGCCGAAGTGCGCATCGTCCGCATGCTCGGCCGGGCTATCGAGCACGTCCTTGATGGTCTGCTTGACGTGCAAGCTGCGGAGCACGCCCGCGGCCGAAGCGCTTTGAATCGCCAGCACGGCGGCCTTCATACATTCGGCCGGCACGCCAAGTTTTTCCAGTTGTCGCGCGTTCATCAGGCGCCTGCCGTGAAGAAGGAACCTTGCCCGGCATTCCGTCGGGCAAGGCCGTTCGGTTCAGTTCCTAAAGGCCTATCCCTTCCACTCGTAGCTCTGCTGCTTGCGAAAGCCGGTGATGCGAATTTCGCCGGGCCGCAGTTCCATGGTCGAGTAGGCGTTGTTCTCGGCGCCCGATCCTTCGACCATCGCGACGAGCGTCGTGTAATGAATTCCACCGATCTCCCTGTAGTCGTTCTGGTGACTGTGCCCCTGGAATACGGCCAGCACCCGGCCCGATTCTTCCAGCGTTTTTCGTACCTGGAGAGCATTCTTCACGCCGTGGCTGTTGCTCACGTCGAGCCGCTGATGAGCGAAGACGATTGTCGGTTTGCCGGTTTGTTTCAAGTCGTCCTGCAGCCAGTCGAGTTCCGAGGCGGGAACGTTAGCGTCGGTCCAATGAAAGTTCTTCCGGCCATACGGCTCGCCGTTGCCGCAAAAGCATGCGTCGAGCACGACGAAATGAAAATCGCCGCAGTCGAACGAATAATAGGACTCGTCGCGTTCTACTTCGTCCAGAAACTCCTGCTTCGTCAACGTATAGACGCAATGATTGCCCAGCACGTAATGCCGCTGCGGGCAGGCGTGGGCAAAGTCGCGATTGATCCGCTTCAGGTAGTCCAACTCTGCGCTGACGGAATCGGCGGCGTCGATCAGGTCGCCGAGCTCAACGATGAAGTCCGGCTTTTCCCGTTGAAAGCGTTCGGCCGCCTCGGCCAATTTGTCCGGCGTTTCGCGGTACATCCGCGTGCCGCCGGGCGCCTTGTCGGCGTAGTGCAGATCGGTCACCAGGCCGACCTTCAACCCGGCAGACTCGGTCGCAGCCAGCGCCGTACGGCTTGCGGCGCCGACCGTCAGCACCAACGCGCCTTGCTTAATGAATGAACGACGCCCGAGGCGGACGACCGGTTCGCGCTTATTTGTCATCAGGAATCCTTTGGGTTGCGGGCCGTTCGATGAACTTCAGCCCGGCTTTGTCGTCGGGCATCGCCAGCCGCACGCGGCCCGTGCAGCCCTTGGCTTTGTCACTCCGGCCCGAGGCGACCAGCAGCCGCCCGCCGGGCAGGCTGGCCAGGCCCAGCGAGCCATCGAACTCGAATCGCCCTTTCATGGCGAAGTTGGCGTCGGCCGTCAGCAGAATCTTGGGATTGCCGTAACAGCCAAACCACCAGCGATCGTCGCCAAAAGTCGCAGTCTGAATTCCGAGCAGCGTGTGACCGCTGTTTAGCACGTGCTGCTTGAGGAACTGAAAGTCGCCGTCGTACTCATAGACGTAGTTTTCCTGCACGCCATCCGGCAGGCCCCCCACGACGAAGAAATGGCCGTCGCAGACGCCGATGCCGCCGGCGCCGTGGAAAACCTGCTGCGTTTCGTGCCTGGCGACGAGCGACAGATCGGCGGCGTTGTAGACGTAGACCCACGAGTCGGCGTTGCCTTGGGGATCGTTGAACTTGCCGAGATTGACGGCCACGTAGAGCTTGCCGCCACGAAAACAGAGATCGCCGTGATGGTTGGCGACGGGAAGCTGCTCGAGCCGCTTGCCGTCGAGATCCGTCTTCACGAGTTGCGTCGTGAAGCTCCAGTAAATCGCCTCCTCGTCGGTGCAGATGCCTTGCAGGTGGTGCCGGTAGGTTCCTTCGCACTGCACGTCGTGGAAACGGCGTTCAGTCAGCAAGGCGAGCAGCCGCGCGGATAGTCCGTGTAGATGCGATCGACCCCCATCTCGAGAAGCTTTTCCATCTCGCTGCGATCATTTACGGTCCAGACGCCGGCTTCCATTTCCGCGGCCTTGATCTTCTGGACCTTGTCGGGCGTGACTCCCTTGGAGTGCAGGACCAGGCTTTCAAAGCCGTGTTCGCTGGCAACGCGAATGTCTTCGTCGATGTTCTCGTCGCCGGTCCGGTCCCAGAAAACTCGAATGCCGGGCGCCAACCGCTTCACTTCCGCCATGTACTCAAGGTTGCCGTCATTGAAGCCGACCCAACGTTCCGCCCCGAGTTGCTTGACCAGCGCGACGGCCTCGGCCGCGCAGTCCATCTTGGGCTGGATGGAAAGCCGCGTGCGTCCTTGCTTCATCACCAGTCGAAGTACGTCCTCAAGCAATGGGATTGACTGCGGCGGACACTGCGTCATGTCCTTGCCCGCGCGGCGGCGAAAGTCGGTCGCCACGTCGACCCTCGCCAGATCGTCGTAGTCCGACTGGGCGACCATCAGATTCCGGTTGCCGACGCGCTGCGTCGTCGCGTCGTGAATCACGACCAGCTTGCCGTCGCGCGTGCGAAACAGGTCGAGCTCGATCCAGTCGGCGCCGACTTCGATGCCGCTACGAAACGCGCGCAGCGTATTTTCCGGAAACTCGCCCGAGTTCCCCCGATGCGCCGTGACGCCGTTTTGCAGGAAGGGGGGCAAGCTCGGATCTGCGGCCCAGGAAGAAGAAAGGGACGACAGGCAGAACGCCGCCGCCAGCATCGGATGCCGATATCTCATATTTGTCTACGTTCCTCGACAGGGCCTTCCATTGTGCCCTTGTGCGTCTTCTCGGACATGCGTGCGAAGTGCTTTGCGGCGCGAGCGTGCGGCAACGCGCCGCGAGGGATCAGTCAACGCCGTCTGGCGGCAGCGCGGGCTACCAGACTCCGGGAAGCCACTTGTAGCGAACCCGTGCCGCATATTCATTGTAGCCCGGCAACTCCGCCTGCAAGGTCTGGTCTTCCCAATGCGTCCGCAAAAGCAACAACATGCATGAAAGCCCCGCGGGAATCAACGCCCACATCGAGCCCAGGCAGAGGGCCAATGCCAGGAAGATCAACGATCCGCCGACATAGCCGGGATGGCGGATGATGGCATAGGGCCCGACGTCGACCACCCTCTGACCGCGATCCGTTTGCAGCCGGACGGTCGGCTCGAAGAACTTGTTCACCCCTTCGGCCCAGGTCGTCAGCAAGATGCCTGAGAACAGCAAGGCATAGCCGAGCAGACCTATCTGCCACGGCACGGGAAACCAATGAAACCGTCCGTCGTCAAGCGCGGCCACTACGAACACGGCGACGATCGCCGCGGACAAGAACCGCAGCAGGATCTTGTCCCAGCGCTTTGTCCCCTGGTGCGAGTTGATCCGGGCCGCCATCAAATCCGGATTTACGCGCCAGATATAAAGCGAAGCCAATGAGCTCGACACGACGATGGCAAGAATCAGCAGCCAGCCTTTGGTCCAGCGCCACGTTCCGGCCGGCAGAAACATGAACACGGCGAAGAACGGCGGCATGCCCGCCAGGTTCAAAATCAGCCGGCGCCGATCGATCGCTTCCGGCCGACGGGTTCCGTGTTCCTCGCTTGCGACTTCGGTCATCAGTCAATCCTGTTCCAATCCTCTGCCGAAGCCGCGTCGGTTGTTGCAGCGTTCACGAAGGAAAACATTTGCCGAAGGCGACGAGCAGCTTGGGAGACCCTTTGATGCGGATTTTCCTGCGGAGCAAGGCCCACAACAGCCTGCGTTCTTTCGCCAGAAAGCCCAGCCACGTTTCGCTGTCGGCGGTCACTCTCAACTGGGCTTCGCCGTGGAGTCCGTCTCGCACATCAAGTTTGCCGTCTTGGATTATAACCGTCGCTTGTTGCTCTTCATTGCCGGTGAACGCGAAGTGATAGACGGCGTTCAAACCCTTGGACTGGCCCGGCTGAAAGGTCAAGGCCAAGCCCCGCAAGAACGACGCAATGGTGCGGACTCGCAGGCCATTGCCGACCCGCTTCGTCCGCTTGTTGGGAAACCGCCGGGCGACGCGCTCTTCGGCATCGGAGCCGGGGACGACGTAGATCGTTTCGTGCTTTTCAGTCAGCGGGCGAACGACTTCCTGAAGAAACGCAGGCTTGTCGGCAAGATACGGGCCGATCACGTCTTCGCCCGCGGGGCAGACGGAGAGGCAATACGCGGCCTTG
This sequence comes from Pirellulales bacterium, assembly GCA_963786255.1. Classification (GTDB taxonomy): domain Bacteria; phylum Planctomycetota; class Planctomycetia; order Pirellulales; family JAICIG01; genus JAICIG01. The sequence continues at coordinate 151,475 of CAWAYY010000031.1, forward strand.
TAATTCGCCCCGAACGAAAGACTCTGCCACATCGACGCCGATTCCGTATCGGCGACTTTGGATCGATAGTCCGTCGCGCTCTTGCTACTTGCAATCTGCTCGACCCAATCGGTGAAACCGCCCATGAACTCACGATAGTTGTGCGTGTAACACGCGGAAAAATTGAAGCCGCCGTCGGGATAAATGGCGCCGACCGGACACGCCGCCACGCAGAGCTTGCACTGCAGGCAGGGATTGTAATCGATCGGCTGATCGTACGCAGTCGCTTCTGCGTCCGCCAGCACCGTCCCCAGCAAGATAAAATTGCCGAACTTGGGATGAATGACATTGCGGTGGATGCCCATCATGCCCAACCCGGCGGCGACGGCCGCCGGCTTGTGCGACACGACCCAAATCTTCCCCCCGGGAAAGCGGTCCATTTCCATTGGAAAGCCCATCGCCGGATTGACCGCTCGTACGCCCTCGCGCTCCAACGCGGCGACGATCCTGCGGGCGACGTCGTTGACCGCCTCGCCCACGTGGTGAAACTCGAGATTCGCCGCCGACCGGGCTGTGCTGCGGATCGGCTCGCGGTTCATCCGGCAAACGAAACTGATCAGCGTTTTTGCCCGCGGGAAGAACCGCAGAATATCCTCCCGCTGGTCATCCAGCGCCGACCGGCCGATTTCGACAAGCCCCGCGTCGTCGGCGCCGCAATCGAGGCACATTTGCCGGAGCCCCGGAGCGTCCAACCTGCCGTCTCCCTCGGCGCCGCGTCGGTTGCCGGCGTTATCATGGAATCTGCCGCACGGTCGGGTGGTCGTCAAGTCTCACGACGCCATCTCCTTGTATATACAACTATCTGATTAAAAAAAAGGACCCCCTATGGGTCCACGTGCGGCATGCCAAGCTTTTTAACCGTCTTATTGAGCATCGCGACGGCCTCGCTGCCTAAGAGCTCCTTTGCCTCGCACTGCGCCGCCTCCCAGGCGGGAGTCGCCCGAGCGATCAGTTTCATTCCCTCGGCCGTCAGCCGAAAGGGCTGCGTGCGGCCGTCATCCTGCGGCACGACTTCGAGCCAGCCATTGGCTCGCATCTTCTCAACGTTGCGACTGAGAGTAGAGGCGTCGAGCTGCAGCAGATCGCAAACTTGAGCGGGACGGGCGAGCCCGAGCTTCGCCGTCACGATCAGAATGTTCAACTGGCTCGCCTTCAGGCCGAGCGGCGCAGCGCATCGTCGTAGAGTTTTGTCACCACGCGGTTCAGCAGGCGCACGCGCACCGCGATGCAATTGCGTGCAATCGCGTCGATGCTGGCCGTCGGCTCGTGCGTCATCGTAAAGCTCCCCGCCCCTCTATTTATATGTATATGCAACTACACGGCGCCGGTCAAGCGGAGCCGTTTACAAAACGAGCCGGCTTCAGAGCCGGAACAGGCGGGAAGGCGATCGCACGTCAGCCTATTTCTTCGCGGCGCCGTGATAGATGTAGCCGTGCGTCCGGGGCGTTCGCTCCAGATAGGACTCCGTTGCTTCGACACTTGTAAACGGCTGGGCCGACACGAGCGAGGCGATTTGCCTGTCAAGATGGCAATTGTCGGCCAGGCGCCGCTGCAGTCCGTTCAACCGCCGCTGCCATCGCTGAATCTTCGCGTCAGGGCTGAGGCCGTGCTCCAAAAACAAAAAGCTGCCGCCGGGTTTTAGCACCCGGAAGATCTCGCTCATCGTCTGCTGAACGTCTCGCACGCTGCAGAGCGTAAACGTGCTGACGACGCAATCGAACGTCGCCTCGTCGAACGGCAACCGCTCGCTCTCGGCCAGACGCTCGTCGACCTCGATCTCGGATTGCTCGATACGCCGCGCCGCCTTGCGGTGCATGCCGAGATTCGGATCGATGGCCGTAATCCGGCGCACTTGCGGAGGGTAATGCGGCAAGTTCAGCCCCGTGCCCAAGCCGATCTCCAACACCTCCCCGCCGGCGCCTGTCAGCAGCTTGCGGCGATGTTCCGAGACGAACGGCGATCGCAGAGCCAGCTCGCAAAGTTGCGGAAAGATCAGTCGCGAATAAAGACCCGCCAAACGGTTTCTCCCGACGATTCAACAGATGGCAACGCCCTGGCCTATTATAGGATGCGGGGTCTACGTCTTTCTTCCCGCCTCGAGGCCGGCTGCCAGCATGGCTCCGCCGCGACACGCCAGGCGACCGATGAAATGCATTGCGAAGTGAAGCCACAGGCCCTGGCTGGCGATATTGCTGACGATACATTGAGTCGCTCCCAAACGGCGCACCGTTTGCAATTCCCAGGACAGTATGCCCCCCGAAAATCCGTCACAAAACAATGAACCGCCGCAGGCGGCCGCTCCGCCGTCTCGCCGGGGACGTCCATGGATCGCGTGGTGCGTGATTGTGGGCGTGGCGGGTTTTGTCGTCTGGCAAAACTCCCAGCCCGGCCCTCAGGCAAAACGGGCGGTCGGGAACCGGCTGCTCGGCGTCGTCGCCGATTGGCAGGTGCGCTACCTGGTGGGCGCGGCCAGAACCTTTCCGCAGCAGGCGAGCAAACAATTCGCCGACGCCGCCCCCGTCGATAGCGGCCCGATCGAACAACGGCTCCGCAACGTGGTCGTCGCGGGCGAGATCAGCGGGCCGAAGGCGGCCGCTAAAAAACTCGAGCGGCTCGATAAGACGCTGCAAAAGCAGCACGCCGACGCCGAGGTTCGCAAGACGGCCGAGTCGCTGGGCCGTTTGTATCGCGACCTGATCGACGACAAGCCGGCGCTGCCGTCGCTCGAACCGGCCGATCGCAAACGCCTGACGGAGCGCTTAGGTTGGAGCGGCGAGCTGGCACTGCACCCAGCCGGCGGCGAAGACGCCGCCGGGCGTGAAGCATTGCTGGCCCATGCCCGGCGGACGCTGATTGGATCGCTGGCGGCGTTCGCCGCGTTTGGGGCGCTGGGACTGGCCGGTGTGGGCGTGTTGCTGACCATTCTCGTGCTGCTTTCCCGGCCCGCTTCCAGGCGGCTTTCGGCGCCCACGCCGCGCGGCGGAATCTACGCCGAGACGTTCGCCCTCTGGTTCGTCCTGTATCTCAGCCTGAGTTACGGCGCCGGCCACATTGCGGTCGAACACAGCCGCTATCTGCTGACAGCCGCGGTCATGTTCGCCAGCCTGGCGGCGCTGGGCTGGCCCGTGTTGCGCGGCATTGCCTGGAACGTCGTTCGAGAAGACACTGGGCTGAACTTCGGTCGCCGCCCGCTAATTGAAATTCTTTTGGGTCCGGTCACGTACATCGCCGCCTTGCCGATGCTTGTCGTCGGGCTGATCATGGTCGTGGCCTTAATGGCGATCCAGAGCATGGCGGGCGGCGCCGGCGGCGAAGCAGGCCAGAATCTGCCGTCGCACCCGATCGTGAATTGGCTGCTCGAGTCGGACTGGCGGGAGAAACTGCAGCTCGTGTTTCTGGCCAGCGTAATGGCCCCTTTGATGGAAGAGACAATGTTTCGCGGCGTGCTTCACCGCCACTTGCGCGACGCGACGAGCCGCTTCGGCTATGCGCTCAGCGTGCTGACCAGCGGCCTGATCGTCAGCTTCCTGTTTGCGGTGATCCATCCGCAAGGCTGGATCGCCACGCCCGTGTTGATGGCCTTGGCGATGGCTTTTACGTTAGCCCGTGAATGGCGCGGCTCGCTGCTGCCCGCCATGCTGGCGCATGGTATCAACAATCTGTTGGCGACGTGCGTACTGATTTCGCTGAGTCCTTGATCTTCACGCTCGCGTGACTTGTCTCCCGCCGCCCGCCGCAACTCGGTATGATTTCAATGTGAGCTACGCTTTCACGGAGAGGGGCGGACTCGGAACGCATTCCCTGAGGCTGCGGCTGTGAGTTATTTGATTGGAGTCGACGTCGGCGGAACGACAACCACGCTTGCCATCGGCAACGACCGGGGCGAAGTGTTGCACGTCGCCGGCCAGTTTCCTACGCGTTCGGAACAGGGCCCGCAGGAAGTGACGCGGATCATCGTCGAGCACGCGGCGACGGCCGTCGAGGCGGCGGGCGGATCGATCGACGAGCTGACGGCCGTCGGGCTGGCGACGCCAGGGCCCGCCACCATGGACGGCGTGCTGCTCAAATCGCCCAACCTGGACCCTGTGAAATGGGACAAGTTTCCGATCCGGGCGGAGCTGGAACGCGCCTTCCAGCAGCGCCGCCCCGGTCTGGGCGTGCGCTATCTGGGCGACGGCCAGGCCGCCGCACTGGGCGAGTTCGCCATCCGCAGCAGAGCGATGCAATGGAAGCACACGCCGCCCGACTTGCCTGACGAACCGCTGTCGTCGCTGTTCATGGTCATCGTCGGCACCGGGCTGGGCGGCGGGGCGGTTCAGCAGGGCCAGGTCATTCGCGGCCGCGCGGGTCGGGCCGGCCATGCCGGGCACATCTCGCTCCCGATCGATGCGTTTCGGTACGAGCACGACCGGCAACTGCTCGTCGGCAATTCGTATTGCACGGCCGAGTCGGCCGTTTCGCTGACGGCGTTGACGCATCAGCTCCCCTATCGGCTCTCGCTCGACTGCTGGCGGAGTCACAGCCTGCAGTCGGCCGCAGGTTCGGCGCGCGACAAAGCCAAGCGGCTCCGCAACCTGGCGGACGAGGGGGACGCGTTGGCGCTGGAACTGTTCGACGACCAGGCGGCGGCCTTGGGCATTGCGCTGCTTAACGTCAATTACCTGGGCGACTACGACCTGCTGGTCATCGGCGGCGGAGTCTGCGACCTCTCGCCCGCCATGCGAGAGCGCTATCTACAGGGAGTTCTCGACTCGTACCGGCGACACGCCCTGGACGGCTTCCGCCACGACGCGGCCATCGAGTTTTCCCTCTGCGACGACGATGCGCCGGCGATCGGCGCGCTCAAATGGGCCGAGCAGCAAGCGGGCTGAACGCGGCGCGACGGCGGCTGCGGCGGTTAGGCCAATGCGGCTTAGAGGCAAGGCCGCGAGAGACGGACGGCTCAAGCATGATCGGCTGCGGATTCGCATGAAAGGAGCCGGCACACGCCGTGTGCCGGCATTCGCCTGCGCCGTCGCAGGCGAATGCCGGCCGTTTGAACCCGCCAACCATCAGGCGAAAATCAGAGCCTTTTTTCGCTTCCAGTTACGGCACATGGAATCTGCCTGCTCCTTTGGGGCCCTTTGAAGCCGACGGCGACGTTCCTAAAATCAACGTTGCGACTGCGGTGCAACCGCGGCAACCTTCTGGGAGCGTTCATGATTCGCTTGGGCCTGTGCTGCATCTTCCGCGAGCAGCCAATTAAGTTCGTCCGCACCACAGCCGCGGCCGTCGGCAAGCTGAAACCGGCCGAAGCTCGGGCTAAGCTGTCGGCGCTGTGCCTGACCAACGCCGAGGCGCTGCTCGCTGCGCTGCAATTCTCGCCGCAAAACGGCATCGGCTGCTTTCGCATCAATAGCCAGATTCTCCCGCTCAAGACACATCCGCAACTCGGCTATACAGTCGAAGATTTGCCGCGAGCGGATGAAATCATTCGGCATTTCAAGCAGTGCAGCGAGTTCGCCGGGCGGCACGGCTTGAGGACCTGCTTTCATCCGGATCAGTTCGTGGTGTTGAATTCGGCTCGTCCGGATGTCGTCGCCAGGTCGCTCGAGGAACTGGAATACCAGGCGGAAGCAGCCGAGTGGGTCGGAGCCGACGTGATCAACATTCACGGCGGCGGGGCCTACGGAGACAAGCAGCAGGCGCTGGCCGACTTCGCTCGCAATTTGGAACGCCTCTCCCCGCGGGCACGAAGCCGGTTGACCCTCGAGAACGACGACAAGATCTTCACGCCCGCCGATCTGCTGCCGCTCTGCCGCAGCGTGGGCATCCCGCTGGTCTACGACGTGCACCATCACCGCTGCCACAGCGACGGGCTGACCGTGGAAGAAGCCACCGAGCAGACGCTGGGAACCTGGCGTCGGGAGCCGATGTTTCACCTTTCCAGCCCGCTCGAAGGCTGGGAAGGGCCCAAGCCCGAGCGGCATCATGATTTCATCGACATCAAAGACTTTCCCTCGTGCTGGAGGGAGCTGGATGCAACGGTCGAGGTGGAAGCAAAGGCCAAGGAGCTGGCAGTACTGAAACTGCAGCGGCAACTGGCTAAGGGCGAACAGCGGCGCAGTCGTTCCGGCCGACAAGTCAAACGCTGAGGTTGGCGACTGCTTGGGCAATTGTCTGACGCAAGATCGAGAGCACCGGCAACTTTTTGAGGTGCGCGAGCAAGGGCGGCCCAGCAATCGCGGTGCGGGCCGCAACCTCGGTCTGCTGCGTTCCGGGGGCGTGGTCTGCACGTCATCGTGATATAATAAAAACGACGAGGCGAACATCCGCTTTGAATGCAGCGTCAGGAACGAATCATGGCCACGCTCGAAGAATCGCGACCGCTCGACCGCCCTGCCGACGGCAGCGTGCGACTGTCTAACGTCCCCTGGGACGTTTATCAGACGTTGCGCAGCGAGGCCGAGAACCGTCACGTGCGAATGACCTATGACCGGGGGTTCCTGGAAATGATGTCGCCGTCGAAGCGTCACGAGCGCGTGGCTTATCTCATTGGCCGCTTGATCGATGCTTGGACGGAAGAGAGGAGCCTTGGGGTGCAGGGCTGTCGAACGACCACGTTTCAACGCGAGGATCTCGAGCGCGGACTGGAACCCGATAACTGCTATTACATCGAACACGAACCGCAAGTCCGCGACCGCGATGAGCTCGACTTGTCGATCGACCCGCCGCCCGATCTGATTGTCGAAGTCGACGTCAGTTCATCGTCACTCGTGCGTCTGCCGAGTTTTGCCGCGATGGGCGTGCCGGAAGTTTGGCGTTGGCGGCGACGAGCGGATTGAAATCTATCGGCTTGCCGGCGGAAGCTACGAGCCGACGGTCGGCAGCCAGGCGCTCATCGGCTTTCCGATCGAACAGGCCGCAGAACTGTTGCGCGCCCGGCTGACGAGCGACGACAATGCATTGGTGCGAAGCTTCCGAAGCCTGATTTCAACCCGGCCGGCCGACTAATCCACGGCGAGTTCGTCGGTTCGCGTTCCTTCACCTTTTAAGGGTTCCAGCATGTGGCAGCCGCCGGACAACCCGGACCCGGACAAGATCCTGAGCGAAGCCGTTGACGATGGCGGCAATGGTCGACCGGAGATTGCGCTGCAAAAGTTCCTCTGGTTTCATGAACACGCGACCCGCTTCAAGCGTAGCCTCTCCGCCGTGCGGTTGTCGTTTGCGCTTAGTTACTGGATGGAGCTTGCCGCTCACTACGAGCCTGCTTTCCAAGCCTTCGTGCGAACGCGAGACGAGACGCAAGCCAGGTATTTGGCGGATCTCGAGAATTTCGAGCTCTTTCACGACATAGCGTCTCTTAATCGATATCTCAACGAACGAGAGAAGACGGCGAAACTCTTTGAATGGATCTCGTCGCAAGATCACGAAACGGCAAAGCGACTTTATCATGTTGCCGAGCCGCATCTCATTTCAGTTGGCGCCTACCGCCTATGCGGGCGGTTTCTGGAACCAGACAAGAGGATCTCCTTGGCCGCCAAGAGCTATCGCCTTCTCAGGCAGAACGAATCCAGATGGGCTCGGCAGAATCCCGCACCTCCGCCAATGGCTCGTCATTTTTACACCGAAGATCTTTCCACCTTAGTGGCGTTGCTCGTTCTCAACGATCGGATCGACGAAGCTCGCGATGTTTGCGAAAAATCGTTGCTCGTCATCGATGACGAGGACTTTCGACTTGCTCTGGATGCCGCGATGACCGGCCATCTGCCTCTGGATCGGTAACGCCGATTTCGGCAAGCGCCTGGGCGACGGCCTCCTTCACGCCCATCGGGCGGATCGGGAACACCTCCAGGGCCTTCCGGTCCCGGACCACCATCGGGTTCTTCAGGCCCTCGATCAGGTGCCGCCCGACCTCGAAGCTGGCGGGCGTGACCAGGGCCAGCCAGAGCCCCGACAGGTAGGGCGTCAGCACCGGCACCGAGATCAGCCAGCGCCGCCGCCCCGTCTGCCGGGCGTACTCCCGGATCAGGTCGCCGTAGGTCGTGACATCCGGGCAGCCGATCTCGAAGATGCGGCTCTCGCCCGGCGGCAAGTCGAGGGCCGCCAGGAGGTAGGCCAGCACGTCGTCCACGGCGATCGGCTGCGTCGGCGTCGTGAGCCAGCGAGGGCAGAGCATCACGCGGCAGGCGGTCGGTCAGCGACTTCATCAACTCGAACGAAAGGCTGCCCGCCCCGATGACCATCGACGCCCGGAACTCGATCGTCTCGACGCCGGAAGTCCCGCAGGATCTTCCCGACCTCGTGGCGGCTGCGGAGGTGCGGCGAGAGCTGCGGGTCGGTGTCATCGCCCAGGCCGCCCAGGTAGATGATGCGTCGCACGCCGGCCTGCTCTGCGGCCCCGGCGAAGTTGCTCGCCGCCTGACGGTCTTGCTTCTCGAAGTCCTCGACCCGGCCGGACATCAGGTGGACGAGGTAGTAGGCCGTGTGGACGCCCTGCAGCGCCCGATCGAGTGAAGCCGGGTCCAGTACGTCGCCGCGGACAAGCTCGTCGTTGGGGCGCGCAGGCGGCGGCAGCTTTTCCGGGTTTCGGGCCAGCCGCCGCACGATCACCGGTTGCTGTTCGAGCAAAGGGACCAAACGCCCGCCGATGTAGCCGCTGCCTCCCGTCACCAGGATGACGGGAGCATGGGGTCCATCAGAAACTTCCGGTTCTTGTGGCGTCATTGCCGTGGCTCGCTGTGGTAGGCTGAAACTTCGCGTCCCCGCCGCGGATACTCGCAGACAGGGACGTGTACGATCTATGCAACGGACAAAAAAACAACCTTCTCCTCCCACACTCTCGCCCGCCGGGAAAGGCTATGGCTTGGTCAACGCGATCTTCACAGTTGGCGTCTGCCGGCAGAGCGAAGCAATGTTCCAGCGAAATGGGGCTTAGCCAAAGCTCAGCCGCCAGCCACCCCGCAACTCACCACACGCTTAACTCGCCGCGCACCAGCCATTCGCTGAACTCGTGGATGTTTGCCAGTTCCTCTTGGATCACTGCCTCCACCGCCGGCTGCACATCAGGCAATTCGGCGCCGGGCTGTAAAACGACCTGGCTGGCGGCCGACCACGGCACATCAATCGGCCGGCCGATCTGGCTGCAGAGCCAGATGTAGATCTCGGCCATGCCTTCCACTCGCCGCACCGCCTCGCGGGCCAGGCAAATGCCCAGCGGTTGCAGGTTCTTCACGGCAGGACGTCGCGGCGACCGCCACCCAACGCCCGCCGCGCACGAATCACAACTTGTAACCGATCTTACGCACAAAATCCTTGCGCCACTTGATCTCGGCGGCGTCTTCGATACCCCGCGGCGAGAACCCATCAACCACGCCCAGTATGCCGCGGCCCTGGTCCGTTTCCGCCAAGATAACTTCCGTCGGGTTGGCGGTCGCGCAGAAGATACGACAGATCTCGGGAACAATCTTCAGTGCGTTGAGCACGTTCACCGGGTAATAACCGTCGCCCAGGAAGACGATAAAGCTGTGACCGGCGCCGATGGCGGCGGCGTTCTTCTTGGCCAACTCGGTCGTGGCGTCGTCCGTGCCCGACCAGCGAATCAGGCATTTGCCCGACGCCTCGCAGAAAGCAACTCCGAACTTGATGCCGGGAATGGCGCCGAGCGAGCGCCTTCGTGAATGTCCTCGACCGACTTAATGAAATGGGTCTGACCGAGGATGAAGTTGGCGTTGTCGGGCTTCTCGATCTTGACCGTCTTGAATTCCATGAAAAACATCTCCAATGCGAACTCAAGCTAAGTTTATCATAGGCGGAGCTCGGCTCGGTGAATTTTTTGCCCGCACCGGCAATAGCGATCAATTCAAAAAAGGAGTTCGAACTGCAACCGACCGGCTCGGGCAACGTTAAGGCGACCATCACCGTCACTCCGCCTCAGCCCGGCGCCCAGCCCAAGACAAGCATCTACGAATTCAAAGTGAAATGAACCGGGCGGCAAGCGGTCGTCGCTCCGCTCGCCGTATCCCTTAGGCAGCGGGGGCGGCTAAAAAAAAGTCGCGCCGTTTCCGTCGGCTCGCGTGGCGAGCGCGATGAGCTAGAATGGCGGCTCGTTTTTCGCCGCCATGAAAGGAGTCGCCGCCATGAGACTTTCCGCAGACCAGGTCAAGCAAGCCATTTTGCATAGCGATCCTCAGGTTCGCTTTGCGGCCATTGAATACTTCACACGAGCGCATAGCCGAGACGTATCGGTGATGCCGGTCGCCATTCAGGCGGTGGAACGTTTTGGCTGGTACGAGGCTTTTGGGTCTGTCCACCCGCTCGCCGAGTTGGCCCAAACGCCTGAAACGATCCAATGGGCGATTGAGGAACTGGGCCGCGCCGAGAATCAGGGCCAGGCTCGCAGCAATCTTCGCTATCACCTGTCGGAGTTGCTTTGCAACGCCGACCCCCAGCTCATTGTGCCGCATGAAGCGGCCATTTTCGAACTGGCTGGCTTTACCGCCGAGCGTCGCCCGGACCTGCGGAGACGGCTGGAGGCTATGACCCGCGACGACGAAGATTGTTGGCGGGAAATCGAAGCCCTCTGCGAGCAGGGAAAGAATCAATCCGGAGCTTGGGAGTTCCGCTACGATGAAGCGGAAGAACTGGCTGAAGCGTTGGGCCGCCGGGGCGACCGCCACGCGGCGCGCATGATGTCCCGTTTGGAACAAAGAGTCGAAAGCTATGACAATAATCCCATGGTCTGGCTGGAGCCGCTCATGGTGCGCATGGCAGGCGAGATGCGGCATGCAGCGGCCGCGCCGCTGATCATCGACAAGCTGCACGAAGACTCCGAAACCTTAAGCGAAGCGTGCCGCGACGCGCTGATCAAAATCGGAACCGACGCAGCGATGCGGCGCCTGGGCGAAGCGTTTCCAAACGCCGAGTGGCACTTTCGGTTGTACGCAGCGAGCGTGCTGGGCGCCGTTCCTTCCGACCAGTGCGTGCAGATCTGCCGCGAGGTCTTGGGCGCCGAGACGGACTACGATATCCGCGAGAACCTGGCCACGGCGCTCGCCAACCAGTTCTCGGAAGAGGGCAATCAGATCGCACGTGAACTTCTCCTGGAGATGGACCCGCAACCGAGCGATTTGAAACAAGCGCTCGTCGTGAGCTGCACGCTCACCGGCCAGGATTTTCCGGAATTGGCCGAATGGCGGAAGGAAATGGAACGCTACTTTCTATTGCAAAGGAACTGGGGGCGGGCGCCGGAACCAGCCGTCGAACCGCCGGCCCTCCAAGCCGTGCGGCGCATCGACGCCAAGCCGCCGAAGCCGTCATGGGCGCCGCGCCCGTCAATGCCCAACAGAAGGCGGGCCGCAACGATCCTTGCCCGTGTGGGTCCGGCAAGAAGTACAAGGCATGCTGCCTGCGGAAGGAGGCGGCAACCTAGCGGAAATCATGAGATTTCCGGGCAGCCCTGCCGTAGCGGAACAGGCCAGATTTCCAGCGCTTCGTGAGGGTTTTCGACTGCCAACGCGCGTCGGGGCTCCATACGCGACTTCCCGGAAGCTTCACAGCTTCCGCTACAGGCTTCACAGCTCCGCACGCTTGCCGTCAGAGCCTGTCGCCGAGCCGGGCACGCGCGATCTAGAAAAAACCCTGAAGCCTTGCGTTCCAGACACGATGTCTTTAACATGACGGGCAGAATTCCTTCTCACCGAGGAACTCCCGCAATATGCCCCGTTCTCCTCAAGACGTTACCGACGCCGAATTGGCCATCCTGCAAGTGCTGTGGGACCGCGGCTCGGCGACCGTACGCGAAATTGCGGAGCAGCTCTATGGCGGCTGCTCGGCATCGCAGCACGCGACCACGCAAAAGTTGCTGGAGCGGTTGCAGGCCAAGGGCTGCGTCCGTCGCGACCGCAAGTCTTGGCCTTACCAATTCGAACCGGCGATCGATCGCGATGCCTTGATCGGCCGCCGTCTGCAACAGACGGCCGACCGACTGTGCGACGGTTCGATCCAGCCCTTGCTGACGCATCTGGTCAAGGCCGGGCGGCTCTCGGCGAACGAACGCCAGTCGCTGCGAAACCTGCTCGACGAACTGGAACAGCAAGGCCCCAAACCGAGTAAGAAGAAGAAATAGTCCTTCGGAACAAACCGTATGGGGGCTGCGGCGTGCGAAGCGCAGTCCGGCGGGGAGGTCTTGCATGTCGTGGCTCTTCACGATTGGTCTGGCGAATGCGCTGCTGGCGAGCGTGCTGGCGGTTGTTCCCCTGGCGCTGGGACGCTGGCTGCGCCGGCCCGCGTTGGCGCATCTGCTGTGGATGGTCGTGCTCTGCAAGCTACTGGCGCCGCCGTTGGCGCCGCTCTCGCTCGGCGATTGGTTCGGCCAGCCGACCGGTTGGCTGGCCGACGCGGGGGCCGCGTTGTCTCCCCCGCACAGCGACGCGGGCGCCGCGTATCCGCCGGCAAATGCCGAGACGGCAAAGCGACCTGGTTCAGTCGAGCTTGCGCCGTTCGAATCGCGGTCCGATGCCACGCGTCCAGGCACGTCGACGGCCGGCCGGCGTGCTCCCACAATCTCGGCATCTGTCGATGAGGCGGCGCCACGACCGAGCCAGTTTTCTGTAGCGGCGATCATCCGTTTCATCGCCTTCGTCTGGCTTGCCGGCAGCGCCGCGACGGTGGTGCAGATGGTGCGCGCGCCTGGCATTTCCGGGCGTTCGTCCGCCTGGCGGCTCGAACCGGACGAGCGACTCGAGCAGCGAGTCGCCCGACTGGCGCAGCGGGCAGGACTGGCTGCCGCGCCAAAGGTCGTCGCGGTCGAACATGTCGTCTCGCCCATGCTCTGGGGTCTGGCAGGCGGGGCCACTCTGCTGTTTCCCGCTCCGTTGGCCCGCCGGCTCGACGACGCTTCGTGCGACGCGCTGTTGCTGCACGAACTGGCGCACTATCGCGCGGCGACGGCTGGGTCCGGCTGCTGGAACTAGCCGTGCAAACGCTCTACTGGTGGCATCCGCTCGTCTGGCTGGCCCGACGCGAGATCGAAGCCGTTGAAGAAGAGTGTTGCGACGCCTGGGCCCTGCAGCAGCAATCGGGCGAACGCCGCCTGTACGCCGAAGCGCTGTTAGCGACCGTCGACTTTCTCTACGAGCCGGCGCCCGCGCCCTTGCCGCCGGCGGCTTGCGGCCTTGGCGAAGCGACGTTGCTGCGGCGCCGTTTGACGCAAATCATGTGCGGCGAACTGGGGGACCGCTCGTCCCGTACGTGCAAGGCATTTGCGCTCAGCGCCGCCGCAGCCGTGCTGCCCTTCAGTCCGGCCTTTGTCGGTTCTGAGATGAACAAGGCCGAGGCCCGCGGCGTTGTTGCCGAAGCGCCGGATGGCTTCAACGCGTCGCCGGCGGCTGCGCAACAGACGTCCGCCACGCGAGACGGGGCCAGCGAGACCGCTGCCGAACGAAGCGCCGCGGACGTCGACCTTGCTAGTCGGCCGTCGCCGCGCGTGCCGTCGCTGCTCTGGGCCACGGCCGCGTCCGACAACGGCAAATGCAAGCTGGAAGCCCGCACCGGACGCAAGACGACGCTCGTCCACGTCGCCTCGGGTTGGCGGCTGGATCTCGAGCGCCCACCGGATCGTCTGCGCGTCATTCTCGCCGGACAGCGGCACGCTAGCCACGGGACATGAAGACAGCGTGGTGCGGATCTGGGATTGTGAAACCGGCGCGCTGCTGAAATCGCTCAAAGGCAGCACGGCCGCGATTGCGTCGCTAGCCTTCGCTCCCGACGGCGGCCGGTTGGCGGCCGGCGCCGAGAATGGCAGCGTGCTCGTTTGGGATCCGGCCGCCGGAGATGAAGTCACGCGGCTTGCCGGTCAAGAGGCGCCGGTCAACTGCCTGCGTTGGTCGCCGCACGGGGACCGGCTTGCCTTAACGTTGGGACGTTGGTCGCAGGGCGACACGGCGGCGCTCGTCGTCTGGTCGCCAGGCGAACGACTGATTTCGCCCCCGCAGCCGCTCGCCCAACCGGTCGGCGCGCTGGATTGGCTGCCCAACGGCGAATCGCTGGTGCTGGCAGATTGGGACGGCCAAGCGCGTCTGGAGCGTCGCTGCGGAAACGACGGTCGGCTGGTTGACGATTGAGAAAGACTCGGTGTCGGCGGCGGCCTGGTCGCCCAACTGCCCGTTGATCCCCAAGCCTCAGGCAGAGCAATTGGCAACAGGCGCCCGGCCCTGAAAGCACGTGTCTAAGGAGCGAAGTCCGAGCGCGGCGGAGCTGCAACGAAACAAGCGATGACGTCGGCGCATCGTCGGCATCCGCTCCGCGAAATCACGTCCTTTCGCGGAACGAAAGTCGACGATCGGCCCGCGGCGACAAGAATTCTGGCGGGGTTAATCGCATGAACGTATCCTGGACGGCGACGCTGCTGATGGGCGGCTGGCTGGCAAGATGCTTTTGTGCGTCGCACGTCGGGGCAGCTCGAAGGCCGTCATCGCGGGCAGATCGTCTGGCGGGCAGACCGCTTCCCCGAAATGCGCAACGTTTACGGGCCAAACTTTTCCGTCGTCAGCCGGATTCCGCCTGAACTCTCGCAGAAAGTGAAAACCGCTAAGAGGCCCCTCATGAACCGCCTGTTTGGCTCTCCCTTGATAGCGATCGCAGCGATACTGTGCCTGACGTCGCACGCGACCGCCGAAGATTCCCCGCCGCCCAATGCTGCCCCGCGCAAACGCCCGGCCCCGATCCGGCGCAGGCGCGGCGAGCCTTGATCGTCTGCGGACTGCCGGGCGACGATGAGCATCGGCAATTGTTCGCTGAAACGATCGAGAAACTGTATTCCGCGTTGACCGAGCGGCACGGCTTTGCCGCCGAGCGAACCAGCGTGCTGTTCAGCGATGAGCCGGGCGACCAGGACGGACCGGCGCTGAAAAGCAGTCGCGGACCAGCGACGCGCGAAGCGCTGGCCGAAACGGTCGCCGAGCTGCAGCGCAGCGTCCAGCCCGAAGACGCCGTCTGGGTATTCGTCTTCGGGCATGCCCACTTCGACGGCCGCTCAAGCTGGCTGAACCTGCCGGGAGCCGATATGAACCATGCCGAGTTCGGCAAGCTGTTTGCGTCGCTTCGCTGCCGCGAGCAGGCGTTTTTCATCACCACGCCCGCCAGCGGGTATTTTATCAAGCCGCTGTCGGCGGCGTCGCGAGTTGTGATCGTGGCGACCGAGGCCGATTTCGAGGTCAACGAAACGCGCTTCCCGCACCACCTAGTCGATTTACTGGCCGGTCCGCCAGCGATAGCCGAGTTCGATAATGATGGCGATGGCCGAGCGACGCTGTTCGACGCCTACCTGGCCGCGGCTCGCAAAACCGCTCAGGAATACGCGGACGGCGAATTGCTGGCTACGGAACACGCCTTGATCGACGACAATGGCGACGGCCGCGGCACGGAGGCCCAGCTCGACTATCTGCCCGAGGAATTGGGAGGCCGGCGCCGCACGAGTCCCCCCCGCCGACGCCGCCTGCGGGTGATGGCGCCTTGGCTCGCAGCATAAACCTGACGGTTCCGCGGGCGGCGCCTGCCGACCGCGGCGCTGAACCAGTTGAAACGAAAGCGGAGGAGGGGGAGCCCGGGGAAACGGAACCGCGGAACGCAAAAAATGCCGATAAATAGTTCGGAGGCAGGGATCGCAAAGTAAAAACCCCGGCGATCTGAATGTTTTCTTATGGGGGGGTCAAACGGATTCCTTTTGACAAGCCATTTGCAGTCGGATTAGTATCGAAACGTCAGGTTGGACGATTCAAGCAATCCGGACCATGCGAATGCGTCCGCCAGGGAGCGACCGCCGTGCGGCGGTGCGCTGCTTACTTCGTCGCCGCGTTCGCATTGATCGCAGGACGCCGAGTCGGGCGACTCCGTGCGTTTGAGGAGAGTCGTCCGGCCTGGCTTCGGAATTGATAATCTGGGTTACTAACGCGCCGGACCGCGGCGGGAGCCACGGTTGTGCGCAGCATGTCCCTTGTTGGGGAGACTCTCTCATGCCACAGGCCTTTCGGTCTTTCTGGACCTCCACCGCGTGCGCGCTAGTCGCAAGTTGCCTGTTCAACGGCGCTGCGCGGCGCTGATCAACCGGCGGCGTCCGCTCGTCCGGCGGCGCAAATGGAAACCTATGCAGCCAACGGCGAAGCCTACTTTGCCTTGGAGGTCATACCGCAAGTCGCCGAGCCGCAGCGTCAACCGCACGACATCGCAGTACTGTTCGACACCTCCGCGAGCCAGACCGGCTCATTCCGCAAGAAAGGCCTGGCGGCGCTGCACCAATTGCTGGCCAACCTGGACGCCGTCGATCGGGTCGCTCTGCTCGCCGTCGACGTGAATGCCATTGGCTTGACGCCCGGATTGCAGAAGGCTGACAGCGCGGAGATGAGCCGGTGCTCGGCGAGTTACAGCGTCGCGTTCCGCTGGGTTCGACCGATATGGACGGCGCGATCGCGACGGCCGTCAAACAATTAATGAGCGCCGCGAAACCCGGCCGGGCTCGCTCCATCGTCTATATCGGCGACGGCATGAGCACCGCGCACTTGCTCCTCAGCGACCGCTTGCGGCAGTTGGCGGATCAGCTCGTCGAGAGCCGCATCTCCGTCAACAGTTATAGCCTAGGGCCTCGGACCGACATGCAATTGCTCGGCGTACTGGCCAAGCACAGCGGCGGCATGCTGCTGGTGGACCGCGACGACCGGACCGGCGCCCAGCTCGGCGGTTTGCTGGCCGACGCGGCTCGGGGGACCGTAATCTGGCCGATGGCGGTGGAATTGCCTGCCGGATTTGATCAAACGTACTTTCGCGGCGTCGCCCCCTTGCGGTTCGACCGGGAAACGGTGCTGCTGGGACATGCCAAGGCGGCATTGGTCGCCGAAACGAAGAAGATCGACCTCAAGGTCCAGGCGGAAGCCGCCGGCAAACCGCTGACGCTTCGCTGGAACCTCAACGTCGCCAAGCCGCTGGACGAGAACGCTTACTTGAGCGAGGTCGTCAAGATGGCCAGCCGCGACGGCGGTCTCAGCCTGCCGACGATCGGCACGGAGGGACTGGCCGATCTACGCTGGTTCGTCAACGCCCAGGCCGACAATCTTGCACAACTCGGGCAGCAGGCCTTCGCATTGGGCCAACTCGATGAGGCCAAACAACTTGCCGCACAAGCCGCTCGACTCGACCCCTTGAATCCCCGAGCCGACGTCTTGCGGTCGGCCTTGGAAAAAAGGAAGCCCGGAGCCGGCGCACAGCCCAAGGCGATGGCGGTGGCGCCCTTGAACGCCGGACCGAAGCCCTTGCGACTTGCTTCTCAAGCTTCGGCCGCTCCCGCTCCGGCAGAACCCGAAGAGGAGGCTGAAGGAGATTTGCTGAATGAAGTGGAAGAGCAACAGCGCGTTTACGTTCAATTCCTGCGAACGCAGGTGCAGAACACGGTCAACGAAGCCTCCAAAATGACCGGCTACGATCCCGAGAACGCGATCAACATGCTTAAGTTGACGCTGGAAACCGTCAATCAGGCGCCGGAGCTTGATCCTGCGGTGCGTTCACAACTGCGAGACAAGATCGAAGCCGCGCTGCAGATCGCCAGCCGGCAGGCGCTGGTCAAGTCCGAAAACGACCTCGCCGGCGCAAATCGAGGCCGAAGGCCAAGCTCGAGAGCGAATCAATCGGGAGCTGTTCCTGCAAGAAGACAAAGTAAACCAGTTGATGGCCCGCTTCAACGCCCTGATGGACGAAGAACGTTATCGCGACGCCGAAGCCGTGGCCAACATTGCCGAAGAAATGTCCCCCAATACGCCAGGGTTGCGAACCGCCGAACTGACCGCCCGCATGACCGGCTATACGGCCGACATCATGGCCGTGGTCGACGCGCGGCATAAGGGCGTGATCGACTCCCTGTTTCAGACGGAACTATCGCACATTCCCACGCCTGACGAACCGCCGATTCTCTATCCGGACCCGGAAACCTGGCAGTTGCTCACCGAGCGGCGCAAGAAGTACAAGGCGGTTGACCTGACGCAGAGCAATCCCAACGAGGCGAAGATCATCGCCGCGCTGGACGACAAGACCGAGCTCGAATTCGTCGATCAGCCCCTGACCGACGTGGTCGAGTACCTCAAGGAGCGTCACGAGATCGAAATCCAGCTCGACAATCGGGCCTTGAGCGATGAAGGCGTCGGCAGCGACACGCCGGTGACGCGCAACATCAAGGGCATCAGCCTGCGTTCGGCGTTGCGGCTCATGCTCGGCGAACTGGACCTGACTTACGTGATCCGCAATGAAGTGTTGATGATCACCACCAAGACCGAAGCCGAAAATATGCTGACCAACAAAGTCTACCCGGTGGCGGACCTGGTGATTCCGGTTCGCCCGCCGCAAATGGGCGGCAGGGGAGGCATGGGAGGCATGGGTCGAGGCGGCATGGGCATGGGTTTTTCGCGCTTTGCCCGAGGGACCGATCGGCAGCGGCGCTTACGCCGCCGACCGGATTTGCGCCGCCGTCAGCCGTGCGCCTGCAGCCAATCGACAAGATCGGACATCACCTGCTGCCGCTCGGGCTCGTGCAGCAATTCGTGGTAGAGCCCTTCATAGAGCTTGAAGGTCTTGTCCGACGAAGCCGCCTGCTCGTAGAGCCGGCGGCTTCCTTCGGGATCCGTCAGGCGATCGGCCGAACCGTGCATCACCAGCAGCGGCGTGGTTAGGCGGGAAACTCGGCCGGCGATCTCTCGCGAGTTTCGCACCAATTCGGCGCCGGTGCGAGCCAGCATTCGGCCGTGGTAAACAAGCGGGTCGTCGCGAAAGGCTTGCACCACTTCCGCCCGCCGGCATAACAGGCAGTCGTCGAAGCGGACCGTCGGCAGGCGCGGCGCCGCCGCGCCGATCACCGAGGAAAACCGCTGCAGCCAAGGATGAATGTCGTCGCTGACTTTTAGCGCCGCGGCACTGAGCGCCAGCCCGCGCAACTCCGATCCGTGCTCCAACGTCCACAGCGCGGCGATCAACCCTCCCATGCTGTGGCCCAACAGAAACAGCGGCAATTCCGGCTCTTGCTCTCGCAGCCGCTCAATGAAACTCTGCAGATCGCGGACATAGTCCTCAAACGAGCGAACGAAGGCCCGGGCTCCTTCCGATCTGCCGTGACCGCGCAGATCGAACAGGCGCACGGCATATCCCGCCTCGGTCAGTCGCTGAGAAAGTTCCTGATAGCGGCCGCTGTGTTCGCTATAGCCATGCACGACGGCCACGACGGCGCGCGGCGACTCAGCGGGCGAACAGTTTCGCTCAAACAACTGCAGCCCGTCAAAGGCGGAGAACTGCGCCGTCGTTTCGTGCATGCAATGATCCCCCGCGCCTTCAAGGACAAACCGTCGCATCGCATGATAGAGTGAACGACGCGAGAGCAAAACCGTCTCGCCGGAGCAGTTCTCGGTTTCCTGCCGGCCGGCGCGTGCAGGGTTATTTTTCGCCCTGCTTGCTTTCGCCCGGGAGTTGCTCGATCCAGTCGCGGATGATTTCCAGGGCTTCGGCGTCGATGACGGACGAGGCGACGTGCGGCATGCGGCCCAGGCCGAGCTTGGCCATGCGATGGTGCAAGATCGAGAGGTCAGGCTCGCCCGGCACGAGCAGGCGGCCGCGGCCGATGCCGAAGTCGCCATGAGCGGGTCGCACGTTGACGATGCCCGCTCTTCCAACGGCAGCGTCGCCAGGAGTTGGAAGTCGGCATTGCCGCCGCCCCATTTCATGTGGCAGTGGGAGCAGTTAGCGTGCAGATAGCTGCGGGCCCGCACGGCCGTCTCCAAGCGCTGATCATCGTGATAATCGGCCAGCGAAGGCAGCGATCTCCGGCCGTTTGGGCAGCCGCTCCGTAAACAGGCCGACGTGCTCGAACGTGGCGAGTTGATTGGCGGTTACGCCCCCATAATCGTGATCGCGGTTCATTTGCAGCGTGTTCAGCCCCAAGGCGTACTTGGCGGCCATGGTATGGCAGAGCGTGCACTCGGCCCGGCTGGGGAAGTGCCAGGTTTGCCGGGTCTTGCCGCCGGGCGCCGCGGCATCGTCGATTTCAAAACGCGGTCGAGACCGCCGGCGTCAAGCAACTCCGCATCGGTTTGCTCGTCGTTCCAGACGTACGTATAGCCGCGCCAGTAATGATCTCCCACTTCTTCGCTGCCGGCGCAGCTGCTCGTAGTGCAGGATCCGCGTTTCCAACCGGCGGCGGCTGGCCGGGTTGCCGCTTTCCATTTCCAGCGAGAATGTTTTGACCAGCCACGGTGTCCGTCGGGAAATCGCCAGCCGTGCAGCGCGCCGGCGCCGGCTGCGGATAGTGATCGCCTCGAACTCGATCTTCGAGTCGCCCGGCAAGGCCAGGAAGCGCTGCTTCATGCGCGCTGGTCGGACCAGAGCGGGGCATTGACCGAATACGGAATGACGCCCGGCGCCGGCGCATGGTGCTTGGTCGAGGCGAACAGGCCCGTCTCGCTCAGCTTGCGAGGAAACGGCGACTGCGTGGCGCTGCGGCGGCGCCGGCGCCAGTTCAGTAGAACACGCCGCCCATGAAGTCGACCAAGATAGATCTCGCCGGCATGGTCTTCGCAGAAATCAGACGATGCGCAGCGGCGTATCGACCAGCTCTTGCTGCCACGTGACTGCGCCGGCCGTCGTAGCGCAAGGCCCACACGCGGCCCGTATCGTAGTCGCCGTAGATGTAGGCGCCGTTCAGTTCCGGCAGCCGCGAACCGCGGTACACGTAGCCGCCGGTGAGCGAGCGGAAATCGGCGTGGTTGTGTTCCGACCACCGGTTCGAGAATGGGCGTTGGGCCGCGTTCGGCGGGCCGGCCGAAACGGGATGCGAGGCTTCGCGCACGCTCCAGCCGTAGTTGCCGCCCCGTTCGATCCGCACGATCGATCTCCCACAGATCCTGCCCCACTTCGCCGGCCCAAAACTCGCCCGTCTTGCGGTCGAAGCTCGATCTTCCAGGCCTGCCGCAGCCCATAGGCCCAAATCTCGCCGCGGGCGCCGGGCGTGTTTGACGAAGGGGTTATCCGCAGGGATGCCGTACGGCCAGTCCGTGCGCCGGGTGATCGACGTCGATCCGCAGGATGGCGGCCAGCAGGTCGCTGACGTCCTGCCCGGTCTCTCGCTGATCGGCAATTCCGCTGCCGTCGCCGGTGACGATATACAGGCAACCATCCGGGCCGAACACGAGCGAACCGCCGTTGTGCCCGCCCGAAGGCCACTCGATCAGCGGCTGCTCCGTGGCCGGATCGCCATGCAGCAAGTCGCCGTCGCCCGTCTTGAATCGCGAGACGCGCGTGCCGCGTTCGTTTCCTTCCGACGCATCAACGATCGACGTCACATAGAAATACCCGTTCTGCTCAAATTGCGGATGAAACGCCAGGCCGTACACGGTCTTCTTCACGTCGAGCAGCAATTCGCTCTCGGCGGTTTTCGGGGCGTTGACGAACGAGAAGATCTTGCCGGTCCGTTCGGCCACGAACAACCGATCCGTGCCCGGGGCGGCGACCAGCTCCAGAGGTTCGTAGAACTTGAGCCGCGAAAACGCCCGTTGAATCCGGTAAGGCGCCGGCGGGTCGGGCGAGCCCTTGACGTTTGACGTCGTCCAGGGCGTCCGTCGCTCCAGACCGAACGGGCGCCGCTCGGGCGAGGCCGCCTGCAGGTCGGTGCAAAGCAGAAGAAGAAAGACAGCGGCCCCGATGCTCGGCAGACTACGGCGCATCGTTGTGATCCCTCGGTGAGTCGTGCTGGAATCGCCGTAGCCGAGTATAGCTTCGCGCAGAGGCTGAATTCCAGCGTTTGCCGTCGTTGGCGCGCTTGCCTGCGAAAGTCGTTCGGCGGATACTGTCGGACATGAGCGCTCAGCGTGGCGAAAAACCGATCCTGCGCCCGTTTCAGTTTCGACTGCAGACGTTGATGATGATCGTCTTGGGAATCTGCGGCCTGCTTGCATTGTTGAGACTGTTGGGAGCCGACGCTCCTTTCGTCGTCTCCTTGTTCATCTTCGCCTTCTTGGGAGCGAGCGTCGGGCGCGCGTTTCAACAGCGCGTCCGCGGCGCCATTGTCGGCGCAACTTCAATGGCGTTCTACGGAATGAGCATCCGTGTCTTCGAACATATCGGCCATTGCGCCGGTTGGCCGGGCGGTGCGCTGCGTTACTGGGAGCAGTACTCCGCGTTGTGGTGGCGCGTCTGCGACTCGCCGCACATTTGGAGGGCCTCTGTCCTGTGGGAATATTGGTATGAAGACCTGCAACGAACGTACGGAAGCGAAGCGCCGCTGACAGCCTGTTCCTTCGCCATTTGGCTGCTCGTCGCTTGCGCGGTCGTCTGGTGCGGGCAAAGGCTGCACGTCGCTCTGTTGCTGCCGTTTGCCGTCATCGTCGCCGCACTGACCGGCCTGGCATCGCACGACATCGACGCGGCGTTCTTGGGATTGAGCTGGGGCGTGCTGCTGGCCATACCGCTCGCAGGGACGAAGCGAACCGATAGAATCCATGGTTGCCGCCAAGCTTCGCCTTATGCAGCTTGACGGCGTGCATCGGAATGCTCCCGGCGACGCTGCGGAAACAGCTCACTTCGCGGCTTCCAGAATCAACTCTTCCAGCAGCAGCGCTTGGGGCCGGGGTTTGCCGCGGCGCCGCAGCAGAAACAGCTCGTCGGCGGGAAACAGGTGGCTGGCGGCCAAGGCAGTCACGCCTGCGCCCGGCTTCCAGTCGGCGACCAGCGGCGACATGCCCACGCCGATCTTGCGACGTACGAATTCCTCGATTGCCTGGATCAAGCTCACCTCGACCGAGATCTGCATTTGGTCCAATAGTCCGGCGCGGCGAAAGACTTCGTCGCATCGCTGCCGCCAGAGGAAAGATGGCGTTGGCAGAATCAGCGGATAGGCGATGAGATCTGCAAGCGAGAATTGACCCTGGCGCGTCAGCGGATGGCGCAGCGGAACGAGCACGGCAGAAGGACGCTGCCGCACGCGTACGATCTCCAGCGACCTTCGCCGCACCGCGCCGACAATGCTGCCGGTCAACAGCGCCAGGTCGGCTGTGCCGGAGAGCAGCTCCTCGACGGTTTGTTCCAGGCTCGATCCGAGCGAAAGCTGGACGCGCGTCAGCGGATGCTTGCGTTTGATTTCCGCCACCGGCCCAGCGAGCTCGCCCGAGGCCGAGCCGGGCGTGGCGATCACGCGCAACTCCCGCGGCAGTTCGCCGCGCAACCGCCGAAAGGCGTCGTCCAGCGAATCGGCGGAGCGAAGCAGGTCGCTGATCAAGTCGACCAGCGCCTGGCCGTCTTCCGTCGGCCGCCAACTGCGCCCATGCCGCTGCAGCAGGCTGACCCCGAACCGCCGCTCCAAGGCCCGCACCTGCTGCCACACGGCCGAGTGCGACAGGCCCAGGGCCCGCGCGGCGTCGCTGAACGATTTGTGCTGCAAAAACTCGCAGAACACGCGCAACTGCGTGAGATTGAAATCCTTATAGCGACGAACCTGATCGGCCACGGCGGGGTCCTGCGACGTTTAAGCATTTGAAAATAGTCTGTTCCAAGATTGTAGCTGGTTCTAGACTTGCCCGCCTCGCCGGGCCGTGAAAAACTGTCGATATACCCGGCAGTCGGCGACAGATTGCCGGCAGGAACCTGGCTTGCTTTCGGCGGAGGCCCCATGCTGCGAATCCTCGGAAATCCGCAACGACTGTGCGACCGTCTCTCCCGGCGCGACTGGCTGCACGTGGGCGGCTTGGGCGCCTTGGGGCTCACGCTTGGCGACTATTTCCGGCTGAAAGAGGCCCAGGCGACGGAAACGGCAACCGGGGGCGGCTTCGGCAAGGCCAAGGCCTGCATCCTGCTGTTTCTGTACGGTTCTCCGAGCCAGCTCGAGACGTTCGACGTTAAGCCCGACGCCCCGAAAGGAATCCGCGGCGAGTTGGGCACGATTCCGACGACTATTCCCGGCTATCGCGTGGGCGAGCTGCTGCCGAACATTTCCCGCGTGATGGACAAGGTCTCGGTAGTGCGATCGCTGACGCATCCCTATCCGGTGCACGGCGTCGCCTACGCCACCACCGGAGTGCCGGCCATCGATCCGGCGATGGAGCTGAACCCGCGCGACGTCCGGCATTGGCCCTACGTCGGTTCCGTCGCAACATATCTCAATGAAAAGCGCGACCGCGAGCGGCGGCGCGTCCCCGACAACATCGCTCTGCCGTTTCCGTTTTCCAGTCAGCGCGAAGGAGAAGTTCCGCGCGGGCCCCTATCCGGCCTGGCTGGGCGGCGCCTATCAGCCGCACTTCACCGAGTTCGTCGGTGAAGCGACCCGAACCTTCACCAAGACGCTCGGCGCCAAGCAGCTCGACGTACGCGAGCCGTACATGGGCGTCACGCCCGACAGCCGTTTTACGCTGGGCCCTGCCGCCACGCTGCCAGCCGATATTAGCGCCGAGCGCTTCACGCGGCGACGCTCGCTGCTGGAGCAACTCGACGCCGGACGCCGAGCCGTCGATGCCGCCGGCGGACCGGGCGAGTTCGACAAGCACCGCGAGCTGGCCTATTCGCTCGTCGCTTCAGATCGCGTGGGCCATGCGCTCGACGTGCGCCAGGAGTCGGCGCCCGTGAGAGATCGTTACGGCATGACGTTGTTCGGGCAATCTTGCCTGGCCGCCCGGCGGCTGGTCGAAGCGGGCTCGCGATTCGTGACCGTCTTCTGGGACGAATACGGCCTGGCCGGTTCGGCGTGGGATACGCACTCGAACCATTACCCGCGGATGAAGGAAGAGCTCTGCCCAGGTTTCGATCGGGGGTATGCCGGACTGATAACCGATCTCGACGAGCGGGGGCTGCTTGATGAGACCCTGGTGCTGTGCATCAGCGAACATGGCCGCACGCCTAAATTGGCCAACGTCAGCGGGGGCGGTCGCGACCACTGGTCGCGCGCCTATTCGGCCGTGCTGGCCGGCGGCGGCGTAACTCGCGGCGCCGTGTTAGGCCGAACCGACAAGATCGCCAGCGACGTCCAGGAGCGGCCGGTCTCTCCCAAGGACGTCCTGGCCACATCGTATCATCTGCTCGGCATCGATCCAGAAACGCTCCTGAGCGACCGCCTCGGCCGGCCCCTGGCGCTCACGCCCAACGGCCGCGTGCTGTCTGAGATCCTCGCCTGATTAGGCCGTGTCGGACGTCGTACGGTTAGCGCGCTAACTTAACGCGTTAACACGGCGGCATAACACGCGTTTACGCAGACGCGGCTCACCCGAACCCATCGGGGCCGCCAAGATCCTTCGCCTTAACGGCTTAAGCCAATTCCTCAGCGGCGCCACGAAGCCGGCACATGCTTTGCTTTCCGAATGCTCGCGACGATTCTGGCAGCAGCACCGCGATCATCGGAAGGCAAAAGCAAATATGGATGGCTCTCTGAACCGACGGAATTTTCTGGCCGCGACGTCCGCGGGCCTGGCATCAATGGCCCTCGAGCGCGTCGCAGCGGCGGCGCCAGCGTCGTTGGCCAAGCGGCTGACACTGCTGCACTTTGCCGATACTCACGCTCATCTCGAGACGCATCCCGAGTTCATGCCCGGCGAAACGCCGAACTTCCGCATGCTGGGCGGCTTCGCCCGGTTGAAAACGGCAATCGAGCGCGAACGGGCAACAGCCCGTGGGCCGTCGTTTCTATTCGACGGCGGCGACGAATTCCAGGGCTCGGCGCCGGCGGCGTGGTCTGAGGGGGAAGTGATCCTGCGGCCGCTGAATGCCTTGGGCGCCGACGTGTTCGTACCCGGCAACTGGGAACCGGTCTATGGCCCCGAACGGTTTCACGACCTGATGCGACGGCTCACCGCCCAAGTCGCATCGTTCAACTTCCACAGCACAGAAACGGGCGAACGGCTGTTCGAGCCCGCCATCGTCATCGAGCGGGAAGGCGTCCGCGTGGCCGTGGTTGGCATCACGGATATTTTTGCCAGCGGCCGCCAGCCGCCGAGCCAATTCCATGGCATGGATACGAGTCGCATGGAAGGGCTGCGGCAGTTCGTGCAGGAACTGAAGGCAAAGCAAATGCCCGACCTGGTGGTCGCCGTCACGCATACCGGTTTGACCACCTCGCGGAAGCTGGCCCGCGACGTACCGGAATTCGACGTGGTTCTCTCCGGTCACACGCACGAGCGCACCCAGCAGGCGATTCTCGAAGGCAAGACCATCGTGGCGGAACCCGGTTCGATGGGTTCGTTCCTCGGCCGGCTGGACCTGGTTTTGAAACCCGGAGGGGGCGTCGCGGAATACGCCTTCCGCCTGATCCCGATCGAGGCCGACGAGTTTGAAGAGGATCCGGGCGTGAAGAGCCTGGTCGACGCCGAACTGAAGCCGTACCGCGAACGCATGCAAGAGGTGGCGGGCTTCACGCAAACCCCGATCTTCCGCTACGACGTGCTGGAGACGAGCGCGGACGACTTTATCACCGACGCCGTGCGCGAGGCCGCCGGCGCGGATATCGCTCTGTCCAACGGCTTTCGCTTCGGCGGCGCCGATCATGCCGGGCGAGATCACGACGGCCGACCTGTGGTCGCTGTTGCCGATGGACGCCCGGATGAAGCGGGGCTGGATTACGGGCAAGGAGCTCAAGCAGTACCTGGAGAAGGAACTCGAACTGGTCTACTCCGCCGATCCTGCGCAAGCTTTCGGGCGGTTGGGGCCCGCGGGCTTCGGGCATGAGCATTCGCTACCGCGCTTTCGCCGAGCCCGGCCGCCGGCTGATCTCGGTGCAGGTCGGAGGCAAAGAGGTGCAGGACGACCGGCGATATACCATCGCCGGCTGCGAGCGCGAAGGCGAACCGCTCGACGTCGTCTGCCGGCATCGCGGCACGCACGACGTGAAAGTTCTGCCGCCGATGCTGCATGCCGCCTTGCGCAGCTACCTGAAGGCCCATCCCAACATCTCGCCGATGAAAGAGGGCCGCGCCGCCGCCGTCGATTTCCCGCCCGTGCTATTTAGCTTAGACTCCTTGCTGGCGCAGCACATGGAGTAATCGCGCCCCTACTCCTTCTCCCAATGAGAGAGGAGCCCCTTTCCACTCCCTCTCCCTTTGGGAGAGGGCCGGGGTGAGGGGGCGCCGCCCGTGGATAAAGCTGTCAAAGCGACCCGACAATCGAAACCGTCTGTTGCCATTCGAGCAAAGCGTTTTCGCTACAGAACAAACCGTTCACAAAACCTAAAACTCCCATTCGTCCGTCCCTCATTCGGAACCACCGGGTCTCAGGAGATCGCTACATGAAGAAGATCGTGATCGCGGCTGTGTTGTTGTCCGCCTTCGGACTGGTCGTCGCGCAGCAGCGGCTTGCGGCCGAAGGCAAAGAAGGCGCGCCCACGCCGGCGGAAGTGCTGACCGTCGTGGTGCACATGAACTTTGCCGACGAGGAAACCCAAGGCCACGGTTTAGAGAACATCGCCAACACGCTCAAAGCCGTCGGCCCCGCCGCCACGGTAGAAGTCGTCTGCCACGGCCCCGGCATCGGCCTGGTGGTCAGCGGCAAATCGAAGCACGCCGAGAAGGTACAGGAGTTGATCGACCAGCAGGTGCGCTTCGTCGCTTGCGCCAACACGATGCGCAAGAAGTCGATTGCCAAAGAGGACTTGCTCGGCGGCGTGGGCATTGTCCCTTCCGGCACGGTCGAAGTGATCCGCAAGCAACACGCAGGCTACGCTTACTTCAAGCCGTAACCGCCGGGGCCGTATTCGCCCTTCTGAATCCCAACGATCAACTTCCAGCGTCCGGCCAACGGCTTGCAACGGCAACCGCCTCGCCCCCGCCGCGCTGGACAATCCGCCGCTCTCCCTAGACCGGGTGAACTGGCGTTTTTGCGCCGAGTCCGAAGCACAAAGCGAGACCAGCCAGCGGCTGCGTCTCGCTTTGTGTTTTTTGAGTAGCGGCGCAGGGACTCGAACCCCGGACACGCGGATTATGATTCCGCTGCTCTAACCAACTGAGCTACGCCGCCAGGTCCTTGGTGGCCAAGGCAATGGTTTGACCGGCTGAATGAATGCCGATTGCCGCCTCAGGAAAGACAAGACGCGGCAGCGAGCGGTTCGGTTCAGCCAGACAAGCCCCCAGCTTACCCGAAATTCTTCGCTCAACAAGGCCCGGAAGCTCGGCTCGGAGCCAGGTCGCCAAGGGCCCGTCGGGCCCGCAATCGGCCCCGATTGCGTCATTGGATCCGGCGAGCGGTCTCCAGCAGCACGGTCTCGACGGGCAGCTTTTCGAACCGCTCGGTGTCCCGCACTTCCAGATCGCTCATCTTGTCGACCACTTCCATGCCGGCGATCACCTCGCCAAACACGCAAAAGCCGAATTCTTCGGGCGAGTCGCCGCAGTGATCCAGGTTCGGGTTGTCATTGACGTTGATAAAGAACTGGCAGGTGGCGCTGTCAATTTCGTCGGGCTGCCGGGCCATGGCGATCGTACCGCGGACGTTCTTCATGCCGTTGTCGGCTTCGTTGACAATCGGATACCGGGCGCCTTTCTCTGTCAGCTCCGAAGTGTAGAAACCGCCCAGCACCACGTAGCCGGACTCGATCTGGTGGAAGATCGTCTCGTTGTAGTGACCATTTTCCACGTAATGCAGGAAATTGTTGACCGTTCGCGGGGCGCGTTTGGCATCGAGCTTGACGGTCACGTCGCCGAGCGACGTTTTCAGCACGACGGTCGGGTAGTACTCGTGGCTAGGCTCTTCGAGGGGGACGCTGTCGAGCTTGCTCCCTTTTTTGGCCCGTGTTCCGGCGGCTTCCTTGCTCGGCTCGTTCGATGACGCGGCCGCCGGGCTTTCGGGGTCTCCGTTTTCGGCAACCTGCTCCGAGGAAGAGTTGCAGCCCGTCAGCGCCAGGCAGCCCAACAGTGCGATCGGCAGGAGCGAGTTCAGGCAGTTTGGCATGGATCGATGGATCTCCCAGCTTTTCTGGTGCGGCCGGCGACGGGAGCGGGCTTTCGGGGAACCGGTAACCCCGCCAATGCCGGCGGTTCGGGCGGGTATCATCTGCAGATTGCCCGTTTGACGCAAGCTCGGTTCTGCGAACTTTTTCCCGCTCGGCGGCGCCGTCCAAAAGTTAGCCTGGGGCCAGCTTTCTGTTACAATTACCGACATGTACAGCCGGTGGTTCAGCGTTGCGGTGATCATGTTCTGGATCGCCACCATGGGGTGGCTGTTCCAGCGCAAGTCTTGCCCCCGTTGGTCGTAGGCGATCCGCCGACCTATCGCCGGATCCTCGCCGACCGCGAAGAAGCCGACAAACCGGCCGGCTGGCAGATTTCCCTCGACAATGAGTCGCTCGGCTGGGCGACCAGCCGCCCTTACTTGCTGGACAACGGCGTGACGGAATTCCGCAGTCGCGTACACCTGAAGCGGTTGCCGTTGGAAGAGATCACCCCGGGCTGGATGAAGTCGCTGCTGCGGATGGTCGACAGCCGGGAACTGAGCCAGGTCTCGATGAGCGTCGATGTCGAAGGGGCTATGGAAATCGATCCGCTGGGGCGGCCGATCGGCTTCAATTCGAAGGCCATGTTCGGCGACGATACGGCCCGGCGCGACGAGCAAGGCTTTCTGCTGCCCGGAGAGGTCGATCCTCGCTATTCGATCACCATCCAAGGTACCGTGGAAGGCCAGCAACTGAAGCTCAAGGTGCGCTCGGGCGAGTTCGTGTATAATACCAGCACGTACCTTTCTCCAGACGCCTTGATGAGCGACGCGCTGACGCCCCAGGCCCGGTTGCCGGAGTTGAAGGTCGGCCAATCGTGGACGGTGCCCATCTACAGTCCGTTGCGGCCGCCCACCAATCCGGTCGAGGTGTTGCACGCCGAGGTGGAGCGGCGCAGCCGCTGGTCTGGCAGGGCCAGGCGCTGGCGGCTTACGTCGTGGTGTTTCGCTCCGATCCGGGAGCGGAGATGACGAGCCATCGCGAGGCGCGGGCCAAAGCCTGGGTCGGCCTGGACGGCAACGTGTTAAAACAAGAAGTGGTTCTGCCTTCCGCTCGGATGACGTTCGAACGCCTGCCGGAAAACCATCCCTTGCTGCAAACGCCTTGAGCCGGACCGTTTTCCCCGCTGCGCGTCATCATCCCCGAGTCATTTCCCGCGAGTCGCAATTCCGCCATGATCGAGTTTGAAAACGTCACGCGGACCTACGGCAGCAAAGTGGCGGTTGACGGCTTGAATCTCAGCGTGCCGCGAGGCGAACTGTTCGCTTTGCTGGGGCCCAACGGAGCGGGCAAGACCACGTCCATCAAAATGCTCGTCGGCTTGCTGCGGCCGAGTTCGGGGCACGTCCGGCTGGGCGGTTTCGATCTGACGACCGACAGTCGCCGCGCCTGCCGGCTGCTGGGCTACGTCCCCGATGTGCCGTTTCTGTACGACAAGCTCACCGGCCGGGAATTCCTGCATTTCATCGCCGGCATGCACGGGCTGGACGAGCGCGACGCGGTCGAACGCGTCCGCCGGGAGATGGAGCATTTCGAACTTGACGAGTTCATCGACGAGCTGGCTGAAACCTACTCGCACGGCATGAAGCAGCGCATGGTGTTCGCGGCGTCCATGCTGCACGATCCCGGAAGTGCTGGTGATCGACGAACCGATGGTCGGGTCTCGATCCGCGCAGCTCGCGGCTGGTCAAGGATCTGCTCCGCGAGCGGGCCAATCGCGGCGCGGCGGTCTTCATGTCGACCCACTTGCTCGACGTGGCCGAAGAAATCGCCGATCGGATCGGCATCGTCGATCACGGCCGGCTGCTGTTCGCGGGAACGCTGGACGAACTGCGGCACTCGTTGTCACAACAGCATACTTCCCTGGAACAACTGTTCCTGGAAGTCACGGCCGCCAGCGGCCGTATCGGAACGCCGGCAACGACGTTGGAACACAATCCATAGACGGCCCAAACCTTAGACGGATCAATCGACCGCAACCGCATGACGGCCACTTCTTCTTCGTCGCCGGCTCGTCCGGCTCCGGCTCACGCCTGCTCAACGCCCCGGAAGAAGCCCGCTTGTTCTGGCGGCTCCGCTGGCGATTGACCGCCAACATCTGGCGCCAGTCGCTCGAACAAGCGCGGCTGCGCGTGACGCTGGTCACCATACTGACCGGGTCTGTTGTGGATCGGACTGTTCGGACTGTTCGCCGAAGGCTTTCATTTTCTGAAGACGACCATTCCCGAGCCGGTCACCCACGACGAAACGGCGCGGGCCGTGTTCAGCATCTTTTTCGTCTCGCTGTCGTTCATGCTGGTGCTTTCCACGGCGATCATCCTGTACGGCAGCCTGTTCCGCTCGGCGGAAGTGCGGTTCCTGTTCAGTTTGCCGGCGCGGATCGAGCGCGTATTCCTGCACAAGTTCCAGGAAGCCATCTTGTTCAGCAGTTGGGGCTTTCTGCTGTTGGGCTCGCCGATGCTGGCGGCCTATGGCGTGGTGGAAGGCGGAAGCTGGTATTACTACCTGGCCATCATCCCTTTCATGCTGAGTTTTGTGTACATCCCCGGCGGGTTGGGCGCCTTGCTGGTGCTGATCATCGTACGCTGGCTGCCCGGCAATCGCCGGCGATTGAGTCTGGCTGGGCGTGGCGTTGGCGGCATGCATTGGCGGAGCGGTGGCCTGGTCGGTGCTGGCGCAATATCGAGAACGATCTGCTCACGCCGGCCTGGTTCCAGGAAATGCTCGCGCGGCTTCGCTTCAGCGAAACGCGTTTGCTGCCTAGTTGGTGGCTCAGCTCGGGTTTGCTCGAGGCCGTGCACGCCGACTGGCAAACCCCGGCCGGCCGTTCGGCGCTGTCGGAAAGCGTGATGTTCCTGGCGCTGACGATCTCCAATGCCTTGTTTCTGCACCAATTGGCGACCTGGGCGGCCGGCGGCCTGTATCGCTCGGGCTTCCATGCCTTGCACGCCGAACGGCCCTCGCGAAAGCGCGATCAAAGCGGCCTTCATCGACACCGCCGTGCTGCGCGGCGTTTTTCCTCACGCCCAAGATGCGGCTGCTGATCGTCAAGGACTTGCGGCTGTTTCGCCGCGATCCCGTGCAGTGGCTGCAGTTTCTGATCTTCTTCGGCCTGCTGGGCCTGTATTTCCTCAACATCCGCCGGCTTCAGCTACGACGTAAACTACCTCAGTTGGGTCAACATGATCAGCTTTCTGAACCTGGCCGTGATCGGACTGATTCTGTCGACTTTCACGACCCGCTTCATCTTTCCCGATGATCAGCCTGGAGGGGCGTCGCTTCTGGATCCTGGGGCTGTTGCCGGTGCGGCGAGAAACGATTCTGTGGAGCAAGTTCCTGTTCGCCGCGGTCGGCTCGGTGGTCGCCCAGCACGCTGCTGATCCTGCTCAGCGACTTCATGCTCCGCGTATCGGGCATCGTGGTCGCGGTGCACGTACTGGCGTGCATCGTGCTTTGCTCGGGGCTGTCGGGCATTGCCGTCGGGCTGGGCGCCACAAATGCCCAACCTGCGAGACGACTCGCCGTCGCGGATCGCCGCCGGCTTCGGGGGCACGCTGAACCTGGTGATCAGCACCGCCTATATTGCCGCCGTGGTATTGCTGACGGCCGTGCCCTGCCACTTTTATCTAGCGGCCGCCGAAGGCCTCAACTTTCCGGTGCACGTAACGCAAGAGCGGCTCTGGAATTGGCTGTTGCTGGGCAACGCGGCCAGCGTCGTGCTGGGCGTTGTGGCCACCGCCACGCCGTTGGCGATCGGCTTCAAGTCGTTCCGGGAACTGGAATTCTGAAAACGCCGAAATGGGCCTGAATCGGCCTGGAAGCCGGCGGCCGGTTCCACTACACTTGCGGCCCATTTCTTGGCCGCCCGGGGTGAAACGCGTCCCGGCGGCGCTACCTGGCTTTTTCGTGTTCGTGAATCGCCCGCTCTCTCTGCGCGCCGTCCGGCGTCGGCGGGCGCAGACGCGGCGAAGGCCTAGTTGAAGGAACCGTCGCATGAAGCCTCAGACCTGGTTGCTGGCCGCCTTGCCTCTCGTCGCCGTTCTGACCGCCGGCGCCGCGCGCGTCGAGGCGGCGCCCCCTCGGGAGAAGATCTCGATCTTCCAGCGGATTGAAGCCGATCCCGACGAGTTGTATCCGATCGCCGAAAACCATGGTCCATGGATCATCATGTGCGCTTCGTTCGCCGGGGACGAGGCCGAACAGCAGGCCAGGGAACTGGTTCACGAGCTGCGCACGCGGTACAAGCTGCGCGCCTACACGCACGAAGTCGACTTCGACTTCGCCAAGGACGACAAGAACCGCGGCGCCAACCAGTATCACCAGCGCAGGCGGCGCTACCGTGTAGAAAAAAATGAAGGAAATTGCCGTCATGGTCGGCAATTTTCAGGCTGTCGACGATCCTCAGGCTCAGAAGACGCTGAACAAGCTGCGCACGGCCAAGCCCGACTGTCTCGATACGGAAAAGCGGCTCAAAGAAGGCAAAGGCGAGTACCGCACGCTTGCCAATCTGCGCCGCATGCAGCAGGAGGTTCACCGGCTGGTGGGCCTGAAGCAGGAGCCGCGCGGCCCGATGGGGCACGCGTTCATCACCACCAACCCGTTGCTGCCGGACGATTACTTCGTTCCCAAGGGCATGGACCCGGTCGTGCTGGAGATGAACGAGCCGGTGAAGCACAGCCTGCTGAACTGCCCTGGAAAGTACACGTGCAAGGTCGCCACGTTTACCGGCGCCGTGCTGATCGACCAGAAGCTGATTGAAGAAGTCGAAAAGAAAGGCAAGAAGCTCCCCAGCCGATTGGAAGAAGCGGCGATCAAAGCTCACGAATTGACGATGGCCTTGCGCGCCAAAGGCTACGAAGCCTACGAATTCCACGATCGTTATGCCAGCATGGTCACCGTCGGCAGCTTCAACGCCGTCGGCACGCCCCGCGCCGACGGACAGATTGAGCTCGATCCTCGGCTGCACGCGCTGATGGAAACATTCAGCGCCGAGAAGTCCTTTCAGCCCGGTCAGGCGTCGCCTAAAGTCGGAGCGCCGAAGACGCTGGTCGGCATTCCCTTCGACGTTC
Source organism: Pirellulales bacterium (assembly GCA_963786255.1). GTDB lineage: Bacteria > Planctomycetota > Planctomycetia > Pirellulales > JAICIG01 > JAICIG01. Next base: position 185,540 of record CAWAYY010000031.1, read on the forward strand.
AGGCCGTACCGGTCGAAGTGCCCCAGCGGCCAATCAGCCGCAGCTACGATCGCCCCCTGTTTAGCGCCAACTGAAGTTCAGCGCCAATGGGCGACTGCTTGACAGACGGCGCGTCGCTCACCACGCTATCGTAGCAGGGGCGGAACGGTCAGACGCAAACTCGGGTGATAGCGCACGACTTGGCAGCTACTTCTTCTCCCATCCTGGTGCTCGGCACGGCCAATCGCAAGAAAGGGCTGGAACTGGCGGAATTGGTCGAGCCGCTGGGGCTGCAGGTGCGCACGCTGGCCGATTTTCCGCAAGCCATTTCCGTGGACGAAACGGGCGACACCTTCGCGGCCAACGCTGCGCTGAAGGCGGTTGAACAAGCCCAACACCTGCGGCAATGGGTTCTGGCCGACGACAGCGGGCTGGCGGTCGACGCCTTGGACGGCGCCCCAGGAGTTTATTCCGCGCGATACGCCGGTCCACAGGCCGATGACGAAGCCAACAATCGCCGCTTGCTGGCGGAACTCGCCGTGACGCCGCTCGAGCGACGCACGGCTCACTACGTCTGCCACGCGACGCTCGCGGATCCGACAGGCCTCATTCGCGCCGAGGCCGAAGACTATTGCCACGGGCGTATTTTGACGGAATATCACGGCGCGAACGGATTCGGCTATGATCCGCTGTTTGAGGTCGTCGAGTACCACCGCACGTTCGGCGAATTGAACCCGGCGGTCAAATCGGTCCTCAGCCACCGGGGGCGCACCATGCGCCAACTGTTGCCCCTCCTCCGCCATCTCCTGGCCGGCGGCTCGTGGCATTAGCAAACTTCGCGACGACCATGCGTTGCGCAACGGCGCTGAGGCGCCGCGGAACCGCATCAAAGCTAGGCCGCCGCCGGCGCACAAAAAAAGCCTCGGCCAAGGGAGAAAATCCGGGCAGATCCTACCAAGGCCGAAGCAACCGGCATCCGGAGATGTCGGCAGTTTGGTAGTGGCCACCGATGGCCGGAGGTTACCGCGAAATAAAAAAGAAAAGGGTTTACGTCCGATTTGACGTAAACCCTTATCTGATAGAGTGCCGAAGACAGGACTTGAACCTGCACGCCCTTGCGGGCACTAGAACCTGAATCTAGCGCGTCTGCCAGTTCCGCCACTTCGGCAAGCCCATTGTTTATAGGGCGCCAGGCCCGCACTTGCAAGGCGTCGGCAGCCAACGCCGGGTGCTTTGATGCCGCTCAATAGCGGGGCAATTCAGGGTTGATTTCAACGGCCCAGGCGTCGATGCCGCCCGCCATGCTTTGAGCCCGCACGTAACCTTGCTGGCGAAGCCAGCGCGTGACTTGCATGCTGCGGCCGCCGTGATGGCAGTGCACGACAATGTCGCGGTCTCGGTGCGGTTCCAACTCCGCAGCGCGGGCCATCAGCTCGCTCATCGGCAATAACTGGGCGGACTCGATACAGACGATTTCATACTCGTCCGTTTCGCGACAATCGAGCAACACAAAATCGTCGCCCGCGTCGAGTCGGGCTTTCACCGCGTGACAGGTCGTTTCCAGCGGCAGCTTTTCGGCCATAGCGACGTATTTCCTGCAATCAGCCCCGCTTGCGACTCTCGCTTGGACCCCGCGACCCAAGCTGAGCGCCCGTAGCGACGCCCATCCCGTCATTCTACGCGATTTCGCTCCCTGCAAAAGAGGGTAGGAAATCAGGCGGTACTGGCTCGCAAGGGACCGGGGTAGCATCGGTTCGCCGGTTGAGGCTGGCCGACTTTTCGCGCCCCGCTCGGCACTGCCCGCTTCGCGCTTATAATGGGCCTGTCGATGCCCCGTTCCGCGCAAGGTTCTGCCCGTGCCCGAACTCGATCCGAAAAAGCAGCGAGATTTTGCCTTGGACGTCGTCCGGCGGTTGCGCGAGACGGGATTCGAGGCGTACTGGGCGGGCGGCTGCGTGCGGGACTGCCTGTTGCAGCGGGCGCCGAAAGACTATGACGTGGCGACGAACGCCCGACCGCCGGCCATTCTGCAGGTCTTTCGTCATCGCCGCACGCTCGAAATCGGGGCCGCCTTTGGCGTGGTGGCGGTGGTCGGCCCCCGGCCGGCCGGCACGGTCGAGGTCACGACTTTCCGGCATGACGTACAGTACAGCGACGGCCGGAGACCCGACGCGGTGGTCTTCACCACGGCCCAGGAAGACGCCCGCCGGCGAGATTTCACGATCAATGGCTTGTTCTACGACCCGCTCGTAGCCGACCCCGAACACCGCGTGATTGACTATGTCGGCGGCATCGCCGATTTGCGGAAGCGCATCGTGCGGGCGATCGGCGATCCGAAAGCACGGTTCGGCGAAGACAAGCTGCGTTTACTGCGGGCCGTGCGGATGGCAAGCACGTTCGATTTCGCTATCGACGAGCATACGCAGTCGGCCATTTCGGAATTCGCTCCGCTGGTCACGACCGTCAGCGCGGAACGGATCTCGCAGGAAATGCGACGGATGCTGGTCCACCTTAACCGGGCCCGGGCCGTGGAAGTGTTGCGAGAAACCGGCTTACTGGAAGCCATTCTGCCTGAATCCGCTCCCAGCGGTGCGCCGGAATCCGCAGAGCCAACGCCGCGCGAGAATCGCTGGCGGCACGTGCTGCTGATGCTTTCCAGGCTGTCGCAGCCGAGCTTTCCGCTGGCGCTGGCAGCACTGTTGGAAGCGGTCGAATCGCCAGCCGAACCGGCCGGCAAACAGGTCGAAACGATCTGCCGCCGCTGGCGGCTCTCGAACAAGGACGTCGAACGCACGCGCTGGCTGGCCGAGCGCCGTCGAGCGCTGCTCGAGGCCTGTTCCATGCCCTGGCCGCGGTTGCAGCGGCTGTTGATCTCCGAGGGCATCGAGGAGTTGATTGCACTGCACGAAGCCGACGCCTTGGCCGCCGGCGGCGATCTTGCCCACGTCGCCCGCTGCCGCGAATTGCTTGAACTGCCTGCAGACAAACTGAACCCGCCGCCGCTGGTCAGCGGAGACGATTTGATTCGCCACGGCATCCGAGCGGGCAAGCAGTTCAAGCTGCTGCTGGAGCAAATCCGCGACGCTCAACTCGAAGGCCAGGTCGGCACGACGCACGAAGGGCTGCAACTGGCCGAACGGTTGCTGGCCCAAGGCGCGGGCGAGGAAGTCTGACGCGCATCCGCCTGAACTGGACAAGCGGCCGCAGGCAGCCTACGATCCACGAGCGACAAGAGAAAGCTAGAGTAAAGAAGGCGAAATCGGGGCCTCGCAGCTTGGAAGGGAAACAAACGTCGTGGAATTGGATTGGATTGCGATTGTCGCGAGGTGGGCGCATATCCTGGCTGCCATTACGGCCGTCGGCGGAACGATCTTCATGCGAATGGCGTTGCTGCCCGCCGTCGGTTCGCTCGATGAGACGAACCGCAAAACGCTGCACGAAGGGGTCCGTTCGCGGTGGGTGAAGTTCGTGATGCTGGCGATCCTGTTTTTGCTGGCCAGCGGCATCTACAACATCATCATGAAGGAAAAGCAGCTCAAGCACGTCGAAGACGGCGCCAAGGGGCTTTACCACATGCTGTTCGGCATCAAGTTTCTGCTGGCCTTCGTGATCTTCTTTCTGGCCAGCGCCCTGACCGGTCGCAGTCCGGCGTTCGCCAAGATTCGCGAGAACGCCCGTTTCTGGCTGACGCTGAACATGATCTTAGCGATCCTCGTGGTCTGCATCTCCGGGGTGCTGCGCGGCATTCCCTTGAAAGCAGCAAGCGCCGAACCGGCCAAAGCGGCGGCCGAAGCACAGGCGCGCGCGCCACGCGCCGCCTGGACCACGAGCTGCGCCGCTTGTGCGAGGCGAATTGGTTTCCTTCCGTAACGCGAGAGTTTGACGACGCGAAGCATGGATAAGAAAGCGAAGAAACGCATCGATTTGCTCAACCAGCGTCTGCAGAAACTGCGGCAGCAGTTGTCCGGCGCCAAGAAGCAGATGGACGAGCCCGAGGACGTGACTCGCCTGGAGCGCGAGATTCAAGAAGTCAACGCCGAGCTGGAGAAGCTCAAGGAGAGTTGACGGCTCTGCATATAATGATAGTTGGATCGTAGAAATGCGTAGTCGTGCGCTCCTGATTGGGGGGCCTATTAATTCGGCTCCGGATCGACGATGCGTGCATCCTACCTACGTCAGTGTTTCGAACAACGCTGGCAAGGACCAATGAAATGCATAACCGTCCCGATAGTCAAACCGGCGTTGGCGGCGACGGGCCCGATGAGCTGGTGAATCGATTGGCTGCGCTCGGCTTAGATGTGCCAACACGTTTAATATGCGAAGTGGAGCTAACGCGGTTCGACGACGTCCAGCGGCAAAAGCTGTTGCCGTTGCTGTGGGAGTATATTTTTCGCCATCGCGATAGCAACTCTCCGGATCAATTGGCGGCAGTCGGCTCGGCGATTCGCAAGTATATTGCCATCATGCCCATGGAAGAGATGGGGCGTCTCGCCGCGCTGCTGGAACCAGGGCACAAGTCGCCCCTGCCGATCGAGCTTGAAATCGAAGTCGCGAAGATGATCTACCACAACTTCGAAGTTCATCCGCCAATGACGCCCGACTCACAACCAGAATTGGCACGACTCTTGTGGGATATGGTTCAAGTCTATGCCAATCCGCGGTTGCTGTTACGGGACAAACACTCAGCGGCGGCATTGGCGTCGATACAATCGCTGGTCGCGATGCGCAGCGAACTCGCGGCGGAAGCGTTGCACGCGTCGGCGAGGAGCCCTTATCGCTGGTTCGCTGAGATTGTTGCAGATAGCCTTGATCGGCTGCGCGAACGTTGGAGCATCAAGAGCCCGGAAGCAGCGGCGTGGCTTGCGGCGTTGCAGAAGGACGTACGAGTCGCCGTATGAACCGAGGGGCCCATGCCAAGCTATCGTGTGATGGGAGCGAGCGTCTCTCATTCAAAGTACGACGTCGTCGGACAGGATAGGAGGCAGCCTCAGTTCATCGCGCATGTCGGACTTGCCGCGCACGAGGCGGTCTCTCAAGTGAATGCCGTCGCAATCATTGACATGGGGCCGCCCCTCCATGTCGCCGGCGAACTGCGCTCAATAGCGGCGCACGCAATTGGCAGCGCGGAGTTGACCGACGATGAGCTGCAAAAAATGCGCACGTTCATCGATCAGCATGCGGGAGAGCACGCCTCGATGATGCAACTAAGCAACGTTGAGGTGCTTCGACGAGCCCCCGAGATGTACTGCATTTGTCCGCACGCGGAGCCCTTCTGTGAGGAGGATGGCCGCTACGTGAGAATGCGGTTTAGCTGTGCGGGCTTTGCCCTTGAAGCGTATAGATTTGCCAGGATCCGTCTGTTGGCTTTGGACGCGCTTCCAGCGCTGGACATCGATGTCCTCAGAACCGCATATCCTGCTCACGTGCGGCTTATGGAAGACGGAAGGATCTCGGCTGCTTCCTTAGGATTGTCAGGGAGCGGTCCTTGGCCCGTCCTGCTGTGCGGTTACCTCTTCCACTCTCTCAACCGGACGGCCGACACGATCCGGGAGTCACCATACGCGCCAATGGCGGGCGATCAATTCTTTATGCGCGAGACCGAGGATGTGGATGAACCATGCGCCCCATAATGCCCTGGTCGCTTGGCGCTTACGAGCCGGCCGGCAGGTTCTGCCAAGCCGCGAATCCCTTCACGCGCCGCCTCGACGCGTTGCCGCCTCAGCTCCCGCGGCGACAATCTGTCGATAATTATTAAGGCATCCATGGAAAGTCTAAAAAATGTCTGAGAGCGATCGATTGAGCGAACGGGCGAGACGAGCGGGCGGACAGCCCATCAGCGAGCTGATGTCTCGGGCCCTCGCCCAACCGCACCTGATCTCGCTGGCAGCCGGTTTTGTCGACCAACTCAGCTTGCCGGTCGAGGAAACCCGTCATGCGCTTGCGGCTTTGCTGTCTGAACCGCTCGAGGCCCGCTCGGCCTTGCAATATGGTTCGACGCCCGGTTTCGCGCCTTTGAGAGAACGTCTGCTGGCCGAGTTGCTGGCGGCTGATGGCCAGACCGCCGCGGAAACCGGTTTGTCTTGCGATCGCCTGCTTCTTACCGCCGGCAGCAACGAGCTGTTGCACCTGACGACCGATACCCTATGCGATCCCGGCGACATTGTGCTTTGCACCGCCCCCACGTACTTCGTCTACTCGGGCATCTTGAAGAACCTGGGCGTGCATTCTTATGGCGTGGGCAGCGACCAGGACGGGCTGGTTCCTGAAGCGCTCGAAGACGCGTTTGTCCGGCTGCACCGCAGCGGGCGGCTGTCACGCATCAAGGCGCTGTACGTTGTCAGCTATTTTGACAACCCGCGCGGCGCCACGCTGGCGGTCCGCCGCCGCCCTGATGTTGTGGAAATCGTCCGCCGCTGGTCGCGCGAGGCGGCGCACACCATCTACATCATCGACGACATGGCATACCGCGAGCTGCGCTACGCCGGAAACGACGTTCCTTCGTTACGGCGCTACGATGAACGGGGCGATACCGTCATCGCCACGCACACGTTCTCCAAGTCGTTCTCACCCGGAATCCGCGTGGGATACGGCCTGTTGCCGACACGGCTGTTAACGGCGGTCGCTGATCAGAAGGGGAACATCGATTTTGGTTCGGCGAATTTCAATCAGCACCTGATGGCCAAGGCGCTCGAGCTGGATTTATGGCGACCTCACGTCGAACGGCTGCGCGGCGCATATCGGCCCAAGCTGGCGGCGATGTTGGAGGCGGCGGAGGAGCATCTGGCGCCGCTTGGAGACGTACGCTGGTCGCCGCCCAAGGGCGGGCTCTACGTGTGGGTGGAATTGCCTCGCGAGCTCGACGCCGGCTCCGGCGGAAAGCTGTTCGAGTTGGCAATCGGCGAAGGCGTGCTATACCTGCCGGGCGAGTTTTGCTTCCCCAGCGAGGGCGCGGAAGTGCAGCGGAATACCATGCGGCTCACCTTCGGCGTGCAATCGTGCGAACGGATTCGCCAGGGCGTGGCCGCCTTGGCCCGGGCCATCAAGAAGGCCAGGGATTAACGCACGCCCCCGAGAAACTCAACGCGGGCGCTCGCCGATTTCGCGCGGGTCGATAAAGCCGTAGTTGTCGATGCGGTTAAAATTGTAACCAGACGCGCGGTTACGATAGCCGTAGCCAATCGAGCCGTAGTCAGAGCCGACATAATCGCCGTAGACGCTGTACCAGCCGTAACCCATCCGCCCGTAGCCCCTCTGCCAGACGCCATTGGGACTGGTGCGATTGGCGACGCCGTACCTTCGCCAGTCCCCATGGGCGCTGTCCGACGCCGCTCCGAGAGCAAAGACCGCGATCGAAGCCAGCAAGAGACGGCGCATTACATCTCCTTCCGTCGTGAAGGTCATGGCACATGGCAACCGACGAGCACAAACTCGTTCGCCACGGAAGTGTCGCTCACGACTGCCAGCCAGGCAAGTCTTGCGATGCGCAACGCTGCCGTTTTTACCAGCGCTAGCCGCTCTAATCCGCTTCCCGAGGATGACCGTTCCCTGTGAGACAGCGCTTTCGGGATCCCAGCAAGCGGTTCCAAGCGTGGCTGCCGGGGCGTTTCTCGTCAAGGGACGCGTCGGTTGAGCCCCAGCGCAAGAAGAGGGCCGGCCCGTTTTCCATTCTTGCTTGTCCGGCCCGGCTACTTCAGCGGCCAACGCGAGTGCGGTAATCGATACCCACCCTGGTAATGGGTTCCTGACATTCGGTTGATCTGTTCCGCGCGGCCTGGGGCGATACTGCCGGTAATTCATTTCGTACACGCTGGCTGCGCCGCAGTTGGCAGGCTGCTCCGCGATCTGGCGCGCAATTCGCTCGCCTGTTTAGTCCGTGTGCCGTGCAAAGCGCGCTCGTTAAGTCCCCGTCTCCAGGCTGAGTGCGCCTGCCGAGACGCCGTTCGCGTGCGGCGCGTCAAACGTTCGAATCAACCAATAAGCCATGAGGACGCCCCATCGTGTGCCCCGCTGAACCTTTCTCCGGCGGTTCCCGCCGCGATGCCTCGGAACAGACGGGGACGGGAAGCGATTTACTCGAACCGGATCGCGTCACGAGTTCGATCGTCGACGTGCTGGCGACGCCGCTTGCCGTCCTGGACGAAGCTGGCGTGATTCTCCGCGCCAATGACGCCTGGCGCGCGCTCGACGAAGCCGCGTCGCCGCTTGGCGGCGCCACGACTGAGGGAACCAACTGCCTGTGGGCGTGCGACGTGGCCGAAGGCGCTGGCACTGAGGAAGCGAAGGCGATCGCCGCGGGCATCCGCGCGGTGGCGTCGAGCGAACAATCAGGCTTCGCTCTCGGGTATTCTCGCCGCAGCGCCGACGAAAATCGCTGCTTCGTTGTGCGCGCGCGCGGCTTCGCGCCCCTGGTCCCGTTCGCGTCCTGCTTACGCTCGAAGACGTCACTGCACGCAAACAAGCCGAGGAAAAGTCCGAACGGCTGTCGGCCGAGTTGAGACGTTCCGACGAAGAATTGGAGCGACTCGCGCACGTCGCGTCGCACGACCTGCAAGAACCGCTGCGGATCGTGGCGAGCTATACGGAACTATTGGGGCGGCGCTACAAAGGACGGCTGGACGCCAAGGCCGACGAATTCATGGAATTCGCCAGAGCCAGCGCAGACCGGGCGCAGCAATTTACCAAGAAGCTGTTCAGCGAACTGGCGACCTACTTTCGGGTGCGCACCTGCGTGAAGGAATTCGAACTTGTCGATTGCACGACGGCCTTCCAGCAGGCCGCGGCGGAACTTGACGCAGAGATCAAAGCCAGCGGCGCCGCGGTTTCTTGCGACCCGCTGCCCGCCGTCATGGCCGACCCAGCGCAGCTTGGACAGTTGTTTCGAATCCTGATTAGCAACGCCCTTCAGTACCACGGCGAGAATCCGCTGCAGGTGCACGTTTCGGCAGAGCGAGCGGGCCCTGCTTGGGTCTGCTCCGTCCGCGACAACGGCATCGGCATCGACCCCCGGCATGCGGAACGCATTTTCGGACTCTTCCAACGCTTGCACACCTGGGACGAACATCCCGGCACGGGAGTCGGCCTGGCCATCTGCAAGCGAATCGTGGAACTCCACCGCGGGCGAATCTGGGTAGAATCGCAACCTGGCGGCGGCGCCACGTTTTTCTTCGCCATTCCTGCAGATCTGGGCAAAGCTTGAGCCGCGACGTGCGGTGCCTAGGTCCGCTTCCGCCATTTTGACTTTTGTTTTTTGCATGATCCGTCTCCGGCAAAATGGCTTGCGTGGTTTGCCCGCGCTGGCTTGACCGAAGATGCCATCTAAATCTCATTCACGTTGCAGGCCGGGAGCCTGTCCCGTTGACACGGCGGCGGCAATGGCGTCGAACAGCTCCTGCTTCTGCACGGGCTTGGCCACGTAACCGTCCATGCCCGCTTTCAGGCATCGCTCGCGATCGCCCTTCATGGCATGCGCCGTCATGGCCAGGACCGGCAGGCGCCGGCCGGTCTTTCTTTCCTGCTGCCGCAACAAGGCTGTGGCCTCGAAACCATCCATGACGGGCATCTGCACGTCCATCAGCACCAAATCGAAAGGCTCCCGGGCCACGGCGGTCAAAGCCTCTTCGCCGTTGCCGGCAACCGCCACGCTGTGCCCCGCCTTTTCCAGGATCCGCACGGCCAGCATCTGATTGATTGGATTGTCTTCTGCCACGAGGATCCGCAGGCGAGGGCCGCTGGGCGTCGTTTCCGTAGCCGCGGGCGGCCCCCCCTCGACGCCCGACTCGAATGTCACGCCCAGCGCGTTGACGATCGCGTCCAACAGCTCGGAGGGCTTGATCGGCTTGACGATATAAGCCGCCGCCCCCAGCGCGCGGGCTCGCGCAGCGTCTCCGGGCTGGTCGCGCGAACTCAACATCATGATCGCCGGACGATCGATTTCGGGCATCTGCCGGATGCGCTCCAACACGGCAAAGCCGCTCATGACGGGCATCATCACATCGAGCAGAATCAACGAGAACGGGCTGCCGGCTCGATAGGCGGCTTCGAGCGCCTCCATGCCGGCCCGTCCGCTTTCGACTTCCTCAGACTGCATGCCCCAATGCGTGAGCATATTGTGCAAGATCGTGCGATTCGTGGCGTTGTCGTCGACGGCCAGCACGTGCAGGCCGTCGAGAACCGAGGGGGGAAGCGGGCGCGTTTGGCAGCCGGAGTCGAGCGGCGGTCGAAGCAGGCCGTGAAATGAAATTGGCTGCCTTGGCCCGGTTCGCTCTCAAACCAGATCCGGCCCTTCATCATCTCCACGATCTGCGCCGAAATGGCCAGCCCCAGCCCCGTTCCGCCGTACTTCCGCGACATGGAAGCGTCGACCTGCGAAAACGGCTTGAACAGAGCCTGTTGCTTGTCGTCCGGGATGCCGATGCCCGTGTCCCGCACCGTGAATTGCAAGCAAACGGACTGATTCTGCAGCGACTCGACGGCGACCAGCACCGAGACCTCGCCTTGGTCCGTGAACTTTATGGCGTTGCCCACCAGGTTGACGAGCACCTGCCAGAGCCGGGCCGGATCGCCAATCAGAGCGTCGGGCACTTCGGGCCGAACGTCGCACAGTAATTCCAGACTTTTTTCATGAGCCCGAACGGCCAGCGTCTGCATCGTGTTGCCTAACGTTTCGCGGAGATCGAACTCAATCTGCTCGAGTTCCAGACGCCCGGCTTCGATTTTCGAGAAATCGAGGATGTCGTTGATGATCTTCAACAGCGCGTCGGCCGAGAGCATTACGCCGTCCAGGTATTGCCGCTGTTCCTTTGTAAGCGGGGTGTCGAGCACGAGGCTCGTCAAGCCGATCACGCCGTTCATCGGCGTGCGGATTTCATGGCTCATGTTGGCCAGGAATTCGCTCTTGCTGCGGTTGGCGGCTTCCGCGGCCTGCTTGGCGTCGCGCAATGCGTCCTCCATCAATCGACGCTCGGTGATGTTCTCATGGGCGACCACCACGCGACGAGGCCCCTCCCAATGGAAGCGCGTGACGCGGACCAGGAACCAGCGTTTCTCGCTCGGGCTGTGGCAGGGATACTCGAGCGAGAACTCTTCCTGGCGCCCGGCCAACACGGCGCGTATGCCTTGGGCCACGGCCACTGCAGCGGGTGCGCATTCGCCTTCGGCGGACTCGCAGACCTCGATGTAGTTGGCTCCCAGGCCATAGTCGGCGGCAACGAGATCGTTTGCATCGGCGAAGCGGCGCCAGGCGGCGTTGACCTCCAGGATCACTCCGTTTTCGTCCAGGATGGCGACGTGCGCCGACAGCGCGTCGAGCGTCGAAAGCAGGAATTGCTGATACTCTCGCAGTTGCCGTTCGTCAGACTTGCGCTGAGTAATGTCGCGAACCACGCCGACGGCGTTCCACTTCCCGTGCAACATCACGGCGGCGATCGAAACCTCGACGGGAAAGCGGCCGCCATCTTTGTGTAAGGCTTCCAGCTCCAGAAGCTTGCCGATCACGGGACCGTCGCCCGTCTCGCGAAACTGCGGCCAGCCTTGTTCGTAGCTCCCGCGGTCTTCATCAGAAACGAGCGTCTGATGCAGACTGCGGCCCAACATCTCATCGCTGGAGTACCCGAAGGTTCTCTCCGCGGCAGGGTTCCAGTGGAGCACGTTTCCGCCGGGATCGAGCAGGATGATCGAGTCCAACGCCGACTCGCCAATCGCGCGCAAGGTTTCCTCGCCGGCTCGCAGCGCCTCTTCGGCGATTCGCCGGTCGGTGATGTCCTGGCCCGTCGCATAGAAGACTTGCCAGTCGACAAACGCCTTTCCGCTCCATGACGTCCATCTCTCGGAGCCGTCTTTGCGGACAACCCGAACTTCAAACGTCTGAACGTCGCCGCCGGCCGCCAGCGTTCGAAGCTGGACTAACGCGGCTTCCAAGTCGTCGGGGTGAACGATGCTCTGAAGCGGCCTTCCCAGCAATTCTTCGCGCGTGCGGCCGCAAAGCGCTTCCATGGCGTGATTGCAACGTTTGACGATGCCGTCGAAGTCCGCCACGACCATGGGACTCAGCGACGGCTCGAAGAAGCGTTTGAGCTCTTCCTCGGCCTGGCGGCGCTCGATCGCCGCCGCCAGAATGTTGGCCACCGACTGCTGAAATCGCACCTCGTCATCTGAAAAGCGACGCGGCAAGACGCTATGCGCAAAGCACTCCGTGGGAGTCCGTGCGTCCGGGGACAACACAGGCCATTTCACTGACAATGCCGAGCGACGCCGCCAGCGGATGAGGCTGAAATCGCGTTTCCGCCGAAACGTCGTTGACGACGATCGGCTGATCAGACACGAGCACGCGCCCGCATAAATACTGAGGGTCGGGCGACATTGATTTGCCGATGAATTCCTTCTGCCAGCCATAGCCGGCTTTGAACAACAGTTCCCGACCGTTGGGCAGCCGTTCCAGGAACGTCGTGAACTCCACCTTCAGCATTTGGGCCAGCACGGCGACGGCGTCGTCAAGCAGCGCCTCCAAATCGCCGCCGGACAGTGCGCGCGTTCCCAACTCGGAGACGGCCTGCTGGCGTCGGACCTGTTCCGCCAACGCCTCTTCGGCTCGATGCCGGTCGGTGACGTCTTGTCCGGTGCAGAAAAAGACTTGCCGATCAGCGAAGGGAGTCGAGTTCCAGACCGTCCACTTTTGCGAGCCGTCTTTGCAAACCACCCGGCACTCGAAAGCCGGACTTTCGCCGCCCGCCACCACCCTTTCAATCTCAGCAACCGTGGCCTGCTGATCGTCAGCATGCACGAAGTCGATAACCGGCGTTCCTAAGATTTCCTCATTGGAAAATCCATTGAGCAATTCCATCGCATGGTTGCACCGTTTGATCACTCCGTCGAAGCCGGCCACGAACATTGGATTGAGCGACGGCTGAAAAAAACCGTTAAGTTCATCTTCCGCGTGTTTGCGACCGACCGCCGCCGCCAGAATGTTGGCGACCGATTCCAGGAAATGAACGTCATCCTGGCTAAACCGGTGCGAACGAACCGTATGCGCTCCGACCACGCCAAACGGGAGATCCGCGCCAGGAATCAGGCAGGCGATGCCGCTGGCCGCCCCCTGCTCATGCACCTGGTAAGTGCCTCGAAAGCGCGTGTCGCGCGACAGGTCATCGACGATCACCGGCTTCTTGGTCGCAAGCAGATAGCCGCAGACGGTATCGGCGTCAGCCGAGACTCGCGAGCATCCGACCTGCTCTTCCCGCCAGCCATGTCCCGCAGTTAACAGGAATTCCTGCTTGCCGGGAAGCAACTCGAGAACTTCGGCGAATTCGACGCCGAGAGTTTCGGCCAGCATCGTCGAGGCTGCATTCATCAACTCTGCCAAATCGGCGCCGGACAAAGCTTGGGCCCCCAGTTCTGCGACCGCTTGCTGCTGGCGGGCGCGCTGAGCCAGCGACTCTTCAGCAAGCCGCCGGTCGGTGACGACGTGACCCGTGATATAGAATTCCCGTCCGTCGGTAAACGCCGTGATATTCCACGAGATCCAATGGTAAGAACCGTCTTTCTTCCGTCCTCGAATCTCGAACGCGGAGAGCGTCCCGCCGCCGAGCAACTTTCGAATTTCGGCGGCCGCCGTATCGCGGTCGTCCGGATAGACCGTGTCCAGAAAGTGCATGCGGTCCAATTCTTCGGCGCGAACCCCGATAGAGCCAGACACGCCGGGTTGTGTCGCTTGATCGAACCGTCAAATCCGCAGATCGCCAGCAGGTCGGGGGAGTTGTCGAAAAACCGGCGGAGTTCCTCTTCGGCCTGATGGCGGTCGGTGACGTCGTGAGCGATGGCGTAGAACGTTTCGCCGTCGGGGGCGATGTTGCAGTCGAACGCAATCCATTTATACGAGTTATCCTTGCAGTGAACCCGAACCTCAAAGGCTTCAATTGGCTTGCCGCCCATGAGTTCCGGAATCACGTTCTCGACGCGAGCAACGTCGTCCGGGTGCGCGAAGGAAATAAACGGACGAGCCTGCAACTCGTCGCGAGAATAGCCGCTGACGGCCGTGGCCGCCGGATTGGCATACCTGACGCCGCCGTCGAAGCCGATGACCAACATCGGAGTCAGCGTATGGTCAAAAAGCTGTTCTCGCTCCTGGTCGCGGCGGCGGCGATCGATCGCCGCCGCCAGAATGTTGGCGACCGCTTGTAAGAAGTGAACGTCGTCCTCGGTATAGACGCGTGGTCGATCGGAATACGCGGCGAGAATGCCATACGGCTGCTGCGGCCCCGGGACGACGCAGCCGACGCCGCTGATCACGCCGTGTTCGCGGAGCAAAGGCGAGCCATGAAAGCGCGTTTCGCAACGCAGATCTTCTACGATTACGGGCTGATCGCGTGACAACATGTACCCGCTGACCGTATCCGGGTCGGCGCTAACCGGCGTTTGCGCGATCGGCGGCTCTTTCCAGCCGTAACCCGCTTTAAGAATAAACTGCCGCGAGTCCGTTTGCAGTTCGCGAATCTCGGCGTGTTCCGCCCCGAGCGTGCGGGCCAGCAGCGTCACGGTATCGTTCATGAGCGACGCAAGATCGGCCGAGGCCAACGCGTTTCTTCCCAACTCGGCGACGAGTCCCTGCTGCTTGGCACGCTCGGCCAGCTTTTCCATGGCGCCGTAAGCGGCGCTCGCGTCCTTGCCAATCAGGTAAAGCGCCTGCCGTTCCGCGGCTCGCGTCCCCGTCCACTCGGTCCATTTGTAGCCGCCAGCCTTGCAAAGCAGGCGAAACTGGACCGTGCCGCCGCCCCGCTCGGCGTTCAGTTCCAGGATGGCAAGTTCCGCCGCTTCGCGGTCGTCGGGATGAACCAGGCTCAACAGCGGCTTGTCACGCAGTTCGCCGGCGGAATGGCCCGACAGCGTTTGGCACGCGCGGTTCGCGCGCAGCAGATAGCCGTCCTGGGCGACGACGACCATCGGGCTCGGCGTCCTCTCAAAAAGGACATCGAACTCGCTCGGCGCCCCTTCGCCGCGGACCGCGGGCGCCTGCATCTCAGGGGGCGTGTTATCTGGCATGGGACTTATTCCTTCTCCCGCACGGCGGCCGCGATCGAATCAAACAATTCCTCTCTTTGAACGGGTTTGGCCACGTAGCCGTCCATGCCGGCTTCCAGGCATCGCTCTCGATCGCCCTTCATGGCATGCGCCGTCATGGCGACGATCGGCAGATGCCGGCCGGTCCCTTTTTCCTGCTGGCGGATCAAGGCCGTGGCCTCGAAGCCGTCCATGACGGGCATCTGCACGTCCATCAGCACCAGGTCGAACGGCTCGCGGGCGATGGCCGCCAAAGCCTCTTCGCCGTTGTTGGCCACCGCCACGCGGTGCCCGGCCTTTTCGAGGAGCCGCACGGCGAGCATCTGATTGATCGGGTTGTCTTCGGCCACGAGGATTCGCAGGCTCGCGACCGCTCGGCTCCGCAGCGTTCGCAGGCGCAGCCGGTCGGTTCGCCGTCGGGCTCGAACGAAATGCCAGCGCCTTCACGATCGCGGCCAACAGTTCCGCAGGCCGGATCGGCTTGAGGATGTACGCCGCGGCGCCCAAGCTACGGGCCCGCGCGGCGTCGCCCGGTTGGTCGCGCGAACTCAGCATCATGATCACCGGGCGGTCGATTTCGGGCATCTGCCGGATGCGTTCCAGCACGGCAAAGCCGTCCATGCCCGGCATCATCACGTCGAGCAGAATCAGCGCCGAACGGATCGCCGGCCTGGCGAGCGGCTTGCAGCGATTCCAGGGCGGCAGCTCCGCCGTCGGCTTCTGTCGGGCCGCATGCCCCAATGCGTGAGCATGTTGCGCAAGATCAGGCGATTCGTGGCGTTGTCGTCGACCACCAACACGCGCAGGCCGTCCAGCGCCGAGGGCGGCAGCGGAGCGCGTTTCGCGCAGCGGCGTCGTGCGCCGGTCGAACCAGGCGGTAAAATGAAACTGGCTCCCCTTGCCCAGTTCGCTCTCGAACCAGATCCGGCCGTTCATCATTTCCACGATCTGCGCCGAGATGGCCAGCCCCAACCCGGTGCCGCCGTACTTGCGCGACATCGAACTGTCGACCTGCGAAAAGGGCTTGAACAGCGACTGCTTGCTTGTCGGCGGGAATGCCGATGCCCGTGTCGCTCACCGTAAACTGCAGGCAGACCGCGTCCTCTTCGCAGCGACTCGACGGCGACCGACACCGAGACCTCGCCCTGATCGGTGAACTTGATGGCGTTTCCGACCAGGTTGACGAGCACTTGCCAGAGCCGGGCCGGGTCGCCGACGAGCGCGTCGGGCGCCTCGGGCCGCACGTCGTAGAGCAATTCCAGACCCTTTTCATGAGCGCGCATGGCCAGCGTCTGCATGGTGTTGCCGAGCGTCTCGCGGAGATCGAAGTCGAGTCTTTCGAGTTCCAGCCGGCCGGCTTCGATCTTGGAGAAATCGAGAATGTCGTTGATGATTTTCAACAGCGCTTCGGCCGAGAGCATCACGCCGTCCAGGTATTGCCGCTGTTCCTTGGTGAGCGGGGTGTCGAGGACCAGGCTCGTCAGGCCGATCACGCCGTTCATCGGCGTGCGGATCTCGTGGCTCATGTTGGCCAGGAACTCGCTCTTGGTGCGGTTGGCCGCTTCGGCCGCCTCCTTGGCTTGCAGCAGATCGCGCTCGTTGCGTTTCAGATCGCTGATTAGGTTTTGCCGTTCTTCCTCAGCCCGTCTACGCTGGATCCCCAGGGCAATGGCGTCGGCCACGACAGCAATGGCCGCGAAGCGAGGCCTCGGACAACACCTGGCGGCTGAACAGCCCGACGACTCCGACCACATGGCTGTCAATCAGCAAGGGATAGCCTGCAAAGGCCGTCATGCCTTCTCTCTTGGCCCACTCTTGATCGTGAATTAGCGGATCTCCGATGACCGCATTCGTAAGATGCGGTTTTCGTTCTTGGGCAATGAGTCCGATTTTGTATTGGCCAACGGGCATCCGCGCGTGCAGCGCCGTCGATGTGCGTGTAGAGTCCGGCGCTGGCTTTAAGCTCCAGCACGTTTCCGCGGGATTCAGCGTCCAGACTCGCGCAAACGCCGCGTCCAGGTGCTCGACCAGCGCCTCGCAGCACTGTTGCAACATGCCTCACAACGACGTCTCGCCTGTTTACCGCGAGCCCGACGGCGCCGCGCAGCGAGGCCAGCCTCGTCTGCTCGGCCAGCGCCTCCTGGCTCAGATGACGGTCGGTGACGTCATGACCCATGGCATAGAACGCCCGTTGCTCCGGGAATGGCGCCGCGTCCCAAGCCATCCAGAGATAGGAGCCGTCTTTGCAGGCGATGCGAAATTCGAATCGGCGCTCGGGCTCACCGCGCATGCATCTTCGCTGCTTCGGCGGCGACTCGCTCCCGGTCGTCAGGATGGACCGGTTCCAGAAACGGCCGTCCCAGCAACTCGTCGCGGGAATAACCGAACATGCGTTCGAACGCCGGATTCACATCCTTGAAATGTCCGTCAAACCCGATCACGCACATCGGCGTCAGCAGGGTGATTGAAGAAGCGGTCACGTTCTTGCTCGCGCGCTCAGCGTTCGCCGCCCCCGCCAGGATATTGGCGACGGATTCCAGGAAATGAATGTCGTCCTCGGTGAATTTTCGCGGTTGCGTCGTGAAGTACGGCGAGCACGCCGTAAGGCCGGTCGGGTTCGGGGATCACGCAGCCCATGCCGCTGATGATGTTGTACTCGTGAAGCAGAGAAGCGCCCCAAAAGCGTTTTCGGTGCGCAGGTCGGTCACAATCACCGGTTCGTTGGTCGACAACATGTACCCGGATAACGTATCGCGTTCCGCCCGCACGCGGCTTTTTCCCGCGATCTCGGGCCCCAAGCCGTAGACCGCACGAACCAGAAATTCAGAGCCGCCGGATTGCAGTTCCAAGACGCCTGCATATTCCAATTGCAGGGTCTCGCCAGCGAATTTGCGGCGTCGTTGAGCAAGCGTTCCAGATCATCGCACCCCAGCGCCGGGCGCCGAGTTCCGCGACGGCGTTCTGTTGTCGGGCCCGCATGACCAAGGCCTCTTCGGCGAGGCGCCGATCATTCACGTCGCGCGCCGTCGCATAGATCAGCCGCCGGTCTGGATACGCCGTACCGCACCACCAGAACCAGTGATAAGAACCGTCCGCTTTCAAGCCGCGCACTTCGAACGAATGAGTCCCGCCTTCGGAAGCGATTTGCGCAACTTCGCCTGCGCACCGTTCGCGGTCGTCGGGATGGATGAAATTCCGCAAAGGCTGCGAGCACAAAACTTCGCGGCTGATGTAGTCGGTCAGCCCCTTCGGAGTATTCATCCGCTTGATGTAGCCGTCGAAACCGATGATTGCCATCAGATCGGGAGATGAATTGAAGAGCCGTTCGAACTCCTCATACGCCTGTTGACACTGCGTGAAATCTTCGACGACGTGCGAGTAGGCGCATACGGCGCCGGTCGCGGAGCGGAGCGGGGCGCCGTGATGCCGGACCCACCGCAGGGCGCCGTCGGGACGCAACACGCGATATTTGCAATCGAACGCCCGCTGTTGGGCCGCCGCCGCGGCGTTCAGACGCACGCGATCGAGATCTTCAGCGTGAACGGCCTCAAGCCAGGAGAACGGGGCCTTCGTACAAAGTGGCGATCTGTGCGCCCCCAGAGCGATTGAAATGCGGGATTGACGTAAAGCAGGCGCGCCCCCCTCCTGATCGGTCAGCCAGGCTGCTTCGTTGAAGCTGTCGGCTAGCTGCCTGAACAGGCCGCACGCATCCTGTTGCTCCCCTTGTGCGGGTTGCAGCGACGGGTGAGGGACGCTCTGATTCATAACCGCCTCGTGGCGGCGCTCGGCGGGCGTTTCGCCTACCCGTCGCGCCGCGATCCGGCCGAGCCGCCTGGGAATGAACGCGCCGCAAGCCGGCACATGTTTGCCGCAACCATGGAGCAAAAGTCGCGCCGCAGGGCTGTCGCCACACTGATCCCCTACCAGGCGCAATTTCGCCACAGGCGGCGCCGGCGGTTCCGCCCCAGCCGTACAAATCCGCAGCTCCGTCACAATGAAACTGCGTTTGGGCCGTTGGACGCGCGTCATTTCGCACGGCAAGTCGGCAATAGCGGAACACAACCTCGTGGGACTTCCGACGACTGTTGGGCCGTTATTTTGCTGCCGGAAGTCGTCACCATCGCGTCGCCGGATCGAGCCGTCGGTGGCGGCCATCGCCTCCACGTCGCGCAATAGTCTTGCAACTTCGCGATCCAGAACCTGCCAGGCATCTTCCGCCGGCGGCCAGTCAGCGTCGCGGCCGATATGTTCCAGGCGCAGGCGCAGCCTCGTAAGCCGCCCGATCCTTGAAAATTCCTACCGAGCCCTTCAGCGTATGCGCAGCCGCCTGAAGCGCGGGGCCATCCTGTCGGGTCAGGGCCTCGCGAACCCGCGAAGCTGCCCGGGACCAACCTTCAGAAACATTCCTGCTAATTCCTTCGCAATTCCGGATCGCTGGCCAGCGGATCATCGTCGAACGCGCCAAGCCCGATTGAGATTCGATTTCGCTCACCGCTCCTCTCCCTATCCCGTTTTGAAGGATTTGTTTTCCGGGTTGCCGCGCCGCTACGGTCGTCACGCTCGCACGCTTTCGCTCCGGATGTT
>CAWAYY010000032.1:0-193142 GCA_963786255.1 Pirellulales bacterium
CGCACGCCGCGGTTGCAGCAAGTCGGGACGTTAGGTTTCGCGGGAAGTCTGCTGCTCTGGGCGGCGTTTCCGCCGCTTGGCTGGTGGCCGCTCGCGTGGCTGGCGCCGATGCCTTGGCTGCTGCTGATACAACAAGAGAATCTCTCCGGGCGTCACCCGTATCGGATGCTATGGCTGGCCGGCTGTGCGTTCTGGTTGGGCGTGTTGCACTGGCTCCGCTTGCCCCATCCGGCCACCAGCATCGGCTGGGTGGCGCTTCTCGTGTTACCTGGCCGTTTATCTGCCGCTGTTCGTCGGATTGTCCCGCGTGGCAGTCCATCGGCTGCGTTGGCCGCTGATGCTCGCCGCGCCGATGGTTTGGACGGGGCTGGAACTGGCGCAGCGCATCTGCTAACCGGGTTCAACATGGCGGCGCTCGGCAACAGCCAGTACCGCTGGATTGCGCTGATTCAAATTGCAGACCTGGGCGGAAATTACGCGGTCGGGTTTGTGGTCGTGTTTGTCGCGGCGTGTCTTGCGCGAATGGCGCCGATTCAGCATCGCCGGCTGGCGCTCTGGCCGTTGGCGCCGCTGGCCTTGATGCTGGCCGCGGTCCTGGGTTACGGCGCCATGCGGCAAAGCGGCGGCGGCGGTCGCCCCGGACCGCGAATGGCGCTGCTCCAAGGCTCGGTCGATACGGAATTGAAACACGATCCGGCGCGGCAAGCCCAGATTCAGGAACAGTACAGTTCGCTCTCGCTGGAGGCCCTGCGAGCAAAACCTCGCCCGGATCTGCTCGTCTGGCCGGAAACGATGTATCGCAATCCGCTGCTGATCTGTTCGGCCGACGTCAAACCGCCGGACGAGTGGCAAGGCTCGGCCGAGGAGTTCAAAGCAGAACTGGCCCGCCGGCAGAACGCGATCAGCGAAGACGCCCGCTGGCTGCAGGTTCCGCTGCTGCTGGGCATCGATGCGGCGCATTCTGGGCCGGTACGATGGAGACATGTTACAACTCGGCCGCAGTTCATCGACCGGCGACGGGAAGCTCGGCGCTCGGTACGACAAGATGCACCCGGTGCTGTTCGGCGAGTACGTCCCTCTCGCTCGGCAGTTCCCCTGGTCTGTGCGCAACTCTCGCCGATCGGAGCGGGCATCGATTGCGGCGAGGGACTCTCGCCGATTCGGATGGGCGGCGCCGCGGCTGGCGGCACCGAACATCTGCTATGAAAGCGTGCTTGCCGCACTGATTCGCGGGCCAGGTGCGCAGAGCTGGCCGCCGAGGGCCGCGAACCCGACGTGCTGGTCAACCTGACCAACGACGGCTGGTTCTGGGGCTCGAGCGAACTGGACCTGCACCTGATGTGCGGCGTGCTTCGGGCGGTCGAGTGCCGCAAGCCGTTTCTGGTTGCCGCCAACACCGGATTTTCGGCCTGGATCGACGCCGATGGACGCATCGTCAAACAGGGCCCCCGGCGCGACCAGGAAGTCGTCATCGCCGACGTCCGGATCGATGATCGCATGAGCCGTTACGTGAACTGGGGCGACTGGCCCGCCGGGTTGTGCCTGGCCGGCTGCGCCTGCTTCGCCTTCGCCGGCTGGCGCGATCGCCGCCAGGGCGCCGCCTGACGCGAGTTCAGTTTTTGTCCGATTTCGTCATCACCTTGCGGCGAAAATCGCGAACGCTGTCTTGGGCCAGCAGGGGCAGCTTGGAGCGGAGCAAATTGGCGCCGCCGAACCAGGCCTTGGGCTCCTGGAAAACCTGGTGGTACTCGACGAACAGGGCGCCCTCCGGCTCTTTAAGCCGGGTGACCTTGGCGTAAAAGCCCGCGCCGGAATACGGCTGCGGCTGGCCGACCTGGGGTTTGCCCAATTCGTCTCGCTTCATCGGGCGCCACTCGTTCGGATACTCTTCATCCTGATCGAAGCGAGGAATCGACGCGAGCGGCTACGAGCAAGGACTCATCGCTGCGCGAGATCATGGCGTGCCGCGTGGCGCTCAGCCGGACGCGGTTGAACAAGTCGAACGTACTGTACAGAAAGTATTCGTCCGGATGCTTGCCCGGGGCGTCGAACAGCTTGCGCTGTTGCACCTCCTCAGCAGAAAGCTTGCCGGCGCGAGACATCGTCGGAGCCGCCGCTCAATTCGGACCAGCGCTTCAGGAAATCTTCGTCGGCGACTTGCTCGAGGTCGCCATAGACGACGAACCAGACGTCCACTCGCCAGGTTCCCGATGCTCCCGACGACCGGTCAGGGAGCGCGGATTTGTAACTCAAACGGCGCGACGGCGCTTTTGCGTAACAGCTGCTGGGGCGAATGGCGGGCCTCAGGCAGTTTGTCCAAGGCGCTGCGCTGGGCTGCGGCGTCCAAGCCGTCCGGCACCGTCGGTCCGGGCAGCCGGGTGGGAGCGGAATCGTGGGCGGAGACCCCTTTTTGGGTGAGCTCGGCCAGGATCTTGATTGGAAACGGCCGGCGCATCCGCCAACGCCAAATAAAAAAACATGGGGATGAGCACGCACATGACGTCTCCTCAATTCGTATCAAAAGTTGCGGCAAGTGGTTGGCAAAGGATACTGTACCAGGAGTGCTACGAGCGACCGGCCGCCGAATGCCGTTGAGTCCGCGCGGCGAAACCGAAAATTCGGCAAAACCGGCGCCAGGCGGCGTGGAACGGCGATTTGAGAGTATTTAACTATCCTAGCTTCCCGGCAAGGGCGCGAAACTATGCTATAGTTGACTGGCAAATTCCCGCCCAAAAGCCCACCGCACAAGCCACCCTGGCTACCCAGACCCCCTGGTCGCTGCATTATGCGACTGTATGATTTGGAGCGGTCTTGCAAGGGAATGCTTTTTGCGTCTGGCCTCGCCATCGTGCGCTGGGATGGAGGTCTGCCGTGTTTCTGAGGGAGCGACAGTACGGATTTAAGCACCAGATCAGGCGGTTAACTTGCGATGGCTGTTGACGTTTCGGTTCGAAATCGCCATTTGACGCGACCCCGGGAGCTGCCGACGCTCCCGCATGTGCTGCAGTGGCGTGCAAGCATCCAGCCGAACGATCCTGCGTTCACTTTCCTGGCTGATGGCGAAGAAGAAGCAATTACTCTGACTTATGCCGAGTTGGATCGCGAGGCGCGGTCGATTGCCGGCGAGCTGAGGCGTTTGGGCGGCGATGGTGCACGGGCGCTGCTTGTTTACGACTCAGGTTTAGACTACATCGCGGCGCTCTACGGCTGCTTGTACGCCGGCGTGACGGCGGCGCCCGTTTATCCGCCTGATCCCTTTCGCATCGATCGCACGCTGCCTCGCTTACAGGCGATCGTGGCCGATGCCGACGCCAGCTTCCTGCTGGCGACTTCGAACACGCTGGAATGGGCGGGTCCCTTGTTCAAAAAGGCGCCCGGGCTGAAGTCGCTGGTCGCCACCGATGCGATCGCCGCGGACCAGCCGGCCTGGCGTGGCGTGCCGGCGATTGACCGCCACGAACTGGCCATTCTGCAGTACACGTCGGGTTCGACGGGCACTCCGCGCGGGGTGATGATTCCGCACGCCAGCTTGCTGGCTAACCTGGCGAGGATCGAGCATACGATCGACCGCGACGGCGTCATTGCCGTCTCGTGGCTGCCGGCCTATCACGATATGGGGCTGATTGGCGGCGTGTTCCAGCCCGTCTATAGCGGTCGGCACATGGTACTGATGTCGCCGCTGTCGTTCATCCAACGGCCCCTGCGTTGGCTGCGCGCCATTTCGAACTATCGCGCCTGGACCACTGCAGCGCCGAACTTCGCCTACGATCTGTGCGTGCGCAAAGTGAGCGGCGAAGAGCGAAAAACGCTCGACCTCAGCAGTCTGAGTCTGGCCTTGAACGGCGCCGAGCGGGTCCGCGAAGAAACCATGGACCGCTTCGCCGAGACGTTCGCCGAATGCGGTTTTCGTCGCGAGGCGTTCTATCCTTGCTACGGCCTGGCCGAAGCCACGCTGATGGCGGCCGGCGGAGAGATCTCGGCGCCGCCGGTCGTCCGTTCCTACGACGCCGCGGCGTTGGAACGGGACATCGTGGCGCCGACGGCGCCGGGCGAGCGCGTTATGCGCCTGGTCGGCTGCGGCAAAAGCGTATATGGTCAGCGCGTGGTGATTGCCGATCCGGCCACCCGCGTGCATCTGCCCGAGCGCCGCGTGGGCGAAATCTGGGTAGCCGGGCCGAGCGTGGGCCAAGGCTACTGGAACCGGCCCGACGAAACCGAGTATGCGTTTGCGCGCATCTAGCCAACGGCGAAGGCCCCTTTTTGCGAACGGGCGATTTGGGCTTCTTCGACGACGGCGAATTGTTCGTCGCGGGCCGCGTCAAAGACATGATTGTCATCTGCGGGCGCAACTTGTATCCGCAGGACATCGAACTAAGCGTCTCCCACTGCCACGAAGCCCTCAAACTGGACGGCGGGGCCGCATTCTCGATCGACGTCGACGGCGAGGAGCGGCTGGTAATCGTGCAGGAGGTGTTTCGCCCGAAAGCGCATCGACCCGGCCGCCCTGCTGGAGAGCATCCGCCAGCGCGTCGCCGAAGAACACGGCGTGCCCGTCTATGCCGTGGCGCTCGTCGCAGTCGGCGGGGTGCCCAAGACGTCCAGCGGCAAGACGGCCGGCGCACATGCCGCGACTTCTATCTGGCCGGCCGGCTCAACACGATTCTCTCCTGGCATGCCGGCCAGGCCGCGGACGACGAGTCGTGCGCGGCCGAGGCGGCGGCGCCGCGGAATGCGACGGAAACTCGCCTGAGGGCCTTGTGGGCGGAGGTGCTCGGCCTGGAAACGGCGGGAATTCACGACGATTTCTTCGAGCACGGCGGACAGTCTTTGCTGGCGACGCAACTGCTGGCCCGGATTCGAGCAGCGTTCGGCGTCGAGCTGCCGTTGCGGACCCTGTTCGAGTCGCCCACCATCGCGCAACTGGCTGAACGGCTCGCCGCCGCCGAAACGCAACATCAAACGGCGCCCGCCTTACGGCGGAACGCGCATCGCGGCGCCGCGGAGCTATCCTTCTCGCAGCAACGGTTGTGGGTGCTCGAGCAGTTGGAGAATTCGCCCCGATATAACGTACCCGCGAGCGCCTGCCTGCGAGGTGCGCTTGACTTGGAAGCGTTGCAACAGAGTCTGAACCTGATCGTCTCACGCCACGAGTCGCTGAGGACGAACTTCCAGGCGCTGGACGGGCGGACGTTGCAAACGGTTCAACCTGAGCGATGTATTCCGCTCGAGTACGTCGACCTTCGGCCCGCGGCCGCAGCCGACTCTGCGACGGGCGAGGGGCCGACCCGCCTTGCCGAGTTGCGCGAACTGGCCCGCCGCGAAGCCGCGGCCGATGCCGCTCGACCGTTCGATCTCCAGCGCGATCCGCTGGTGCGGGCCAGGCTGTTTCGGATCGCCGATGACGAGCATCTGCTGGCGCTGGCCGCCCATCATATCGCGGTGGACGGCTGGTCGATGGGCGTGTTTCTCAAGGAACTGGCCGTCTTGTATCAAGACGCCGTCGAGCGTAGGACCCCATCGCTGCCGGACTTGCCGCTGCAGTATGCCGATTTCGCCGTCTGGCAGCGAGCGTGGCTCGAAAGCCCCGCGATGGATCGCCAACTGCACTTCTGGACCGAACGCTTCAAACGCGTGCCGCCGGCGCTCGATCTGGTTACGGACAAGCCGCGCCGAGCCGAGGCGGCCTACTCCGGCGGCAGCGCAACGCTTCGCCTGCCCGCCAGACTGACCGCGGCGCTGGAGCAGCTCAGTCGCCGCGAAGGCGCCACGCTGTATATGACCTTGCTCGCGGCCTTCGAGACGCTGCTGTACCGCTGGTCGGGCCAGGACGAGTTCTGCATCGGTTCGCCCGCGGCGAACCGCACGAGCGTGGAGTTGGAACCGCTGATCGGGTTCTTCGTCAATACGCTCCCGCTCCAGGCCGACCTCTCGGGCCAGCCGAGTTTCCGCGAACTGTTGGCTCGCACTCGCGAAACGACGTTGGGCGCCCTGGCCAACCAGGATCTGCCGCTGGACAAGCTGATCGAAGTCTTGCGACCGCAGCGCGGGTCGGGCGGTTCCCCCTTGTTTCAGGCGATGTTCGTTTTCGAAAACTTCGATTGGTCGCTGCCCGAGGCCGCCGGACTTTCAATCGGCGACGTCCATATCGAGCACGGCGCCCTGTCCAGCTTCGACCTGACGCTGGTCATCGAACCCCATGCGAACGAATTGTCGGCGACGCTCGTCTACAACGCCGATCTGTTCGAGCGGGCGTCGATGCGGCGGATGTTGTCGGCGCTGGAAACGCTGTTGACGGGAATTGCCGCAAACCCTGACTCCCGCATCTCGCAGTTGCCGCTAATGCCTGCGGAAGAAGAACGGCGCTCGGCCGGCCAGTTGAACGACGCCGCCGTCCCCTTCCCGGCCGATCGCGGCATTCATGAGTTATTCGCCGAGCAGGCGGCCCGGACGCCCGCCGCCCTGGCGGCCGTCTGCGGAACGCAGCGCTGGACCTACGGCGAACTGGAGCGCCGTTCAAATCAAGTGGCCCGCTATCTGCAAGCCGCGGGCGTTGGCCGCGAAATCCCGGTGGGCATTTGCCTGGAGCGATCGCTCGAAATGCTGGCGGCGCTATTGGGCGTGCTCAAGGCGGGCGGCGCCTATGTGCCGCTCGATCCGAACGAGGCGCCCGAGCGGCTGGCTCGGATCATCGACGACTTGCGGCTCCCACTGCTCGTCACCACGCACGCTTGCCTGCCCCAGTTGCCGCCCCACGAGGCGGAGGAAATCCTGCTGGACGTCGAATGGCCGGCGATTTTGCGAGAGAGCGAGCAGCCGCTCGAGTCGCCGGTCGTCGCCGACCAGTTGGCCTACGTCATTTACACGTCGGGTTCGACCGGCCGGCCCAAGGGCGTGGAAATCGCCCACAGCGGCCTGGTGAACCACGCGACGGAATTAGCACGGCGCTATCGCTGCGGCGAAGGCGATCGCATGCTGCAGGTTATCTCGATCGGTTTCGATGCGGCGGGAGAAGAGATCTTTCCGGCGCTCGTCAGCGGGGCGGCCTTGGCGCTGCCCGAACCGCATCTTGATTTGAGCGGCCGCCAGATTCTCGACGATTGCCGGCGTTATGGAATCACGCTGCTGCATCTGCCCACCGTATTGTGGCTGCAAGTCGTGGCAGAACTGTCGCCGCGGGAAACGGAGACCGTTGCGCGGCTCAAGGCCGTGCTCGTCGGCGGCGAAACGCCGGCCGTCGAGACGGTGCGGCATTGGCAATCGTTTTGCCAAGGACGAGTCCGCTTTCTGCACGCCTATGGCTTGACGGAAGCCACCATCACCAGCACGTTGTTCGAGATCGCGCCGGGCGAAACGCTCGATCGCTTGTCGCAACGATTGCCAATCGGCCGTCCGATCGCCAACACGCAGGCGTACGTGCTTGATGAGCAGCGTCGGCCCGTTCCGCGCGGCGTTCCGGGCGAGCTGTACCTGGGCGGCGTCGGCTTGGCGCCGGCTACCATAATGCGCTGGAGCAGAGCGGCGAACGGTTCGTCGTCCACCCTTTCGAAGCTGAATCAGGCGCCCGCTTGCTGCGGACCGGCGATCGCGTGCGTCTGGATTCCGACCGACAACTGGAGTTTCTGGGCGCATCGATCGTCAAATCAAGCTCCGCGGGTTCCGCATCGAGCCGGGCGAAATTGAACGGGCCTTGCTGGAACATCCTTCAATCCGCGAAGCGGCCGTGCTCTGTCGCGAAGACGGACGGAGTTCGAAGCGGCTGACGGCGTATGTCGTTCCCGCCGGCGAGTCGCTGGCCAGCGGTCCTTCGCTGAGCACCAGCGAGGTGCGTCGCTGGCTGCGGGCAAAGCTGCCCGAGTACATGCTTCCCTCGGCGGTCGTAGCGCTCGACTCGCTTCCGCTGACGTCGCACCACAAGATCGATTTCGACGCACTGCCTTCGCCGGAGCGCGTACGGCCGCATCGGGAAGGCAAAGAAACTGCCCCGCGAACGCCGACCGAAGCAACGCTGGCCGCCATCTGGGCCAAAGCTTTGGGGACGGAAACCGTCGGCATTCACGACAATTTCTTCGAACTCGGCGGAGATTCGATCCTCAGCATCCAGGTGGTGGCCCGGGCGCGCGAAGCCGGGTTGCGATTCACGCCCAAGCAATTATTCGAGCGGCAGACGATCGCGGAATTGGCGGCGGTCGAAGGGATGGGCGAATTGATCGACGCCGAACAAGGGCCGGTCGCGGGCGAGGCGCCGCTGACGCCCATACAGCGTTGGTTCCTCGACGCGAATCCCGACGTCCCCCAGCATTTCAATCAGGCCATGCTGCTTGAAGTGAACGCGTCGCTATCGCGGGAAACGCTGGCCGCGGCGTTGGAACGTCTGAGCTTACACCACGACGCTCTGCGGCTGCGTTTCGCACGCGGCAGCGACGGCTGGCGTCAATGGCATGAGGAGCAGCCTGGTTGGCCGTTGACGCTATGCGACCTGTCGCGCGTTCCCGTCGAGGAGCAGGGCGAAGCAATTCGCCAGGCGTGTGGAAAACTGCAATCGCAACTCGACTTGAACGCCGGCCCGATCGCCCGCGCCGGCTGGTTCGACTTGGGCGCCGGCCGGCCGAAGCGCTTGCTGCTGACGATTCACCATCTGGCGGTTGATGCGGTTTCGTGGCGCATTTTGCTGGAGGATCTGACGACGCTCTGTCGCCAGATGTCCTGCGGCGAAGCGCCGAGCCTGCTGCCGAAGACCACTTCGTTCTGCAGTTGGGCCCGTCGGCTGGAGGAACTGGCTCGAACGGACGAAACGCACAACGAAGCGGCTTTCTGGCTCGAGGACGCTCGGCGTCTGGTGCGGCGATTGCCGATGGATGATCCGACAGGCGCAAACGTCTGCGGCGCAACTCGTCAGATTTCGCTGCATCTCGCGCCGCAGGAGACGACGGACTTGCTGGAGCGTGCGCACGCCGCGTATCGCACCGAGATGAACGACGTCTTGCTGGCGGCTCTCACGCTGGCGCTGGCCGATTGCACGGACGACTGGCGCTGGCTCGTCGATCTGGAAGGGCACGGTCGCGTGCCGCTGTTTGACGACGTCGATTTGTCGCGCACAGTCGGCTGGTTTACCAACTGTTTTCCGGTCTTGCTCGAGGCGCCGGAAAGCCGCCAACCCGGCGACGCTCTGCGGCGCATCAAGGACGAATTGCGGCGTACGCCCCGTTGGGGACTCAGTTACGGCCTGCTGCGTTATCTCAATCAAGGCGACCTTTCCGCCGAGATAGCTTCAGCGCCGGCGGCAGATATCAGCTTCAACTACCTGGGCCGCATCGATGGCTTGCTGTCGCCCGACGGGCCGTTCGCCGCGGCGAACGAAGACGGCGGCGCCGCGCACAGCCCGCTGAACGCCCGACGGCACTTGCTGGAGGTCAACGCCGCGGTTCGCGGCGGCCGCTTCTGCGTCGACTGGACCTATTGCGAGCAGGTCCATCATCACACGACGGTCAAGCGGCTGGCCGAGGCCTACCTGCGGCGTTTGCGTGAATTGATCTCGCACTGTACGAGCGACGGTGCGGGCGGCCACGCCGCCAGCGACTTTCCGCTGGCCGGAATCAATAATCAGGGGATGGAACAACTCGCCAGGCTGCTGGACGAACTCGATCAACACGAGTGACACGATGTCACAAGCCAAGCTGAAGAACGTCGAAGATATCTACGCCTTGACCGGCATGCAGCAATTGATGCTGGTCCACGCACTGCATGCTTCGAACTCGGAGATCCTGCAAGAGCAGTTGGTTTGCTCCGTAGAAGGCCTGCTCGACGTGGGAACGCTCAAACGCGCCTGGCAAAGCGTCGTCGCGCGGCATCCGGCGCTGCGGACTTGCTTCCTTTGGGAGGGACTTCAAAGGCCCCTGCAGGTGGTGCGCCAGCAGGTCGAGGTTCCCTGGGAAGAACTTGATTGGCGCGGAATGGCCGGCGACGAGCAATTGCGCCGCATCGACGGTTGGCTCGAAGCGGATCGCAAAGCGCCGCTGGAGCTGACGCGGGCGCCGTTGATGCGGATGTGCCTGATCCGGCTGGCCGATGAGCGCTGGCGTTTTTTCTGGCGGGCGCATCATCTGCTGTTTGACGGCTGGAGCCTGGCCATCGTGCTAGGCGAAGTGCTGGCGCACTACCTGGCGCTGGATCGAGGACAGAAACTTCAGTTACCGCCTGCGCCGCCATTCCGCGATTATCTCCGCTGGTTGGAGCGGCAGGACGCGGCCCAGGCCGCGGCGTTCTGGCGGCGGCAGCTTGGCGACTTCGTCCAACCCACCCCGTTAACCTTCTCAGCGCCGCGACGCGAATCGCCGGCAGAAGACGCTGCCGGTCTCAAGCCGGAGGTTTACGGCGACGAGCGGCTGCGCCTGTCGGCCGCAGCCACGGCGGCCCTGAATACGTGGGCGCGACGGCGGCAATTGACGCCGGCCGTACTGATCCAGGCCGCCTCGGCGCTGCTGCTCGCGCGCCTCCAGCCGCCATAACGACATCGTGCTGGGCGCCACCGTTTCCGGGCGCCCCGCCGACCTGTCCGGCGTCGAGGCGATGGTCGGCCCGTTCATCAACAACGTGCCGCTGCGCAGTCCACATTGATCCGGACCAGGGGCTCGCCGACTGGCTGCAGTCTTTGCAGTCCCAGATGGCCGACCTGGCGCCGTATCAGCACACGCCGCTCGTCGAAGTCGAGGCACAGAGCGGCATCCCTCCCGGCCGCCGCTTGTTCGAGAGCCTGGTGGTGTTCGAAAACTATCCAATCGCCGAGAACTGCCGGAAACTCGACGCCCCCTTCGAGATCCATGACCTGCAGGCGACGGTCAAGACGATTTACCCGCTGACGCTGGCGGCGACGCCGGGCGACGAGTTGCTGCTGGAGATCCGTTATCTCCGCCGGCGGTTTGCTACAGCGGCCATGCGGCGACTGTTATCGGAACTGCAAACCTTGTTGACCGCCTACCCTGAGGGAGCCGATCGGACGGTCGGCGAGTTCGGCAATCTCGAGGGCCTGATCGACGTTGCAGCCGGTGGCGCCCAGCCGGCCGCGGTCCGTGCTCGGCCGCTCGGTTCGCGAGAGTTCGTCAGCGCCTCGCAATGAGTTGGAGGCCCGGCTGGCGGCGATCTGGTCGGAGTTGCTCGGCTTCGATGGCGTGGGCGTTCACGACAATTTTTTTGAATTGGGGGGCGACTCCATGCTGGCCGTGCGGTTAATGGCCGAGGTGGAGCACGCCTGCGGCCGCAAGCTGCCCCTGGCCTGGTTGTTCCAGGATGCCACCATCGAGCACCTGGCGCAAGTCCTGAGCGGCGCGGAGCAAGTCGACGGAGCTTCAAGCCTCGTGCCCATACGGGCCCGTGCGCGGGGCATGAAACAACCGCTGTTCTGCGTTCACCCGGCCGGCGGAACGGTGTTTTGTTACCGCGAGCTGGCGCGACATCTCGATGCGCAGCGTCCGATCTATGGCTTGCAGGCGCGCGGCATTGACGGCTGCCAATCGCCCCACACGCGGATCGAAGATATGGCCGCCGACTATATCGCGGCGATGCGCAGCGTTCAGCCGGCGGGGCCGTACCTGCTGGCCGGCTGGTCCCTGGGAGGGATTTTGGCGTTTGAAATGGCGCGCCAATTGGCCGAAGCGGGCCAGCAGACGGCGCTGCTCGCCGTGATCGATGCCGGCATGGTTTCCCCCGACGAATCGTTTGACGAGGACGATTTCCTGCCGGTCCTGCTGGAGATGTTTCCCGACGAGTACCGGCCTTCGCGCGAAGAGTTGCAAGGCTTGCGGCCGGCGGAGCAGCTCGACTTTTTCCGCCGCCGCGCCCAGCGGGCCGGCGTGGTCCTGGGCGGTGACAGCCCGGTCCAGGACCAGCACGTGTTTCAAGCGTTCCAAGCCAATCTGAACGCCCTGCTGGAATACCGCCCGCGGCCTTTTCCCGGCCGGCTTACGCTGTTTCGCGCTGCCGACGGCGTCACGTCATTGCACCGGGCGCCGCAATTGGGCTGGCGACCGTGGGCGGGGGGCGGCATCGACGAACACGTGATCTCGGGCGAGCACGTGCATCTGTTCCGCGAGCCTCACATTCAAGCCGTCGCCGAGTTGTTGGATGCCTGCCTCCGGCAAGTCGAGCACGACTGATCGCTACTCGTCGCTTTCGCCAAGTACGAGGGGAACTTTGACTTCGCGGCCGTCGCGAATGACGCTCAGCGCGACTTCGTCACCCGGCCGTTTGGCCTCGATAACCGTCAGAAATTCGTCGACGGTGCTGACCTGCTTGCCGTCGACGCCGACGATCAAGTCGGCGGCGGTCGGATCGATCGAACGGAACTCGTAAACAACGCGACCTTGTTGCCGGCGCTCGCGCACCATTTTCGGCCCCTTGAGCCCCGCAAGCTCGGCAGGACCGCCGGGAATCAACGATCGGACCAGCAGTCCTCGGTCGGTCTTGTAGACCGCCTCAATGCCGGTCTGCGGCCGGATCACGTGCCCCTTTTCAATCAACTGCGGAACGATGCGCGCAATGGTGCCGACCGGAATGGCAAAGCCGACCCCCGTGTTTTCTCCGGACCGGCTGGCGATTGCGGTATTCATGCCGATCAGCCTGCTGTGAGTGTCTAACAGCGGTCCGCCCGAATTGCCCGGATTGATGGCGGCGTCGATCTGAATGATCGACTTCAGCACCCTGCCATTGTGACTGGGAAGCGCGCGATTGAGGCTGGAGATGATTCCGGTGGTGAACGTGCGTTCCAGGCCAAAGGGATTGCCGATGGCAAACACCTGCTGGCCGACGCGCAAGCGGCTGGAGTCGCCCAGCGAAAGGGGGTGCAGCAGTTCCGCCGGCGCGTCGATCCGGATCACCGCCACGTCGTTGGCCGGATCCTGGCCGATGAGCTTCGCCCGATACTTCGATGCGTCGTACAGCGTAACGTCAATTTCCCTGGCGCCTTCGATCACGTGATAATTCGTCAGGATGTGGCCCGCTTTGTCGATCACCGAACCCGAGCCTTCGCCCTCGGTGGGCACTTCCAGAAAAAAGAAGTTCCCTTCGCGCACGCCGCGAGTGTTGATGTTCACCACGGCGCAGGTTGGCGCTTTCGTATACGGAAATATTGACTCGTTCCGCTTCGGTGAAGCCTTCCGGCGCCGGGCGTGGTTGCGCGGCGCGGCCGGCAGCCGGACGGGGTTCCTGCGCCACGGCCTGCGGACGAACGGCGTCTTGAGTAACGACAAGCGCGCAAGCGGCGCCCAAGGCGGCGCATCCCAAGCACAAGGTCAATTGCCTTCTCATAGCGGTTCCTCGCATTTCAGCGGAATCAGGCGGTTGTACCGCAGATTTTTGCTAATCGCTCAAAATAATCCAGACCGGAATGGCCGAGGCCTGTCGACCAGGTTTTCTGATCGGCTCTATCTTGCCACTTGCCAGCCGATTGCCTAATGCCCCTAGCTTGTCTGCTCCGATATGTCTTAACGAGCAGTCGGGCCTGCTTAGTTCTTGCGACATTCCCGGAGCGGATCGATCGGCGTTGCATCCCCCGCCGAGCCATGCTGTGACTCGCCCCTAAGCTACGCAGGGACGATGCCGGCCGGGTCCGGGAAGACGCCGTCGCACCGAACTACTGGCGCGAACTTCGCTTGCATACCCCGTGCCGCTGGCGAACTCACCCGGTTGTTGATTGCGCGTTTGGAGACTTCGTCAATGAAACGTCAACGGAGGGCGTTGGGTATGGTATTGGTCTGGCTCGCCATCACGTTAGTCGCTATTGGTCCGCCCGTGGTTCAACCCGCCAAGCGAGCCCCGCGGCCCGCAACGGCTTCGGCCATCGATTCTGCTGGCGTAGCGACAGGCAGCCTGGCCCCATTGGCAGCCGACGTCCGTCATAGCGTCGGTGCAAAGGTCGTGAAGTGGCTGAACGCTGAGAACGACGGGCTGACCAGACTGCGAGTGGCGAGCGGCGTCAAGGTCGTGACGGGCAGCCTGGCCTCGCTGGCGGCCGACGCCCGCCATAGCGTCGGCTCGAACCTGGCGAAGTGGCTGAACGTCCAGTGCGACGGCTTGAGCGAGCGGACCGACGCGAGCCGGGTCGAGGTAGCGACGGGCAGCCTGGCCTCGTTGGCGGCCGACCGCCGGCACAGTACGGGCGCCGAAACGGCATTGCGTCTCAATGCCGAGAATGACGGGTTGAACCAGGGCGGCGACGCACGGGCGGCAAAGTCACCGCCCCCAGCCCAGAGCGATCGCCGGGCGAAAATCGAGCGGCCGACTTGGATCGGGTTTGCTGTGATTGACGTATCGGCTGGCGCGAGACGCAATGCACAACAGCCGACTGCGAGGCAGGACGCGGCCAGGCGCGGGCTCTCGCCGCCAGTTCCCAGAAGCTGGCGGCCTCTGGTTGGAGCGGTTGTGCGGCTTATAGCCTGGGAGCGGATCAGTGGGGTCGGCAGCGTCTGCCTGACCGGACGAGAGAAGTCCCGGGACGGCCGCACCTTGGTCGCGCAAGTCACCGCCTCGCTCTTGTGGCTGCCGGATGAGGTCGCGCCGGCGCTGAACCGCGTGGCCAGCCGCATCGTCGACGGAGCAGACTCGCTCTGGGCCGGAACTCTGCCCCGGCCCGCGCTGATCAAGCCCGTCGGCGATTTGGGCCCGCAATGGCGTTGGGCG
This sequence comes from Pirellulales bacterium, assembly GCA_963786255.1. Classification (GTDB taxonomy): domain Bacteria; phylum Planctomycetota; class Planctomycetia; order Pirellulales; family JAICIG01; genus JAICIG01. Next base: position 14,671 of record CAWAYY010000032.1, read on the forward strand.
CGCTTCAATGCCGACCGCACGTCAGGGCTCTAACTTAATCTGAGAGAAAGGCTTATTGATTTCGTCAGGGGGCCAAGTTCGCCCCCGCCGACAACGAAGCGAGTCTGCTCCCTACCGACGGCCTGGGCGACCTAGTCGGCCGAGGCCTGTTAAGCCAGGGAAAATCGGTCGCATGGGGTAGATTTTTCTTGGCATAAGGCCTGTTTTCCGAATAGACTACAGCATGTTCGCGTCTCAGATCATCTCGAGGCGCTCGCTGTGTTCAGTTCGGCCAGCGGTACGGAACACGTTTGGCCTAAGCGCTGACGCTTTTTATTGTCGGAGTCCTCAAACATGTCCAAGACCTTTCGGTCTCACTTCGTTTCGGCGTTCGTGCTGACGGTGGCGTGGTCCGGATGGACCGCTCCCGGGACGGCCGCCGAAATCGCCGCTGCATCCGACGCAAATGCGGTGCAGATGGAAACCTTCGCCAAGCCGGGAGACGACGCCTACTTTGCGTTAAAGCTTGTTCCATCGGCTGCCAAGCCCGCGACGATACCGCACGACGTGGTTGTGCTGTTTGACACGTCCGCCAGCCAGACGGGCGAGTATCGCGACAAGGCGTTGCAGGCTTTGGACTCCTTGCTCAGCGGTCTGGCGCCGAAAGATCGAGTTGCGTTGCTGGCCGTGGACGTCAATGCCGTACGGCTTACGAAGTCGTTCACGTTGGCCGGCAGCGCGGAAATGCAACAGGCGATCGCGGCGCTCAAGCAGCGCGTTCCGCTTGGTTCGACGGACATGGTCGGAAGTTTGATCGCGGCCGAAGCCGTTTGCCGCGAACCTGGCGACGGCAGCCAGGAACGCTCCGTAGTCTACCTGGGCGACGGCATGAGCGTCGCCGGTCTGGTCGGCAGCGAGAGGCTGCAAGGCCTGGTCGATTCGCTGGTCAAGTCGCGAGTTTCCGTGAGCAGTTACGCGATCGGTCCTCGCATCGACGCCGAATTGCTCGGCGCCCTGGCGAATCATACTGGCGGCATGCTGGCCATCGACTTTGCGGAAATGACGGGCCGCCAGGCGGGCGCCTATCTGGCCGAAGCTGCTCGCGGCTCGGTCGATCTGGCCGACCCAAGTCGCCCTGCCGCAGGCCGTTCACGCCATCTATCCTCGAAAAATGCCCCCGTTGCGGTTCGATCGCGACACGATCGTATTGGGCAAGCTGGCTGCGGATTCGCTTGCTTCTCCGGTGGAGATCGAACTGCAAGCCGAATCGGCTGGCAAGCGGCAGACCATGCGTTGGAGCGTCAAGCCCGAACAGCCGCTGGAAGATCACGCCTACCTGGCCAAACTCGTGGACAAAGCCGCCGTCGATGGCGGGGTCAAGTTGCCCACGGTCGGTTCGGCGGGCCTGAAAGAATTGCGGCGGATTGCCAGCATCGAGGCGCACGGTTACAGCCGCCTGGGGCAGCAAGCGCTGGCCACCGGCGAATTGGACGCCGCGGAGCAGCTTGCCCGCGTCGCTTCGCAGCTTGATCCCATGAACACCGAAGCCGCGACGATTCAGCGGGCCGTGGCCAGCCCGCGGCTCGAAGCCCGCCCCGCGCGAGCCGGTGCTCGTCGCCAACCGTCAGACGCCTCGTCAGGCGCCGACGCGGAAGGCGCCGACGGCGCTTGGTCGATCAGGTCGAAAAGCAAGAACGCATTTACGTTGACTTCCTCCGCACGGAAACCCGCAACGCCGTCAATCGGGCTCGCGGCATGATGGGCTCGGACCCGGAAAATGCGGTCGGCCTGTTGAAGTTGACGCTGGAAAACGTGATGAGCGCGCCGAACTGGCCCCGGAAGTTCGCTCGCAGCTTCGCGACCTCGTGGAAGCCGCCTTGCACACGGCCAGCCAGCAAGCGATGGTCAAGGCCGAACGCGATTTGCGCCAGGCGGAAGTCGATGCCGAAAGCAAAGCCCGCGAGCGAATCTCTCGGGAATTGTTCGTCCAGGAAGAGAAGGTCAACCAGTTGATGGCCCGCTTCAATTCCTTGATGGATGAGGAGCGTTACCGCGACGCGGAAGCCATCGCCGACATCGCCGAAGAAATGTCGCCGGGCACGTCCGGTCTGCGAACGGCGGAATTGACGGCCCGCATGGTCGGCTACACGTCGGACATCATGGCCGTGGTCGACGCTCGTCATCGCGGCGTGGTCGACTCGATGTTCCAGGTGGAACGCTCGCACATTCCGCAGTCGGACGAGCCGCCCATTCTGTATCCCGATCCTGAAGTCTGGCAGCTTCTCACCGAGCGCCGCAAGAAGTTCAAGGCCGTCGACCTGACGGAAAGCAATCCATCTGAAGCCAAGATCGTCGCCGCGCTGGATGACAAGACGGAGCTCGAATTCGTCGATCAGCCGCTCAGCGACGTGATGGAGTACCTGAAGGAACGGCACGGCATTGAGATTCAGCTCGACACGCGAGCTTTGACCGACGCCGGTCTGGGCAGCGATACGCCGGTGACTCGCAATATCAAGGGGATCAGCCTGCGTTCTGCATTGCGTTTGATGCTCGGCGAAATGGACCTGACGTACGTGATCCGCAACGAAGTGTTGATGATCACCAGCAAGACCGAAGCCGAGAACATGTTGACGAACCGCGTTTACCCGGTCGCCGATATCGTCATTCCGGTTGGTGCGCCTCGTATGGGCGGCATGGGCGGCGGGATGATGGGACGCGGCGGCATGGGCATGGGCGGCGGAATGGGCGGCGGCATGGGCGGCGGGTTCTTCAACGTCGCCCCGGAAAATTTGCCCGGTTTCCGCGCCTTCGGCGTGCAAGACGATCTGAAGCTTTCGGGCAAGTCGAAGCCGGCGGTCGAAGACAAGCCGGTGCGCAAGCCTGAAGCGGGCGCCAACGCTCGGCCGAATTTAGCAACCCCTGCAGTCAGGCCGCAGGCCCAGGCGAAGCAAGCCGCGGCGCCCAAGCCCGTCGAGATCGAATTCAACGAGGGAGACGATCCGGCCGTGGCCTGGAACGACTACTTCGCAGCGCACAAAGGCGACGAAGCGCCCGATACTTCGGCCGTGCGGGAAAAAGCCCGCGAGTTGATGCAGGACCGCAAGTTCGACCACGTGATCGCCTTGATCAGCGCCGCCTTGCGGAACCAGCAAGGTCAGCCTTGGATGTTCGAAGCGTTGGGACTGGCAATGCAAGCCGATCAGCGGTCGAGCGCCGAGATTGAGCGGGCCTTGCTTTCCGCGCTGGACTTCGCCGTCACCACGACGGACATGATGTATTTGGCCCAGTATCTGGCTCGGGTTGGCCTGGAGCAGCGGGCGCTGCAGTTGTTCCGCCAGGCGAGCGAGTTGGATCCTACCTCGCCGGAACCCTACGCTCACGGCTTGCGGCTGGCGCAGCGGCTCGACGATCTGCCGGGCATTCAATGGGCCACCGTCGGCATTCTCAGCCAGGCCTGGCCCAACGATAAGAAGGAAATCTGGGATACGGGCTTCCGAGTCGCGACGGCGACGCTCGAGCGATTGCGAGTGGAGCACAGGAAGAAAGAAGCGAACGAATACAAAGCCGCCTTGGACCAGGCCTTGGAACGAGACTGCGTGGTGGTCGTCTCCTGGACCGGCGACGCCGACGTCGATCTGATGGTCGAAGAGCCCTCGGGCACGATCTGCTCGTTCCGCTTTCCGCGAACGACCGCCGGCGGTCTGATGCTCGGCGACGCCGCGCCGAAGACGGGCCAGCGCAAGACTCAAGGCGCTTCGGAAGTGTACGTCTGTCCGAAGGGCTTTGACGGCGCCTATCGCGTCATGGTACGACGCGTGTGGGGCAAGCTGGCCGCTAAGAAGGTCACCATCGACATCTATTGGCACTATTTCTCCAAGAAAGAGAAAAAGCAGACCAAGCAGGTCGAACTGACGGACGACGTCGCCGTCGCCACGTTCGATCTGGCGGGCGGCCGGCGCAAAGAACCCTTGGATGAGCATCAGGTGGCCCTGGCCGCAGCTGGACAGATGATGGTGGGAGGCGTGTTGCTGGCTCAGCAACTCAACGCGCTTAACGATCCCCAAGCCTTAGGCAACTTCCTGACCGGCACGTCGATGGCCAACGCGGCCGAAAACGGGTTCAATCCCAACAACCCGTTCATGCCGTTCGGTCCCGACGAGCGCCTTGGGATACCAACCGGTGATCTCCACGCTGCCCAAGGGCGCCATGATGATGACCTCGGCGGTGGTTTCGGCCGATCGTCGCTACGTGCGGGTCTCCCCCTCGCCGTTGTTCTCCGGCGTCACCGAGGTCAACACGTTCAACTACGTGACCGGCTCCAGCGGCACCAGCAACGGCGCCGGCGGCGGCGGGTTCAGCGGGGGCGGCGGCGGTCGCGGCGCCGGTTTCTAGTTGCGCGGCCCACGTTCGTCGGCGGCGGATGACTTGGACCTCGCTTCCTGACTTGATACTCCCGAAAGAAGCCCGCCGGCAGCCCCTTGGCGCCGGCGGGCTTTTTCTTTTAAATCGGGCTCGGCCTGAACTGCAGGCCGACGGCGTCCCACTCTTCGGCTTGCATGGGTTCCGACATGGCTTCTCGCTTGCGCATCGGCGTCATCGGTTGCGGCGTAATTGGGCGATTGCACGTCGAACGGTTGAAGAGCGACCCGCGTGCATGCGTGGCCGTGCTCTTTGATCCAAGTGCCGAAGCAGCCGAGAGTTTGCGACAGACGTTGACCCCCGGCGCTGCGGTCGAAACCGATCTGAACGCCGCCCTCAGCGGCCATGATTTGCAGGCGGTCGTGATCGCGTCGCCGACGCTGCTGCACTTCGAGCAGGTTTGCCGGGCCTTCGAACTTGGTCTCGACGTACTGTGCGAAAAGCCGCTCGCGGCGAGTCGCGAGGAGATCGTCGAGTTGATCGCTCGACGGGATCGCACGGGTCGTCGGCTGGCGGTGAGCTATCAGCGGCGATACAAAGCCCCTTACCAGACGGCGAGGCGTGAATTGACCGAGCGAGCCGACTGGTACGGTCCGCTGCAGGAGGTGCACGTCTTCGTCTGCGAGCGCTGGCAGCAAACGATTCATGACACCTGGCGAGACAATCCCCGGGTCGGAGCGGGCTATTTCGGCGACGCCGGCAGTCACCAAATCGACGTGATGAACTTCATCTCCGGCCAGCGGCCTGAAAAGGTGCTGGCGGTAAGCGATCGCTGCGGTAGCCGCGTCGAGATCGTAACCAGAGCGATGGTGCGCCTGACGGGCGGGGCCGGGCTGATGGCCCATTTTGTCGGCAACGCGAACCACTGGAGCGAAGACATTCACTTTCACTGTCGCGACGCCGACCTGCTGCTGCGACGAGAGCAGCTGCATCGCGCCAAACAGAATCAATTTGAACCGATCCTCGATCTGCTGCCTGACAGTTCGCCCGACCAGGCGTTTCTGGATACGCTCATCGAGGGCGCCGACATCCTTGCCCCCGCCGAAGCCGCGCTGCCCATGTTCGATTGGACGGCGGGCGTCTTGCGTTCCATCGAATCGGGCGAGTGGGTTACCGTCTGACCTCCAGGGACGCAAGGATTTGCGACGTCTGGGCTAAATGCACGAGGTGCGGCGTCGTTCTCACGTCTCTGGCGCCATCGAGCGACGCCGCCCGCCGCGTTCGGCTTTTTCACCGAATCTCTTGAGTTCATATCGAATTCGCCTTGAATCGGGGGGCGGCTTCCAGTATCTCTACCCGGCCCGATTGGCGGCCACTGGCGGCACGCGCCGCCGCGCGGCTGCCGGTCTGCCTTTCTCGTCTCCCTTCTACCTGTTCCACAATCACGGGGTCGCCGCCATGGTCGATATTCGGCTCGACCGGAATGTTTGGTTTCGCGCAGCTCTTGCCGGCGCGGTCATTGCGCTGTGCAAGGGCTCTTGGGCGGAGGGTCAAGGGCCGGGACCTGGTTTAGGGCCAGGACTGTCGTCGGGTCTGCCTGCTTTGCCGGGCGGCCCGGAGCCGGGTTTGCCGCCTTCCGTTCCTACGCCCGGCTTGACGGGCATGACGGGCAAAGAGCAGGTGGTCGACGTGCGCGTCGAGGGGGTTGACGAGAAGGATCTGCACCGCGCGGTCAAATATATCCGCACGCACGCGGGTCGTCCCTTTGACCGGCTGACGGTCGAGAACGACGTCAAGCGGCTGCTGAATTCGAAACGCTTTGCCAGCGCTCTGCCTTCGTATCAGCGAGTCGGCGAGAACGGCTTGATCGTCATCTTCCGCGTGGTCGAGCGGCCAACCATCCGCTACGTCAAGTACGTCGGCAACACGATCGCCAAGCGGCACCTCGACAAGAAGACCAAGCTCAAGCCCGGAGATCCGCTCGACGCGTATGCCGTAGACGAGGGGCGCCGCGCCTTGCAAGAATATTACCAGGAAAAGGGCTTTAACAAGGTCAGCGTGCAGATCATCGAAGGCACGAAGCCGAAAGACCGGGGCGTGGTTTACCTGATCAACGAGGGCGTGAAACAGAAGGTCTGGAAAGTCGAATTTCAGAACAACACGATCGCTTCCGACGGGCGGCTGAAAACTCAGATCAGCTCCAAACCGCCGATTCTTTATCTGTTCAAAGGCGAAGTCGATCGCGAGAAGATCGACGAGGATGTCCGTAAACTGACGGATTACTACCGGGCGTTGGGGTTCTTCAAAGCTCGCGTCGGCCGCGAGTTGATCTACTCGGAGAGCCAGAAGTGGGTCACCTTGCGGTTCATCATCGATGAAGGCCCGCGTTACTCGGTGCGCAACGTCTCCTTCATTGGAGCAGAGCGGTTCAAGGGCGAGGAGCTCTTAAAGGACACGCAACTCAAGCAACAAGACTTTTTTGACAAGGGCAAGCTCGACCACGACGTCACCATGATGCAGGATATTTATGGCGGCGACGGCTACGTGTTTGCGGTCATCGAAGCCGAGCCGCGTTTTCAACCGGACTCCAATCAACTCGACGTGGTCTACAAGATCGAAGAAGGCGAGCGGTATGCGGTCGGCGCGGTGAACGTAAAGATCGTCGGAGATAATCCTCACACTCGCCGCAATACCATTCTCAACCGGGTCTCGCTGCACCCCGGCGACATTCTCGATACTCGCGAACTGAGAGCCAGCGAGCGTCGCCTGAAGGCTTCAAACCTGTTTGCCAACAAGAACCCGGCTGAGGAGCCGAAAATCACTTTCGAGCGTCCCGACATGGGACTCGAGCGGCTGGTCGAAAATCCGGATGCGCCGCCCACGCCTCGCGGACAGAGCCCGGATGACGTCAGAATCTCCGGCCGTCCGTCGCACGCTGCCGCCGGCGCCCGCGTGGGCCCGGCAGCCCCGCGTTTATCCGCCCTCTCGCGGTCGAGGGGGGGCTCCGTGAGGATGCAGGCAATCCCGGCGGCAAGCGGCCGACGCGCGCAGCGAGCCGGAAACGGCGTGCTGCGCGTTGCGCTGATCGGCTGTTTTGTGCTGGCCGGACTACGCGCCGACCGAACCGTGCATGCCGGTCCCTTTGACCGAGCGCCTGTCGGCGGCTCGGGGATCACGGCAGGCCAGGTGCCGATGGGCGCACCGATCCGACGTCTTTGACCGGCTACCCTCGCAAGGCCGGGTCGGATTCCGGCGCCGCCCGTGTCGTCCAGCCTCGCTATCAGTCGCCCGGGGGATTGCCGAGCGGCGCCGTTCAGCCCGTCCAATATGCGGCCCCCGCCAATCGTGTCAACGCGCCGCCGACGCAGGGGTCGTACCCGCCCGCAGGCGGATACCCTCCGCAAGGCGGTTACGCTCCGCAAGGCGGATATCCGCCGCCGGGAAATCAATTACCGCCTCAATACGCGCCGCCGGGCGGCTTTACGCCGAACTACGGGGCGCCTAACGTCGGGCCGGGGCCTTATGGGGCTCCGCCGGGCCCGGTGTATTCGCCTCCGCCGGCGGTTCCGCCCATCGATCAGGCTCCGCCCCGGCCCTTACCGCCGCCGGGCGGCCCCTTCGGCCAGGACGGATTAGGGCCGGCTGACTCGCCGTTGCTCGAAGGAGAGCAACCTCTGCCGACCGTGCCGATCGACATCGTCGTCAAGGAGCGACAGACCGGCCAGTTCATGTTTGGCGTCGGGGTGAACTCGAACGCCGGCTTGATCGGCAATATCGTGATCGACGAGCAGAACTTCGACTGGCGCAAAGTGCCGACCAGTTGGGAGGACATCCGCAATGCTACGGCCTTCCGCGGCGCCGGACAGCAGATGCGCATCGAAGCCATGCCGGGTACGCAACTGTCGCGTTATGGCATCACGTTTCGCGAGCCGTATCTGTTCGACACACGAGTCAACTTCGGCGTCAGCGGCTACTATTTCAATCGTTACTATCAGGACTGGATCGAACAGCGCTTGGGCGGACGGTTCAGTTTTGGATATCAGTTGACGCCGGACCTCGCGGCGATCGCCGCAATCCGCCTGGAGAAGGTCCACGTCGGCAATCCGACGGTACCGACGCCGCCGCAATTGCAACGCGTGTTGGGCAACACGGCGCTGTTCACGGGCTCCGTGCAGCTCGTCCACGACACGCGCGACAGCCCGTTCCTGGCGACGCAAGGGCATCGCTTTTCGCTCGAGTTGGAACAAGGGTTCGGAACGTTCACCTTCCCTCGCGCCATCATCAACACGCAGAAGTACTTCCTGATTCGGCAGCGCGCCGACGGCTCGGGTCGGCACGTGCTGAGCTTCGTCAACGACACCGGCTTCACGGGTTCGCAGACGCCGATCTATGAGAATTTCTTTGCCGGCGGTTACAATACCCTTCGCGGGTTCTACTTCCGCGGCGCTTCGCCGACGGTCAACGGGGTGCAGGTGGGCGGTACGTTCGAATTCCTCAACTCGGTCGAATACATGTTGCCCGTTACGGCCGACGATTCGCTGCGGCTGGTGTCATTCGTCGACTTCGGCACCGTCGAACCGACCACGGAGATCAAAGGCCGGGACTTCCGCGTTGCGCCTGGTATGGGATTGCGAGTCACCATTCCTGCCATGGGCCCGGCGCCGATCGCGCTCGACTTCGCCTTCCCAATCAAGAAGGCGCCTACCGACCACACGCAGGTCTTTCAGTTCTTCATGGGCTTCAATCGCTAAATCGCCCGTCGTGCTTCTCCAGCGCGGCGCCGCAGCGGAGAAGCGTCAGGATTCCGTGCACCTCCCGAGGCTCATCGCGCCTCGGCGACTCAGGCCGCAAAGACGGCTGGCCCGGAGTCTTTACAGATTCCGTTACGGCGGCAAAATCAAGGCCTGCAGGTCAGGCGGATTGCTCGGCGGCAAGCTGCTTGCCCAGGTTGCTGTGAAACCGGCTGTAGCTGAAGTAGACGACCATGCCGATGCCCAGCCAGCCGCCCAGTCGCAGCCAGTTTTCCGACGGCAACGAGAACATCAGCAACACGCAGAAGGCAATGCCCGCAAGTGGCACGAAGGGCACCCAGGGCGCCCGAAACGGCCGTTCGACGTCAGGATGGGTCTTGCGCATCACCAGCACGGCGCTGCACACGATGACAAAGGCCAGCAACGTGCCGATGTTGACCAGTTCGGAAAGTACGTCGATCGGCAGCAGCGCCGCCATTGCCGCGACCAGCGCTCCGGTCAGCAGCGTCGACTTCCACGGCGTTTGAAACTTGGGATGAATCGCGGCGAAGAAGCCGCGCGGCAGCAGACCGTCGCGGGCCATGGCCAACAAGATGCGCGGCTGGCTGAGCATCATCACCAGCAACACCGAGGTGATGCCCGCCACCGCGGCAATCGAAATCAAGAATTGTGCCCAGCCCAATCCGATCGTGCCGAACGCGGCCGAAACAGGCGCGTCTTTGTCGATTTCGTGGTAAGGCACCATGCCGGTCAATACGGCCGCGACGGCGATGTACAGCACAGTGCAAATCACCAGCGACGTGATGATGGCGATTGGCACGTCGCGTTTAGGGTTTCGCGCCTCCTCCGCCTGCGTCGAGACCGCGTCGAAGCCGATGTATGCGAAAAAGATCACGGAAGCCGCGGCCAGCATGCCGACCGGGCGTCCGCCGTTGTCCATCTCTCCCGCAACGTGCCAGCCGAAGAGCTTGATGCCCGTGTAGCCGTAGGGGGCGAACGGATGCCAGTTTTCCGGGTTGACGTACGACGCGCCGACAAAGATCACAAACAGCACGATGCAGATCTTGACGATGACCATCGCCGCGTTGAACCACGCGCTCTCGCGAATGCCGAGAATTAGCACGCCCGTGATGACGCCCGTAATCAGCAGCGCCAAGACGTCGAAGTAGCAGCCCGTGCGGACGTATTCTCCCAACTCCGCGTCGTACTTGAACGGGGCGCCGGCAATCTGAGTCGGCAATGCGACGTGGACGGTGTTGAGGAAGTCCTGCAAGTAGTGCGACCAGCCATGGGCCACGGTCGCGGCGCCCACGGCGTATTCCAGCACCAGGTCCCAGCCGATGATCCAGGCGAACAGTTCGCCCAGCGTCACGTACGCATACGTGTAAGCCGAGCCGGCGACCGGAGCCATGGCCGCGAATTCGGCGTAGCACAAGGCGGCAAACACGCAGGCCAGGCCCGCAATCACGAACGACAACATCAAGGCCGGTCCAGCCGTGTCGTTGGCCGCCTTGCCGACCAGCACGAAGATGCCGGCGCCGATGATGGCCCCGACGCCCATCGCGCTCAGGCCGACCGGCCCCAATACGCGGCTGAGCCGGTGACCCTCGTTCATCTCCTCGTGTAACGTATGTAAAGACTTTCTCGCAAAGAGTTGGTTTTTCGCCATGGAGCTTGCTTGAAAAGGTTGGATCGGGGGACGTTTGCGGGGTATGGTAGCAGCCGAAGCGACGCCGGTCCACGCTTTGGACCGCTTCGCCCGGCGCCGACTCCGGCTTTGCCCGGCACAAGGGGCGAAAGGCGGGCCGGAGCCGCGCCGCACTGCCGAGGACCGCAAGACGTTGACGCCCGAGAGGAACGCCGCCCAATGATCGCCGATTTCAAGCTGAGCGGTCTCCATGCCGAGGCCCAACTGCCGGAAGCAAGAATGCCGATCCCACCCGCAATCCACCGCACGGCGACGATCGCGATGGCCGCGGCACTGCTTCTCGTTGCTCCGGTCGTTCGTGCGGAAGAGATCGGTCGGACGGTCGCCGCGCGGCGGCACATGGTCGTTTGCGATTCTGAGCCGGCTGCGCGAGTCGGACTCGACGTATTGCAGCAAGGGGGCAACGCCGTTGACGCCGCCGTAGCGACGGCGTTGGCGATGGCGGTGACGTTTCCGGAGGCCGGCAATCTGGGCGGCGGCGGGTTCATGCTGGTCTATCCTGGCAAGGGCAAAGAGCCGGCGTGCATCGAGTACCGAGAAACCGCCCCGGCGGCGGCCGCTCCCGACATGTTCTCGCTTTCGGACAGCAAGTACGGACACAAGGTCGTCGGTGTGCCGGGAACGGTCCGCGGACTGGAATTGGCGCACCGACAATTCGGCAAATTGCCTTGGAAGCGGCTTGTCGAGCCGGCCGTACGGCTCGCGGAAGAAGGCTTCCGCGTCGGCGCTCCGCTGGCCGAGTCGCTCAATCGACTGGTGGCGGCGTCGCCGGAGTTTGCAGAATTGCGGCGAGTCTTCGGCAAGGACGAAGGTCGGCAACTCTGGCAGGCCGACGATCGCCTGGTGCAGAAAGATCTTGCTCGCACTCTGCGATTGATTGCGGAGCAAGGCCCTGATGCTTTCTACCGCGGAGAAATTGCCCGGCAATTCGTCGCCGAGATGCAGGCTGGCGGCGGGTTGATCACGGCCGAAGATCTGGCGGCCTATCGCGCTAACGTCCGCCAGGCGGTGCATGGCACGTTCCGAGGTTACGACATTTTCGAGGCGCCACCGCCGAGTTCGGGGGGGACCGCCGCGATCGAAGCGTTGAACATTCTGGAGAACTTCCAGCTTGGCCCCGAAGATCGACTTTCTGCGCGGGCCATGCATCTGACCGTCGAGGCCATGCGCCGGGCATTCTGCGATCGGGCAAAACACCTCGGCGATCCCGATTTTGTTTCCGTGCCGACGCATCTCTTGGACAAGGCGTACGCCCGGCAGCTCGCTCAGAAAATCGACTCGGAGCGTGCCACCCCCAGCGAACGGCTTAGTCCTGAGATTGTCTTGGCTGGCGAAGGGACTGACACCACGCACTTCTCCGTGGTTGACGGCGAGGGCATGGCCGTCGCGAACACTTACACCCTGGAATTCAGTTACGGCTCGAGAGTCGTCGTGCGCGGCGCCGGCTTTTTGCTGAACAATGAAATGGGCGATTTCAACTGGAAACCCGGGCACACCGATCGCCAGGGAAGAATTGGAACGGCCGCAAACCGGATTGCGCCGGGCAAACGAATGCTCAGTTCGCAATCGCCTACCATTGTCGTGCGCAATGGCCATCCGGTCTTAGTTACGGGAAGCCCCGGCGGACGCACCATCATCAACACGGTCATCTGCGTGCTGCTGAACGTACTGCAGTATGAGATGCCGCTGCGCGAAGCTATCGACGCTCCGCGATGGCACCACCAATGGTTTCCTGACCAGGTGCGGTTCGAGGGACTGGCCGACAAAGACTATGCGGAAACCCTAGCGCGGCTGCGCACGATGGGTCACGCAATCGATCCAAAATCGGGACGGCAGGGTTCCGCCAACTCGATCTGGATTGATCCGGCCAGTAACCGCTTGCACGGCGCCGCCGACACGCGTCGCCCTGGGGTGGCGGCAGGAGAATAACAAGCGGCGAGCCGGTCTGCCTGCGACAGGGCTCGCTCCTACTCAACTCGCCCTGGTTGCCGGCGGCGGCAACCAGCGGCCCTGTCGCAAATTGCTCCCCCCGACTGAGTTGCTTGGGTCCGGCTAACGCGACGAGATTGTGGGTTGCCACGGCAATTCTGAGGCGACCGTTCGTGCCTCTCATGCCGAAAAGAATTACCGAGGCGTAGATTGCGGCTTGCCGGGATTGCCGTATTTCTCTATAGCTGCATCGGACTCGACAGTGGCCGGCCGGCAAGGGTCTGAGAGAGTTTGCCACACAAGTCCCCCCCGCTTGTCAAACTGGAAGGGCTCGATCATGTCCTCGACATTTGAAGTTGACCAACGCAAAAAAAGAGGGGTAAACTTGGTAGTTTGGAAGACTTGCGATAACACCTACTGGTGCTCCCCCCATGGCAGATGTAGTCGTCAAGCCCGTCTCTTCGTGGTTTGACCGCCAGCGGTTCGTCGATTTTGCCTGGTCGCTTTACCGTGGCGATCCCAACTGGATGCCGCCCTTAAGGGGAAACCAACGAGAGCTGCTGGGCTACAAGCGCCATCCGTTTCATGACAGCGCGGAGTTGCAGACGTTCCTGGCGTGGCGGAACGGCGAAGTCTGCGGCCGCATCGCCGCGATCATCAACCATGAACATAACCGCGTCTTTCAAGAGAGCCGCGGATTCTTTGGGTTCTTTGAAGCCGTCAATGACCAGGCCGTGGCCAACGCCTTGTTCGACGCCGCTCGCGACTGGCTGGCTCAACGCGGGATTGCAGAAGTCCGGGGGCCGGCAAACCCCTCGATGAACTATGAATGCGGCCTGCTGGTCGAAGGCTTCGACAGCCCGCCGACGTTCATGATGACCTATAACCCCCCCTATTACGCGGAGCTCTTCGAGAACTACGGGTTCCGCAAAACGCACGATCTGCTGGCGTTTATTGGCCACAAAGAGCAATTGCCCAAAGTAGAGAGCCAGTTAGGCTCGCTCGCCTCGCAGGCTCAAGAGCGCTGCCAGGCGACGGTGCGTCCGTTGAATACCAAACGATTCACGCAAGACGTGGAACTGTTTCTTGATCTGTACAACCGCTCCTTGGTAGCCATGTGGGGGTTCGTGCCGTTGCCGGCGGCGGAACTGAGGATGTTGGCCAAGTCGATGCGACATCTCTTGATTCCGGAACTGTGCCTGATTGCCGAGGTTGATGGCCAAGGCGTGGGCGCCATCATCGGGTTGCCCGACTACAATCCCCGCGTTCGCGACATCAATGGTCGCCTATTCCCGTTCGGATTCATCCATCTGCTTGGCAATCGCAAGGGAATGAAGCGAATTCGCGTCTTGAGCATCAATGTCGTGCCCGAATACCAGCGCTGGGGCTTGGGCCTGGTGCTGATGCGCAGCCTGGTGCCGAAGGCGATGGAACTCGGCATCGAAGAGGCGGAGTTTTCGTGGGTCTCTGAAGACAACACGATGGCCGTGCTGGGCTTGGAAAAGGGAGGCGCCAAGCTGTACAAGACGTACCGCATGTACGACTACGATGCGGCTTCGGTCGGCAAAATGGCCGAAAGCAGAGCCGGCGAATTGCTTGCGGATCGCTGAGCTCGCAAGCCAGACGCACTTCCTTTCGACTCATTCGACGGCCGCTCAGGCCGCACTAGCCGTGGGCGTTTCTGCAACGCCCGAATGCCTCGCCCGCGACCAGAGGTCGTGCAGCGACCAACACAATCCCGGGCTCTCGGTTTCCCGGTACGGCGAACCGGCCGGCAGCCTGGCCATCAATCGCCGATGGGCTTCGGGCAGGGCGTGGTAGGGCATCGACGGAAACAGGTGGTGCAGGGCGTGAAAGCGCAAGCCCACGGGGCCCCAAAGAGCGGAAATCACCGGGTTTCTTGGGTAGTTGACCGAGTCGAGCAACTGCTCGACGAAGGTTAATTCTTCACCCCGATGATAGTAGCGATGGGCTCCCAACGTCCGTACGTGATTGACCATGATGATGCCTAGCGCCGTCAAGTAGCCTTGCAGCAGCAGCGCCAGCGGCAGCCGCCCGCGAATGAACAGCATCGCCGCCCCAAGGGCATAGAAAAAGCAGGCCGCCTCTTGCAGGCGCCAGACTCGCAGTTCCGTGGTCGTCGGCAGCGGCCGAATGTAGCTGGGGTCCATCACCATCGACGAAGCTCGCTGGTGGACGAACGTGCGAAATCTCGGACTGACCCAAGCGATGGGCGTGAACACGAGAAACCGCATTACGCCCAGCACGGGAATGACGAACGGCTGCATCAAATAAGTCAAAATAGCTCGCGTCGGCCCCGTCCCAAGCGGCAAGTACTCGCCGTCGTCGGGCGTGCCGTAATGCTTGCGGGCGTGGTGAGCTATGTGCGAATAGTACAAGAACGACGGCATCAGGAAGGGAATGCCGCAAAGTAAGTTCCAGACGATGCGGAAGTTGCGAAAGGTGCCGTTTCGCAGATGGACCATCTCGTGGATGAACAGCGCCGCACGATAAAACGCGAAACAGGCGATGATGTAAAGCACCCCCTGAGCGGCGGAAAGCTGCTCTACGCGGCGCTCCGCACGAAAGCAAACCATGCCGATGCCGATGGAAAGCAGGAAGTCGGTCCAATACAGGACCGGATTCGGGGCGAACAGATCCTTGACGATCTCGCGAGCTTCACGAATCGAGAAGTCCGTCGAGCAGTAAGCGCCTTTTGACATACGGTTACCAACTCCGATGCGTATGGCCGGCCCTGATGAAAAGCGCGGCAATCAGGTTAGTGGGGGGGTGCGCAGACCGATCTCGTCTGAAGCATCCCCCCCCATTCTTCTCGGCGGCACATCAAAATCAAGCGTAAACAGCCTAAACTTCCTATTCGTCCGATGGCGCGAAAGTCGATAAGTTATTTGCAAGCCTCGTGCCATCGCTTGTGAGGGCCAACGCTGGACAAGGCCAGGGACTGACAGGACCAGTTAGGCAAGGCTTGCTGACGCAAAGGGCAAGAGATACCATAGGTTCAAGGCCCACAACATGTTCCGTCTTGCCGCCTGCGATGGATGCGAAACCAGGTGGGAATTTGCTGACCTCCCCGAAAACCTAGTCCATTAGCATGTTGCTGGCGCAAGACGTGGTCATTACCGGATTGGGCGTGATCAGCCCTATCGGAATCGGCAGAAATGCCGTGTGGAATTCACTATGCGCGGGCCAAAGTGGCGTGCGACCGCTGACTTTCTTTGAAACGCCCGACAACTGGCTGCCGTTCGGCGCGGAAGTGCGCGATTTCGACGCCAAGGAATACGTTAAGCCGCGCAAGAGTTTAAAGGTCATGTCGCGGGACATTCAGTTCGGCGTGACTGCGGCCGCCATGGCCAAGGCCGACGCCGGATTGACGGACGGAAGCGTCGATCCGCAGCGGTTCGGGGTCACCTTTGCCGCCGACCTGATGCACTGCCAGTTGGAAGACGTCGAGAGCGCCTTTCGAGGCTGTATCGTCGATGGGAAGTTCAACTTTGACCTTTGGGGGAGCCAGGCCATGGCGGATATCTTTCCGCTTTGGATGCTAAAGTACTTGCCCAATATGCCAGCCTGCCACATTGCCATCGCCCATGACGCCCGAGGGCCGAATAACTCGCATTCGCTCGGCGAGTCGGCGAGTCTGATGGCGGTTTCCGAAGCCTTTCGCGTCATCGAGCGCGGGCACGCCGACGTGATGATCGCCGGCGGCGCCAGTTGCCGGGTCCACCCGACCCTGTGGGTGCGAAATTGCCTGCTGCCCGTTTCTTGCAGCACGGCGGAGCCTGCCACCATTTCTCGCCCCTTTGACGCCGGTCGCGACGGCTTCGTCAATGGCGAGGGCGCAGCAGCATTCGTCCTGGAGACCCGAGAACATGCCGTGGCCCGCGGCGCCAAGGTACTGGCCCGCATTCTGGGATACGGCAACTCCTTCGAGCGGCGAACCGAAGGGCGGCCTCCGACGGGAGACGCAACTCGCCGCGCCATCACCGGAGCGCTCGAAATGGCGGGAGCGTCTGCGCAGACATCGGGCACGTCAACGCACACGGCATGAGCACGGTCGACGACGACCGGGCCGAGGCGCAGGCCATTCGCGACTTGCTGGGCGACGCGCCCGTGACGGCGCCCAAGAGTTTCTTCGGCAACATCGGCGCGGGGACCGGCGCGGTGGAAATGGTCGTCAGCCTGCTGGCCTTAGAGCATGGTCAAACGCCCATCACCTTGAACTACGAGCGGCCCGACCCCGAATGCCCGGTGAACGTGATCGCGCGCGAGCCGCTGGTCGGCGGCGGGCGCACGGCGCCGCTGCTCAACCAATCCGCCATGGGACAGGCGGCGGCGTTGTTGATCGCGGTGGAATGACGCAGCGCAAGGCGTCGTCAGAGCGAACACTGAGGCGCGAGGGTGGGCGAAATAGCGCGGTTTTGATATCTTGAATGACGTTCTTCCAAGCAGGGCCAGCGCCGCCAGGCGATGGACCGCAAACCGTCTCTAGCTTCATTTGCAGGAGCAACGCAGGACTATGACATCTCCTCTGAAAAGCTTGGTTGCCAGCGGCACGAAGCTGTGGTTGGACTCGATCGATCCGGAATTGATCGTCAGCAATCACAAACTGGGCGCCAGCGGCGCCACGTCCAATCCCATCATCATTGCCGACCTGATCAAGACGGGACGCTTTGACGAAGACTTGGACAAGCTGATGCGCGACGGCAGCAGCGATGAGGAGATTGCCTGGAAGCTGACCGATCATCTGGTCCGAAACGCCCAGAGCGTGTTCGCCCCGGTTTGGGAGCAGACGAGCGGCAACGACGGCTACGTCAGCTTCGAACTCGATCCGCTGCTGGAAGACCCGCAGCGAAACGTGCCGCATGAGCAACGAGTGGCGAAGTACATCGAATTGGGCAAGCACTGGTCTGCCGGACACAAGAACCGCATGATCAAAGTGCCGGCCACGCCCGCCGGGCTCGATGCTCTGGAAACGCTGGCTGCGGCCGGCATCACGCTGAACGTGACGTTGATCTTTTCGTCGCGGCAGTACCAGATCGCTCGCGAGGCCGTCTGGCGCGGCGCCAGCGGCGCTCGGCCGGGCTCGACGCACTTCAAGAGCGTCTACAGCATTTTCGTCTCGCGGCTCGACGTTTACACCGAAAAGGCCGTGCCGCAGCTTTCGCCCGCTGCGCAGGGCATGGTGGGCATTGTCAACGCCAAGCGCATCTGGCAAGAGAACCAGGAATTCTGGGCGGATAAGGGCGCGCCGCTGAAGCAGGAGATGATCTTCGCCAGCACGGGCGTGAAAAAGCCGGAGGATCCCCCCTGGAAATACGTCGAGGCCTTTGCCGGCAGCGACATCGAGACCAATCCGCCCGCCACCAATGACGCCGTCGAGAAGAGCGGCCGCACCATCACGCGGCAAATCGACAAGATGCCCGATGACGGCGTGCTGGCCGAAATCGATCGCGAGGTCGATATTCAGCAACTCGAACGCACGCTGATGGAAGAAGGGATCAAGAAATTCGCCGATCCGCAAAAGGCCTTGCTGAGCCTGATCGGAGAGAAGCGAGCCGCATTGACCGCGGGTTAAGCGGCGGCCCTGGGCGTCGACCCTATCACAAGCGGGGGGCGAAACGCGCCCGCCGTGCGGCGGCAGCGGCTCCGTTCGGCGCATGCGCCATCCGTCGCCGGCGTTATGCTTACAGGCGCCGCCCGTCGTCAATCAACGCGCCTTATGTTACGATTCACGGTTTGCGGCGTCGCCGGCATGCCGCGTTTTATGCTTCCGCTAGCAACTGACGGTGTGTCATGGCCATCGATCCTTATAGTCCATGCCCGGGAGGCACGGGCAAGAAGGTCAAGTTCTGCTGCCCCGACCTGCTCAACGAGTTGGAGAAGATCCAGAAAATGGTGGCGGCGGATCAACGTCACGCCTGCCTGGACTACATCGCACAGTTGGAAGCCAAGTTTCCGAACCGTTCCTGCCTGCTGACCACCAAGGCCCTGTTGCAGGGCCAACTCGGCGACGCCGACGCCGCAAGGCAAACGGTCGACAAAGTGCTCGAAGCCCAGCCCGAAAACCCGGTCGCCCTGGCCGAGCATGCGTTGCTGGCGATCGACAAGCAGGGCGCTCACGCGGCCATCGAGCCGTTGCAGCGAGCGATTGCCGCCAGCCAGCAGCAGATGGATTACAAGGTTTTTGAAGTCATCGGCGTGTTGGCCCAATCGCTGCTCGCTGAAGGGTATCTGGCGGCGGCGTTGGCGCACGCGGGACTGCAGATGCGGATCAATCCGCAGGACGAAATGGCGCTGCGAATGATGGTCGAGTTGGCCTCGTCGCGGTCGGTGCCGTTGTTTTTCAAGGACATCCCGGCGCCGTTCGACGAAGGCCCCGTCGACGATGCCTTGAAAGACGAGTTCGCTGCCGCGCTGGACGCGGCCAGACACTTTCGCTGGCTGGATGCCGCGCAAGCTTTCGGCCGGCTCGTCGAGCGCACCCCGCAAGCCGCCGCGGCTTGGCGCAACCTGGGAATGTTGCGAGCCTATGTGGCGGACGAAGAGGGCGCCGCTCAGGCTTTGCATCAGTATGCCGCGCTCAACGTGCCGCTCGACGACGCCGTCGAAGCCGAGGCGCTGGCGCAGTTGTTTGACCCGGCCACGGGCGAGCAGGTCGACTTGCTGTTTGTCGATCTCCCGATCAAGGATTTTGAGCAACTGCAGGCGCGGTTGTCGGGCGATCGCCGCGCCGACGCGTTGTCGAGCCGCGAGTTTCATTGGGACGAGCCGGACCAGCCGCCGCCGCGAGCCTCGTTCTGGCTGTTGGACCGTCCGATGCCGGCCTCCGGCGCCGACCTGGCGAACGCAGACGTGCCCGAGTCGCTGGCGCAAATCTACCTGTTCGGCCGCGAGACCGATCGCGAAGCGCGAATTGAGATGTCGGCCTACCGCGATCAGTTGGACTCGGCCAAGGCGCTCTTGGCGGAAATCGCGGGCGATGCCGTCGGACCGCCGGCTGCGGAGGAGGTCATCAGTTCCACTCCGCTGGTGCAGCGCACTCTGAGCTGGAATTGGCGATTGCCGCCCGAGATGCCGCTGGATCGAGTCCGTGAGTTCACGTTGCAGCGACAGCGCCAGGCAATTTTGGAGAAGTGGCCGAAAACGCCCAACCCGGCCCTCGACGGAAAGACGCCCGAGCAGGCGGGCGCCGAACAGGCGTTCAAGGTCAAGACGCTGGCGGCCATCCAGGTGCTCGAGTTCACGGCGAGCGTCGAAGGGATCGACTTCAACGATCTACGCACCCGAGTGGGACTTGCCGCCGCGGGTGAAATTGACCCGACGGGATTGAAGATCGCGGCCCTGCCGATGGTGCGGTTGCACCGCTTGCAGATCGACAAGCTGAACGACGACGACCTGGTCGGCCTGTATCAACGGGTCTTGTTGGCCCAAGACCGACCGGCGCTGAAAAAGGCCTGCGCCGAGGTAGTCGCGCGCTCCAGTTTGGACGGCAGAGTCGACAAGGCCCAGGCCTACGGCATTCTGGCGTCGCTGACGCAGGATTTCGAACAGGCGCTGCGTTATTTGCAACAAGCACGCGACGTGTCCAAAGCGGCCGGCAAATCGTGCGGGCCTTGGGACCTGGAAGAGTTCATGATGCAACTCAGCCGCGGCAACTCGTCCGAAGCCGAACGGCTGCTGCGACACATTCAGACCGCACACGGCAAGGAACCGGCCGTGATGCAACGCCTGATGCAGGTGCTTTACCAGGCGGGAGTCATCGACGAGCATGGCCGTCCCCGCGGTCTGCCCAGCGAAGAGCCGTCCGGCCTGGTCGTGCCCGGTGGTTCGGCCGAAGCGGCCGGCAAGCTGTGGACGCCGGACTCCGAAACGGGCACGGAAAAGAAATCGGGGCTTTGGGTGCCCGGCATGGACTAGGGCCATGAGCGCGCCAAACCTCGATAGCTGGCACATGCGGCTCGCGCTGGACCTGGCGGTGCGCGGTCGCGGCGCCGTCGAGCCGAATCCGATGGTCGGCTGCGTCATCGCCCATGGGGCGGAAATCGTCGGCCTGGGCTGGCATCGAAATTACGGCGGACCCCATGCCGAAATTGAGGCGCTGAGCGTGGCCGGCGAGCGGGCCGCAGGGGCGGCGATGTACGTCACGCTCGAACCGTGCTGCCACCACGGCAAAACGCCGCCCTGCACGCAGGCCGTCATCGCGGCGCGGATTCGCCGCGTGATCGTGGCCCAGCGAGATCCGTTTCCGGCGGTTGACGGCGGCGGACTGGCAGAGTTGCGGGCCGCCGGCGTAGAACTGGAACTCGGCGTTCACGAAGCGGCGGCGTGCCGGATCAACGCTCCGTATCTCAAGCTGCTCGAGCACCGCCGGCCCTGGATGATGGCCAAATGGGCCATGACGCTCGACGGCAAGATTGCCACTCGGCAGGGTCATAGCCGCTGGATTTCCGGCGCATGCTTCCCGCCGTCGAGTTCATGAACTGCGCGGTCAGGTCGACGCCATCCTCGTCGGTCGCGGGACCGCCGTCGCCGACGACCCCTTATTGACGGCCCGGCCTCCAGGGCCGCGCACGCCGACGCGGATCGTGATCGACTCGCGCGCGTTGCTCGATTCGAGCAGCCAATTGGTGCAGACTGCCGCTGAAGCGCCCGTGTTGGTGGCGGCCGGCAAGCAGGCTTTGGCGGCGGATCGACGCCGACTGGCAAACGCCGGCTGCGAGGTTTTCATTTGCGAGGGCGAATCTGCCGACGCCCGGCTCGAATCGCTGTTGGACGAGTTGGGCCGCCGCCGAATGACCAACGTCCTGGTTGAAGGGGGCGGGCGGCTGCTGGGCAGTTTGTTTGACCGCCGCTTGATTGATGAAGTTCACGTCTTCGTCGCGCCGCGGCTGGCGGGTGGCGCCGATGCTCCCTCTCCCATCTCGGGTTTGGGCGTGGAAACCATGGCCCAAGCCTTGCAGCTCGAACGCCCCCAATGGGAAGTCCTGGAGCAGGATCTCTATCTGTCCGGCCGCGTGCGCGCGATCTGGCTGAGTGAATCGCCCGTCAGCCCGGATAATTCATCAGCCCATATCGACCCGACGCGTAAGCGAGGCGGAGAAAACGCATTCGCCTCGCTTACGCGTCGGGTTGGTGTCGAGCGCTTTGCCCAACAATCCCGGGGGGCTGATGAATCATCCGCGTTAGCGGCCGATCCATTGATCGGCCGTAGGCACGACTCGCAGAATCTCGTCGAAGCTGGTCGCTCCTTGGGCGACTTGGATCAGCGAGGCGCGGCGGAAGTCGAGCATTCCTGCTTCGATTGCCTTGCGAGAGATCTCGCTCGACGGCCGCCCGGCGGAGATGAGATCCGCCAGGGCCGACGACATGTTCAGCAATTCGTAGATGCCGCAGCGTCCCTGATAGCCCTCGTCGGCGCCGGCGTTTTCGGCCGCGGCGTAAACGAACTTGCCTTGGCCGGGCTCCAGCCATGGCTGTACCTCGGCAAAGGTTTGCGGCGCATGATTCAAATCGATCCGCAACTTCGTTTCCGGATTGAGCGTGCGCACCAGCCGCTGGCCGATAACGCCCAACAGCGAGCTGCAGAGAAAGTGAGGGTGGACGCCCATGCCAAGCATGCTTTGGATGGCCCCCACGGCTACCGGCGCATGCAGTGTGGCGAATACCAATTGCCCGCTGTTGGCCGCGCACGGCCGTCTCGGCCGCCATGGCGTCGCGCACTTCGCCGATCATGACCACGTCGGGGCTCTGCCGCAGCACAGCTCGGAGCAACTGCCGGTAGTCGGGACCGTTCAGCTCGTCGACCTGCGACTGCAGCAGCCCGTCGACGGCATACTCGATCGGATCTTCGATCGTATGAATCTTTCGCCGGCCGTCGTTCAGGTGTTGCAGGCAGGCGTAGAGCGTGGTGGTCTTGCCGGCGCCGGTCGGTCCGGTGACCAGGATCAGCCCGCTGGGGCTTTGCAGCCAGCTCATCAACATGCCCAGTTGTGGATGGGCCAGACCGAGCGATTCCAGCGAGAGCAATTTGCTGTCTCGAATCAGGATTCGCATGGCCATGCTCTCGCCGTGCAGCGTGGGCATGGTATTGAGCCGCAGGTCGATCGACGGACCGCCTTGGCGATGCCGCACCCAGCGGCCGCCTTGCGGTTTGCGCCGCTCGTCGTATTTCAACCCGGCCGCGGCGCGAATGTGAAACATGCAGCGGGCGCCCTGCTCGCTCGACATACGGGCGATTTCTTTCACGATGCCGAGCTGGCGCACGGCGACTCGCACCTCGCGCTCGCCGCTGGTCAAAAACAGGTCGCTGGCGCCGATTCGCACGGCGTGGTCGACCAGCAGGGCCATCGCCAGTTCGGGAGAGAACCGTTCGAGCTGCGCGCCTTCCAGCGATTCCGGCGGATCGACCTCTTCGAAGTCAATCGACATGCCGCACCTCGCCGGCCACGCGCCGCGCCTCTTCTTCGTTCGCCGCCAGGTTCAACACCAGCCCCATCCGCATGATGTTCAGGATTTGCAAGACCACGGGCGAAGCGGAATGGATGATCAGCATCCCGCCTCGCTCGCCGAACCACTGATGGATTCGCAGCAGCCAGGCGACGCCCGAGGAGTCGAGAAAATGGCACTTGGCCAGGTTCAGCAGCACCTTGCGAGAACAGATGTCGCTGACGCCGAGCTGCTCGAAGCAAGCGTCGGGCATGCTCACGCGCTCCCGAGATGCCGCCCCCAGCGACTCGATCCGTACGATGTCGTCGTCGTGCGCCAGCAATTGAAATTCCATCATCGAGTTAGGGGCTCCGCGTGACTCAAAGGGGCGCCGTTTCCGTCAATCGCATCAGCAACAACCGCCGCCAGGCATGGCAACGAGGCCGCAGAACCACCTGATCTGCTCACGACGCACAACAAGGCTCGGTCGACGCTTGGGCGAGCGCCGTCATGATGGCGCGCCAGCGCCTAGCGTCCAGTTTGAATCTGGTGAGGAATCGGTGAACATTCAGCCAGCGATTCGTCAGGCGTAGGATTTAGGGCGCGAGTCTCCAGCCGCGTCGGGTGCAGGGCGCGAGCTCCAGAGCTCTGAGGCTTTGCCAAGGCTCAACGTGTGCCGCACAAGATGAGAGCGCCTCCGGATCGGCAGGCCGTCGGCCGCCCGACCGCAGGCGGACTTGCCGGGCCGCGACTGGCCCTCTGCCAAAACGGCAGGCGATTAGAGCGCATCGGCAAGGCGGCCTGCCGCGCAAGCGGCCTCAGCGGCCGGCAAACCCACACGACGAATCTCTGTAAGTCATTTCTAGATAAAGCCATAGGATCGTGATGTACTGTTTTGGCGCGCCACTTGCTTAAGGGGGCCCTACCAGCGCTACGGATGCGCACAAATGGCAGATGAAGCTCGCCGCAGGATGGGCGGGCCTGGCGATTCAATAAACCCCGTTTATTCCGAGAAATTTCCGGAGGCTAGCAAGCAATGGCAGTGGCGACCAAAGACAAAAAGAAGGCCGGCAAGGGACAAGTCAAGTTGCAGCCGTTGGGCGATCGCGTGGTGGTCGAGCGCGAGGAGTCGGAAACGACGACCGCTGGCGGCATCGTGCTGCCCGACAGCGCCAAGAACAAACCCGCCCGCGGCACGGTCGTCAGCGTCGGCGACGGCAAGCTCTGCGACGACGGCAGCCGCAGCCCGCTGCAGGTCAAGGTTGGCGATCGGGTGCTGTTCACCTCGTACGCCGGCGACGAGTTCAAGGTCGGCGACCAGGAACTGCTGCTGATGCGCGAAGACGACATTCTGGCGATCATCGAGTAAGGGTCCGGCCCCTGCAGGGAGCGCCCCGTGCGGCGTTCCGCAAAGCCGTAGCGATCTGCAGCCCTGGGGCCGGGGCGCTTCGCACGGCAAACTGCCCGCCGAACGATCAAAATACTGACCACCGAAACACTGACTATCATTGCTGAGGAGAACATCGACTCATGGCAAAGACCATTGCATTTGAACAGGAAGCGCGAGAAGCGATTCGTCGCGGCGTTTCCAAGCTGGCCCGAGCCGTCAAGGTGACGCTCGGCCCCAAAGGCCGCAACGTGATCCTGCAGAAGAGCTTCGGCTCGCCGACCGTGACCAAGGACGGCGTCACCGTGGCCAAAGAGATCGACCTGGAAGACGTCTATGAAAACATGGGCGCCCGCATGGTCCGCGAAGTCGCCTCCAAGACCAGCGACGTCGCCGGCGACGGCACCACCACCGCCACCGTCATGGCCGAAGCCATCTTCAACGAAGGCCTGAAGGCCGTCGTGGCGGGCGTCAACCCGCTGCAAATGAAGCAGGGCATCGAGAAGGCGGTCGCGGACATCACCGACAAGCTCAAGAAGATGTCGATCTCGATCAAGAGCAAGACCGAGATGGCCCAGGTCGGCGCCGTGGCGAGCAACAACGACCAGGAAATCGGCACGCTGCTGGCCGAAGCCATGGAAAAGGTCGGCAAGGACGGCGTGATCACCGTCGACGAGGGCAAGAGCCTCAAGACCGAGGTCGAGTGGGTCGAAGGCATGCAGTTCGACCGCGGCTACCTCTCGCCGTATTTCGTCACCGACCCGCAGAAGATGGAGTGCGTGCTCGACGATCCGTACATCCTGGTGATGGAAAAGAAGGTCGCCAACGTCAAGGAATTGGTGCCGGTGCTGGAAGCCGTGGTCAACGCCAGCCGCCCGCTGCTGATCGTGGCGGAAGACGTCGAAGGCGAAGCCCTGGCGACGCTGGTCATCAACAAGCTCCGCGGCACGTTTAAGTGCTGTGCGGTCAAGGCGCCCGGCTACGGCGACCGCCGCAAGGCCATGCTGGAGGATCTCGGCGATTCTCAGCGGCGGCCAGGCCATTTTCGAGAGCCTCGGAATTAAGCTGGAAAACCTGACGGTCGGCGAATTGGGCCGCGCCAAGAAGGTGGTCGTCGACAAGGACAACACCACCATCATCGAAGGCGCCGGCAAGAGCGGGGACATCAAGGCCCGCATCGACCAGAATCCGCCGCGAGATCGAGAATTCGACCAGCGACTACGACAAGGAGAAGCTGAGCGAGCGGCTCGCCAAGCTCTCCGGCGGCGTGGCCAAGGTCAACGTCGGCGCGGCGACTGAGAGCGAGATGAAGGAGAAGAAGGCCCGCGTGGAAGACGCCCTGCACGCCACCCGTGCAGCCGTCGAAGAAGGCATTCTCCCCGGCGGCGGCGTCGCTTTGCTCCGCAGCTCGGCCGCCTGCAAGCCGGAAGGCCTGACCCACGACCAGGAGGTCGGCTACAACATCGTCCGCCGCGCCTGCCGGGCGCCGTTGACGATGATCGCCAGCAACGCCGGCCAGGACGGCGGGATCGTCTGCGAGAAGGTGCTCGAAGGCAAAGGCAACTTCGGCTACAACGCAGCCACCGAAACGTACGAGGACATGGTCAAGGCCGGCATCATCGACCCGACCAAGGTCACCCGCACGGCGTTGCAGAACTCCTCCAGCGTCGCCATCCTGCTGTTGACCAGCGACGCCCTGATCGCCGAGAAGCCGAAGGAAGGCAAGAAGGGCCACGGCGGCGAGAGCGACATGTACTAAGCCGCTCGCGAAGGCCCCTCATCCTTTGGGAGAGGGGCGGGGCGAGGGTTAACCTCCCCGAGCGACAACAACCTTCAATGTCCCGGGCCGCAATTGCCCGGTGCAGTTCTTCCCCCAACACCCCGTCGGGCCGCAAGGTCCGGCGGGGTTTTTTGTCGCTCTAGGAAGGCTCTCTTAGCCACGAAGTGGCGTGATTCATCAGCCCAGGGCGAAGCCCTGGGACCGCAAACGATGAAGAACCGTACAGCCCTGAAAGGGCGAGACTTCGAGCGGCTGACGATGCCAATCAGGCATGTCGGCCTTCAAGTCTTTTTAAGTCAGCGGCGATGGTCGCGCCCCGTTGGGGCTCTACAATCCGAGCGTTGACGGCGGACGAGCCTTCTGACAACGTGAGCGTGCAGAAACCTCTGGGCTGCGCATTGATGGAGCCCATCAGACCGCGAATCGAAAGGCCGCCGCTGAAGCGTTTCGATCGAGTTTTGTCGAGTTTCGGAAACGAATAACTGTAATCAAACGACAGCAGATCGGCGTGGCGCGTCAACTCTTGCAGCAGCATTTGGCTGACGCCATGTAGGCGATTGCGTTTGCGCGTTGCGCTGCAACCGACGGGCAAGCCATGCCATACCGTGTAGTTCTCATAGACCCCCAAACACTCCAAGAAAAGTTCGCCCGCCTTCAATAACGGCTGCGGGCCATGCAGCACTTCCGCATCGCGTCCGTCGATCGCAAGCGAAAACTCGGCGCCCGCGGCCTCGATCAATGCCCGTTTGCTTTGCTTGGCCGACATCATTTGGGCCCCCATTCATAGGTCGAACCGTGCGCGAACTCCACGCACTCAGATAGCCACAATTCTAGCCGGGGAGCAAATCGCTTAGAACCGCGTTACGCTCAAGCGTTAGCGCCGTTTGCGCCGTACAAGGCCAGGTCGTTCGAGCGGCTTGGGGCGCGTCGAGCCAGACTGCGCCGCCTTGCGTCCCTTGCCCGGCGATTTTGCGTCGCCGGCTGGCTTCGGCGGCGCGAAGGCGTCGGCCGATACATGAAAGAACGCCGAGATCGCGGCGATGTGCTGCCGAGACAGCCGACGCTTGCCGCTCAAAATCGCGGAGATCGTCGAAATTGCGATTCCGGTCGCCTTGTGCAAGCCGGTCTGCGAGAGATCCCGCGACTCCATCAAATGCTTGTGCATTTCGGCGTCGGAAGCCGGCTCGATCGGGTGCGCCGACTTCTCGTATTTGCGGATCAAATCGCCGAGCACGTCAAGATAATCGTCTTCATCTTTCGACAAGCGCGGCTTCGCCAGCAGCGAGTCGACGACGGCGATGGCCTTGTCGAGCTCTCCGTCTCGCTCGATGGGCCGCAAGGGAAACCTGGCGATCAGCTCTAGATACTTTTTTGTGGCGGTTATCATTCGCAGTCGCCTTTCCATTCGGCGAAGTCGTATTCCTTGTGCGTCAGCACGAAGCGAATATAGACCTTTTGACGATTGAAGTGGATGGCTGTAATCAGGCGGTACTTGTTGCCCCCGACGTTGAAAACACAGCGGCCGTAGCTGTCGGCGTGCGGTTAGTCGGCCCGCAGTTCGGCGAAGTTCGCCCAGGCCGAGCCTTCGGTTCGTTTCAGCCACGCTCGTAACGGCTGCTCTGCTTCGGGATGGACATCCCAGAATTCGCGCAATTTCTTTTCGTAAATGACGTGCATGGCCTGCGTGCAATTGCGGAACCGGCGACCCTCGTCTATTGTTTCGCAAAATGCGAAAACAAGGCGGGGCGGGCAATACCAACCTGACGCGACTGAGTCGCAATGGCTCAGTGCACGGCCCCCCAACACCCTGTTGCTCCTGCCGGACCGGCTGGCCTTTTTGATGGGCGGAGCCCGGGCGAACCGAATGGTTGGTAACGTTGTCATCTCTGGTGGAAGCGAAAACGCGTCGTCTCACGATAGGTCAATTGCTTAGACGCAGGAGGCTCCCGGCGAAATGGGTCCAGCATGCGCGATTGAATTGGCCACGGCTCCAGACGAGGCTACCCTCGATGCGATTGATGCGTTCCTCGATCGCGATGCGTTCCTCGATGGCATTGGCGAGTGAATTGAGCGAATGCGTAAAGGCCGCGTTTGGGACATCTGGATCGACCATTTCAAACGGAATCAGCTCCCATATCTCGTTCTGGTGCAGCCAGATGGGATCAGCATTCCGGGCGATGAATTCGTCCACCGAAAGCCCGTCGATCCTGGGCGGTCGACGAACTCGCTCTTGCTTGCCGCGGATGAAGAAAATCATGAATTCATTCCGCCTGCGGCGTTTTTCCCGGTGAGCCGCGCGTTTACGCTCCCGCGAGGCGGCGTCATGCTGCTTTTTATTCTGTTTCTTCTTCGACATGCCTGGCCTTTAACAAACTGCGTCGGGCTGGCAAATGCTCGCGAAACAGCGAGCTCTGGCAGTGAACCAATCGCGTGCTGTGTCCGGTGGGAAATGTCCGCCGGGCGACGGCGGCTAACCGGCTTTTTACACTATCGTGCTTTATTGCCTGAATCGGATTTGACAATGTAAAGTCTGGGCCTGATAATTCCACTAGGGCGGAAAGCGTATTACCGTTGCGGAGTTCTCCATGCCGACGCCTGATCGCATCGACCCGCGCATCCTGGGACAGCGAATCGCCGAGGCGCAAAGCCCGAGGAAAAACGCAGGAAGAAGCGGCCGCGTTTCTGGGCTGCAGCCGCCCGACCTATATTGCCGTCGAAAAAGGCCAGCGCGCGGCCAAAGCGGAAGAGATCGTCAAGCTCGCGCCGTTTCTCGGGCGGAAAGTCCACGAGCTCGTGCGCCCGTCGGCGCCAGTCGTCGATCTCAGGAGCGCAACTGCGGGCAGTCGCCGAAAAGATGAAAAGCGTCGATCGGGCGCCGCTGTTCGCCGCCATCGACGAACTCGCGCAATGGGCCGAAGACTACCGCGAGCTGGAGCAAATCATGAAGGCTCCGTTGCGGTTCAACTACCCGGCCGAAGTCCCGCTGAGCCCGCACATCGATCCGGCGGAAGTTGCAGAAAGCGAGGCGATCCGAGAACGTCAGAGGCTCGGGCTCGGCGACCAGCCGATCATCGACTTGCGGGCGATGCTGGAATGGGACGTGGGCTTGCGGATCTCTATGGGCGCCTCCCTGCTTCCGTCGCGGGGATGTACGCCTGCCCGGCCGACCTCGGTTGTTGCCTGCTCGTCAATCGCAATCACCCAGCCGAACGGCGCCGCGTCTCGATGCTCCATGAATATGGTCATCTGCTCGTCGATCGCTACAAGCCGGGAATCGCCTACCTCGCGTTTCCTGGCCGCAAGCCGGCCAACGAGCGATTCGCCGAAGCTTTCGCCCTCGCGTTTTTGATGCCCGCGGCGGGCGTCCGCCAGCGATTCCACGACATCGTCCGTTCGACGAATGATTTTCAAGTGGCCGATCTGCGGCGTTTGAGCCGTTTCTATTTCGTCTCGGTCGAGGCCATGGCGCTCCGGCTCGAGCGGCTTGGGCTGATTTCCAAGGGAGGCCGGCGCTTTCTCAAGCAAGCGAAGGTCTCCGTAGCGAGCGCCTGCGAAATGCTTGACGTGCGGCCTCTGCCGACGGGCGATCAACCATTTCCCGAGCGATACCAGTTCCTTGTCGTAAGCGCCTACGAGCGCGGCGACCTGGGAGAAAGCGACCTGCCCCATTACCTGCGGTGCGACATCGTGACGGCTCGGGAGATCATCGCCAACACGCTTTCTTCTCGTGAAGTGGTTGAGCCGAGCGGCGAAGAACGTGACGTCCGGCTCGACTTCCGCAAGTCGCTGCTCGTAAAACCTTCATGACGCTCGGAGAGGCGCGAAATGCCCGTCGTCGCCCTCGATGCGTGTTGTCTGATCGATGTTTTAGCTTCGGGCCATGCCGAAGCCATTCTCCGTGCGTGCGGTTACCATTGGCGGCTGCCGACCGCCGTAAAGGATGAAATCCAGTTCTTGCGCCGATACGATCCAACCGACTCGTTTCTGATCGTTTCGATGCCGGCCGATCTGACTCCGCTGATTACGACGCGTTTGCTTGCGGTCTGCCAGCCCGACAGTAGCGCTGAGCTGGACTTATTCACGCGCTACGCGGCGCTGTTTCGCTCGGACGGCGAAGCGATGTGCCGCGCCTTGGCGGAATCTCGCGGCTGGCTGATCGCGACCGACGATAAGAAAGCGATGCGCATTGCTGAGCAGGCTGGCTTGGACGTGGTCTCCTCGCCGCGGCTACTCAAGCTGTGGGCGGACGCCGACCGTCCCGATCCGCGGACGCTGACGAAAGCACTGCAGGACATCGAGCGTCTGGCTCAGTTCCGGCCGAACGCCGCGATGCGCGAATACAAATGGTGGATTCGGCACTCGCCTTCTTGATCAACCGAAACAGGGGCGCTCCGGAGCAAGCGTTGCGTTCAACCGCTTATATTCCGCCGCCACACGGGTTGCGGCCTTGCATTTGGGCAAGCTAAGCCGTGCGTCGAGACTCGCGTGCTCGGCGCCTACCGCCCCGCCAACTCTCCCGCCTGCCTGACCAGCCCGATGAACTCCGCCCGGTAACCGCTCTCGTCGCTGCCGCGACTGGCCGTCGCCCACTGCTCGATGTCTTCAAACGTTGCGTCGCCCTTGTTGGGGCTGTCTCGCAACAACAGGCCGAAGGCGGCGACCGAGGCGGCAAACCGGAAATCCTCGCTCGCGTCGACGAACGAATGGTCCGAGTCGCTGATCGTCGTCGAGATCGGCGTGCTATCGTCGGCGTCGGGCGCCTTGTAACGCAGCTTGAGCGTGGCCAACTCGCCGCTGGCGGCGGCCTCGGTCGTTTTGCGCGCCCCTTGGTACTTCAGCGCGTCGACGTCTTCAGCCGTTGCTTCCCCATCGACCGGCTGTAGCTCGTAGAAGGCCGTAACTGTATGCCCGGCGCCGATCTCGCCGGCGTCCTTTCGATCGTCTTTGAAGTCTTCGTTGCGCAACAGGCGGTTCTCGTAACCGATCAGCCGATAGGCGGCCACTTGCTGCGGGTTGAACTCGATCTGCAGCTTGACGTCCTTGGCGATCGTCACCAGCGTGCCGCCGGCCTGCTCGACAAGCACCTTGCGGGCTTCGTTGATCGTGTCGATATACGCGTAGTTGCCGTTGCCTCGATCGGCCAACTTTTCCATTTTCGAGTCTTTCAGGTTCCCGGCGCCGAAGCCGAGCACGCTGAGGAACACGCCGCTTTTGGCCTCTTGTTCGATCAGGCGGGTCAGCGAGCCGTCGTCGGAAACGCCGACGTTGAAGTCGCCGTCAGTCGCCAGGATGACGCGGTTCACGCCCCCCTTAATAAAGTTCTCGCGGGCGACCTGGTAGGCGAGTTGAATGCCGGCGCCGCCGTTGGTCGAACCGCCCGCTTGCAGCGAGTCGAGCGAAGCCAGAATCCTCTCCTTGTATTGGCAGGAAGTGGAGGGCAACGCCAATCCCGAAGCGCCGGCATAGACGGCGATCGCCACGCGATCGTTCTCGCCGAGCTTTTCCACCAGCAGCCGCAAGGCACTCTGCAACAGCGGCAGTTTGTCCGGATCGTTCATGGAGCCGGAAACGTCGAGCAGGAACACCAGGTTGCTCGCCGGGCGATCTTCGAAATCGATCTCGCGAGCTTTGAGGGCGATCCTCAGCAAGCGATGCCCGGCCGCCCAGGGGCAGGCGGCCGTTTCCGCATGCACGGAAAACGGGGCGTCGTCTTGCGGCGGCGCGTAGCCGTAAGGGAAGTAATTGACCAGTTCTTCGATGCGCACCGCGTCTTTGGGCGGCAGCGAGTGCGTATTCAAGAAGCGCCGCACGTTAGCGTACGACGCCGTATCGACGTCGATGGAAAACGTGGAGAGCGGGTTATGGCGGACGGAGAGAAAGGGATTCTCGTCGATGCGATCGTAGGCTTCAGTATTGGGGAATTCCTCCGCAGGCCGCGCTTCATTCGCGGCCGCCGTCTCGAACATCGCTTCGCTCCCGGCAGGCGCCGCCGCTGGGGCCGAAGCGGGCTTTTCCATGCCTGCATGGCCGCAGCCGGCCAGCAGGGTCAACATGACGGCGCCCAACGACAGCATTTGCACGCGCAACGGCCCAAATCGCCTGAACATGGCATCGGCTCCCGGAGGTGCAGGAAGTGAGGTGCGTTCGAAGTCGTCTCGATAACTTCAAGACGCCTCAGGGGCCGAAAAAATTCCCGAGGAGGACAGTAAAATTTCCGGATAGAAGTCGGCGGGAAAGGAGGTCGCGCGCAAGCTCCGCGTACAGCACGCGACAGCGCGTGGCGTTATCAACGGCCAAAGTCGTTGCGGCGGCCGCAACAGCGTCGCCTTTCGCTGCGGCGAAAGTAGCGATCCTTTCGCGGTGCGAAAGGAGACAATGCTTCCCCGCGCGTTCGGGGCCTCGCCGCGTTATGGGCGAGCCCACGACGAGCTGTTCACGTGTTTCGGAGGAACTAGCCCCGCGTCGGCGAGCCATCGTTCGGCTTCGGCCAGATAATACCTGGTAGCGAAGTAATACTCGTTCTCGCCGCCTTTGCTGCCCGCGCAATGTAACGCGGCAACTTTGGCATTCGTCTGCTTCATGCGTTGCCAATGCTCGAGCAGCGCGGCTTCTCGAGCTGATTGAGTCTTAGCCAGCTTCAGTTCGGCATCCAGCACGAGTCGCGACCAGACGAACAATTCGCCCAGCGGCGAGGTTCCTGTATCGTAGCCGGCTTTGGTCGCCTCGAGCGTTTTTTCAGCGGCGGCGAGCATGGCTTTCGTTGCTTGTTCTCGAGCGGCGACGTTCGCTTGCGCGGCCTTGCCCTGCTCTTTGTCGGCGGCATCTCGAGCAAGCGACTTCAGTCCGCCGATGAGCAGCAAGGACAGCGCTGCAGCGATCAGATAAACAGCTTTCATGGGAGAGTCCTCAAGAATGAATAGAAGGCGATTCGAGAATTCTGCGACAACGCCTTGCAGCGATCGGCCGCAACGCGCTGCGGCGTATCGGAGTTGGAGCCGCTGCGCCGTTGCGACCGTGGTTGCTCGGCGCCGTTCCTTCGTCGACTCGTCGCCGGCATCGATGATCCACAGTTCGACTTCCGCCACGTAGTATTCCAAGGCCCGCAGCTTTTGTTCTTCGCCGCCCCTGGCGCACTTTTCATTCAACTCTTTCGTTTTCCGCAGCAGCCGCTGCATTCGCTGGCGGTGATCTCTCAACGCTGCGAGATCTTCTGCTTGGGACTTCGCCAAAGAGCGCTCGGCATCGAGCAGACGCCGCGACCAGACATAGACCATCGTCAAGGTGACGGTCCCCTCGTCGTACTCCTTCGTCGTAATTTCGCTGCTCTTCCTTGCGGCTTCCAACAATGCCCGGGCCGCTTTGGCATGGGCTTCGCTCTTGGCGCCGCCTTCCGTCGGACCTTGGGCGGAGAGGCTGCATCGAATGCCGCTAGCCAGCAGCAGGAGCAGAGCGGCGCCAATCAGATAGCGGGCTTTCATGCGAAGGTTCTCCGGAAAGTAGGAAACGATCGTTCGCTAATGCCGCGCCGCCGCGGCTGCGGCGCGTTCCGGCACTTCGCCGCCGGCGTCCGCGAGCCACAACTCCGCTTCGGCCAGGTAGTACTCCGTGGCATGGTACTTCTCGGCTTCGCCGCCCCGACTGCCCGCGAAATACAAGGCGCCGACCTTGCGGTGCAATTGATGCATGCGCTGCCAGTGCCGGCGGAGCGCTGCGCTGGTCCTGTTGATTGTGAGCCAGCTTTTGTTCCGCTTCGAGCCAGCGGCGCGACCAGACGTAGACGTCGGGCATGATGACGGTCCCCGCGTCGTATCCCGCTTTGGTTGCCTCCATAGCTTTCTGGGCCGCCGGCAACATGGCCTCGGCGGCCTGGTCGTATAGTCTGGGATTTGCTCCGCCTGAAGTATCGTCTGCGACGAGCTTTAGTTGCAGCCCGCCGGCGACAAGCAAGGCGAGTCCGCCCCCGACGAGACACGCCTCTTTCATGCGCGAGTCGTCCGGAAGGTCCGACGCTGCGATGCGTCGAATTCGCAGCGCCAGGCCACGGCCCCGCGCCGCGTTGTTCAAGATGGTATGCGGCGCCTGGGCCGCTCCGAGAGCCAGCAAGATTCTGCCGTACAGCGGAGCGCTCTCCGGAAAGTCTTGACGCACGGCGTCGTCGCAGGCCCACTCGGCCGCTTCTTCGAAGTTGTGTAGCGCTCGCCAGGACAGTGGATTGAACCAATGCGGCAAAACGAGCAGCCGCGCGAGGAGCGACTTCCAGACATCGCCCCGCTCGTAGTGGGCCAACTCGTGCCGCAACACGGCCAGGCGCCCCTCGGTCGAGAGTTCTTGCCAAAACGATTGCGGCGCTAGCAGGCAATAACCCCTGGGCACGCGGCAGAGCAAAGGTCCAAGACTTTCCGTCATTCGCAACGGAATTGCCTCGGCGATCTTCCGCTCGGCCAACAATCGGCGCCATGCCTCGTTATCGTCTGCCGAGGCGGGCTCGCCCAGCGGCACGTTGCGGACGAATTGCCAATAACCAGCGGTCCATCGCACGACAATTGTCAGGCAGCCAAGCAACCAGGCGAGACCCAAGACGCTTTGCCAGTTCCAGGCGATAGAATCTGCCGCCTGCTCGTCAACGGGAGTCTGCTCAACCTGACGGTCGTCTCTGGCTGCAACGGAGCGTTGTCGCTGGGGCCCAAGCGCGGGGGCATGGCGCCTTCCAGCAGCGGGTCGCCGCCGGCGACGTGCGCCTGAAATGCCTGGGCCTTGTACCACGGGATATCCACCGCATATCGCCCGAACATCCAGCCTTGCAGCAACACGATGATCCAGATTGCGCGGCGGACGCTGGGCGAGCGGCAGGAGGTTAGCCACAGCACGACGCAGGCAAGCGCCAATGCCACGGAAAGAGCGATGGTCGTGCGCAGTAACGCATTTGACAACCACGCCGCGAGTTCGTTCATGGCTTCTTCCCTCGCTTTTCGGTTTGCGAGCGTTTTTCTGCTGCCTCAAGGAGCTGTTTGATCTCCGCGATTTCAGAGTCGGTGAGCGAACGATCGCGGACCAACTGTGCGACCAGCGGCACGACGCTGCCGCCGCTGACGCGCTGGACAAGTAAATTGAGATCGCCGGCGCTGACCGCGTCTTGCGCGACCGCGGCACTATAACCAGCCGGCCGTTCGTCGCTGCGCTTCACCAACCCTTTGCAGACCAGGCGATTGAGTCGCGTTTGCACGGTCGTATAGCCGATCGGCAAACCCAAGGCCTGATGCGCCGCCGACAGCGTGACTTCGCCGTGCTTCCACAACATTTGCAGGATCTCCATTTCCGCCGCCGAAAGACGGCAGACTCCGCTGCACTTGGCCATGCCGCATCTCATTTATGACGTCGGTAGTAAATCTTGGGCGATTATTATGACAAGCGTCATAAATTGCAAGGGAATTTGCCAAAGCTCGCGGCGGCGAACGCGAAGTGCAACGCGGTTGGGAGCGAGTCGCAGCGGGAGAACGCGGGACGCCATGCCTTTCACGGAAACTCACCGATGAAGGCATGCTGCCAGCCGCGGGGGCCCGAGCAGACTGCGCCCGACGGAGCCCCTAGCCAGGCGGCTACGCGTTTCCGAAGGCTACGTACCTGCCAAGGAGCATCGTGCTGAGGCAGAGCGCGTACCAGGCGAAGGCGTTGACCGCGACCCATACGATGCCTCGCCAACCGCGACTTGAAATGACGTAGCCTGGCACGACGATGAATGCCAGCATGAAGAACCAGGCTCGCACGTTGAACGGGATGGGACGCCCTCTTTGTCTTGCATCGGACAAGGCCCAGCATCCAAGGCAGGTCGCTTGGGCGATAGGCGTCAGGACGTCAAGCGCAGGACGGACGCCAGTATTCCACGTTTCGGAGGCCCCACACGATGGCGATCGCATAAAACGCAAGAAAGAACCAGCGCATGTGCTGACGATCGTTCGCTGCCGCCGGCGCCTGGTACGGATTCACCCCCATGCACTGCATTCTAGCCTGTAGAATTCAGCAAGTCACTCCTGCGGCCGTCTTGCGCCTCTCGCTGCCGGACGAACCGTCTCGCTCGCATTTGCGAGTCAACAGCAGCGACAACATGGCCCACAGGCCGTCATATTTGAGCGACCGGTCAACATAGGTCTGAAGCACGTAGAACAGGAAGTAATACAAACGGGCCGAGGACCAGGCCAGCAATGCGATCAGCGCCGCAGTTTGCCAGGAGAGGTTTTGCAGCAGCAGCGCGACGGCGCTGAGCAGCAGGCAGACGCCGAACAGCAAGCCTTTGAGGACGATCAGCTTCTTGGACTTAAGATCGCCTAACATCTTTGCACCTGCCGAGAGGTTGCGGGGGGAAACGGAGTTCGAAGGCCTCCGTCCTCGATTCTCGCCGGACATTCCTGGCCCGACAATTCTATTCAGCCGGCACTTCCAGGGAGCGAATGCGCCATTGCTTGCCGCTGGCTTTCGACAAAGCGGCGGATGGCGGCCTTGGCTTCGGGGCGAACGACGATGGCGGGCCGAACTGCCCGCAATTGAGCCAGGCATTCTTCCGCAGTTTCTGTCAGCCCTTGGTCTGCCAGCCAGGCGGCGACGACGGCGGCGCTGCCGAGAATAGCCGATCTTGCAGTGAACGTAGACGACGCCTTGTGAGGCCCGTTCGCGCAGGAAGGCAAGGCAGCGATCGAACTGATCGTCTGTGGGCGCCGTGAGATCGAGAATCGGCACGTTGAGGTAATCGCACGACCGGAAGGCAGGCGTCTCGGAGAATTCGGCCGTCAGATCGAGCACCGCGGTCACGCCGCCAGCAACCGCGTGTTGCGCCTACTGGTTCGCTGAGCACGCGACCGATCCACACGCCAGGTGCGACGACATCCCAAGGGCGGCATTGACGCTTGTAGTAGAGCAGAGAAAGGTATTGCCCCAGCAGGACGGGCGCCAGACACGAGCCGCGTGCTCCACAACAGCTTGCCTTCATGTTTACGATATACGCCCGGCCCGATGCCGAAGTACGCCAACGAGACGATCAGGCAACTGGCCGCAGGCCAGAACAGCAGGCCGGCCGCGGGAAAGTCGAGCATGGCCAGTGCGTATTGCAGCAGCGGCCATTGCAAGATAGTAGCCGCCGACGCGGCGATTCGGCGTGACGGGTTCGCGGCGACGCAGCGACGGCACGAGATAGAAGCACGCGATCGCCAGGATAAAGCCGCCAACTACGTCGATGACATGGTGCTGGTACATGAACAGCGTGGAAAAGCCAATCAGGCTGAACCAGATCTGCGCGGCTGCGTTGATGAGACCGCGGGTGGAGCGGGCGTAGACATCGGCCAACAGGGTGCGCAGGGCGATATGCAGCGACGGGCAAAGGTTGTATGGCTGGTCCATGGCGAAGAACCAGCCAAAGGCGGCGCCCCACGCCCCTTCGAGCTTCGGCCGTTCGACGGCCAGCTTGAGCGGCATGGCCAGAAACAACAGGCCCGCCGCCACGATCGCCAGTATCACGCGACTGCGCGAAGACGGCCAGATCGCGACGCTCGCGCATCAGGAACGGCGCCCCGACGAAGAACAAATCGATCGACATATAAGGGAGCGCCATCCAGGGCAGGAAGGGAATCCAGGCACTCCCAGTCGTAACGCCACGTGCCGACGTCGGTGCGCAGCGAGGTGAACCAGTTCGTTCCGCTGTAGACGAGCACGAACAGCAGCGACAGTCCGATGGCGGTCGCGGCTTTCAACGCGAAACGCGGCGGGCCATCGACACGGTGAAGATGCCCCATGGGTCGGTCTCCTGTCGCACCTTTTCAAAGCCCGCTTCGCGCACCCAGTTCGTCCATTTCCGCTTGCGTGCGGCGCGCATGATCCAGGGCTGTCCCTCGCGATTAGTCAGCACGCGGGCGATGAATTCAACCTGAGGATGCCAGGGCTGGTTCGTGTAGATCAGCATTCCATCCGGATCAAGGGCATCAGCCAGGCCGGCCAGCGATCAGCAAGGCACGGGTTCGTTGCTTGCGAACAGTTCGTACAAGCCCGAAACAATGGCAAGCGTAGGTTTGGGCGACAGGTTCGCGAGAATCGCGGTCGAAAGCATCGGCGCGGTCGACCTCAACGTTGTTCAGTCCCAGCTTCTTGGCCAATCGCCGCGCGGCAAGCACGTTCTCCTCTTTGTAGTCTCGCAGCAGGGCCGAGCAGGGAACGTCTTCCAGGCGATGCATGGTTTCCAGTACGTAACGGCCCGGGCCCGAAGCGATATCGACCAACCTCGCCGGACGATCGCTGGCGTGGAGTTCGCGGATAGGCGTCTTCCAGCATGCCGCTGCAGGTTTTCGCCTCGCTGGCGAATGCCGACCCAACCGATGCTATTCAGGTAGAGCTTGTCGAACCAACGCCCCAGCGGCGTCGTGCCGGCCGGTTCATTTTCATAGACGTAGTCGAGCGTACGGCCCGAGTCGAAGCCGGCCTCCCAGCCGAGCCGCACGCCGGGCGCTGAGCTTGCCCAGCGTTTGCATGCCGAAACGCACGAGTTTGAACCTCGCCGGTCCCGGCGCCTGCAGGCGGTCGTATTCGTTTTCGCGTGTAGCCGTACTGGTCGGCTTCGACGATCGGCGGGCGTTGGGGCGGCCGATCGATCCACTCGCGGACGAAGTCTCGCACTTTGTCGACGACCACGTGCCGGTCGCGTTCGTGGAATACGGCATGGTACATGCCCGGCAGCACTTCGAAGCGTTTGTGCGTCGACGACAGCCGCTCGAAGAACTTTCGCTGCGCCGACTGCTTGACGATCCAGTCGTCTCCGGCGGCGAGCATGAGCGTCGGCGTGTGGATGGCGCCCGCGTCCTCGATAGAGGCGCGTTGACGTATCGTACAGGTCCAGCAGGATGTTGACGGCGATTTGCGGAAACACGGCCTTGTCCTGCTGATAAAGCTTCGCCTGCTCGCGATCGTGCGTTAGCATCGTCGCCTTGACGTAGCTTTTCACGTAACCCGGCCCCAATAGCTTCTGCTTCAAACGCAGCAGCGGAATTGCCAGCGGCACGTAGAGCTTCACGCGGAAGGCGGGCGTGGCGAGAATCAAGGCGCGGATCGGCGGCGCATAGTCGTGCACCCAGGCGGCCGCCGTAACGGCGCCGACGCTGTGTCCCAGCACGACCATGTCTTCCCTCGGAATGCCGTATTCGCTGGTAATGTGGTAGACGAACTGGTCGATGTCCTGCACGACGCGGGCCACGCTGACGGCGCTGCCGCGCTCGCCCGGTGATTCTCCGTGGCCGCGGGCGTCCCAGGCGAATACGGCCACGTCGTCCAGGCCCAGGTCCTCGACCATTTCCTGCCAGCGGCCGGAGTGCTCGTGGCCGCGATGGAACAGTAGCGGCGCCGCGCGAGCCGGTCCGGCGGGCAGCCAGGCGCGATAAAAAATCTCAGCGCCGTCGCTGGCGGTAAAGCGGCGCTGGGTCGCTTCGGGCGAATGGGCGACGCACGTGGAGTGCGGTTGTGTTCGGTCTTGAATGGATTCGTTCATAACACCCGGGGCGATGCGAGTCGAGTCTTTTATAACGCGAAAACTTCCAAGCATCGGAGCCGGCCGCCGCCTGCTGAGAGAGATCATTTATCCTTCGTCGGCGGCCCGAGTTTTTGCAACGAACGGACGATGCGCAGCAGCCGAACGGCAAGGGTCTGCAGGCAGCCGACGACGACAACGATGTTCGTCCAATCGAGGACCGTCAAGGGGCCCAGGCGCCAGTCGCGGCCCGCGGCCAGCAGCGCCAGGGTCCACCAGGCGCCGACGTTCAAGGTCACCATCCGCCAAGGCTTGGTCATCACGCCGCTGAATTCGCGTTGAACGCCGACGGCCTGGCCCAGCGTGCCGACATAGGCGACCAGCAAGGCGAAGATGGCGGCCCAATAGCCGCTCAATACGTGGCATAACCCGCTGTGAGCGACGCCGACAAAGATCGCCACGTCGGAGATGCGGTCGGGCAGTTCATTGGCGATTTCGCCGGTCCGGCTGGCCTTGCCCGAAGCAAGCGCCACCATGCCGTCAAGCATGTTGAGCCACAGCCTCAGGTAACAGAAGCCGACGGCGGGGACCAGCAGCGCCGGAATCCGCAGCGCTTGCCAGAAGCACCCGGCGGCCGCCGCCGAGGCGAGAATCGACGCGTACGAAACCGTATTCGGGTGAATCCCAAAGCGAACGCAGAACTTGACCGCGGCGTGCGCCGTGCTGCGGAAGACGTCGGAGATCGGCCGTCGCCACGTCGGTTGGTAGTGCTCAGGCATGTTGCGTGACGACCTGGCCGCGCGAATGGCGCGTTCCGCCCCGTGTAGAGATGATAGGAAGTTGCATCCGCCGCCAGCCGCGGCGCGCGGCGGCGTTCGCCATCTTAGCATCGCACGCGTGCCGTTGCGCCCCGGGATCGGGCGACCTCGCGCCTTTTTTGGCGCCCGGACCGACGCCCGCTCAAAGCGAATGAACGCTTGCCGGCAGCGCGTGAAGGCGAGGCGTTTCAGGATAGGACCGCGGCCGGGTAAGATTTCCCTCGCGGACGCCGGGAGAGTTACCGGGCGTGCACCAAACAGACCGAGCATTCAGAGGCGACAGCGAATGTCTTTTGCGAAATGGGCGTTTCGCGCGGCGGGCGTGTACGGCCTGATCGTGATGGCGCCGAACTACTTTCTGGAGCGGCAGATCAGCCAGAATGATCCGCCGCCTATCACGCACCCGGAATACTTTTACGGTTTTGTCGGCGTGGCTCTCGCCTGGCAAGTGGCGTTTCTGTTGATCAGCCGAGAGCCTGTACGCCTTCGCCCGCTGATGCTTCCCGCCGTGCTGGAGAAAGCGACGTTCGGCCTGGCCGCCATCGTCTTGTTCGCTCAGCAGCGAATTTCGACGCCTGTCCTGGGATTCGGCCTGATCGATCTGGCCTTGGGCTTGTGCTTTGCCGTCGCCTATTGGCAAACGG
Organism: Pirellulales bacterium; assembly: GCA_963786255.1. Taxonomy (GTDB): domain Bacteria; phylum Planctomycetota; class Planctomycetia; order Pirellulales; family JAICIG01; genus JAICIG01. The sequence goes on from CAWAYY010000032.1 coordinate 55,970, forward strand.
CTGAAGCGCGTGCAGGCTGAAAGCCGGCGAGCAAGTCATGCGCGGCTCCCCCGCTTCCGGTCGCTGCTTCAGTCTTCGTAGACCGTCCGGCGGCTGCGGCGCCGATAGTGCGACGGGCGGGCGGCAATGCTTTGGGAATAGCCTTCGCCGTCTTCGCGGATGAAACGGCCGGCGAGCAGACGGTAAAAGAACAACAAGATGAAGGCGCCGCCGACGGCGACGACAAAGCCGAGAATGCTGATGGGCGAAATGCGGTTGCCGCCGACGAACATCAGCAAGCCCGAACCGATCACGCTGCCCCCGCAGCCCATGGCGAGCGTGGCAATGGGACCGCCCGGGTCGCGGCCGGGCATGATGGCCTTGGCCAGCAGCCCTGCCACCAGGCCGAAGCCGATCCAGATGAAGACGTTATTGGCGGCGTGCTGCAAGGTTTCGAGGAACTGTGCGTCGCCCATAAACAAAAATCCTTGGGGAAAACAAAGGTCGGAAACCGGGGGTCGGAAGTCGGAAAGCGACGGTGCATTAGCCCCGTGCAGCGTGAAGGTCGAGTGTGCTCAATCTACGCCTTCCGACTCCCGACCTCCGTTTTCCTAATTCCCTTCGTCAACCTGGCGCCCCAGAAATACCCGGTTTGGGCATCCCTCGGGCGCCAGGCGCGAAGGGCGTCGTCCCCCCAAACGTCTTCTTCAGTGCATGCCAATGGCACGAGGCCCAGGGCCCCGTCCGGCGAGTTGCTGGCATGGTCTTCCGCACTGATTCAAACGCTCGACGAAACTTGTGCGCAGGCGCGGCCGGCAGGCATCGAGGCCCGCGCGGCTTCGCCGCGTCCGTTGGACTACGCGGATCGCTTACGGCGCCAGGTCGGCCGGCACAGGGGCCGGCGCCGGGCCCGAAACGGCGGGGACCGGCGCCTTGCCGGCCCGCAGTTGTTCGTTTTTGAACGATTTCATCGCCGCCGCCTCGCGACTGAGCTTGAACTCAGGGCCCGGCGGGAAGTACTGCACGTCGTCGGTCTGCCAATACGGACTGGGCAGCGTCTGGCCGCCAATGTCCGACTGGCAACCGATGGCGCCGACCGCCGCCGCCAGACTCAAGGCGCCTGCCAGGCGCGTCCAGGCCGGCTGACGGTGATATGATTTGCTCATGGCCGTTACTCCGTATGATTGCCGTAAATGCGCGACAAGCGTCGGGCCTGCCGGGCCGCGACAATCCGTGCGATCGTTACCGACGGCAAAATTGACAGCCTCGTTATCGTCGCATTGGGGCCGGCGACTTTGACCGTTTTGCAAAAAAAAGAGGCAAATCGGCCCGGACTTGCGCCGTTTGCCCTTTCGACGGTTACAATGCACGAGATTCTTTGCTTGAGCGCAGGCGCCGCGGTATGCTGGTACTTACGCTTGCGCTTTTGGAGAAGACGCCCATGTCCACTTCCCGTTTTCTCGTGTCTCGAGATCGTACAGGCCCCACGATCGCTTTAAAACTGCTAGCCGCTATGGTCATTTGCGCTGGGCTGGCGGCCGAGGTCCGGGCTCAAGGGCCGTTCCCCTCGCCTGCGTATTTTAACGGCTTGCCGGTCCTGTATACCGGCAACTATCAGACCGCCTTGGGCACGTTCCAGTTGATGCAGCAGCAGTCGGTCAAGAACCCGCTGGTGTTCGTCCGGCGGCGGCAACTGGATCGACTCGATCTGCTATCAGGCGATGCAGGGCGAGTGCTACTACCAGATGGGGCAGAATTCCCTGGCGCTGGGCTGTTTCCAGAACGCGTTGAGCCTGTACGTCACGTTTCCCTCGTGGATGGCCAGCGTGCAATTCCAGCCGCTCATTCGGCCGGCCAACCCGGGGCAGATCCAGCTTGCGCCCTGGTACCTTTCGACTCGCGGCGCCGCAATCGGCCAGTACCCGGCCAGCGTGCCGATCATGCAGGGGCAGATCAACAATAACAACAAGGTCGCTCAAGGCGGAGTGGTGCAAATGGCTCAGGCGGTGCCGATCTTCCCACAGGAGATCGTGCGCTGCACCTGCCTGGCACTGTACCGCTGGCGAGAGTTGCTGGGCCCCGTGGCGCCTCGCCATCCGCTCACGCACTCGGTGCTGAACGCCTTGGCGCAACGTCCGGCGCTGCCCAACCACTGGTCGGAAGCCTTCGTCGACGTCGAACTGGGCATGGCTTACGCGGCGGCGGGAAAGAACAACGAGGCGGTCAAGGCCCTGCAAGCCGGAGTGGTCGCCGCCGGAACCTTCGACCACCAGTTGACCTGCTACGCCCTGATGGAACTGGGCCGGTTGTCGCTGATGTCGGGCAACGTGGATGCCGCCAAAGGGCTTCTTTCTGGAAGCTTCCGCGTCGGCGTGCACCTTCGGCGATATGACCGTCGTCGAGGAAGCCCTGCGGTACGGCATTCCTGGCGCACATGCTGACGAACCAGCCGCAGATGTACGAACCGCTGGCCGGCGCCACGACCTGGGCCACGGCCCAAGGAATGACGCAGTTGCAGACGTCGATGTTGGCGCTCTCGGCAGACAATTGCTGCGCCATGGAGCGGCCGTCTGAAGCGATGACGTTGCTGGGGACGGCCACCGTCGCCTGCTCGGGCTCCAACATCCTGACAAGCAGGCTCGGCGCCAGGCTCAATTTTCTCAAGGCGCTGGCCTCTTACGAAATGGCCGAAGGCGTCGCCGGCAACGCCGCCTGGGCCGCGGCCATGACGTTTCAGGCGGGCGGCTCGCTGTGGTTGTTCCACATCAGCATGGTCGATTCGATGTGGCAAGGGAACACCTTGACCGATCGAACGGCGATGGACCTGTTTGAATACGTGCTCCGCGACCCGACGCCCGCCGATTGGGCGACCGATCCGATGGAATCGCTGACGTCGCTGGTGACGCCGCACCCGTTGTCTTATGAACACTGGTTCGAAGTGGCGATTACCCGCAAAGAGCATGAGCGGGCGTTGGAGATCGCCGACTTGGCGCGGCGTCACCGGTTCATGTCGACGCTCGACCTGGGAGGCCGGCTGCTCAATTTGCGCTGGCTGCTGGAGGGTCCGGAAGCGGTGCTCGATCAGGAAGCGCGGCAACAGCGCGTGGCGCTGGAAGCGCAGTATACGGGCTACGTGCAGCGATCGCGTCGCGCCAAGCAGTTGCAGATGGAGTTGCGGCAAGCGCCGCTCACGCCGGCCGATGAAGACGCCGCCAAGCAGCAACAGGCCAAACTGGATGAATTGGCCCAGTTGAGCGCCGAGCAGGAAGTCATCCTGCGCGAAATCGCCTTGCGGCGCGAGCCGTGCCAACTGCTGTTTCCGCCGATTCGCAGCACGAAAACCGTGCAGGAAACGCTTCCCAAGGGTCACGGGCTGCTGGCCTTCTTTTCCACGTCGCGGCATGCCTACGCGTTCTTGATGACCAGCGACAAGTACGGTTACTGGGCTGTCAAGTCATCGCCGAAAACGTTCGTGCGCAAAGTGCAATCGATGCTGCAGAAATGGGGTAACTTCGAACAGAATAAGGAACTGAAGCCTGGAGGAACTGGCGGACGACGGCTGGAAGACTCCGGCCAAGGAGATCCTGGATCTGCTGACGGCCGACAGCAAGGCCGAGTTAGGCGGCGGCATGTTTCAGGAGTTGGCCATCGTGCCCGACGGCCTGTTGTGGTACGTGCCGTTCGAAGCGCTCCAAGTTCCCGACGGCGACGCAACGGCCTCGCTCATCTCCAAAGTTCGCATTCGCTACGCGCCGACGGTCGGTCTGGCCATCGGAGACCCGCGTCGCCGCCGGCAAGGGCTCAACACGGCGGTAGCGCTGGGCAAACTATTCCCGCGAGACGAAGACGAGGTTTCGCTCGACGCCTTCAACGACTTGAGCAGCGTCGTGCCGGGCGCAATGTCGATCTCGAAGGAATTGCCCGCCCCCTCCTCGATCTTCGGCTGTTTGTTCGACCGGTTGGTGGTCTACGGCGAGATCAACCCCGGCAACGCCAATCCCTACGGCTGGTCGCCTCTGAAATTCAACCACGGCAAGAAGGCAGACTCCGCCTTGGCACAGTGGCTCATGCTGCCCTGGGGCGGGCCTGACGAGATTATCCTGCCCGGCTTTCGCACCTCGGCCGAGCACGCCGCAAAGGGCCTGTTTGCCCGAGCAGGCCGCCAACGAGATCTTCCTGACGCTCTGCGGGATGATGTCGACCGGTGCGCGCACGGTGCTGATGAGCCGCTGGCGGCCGGGCGGGCAGAGCAGCTATGACCTGACTCGTGAATTCGTGCAGGAATTGCCGGAGATGACGGCGGCTGACGCCTGGCAGCGAAGCGTCGAATTGGTGTCCCGCATGCCGCTCGATCCGACGATGGAGCCCCGCGTCAAAGCCAGCGGCCAGCACGATCCGCCGCGGGCCGAGAATCCGTTCTTCTGGGCCGGCTTTTTGCTGGCCGACACCGGCTCGCTGCCGCGAGGTTCAGAGCCCGAAGAGCCGATTGGAGCCGTGCCGCTGGCGATCAAACCGATCGGCGCCGCAGTGGCTCAAAAGCCGGACGCCGGCGAAATGAAGCCGGATGCGGAGAACAAGCCGGCGGCCGCCGACGATCCGGTCGGCGGGGGTCTGGGGCTGCGACGTCAGCCTGACCGCGCCAATCCGCGAGGCGCCAAGGGGCCGGGCGCCATGCCCGGCATGCCGTCGGCCAATGGCGCCGCGGCAGCGGACCAGCCGCCTCCTGGAATTGCGCCGGGCGGGCCCGTCCTCGACGGCGAATTCGGACCGGGCTCGAAAAAGAAACGCAGCCAGGCCAGGCCGGAACGCAAGAAGCCGGCGCCGCGAGGCAAGCGGCTCAAAGAGCGGCTGAAAGTCGAGAGCTGAGCAGCGCTGACTGCGCCGCTTGCTTGAAAAACCGGTGCTGCAGCTCGTGCTTGCCGAGTTCGCTGTAGTACTGGACCAGCTTCACGCGCAGTTGCCGCGGAGTGAGCGAGTTGCTTCGCAATTGCTGGTATAAGTCGGCGTGGCGTCGGAAGTACTGCCGGGCCACCTCCTGGTCCTCGCGGGAGTAGCCTTCCGCAGCCAGCGATTCAATGGGACCGGCCATCAGCAAGTCGCGGGCATCGAGGAAGTCGTCGCTGCAACTGTAGGCGATGTCATCGAGCGTTTCCACCACCGCGGCAGCTTGGGCGGCTGCGACCAGGTCGGTTTTTGCGTTCACTTGCGCGGCCTTGGCCAGGGCCTGGGCCAACAGCGGGTTCGACTTCGACGCCTCGGCCATCTTTAAACGCAAAGACTGGAACAAGTCAGGCGACGGCACCAGCGTTTGCGTCTCCAGCAACTCGGCGAAATGATCGAAAATCACTTCTTCGATCTCGCGTTTCGGGTCGTACATCGGCTCCCGACGCCCGATAATCTCCAGCTTCGGCGAGAACATGGCGCCGGTGGGCGAAATGAAGTCGTCGCCGATGGACAAGCCCAGTTTCGCCAGATTGTCCACGGTGCGGCCGCCGGCCGGAAACTCGGGGATCGGAAAGAAGTCGGTTCGCGGGGCGGACGTTTTAATTGCGCACAGCAGCAACAGGCCGGCGCAATAGGTGTGCACCTTCTGTTGCGGCAGCGGCTCGTCCTTCAGAGCCAGAACCCGGTCCGTGCGAAAGTTGAGATCGAATTGCGACTCATTGCCAATCACGTCGGCCGCCGCCTGGCCCATGGCGGCGGCGACCTCGGCGTCCGGGTGGCGCAAGAAGCAATAATGCAGCGTGCGAGCCAGGTAGGTCTCGACGTTCGTGGCAGGAATGCTGCTGCCGCGCTCCGGCAAGTCGACCAGGACCATGCGACGAACGCCGTCGCTCCCTTCCTCGATCGCCGCGACGCCGACGTGAGTGAATAAGCCGGGCGACAAATCGGTGAACAGGTTGTAGGGGGATGGGTTGCGCATCAGCAGCCAATCGCCCGCCTGCACCTCGAAGCCGCCGATGCGGTAACGGTTGCCCGTGATCCCTTGGCTCGCCAAAACCTCGAGCGAGCTGAGTAATTCCTTGCGGCGGGCGGCCAGATTGGCGGACAACCGCGCGTGCGGAGACTCGCGATACGTGCTCATAGAGCTTGCGCGGCGTGATCGGCGGAATCTCTGGGCCGGCCGGAGTGCCGGGCCGCGGTTCTTGAGGCAGCCCGATCTTGCGGATCGTTTCCGCCACGGCGATTGTTAAATCGTCCGTCAGCAGGCCGCTCTCAAGCAATTGCGAGAGGGTCGGCAGGATGGTCTGGTCGCCGGCCGCGGCCGCCAGTTCCAACAGCTTGCGCACCGACGAAACGTTGGGGGCGGCAAGCACCGGGCGATTGGCCCGAATGCGCACGCCCGGCGTGCGCGCTGGGCGGCTGCGGGTCTTCAGCGGGCTGCGGCAGGAGTTGCTGCGAAAGCACCGTGGCGCCGACGGAACTCTTATACGCCGTCAGCAAATCGACGAGTTGAACGAATTCGCTGGAGCCCTGGTTCAAGCGACGCAGCGAGGAATACATGGCGTCGACTTGCAAATAGCGCAGCCGCCCGGAAAGATCAATCAGCCGGCTGGCGGTTTCCAGGAACGCTTGCAGCGCTTCGTGTCGCGTTTCCGTAGGTTCCAGGGCGGCGAACTGTCGCCGGACGTCGAGCGTTGCATCCAGACGGCGGTCGACTCGCTGCTTGGCGGCCAGCAAACGCCGCATGGTCTGTACGGTCTGGGCCGCGTTCAGCCGGTCGAACCTGGCGATATAGACGCCCCACTGATCGACGGCGTCGGCGGCTTTTTCGATTCGCTCGCGATCCGTCGCAGAAAATCTCTCCGCCTGGGCAGGGATCGCGCGGTCGAGCTCGTCCAGCCAGCGTTCAAGCGCGTCGGAGTTCGGATCCGCCGCGCGAACGGCGGTAGCCGAAGCGACCAGAAGCGGCAAGCAAAGCCAGAGTTTCCGCCAGACTCCGAAATGATTCACGCGCATTCCCCCGCGAAACTGAGGTTCAAGAAAAAGCCTTATACCCATATACCTTGCAAACCGCCCAGTTTCCAGTTTTGCGGCTTGTGCCGAGCGGATCAAGCGACGGCTAGTGCTTCGTCAAGCCTCAGTTGACGGGGCGCCTGATGGCTGAGCCTTGGCGAAGCCCCAGTTCGCTCTCGGCTCGCTGCGCTCTGCCGCCTGGCGCCCAACTGTCAAATCGGAGTTCACGAAGCACTAGCTTGTCATGCCGAAAATGCGGTCGACGTTGCCGCGCAAGATTTGCCGGCCCAGGGTTAGGGTCCGCTCCTCGCTCCAGCCCCGATCGACGACGTAACGCTCGGCAAGAATTTTGGCCAGGATCCGCTTGTACATGGCGAATTTGGGCAGCCCGAACTCCAGCTTGTACATATCGCTGTAGTAGCCGATTTGCTTGGTCTGCGGCACGGCTTCGAGCCGGGCGGACGCGTCGTGCTCGATGTACGTCGGCGTATTCGAGTACCACCAGTGCCCGTTGGTCACGACGTTCGGGAAAATCCAACTGTAGCTGGTCAACTCCTGATTGGTCACGCTGGCCAGCACGGAAATGGGAAACATGACTTGCGGGAAGGCGTTGAACAACTCGCGGTACTGAATCAAGGACACGCGGCTGTCGTACAGGTCCTGGCCCTGGTAAACGCCCGCGGCGTATACGGCGCGGTTGACGCCGATCATCAGGTCGAACGGCAGGCGATAGTCGGCGCAGTACTCGGCCAAGGTCCAGAATACGAAGCAGGAAAACTCGCCGTGCGCGGGCCGGCGCCGCGGCCGAGCCGTGTGAAAACACGTCAGCCACGGCCACTTCGGCCGTGGCGGGCTGAAGACGATGCGGCGTGAAGTCGGGCGGCAGCGAGATTGCGCAGGCCTTCGCGCCGCGGCTGACAAAGTGCTCGAACAATCGGCCGATGGCTTGACGCAGCGTCACGGCGTCGTTGACGCTCATGTTCGCGGCCGTTTCCAGTCTGGCGCGGACCTCCGACTTGCCCAGGTGAAACACCAGGTCGTCGGTCCGCAGGCAAGGAATATAAACGCTCGTGTCGAAGCCGGTCAGCGGATCGTCAAAGTCGTTGGTCAGAAAGACGGCGTCTAACTTGCTTTTCTGCAGCACCTGCTCGGCCCAGTCGGGCTGTCCCATCCGCGCCGCCGCGGTATCGTACAGCGATTCCCAATTGTCGGGCGTGACCAATTCGTCCTGAAAATCGAAGAACTCGCGGGCCATCTCGACGAGCCAACTGTACTGAATCGTGTTCTCCAACGAGCCCAAGGCCTCGACGAGACGCCGGACCTTCTCTTTCGGCTCGAGTTGCGGTTCCTCGATTTTTGCCTTCGGCAGCCCGGCGGAATGGGCCAGTTCGGTGTAGTAGTGATACCCTAAAATGTCGGCCAGCGTAGTCGAAGCCGGTGCATGAGGATTGATGTGCGAGTGCGGGTCGATCAGGGGAAGCGCATTGAGTTCATCGAACAACCGGTTTCTCAAGGCCTCGGACATCGGCAATTCCTCGTATCAAATCAAGATCGTCACGCATGCATCGAACGCTGTTATAACGCAAAGGCTTTTCGCTCGCACGCGCCGACGCAGAATCGCCGCACAATCCGTTTGACGACAAGGACTTATGGCGACGCCACGCTTCCCTCCCGGGCTTTTTTTCCAGAACGGTAGCCAAATTTTGTCCATTCTGCTCGAATAAATGACGACGAATGGGCGCCAGAGGTGCAGCAGGAGTCGGTTGCGGCTGGCCGGCTCCGCCAACTGCGTCACGGCGTCTCGACGAGTCAGGGAACGGAAACCCAGCACAGTCCCGCGAACCGCCTGTCTGGCGATGGCGGCCGTTTACCTGGGGTTTTTGATGTCCACTGTCATGGCTGAATCCAGCACGAACCAACTCGGCGATCCGGCGGCGGATAGCGGCATTCTGAAGCTGTGGTCCGACGGGTCGCACGAGGAGAGCACGCGCCGCTTGCTCGACGAGCACGGCGGTCGTGCGCGGCGCCTGCGCAGGCGATTTCCTGCCGTGCACGACGAGCACCTGCTGCTGGAAGCGATCCACGACGCCGCTCGCAGCGTGTTCAAAGCCTACGATCCGGCCAAGGGGTGTAGTCTCGGGGGATGGCTGTTGTTCATTGCCGGACGGCGGTTGTGCGATCTGCTGCGCGGCGAACGACTGCGGATGCGCAAGACCGTGCCCTTGCGACGCGGCGTCGCCTGCGACGACCGCTGCTCGCCGGAGCAGGGGGTGCTGGGCGAGGAGTTTCATTCGGCCGTACACCGGGCGATGAGCCAGCTTTCCGAGTTGGAACGCGCCGTAGTCGAGGCGGACATCGACGCAGGCAAGCAGGCCCGCGCCGGCATTCTGGCGAGGCGCCTTCGCACAACGGAACAATCAATCTACGCGGCTCGGGCTCGCGCCGCAAGAAGCTGCTCGAGTCGCCGTGGATGAAGCCTCTTTATCGCAGTACAGGGTGAGATAGATGAGTTTGCGCATTCACCGAGGCCAATTCGGCGTTGATCGGCTCTCGCTGCTGGAGAGCGAAGTCGAAGCGTTGCCTTGGGACAGCCTGGCAGCGGCGCAGGCCGCTTTCGATGCGGCGCCGTTCGAACGGCTGGCGGCCGACGAGATCGAAACGATGCTGGGCTGGCAATCGTCGCCCGGCAAAGCGGCCTTGAGTGCAGTGCGGGCGCCGCGCATCGACAGGCTGCCGGCTGTGTCCTGAGACGTTGGAACGCCGCGACACGCCTACGCCTGCGTTGGCCGTCAACCTGCTGGCGATTGCCCTTCCGCCGGCGATTGCCGATTGGAACGACCGCCGCGCGCTGCACGGCGCCGCCGATGGGTCCGCGTACGTGTCCGTCGAGCAACACGACGGGCGGATTCGACGCATCGCAACGACGGGCGGCGTCTCCTGCACGGTCAGTCCCGCCACGGACTCCTTGTTGCTGGCCATCGTGCCGCTAGAAGCCATTTCCGCCGCGGCGCCGCGCGCCCGATTACCAGCTTCAGCCGAACGATTGGGCCCTCGTCGAACTGCTCTCGGCTTCGGCGCCCCACAGCCGCTCGCTCGAGCCGCTCAGCCTGTGCGCCTGAATCAGTACGTCAAACCGGTACGAAGCACGATCGTGTCGCTCGGATGCGCCGTCGGCGTGCCGCTGCGGTAGATGATGTGACGGTCGAAGACGTAGCCGATTTCGAAATTGCCGTGCGCGCCGTTCAGATTGAACCACTCCAGGCCGGCGAGCACGCGAATGTCGTTGAGTTCGACCACGTCGCCCGCTCCGTTGGCGCGGCGAATGGTCCACTTGCCGCCGCCGTACTCGCCCGCGATATAGCCCCAGACGTCCGTGTTGCGAATGGTGACCAGGCGCTGCGAGATCTTGGGATTGGGGAACAGGATGGCAAACCGCGTATCCTGGTTGGGCGTCCAGATGACGCCGCCCGCCGGCAGGATTTTGACCGTCAGACGGTCCAGGTACCACACGCCCACGGCCGCTTGCCAGCGCGGCGAAAAGGTGATTACGCCCAAACCGCGACCGAGAATTCGCACGCTTTGCGAATTGACCTTGCTGAAATCGCTGTACACGCCGACGCGGACGTCCAGGTCCGCGCTGAACCACGAGGTGACCTGCGGCCGCCAACTGGTGTCGAGATAGGCGTCGTAGGCGTTCGGCGGCAAGTCGGGCGAGCCGGCGAAGTTGCCTGAGGCCGGGCCGTTCCACGAGTGATACGTGAAGCCGGGCGTCACGAAGATCGGCGCCGGATTGGCCAGGATCGGAAATGCGAATGAGCCGCCCAGCGCGATGTCGTTGATGCCCAGGCCGTGATTGCCAAACCGGGCCAGGTAGGTGTTCTCGAAAAACAGCTCGCTCAAAAAGCGTTGCTGCGGGGCCACCGTGCCGTCGGGAAGGTGCTGATTGTACGGGTTCTCGCCATACGTGCCGTAGGGCGACGCCTGCTGACTGCCGTAAGGCACCACGCCCGGCGCCCCGGGAATGGTGCTGCCTTGAGCATAAGGCGAAGCCATCGGGGCCTGCGCGTTCGGGGCGCCGCCGCCATACGGATCCCAGGGCTGGACCGTGCCGTCCAAGGTTGCAGCCGGGGAGGCGCCCGTATAGAACGGGCTTTCCGGTTCCACGACCGTCGGCACCTGAATGCGCTGGGCACGCGCCTCGAGCGCCGTCAGCGTCAGGACGAAGGCAATTGCGGTGCGTAGGTGATTTGCGTAACTCAGGGCGCCAACCTCGTTCTCGGCCGCCTCGGCTCGATGGTTCCCCAACTTTATTAGAAAAGGAAAAACCGAAGCGGAATGTGAATATCAGTCGTACTCATTCAGGTCAAGGCCGGTTGCCGTTGCCTTCGCTCCGTGGATCAGTACGATAGCATGCGACGAATCCATCTCCCGACCGCCTCGCACCCATCGATTGAGGGATACCGCCCGACATGAGCCACGAGCAAGTCGTCGATTTTCAGCAGCGAAAGCAAGAGATTCGCGAACAAGCCCACGCCAATCGCAAGGCCCAGCCAGACAAGGAGGAACTCAGCCGCGCCATCTGCGCGCAGTTCGCTCCTGCCCGAGTATGCCGCGGCCAAAACGGTCATGTTTTACGTGGATGTCCGCACCGAAGTGCGCACCCGCGAGTACCTGCCGACGGCCCTCTCGCACGACAAGCGGATCGTCGTTCCCGTACTGCGTCGACGGCGAGCTCGAATTGTTCCTGCTGGAGAACATGGACGAGCTCTCGGTGGGGATGTACAAAATCCTGGAGCCCAAGGCCGAACTGCGGACTGCCGGAAAAGCGAATCGACGTCAAGGAACTCGACCTGATCATGGTCCCGGGCGTGGCCTTCGACCGCACCGGCGCGCGGATGGGGCACGGGTTCGGCTACTACGACAAGCTGCTGGAGCACGCCCGGGCCGACACGCCGCTGGTCGCTTTGGCCTTCGAGTGCCAGTTGTTCCCCGAGATCCCCACGGCGCCGCACGACATCTTCATGGACAAGATCATCACCGAGAAGGCGATCTATCAGGGAAAAGGACGCTGATCTCCGTGGCCATGGATCGCCCCGCCGAAATCGAAGACACCTACGCCGAAGCTTTCCGCAGCCTGTACGCCGAAGCGTTGATTACTGCGCGCGATGGGTGGCTGGACCATGCCGTGGCCGCGGCGACCGGCAACGCTTCCAGCACCATTCTGTGCGACTGTGAAGCAGGGCTCGACCGTTACGTGGGGCCGGGCTTCGACGCGGCTTCGAAACGCCTGACGGCCGCCCCGGCGCGATCGTGCAGTTCCATGTCCCGCGGTTCCGCAAGGACCGCGTCGAGGCGCTCGAGCGCTCGCTGCTGGTCCGCATCGGCCAGAACGTGCTGACCTGTCCGACCGCCGCTTGCTTCAACCTGCTCGACACCGAGCCCTACTTCAAGCTGGGGCGCAAGATCGCCTTTTCGGCGACGGCCACCAGTTTCGCGACGAGCGCTTCGGCCGCCACGTGTGGGTCGTGCCGACGCTGGGCGGCGAGTTCGTCTCGAACGGCGGTTCGGCTTCCGCGACGGATTGATGGGCGGCAACCTCTGGTTCCTCGGCGCGACGAAGAGCGGCCCTGGAGGCGGCGGAGCGGGCCGCGAGCGGCGGCCGAGACCCCGGGCGTGATCCTGCCATTTCCCGGCGGCATCGCCGGCAGCGGTTCGAAAGCCGGCAGCCGCTACTCGTTCTCGATCGCCAGCACCTATGCGGAATACTGCCCCACGCTGCGCGAAAAGCTGGGCGAGCAGTCGCGCGTGCCCGAGGGCGTCGGATTCGATCATGGAGATCATCATCAACGGCCGCGAACTAGCGACGCATCGTCACCGCCACGCAGCCGCCATCGACGCCGCCGTCGACACGCCGGGCCTGCATGCGGATTTCCGCAGGCAACTACGGCGGCCGGCTCGGCAAGAGCTTTATCTATCTGCACCCGGACAAGCAGCCAGCAAGTTGAGCTTGCGCGTGAACCAGGGGCGAATCGTCTGGAACTGGGCGGGCCTTTGCCAGTTTTGTTCGCCACCGCCGGGCTCGTCCCGGTGGAGGCGCTGATTGATCAGCTAGAAACGACGCCCGATAGCGACCGTGTTCCCCTGTTGCGTTTTTCCGCCGCCTGCGGCGGCGGAAAAACGCAAACAGGGGAACGGCAATTTCGGCATGTAAACGCCTCTAGCTGCAAATCATGGCCTGACCGGGGCAAGCCCGGATCGTGGCCGAACAAAACCAGCCTTTCCCCGAACGGGTGCCATTCGGCGCAGCCCAGGCCGCTGCCTACAGCCCGGCCTGAACCAGTTCGCGAATCCACGTGACGGTCGGCGCCGTGCCGCTGGCCGTCAGGTGCGACGGCAGGTAGCGGACTGCCTCTCGCGGATTGCTGGGCGAGCGGAAATTGTCTCCCTTCTGCCAGATGGGCAGCCATCGGGGATCGTGCCGAAGGGGGCCGGACTGGTGAGTTGGCACGGATACCAGTGGCCCTGACCTTCGTCGTCGACCAGGTAGAACTCCGGATAGCTCGACTTCGGCACCCAGACCGTGCGCACCGGAATGTCGCTGGAGCGGCACAAGGCGATGAACAGCGAGGTCAATCCTTCATGGTCGCTGGTTTCGTCGCGCAGGGCTTGCAGTTCGCCGGGCAATTTCACGCCGTCCTCGGGCTTCACATGCTCGCGAACCCAATCGTAAATCGCTTGAACCTGCTCCCAGGCGTTCTTGTCCTCGTTCTCCTTCATCAGCTTCTTGGCCTCGCTTGATTTTGCCGCTTTTGCTTTCAATACGCGGGCTGGGCCAGATACTGACGGAGATCTTTGGGAAGTTTGCGAGCCTCGGGCTTTTTCAAAACCGTAACATCGTCGGGCGGGGACATAGGATACCGCGTAATCTCAAACGTGATCAGCGCCTTGGCCTCCTGGCCTGCAGGGACTTGAGGGACGTTCAGCACGAATTCCTTTACGGTGTCGACCATCCGATAGTCGAGGCTGCGGGCGAACGGCGTAATGTCTTCTTCGACCACCTTGACCTGCTGCTCAGGCCATTCGACGGGCAACTGGATGTCGCTCACGACGTTGGTGACCACGCCGGCGCCCGCAACGACGGTCACGCCCACGCGCCAGCGTTCGGTCTGCGGCGCCCCCAGCTTCGGCCCTTTTCCATTGGCCGTGCTGACGCCAAAATCATTCTTTCCAGGTTCGCCCAAGGCGATGCCAGGCAACGACAAGATTGCGACGATCGTCGCGAACCGCAGGATTTGCACGGCAAGCACTCCTCGTGTTTAAATCCGGCCTCCGAATTGCCCGACCTACGGCCTCAATCTCCGCCTGGGCCGTGTTTGACCAATGTTTCTAGTGTAACCCATCGAAGCGGCTGACGGCAGCAGGAACCGATAAAGAAACGCCGGCCATCCTCCCCCCAAACGTCTGTTGCAAGCCAACTTATTGCAAATTGCCGCTTGTTTTTGGTTGCATTGGCCGCCGCTAATCGCGCCGCGGCGCTGCTCGCTCGCCTCACGCCAGGATCTCTCGAACGACGTTGCCGTGCACGTCGGTCAGGCGGAAGTAGCGGCCTTGGAACTTGAAGGTCAGCCGCGTCGTGGTCGATGCCCAGGCAGTGCAGCATCGTGGCGTGCAGGTCGTGAACGTGGACCGGGTTCTCGGCGATGTTGTAGCAGAAGTCGTCGGTCTCGCCGTAGGTCATGCCCGGCTTGATGCCGCCGCCGGCCATCCAGATGGTGAAGCAGCGCGGATGATGGTCGCGGCCGTAGTTGTCGGCGGTCAGCTTGCCCTGGCAGTAGACGGTGCGGCCGAATTCGCCGCCCCAGACGACCAGCGTGTCGTCGAGCAGGCCGCGCTGTTTCAGATCTGTGATCAGCGCGGCCGACGGCTGGTCGGTGTCGCTGGCACTGGCTGGCTGATCTGCTTGCGGCAGGTCGCCGTGTGCTGGTCCCAGCCGCGATGGAACAACTGGACGAACCGCACGCCGCGTTCGGCCAGCCGCCGGGCCAGCAGGCAGTTGGCGGCGAACGTGCCCGGCTTGCTCGCCTCTGGGCCGTACAGTTCGAAGACGTGCTGCGGTTCGTCGGAGATGTCGGTCAGCTCGGGCACCGAGGTCTGCATGCGATAGGCCATCTCGTACTGCGCGATGCGCGTGGCGATCTCCGGATCGCCGAGTTCGTCGAGCTTGAGCTGATTGAGCCGCGGCCAGGTCGTCGAGCATCCGCCGGCGGACGTCGGCTGTCGACGCCCGGCGGATTCGACAGATACAGCACCGGATCGCCGTACCGAGCGGAACTTGACGCCCTGGTACTTGCGTCGGCAGAAAGCCGCTGCCCCACAGCCGGTCGTAGAGCGGCTGGCCTTCGGGTTGCCGCTGCCGTGCGAGACCATCGCCACGAACGCCGGCAGGTCCTCGGTTCTCGCTGCCCAGCCCGTAGGACAGCCACGCGCCCATGCTGGGCCGGCCCGGCCAGTTGCGCGCCGGTCTGAAAGAACGTGATCGCCGGGTCGTGATTGATCGCCTCGGTGTGCATCGACTTGATGAAGCACAAGTCGTCGGCGATGCGCGCCGTGTGCGGCAGCAGTTCGCTGACCCACGCGCCGCTTTCGCCATGCTGGGCGAACTTGAACATCGACGGCGCGACCGGGAAGCTGCTTCTGCTCCGGCGGTCATGCCGGTCAGCCGCTGCCCGTGGCGGATCGAGTCGGGCAGTTCCTTGCCCGCAGATCCTGCCAGCTTCGGCTTGTAGTCGAACAGGTCCATCTGCGACGGGGCGCCGGACTGGAACAGGTAGATCACCCGTTTCGCCTTGGGAGCGAAGTGCAAGCCCGGCAGCCCGCCGATCGCTGCAGATCCTCGCTCGCGGCGTCCGCCGCCGTTCAGCAGCGATGCCAGCGCCGCGATGCCGACGCCGGTCGCCGAGCGGCCGAAGAAATGCCGGCGGGTGAGATGCAGCGATTGTCGGCCGTGCATCTGTGGTTCATAATTCCGACGCTCTGCGTGGGAAGCAGTCGACGTCCGCGTACGTGGTTGCAGTAGAGTCTGATTCGGAATGCTTCGTCTGCGCATCATCGACGCAGGCATTCGATCGTGCCGTTCCACGCAGATCGTGGGCAAGCGCTATTCCTTCGTCACCATTTCGTCCAGATTCAAAATCAGGCTGGCCACCGCCGTGTAGGCCGCCAGTTCGGCCGGGTCGAGATGCTCGTCGCGCTGGCGATTCGCCCACGAGATCAGCTTCTGCGGCCGCTTCGCGGTTCGGCTCGGTAGTCGCGCCAGATGGGCCTGCAAGCCTGCTGAGCAGAATTTCCAGTTCCTCGCGCGTCGCGGTCGCGGCCGTGGCCAGGCGAAAGGCCACGCGATCCGCTCTTCCGGCTTCGTGCCGCCCTCAGTCATCATCCGCTCGGCCAGCACGCGGGCCGCTTCGACAAAGGTCGTTTCGTTCAGCAGCGTCAGGGCCTGCAGCGGCGTGTTGGTGCGCGCTCGCCGACGGTGCAGGTTTCGCGCGACGGCGGCGTCGAACGTCGATCATCGTCGGCGGCGCGACGGTGCGTTTCCAGAAGGTGTACATGCTGCGGCGATACAGCGTCGTCGCCGTGATCTTGCTCGTAGCTGCCGTGGCCGTCGACCAGATTTCCTTCCACAGGCCCTCCGGCTGATACGGCTTGACCGACGGCCCGCCGATCCGTTCGACCAGCAGCCCGCTGACGGCCAGCGCCTGATCGCGGATCATTTCGGCCGTCAGCCGCAACCGCGGACCGCGCGCGAGCAGGCGATTCTCCGGATCGCGACTGCAGCAGTTCCGGCGTCGACGCGCGAACGACTGCCGATACGTCGCGCTGGTCACGATCGTCTCGCTGCATCGCCTTCACGTCCCAGCCGCTGCGCGATGAATTCGGTCGCCAGCCAGTCGAGCAATTCCGGATGACTCGGCGCATTCGCCTTGCGAGCCGAAGTCGTCCGACCGTCTTCACCAGACCCGTGCCGAAGAACATCTGCCAGAAGCGGTTGACCGCCACGCGCGCCGTCAGCGGGTTGCTCGGGCGAACCAGCCAGCGGGCGAAACCCAGCCGATTGTTCGGCGCGCCGTCCGGCAACGGAGGCAGACTGGCCGGCAGCCCCGGCGAGACCTGTTCGCCCGGCTTGTCGTACTCGCCGCGGATCAGCACAAACGTCTCGCGCGGCTGGCCATCTCCTCCATCACCATCGTGGTCGGGAAGTTTTCCACCATCGCCTCGCGCCGCCCGCATGTCGCGACTTGCCGCCAGGCGTTGCGAATCGGTCCGGCGCCGCTTCGCCAGGAAGTACGCGGCCAGTTTTTGCATTGTGCCGCGCTCGCTCGTTCGGCAGCAGGCGGCGACGATTTCGCGCAACCGATTCGGCCGTCAGCCTACGATTCCCGCCTCGTCTCCGCCAGGCCGCGGTCATACACCGCACGTCGTCAATTGCCCGCGGAAGCGGCCATCCGGCACCGTTGCCGCCGCCAATGCGCAACGGCTCGTCGCGGCGAAATTCTGGTTCAAATCATCCAGCATCACTTTCAACTGTTCCGGCCGCCGTCAATGTAGATCTTTGATCCCGACGCCACCCGCGAACCGTCGTAGTGACCAACACGTGATGCCACTCGTCCGGCGCCATGGCTTCGCTCGGTTTCAACTCGAACGCGTCGTCCAGCCAGCGCATGACCAGGTTGACCTGCACCTTGCCGTCGGCGATCACGACGTAGTAACCGGACGCTTGCGCGCATCTTTCATCCGCGAGACGATCATGCCGCCGGCGGCGTCGGTCGGATTGACCCAGGCCGACAGGCAAAACTTGTCCAGAAAGCCGAACGAGCCAATCTTGCCGGCATCGACGAAACGGCGGCCGTCAAAGTCTGCCGCCTGACCGGTGCGGCCGGCGACAAACGCGGGTTCGCCGTCGGTGAACTTGCGCGCCAGCTTGGCATCGATTTCGTCGAAGCTGGCTCGTCCAACGCGAAGCGTGCCTCGAGCCCGTCGGTGATGGTCCAATCGGGCGGCTGTCTCGTGCGGCCGACTTCTCCCAGGCCGTTTGAGCGGCGGCAAGTCTCGGGCGAGCGCTCGAACATCCGCTTCGGCAGCGTTTAACGAACGATCGAAATCGGCGCAGTTCTCGCTGCTGCTGCGGCGTCGGCGCCCGAACCCAAGGCGGCGAGTTGCCGTACTTCACGGCCTTGCCTCGTTCCGGCACGTTGTTGAAGTACGCGAACAGCTGATAGAACTCTCGTCTGCGTGACGGGATCGTACTTATGGTCGTGACAACGCCCGCAGCCCATCGTCAGTCCGAGCCACACGGTGGCGGTGGTATCGACCCGGTCGACGACGTACTCGACGCGCATATTCCTCGGGAATGATGCCCCCTTCGCCGTTGCCGCGATGATTGCGGTTGAAGCCGGTCGCGATCTTCTGGTCCAGCGTGCAGTTCGGCAGCAGATCGCCGGCGAGTTGCTCGATGGTGAATTGATCGAACGGCAGGTTGCGGTTGTAGGCCTCGATGACCCAATCCCGCCAGCGCCACATGTAGCGTTCGCCGTCGCTCTGGTAGCCGCTCGTGTCGGCGTACCTCGCTGCATCGAGCCAGCGGACGGCCATCCGCTCTCCGTACCGCGGCGAGTCGAGCAGGCGGTCGACCACCTTGCTCATAGGCCCCGGGCGAATCGTCGGCCAGAAATGCGTCAACTTCGGCTGGCGTCGGCGGCAGGCCGGTCAGGTCGAGCGTGACGCGCCGCAGCAGCGTCGTCTTGTCGGCCTCGGGCGACGGCGTCAGGCCTTCGCTTTCGAGCCGGGCCAGAATGAAGGCGTCGATTGCGCTTGCGCGGCCACTCGGCGTGTTGCACTTTCGGCAGCTCGGGACGCACGGCGGAATGAACGACCAGTGCGACTGCCACTTGGCGCCCGCGGCGATCCACCGCTCGAGCGTTTCGATTTGTGCCGGCGAGAGCTGCCGGGCCGAATCTGCCGGCGGCATGCGCTGGTCGGCGTCGGCCGTCTTGATGCGCCGCACCAGTTCGCTGGCTTTCGCATCGCCCGGCACAACGGCTCGATGTCCGCCCAAGTCGGCCAGGGCGCCCGCTTCGGTATCCAATCTCAATTCGGCCTGCCGGTTCGCGGCATCGGGCCCATGGCATTGAAAGCAGTGATCCGAGAGGATCGGCCGCACGTCGCGATTGAACTCGATCTCCGCGCGCAGCCGACAAGGCGACGACGACCAGCAGACACGCGCGCCAATGCCACGAACGCACGAACCCAACGCACGAGCGAGCGACTGACCGGGGGCGAACTCGAAAGCCTGCTGGCGGATGTTGCATAGAACGCATGGCCTAAGTCGCCTTTCGCTCCGCGAAAGAACGTCCTTTTGCTCTGCGAGCAAAAGCGGACGATGGCGACCGCAGCCAGTGCCGGCGGCGATGCACGCGCGTCCATCGAGATTTGCGGAGCCCACTGCCTGGCAAGCCTTAGCATGCCTCGAATCTCCCTTGCGTGGAAGGAAAGCCTGCACGCCCCATCGGTCTTCAGAACTGCCCCCTGGCGGAACTACCAGCGTAACTTTTTCTCTTAGGAGTTGCCAGAAGATGGCGTCTGGGAGCCATTTGCAGTCGATTGCTAGCTGTTGGCGACAGGCTCGCCGTGCCGCGACGGCCCCGCTGATGGGGCACAAAAACCTTAGCAAGTCTTAGCGGAATCGATCAACTTTGGCTCCGCCGGCAGGGCGACAACGTGCTCTTGTCTTAGCAGGGGACACGGTATTTCTCCTTGTCTGGCGTGCTCGGCGTTTTAGGACGAGAGACAGTCCTGCATGGGCGCCAGCCCCTCTACGCTTTCTTTTCGGCCCGCTGGTGACCATTTCTCCTCCGCCATGACGCCCAACTTGCCCCAACATTCCCCGCCAGCGTGGCCATCTTCGCTTTCCGGTTCCTCTCCCTCTGGGAGGTTAGGCGGAAGGCCGCGTCCCCGAAGGCGGCCAAAATTCCCACCCAAAGCTGGCCATCTTCGTCTCGCCCTCGCTTCTGTTCAGCACGCCCCTCGCGACCTTCCAGCAAAGATGCCCAAGAATTCCCTGCCAGCGTGGCCATCTTCGCCTTCAGGTTCCTCTCCCTCTGGGAGGTTAGGTGAGGGCTGGTCGCCAAAGGCGGCCAAGATTCCCACTCAAAGCTGGCCATCTTCGTCTCGCGCTATTCCTGTTCAGCACGTCCTCCTTCCGGTTCCTCTCCCTCTGGGAGAGGTTAGGTGAGGGCTTGTCGCCAAAGGCGCCCAAGGGCCCCGCACGAGTCTGGCCCTCTTGGATTGCGGGCCTTGGACTTTGACTTTCCCTTCAGGCATTCCCCTTCAGACCTGACTGCATTGCCGGCTGCATCGCACCAGGCGTTCACAATTCCCCCCATGGCTTCGCAAAGACGCTCGCATTGCCAACGCGCGTTCGATGGCGCGACCTCCTGACAGTTATCGCTCAACCTACGCCTGTTCTGGCTTGGCTTTCAAACAGGGCGAGAAAGATGGTCAGAATTGTTTTTAGTTCGCCCCTGTTCGGCGCGGCGAGTAGTTCTGCGAGCCGGGCGCCGAAAAGGGAACGGCAACTTGCGGGCGTGAAGCTGAACTCGGCCGCAAGCAGGGCGGCACTCTTCGCAAGCCCCTTCGCTCTTGTCCGTGGCGCCAAGCCACGCCATGCTGACGAGTATGGCAATCCCCGTCGCCCGACCCGGACCGAAACGCCGCTGGCTGCAGTTTTCCATGCGCAGCATGCTCGTGCTCGTGACGGTGTCGTGCGTGACCTTAGCCGTTTGGGTCGTGCCGGCGGAACGGCAACGGCGGGCGGCGGCCGCCATTGAAGCGGCTGGGGGGAAGCGTGACGTATAGGGCGCCGAGTGAGACCGGTCGCATGGCTTTTCTGCAGCGGCGGCTGCCTCAGGATTACGTTTGCGAGGTTACGGATGTTAGACTGTCTGGCCTTCAGGTCGCGGATGCTGCGCTGGTCCATTTGGAAGGACTGACCGGCCTGCAAACGCTTGATCTCGGCTTCACGCGCGTCACGGATGCCGGGTTGGTCCGCTTGAAATCGCTCACGGACCTGCGAGAGCTTCGTCTCGGTGGCACGCATGTTACGGATGCCGGGCTGAGCCATTTGCAAAGCTTTGCCAACCTGCAGGTGCTTGACGTCTCCTATACCCATGTCACTGATGATGGCCTGCTCCGGCTCGAAGCGCTCCCGAGTCTGCAAGAGCTTCATCTCGGCGCCACTCAAATTACGGATGCTGGGCTACGCCGCTTGCAACTGCTGCCCAGCTTACAGTATCTCAATCTCGCCTATTCTCATGTCACGGATGCCGGGTTGCGCCACATAGGAGCGCTGACGGGGCTGCAAGGGCTCTATCTTGGAGGCACTGCGATCACGGACGCTGAGTTGCACCGCTTAGAAGGGCTAACGGGTCTGAAGGAACTCTTTGTTCCTGCCACTCAGACCACGGATGTTGGACTGGCCCGGCTCCGTAAGACATTGCCGAACTGCAAAATTTACGGACCTTGAAACGCATGGCAAACTCGCTCGTCACAACCAAGCCAAAACGCCGCTGGCTGCAGTTTTCCATGCGCACGATGCTCGTGCTCGTGACGCTGTCGTGCGTGACCTTAGCCGTTTGGGTCGTGCCGGCGGAACGGCAGCGGCGTGCGGTGGCCGCCATTGAGACGCTAGGCGGCCAGGTGACGTACGCCAGCAACAAAGCCGCCAGCGACTCGTTTCCCATCGCTCATCTGCGGCGGTGGCTGCCTAAGGACTACTTTGACGAGGTTGAATCGGTCAATCTCAACGACCCTCAAGTCACGGACGATGGTCTCGCCCCCTTGCAAGGCCTGACGCGACTGCAAAAGCTTTGGCTCAACTACACTCAGATCACAGACGTTGGTCTTGCCCGCTTAAAAAGGCTGACAGACCTGCAAACGCTTACGCTCGACGGAGCCCAGATTACGGACGACGGTCTCGCCCATCTGGCAGGGCTGAAGTGCCTTCACAATCTTTCGCTCGACAACACTCAGATTACGGACGACGGTCTTGCCCGTTTGGAAGGGCTAACGGGCCTGCAACATCTTTGGCTCAGCAACACTCAGATCACGGACGCTGGCCTTGAGCACTTAGCAGGGCTGGCGGAACTTCAAACGCTTACGCTCAACGGCGCCCAGATCACGGATGACGGCCTAGCCCATCTGGGAGCGCTGACGGCACTGCAAGAGCTTTATCTCAACGGCACTCAGATCAAGGGGAACGGTCTGGCCCATCTGCGAGGGCTCACGGCGCTGGAAGAGCTTTATCTCGACCGAACTCAGATCACGGATGAAGGGCTGGCCAACTTGCAAGGACTAACGGGCCTGCGACTACTTTTTCTCAACGCCGCTCAGGTCACCGGTAAGGGGTGGGTTCACCTGCAAGGACTGACGGTCCTGGAAGAGCTTGATCTCAGTGACAGTCAAGTCGCGGACGCAGGGCTGGTACATTTGCGAGGACTAGCTTCCCTGAAATTGCTTTTACTCTACCGCACGCATATCACGGACGCTGGGCTGGTCCACTTCAAAGGGCTCACGGCACTGGAAGAGCTTTTTCTCGACCGCACTCAAGTCACGGATGAAGGACTGGCCCAACTCCGCAAGGCATTGCCGAGGTGCCGAGTTCACGGGCCGTGAAACACATGCCGACTGCTCGCACGACAACCAAATCGAAACGCCGCTGGCTTCAATTCTCCATGCGCACCATACTCGTGGTCGTGAGCGTGTCCTGCGTGGCTTTGGCCGTTTGGATCGGCCCGGCTGAACGAAAGCGGCGGGCCGTTGCCGCCATTGAGGCTGTGGGGGCCGCGTAGGCTATGGCGGCAACAATTCAATGACCGAGTCGATGTCGATGGTGTTTCTGCGGCGATGGCTGCCGCAGGCATACGTCGACGGGGCAGTACAGCGGGGCAGTACAGCGGGACAGAACGCTTCCAGGACATAATTGTGCCCCGCTTCTCAGCTTTCGAAGTGCGCGAGTACCTAAGAGCTGCCCTTCAAGTTAAACTCAGCGACTCCGCAAGAGTCCCAGCACAGCCCACGCGCTGCCGGCGCCGGTTATCGGAACCAGGCTCTGAGAGCCTTCGCCGCCGGGTTTGACCGGCCGCGAAGTCATCGGCCATGAGCCGTCGGCTCTCTGTGTATTGGCCAGGAACGCTTGCCCTCGCGGGATCACAAAGGGGACGCAGCTCTTTTGACTTACGCTACGTCCGCACGGACGGTCGCGGAAGCTGCAGAGGAACGAACGATCGCATTTCGGCATGCGACGAAAAAGAGCTGCGTCCCCTTTTTTCGTCTATCTCGCCATGGTTCTTCAAGGTGCTGGACGCCATCGAGGCGCTAATTAGCGGCCAGGCCATATCTCCAATGGCGCTTTACGAATCTTGAACCCTGGCAACGCAGCAGTTCGCCCACGGTGAGCGCACCCGTGAGGTCAAAACGTTCTGACGGCGGCGCAAGCCAGGTGAGATCACGACTTGACGAGAGGCGTTGAGCGGGATTTGCGTCGGCACGTGCCGTGCGAGTGAGCGTTGCATCCGCGGCGTCATGGGCCGGCTGGTAGCGTGAAGTGCTTGTCACTTCACCACCGGAGGTCCAAATGGCCAGGAAGAAGAGCGGAGCGAGAGAAACCCTTTTTACACGGCGACTGTCGAAAACTCATAACTCTCCGCGTCAAACCGCCGCATCAGCCGCCGGTATTTCCACGTATAGTCGGGCCAGAGCGTCGTGTTGCGGCCGTGCGAGTCGAGATACCAGCTTGCGCAGCCGCCGGTCAGCCAGACGGTGCGCTGCATCTTGCGGCGAATTTCGCGGTTGAACGCCTCGTACGGCTCCCGCCGCACCTCAAAGCTGGCCAGCCCCCGCCTTTGCATGTGGCGGAGGCAAGCGAGGAGGTAGCCGAGCTGCGCCTCGATCATCACCAGCAGCGAGGTATGGCCAATGCCCGTGTTGGGGCCGGTCATCAAGAACAAATTGGGAAAGCCGGGCACGGTCGTGCCGCGGTACGCCTGCCCGCCGCTTTCGCTCCACGCGGTCGCCAACGTCCTGCCGTCCTTGCCTTGCACGCGGAGCGCAAACGGATTGCTGGTCACGCGGAAGCCGGTGCCGAAAATGATCGCGTCGACTTCGCGCTCGCGTCCGTCTTCCGTCACGATTGAATGCGCACGCACCTCGCGGATTTGCTCCGTGACCAGCTCCGCATTCGACGCGGAGACGGCCGGATAGAAGTCGTTGGAGATCAAGATCCGTTTGCAGCCGGGCAAGTAGCTCGGCGTGAGCTTGCGGCGCAAATTCTCGTCTTTCACCTGCCGGGCCAGATGCTTGCCGGCGGCCCGCGCAATCAAACGCGTCAGGCCCACATGCCTCGTCAACGCCGTGCCGATCAGCAGCTCCCGCGACCAATAAACGCCGGCGCGAACGGCTCGCTGCAGCAGCGGAAAACGCCGGTAGACCGACCGCTCGAAGTCCGTAATCCTGCGATTCGGATGCGGCAGGATCCAGGCCGGCGTGCGCTGGAAGAGATGCAAGCGCTTGACGATCGGTTGAATCTTGGGCACGAACTGGACCGCCGAGGCGCCCGTGCCGATCACCGCCACGCGCTCGCCCGACAGTTGATGGCCGTGGTTCCACTGCGCCGAGTGAAACATCGTCCCGGTAAAATTCTCCAGGCCGGGCAGCGAGGGTATCGCCGGCTCGCTCAAGGCGCCGCAGGCCGTAATCAATACGTCGGCCATCCACGCGCCTTGCGAAGTCTCGATCCGCCAGCGGCGCGTCTTCGTCCCAGGCGGCGCCGAGCAGTTCATGGTTGAAGCGAATGTGCGGCAGAATTTCATAACGCCGCGCAAGCTCCTTGAGATAGGCCCAGATATCGGCCTGCGAGGAATATGTGTGCGTCCAATCCGGATTCAAGGCGAAGGAGAACGAATACAGGTGCGAAGGCACGTCGCACTTGCAACCCGGGTAGCTGTTATCCAGCCACGTGCCGCCCAGATCGCTCCGGCGTTCGAAGAGTACGAAGTCGATTCCGGCTCGCTGCAGGGCGATCGCCGCGCCGAGGCCGGAGAATCCGGTCCCGACAATCGCCACGCGAGCATGCCCGGCGTTTGGCTGCACGCTCATTTAAGCACTGCCGGCGTGCAACTCGCTCAGGATCAGCCGCAAGGCGGCGGCGGAGACGCCGGCCGGCAGGCTGGGCAGCTCTTCGCGCTCGCCGAGCGTTTGCGAGATATCGAGCGGCAGGTGAATGAAGGCGGAACGCGTCCGCAAGCCGAGCCGTTCGGAGAGGTAGTGCGACCAGTACAGCGTCGCGTTGCACAAGTAGGTGCCGGCGTGATAGGAAACCTGCGAGGGAATGCCCGCCTGCCGCAACTTGGCCGACCAGTCGCCCAGCGGCAAGCTGGTGCGATAGGCCGTCGGGCCGTCGGCGGCCAGGGGATGCAATCGCTCGGCCGGTTCGTGACAGCCGCCGCCGACGTTCAGCCCGATTTCCTCCAGCCGGATCGTGGCGGTGCCGGCGCCTGGCCGAGATGCAGGGCATAGTCGTAGTTGGCCTTCAGGTCCTGAGCCAGCCGCTCTTTGGCGGCTTGAAAGTCGACCGGATAGAGCCGCGTGGTGACGGCCGGCTGCGTCGGCCGATCGCGAGTCAGTTCCATCAGGCACAGCCAGCTCGAATTGGCCTGCCAACGGTCGTAAGGCTCAAAGGCAGTGATTAAAACCGAAGTCATACCGCGGTCAGCTCTGGGTTTGATACGGTAACATCAGGAGGTTGAAAGCGGCTATCTCCACACTCCGAATTTGCACCGCCCCCCGACGTCGTTTCCTACCATTCAGACTCGCCGCTCGGCGCCTTACACCGCCGCTCGCGAAACCGGCACGCCGCGCCGCGCGATGGCCGCGGTGACGCGCGCAAGCTGTGCGTCGCTGAGCCGCCAGCCGACGGCGCCGGCGTTCTCTTCGATCTGATCCGGCCGCTTGGCGCCGCACAGCGCCACCGAGATGCCCGGCTGATGGATCGTCCAGTTGATCACCAGTTGGGCGACCGTGCGTCCCGCTTCGGTTGCAATCTCGCGCAGCTCGTCAATCAAATCCTGCTTCTTCTGCCACTCCTGCCCTTGAAACATCGGGTATTTGGCCCGCCCGTCGCCCGGGGCGAAGACATGATCTCGCGGCAGTTTGCCGGCCAGCAGGCCCTTCATCAGCGGCCAGTAAACCATCACCGAGACATCGTGCGCCACGCACCAGGGGAGCGTGTCGACCTCGATCTCGCGCTGCAGCATGTTGTAGTGCGGCTGGAAGGCGGCCAGAGGGCAGACGGCGGCGAACTGCTCGAGCTGTTCGAGCGAAGCGTTCGATAGCCCGACGCTGCGCGTCTTGCCTTCGTCCAGCAATTCCTTCAAGGCGCCGGCCGATTCGGCGACCGGAACGTTGGGATCGGGAGCGTGCAGGTAAAGCAGTTCAACGCGATCGGTTCCCAACCGCCGCAGGCTCTCTTCGCACTGGCGCCGCAAGGTCTCGGGCCGGCCGTCTTTGGCCTGCTTGCCGTCGGGCCCCCAGTGAATGCCGCCCTTGGTGGCGATCACCATCTCGTCGCGTCGCGAACCGAGTGCCCGGCAGATCAGCCGTTCGCTCTCGCCCTCGCGACCATAGCAATAGGCCGTGTCGAGGAAATTGATTCCCAACTCGAAACAGCGGGCGATCGTCGCCAGGCTGTTCGCCTCGGTGACGTCGATGCTGGTGATGCCGGCAATGGGCCAGCAGCCCAACGCGATGGGAGAGACTTCAAGACCGGTGTCGCCAAGCGGACGTCGTTCCATGATGCAAGATTCTAGGGCGCAAGGGGGTTTCGTGCAGGTAGTTTAACCGAGAATCTAATTGATTTTGACAGCCCCTGCGTCTACCCGTTACCATACACGCATAAACGGCGGTGGATGAAAGCGGTCGCGATGTGGCGGCCGCCTGGAAGTATGTATTGCGCAGCGGGAAAGAGGCCGCGATGGCGCCGAGGGTCTGTGTTTGGGTTGCGGCCTGTTGGCTGGCGGCTATGTCGGCGGTTGCCGCCGAACCGTGGGACGGTGCGGAAGCGGTGGCAGCCAAGATCAACGAGTTAACGAAGCAACACTGGCAGGCTGCCGGCGTTCAGCCGGCCGGGCCGGCGGACGATGCGACGTTTTACCGCCGGCTGATGCTCGACGTGGCGGGCCGCGTGCCAACACGCCGCGAGGCCCAGAGTTTTGTTCAAGATGCAACAGCCGGAAAGCGGGCCGCCGCGGCGCTGCGGCTGGTGAGCGGAGCGGAGTTTCCGCTGCACTTCGCCAACGTTCTGGATGACATGCTGCAAGGCCGATATGCAGGCGACCGCGAGTTCATAGCTTACCTGCGAGACGGCCTGAAAGTCCGAGCGACTTGGGACCAGACGTTCCGCGAGATCGTGATCGGTCCGTGGGAAACGCCGGAGCAGAAACGCGCCGACCGGTTCCTGCAGCGGCGTGTGAAAAGCACCGACGAGCTGACCAACGACGTCTCGCGGATTTTTTTCGGCGTCGATATCAGTTGCGCCAAGTGCCACGACCATCCGCTGGTTGACGATTGGAAACAGGACCACTTTTACGGACTGTCTTCGTTTTTCAATCGCAGTTACGAGTTTCGCGGCGAGCAGAACCTGGTCGGCGAGAAGGACGAAGGCGAGATCGAGTTCGTCACGCGCGACGGGGAGAACCGGAAAGCGAAGCTGATGTTTCTCTCCGGTCGCGTGCTCGAAGAGCCGACGCTGGCGGACGACCCGCAGCGCAAGGCGGCCCTGGAGCAGGCCAAGAAAGACAAGAAGTACCTGCCGCCGGTTCACAGTCGCCGCGAGCAACTGGTGCAGGCGGCACTGGAAGACCGCCGCCTGTTCAGCCGCGCGATGGTGAACCGCATTTGGGCCTACTTGCTCGGGCGAGGCCTGGTGCAGCCGGTCGATCAGATGCATTCGGCCAATCCAGCGGCCATTCCTGCGCTTCTCGATTGGCTGGCCGAAGACTTTGCCGCCAGCGGCTACCATCTGGAGCGGCTGATTGCCGGGATCGTGATGAGCCGCCCGTATCAGCTTTCCAGCGACTGGCCGGAAGGTGCGAGCCGTCCGGCGCCGGAGCTGTTTGCCGTAGTGCCGCTGCGGCCGCTTTCGCCCAAGCAGTATGCCGTCTCACTGTTGCTTGTTACCGGCGATGAATCCTTCGATGACCTGCCCGACGACGCGGCCCGAGCTGAACGGCACAAACAGCTCGACGACCGGGCGAATGGCTTGGCGCGCGATCTAGACGTGCGGACCGACGAGTTTCAATCGAGCGTCGGCGAGTCGCTGTTTATGTCGAATCATCCCTCCGTGCAGCAACTTTTGAAACCTGCCGGCAAGAACCTGGCGGCTCGGTTATTGGAAGCGTCTGATGATGGGCAACTGATTGAGCTGGCCGACTGGAGCATTTTCTCGCGCCCGCCTGCTGGCGACGAGCCCGCCTTCCTCAGCGGCTGGCTCGCCGCGCGTTCTACCGACCGTCCCGCCGCCTGCCGCGACCTGGCCTGGGCTTTGTTAACTTCCGCTGAGTTCCGGTTTAGTCACTAGTCCGACAATTGGCAAATGACGTCCCATTAAGGCAAGTTTTTAGCCACAGAGAACACCGAGGACACAGAGGAGATGGACTAAAACCACTCATGACCAGTGACACGGTGGGCAGATTACAGACTTACCCCTTCTCCTCTCTGTGCCCTCGGTGTTCTCTGTGGCCCACTCAATTCCGTCTTTTTTTCAATCTGGATAAACATTGGCGTTCTTGGGCTGTTGATCGCAAACCCACCAACCCAAGAATTGAGAAATAACAACGCACTGGAATTCCTTTTGCGAGCGATCATTGCCCTCGATACGCACCGAGTGTGAAATATGAGCGAACAACTCTTTAGCCACGCCTCTCTTTCTCGTCGCCGGTTCCTGCACGGCTCCAGCGCCGCGGCGCTGGGCGTCAGCCTGGGCGGGCTGGAGGCGCCGTACAATGCGGCCTGGGCTGATGAACTGCGAGCGCAGAAGAAGCAGTTGTTGCTGCTTTGGCTCGCTGGCGGCTCCAGCCAACTGGAAACTTGGGACCCCAAGCCCGGGCGTCCGACGGGCGGTCCGTTCAAGGCTATTTCGACCGCCGTGCCGGGCGTGCAGATCTGCGAATTGATGCCCAAGATGGCGGCGATCATGAATCGTACCGCCATCGTCCGCTCGCTCGATACCAAGATCGCGGATCACGGAGGCGCCGCCGATCTGATGGATTGCGGCCGGCCGCGCGAGCCGCGGCTGGTGTTCCCTGACTTCGGCACGGTCGTGTCCAAGGAACTGGCGCAGCGAGATTCCGCCGTGCCCGATTACGTTTCGCTCTATCTGGCCACGGAAGGGCAGCGACGGCCGAATCCCGGCTTTTTGGGAGGCAGCTATGCGGCCATGCACCTCAACCGTTCGTTGCGCCGGAGAACATCGACCTGCCGGAAGGCCTTTCCGACGTTGCGCACGCCGAGCGAGAGCACCTGCGAGCCTACCTCAGCGATCGGTTCAACCGCCTGCACGACGCCGCCGAGATCCGCGGCTACAACAGCGCCTACGCTCGCGTGCGCGGGTTGATGAAGTCCGACTCGCTGTTCGATTTGGAACAGGAGCCCGCCGACGTGCGAGATCGTTACGGGCCAACCGACTTCGGACAGCACGCGTTGATCGCCCGGCGTCTGATCGAGGCAGGCGTGCCGATGGTCAAGGTCGCGCGAGCCTGGTGGGACAGTCACGCCGACAATTTCGAGAGCCATCGCGAGTTGGTCTCGGAGCTCGACCACGTGATGAGCACGTTGCTGTTGGACCTCGAGGCCCGCGGCCTGCTCTCCTCGACGCTGGTCGTGACGCTGAGCGAGTTCGGCCGCACGCCGAACATCAACAAGGACGTCGGACGCGACCATTTCGCCAGTGCCTGGTCGTTTTCGCTGTCGGGCTGCGGCGTTCGCGGCGGCAGCGTTCACGGCAAGACGGACGAAGACGGCCGCACGGTGGCCGACGGCAAGGCGGGACCGGGCGACGTGCTGGCCACCATCTACAAGGCCGTCGGCATCGATCCCGAGAAGGAGTATGAAGTCGGCCCTCGGCCCGTGCCGCTCGTGTCTGAAGAGAGTCTGCCGATTGACACGGTGCTGGCGTGAACCTGGAGAACGGAGTTTGTAGGGTGGGCATTGCCCACCAGAATCATGGTGGGCAATGCCCACCCTACGGCTCGAGTCTGCCCTGGAATTGACCACAAACAGCTCCGAGTTCCACGCTCCGCGCGGGAGGTTTTTGCGATGCTTGACCCGGCGAAGATCAAATCGAAGGCGATTTACTCGCGTCCCGGAGCGTTCTATTCGCTTGGCGCCAATGTCGCGAACGGCCGGCTGTATGCAGGCAGCACGGATTACACGGTTCAGGTTTTCGACCTGGCCGCAGAGAAGAAAGAGCCGGTCGAGAGTTGGACCAGGCACGCCAATTATGTCTCGGCGCTGGCGTTTGTCTCGCGTCCGCCGGTGCGGCTGGTCGTCTCCGGCAGCTATGATCGTACGCTGGTTTGGCGCGACGCCGATCTGGGCGAAGTGATTCGCTCCGTACCGGCGCACGACGGCTGGGTGCGCGGACTGGCAGCTTTTCCCGACGGCAATCGGCTGGTCTCGGTCGGCGACGACATGCTCGTTAAGTTGTGGGAGACCGCTAGCGGCAAACCTCTGGCGGCTTGGGAAGGACACGCCCGGCGCACTCCGCAAGGGCACCTTACGGCGCTTTACGCCGTGGCGGTCAGCCCTGACGGAAAGTTCGTCGCCAGCGGCGACCGGATTGGCGAAGTGCGAGTCTGGGAGGCCGACTCCGGCAACCTCGCGCAAAGCTTTCAGGTTCCCATTCTTTACACGTATGACCCTCGGCAGCGCAAACGCTCGATTGGCGGCATTCGATCGTTGGCGTTCTCGCCGGACGGCGGCCAACTGGCGGTCGGCGGCATCGGCGAGGTAGGCAACGTCGACGGCCTGTCGGGCCCCGCGCACGTGGAAGTCTGGGACTGGCGCCAGCCGAAGTTGTTGCTGGCCGCCGAGGGAGACGGCCACAAGGGACTGGTCAATGACCTGTACTTCACCGCCGACGGCGCCTGGCTGCTGGGCGGCGGGGGCGGCACGGACGACGGTTTTATCGCCGTCTGGAAGGCGCCGGAAGGCAACGCCGCGGCAACGCCTGAGGCCGGCGCAACGGCGTCCGCCGGTTCGCCTGCGGCTGGCGTTGAAGCGGCGGCGGCCAAGCCGGTCGCTCCGGCACGGTTGATCAAAACGGGCGGGCACATCCATCGCTTCGTTTTCAACGAAGTGCAGGGAGAATTCTACGCCGCGGGTCACGGCAAGCTGGAAGTCTTCGACGGGCTGGCCTAGCTCTTTTCGATTTCTCGCCGTGCGGAGCGCACACCCTCCGTGCGAAACCGCGCGGCATTTTCAGTGCCCCGCGCCTGCAGTTCCGCGCGCCCGCTTTTGAAATTCCGCGCAGCGGGCCTATATTACGCTGGGGCGGTCTGTTTTGCATCTTGCGCCCTTCTTCTCGCTCTGCCCGCCGGCACGCGCATTGCTTTCGGCATCTCGGCAAAAAGCTGGCGTGTTCGCCGCGGTTCGTTTATTTTTCTGATGGCCTCTCGCTTTCGCAAACTGCGCAGTGCGCTGGTCAACGTCCCCTCTTCGAAGGTGCAAGACATGAAGCAAAGCAGAACTCGGCGTGGCGGCGTATTATTGCTCGGACTGTTGGCGCTGGCGACGGTCAGCGGAGCGGCCTGGCTGCAAACGGGCGGGCCCCAGGCGGTGCTGGCGGTCGGCCAGGCGGAGAGCCATCTGGCGGTCAAGCTGTGGGAGCCGCTGACCAGCGATAGCTACGCGACCTACGAGAAGGTGGCGCTGTCGCACAACGTGCTGGTTGCCATCGCCGGCCTGGTCTATGCCCTGCTGCTGGTCAACCAGGTGAAAAGCGCCGACCAGGGAACGCCGCGGATGCAAGAAATTGCGCACGCCGTTCGCGAGGGCGCCAACGCTTATCTGTACCGGCAGTTCCGCGTCGTCGGCGTATTGATCGTAGTGATCACCGATCCTGCTTTATTTCGCCGCCAAGGTTTCCAGTGCTCCTGCGGAGATTGCCTGGGGCCGCGCGGTTTCGTTTCTGGTCGGTTCGATGTTTTCCGCCACCGTCGGCTTTGTGGGCATGCGGCTGGCGACGATCGGCAACCTGCCGCGTGGCGGCGGCGGCGCAAGCCAGCTTCGGCCAGGCGCTGCAGCTCGGCTATCGCACCGGCACCATCACCGGCATGTTGACCGACGGCCTCGGCCTGCTGGGCGGCTCGATCATCTTCCTGATGTACGGCGAACACGCCTACGAGGCCCTGCTGGGCTTCGGCTTCGGCGGCACGCTGTTGGCCCTGTTCATGCGAGTCGGCGGCGGCATCTACACCAAGGCGGCCGACGTCGGCGCCGACCTGGTGGGCAAGATTGAAGCGGGCATTCCCGAAGACGATCCCCGCAATGCGGCGACCATCGCCGACAACGTGGGCGACAACGTCGGCGATTGCGCCGGCATGGCCGCCGACATCTTCGAGAGCTACGAGGTCACCATCGTGGCCGCCATGATCCTCGGCATCGCCAGCTTCGGTCACAAGGGCGTGATCTTCCCCTTGCTCGTCCGCGGTCGATCGGCGTGATCGCCAGCATCATCAGCACTTCCAGCGTGCGAGGCCGGAGATAAAGGCGACCGTCGGCCAGGCGATGAAGAGCGTCAATCGCGGCTTCATCATCGGCTCGATCATCAGCGTGATCGGCTTCATCGCCCTGGGCTGGGTCTATTTGCACTTCGATAACGCCTATCTCGAAAGGTATCCCCAGGCCATCGCCGGCTTTCCCGGACACACGGCAGAGAACGTCACGGCCGGATCTGCCCGCCTGGGTGA
This sequence comes from Pirellulales bacterium, assembly GCA_963786255.1. Classification (GTDB taxonomy): domain Bacteria; phylum Planctomycetota; class Planctomycetia; order Pirellulales; family JAICIG01; genus JAICIG01. Next base: position 88,981 of record CAWAYY010000032.1, read on the forward strand.
CGCTCAACAAGCCGGGCCTCGATATGCGTCCGGCCTGGACCTGCCTGATCGGCATCATCCTGGCCGTGGCGCTGAATAAGTGCACCGAGTACTACACCGGCACCGAGTATCTCGCCGGTCAAAAGCCTGGCCAAGGCCTGCGAGACCGGCCACGCCACGAACATCATCCAAGGCTTCGCCGTGGGCTACGAGAGCACCGTGGCGGCCGTGTTCATCATCGCCGCGGCCATTCTGGCCAGCGTGTTGATCTACGTGGGCACGAACGCCACGTTCGTGGCCTTCGGCGTGGCGATGTGCGGCATCGGCATGCTCACGCTGACCGGCAACACGATCTCGATGGACGTGTTCGGACCGGTGGCCGACAACGCCAACGGCATCGGCGAAATGGGCTACGACAAGGAGGCCATGGGCGAGGAAGAAATACAACGGAAGCCCGGCAAATCCTGGCCGACCTGGACGCCGTGGGCAACACCACCAAGGCCATCACCAAGGGCATCGCGATCGGCTCGGCCGTGATCGCCGCCGTGTCGCTGTTCAACAGCTTCATCGTTTCGGTCGGCTCCGGCGGAAAGGGCGAAGCGGAGCTGATCAGCGAAGACGTTTACACCACGGTCGCCAACCTGCTGACCGTCTCCAATCCGCACTTGTTCATCGGCATGTTGATCGGCGGGGCCGTGCCGTTCCTGTTCAGCTCGATGACCATTCGCGCCGTGGGCCGGGCGGCGTTCCTGATCGTGAAGGAGTGCCGCATGCAATTCCGCGACAAGGAAATCTGGGCCGGCACCAAGAAACCCGACTACGGCCGCGTGGTCGACATCTGCACCGGCGACGGCGCAGAAGGAACTGGTCGGCCCGGGGCTGCTCGCCATCCTGGTGCCCGATCGCTGGTGGGCTTCCGCCTGGGTACGATCGCCCTGGCCGGCTTCCTGGCCGGCATGATCGTCATCGGCCAGCTTCTGGCCGTGTTCATGGCCAACGCCGGCGGCGCCTGGGACAACGCCAAGAAGACCATCGAAGACGAGCCGCGAGACGTCGAGGCCAACACCGGCAAGGGGAGCGAGAAGCACAAGGCGGCCATCACCGGCGACACGGTGGGCGATCCGCTCAAGGACACGGCCGGCCCGGCCATCAACCCGCTGATCAAGGTGATGAACATGGTCAGCCTGCTGATCATCGGCGTGGTGCTTCCGTACGACGGCGAGTTGATCAGCAAGATGGGGACCGCCTGGCAAAAGGCCGTTGAGTTGCCGCAGGCGAAGCCTCACGACACGCTGTTCTGGGGCGCCATCGCCGTCAGCGCTCTGGGATTGCTGTGGGCCATCTGGCAGTCGAAGCGCGAAACGCCGGAGATGAAAGGCGAATAGCGCCGTACAGTGATGGCCGCCGTAGAACGTGCGGCCGCCGACTTGAGAAAAAAGCGGCCGCCGGAATTTCACGACTTTTCGCCAACGCGCGCTGAAGCTTGCCAGTACCCGCAACCGATGTAAGTCTTGCAGCCGGCGTGCAGCACAAGGTGCTCGCGTCGGAAGGGGGGGCAATGAGGCTGGAGCCAGACGGCCAGGCAACCGGCTGCAACCCGGTCTAAGTGGGTTCGACTCCCACCGGCCTCTTTTTAAACCTTCCCGGCGCTGCATGCAAAGCGCCGGCCGGGCGCAATTTCGCCCGGCTGATTCTCAAGCCGCGAGCCGGAAGGCTGCGGCTTTTTTCATTTAGCTGCCGCCCGACTGCGAGCGGGTAAGCGACTGGCGGGCGGGTTCAACGAGCGCTTCTTGGTGCAGCCGTTGGACGATCGTCGGCGAGTTGATGTACGTGGTCCAGCCGTGCTTATTGCCGACGGCATCCGATACGTTGACCTCCACCACCTTCTTGCGCAGCGCCGAGTCTGCGGTCGGCGCCCAATCCCGTGGCGCCCAGGCGCCTGATCATCCTTGCGAGGCGAGAGGAAGCGGTACCACTTAAGCACGCGGTCTTGCGGGTTGACCAGTACGACCATGCGTTCCGCCGCGCTGACGCAAAGCCGTGCTGACGGCCCGGCAGGAGCCAGTCCCGATCGAGCACCGCGGCCATCAACACCGCGTGCAGCGGCGGGCGCGGATACTGCTCGCGCTGGCCCAATCGTCGGCCTTCCAGCACGCCCCCGCCAAGCAAGTGCAGGGCGCCGGTGATGACGCGAGCGCCGAAACTGTAGCCCACCAGGCTGATGGGATTGTCGCCGCGCTGGCGATCCAGAAAGCGGGCCAGGTAGTAAGCCTCAATGTTCGTGCGTTGCGCTTTGATCCGTGCGTCGTCGCGAAATCGCCCGGGAATGTGGTCGCTGGGCCAGGACCAGACGATCAGCCGCACGCGTTGTCCCGCCGGCGCCTTCCGTACCAACGAGCGGTAGACTTCCCAGCCTTTGGAAACGGCCAACCGGCCGTCGGTGTCGTTGCCGTGCACCAGCAGGCTGGTCACGAACTGCGGCGAGTCGGAGGCGGTCAATTCTTCGAGCGAGGCAGTCGTCCCATCCGGAGCCTTGTCGGTATCGCCGCAACTCGAGCGACGCCTGTCCGCTGTCTCGTGAACCGTGCGGCAGCGAGCGCGTGTTGACCAGCCAGAGTTGATGGTCGTCGTCCTGCGCGGAGCGCACCCGTCCGACCTATCATCCGTCGTCGCGCCGGACTTATTGACGACGTCCTCGGGGAAGAGCAGGTCATCGGCGCGAGGCAGCGGCGGCGGCGGGAATAAGAGTTGGTCGCCAAGCGGACGGGCGGCGGCCTTCGTCAAACCTTCGCGCGCGCGCGCGCCGGCGAAGGCGAACGTCAGCGAGAGCATCGCTGCGGCGAGCCTTCCGAGGCGGCTTTCGGCGGTCGATCCGTGACAGAAGGAGCGCATCGATTGTGCGGTCTTTGGGCCTCAGGCAGGAAAAAAGCTTGTTGCTCAAATGTAACTCCTGTTCTGGAAGCAGGCGGAAAAAAAGCCACGTAGGTTGCCGAAAAAAATCCGATCGTTGCGTTTGCACATCGTGGGGCGTGTTGTAGAGTTGCTTGACCCGCAGTTTCGCCAGAAGTGTCGAGATCCTTCGATTGTCGAGAGGAGAGCCATGAAACGGCTAATGATTTTGACGGCGGCGGCGATGATGATGGCCGGTGCTCTGGGCTGCGGTCGCCTGTTCAACCGCGGCAGCGCATGCACCAGCTATCCCGTCGTTCCGGCATCGCCCTGCGAACCCGATCCGTGCATGGGCGCCGCCGCCGCCATCATGGAAGGCGCCCTGCCGGCGCCCGTGTACACGCCCTAGCTTTCGCCGCCCGACGGCGAAAGCTCTGCCAGGAGCCTTCCCTGACGCGAGGCGTTCGTGCCATCCTGATCACGACGCCTCGCGCGGGGGACCTCGCTGCCTGGTTCTGTATTGTTGCCCCGATCAGGCTTGAACGGCGCAGGCTCCGCCGGAGCGGCGCCGGTTCAGGCTCTTGCCCGCGTATCCAGCGATAGAGGAAGTCAACGATGGCGACTCCTGCAGCGCGATCTCGTCCGCGCAATGTCGGACGGCAGATTCTGCGACGCTTATTCGATGCGGCCCATAGCCGCCCGCGTCCCCACCTGTTTTTGCAGTTGAAACCGCCCGGCCCGGAAAACACCCCCGCTGCCGGGTAAAGCCGCAAGTCAGCGCCGTCTTGCTCTCGGCCGTTCGCAGCTCGGCGTTGCACTGTCGGGCGTAACATGGCATCTTGGGGAGCTCCGGCGGCAACGGCCCAAGCGAGCAGCGCGCGTTCGTGCGAGCTCTCGTCTGGCCCGGCCGCGTCTGCTGAACAGACAACGCCGCAAATGCCAGACGTCAAGGAAGCTCGCGTGGCCAAGCAGGGTGAAATCGACTATCTGAAAAACCTCGACGAAGCGGAAGTTCGTCACGCGGTCAACAAGCCGTTTTCGGACGACGCCTGCGAGGTGCTGCTGATGGAAATTGGCGCCGTCATGGCGCTGCTGCCGCGGCCGCCCGCCCGCGTGCTCGATATCGGCTGCGGCGCCGGCTGGACGAGCGTGTTCCTGGCGCGGCGCGGCTACGAGGTCGTCGGACTTGATATCTCCGCCGACATGGTGGCCCACGCCGAGGCTTGTCGCAGCCGCTGGGAGTTGGACAACGTCCGCTTCGTGGCGGGCGATTATGAAACGGTCCGGTTTGAAGCCGAGTTCGACGCCGCGTTGTTCTTTGACTCGCTGCATCACGCCGTTGACGAGCGAGCCGCGCTCGAGATGGCGTTTCGCGCCTTGAAGCCGGAGGGACGTTGCGTCGCCTCCGAGCCCGGCGTCGGACATGCCGACGCGGAAGTTTCCATCCAGGCCCGCGAGAAATACGACGTCACGGAGAAAGACATGCCGCCGTGGCGCATCATCGAATTCGGCCGGCAAGTCGGCTTCCGCAACTTTCGGACTTATCCGCATTGCCATCAGGTGCGTTGGGCATTGTTCTCCGACCAGCCAGGGCGCTGGTTCGGCAGGCTGGGCCAACGCTGGGGGCTCTTCCGCCGCCTGGCCTCGATCGGCTCGATCGCCAAGATTCGCTTTCTCTCCGAGCCGGGCAACGGAATTACCGTGCTCTGGAAATGACAAGCAGAGCGGCGCGAGCGTGACGCTACTTCGCGTCGTGCTCGCGGCACCAGGCGATTTTGTCGGCCGTACTGGAAAGCGCGGCGCCCGACGACTTGGCCGGGGCTGGCTGTTCGGCTGCTTGGACGGGCGCCGCTTCTACTTCGGCTTCAGCTTCCGGTTCAGCGGCCGCCGCCTGAGGAGCTTCTTCCACGGCCGTAGGCGCCGCTTGTTTGGAAGCCGCGGCTGGGGCCGCCGAAGCAGCCCCCTTGTTGGCGCGAGCGGCTGCCAGGATGTCGGCGGTGGAAGGTTTTCCCGACTTGGCGGCTGCGGTTTTTTCCGCCGCTGCGGCGGCTGGGGCCGCAGTTGCCGCCTTCGCCGGAGCGGCCGCTTTCCCCCCGCGAGCGGCTGCCAGGACGTCGGCGGTCGACTTCTTCGGCGCCGCGCCGGACTGCTTGGCGGCGCCTTGCGCCGGGCCATTTCCAACGGAGAGAGCTTCTTTTCGCCCGCCGGGGCGGCGGCCGCCTTGGGTTTGGGCGCCGGCTCCGTCTTGGCTGGCTTGTCTTTGCTTTCGGCCGGCTTAGGCAGCGGTTGATCGACAACCTTCAAATAATCCAGATCGATATCGTACCAGCCGATGTTATTGTTCGCTTCGAACTCGACCAGAGCCCGGCCGCTCATATTGACCGTCTTGACGCGGCCCGTGGCGCCGCGAAACCGGGCCAATTCCGGGCGTTCGCCGTCCACCACGACGTATTTGTCGGTGTAGTCCTGCTTGAGCTTCTCGATCTGGTCGAACACCATCTGCTTGTTGCTCCCGCCGTCCCGGTCTTACCGGGCTTGGGTTTCAGTTCGTCTACGAACCTGGATTTTGGACGATCCGGGGCTCGAAATCAAGGTCCGGCCGCGGCGATCCGCCCCGCCCTTACTGAAAGTATATCACCGCTCGCGTGAGGCGACGGCAAGTGAAAACTAACCGCTAATTTCCACTAATCATCGCTAACTGCGTCGGCAGCCTCGTGCAGCGGGGGCAGCCCTGCCGCTTGCTTTCCGCCGGCGGCCAACAGCGCGGCCAGCGTTTGAGCCAGATTGTCGAGCGCGGAGCGATCGGGCAGCGTGACCGTGAGTCTCGGTTTGCCGCCGGCGTCTTCATCGACGCAGGCGCCCAGACCGGCCCGCAAGTCGTCGACCAATCCCATCTCAGGCGCGGACGCCCCGTTCTGAGCGACCAATTCTCCGAGGAACTTGAAGGCGGCGCCGAGCAGTTCGCCCCCTGCGGCGGCGACCCGGTCGCGATGCGAGTCGTCGACGGTACGCGTCGATGCTTCAGCCGCCTGTTTGACCGACTCGTCGACCGGGGCCTCGGGCCTGGCGCCCAGCAGGACTTCGAGCCGGCTCTTGAGCTCCTCCATGCCGCTGGCGAAATCGACCTGGTCGATGTCCGACTCGACGTCGAGCGCCGCCAGCGCCAGGTCCTTCTTGGCGGCGAGCGTGGCCAGCAGGTTTTCTTCGATCGTCTCTTCGGTGACCAGCACGAACACCTGCACCGCTTGCTTCTGCCCCATGCGGTGCGCCCGGGCGATGCGCTGCTCGAGCACGGCCGGGTTCCAGGGCAGGTCGACGTTGATCACCGTGTTGGCCGCTTGCAGGTTCAGGCCGACCGAGCCCGCGTTGGTCGTCACGAACAACCGGCAATTCGGGTCGGTCTGGAACTGGTGAACCAGCTCCTGCCGCTTCTTCTGCGGCACGCCGCCGTCGAGCCGCACGAAGTCCAGCTTGCGCCGCTTGAGCAGCTCGGCTCGATCAGGTCGAGCATGGTCGTCCATTCGGAAAACAGCACCACCTTGCGCCCTTGCTCCTCGAACAGCCGCTCGAACAGGTCGTCGAGATAGTCCAGCTTGGTCGAATAGCCGGGCTTTTGCTTGTCGACCAGGAACGTGCTGTCGGCGGCCATGCGGCACATCAGCAGCGCCTTCTGCAGCCGCAGCAGATCCATCTCGGTGATGAACGTCTTGCTGGTGATCGAGGCCACGACCTGCATGTGCGTGCGGTGCAGCTCGCGCTGTTCGTCGGTCGGCGCGATGCGCACGATCTCGGTCGTCCGCGGCGGCAGATCAAGCCGCACGCTTTCGCGCGTGCGGCGGAGCAGGACCGGTTTGAGGGTCTCTCGCAGCTCGTCCAGGTTCTTGTAGCCCAGCACCTTGCCCTTCTCGTCGACCATGCGGTGCCGATTGAAGAAGCGGAAGCCGGGCCCCAGGCGGCGGTCGTCGATGAACTGCACGACCGAATACAGCTCGTCCAGCCGGTTTTCCAGCGGCGTGCCGGAGAGCACCAGCGCGAAGCGGGACTTCAGGCTCTTGATGACGTTGCTGGTCTTGGCCTCCCAGTTCTTGATCCGCTGGCCTTCGTCGAGAATGATCAGGTCCCAGGCCACTCGCTCGATGGCCAGGATGTCGCGCAGCACCTGCTCGTAGTTGCAGACGGTGAAGAAGCAGTCGTTGTCGTACTGCGCGTGCCGCTCTGCGCGGCGCCGCCGATGAGCTGCACGTCGCGATCGGAGAAGCGGCGGATTTCGTTGCGCCATTGCGACTTGAGCGACGCAGGGCAGACGACCAGCACCTTTTTGATGCCGGCCTCGCGGGCCAGCAACTCGGCCACGCCGACGCCCTGAATCGTTTTGCCCAGGCCCATGTCGTCGGCCAGAATGGCCCGCCCGGCGCCGGCGGCAAACGCGATGCCGTCGAGCTGATACGGCAACAGCGGCGTCTTGAGCAGCGTGGTGCGCAGCGGATGGCCCGCCGGGTCGCGGCGCACCTCGGCCATCTTGGTCCGCATGTGTTCCTCGAACAGCCGCTGCTCGATAAACTCCTCGGCGTCGGGATAGACCATGACCTCGCGGCCGAGCTTTTGCAGCCTGGCCAGACGCTGAGTCAGGTCGCGCAGATCTTCGATCGGGCGGTCCTTGAGCGGGGCGATGATCTTGGCCGCATCGTCCTCCAGGCGGTCCGGCACGAGCAGCCGCAAGGTCACGTCGCGATCGTACCGCAGGTGCAAGCCCAGCCGCTTTCGCCGATAGGGCCGTTTGAGTCGGCTGGCGGTGAACTTGCGTTTGGCTTTCTGCAGCACGTGCAGGATGTGCTTGCAGGTCCCCAGCGTATTGGTGCGGAAGTCGGGGCAGGAGCAATAGGAGTCGCCGCGCTGCGTGCCGCGGAGGGCGACCCGGTAGCTCTTGCCGCTGAGGCGATTGGTGACGACATAGTCGGTCCATGGCTGAGCAGCGTCGGCGGCCTGGACCGTCATCTTTTCGCTCTTGGCCCGCTCCGCCCGCTCGGCCAGGGCCCTTTCCGCCAACTCGGCTTCGTTCAGGCTTTCGACCGCAGTTCGCGGCTGCGGCGCGGCGGCCAGTCCCAACGCCAGCTTCTCTTCGAGAATCAGCGAGAACGCCGCGCCAACGTGTTCGCAGGCTTCGGAACAGCGCGTGCAGTTGAAGTGCAGGCGCTGACGGGCCTCGGCCATGAGCGTGATGGTTACTACCAGAGGCCGGCCGTCGGAGTTCTCGCCCGGAAACCGCAGGCGGAACAGATCGTCGCCCAGGAATACGTCTTCCTCGATTTGGAAGTCCCACAGGTTCGCGCTCTGCTGGATCAGCTTTTTGCCTTGCGGGCCCAGCAGCTTGCAAGCTTCTGCGAAGGTGAGATGCGAAAGCTTGTCTTTCAGCGACAGCCGCCCGCTGGGGCGCGTCCTGGACGTGCGAGTCGTCATGACAGAAGTCTCCTGGAGGCTTCGAGGAGCATTTCCTTAAATGGCCGCCGCGGCCACGCCTAGTTTAGCCGCGCGGCGCGGCGTTTGAATAGCCTCTCAGCTTACGCGTCTTCCGACTCCACCGCTTCGATGGCTTTGAGGAATTCCTGCATCGTCGCAAAGCGGTTGTCGGGATTGCGTTCGATGGCCTTATGAATGGCGGCCGCCAGCTTGGGATGAATCTGCGGCCGATATCGCTGGATTTCGACCGGAGCATGCTCGGCGTGCTTCATGGCCACCAGGCCGGTCGTGCCGCGCTCCCAGGGAAGCTGAAACGTGCAAACCTCAAAGGCGCTGACGCCGAAGGCGAAGATATCGAGCCGGCGGTCGGTCGGCTGCCGCTTGACCAGCTCGGGCGCCATATAGTTGGGCGTGCCGGTGCGGTTGCCCGGCTGCATGAAGGCATCGGTGGCGGGGACCGTCAGGCCAAAATCAATCAGCGTCAAATCGTCCCCTTCGGGGCTGACGACGAAATTGCGGGGGCAGACGTCGCGATGAATGAAGCCCGACTCATGAACCGCGTGCAGCGCCTCGGCCGCCTGGCGGATCAGTTGCACGCGACGCCCGTCGAGCAGCTCGCTTTTGCCGATGACCAGCGAATTCAGCCCGGGCCCCTCGATGAACTGCATGACCACGAACGGCTCGCCTTGCATCGTGACGCCGTGCTGCAGCACTTTGACGACCCGCGGATGTTTGATCTGCGAGAGGATTTCCCCTTCGGTCGGCTTTTTCAGCCCCTTGAAGCGGGCTTCGAATTCGGCGGTCTTTTTGGGATCCAGGATTTTGACGCCGACGATGTCGCCCGTCTCGCGGTCGCGGGCTTTGTAGAACTGCGACATCGTGCCGGAGATGGCCGCGCGCAGGAACTCATAGCGAGCGCGTACGTCGACGCGGCCGCCGCTGATGATGGATTTGAACTGGTCGAGCAGACCCATAGGGAGCGGTGCAGTTTCCGGTGGTTGCTGGCCTCACCGCTAACATACCCTATGGCGGCGGGAAGGGCTATTTTCCGCAGTAGTCAATGGCCCGGGCAATTTCGCTTTTCAGGTCCTGCCGGCGCACGATGCGATCGATAAAGCCGTGCTGCAGCAGGAATTCGCTGGTCTGGAAGCCTTTGGGCAGTTCAATGCGAATCGTGGCCTGAATGGTGCGCGGACCGGCAAAACCGATCAGGGCCTTGGGTTCGGCGAAAATCAAATCGCCCAGCGAGGCAAAGCTAGCCGCCACGCCGCCCATGGTCGGGTTGGTCAGCACGGAAATAAACAGTCCGCCGGCCTGATCGTAGCGGGCCAAGGCCGCCGAGACTTTGGCCATTTGCATCAGAGACAAGATGCCTTCATGCATGCGGGCGCCGCCGCCCGAACCGCTGAGGATGATCAACGGCAAACGCTGCTCGGTAGCCCGCTCGATCAGCCGGGTCAGCTTTTCGCCGACCACGGATCCCATGCTGCCCATGATGAACGCCGAATCGGTCACGCCGAAGGCGACGCGGCGAGCCCGGATCATGCCGCTGCCGGTGATGGCGGCATCGCGCATGCCGGTGCGGGCCTGCTCGGCCTTCAGGCGTTCGGCATACGGCTTCTTGTCGGAAAAGCCCAGCGGATCGGTCGGCTCAAGCCGTGCGTCCCACTCGTCGAACGTTCCTTCGTCGAGCAACTGGCGGATGCGCTCCGGGGCGGAAACGTACCAGTGATAGTCGCACTCGGGGCAAACGCCCAACCGCCGCTCAGCTTCTTTTCCGTAGATCGTGGCCTGGCAACCAGGACACTGTTTCCACAGTCCCTCCGGCACGCCGCGTTTGGGGCGTTTCATGCTGGGTGATCCTGGTTGTGTTTCCGTATTGCTGGCGGTCATGGCGTGTTTCCCGCGGGCCGGCGTTTCAGGCATGGGAAGCGAGGCGTCGAGTTTCTCGCCGCGCCGCCCCAGGCCGGCAAACCGTCGATAAGGAGCTGTATAAAATGCGAAAAGTCAGTCAACCGCTGTGGGCCACGCTGTGCGGTTCGACGTTGATGATTTCCCAAGTCCCGTGAGCCGTTCCCGCCCGCCACAAGTCGCCCACTTCGGCTTGCGCCAAGTAGGAGCGGACCACGCTGGCCAGCGGTTCGGGAATCACCAGCCCCACTTTGCCTTGCTTGTGCTTGCGGAGCAAGCGGCCGACCCCGTTTCGCACCCGCTGCTGCGCTTCGCTGAGCATTTCGCCTTCGGGCGGACAAACGCTGCCGGGCTGTTCCTGCCACTGCCGGTAGACTTTCGGCTGCTTGCGTTTTACTTCTTCAACCAGCATGCCCTGCCACAGGCCGTGGTCGAGATTTTGCATATTGTCGAGCGTTTTGACTTTGACGCCAAGCGCGTTGCCGATGGCTTCGGCGGTCTGCAGCGCCCGCTCGCAATCGGACGCGTAAATTACCTCCAGGCCTTGGTCTTTCAATTCTTCGCAGACGCGAAGCACTTCGCTGGCGCCCTGGTCGCACAACGGCACGTCCAGCACTCCCTGGATGCGTCCTTGTTGGTCGTAATCAGTGGCGCCTGGACGGATCAATACAATTTGAACCATCGCTTGTTTTTTGTAGAACCTCCTCAAAGGGGAAAACTCAGTGCGAGCCGGCCAGACTGGTCAGGTTGTTGATGGCCGCGGAATAATCGCCTGATTTGAATATTGCCGAACCGACGACGAGCAATTGAGCCCCCGCCGCGGTGCAGTCGCCGATCGTACTTTCGTGAACGCCTCCGTCAATCTCCAACAGCAAGTCGGGATCGGCCAACGAACGCAATTCCTTCAATTTCTCCAACGCCCGCGGGTCGAACGCCTGTCCGCCGAAACCCGGCATCACGCTCATCACCAGCACCAGATCGCAGGCGTCCAGACAGTTGCGAATGGCAGACACGGGCGTCGGCGGGTTAATCGCCAGTCCCGCTGAAGCCCCCAAATTACGGATTTTTTCCAGTACGGGCCGCGGATCTTCGACGGCCTCGGCGTGAATGGTCATGCCGTCGGCGCCCGCTTCGAAGAACCGCTCGACGTACTCGCCGGGGTCGGAAATCATCAGATGGACGTCCAGCGGCAATTGGGTCATTTTGCGGAACGCCTCCACCAGCGGCAGCCCATAGCTCAGGTTGGGTACGAAGCGCCCGTCCATCACATCGAGGTGCAAGGCGGAAACGCCCGCCGCTTCGAGCCGGTCGACTTCCGCTTGCAGGTGCGCGTAGTCGCACATCAGCAAAGAAGGAAGTACGGTGGGCGACGCTTCTCGAAGAGCGGCAAAATGATTGCGGCGTGACATACAGCTCAAGATGACTGGCGGCTCAGATGACTGGCGGAACTGCTACGCCCGACGTGGGGCCGGAAGTGAAAGCAGCAAATAATCGCTCATGTCGACGCGACGACAGGTTTCCCAACCCGTCCATCTCTTGTGTGTTGCACTCAGGCAGTCGTACCGACGACGCGGGCCCGGAGGGCCTTGGCTGCCGCCACAATCTTTCGCTTTTCGCCGCCGCTGCAGCAACGACATAGTCGGTTATTCTAGCAACGGGATTCATTGCAGTCTGCGCGGCTCGGCAATTATTTGCAAGTGCCTGGCCTGCAAGCACTTGGCGTCCAGCGACAGGGCCCGCTCATTCTGGGGGCGGCGCCAAAAGGCGGACTGCTTGCAAACAAAGGCGACAATCTCAAAACTTTGAAAGGCTTTCCGTCGGACTCGGCAATTTGTCAGCCGCCGCCGGCGAAAACCTTTTCACCGCTTGTCCAGTTCCTGGCTGCGAGGCAAATCCTCGAGGCTTTCCAGCCCGAACAGATCGAGAAAGCGGTCGGTGGTGTGAAAGCGAGGCGTGCGCGGCGCGTCGGGGTCGCGCTCAATGCACAAGAGTTGCCGGCGTACGAGTTGCGAAAGGATGGCTCCGCTGGGCGTGCCGCGGAGCCGGTTGACCTCGTCGCCCGTCTGCCCGCCCTGGTAGGCGATGATTGATAGCACTTCAATCGCCGCGGGCGATAGCTTGGCTTGCCGGACGCGGCCGTAGAATTTGTCGCGGATGCGGCTGAATTCATCTCGCAGCATCAGGCGATAGCCTTCCCCTTCGCTGAAGATACGATAAGGACAGCCGTTGTGCTCGTACTGCTGATTGAGTTCCTTGACCAGATCGTCGATCTCCACGGCCCTTACGCCGCGCATCATGCCCGCCACGCGTTCGCTGGAGAGCGGCTGATTGTCCGGGCTCCCCACAAACAACATGGCTTCCAAGATGCTTTTGGGCGAGATCTCGCAGGCATCGTCGACGTTCGGCGCCGCCGGCTCGCGGCCCAACGCCGTCGGATCGAGTCCGGCGGCCTCGGCCACGACCAATTCATCGTCGTCCGGCTCGTGCTGGGGTTCGGCGTACGGATCCTGCCCCGTGCCGAGCATGCCCGCAAAGGCCTGGCTCAGATCATTGAGCGACAGCCCCTGGTCGGCCGGCTGCGGCGGAGTCGCTGCAGGTTCCTGAGGTGGTTCGTTCTCTGGCTGGCCGGACATAGAGCTGCGGGGGCTGGGGATTGGCGGATGGCGGATGGCGTTGTCTTTAAGCTGCCGCCTACTTCCGCTTCTCCCATTCGGCTTTCATGAACGCCAGTCCCTCGCGGGCGAGTTGATCTTCGCTCTCGAACATCCGGCGCCAGATCTTGGTGGCGGCGGCCAAGGCGGGCAGCGCCAGGCCGAAGGCTTCGATGACAAACCAGCCTTCGTAGCCCGTTTCCTTCAGCGTATCGAACGTCTCCTTCCAATGCACGTGTCCGGCGCCCGGCGTGCCGCGGTCGTTCTCCGAGATATGTACGTGTACGGTGTACTCGGCGCAGGTCTTGATGGCTTCCGGCAGGTTTTTCTCTTCGATATTGGCGTGGAACGTGTCGTACATCATGCGGCAACTCGGATGGCCGACTTCTTTGACGAACCGCACGGTGTCGGCCGCCGTGTTGAGCAGGTAGCACTCGAAGCGGTTGAGGTATTCCACCGCCAGCGTCACGCCGCACTTTTCGGCCGTTTCGGCGCATTGCGTTGCATGCACTCGACGCCCCACTTCCATTCGTCCGCCGTAGGACAGGCGCCGGTGAAACCGCCCAGGGCGGAGTGAAACGGCCCGGCGATGATCTTGGCGCCGGCGGCCTGGCAGCACTCCAGCACCCCTTTGATCTGCTCGACGCCGGCGGCGCGGACCTTGGCATCGGGACTGATGGGATTATTGGCGTCTACGACGCAGGTGACGGCCGTCCGCTCCAGCCCGATTTCATCGAGCCAGCGTCCAACCTCCTGGTACTTCTTTACGTCGCAGTCGAAGATCGGAAACTCGACGCCGTCGTAGCCCATCTTCTTGAGCCGCTCCATCACCGGGCGGTGCTCTTCCGTGAGGTTGTCGGTCCACAGCAGCATGTTCATGCCGAATTTCATGCAGGTCTCCTGATCTCGGACGGTTACTAACCCGAAGCGTTAGCGAGGCGGTGCGGACGGCAATCGAGCCCGTTCGTCCTCGCTGACGCTTCGGGTTAATCTGTGCGGTTCAACGGTTCGGGTTCTGTCGGGGCGAGTAATTCAGCCTTGCGCTCAGCCACGAGTCGCCGAGCCTCGGGCAGCAGCGTGCAGAACGCTTCAGGCAGCGGCGGCAACTTGACCCGCCGCATTACCTGATTCAAGCGAAACCACAGTTTGCCATCGTCGCCGTAATCCCACAAGAATCTCTCTCGGATAAACAGCGGCACGAACTGGGCCAGGCGCTGGGGAACTCCTGTGGCGATCCGGCCGACGGCCTGCTCGACAAACTCGGGATCGACGACCGTCAGCGAGGCATAGTAGGCCTCGAGCCGCTCCGGCTCGTCGGCGATCAGCAACGAATCGAGCAGCAACTCGACCAGGATATGCCCCAGGAAGCTGGGCCGCAGGCCGTCGTCGGGCGGCAAGGCGTCTCGGACGAGCACGGTCAATTTCCAAGACAGCTCGGCAAAGGCCGCCGTCTCATGAAACCAGCCATCGTCGGCATGGTGCTGGACGATGCCTTGGGCCAAGGCCGCCAGCCGCGGATCTGCGTCGTCCACGAACTCCGCGGCATGCTTTCTCCGGGCTTTGACCCGCCGCGCCACCACATTCAGCCAATCCGGCACGGCCGTGCCGGCCAGGAAATAGGGATCATTGACGAAGGCGCGGCCGTGGGCGAAGTAGTTCATTCGTAAGCAGTTTCTAAACGATCGCGAACTTGGTGGTCCAACATAGTTGGCGGGCTGATCCCAGCCCAACCGTCCGCGACGGCTTTCTCTTTGCGCCGAGCGGCGATGTGCGCCGTCAGGTTAAAGGCCGGCAATTAATACAAAAATGGTCGCATCCATCGCCAGGGCTGCAAACACGATGGCCTTCCGCCTTCTTAATGCTAGCCACGCTGTGGTGAGCCATGCCGCAATGCCAATCGCCGACCAGCATAATACCGTCACTGCTACGTCGGAATTTTCGTCCCACTCCCACGGCGGCTGAAAATTAGTCCACGTGGCATCAAAAAAGCATGCCGCCGCTGAAAAGACAAAGCACATCACAACAATCAAACTGAACCACGACAGCGCGATGGCTGCGGACCGTGGAAGCGGCTTACCGCGAGGCGATTGCGCGGCCATTGCGCTAGCGTTAGGCGCTTTGTATGGGTTCTCGTCCATGCCGCGATTTTAGTTTACCGCAGCCGGCGATTCAAAAATCAAAACTGCACTGTTATCCGGCGGCCGGAAGCATCTACGATCATGGTGCTGGCTCGACAGGTAGCCTACTTCCCGGCTCTTGCCCCCTAGGCCAGATGACCCGGCGCGGATTGACAATGCTGCTTATCTTTCGGCAAGCGGTCGGTAGCAGCAAGCTCCAGATGGCAATGACCGTGCACCACCAAAAAATGCGCGCAGGTCGAACTGAAAAGGCTTGGCCACAGCAGGATCTCCTGGCGCCCGTTCTAACAGAGCGCCGCGCCATTCTCCTCATGCGCTTGCACCATCCGGCCTTCGCGTTCAGCGATTCCTACCCGATCTCCACCCACTGGCCGCTCTTGGCGCTGTCCAGCACGCCGTCGCAAACCTTTTGGGTATGCAAGGCGCAGCGGAAGTCTGGCTGAACGGGCTTGCCGGTTTCGAGGCTTTCCAAAAAGTCGGCCAGGGCGTTGATGAAGGTGTGCTCGTAGCCGATCGTGCAGCCGGGCACCCACCAATTCTTCATGTAGGGGTGCTCGCCGTTGGTGACGTGAATCTTCTGCCAGCCGGTCAGGTGGCTCTCGATCTTGTTGCCGGTGGCCGGATCGGAATACTTGAAGTACTGCAGGTACTGCGGGTCTTCCAGGTCGAAGAACACGCTGCCGGCGGCGCCGTTGAGTTCGAACGTGTTGTAATTCTTGCGGCCGCGGGCGTAGCGGGTGCTCTCGAACGTGCCGATCGAGCCGTTGGCGAACTGGGCCAGGAACATGCAGGCGTCGTCGATGTTGACCGGCTGCATCTTGCCAGTCTCCTGGTGCATCCGCTCTTTGACGAACGTCTCGGTGGCGGCCGTCACGCGCTTGATCGGACCATTAAGCCATTCGGCCGTGTCGATCGAGTGGGCCAGCAAGTCGCCCGTCACGCCGGAACCGGCGACGCTGGCGTCGAGGCGCCACAACGCGGCGCCGCCTTGCGGCACGTCTTCGGCAATGGTCCAGTCTTGCAGGTAGGTCGCTCGAAAGTGGAACGGCCGGCCGATGCGGCCCTCGTCGACTAGTTGCTTGGCCAGGGCGATCGCCGGCACGCGGCGATAGTTGAACCAGACCATGTTCGGCACGCCCGCCTTTTCGACGGCGGCGCACATCTCTTCGCCTTCGGCCACCGTCATGGCCAGCGGCTTTTCGCAGAGGATCATTTTGCCGGCCTGGGCGGCGGCCAGCACGATCTCGCGGTGCGTGTTGTTCGGCGAGCCGATATCGATCACGTCGATGTCGTCGCGGGCGATCAGCTTCTTCCAGTCGGTTTCGTACGACTCATAGCCCCAATTCTCGGCGAACTCCTTGATCTTGCCCTCGTTGCGGGCGCAGCAGGCCTTGAGCACCGGGCGGTACTTGCGAGGGAAAAACTGGCTCACCTGGCGGTACGCGTTCGAGTGGGCCCGGCCCATAAAGCCGTAGCCGATCATGCCGATGTTCAGAGGGGAAGACATGGGACCGTCCTGAAGCAAATGCGGAATTCGGAATGCGGAATTCGGAAAGTTATTCTGGCGAAGATGCTAAAATACCGATCAAACGCGCGAAGAGCAAATGCCCCCTTCGTGCAATCCCACACTGATGCTTCCCGCTTGCGCCGAATTCCGCATTCCGAATTTGCCCTGGTCAGCGCGTCGCTAGCCCCAGCAAGCTCAAGCTGTCTCGAGCAATCAATCCCTCGATCTCCGCCTCGTTCAGCCGCGGCAGGGCCGTGCCTGCGAGCATATCGTTCAGGCTGTGGAGGCCGTCGATGGAAGCGCTGACGGTGGTAAAGGGATAGTCGCTGCCGAAAAGGAGCTTGGGCCAGACGCCGTATTCCTGCACCAGCATCAGGCTCTGGTAAAGCTGGAATGGGCGATAGTGCAAGGCGCTGATGTCCAGATACACGTTGGCGTGCTTGCGGGCCGTGACGATCGCCTCGCCCTCATAGGGATGCCCGAGGTGAGCCATGATGATCTTCACGTCCGGAAAGCGCATCGCCACCGGGTCGAGATGCCGCGGCAAAGTGCATTCCAGCGGCGCCTGTGAGATGAACGTCGTGCCCGTGTGCAGCAGGACGGGCAGCCGATGTTCGGCGGCATACTGCCAGAGCGGATCGAGCAGCGCATCGTCGGGCCGGAAGCCGGCGTACATCGGCATCAGCTTGATGCCTTGCAGCTTCAGCTCTCGGTGGCCTTCGCGCAGCTCCTCCTGCCAGCCCGGCTGGGTCGGATCGAGCGACAGAAAACCGATCAGCTTGTCGGGATGAGCCTGTACGTAATCTGCGACGTAACGATCATCGACCCACAGCCCGCTCAGCCGCGCCTTGCCGCCGAAGACGACCGTTATCGTGTCTTCCGTCGCTGATGCACGATACTCCTCATAGCGGACCGTCAGATCAACCTCGACGCCCGCCCGAGCGCGATTCGCCTGCTGGCGAAAATCATCGCTGAAGTGTGCGGGGTACTGCCAGGCGTGGCTGTGAACGTCGATGATCATCGGCAATTCGAACCGTTGATGCGTGGTTAGCGCTGCGGCAGGGCCAAGTCGGAAGTCGGAAGTCGGAATTGGTTGGAGTAAAGACTGAAGGACTATTTCCGGCGCTTAGCCGTTTGAATCGAGGATACGATGATTGCGAGGAGCTCGTCCGCCTCCTGGTGCAAGGCCGAGAGCTTCTTTTCGGGCACAATCTTGGCTTCGATGAGAAGTTCGAGCCACAACATCGTTTCGTCAAGTTCTTGTTCGACGATGCCGAGCTTCGAAATGAATTCCGCATTCGACCGGGCTCGTGAACCTTCTCGAAGGTTCGCTGCCACGCTCGTCCCTGATCTCAGCGCTTGCTTGCCGAGCACTTGGGCTTCGGCCGACTTGGGCAAGCTCGAAAACATGCGAATCGTCCGCAACGCAAACTGCTTCGTCCGATCTCTCAAGCCTTGCATCTTCATGGCGTTGTCCCCTTTCAAGTTTTCCGACTTCCGACCTCGGCCCCTATTCCCGCCAGCCATGCGCATCGCGCACGCTGACCATCGCGCCCAGAATGTCGTTCCAGGTCTGCGGCTGCATCATGACGGCGTTGGGGAACATGCAGCCGTCCCAGCAGATGTGGCGGAACTTCTTGGTGACGTTGCCCTGCTCGTCGCGCATCCAGTGGCCGGCGTCGCGGGCAATCTTCAACTTGCCGTTGGGATCGTTCGGCAGGCAGTGACGGCCCGTCTTGTCGTGCGAGCCGGAGCCGAACACCGTGGCGTCGTTTTGGGCCACGTGGAAGTCGATGGTCCAGGGACGCAACGCCTTGGTCAGCGTGGTTAGGGCGTCTTGCAGCTTCTGGTCGTCTTTCCAATCAAAGCCCTCGGGCAGGATCGCATCCTGCGGCGCGTTGTAGCCGAGCAGGTACAAGAGCGTGTGGGCCATGTCGGCCTGGAAGCCGAGCGTGTTGGGGCGATCGACCGCCTCCAGCAGCTTGACCATCTCCTTCCAACTGTGCATGGCGCCCCAGCAGATTTCCCCCTCGGCGGCCAGTCGCTCGCCAAAGTCCTCGGCCACTGCGCACGCCTCGCGGAACGTTTCCGCGATCTTTTGGGTATTGCCGGCCGGATCTTCGGCCCAGTCGCTCGGGCTGCAGGCCGAGTCGATCCGCACCACGCCGTAGGGCCGCACGCCGAGCTCCTTCAGCTTCTTGGCGATCCGGCAGCCTTTGCGCACCTGTTCGACGAATTGCTTGCGCTCGTCGGCGTCGCCCATCGCCGAACCGCCGCCGGTGGGCGGCCAGACCGGCGCCACGACGCTGCCGATCACCAGGTTGCGAGCTTGCACCTTGTCGGCCAACTGCTTGAGATCGTCGTCCGAGGCATCGATGTCGACGTGCGGCGCGAACAGGAACAGGTCGACGCCGTCGAACTTGACGCCGTCCACCTCGGCCGCGGCCGTCAGGTCGAGCATCGTATCCAGCTCGATCGGCGGCTCCGAATCGGGGCCTTTGCCGACCACGCCGGGCCAGGCCGCATTGTGAAGCTTGGGGAAGTTGTTGGTATGTGCGGTGCTCATGCTCTCAGGAGCCTTTCTTTTTCTTGGCAGATTTCTTCTTAGTCGCCCGTGAGGCTGACGTTTTGGCGAACTTCGCGCGGGCCAGATCAAGGAATGCGCCGACCAACTCGTTCTCCTCAAGCGTCCCCCTTAGTTTGATGAATCGATCGAAATCCCGCGGTTCGAGAAATGGAAAAGATAAGCTTTTCGCGATTCGTTCGTATTTGCCGTTGGCGGCCAGACGAAAAAAACGTAGTTCCTTTCCATCGTGCTGCCACAACTCGCAGACGCCTAGCGAGGCGTAAATGCTTTGCCGTCTTGCGGCCGCGCGGCGGACGTCAACCTCGATCGCTAAATCGGGCGGGGGATCGCGACCCGGCACATCGTCGAACCGATCCCGCATCAGCCGTTCGTTGGCGATGTAATACGATTCGTCCGGCTCAAGCCCTTTTTGCGCCGCTTTGCTGCGGCGCGTCGTCGAGCCGGCCGATTTGATCGGAATCGATAGCGTGAACGACATCGCCTCGATCAGCCTCGCCAGGAATTTCTTGATCCACTCGTGGCTCGTCGACGGCGACATCATTTCCAGCGTCCCCCGGTCGTAGGCGTGCCGTAGGC
The DNA here is from genome assembly GCA_963786255.1 of Pirellulales bacterium. Classification (GTDB taxonomy): domain Bacteria; phylum Planctomycetota; class Planctomycetia; order Pirellulales; family JAICIG01; genus JAICIG01. The sequence continues at coordinate 108,676 of CAWAYY010000032.1, forward strand.
GATGGTCCTGCAGCGTCTCCAGGAGCAATTCGTACTGCTCCCAAGAAACATCGTTCATCCGCGCAGGAAGCAACAGCGTTTCCGTCCGGGCGTCGTATTCAACGACGCCGCGACCAAACGACTTGGCGATCTTCCGATACGCCGACGCCGGCACAAAGAATACCTCGACTCGTTCACCCGATTGAATCGCCGTCGCACACATATAGGGCCTAGCTCTTACTTCCGGTAATCGCCCATCTTCGGCAGGCTCTTGTGCGTATCCGGGCCGAAGTAACGCAGCCCGACGAGCGGCTCGCTGCCGGTGTTCTCGATTTCGACGCCATTCGCGGCGGCTTCGTGCGTGATGAACACTTCGTCTTCGGTCTCCTCGCCGAAGTGGATCATGGCGGGCGTCTGCAGATTGAGCCGGCCCATGCGGCCGCGGCCTTGCACGGTGATCCAACTGCTGGCGCCGGGATCTTTCAGCGTGCACTTGGCGCCCGGCTCGAGGGTCAGTTCCTTGGCGCTGAAGCGTTGCTCGCCGTCGACCGTGCCGTAGACGATCCAGCGGTCTGCGCAGCCTGCGCCCGAGGCCGACTCGTCGATGATCGGCTCCAGGTAATTGTGTTCCTTGAAGTGCGTGTCGACGTTCTTTTCCCAGTCGAGCTGCTCGATGATGAAGTCCAGGTCCTGGTGCTTGTCCTTCGGCACGTCTTTGACCAGCAGCGACCAGGGGACCTCGCGGCCTTCGACGAGCGACTGGAACATGCCGAACACGTCGGAGCCCCACTGCGGCTCGTAGGTGCAGAGCGAGCCGGGAGCGTGCAGCACGCCGGGCGGAATCAGCCAGCCCGTGCCGCGCTTCAGCCGGTAAGCTCGCGACAGATCGAGAATGCCGTTGTCGCCTTTCGACCAGTCTTCCAGGCACTTGCGCAACTGGGCCTTGGTCGTGCCGGGCTCGAGCCCCATGAACGTGTAGGCGAAGTTGTTGTCGACGTTGTTGAGCTGCGGCGGGAAGTAGTAGCTCTCCGGCTTGCCTTCCTGGCCGGTCATGGCCGCGTGCTTGAAGCCCTGGTGCATGTGGTGCGGAATCGGGCCCATGTTGTCGAAAAACTTCGAGTAGACGGGCCAGCGATTGTACTTGCTCATACATCGTCTGGCCGATCAGCCGGGCGCCCTTCTCGCTGACGGCGTCGCGGAGCGTAAAACGCTCGCCCTCGAAGGCCACGTAGCTCAAACCCTCGTCGTCGACGCGGCCCTCGTTGGCGGCCTCGGTGGTGCTGCCGAACCAGCGTTCGTCGATGCCCCCGCGATGGGCGCCATAGGCGTACCAGTCGGTCGGGGCGAGCTTGATCCGCTTGCCGGGATGCAAAAAGCTGCGCGGCACCCAGGTGGGCGTCAGTCTGAGCAACCCCTGCCCGGCGTCCAAGGCCCGGTCGAGAAGCGCGGCGATACTATCTTTTTTGACGATCGTAGAGGTAACCATGAGGGCGAAGACTCCGCAAAAAAACGCGGCGAAATCGCCGCGAAAAAGTGGTCCGACCGCCTTGTTTTATTCGCTAGCTGAGTGACTGGCAAGCGCTGCGCCGCTTGAGCGGGGCCGATGGCGGGCAGATAGCTCCGGGGCCTGCGGAATGGGGGAATCTCCGGTTCGGACGGGCCTGTAATTTGGATCCGGCTTTTGTTCCGCTCCGCCACCTCGGGACTCGTCCCTAATGGCACGAGATTAGACCGAAAGTCATTCGTCGGACGGATGCTGTGTTTCGATACAGCCCAAGTACGACCCCATCAAGCTCGTCTCGATGGTGAAGGAGTTTGCGGTGTTTCGCGCCGTAGAGGCATCTCATTCACCATCCAGGCAAGCTGGATGGGGCCTTTTTCTTTGGCCTACAGGCCAGCTAGTTCGCCATCTTGTTCACCGATCCGCGCAAGGCGGATGGGGTCTCTTGAGTGCAGCGCAACTCTCGCCTCCATCCAACCTTACCGCGAACCTCGTTCCATTAGGGCTCGTCCCGGTGGAGCGCCGGCGGATCAGCTAGATGCCGTGCGCGGCAGCGGAACATGAATGTCGGAGTGGCAAGGGAGCTAGCTGGAAATCAACTCGCGAGACGAGAAAGGACAAGACCAAATCGCGGCGGAACAAAATCAGAACAACGCCGTTTGGCCGTCTGCACTTCCAAACGCCGGGCCGTTGCCGCCAACTTTTTGGCGGCGCCGGAGCGAGCCAAGGCATGGAAAACTGCCGGGCGGCATCGTACATTCGAGCCCATTGATTTTCTGCCTCAAGGAGATTTCGCCATGCCGTGCCGCAGTTGGACCCTGACCGACACCGAGCGCGATGTTTACGTCGACGCCTTGCAGTTGGGGCCTGCCGATGCGCCCGGCGCTTCGAACTTCTCCGTGCGCAAGCGAACGTTGCGAGGCGGCTTGCGCGACGGGCTCGATTCGATCGAAGTCGACAACGGCTGTCTGCGTTTCACCGTGCTGCCCGGCCGAGGCATGGGCTTGTGGCGCGTCTGGCGCGGCGAACTCGAAGTCGGCTGGCCTTCGCCCGTCAAAGGACCGGTACACCCCAAGTTCGTGCCGACGGACGAGGGGAGCGGAATTGGCTGGCTGCGCGGCTTCGACGAACTGCTCTGCCGCTGCGGGTTGGAGTACAACGGCGCGCCAGAGTGGTCGGCCGACGGCAAGTTGAAGCATCCGCTGCATGGGCGAATCGCCAACCTGCCGGCCCACTTCGTCGAAGTCACGATTGATTCCGACTCCGGCGAACTGAGCGTGACCGGCGTCATCGACGAGACGCGGCTGTTCGGCAACAACTTGCGGTTGAAATCGACCGTGCGGACGAGAATCGGCGAGCCTAAGCTGACGGTCATCGACGAAGTGATCAACGCCTGGGCGACTCCGGCCGATCTGGAACTGCTCTATCACATCAACGTCGGGCCGCCGCTTGCCGCGCCCGGCTCGATCTTTTCGGCGCCGATCGAAACGATGGCGCCGCGAAATGACTTCTCGGCCCGCGATCTGGCGACCTGGCAAGAGTTCCCACAGCCGGAGCCGGGTGGAGAAGAGACGGTGCTGTTTTGCGAGTTGGCTGCCGACAAAGACGGCCGCACCGGCGCGTTGCTGGCGGCCGCCGACGGGCGTCACGGTTTGAGCCTGGCATTCAACCGCCGCCAGTTTCCCTACTTCGCCTTGTGGAAGAACCGGCAGGCCTTCAGCGACGGCTATTGCACGGGCCTGGAGCCGTGCATCAACTTTCCCAACGTCAAGTCAGTCGAGCAGGCGGCCGGCCGCGTCGCACGGCTGGCGCCGGGCGAGTCGCGCCGCTTCGAGATTGAACTGCAAGTTCACGACGATCCGGCCAGCGTGCAGCAAACGCTCCATAAGATCGACGCTTGGCGCAGCGGCGTCACGCCGACCATTCACTCGTCGCCACGGCCCGAGTGGAGCTGAGTCGCTCTATCAGGCTTTGAGCTGTTCGTCGTGACGCATGCCGCTGGGCGGCTGGTCGGCGCGATGAACGTTGAGCAGCGCTTGCTTGCCGCCGGCGCACTGGTCGACGTCGTTGTCTTCCCACTCGATGGAGACGGCGCCGGAGTAGCCGGCCCGGTTCAGTTCCACGAGCAGCTCTTCCGTTGACGTCGAATCGCGGGCCGTGCCGGCCGTCACGAAGTTCCAACCGTTATGCTTGTCGCCCATCGGCTGATGACCGCCCAACCGGCCGTTGCGGGTGTAGCCGCGGACCACCTGTACGCCCTTGATGTGCGCACAGTGAATGCGATCGGCGAACGTGCGGATGAAGTCGACGCCCGAGACGCCTTGCCACTCCATGTGCGAGCAGTCGAAGTTGAAGCCCGCCGCTTTGGCGAATCCGGCGGCGTCGACGGCGCCGATGTAATCGCGGCGCTGGCGATATCGCCCATGGCCCGTTCGCTGGGATGGCACTCCAGGTCGAACGTGAGGCCGTAGTTCAAGCAGGCCTGGAAGACCGGCGAAAACCGCTCTACGAGCAATTCCAGGCTGACCTGGTACACGTCAGGGATTTCGTGGCCGCCGATCGATTTGGGCAGCGGCGGGAACAAGAACCAATGGCTCCAGCAGTGGGCCGGCGAGCCGACGAAGCCCGAGACCGGCACGGTGCGGTCCTGCAGCTTGCCAATGAAGTGCGCCAGGCGCACGGTGTTGACCAGCGACGTCGTGGCTTGCTTATGGACGATCTCAGCCACGTCGCCGGGCACGAAAAACGGATCGGTGCGCGGCGGCTGGTTGCCCGCCGCTCGCCAGGCGGCATAGGCGGCCGCCGACTCGCCGCCTAAGAACTGCACGGTCTTGGCGCTCGGTTCATCGCCGAGCGCCTGGCCTTGCAGATGCGCCGCCAACGAAAAAATCTCCATGCCCCGGCTCTTGGCTTTCGCCACGCGCTCCTGGGCGACGGCCTTCGCGCCGGCATCGTCGCCGCAGCGGGCCAGATCCAGCTCCCAACTGGCTTCTTCCCAGCCGTCGAAGCCGGTCTGGGCGATCCAGTCGAGCCAGGCGTCTTCAGGCACGTTGCCGAACTGGCCGCGGACCAGACCGATCTGGTGATAGGAATGCTTGCCTTGGCGATGTTCTTTCGTCTGGTGATGACCCACGATTCCCGCCTCCGAATCTCTCGCGATGCTCTGAAGTGATGCCTGGACGATGGCAAGCATCTTAGGGCATAGAGCGAGAAAATCCAGAGGCGCGGCGCTAGCGGTGCGTCGGCGCCACGTGGCGTTGCGGAAACGCCGCACGTTGCTTTTTGGCGACTCGCAAACCGCTACGACCAACCGCAGGAATTGCGCAACCCCTATCCACAAATAGCCCTACGCTCGCTGACGGCGCCACGTTTCGCGGCGGCCGCGGCGCGGCACAGTGGTTGCATCTTAGGCCAGCAGCCGCGATGTTGCGGGAACAATCGCTGAGTTTCCCGGCGCCGAATCGACTGCGAGCCGAGCCATGATCCGAGTCATCGAAATCAACGATCCAGCCGAATTGGCCGGCTATCGTCTGCTGTGGAACTCGCTGCTGACCAAGACGCGAGGAGCAACCTTCTTTCAGACGCTCGACTGGCTCGAAACGTACTGGCGCCACTTCGGCGCCGAGCAGCGTTTGCGAGTGCTGGTCGTGCGGACAAGCGACGAAGTGTTGGGCATCGTGCCGCTGGTCGTTCGCACCGAGACCTCGCGGCTCGGCTCGCTCCGCGTGCTGACCTATCCGCTGCACGATTGGGGCATGTTCTATGGACCGATCGGCCCCCAGCCGACCGCCACGCTGACGGCCGCCCTGCGATATCTCAAATCGCGCCCCCGCGATTGGGACCTGTTCGATTTGCGCTGGGTCGATCGAGACGGCGTCGACCATGGCCGCACGGCCAATTCTCTCCGCACGACCGGCTGGCAGGCGCGGGAACAACTGGGCGGCGAAGGGGCGGTCGTCGAGCTGAGCGGCGACTGGCAAGCGTATTGGTCGGGCCGCGGTCATCACTGGCGCAACAACGTCGGTCGTTGTGAAAAGAAGCTGGCCGCCGAGGGTGAAGTTCGCTTTGTCCGTTGTCGGCCACAAGGCGCCGCGTATGGCGATGCAGATCCCCGCTGGGATTTGTACGAGGCCTGCGAGGCGATCGCCTCGACGAGCTGGCAGGGGGCTTCCAAGAACGGCACGACGCTGAGCCACGAGTCGGTGCAAGACTATCTGCGCGACGCCCATGAGCAAGCCGTTCGAGCCGGCGGCGTCGATTTGAATTTGCTGTTCCTGGCCGGCCGGCCGGCGGCGTTCATCTACAACTATCACTATCAAGGCCATCTCTACGGCCTGCGGATGGGCTTCGACGCCTCGGTCACCAAGGCGGGCTCCGGCACGGCGCTGATGCGGCGCGTCATTGAAGACAGCTTCGCACGCGGCGATCATGCGTTCGATCTCGGGCCCGGTTCGCTGAAGTGCAAACGGCCCTGGCAGACTTCGAGTGCCAGGAACTATCGCTACACGCACTTTGCCGCAGCAGCTCGCCCTCAGGTCTTGCGGTTGAAGCGTATGATGAGCGACTGGCTCGTCGATGCGAAAGCGGCGAAGTAGCTGGCGACGCGATCACCCTGGCTGATTCTGCCCCGCGACGCCATGTAGTAGCGGAATTGGTGACAATTCCGTCCTCTTGCGGACTCCGACGGAAGTCTCACTCTCTTTCGCCACGCTTGTTGCAAACGCGCGCCCCGTGATTTAGTTAATAGGGACGTTGTTCCTGCCTTGCTGCGAGTCGTGCCTTCGATTGAGTCGAGCCCGTCTTGCGTGCACGGCGGGCTCGTGTGCTTCGGCCGCAACTTCTCAAGAAAGGCCTCTCATGTCAGCGAGCACTTTTCGGGCGATTATTCCTGCTTTTCTTGCGGCGGCGTTGTTTTCGGCAACTTCTCGCTTGAGCGCCGAACCGCCTGCTTCGCCGCAATACGAATGGGAGCAGCTCACGCTCACGGCGCCTTTCGCTCCGCGAGATGGCGCCGGAGCATTGAGCTTTGCGGGCCGGATGTGGCTGTTGGGAGGTTGGAATCCGGGGCAGGCTCATCGCGAGTTTTTTCCGCGGATCTGCAACAACGAAGTCTGGTCCTCGCCCGACGGGGCGAACTGGACGCTGGTCAAACCGAATACGTTCAAAGACCGTTCATTCGATCCGACGGCGGACTGGGAAGGCCGGCATACCGCCGGTTACGCCGTGTTCCGCGACCGGATGTGGATCATCGGCGGAGATTGCAACCAGGGACATTACCAGAACGATGTCTGGAACTCGCAAGACGGACGGACCTGGACGCTCGTCAATCGCGACAAGCCCCTGCCTTGGGCGCCGAGGGCGTTGCACTACACTGTGGTGCATGACGGCAAAATCTGGGTCATCGGCGGCCAGACCATGCCCGCCTTTGCCAAATCAGACGAAGCCTTCTACCGCGATCTGTGGACCACCGAGGACGGCCGCGAGTGGAAAAAGGTCGAGCCGCAGGAGCCGTGCTGGTCGGCCCGCGGCATGATCGGCGGCGGCGCGGTCATGAACGGGCGCATCTGGATCCTGGGCGGCGGAACCTACGACACGCCTGCGACGCCCACGCGGCAATTCTACAATGACGTTTGGAGTTCCGCCGACGGCGTGCATTGGAAACAGCACGTCGCCGCGGCGCCGTGGCATCCGCGCCAGTACCATGACGTCGCCGTCTGGGACGGCCGGCTGTGGGTGATGGAAGGCTATCATCGCGACGGCGGCAACCGCAACGACGTTTGGCACTCCGCAGATGGAGAGACCTGGCAGGAACTGTCCGGCACGCCCTGGCGTCCGCGACATGCGGCCAGTCTGTTCGTTCATAACGACGCGCTGTGGATGGTCGCCGGCAACAACATGCAGCCCGACGTCTGGCGATTGCGGCGGAAATAAACGGCACTTGGGCGCCGGCGATCGGCTGCTCGGCTCGCCGCGCGGATGTCCAGAGAAAAATGGTGATTTGTCGTCTCGTCAGTTGAACCCGTCGACGCGGCGTGTCATTCTACAGGCCATTGAACGTCGAGAGTTGCTCACGCACCTTCGCACCCGAGGAACCGCAGTATGAAACGCACGTCCTTCGCAGGCTTCTTGTTGTCGATCGCCGCGCTGGCGCCGTCGTTCTCTCTGGCCGCCGAACCAATGAAATTCCTGCGGTTCCAGGCAGGCGATACGATCGCCTATGGACTGTTGGAAGGCGACCGCGTGCGCCAGCTTTCCGGGGATCTGTTCGGTTCCTGGTCGAAGACGGACAAGACGCACGCCTTGAAGGAGGTCAAGCTGCTTCCGCCCACGCAACCGACGCAGGTCTTGGCGCTGGCCGGCAACTACCGCAGCCACTTGCGTGATGACGTCGTGCCGCCGAAGTTTCAGATCCCGCAGCCGTTCTTCAAAAGCCCTTCCTGCCTGGTCGGGCACGGAGAGGCGATCGTGCTGCCGAAAGACGCCAAGGTCGTCCATTATGAAGCGGAGCTGGTGGTGGTGATCGGCAAGAAGTGCAGCAAGGTCTCCAAGGAGGAGGCGATGGACTACGTGTTCGGCGTGACCGCCGGCAACGACGTCAGCGAGCCGCATCTGGCAGAACGACAAGGACGTGAAGGACGTGCAGTGGTGGCGAGCCAAAGGCGCCGACACGTTCGGCCCCGTCGGCCCCTATATCGCCACCGGCATCGACTACGACAAGCTGATGCTGCGGCTGCGACTCAATGGAGAAGTCAAGCAGGAAGAGAACACGGACCACTTGATTCATGATATTGCATCGAGCGTGAGCTTCATCAGCCAGTACGTCACGCTGCAGCCGGGCGACCAGATTTTCACCGGCACGCCCGGCAGGACCGCCGAGATGAAGCCCGGCGACGTGGTCGAAATTGAACTCGAAGGCGTCGGCGTGTTGCGCAATCCCGTGGTTGCCGAGAAATAGGTCGACGGATCGTGTGCCGATTCTGTGGACGACCGCGCGGGGCCATTATTGGCTAGCGCCTTTTCAGCTCTAAGTCTTGGGGTTGGCAATTTGAAGCAGCGGGGGTGGCTGGCGGCAGAGCGAAGCGATGCCCCAGTGAAGCGAGGCTTTGCCGAGTCCAGGACCACCAGCCCTAAGATTTAGAAATGACGAAGCAGTAGTCCCACAGGTTGCAAGCAACAGCCCAAGAACTCCAAAGTTTATCCAGCTCGACAAAAAGACGGAATTGATTTGGCCACAGAGAGCACGGAGGGCACGGAGAGGAGTAAGGGGCGAGTGTGTAATCTGCCCACCGTGTCTCCGGTCATGGGTGGTTTTAGTCCATCTCCTCGGTGTTCTCTGTGGCTAAAAACTTGCCTTCATGGGACGTCGTTTGCGAATTTTCGGACTAGCCGCGTTTCTCAAGCTTGCCAACGCCGCTCGGAGGCGGCAAATCGCGTTGACCCCGGCGTCTTGCGGCTCTAGTCTGATGCCAGACGCATCGATAAACATCGATGGGGGCCGCGAGCGGAATTTGTGCATTGAGCTGAGGAGCCCGTTGAATGCTTTCGATCCTTGGTCCCACGGACCGCCAGGCCCGGTTTTGCGATGGATTATCGCGTCGCAACTTTCTGAAGATCGGCGGCCTGGGCTTCGGCGGGCTGTCGCTGCCGCAGTTGCTGTCGCTGGAATCGCAAGCAGGGACGGGTTCCTCTCGTAAATCACTGATCATGATCTACCTGGTCGGCGGCCCGCCGCACCAGGATTTGTTCGACCTGAAACCAAACGCTCCGCGCGAGATCGCCGGCCCCTATCAACCGATCGAGACATCGGTTCCCGGCATCGAAATCTCCGAGCATCTGCCGCGGCTGGCGAAACGGATGGACCGCTTCGTGCCGATCCGCTCGATCGTCGATGCGCAGGCCGACCACAACGCCTACCAGTGCTTCACCGGCCGGCGGCCGCAGCAGGCGGCGCCGGGCGGCTGGCCGCAGATGGGTTCGGCGGTGAGCCGCCTGCAAGGCTCTTCGGCCCACGGAGTGCCGCCGTTTGTCAGTCTCTGTTACACCTGCTCGCACGGCCCCTACAACGAACCGGGGCCGGGCTTTGCCGGCGTCGCTCAGTCGCCGTTCCGTCCGCAGGGACCGGGCAAGGACGACATGGTGCTGCAAGGCGTCACGCCGGAACGGCTCGCCGACCGCAAGACGCTGCTGGCCAGCTTCGACCGCTTCCGCCGCGAGGCCGACGCCAGCGGCAAGATGACCGGCATGGACGCCTTCACCGAGCAGGCGATGGGCATTCTGACGTCGTCGCGGCTGGTCGAGGCGCTCGACGTTTCGCAGGAAGATCCGCGCACGGTGGAGCGCTACGGCACGGGCGACCCGAAGGTGTTCATCGACGGCAACGGCGCGCCGCGCGTGCCGCAGAGCATGCTCCTGGCGCGGCGCCTGGTGGAGGCCGGCGTGCGGATCGTCACCTTGAATTACAGCAAGTGGGACTGGCACGGCCATCCCTACGGCTCGACCTTCGACCGCTGCAAGGAAGACAGCGAGGCGCTCGATCGGTGCATTACGGCGCTGATCGACGATCTGCACGAACGCGGCCTCGACCGCGACGTGACGGTCATTGCCTGGGGCGAGTTCGGCCGTACGCCGAAGATCAACGGCAACTCGGGCCGCGATCACTGGCCGCGGGTCTCTTGCGCACTGCTTGCCGGCGGCGGCATGCGCACCGGCCAGGTGATCGGCGCCACCGACCGGCTGGGCGGCGAAGCGGTCGACCGGCCCGTCACCTTCCCGGAAGTCTTCTCCACGCTCTATCACAACCTCGGCATCGACGCCAGCGCCGTAACGCTGACCGATTTGAACGGCCGGCCGCAGTACCTGGTGGACGGCAGTGCCGCAGCCGATCCGGGAACTGATTTAGCGTTGGCGCTTCTCCGAACCCGCGTTCTGGGCGCCAACCTTGCTTGGATGTCCGGGCGACTATCTCCCGACGCTCGGAATGCGCAGGACCTGTAAGTCCTGCCCGGCCGAGCTGGGAATGGCGGCGACGTGCTGATTGTCTGGAGAGGTCGCCACGCATTGCACGTAACCGCTGCCGGCCGTGACGAGCGAGTGGATTTTACGCTGCTTGCGAACATCCCAGACGTTTACCTTGCCCGATCCGCCGCTCACCAGCCGCGTGCTGTCCGGGGTGAAAGCGGCGCTCCACTGGATTTCGTTATCTTGAAGCATGGGCAGCTCTTTGCCGGTTTTGAGGTCCCAGAGCCGAATGGCATAGCGGTCGCCGACCGCCACAAGCCGACCGTCGGGCGAAAAAGCCGCGGATTGACCTGAGGCCCCGGAACGCGTGAGCGAAGACTGCTTGACGACGTGATTTCTTTTCACGTCGATCAGCAACAGCGTGGCGCCGTCGGTCGCGAGGGCGTTCCGGCCGTTGGAGGAAAGATGACAGGCCTTGATAGCGCCTTTGAAACCGGCAAAGGCTCCCAGTTCCTTGCCGCTCTCGATCTCCCAGTAACGGAGCACATTGTCGCGTCCGCCCGAGACGGCGAAGCGGTTGTCGCTGGAAATGGCGATGCAATTCAGCTCTTTGGAGTGCCCGACGAACTGCCCAGCGGGCTTCAGCAGCCCTTCCCTGGAGACGTCCCAGATCAGTATCTGCCCTGAGTAGCCGCCGGCGAGCAGCTTGGAGCCGTCGGGCGTAAACTGGCAGGCCTTCACCTGGCCGAGGTTTCTGAGGTTGTCGATGACGCCTAGATCGCGCTCCTTCGTTGACGTCAAACAATTGCAGCAGGCGGTCGCTCTTGCCGACGGCCAGAAAGGCGCCGTTCGGCGAGAAAGCCAACGATTGCAACTCCCCAACCCATGTCGTTGAAGCGGCGAACCTCGCCGGGCTTGCCGTCGTCGTCGGGACGCGAGCGGAGAGTGGTTCGGCCGCGAGACGCGGCGGCAAGGCCGGCCTGCCCGCCCTTCATCAGCCCGAACTCGACGGCGGCGTTGCCGAATAACTCCGCGAACACGTCCCGCTTGATTGTGCCGCCAGGAACGAGCAGGGCGCCGAAACTGCGCACCCATGGCGTCGGCGGCTTGCAGGCGTTTCTTGAACTCGGCGGGGAGCAGCCCAAACTCGCAAGCGGTCATCTGCAAATCGAGTTCTTGTTCGAATCGCGAAGCCATCGTCGAAATCGGCTCGCCGCTGCGACTGATGCTGGCGATGCCGATCTGTTTCATCGCGGCGGCGAATCGCTTGGCGTCCTCGCCGAGCACGACGTCGAGTTCTTGCGGCTCGCAGTAGAGGGAGAGAATGTACTCGGCATTGTCGAAGGCTTTCGGGTTGGCCCTGACGAAGGGGCCAATCTCGTCGGATTTGGGAATCACGCCCAGGTAGTGGCAGGACATGCACGACACGCCGTTGGTCACCGTCTTATCGGGACGTTTCGGATCGCTGACGATTTCGGTCGGGCCTTTGTCGATGCGCCGACCCTGGCCATCGACAAGCATATATCCCTGAAAGCCGTTGGGGAGCGTGAAGATCAGTTCGCCGCCGTCATGCTGGAAAGCTTCGCTGCCGGTTCCGGGGCCCAGCGGGTGCTCGAACAGATTTTGTCGGCCGATGTTGCCGCCAAAGTCGTAACTTTTCCAGTAGCTGCCATAAGGCGACTTGTGGCGTTCGATCAGCCGGTTGTTTTGCGACACTCCGGAACGGTTGAACGCGGCCCGCATCGCCTGCTCCTGATCGATGTTCGCTTCAACGTTGACCCTGAGCGTCTCTTCCAGTTGTTGGTCGGTGTCGGGAATGCCGAGTATGGCATGATACAGGGGCGGCTTTGAAGCGGCGAACACGAACCAATCGACTCGCACCAGCGGCATTCTCGCCTGCGTCTCTTCGTAACATGCTAAGGCGTCTCGCGTGGAGAGGTTCAGAAAGTAAGGGTTGGCCTCTTCGACCTGCTCCCAGACCTCATTGCTCCAGTTGAGTTGGCGAATGTCGACGCGCCACACCGTCTTGGCGGGATCGACGGTTTCCGGCACGAGCAGGTCGGTGTTCCATGAGAGGCTGTTGATCAACTTGACGAACGCGTTGCGATAGGTGCGCAACTCGTCGTCGGACACCCCCGCGTTGTAGAGATGCGTCAAGGTGAAATACCGCAGGAACCGCCGCGAGCGCTCTGGCGCCTGGCGGACGTCGTCGAGAATGGATTTCATCACCTGATCGTTGGTGACGAAGTCGCGAGGCTTGTCTTTTGCAATCGCCGCGCGCCGGCCTCGATCCAGCCCTTGATGGCCGCAATCTCGCTCTTGGACGGGCGCGGCTCCTCGCCCGGCGGCGGCATCACGCTGTCATCCGACGCCACCAGGCGCTCAAACAACAACGAGTCAGCCAGCGATTTTGGCGTGACGTGCGTCCGGGCGAGCTTCTCCAGGTTCAAAACGAAGTTGAAGCCCCCTTCGTTCGCGCCTTCCTGACCGTGACAACGGTAGCAATGGGTCCGCAGCGAGGTCAGCGCAGCTTCCGCAGCGCGCCGTCGTTCGCGGAGCGAGCTGCGGGCCTGGCGGGAACGGGAGCGAGCCGGAACAGGAGCCGGTTTCGTTCCGTTCTGAGACCGGATATAGGCGCGGTCCGCTTCGCTCAGCTTCTCCAGCGGAACGGTGATGATCGAACCGTCGGTCTTCTCGAGGATCGCTTTCCCGTTTCGAGCCGCCACGAATTCCGCTTCGATGTGGAACTTGCCCGATACATCGCTCCACTCTCGTGCGAAGACGTTGAGCCCTGCGCCCAGCAGACCGCCAAACGCCGCTGCCACCAGCCATTTCCGCCACGTGCACGGTAGATACATGCCGTTGCCTCCCGGAGAATCTGCTTTGCGAAGAGCGCCTCCGCCAGATTTTGCGCGGGCCGCCGCTGTTCGCCGCAAGCCCCGCAGATTCGGGCGTCGAATTGCTCCCCCTCACTGTAAGGCCCCGGCGGCTCCCGGTCCAGACTTGTTCGGCCATTCGCTACAGACGCGGAGCAGGGCCCGGCACGTGCTCGGCAGCGCTGCAACCTACGGTTCGCGTCGACGTCTGGCGTACGGGCCGCAACGGTTTCCGTTCTGCTACAGCGCAGCCCGACCCGTTAGGCCGAGCGAGTTGCGAGGGGCCGCGACGATCGACTCGCGAGCGGCGGGATCGCCTGGAGCCGGCTGGTTGCTCGATAATCAGTCGAAGGCGCCGCCGTGATCCGGCCCGGCAAGAGCGGATCGGCTGGTCGAGGCGCTCCGCCCTTGCGAGCTATTGTAAGACGGCCAGGATGTCCGACTCGCTCATGATCAACAATTCCTCGCCGTCGACGAGGACTTCGGAGCCGGCGTAGCTGCTGAACAGCACGCGATCACCCTCGCTGACCTGCGGCGCCGCGCGGCCGCCGTCGGGCAGCAGCCGGCCGTCGCCCACCGACAGAACGCGTCCTTGCTGCGGCTTCTCGCGGGCGCCCTCGGGCAAGACGATTCCCCCGGCCGTTTTTTCTTCCGCGGCCAGGCGCTGGATCACTACGTTTTCGCCCAAGGGCTCAATCTTCATCGCTTTCAGACTCCTCGCCAGGGTGAGGCAGGCGGCTTTGACTCTTCGGCAGGGCACGCAGCTCGCCGTCACCCCTCGCCGCGGGCGGCACATGAAATGTGCCTGCTATCAAGGTTCAACCGTTGTCTGGCGATTCTGGCACGCGGGCAGGCTCGCTTCAAGGCTTCGTTTCGCCAGACCGCGATCCCGGGCGAGGAAATGCTTGAATTGGCGACCGATCGATACTATTGTGCCAGTTGCGCAAGCGAGTCAATGTTCCAGGCTGGTCCACGCTCGCCGCTCGCCGCTCGCCGATGCAGAGCCGACCGCCTTGCGTTCCTGCCCAGCAGGCGGCCTGTTTCTTTCCTGCCGCCATTGCTGCCAGGCCATCAGCGATAAAAAAGCGAGCCAGGCCGCCAGCGCCGCCGCGGTTGCCGCCAGGAACCAGGGGCGACGCCGAAAGGGTCGCGGCTCGAAGTCTCGCTCGTCGTCGGCCGCCGAACAAGCTTCGTCCCGGCGCCGCGCAGTACGGTTTGCCGGCGAGCGATTCGTTTTGGTCATCGTGTCGTGATTCGAAAGGGCGGCGGGCGTTCTCAAGGGCACTTGATCTGGAAACTCTGCGTCAGGCCGGTCTCGAAATCGAACACGTCGTCGAAGTCTTCACGGCGGTCTTGCTTGGTCTTTCGCATCTGTTCGATGCGGATCAGGTTGAACACGATCTCGCCGAAATCGCCCGTCGAGTGAACGCCCCAACTATTGAGCACGCACTTGGCCATGTAGCCGTATTGCTCCAGGGCGTACTGGCGAATCGCCTCGCAAAGCTGTTGCCCGGTCAGGTGCCGCTCGCCCGATCCGCCTTCTTCGCCCGACTCGCTCGGCTTCTGTTCCGCGGGTTCGCGCTCGTCTTCGCTCTGCTGGACCATGCCCAAGCCGAGCGTCTTGTGGGCGTAATTCAAGGCGTCGAACACGAAGGCGTACGCTTCGACTTTATAACGCCGGTCCTGGCGTAGCAGTTCAGCAAGGTCATGGGCGGGGTCGGACATTTCAATTCCACTGCAACTGGCTGGCGCCGGAACCGAGGCGGTCGGGTTGTCCGGCGTCAGTCGGGGCTGAAACTTTGGCGGGCGGGTGCGCGACGCGGACGACGCGAACCTGAATGCGGGAAGTCTTATCTGCGACTCATCTTTGCGGCAGCCTTATCGCCGCCCCAGCACGCTCAACACTTCGGCGGCGTCAATCAGCACGCGGCGATGGTCCTCGGTCTCCACCAGCAACTGGCTGGCGAGAATCTCGTGGGCCAGCACCCGCGCGCGACCTTTGCCGGTAATCACGTCGGCGCCCAAAGGCGGCAGTTCCTTCTGCAACTGTTCGTAGGTGTCGTACTCGTAACGCAGGCAACATTTCAATCGGCCGCAACGGCCGGAAATCTTCGTCGGATCGAGCGTGGCCTTCTGCAGTTTCGCCATCTTCATCGAGACGGGCGGCATTTCCGACAGGTGCGTATTGCAGCACACCGGCTTGCCGCAGTCGCCATAATCGGCCAACAGCTTGGCTTCGTCGCGAACGCCAATCTGGCGCATCTCAATCCGCGTCTGGAATTCCGAGGCCAGACGCTTGACCAGTTCGCGGAAATCAACGCGGTTCTCGGCCAGGTAATAGACCACGATCCGCTCGCCGCCGAAGATGTGCTCGACGTCAACCAACTGCATCGGCAGCGCCATCTCGGCGATCAACCGAGCGCAGGTCTCGTGCTCGCTGCGCTCCTGGTCGTGCATGCGGGCCAGTTCGTGCTCATCATCGCTGGTCATCTGCCGCAAGACCTGGCCTTTGCGAGGATCCTGCAATTGACTGACGGCCTGGTCGGTCGCCTCGCATAAAACCTCGCCGGCTTCCAAACCGCGGTCGGTGCGCGCGATCACGCGCGCGCCGCGCAGCAGCACTTCTCCCCGGCTGGTCGCAAACACACCCAGGGCTCGCATGACTCCGCAGCGGACCACGTATTTCGGCATGATGTTCCGGCCGCGCGGCCGGCGTGTGGCAGGCAAAGTGGGAAAAAAGCAATCGCTCGAGACGTTTGGCGCAGACGGGCTTCAAGCGCGCCCGAGCGGTTCAACCGCTCGGCACGCTGGTGAAACGTCGCGAGAAAACGTCCGGAGCGAAGGCGTTCAGTTTATCAACCATATCGCCGTCGATAAACCATGTCTGCAGTATAACTTGGGGCGAATCTGGCGAGAAGAGCCGCTGCGACCTCGCCTGAAATGGCCCGCCTTTACCTGGCGCCCCCAAGGAGATTCAGCTTTTTCTCCGTCTCGGCCACTTCGCCCGGATACAGCCGCCGCAAGCGGGACGACTCGCGCCGCGCGGAGTCGGTCGGCGAGAGCAGCAGGAACCCGATGATGGCGCTGCGCGTGGGCAGGTCCTTGAGCTCGTCGCTGTGGCTCAGTTTCGCCACTTCCGCCGTGGCGTCCCAGGCCTGCCAGCGAGCCAGATCGACGATGGCCGCCGCGGCGAACTGCCGCCTGGCGAGCAAATGCTGCAAGGCTTCCGCCAGCCGCTCGGAAGAGATGTCCCGACCGTACTCATGATAGAAGCGCAGCGCCGTCATGGCGTGGCGGACGTCGCCAGGCGGCGCCTTGGGATCGGACAAGTATCTGCGCTCGATCAGTTTGAGCGATTCTTCTCCGCCGCAAAGCAGATAGCCGCCCAACAGCCCGTCGAAACCGGCGCGAAAGTCGCCGGCCGGTTGCAGGATCAGCTTGCGCAGGAATTCCGCGTTCTCGCGTCGCGCTTCGTCGCCAGGGGCCAGCCCCAGCGCCACCCCGTAAAAGCCTTTCCGCTGCTGAGGCGTCTGCCGGTCAACGAGCCAGTTGCGAAACGAAGCGAGCGGCAATTGTTCGGCGATTTCGGCCACTTCATCAAAGCGGGCATGGCCGAACTCCTGGTAGGCGTCTTCGGCCAGCAGAGGGTCGGGATGTTCCAAATACCGCAAGAAGAACGGCAAACGCTCGCCGGCGGCACGACGGGTTGACGGCGCCCGGGCGACATAGGCGTAGCTCGTCTCGTTGAGCGGGATCGCCTTCCAGCGAAACTCCAGATTGTCGCGGGCCGCTCGCGTGGCCAACAGCAGCGCCAGGCTGCCCGCTTTCAGCGAGGCGTCGGGAGAGTCGG
Organism: Pirellulales bacterium; assembly: GCA_963786255.1. Lineage (GTDB taxonomy): Bacteria > Planctomycetota > Planctomycetia > Pirellulales > JAICIG01 > JAICIG01. The sequence goes on from CAWAYY010000032.1 coordinate 125,840, forward strand.
CGAAGGCCTGGGCCGCCAAGTCGAGCGTCTCCTTTCCGCCGAGCGACTGCTTGCCGTGCAGCGTCTGCAGCAGCCGGAAGCGAAAGGCTTGCGGCGGCCCCTGCTGGCACTCGGCCAGGACGGCGATTCCGGCTTCGTCTCGCTGTTGCGAGAGCGTCGGTTGGAGCGCCGTGCAGAACGGGCACGCCCAGATCGCGGGCGAAAGCGAAAACACGATCAGCAAGGCCAGGGGAGCAAGCCGAAATGCAGGCATTCGGGAACCAACCGCCGCGGCGGGTGCGGCGCTATCGCACGGCTTCGCCATCAAGATGGTAGATGGCCAGGGCCTTGCCGTCGGGGTCGTCCAGCACTTTGATAGAGAAAGTGCCTTCGACCGCGACGGGATACAGGTTGAAATCAGTCGACTTGCCCGGCTTCATTTCGACGACGATGCAATCGTATAACGCCGCGCCGGGACCGAAGCAGCAAGCCTGGTTGTCTCGCACCAGCACGAATTGCGTCAGACCGGATTGTTGAAAGCTCGGCAGAATATAGCCGCGAATGCGGACCGGTTTTCCCGCCATGTCTTCGATTTTTTTGGTCAACATCTCCCGCTTGAACGGTGCATCGGGTTTGATGTCGAACTTGATGTCGTCAAACGTAATGTCGACCGTGGCGGGCGGCTTGGCGTTGAGAGCGGCAGCGGCGGGGACGGGCTCGGCCGAGGCGACTTCTGTCGGCGCAGGCCCCTCGTCGGATTTTGCAGCTTCGGCGTTTTCACTCGGCGCGTCTTCGCCAGCGGACGCGGGCGCTTCGGACGTTTTCGCCGGCTCGTCCTGCGCTCGATCGTCCTGCGCTGCCGGTGCGGCGGCAGTTTGAGACGGCGCTTCTTCAGCAGTCCCAGTCCCGGATTCCGCCTGCTCCCCGCTCGACGGCGCGGCGTTCGTCGGCCCGCTTGCCTGCTGACAGCCGACGGCGAGCGTCAGGCCGGCAAGCAGCGCCAGCGACGTGCTACGAGGATCGCAAAGGCTCATTGCAGGTAATCCGCCTCGAGTTGGTAGATCACGCCCCCCAGGCCATCCGTGCCTAGTGCGGGTTCAACATGAAAGGTGCCGGCCAGTTTGACCACGCTCATGTTAAACTCGGCGGTGAGCGAGCCTTGCAGCTTGACCAGGATCATGTCGGTCAACTTGGGGTTGCCGCCGAAGCAGCACTGCCCCTTGTCTCGCACCAGCACAAACTGCTTCAACCCGGTCATCTGGCCGCCGCTGGGCTGGTAGACGTAACCTTTGATGAAGACCTTCTGCCCATCCAGTTCCTGAGCGCTCGGCGGGACGATCTGGTTGGGCGTCTTGTCGTCGGGTTGCAATAAGTCGTAGGAAATGCGCTGGTGACCTTCGGGCACTTCCGTGGCGTAGCAATAGCTGAGCCAACTGGCGCCAGACACGAGGAACAGCATGGAGAGCATACTGCCCGCCAACGCAAAGCCTTCGCCCGTATATTCCGCCGGATTGGCCCGAATTCTTCGCAACGCCAAAGTCCCGGTGATGATGCCGGCGACGGGGATCACGAACAGCGACCAGGTCAACATCGCGGAGACCGATAGCAGTCCCAGCACTCCGCTGATAACCGCCATCGCGCTCAGGCGCGATACTGAGCGTAGCTTTCCACCCCAGCAGGCTCGACTTCAGCACGTTCCAGTTCGACACTCATGGCTCTTTGGCTCCCACTAACCAACCATACGCTGACGATTGTTTCGCAGAATGGACCACTGCAGCGCGAACAACGCGATCCCTGCCCCGGTTGACGCGCCGATCAATTCCCAGGGACTGGTTTCCGCCGCAGGTTCTTTCTTTTTTCAGCGCCGAGCGAGCAGCCGACACGCCCGGCAGGGGCGATGTGCGAGCGGCCGAGGCGACCGGATTGGCCGCGTGCGTCGGTTGGGCCGCTTCCGTCCGAGGCTTGCCGTCCGCCACGGCTTTGACGCCGGCCAGCAACTCGGCATGATCGACGGCCGCCAACTGATCGCCGGCATCGGCCGGCGTGAGATTGGCGCCGGACTCGGCGGACGGCGCGCTTTCGGCGCCGGCCGGCTTGTCCGATTTCTTGGGCGAGGACGAATTGGCGTCTTCGGTCTTTTTATCCACGGCTTTATCCGCGGACGTCTTGGTCGGCGATGCCGCGCCCAGCGGGAAGAAGCTGTTGGCACGCTTCACGGCGTCCGGATCGATCTTGGCCAACTCCGCCAGGTATTTCTTGGCTTCCGGTTTGGGGCAGGCCCGCAGGTAATTAACCACCGGCACGCGGACCCACGACGATTCTTCATTGGCTTCTTTGAACAGCGCGACCAGTCGCTCGACGGCCGACCAGTCCTGCCAGCGGGCCAAGTCGGGAATGACCAGGTCGGCCAGTTGCGGCCGGTCGAGCATGTACCGCAAGGCTTTCAATAACCGCTCCTTCGGTACGACGTTACTTTCCTGGCCGAGAAAACGGACGGCCATGATCGCCGCGTACGTGTCGGTGTACTCGGCGTCCTTATTTTTCAGGAACAGATCTTCCACCAACGGCATGCCGTCCGCGCCTTGCAGAATTATGTAGCAGGCGATCATCGCATCCAGAGCCGTGCGAACCTGCCGGTCGTTGCTCTTGAGCATGCCTTCCAGCACGGCCACGTCGTCCGCCTGACCGCAGATGCCGAGCATGGTGAAATAGAGCCGGCGGCGGCTGGAGGGGATTTCCAGGTCATTAACCCATCCGAGCAACTTGTCGTGGTGCATCCGCTCGCCCAGCGCCTTCACGTCGACATACGGAGCCCGGGCGAACTCATCGTACGCGTCGGCGGCCAGCACCGAGTTGGAATCTTCCAGGTATTCCTGAAAAAACGCCAGGCGATCGGCGCCCTGTTCGGGCAACGAGATCAACTGCGCGACGTACTTGGCGCTGCGGTCGTCCAGTGCGGTGGGGGTGGTCCAGGCCAGATTCTTCGGATCGACGCCGAACAGCAGGAACTGGGCGCCTTTTGGCTGCTGGCCGAAGTAGAGCACCTTGATCTCGCGAGTCTTGCCCAAGACGTCGGCGCCCTTGAGGATCTTGGCAATCTCGAAGGTTGACTGAGCGCCTTCCTGGGTGAGAGCATTTTCTGCTTCCGGCTTGACCGGTCCCTTGGTCAGTTTGGCCAGGACCACGGCATCGGACGAGGCGATTTCCTCGCTCAAGGTTTTCGAAACCGCATTGCAGAACGGGCACGCACGAGCGGCGGTCGAAAACGTCCCGACCGGCAACCATGCCAACACGGCCACGGCCGCCAACCAGATTCGATGAGTCTTTGGCAAGATCATGGCTTCCTTCCTCCCGGAGAGATAAATTCGCGTGCCTTAGATTGTACACGGGGCCGCAAGCGGTACGCCACCCGCCTCGATGCCCGCCCCCCAATCCGCGGGACGCATTCTTCGCTGCCACGCGATCGCAAGCCGCTGCAACGCCTCGCCTAGGGCGCCGTGGAAAGCGCCTTGGACACGTCCGTACCGTAGGCCGACATGGCGGGCAAAAATCCGACCGCCGAGGCCAGCAGCACCAGACCGGGCACCAGCACCAGTTCGCGCCAATCAAACTCAAACAGCCCGATGGAAACCCCCGTCTGGGCCACAATCCAGGGACTGGCCAGGCCGATCAGCCCATGTCCGAGCAGGAACCCGACGATCCCGCCCCCTAACGAGAGCAGAATCGATTCCAACAGGATAATCGTCATGACCGTCGACCGGCGGGCCCCGAGCGAGCGCATCACGGCGATGTCTCGGCGGCGGTCGCTCATGGAATTGTAGATGCTGACCATGATGCCAATGCCCGCCACGGCGATTACCAGCACGGCCAGCGCCAGCAGCAGCAACTGCAGGTTGGAAATGATGGTGTCGAACAGCGAGAAGATCTCGACGGCCGGCTGCACCGCCTGAGCGTCGCGCCCCTTGTTGATGATCCGCTGCAACAGCTTGTTGGCCAGGATGTTCTTCGGGTTGGTGCGAATCAGGACGGCCGTCACTTCGCGTTGCGATTCGGGCAGCGGCTTGTGCGAGTGGGCATGGCCATGATCGTGATCGTGCTCGTGTTCTGCATGCTCGTCATGGGCATGTTCCTCATGCTCGTCATGAGCGTGCTTGCCTTCGGCGTGCTCGTCATGGTCGTGATTGTGCTCATGATTGGCGCCGGTTGCAGCTTTTGCCTTGCTCGCCGACTTGTCTTCCTTATGTTCGTGCTCGTCATGATCGGCATGTTCGTCCGCCTTGGCCGCCGGCTTTTCCGGTGCGTGGTCATCGTCGTCGCCATGGGCGTCATGCTCATGATCGTGCTTGTGGTCGGCATGGTCGTGATCGTGATCGGCGGGCTCATGGTCGCCGTGCTCATGTTCGTGCTCTTCGCCGGGCGGGGCCTCTTTGGCGTGCCCTTGCAGCAAGAAGAAACCTTCCATGTTGACGAACAGCGCCCGGTCGTTGGGCGTGCCCGTGGGCGCGAGAATGCCGACCACCTTGAACGCGTCATGCTTGTGGCCCTGGCCGTCGTCCTCGACGCCGTGGGTTGGTTCAAACTCGTCGCCGACCTTCAGGCCCGTCTTGCGGGCCACGAGCGAGCCGATGACGCCTTCGAAGTAATGGTCGTGTTGGAAGTTGCGTCCTTCGGCAAACCCATACTTCCGGCCGGGGGCGTACTCGAAGGCGTCGAACATCTCGGGCGTGGTGCCGACAACGCGGAATTCCTTGTAGCTGTCTCCCAGGCAGTAAGGAATGGCCGTCTGCACGTAGTCGGCGAACTTGCCCTGATGATCAGCATCGCGGGTGAATTCCTTGTAGTAGCTGTAGGGAATGTTTTCGGTCGGGCGCCGAGGTGGAAGACGGTGTTGAGCACGATCTGCAGCCGGCCGCCCTTGGTGGCGCCGACGATCAGGTCGTAGCCCGCCGAGCTGCTGCGAAACGACTGGTTGACCACGCCGTAGATCACCAGCACGAGCACGACCAGCGCCACGCCCAAGGCCATCGACAGACCGGTCAGCCAGGAGGCCAAGGCCCGTTGCTGCATGCTCCGCCAAGCAATTTTCCAGAGACTCATACGGAGGCCACCGCCTGGTTGAATTCTTCCAATCGTTCCACGCGAGAGAACTGTTCGGCCACTTCGTGCGTGTGCGTGACCAGGACCAACGCCACGTGCTCCTCGCGCAGGTTTCTCGAATCAGATCCACGATCTGCTGCTGATTGCGCGGAGTCGACGTTGGCCGTCGGCTCGTCGGCCAGCAGCAGCTTGGGCCGGTTGGCCAAGGCCCGGGCGACGGCCACGCGCTGCTGCTCGCCAACGGAAAGCATGGCCGGCTTGTGCGACAGCCGGTGTCCCAGCCCGACGCGGTTCAAGAGCCAGGTCGCCCGTTCCGGATCGGCCCGGCCGCGGGCGAACGACATGCCCAGCAGCACGTTCTCCAAGGCCGAAAAGCCGGGCAGCAGATTGAACGTCTGGAACACGTAGCCGATATTGTCAGCGCGGAAGCGGTCTCGCCCTGCTTCCGGCAAGCGGGTGATATCGCAACCGTGGATCTCGACGGAACCCGAGTCGGGCCGGCTGATGCCGGCGATGACGTGCAACAGCGTCGTCTTGCCGCAGCCGCTGCGGCCGACGAGCACCATCTGTTCCGCCGCCGGGACTTCGAAGTGCGGAATGTCCAGGATCGGCAGTTGCGTCCCGTCGGGCTCGGTGAACGACTTCTTGACGTCCTTCAATTTCAGCATGGCGTGCTCGGCGACAGGTCAATGCGACTCAAGACTTTGGATCATAAAACTTTACCGCGGAATCACAAGAGCGCGTCACGCGGCGGGGACGTTCCAGGCGTTGCCCGCCTGGGCTTTCCTGAAACGCCCTGCCGCGGGCTCCTGGGGCGACTCCGGCGACGGCATACGGAGCATGCCTGCTCCTTTGGCGAAGGCAAATTCGCGGTGGAGGTGCGCACTGCCACCCTATCTCGACATGGCCTTTACGCGTGTCGAAAGCGATTGGTTCGCTCCGCTCCGCCTGATTCTCCCAAAGTCTCGGGGAAACCGCTTGCCGCTGGGCATCGGCTTGGTCCGACGGCGGGTGCGTCGCGGCTCAGCGGCGCCGCATGGCGCGATCGATATCTCGCTTGACGTCGGCCTTCTTCATTTTTTCGCGCTTGTCGTGCAGTTTTCGGCCGCGGCACAAGCCCAGCAGCAGCTTGGCCTTGCCCTGCTTGAAGTACATTTTGAGCGGCACCAGCGTGAGCCCCTGCTCGTAGGCCCGGCAAGCGAATTTGCGGATCTCGCGGCGGTGCAGCAGCAGCTTGCGCGGGCGGCGCGGCTCGTGATTGAAGCGGTTGGCCTGGACGTATTCCGGAATGTCGCAGCCCATTAGCCAGACCTCCCCGTCTTTCATCCGGCCGTAGGCCTCGTCCAGCGACAGCCTGCCGGTGCGCAAGCTCTTGACCTCGCTGCCCACCAGCATGATCCCGCACTCCAGCGTCTCCAGCACCTCGTACTCGTGGCGGGCGCTGCGGTTCTGGGCGATCAGCCGTTCGTTGTCGTGTTCCCGGTCCGGGTCCGGTTTTCCCTTTTTTTCCTTGGCCGTAGCTTGGGTTCCTTGTGCTGGGATGGCGGCGATTTACCGCGGATAACCTGAGGCGAAGAGACGTCTTTTCCGGTCTGCACTGCGGTGTTAGAGTAAAGGACGCAACGGCAGGACCGAGAAACCGTACCATGAAAATTTTTACTCGCCTGGCCAATCCGGCTCAAGTCGCACGCCGCGACTGGATTCCGGCGGAAGCTCGCCGCCCTCCGGCTAATGGACTTTGCCTTCTATGTCGACCCAACTTCCCAGAACGTTTCGGGATGACCCCGCGGTAGAAGCCTACCTGCTGGGAACGGTCGATTTCGATACTTGCCTGGCGCTGCAGCAACGCCTGGTTTACGAGACCGGGGGCCGTACGGACGGGCAGATTTCGCTGCTGATTTGCGAGCATCCGCTGTCCGTCACCGTGGGCCGGCAGGGCTCGCGCGCCCACCTGCGTCTCGAGGAGCGCGAGTTGCGCAGCCGCCGGATTGATGTGCGTTGGGTCAATCGCGGCGGCGGCTGCTTGATTCACGCCCCCGGCCAACTGGCCGTCTACCCGATTGTACCGCTCGAGCGGCATGGCTTCACGGTTGGCGAGTTCCTGTCGCGGCTGCAAGGCGGCATTTTGAAGGCTCTGGCCGACATGCGTTTTCGCGGAGTCACCCGCCCCGGGGGCGAGGGAATTTGGGGCCGGGCCGGCCAGGTGGCCTTTTTCGGCGCCGCGGTGAAGAATGGAATTAGTTACTACGGGGCTTACATCAACGTCGCCCCGGCGACGAATCTGTTCCGCTGGGTTGAGAGCGACCCCGAGCAGCATTCGCCGATGAGTTCGCTGCTGATCGAGCGGCAACAGCCGGTGCGGATGTCCGGCATGCGTGAGGCGACGGTCCGCCGGCTGTCCGAGGCCTTGGGCTGCGAGCGTTTTCACCTATACACCGGCCATCCGCTGCTGCGCAGCATTTACGGAGCACAGCATGTACCCACTGCCCGTGTTGGGTAGCCGGACCGAACCGTCCGACTCGCAATCGTGCGACTCCGGACCGGAGTCTGCGACCCTATCAATCATCTCCGCGGAAGACGCCCGTCGCCGGCTGCCGCGCTGGCTGAAGCGCAACGTGCCGCTGGGCAACGACAACCACTTCACGGCCCGGCTGCTGGACGAGTTGCGGTTGGAGACCGTTTGCGACAATGCCCGCTGTCCGAACCGGATGGAGTGCTATTCGCAGAAGACCGCCACCTTCATGATCCTGGGCAACGTCTGCACGCGGCCTTGCGGATTCTGCTCGGTCGCCAAGGGCAAGACGCAAGCCCTGGAAGCCGACGAGCCGGAACGGCTGGCCGAGGCGAGTCTGCGGCTGGGCCTGAAGCACGTGGTGATCACCTCGGTCACGCGCGACGACTTGCCGGACGGCGGGGCCGAGCACTTTTACCAGTGCGTGCTGGCCGTGCGGGCCAAGACGGGCGCCGCCGTCGAGGTGCTGACGCCCGACTTCCTGGGCAAGCCCGGCGCCATCGAACGCGTCGTGGCCAGCGCGCCGGAAGTCTTTAATCACAATACCGAGACGGTCCCTCGGCTGTACCGCGAGGTGCGCGGCCGCAAGAGCGACTACCGCTGGACGCTGGAGTTGTTGCGCCGCGTCAAGCAACTCAATCCGGCCATCAAGACCAAGAGCGGCTTGATGCTCGGTTTGGGCGAGACCCGCGAAGAACTGCTCGACGTGCTGGCCGATCTGCGCGACGTCGATTGCGACTTGCTGACGCTCGGCCAATATCTGCAGCCTTCGCCCGAACATTTGCCGGTAGTGCGCTACGTGACGCCGCAGGAGTTTGACGAACTCGGGCAGGCGGCGCGGCGGATGGGCTTTCAGCAGGTGGCAAGCGGCCCCTTCGTGCGGTCCAGCTATCACGCGCGCGACATGGCGGAAGCGCCCGCGAATTGATGTCGGGCGATCCGCAACGGCAAGGATTCGCCAGGGCAGCGGCGTTCAGGTCAGCAGCGTTCCGGACCGAATGGATGGTCGCTTTCCATAGCGCTGGCAGCAGGATACGAGCCGGATGACCAAACGACGACATCTGCTGGTGCTGCCCGAGTTGGGTTTGGGCGCCCGGACCGTTTCCGCCAGTTTGTGGCTGGTCGAGCCTGGCGCCGAAGTGAACGCCGGCGACCGGTTGCTGGAAGTGCTTGCCGGCAGCGTGACCATCGATCTTCCTTCGCCGGCCAGCGGAGTGCTCGTCGAGACTTATGTCGACGAAGACGAGCCGCTAGCGGTCGGTCAGCGGCTGGCCATGATCGAAAGCGACGATGAAGAGGAAGAGCAGACTTGAGTCCTCATCGCCCGTAGCGTAAGCGTCCCCGCTTGCGCGCTTTCACTTGATGAGCTATTGGCCTCCTCGGCCCTGAAAGCCGGCAACCAACGGCCCGACTCAACGCCTTGACGCATTTCTGGCTCGCCGCGCCACGATGCTGGCTTGGCCGTCTTCTCGCAGCTCGCTGCCTTAAGTTTTTTTAAGCGTGTCACGCTGACCGGCCTTCGTGACCATCTTGTATCGGCGGCAGACGCCCGCCTGCGCGGAAACTGGCGACGATGAAGGACTCTCACATGAAGACGCATGGCCTGGTTCAACGCACGCCGCCCGCCTGGCTCCGTAACGGCCATCACAGGCTACGTCGCGTTGGTGTATCTCCTGACTGCGCCGGTCGTCTCCGAATGCTCGTGTGGGCATGGACGTTGGCGCTGCTGCTCATGGCATGGGGGGCCACTCTGTCCCTGGCGGCGGCTGGAGAAACCCGCGTTTCCATCGTCGATGGCCGCTGGCAGATCAACGGCCAGCCGACAAATCGCGGCTCCGCGGCCGAAGGCCTGTTGATGAACGCGCGAATGGTCAACGCCACGTTCGAGGATCTTTCGGGCAAGCAGCCGGATTTCAACCCCGAAGCCAACACGGAAGAATTCCTGGCCAAAATTCCCGAGTATGCTGCCTGCGGCGTAAACGCCTTCACCCTTTGCCTGCAAGGCGGTATGCCGGGGTACGAGGGAGCGGTGAATTCAGCATTTGCTTCGGACGGTTCGCTGAAGCCTGAGTATTTGAAACGGATCGCACGCGTGATCCGCGCCTGCGATCGCCAGGGCCTGGTGGTGATTCTCGGCTGCTATTACCAGCGGCAATCGAAGCTTCTGCGAGACGAAGCCGCTCTGCGCCGGGGTTGGTGAACGTCGCGAAGTGGATTCGCTCCAGCGGCTTTCAAAACGTCGTGCTGGAAACCGCCAATGAATTTCCCCACCGCGGTTTCGTTCATGATGCGATTCGCCGGCCGGAAAGCCACGCGAGTTTGCTTCGGCTGGTGAAAAAGACGGCGCCGGAACTATTGACGACCGCCAGCGGCTACGGAGACGGCGTGGTTCATCCCGTCGTGGCGGAGGCCTGCGACTTTCTCACGCCGCATTGGAATGGCACGCGCGTCAAAGACATACCGGCCCGCGTGGCGAAGCTCAAGCGGTTCGGCAAACCGATCGTCTGCAACGAGGACGACAAGACGGGCGAGCAAGCCGCGGCGGCGATGAAAGCGGCCGTAGGCGCCGGCGCCGCATACGGGCTGATGCTGAGCAAGCAGAACCAGACTTATCCGTTTCGTTTCGAAGGCGCCGCGGACGATCCGGTGTTTTACGCCGCGCTGACGGAAGTGACCTCGAAAGACGCGTCGGCACGGCAATTGTCTGCAGAGGAGTCCAGCGCAGATTACTTTCCCTCGCCCGAATCTCAGGGCGGCTGGCGAATGACCGAAACGGCCGACGAGATCGAGAACATGGCCGGCATGGATCCACAGAAGCTCGCCGAGCTGCGCGAGTGGCTGCTCAAATCGGACAATCGCCCGTTCGCCGCCGTGGTGATTCGCCACGGCGCCGTTGCCCTGCAACTGGAGCGAGGCAACAGCGCGGTCGCTGATACGCGCAACGTGAAGTCGTGCGCCAAAGCCATCTGCGCGACGGTGCTGGCCATCGCCTCGGAAGAAAGCCGGCAAGGCCGCACGCCGCACAAGATGACGTTCGATGACAAGGCTTTCGACTTCATCCCTTGGGCGCAGCCGCTCAGCGACCCGCGCAAATCGCAGATTACGGTCAAGCAATTGCTCAATCACACCTCGGGCATCACGCCCGAATCGACGAAGGTCCCCAATCGCGGGCCGTGGGAGATGATCGTCGGCCACGCGGGCGATGCGCGGAGCCAGCAACTGGCTTTCGATCCCGGGACCGATCTCGACTATGGCACCCACGCGCTCTATCACGCCTCGCTGGTCTGCGAATACGTCACCGGGAAACCCTATGACCAGTTTGCCATCGACAAGCTGCTCAAGCCGATCGGCGTCGAAAAGTGGTGGTTCGAGTTCATCGACGGCGACGCCAAGCACGGCCGCCATCCTTCGCACGCAATCGGCTTGCCCGCGCGCGAACTGGCTCGTGTCGGCTATTGCATGTTGCACGGCGGCCGCTGGGGCGACCGGCAGATAGTTCCCGAATGGTTCGTGCGAGAAACTGCCGCCCCGACGCATGCCGTCGTCGGCATCAAGACATTCGGCCGCGACGCGCAATCGTTCTCGCACGGCTGGGAACTGCCGGGATTGCTCAGCGGGGACAAGGGGCAAGGCATCCCCAAAGACGCTCGATTCAAGCCCGGCAGCGGCGGTCAATTGATCGCGTTTGTTCCCAGTCTCGACCTGGTGATTGCGAGACAAACCGGCGGCAGCGGTCCGTGGGAGTACGAAGAGTTTCTCCGACGTGCGTGTGCGGCGGTCTCGCCGGGCAAGAAATGAAGGCGAGAGACGAATGCAGCGCGGATTGAGCACCCATGAATCCGTCTGCGGCGACGTGGATGGAGACGGCGACGTCGACATTCTCACCAAGCCCTGGCGTGGCGATCTTTATCTATTCGTTGAGAACCTGCTCGACCCGCGGCGCTGAGCCGGGCGGAGATTTCCAGTAGAGGAATTCGTGAGAATTCCGAACGCTTCAGGAATGGCGACGGAATTCTCACGAATTCCGCTACGGCTGATTGCTCGGCCTGCGTTCAGAGTCACTCGCCGCGCTTGCTGCGATACAACACGTGCCGCCGCAATGGATGACCTTCGGCCAGCAGCGGATGGTCGAAATCATCCTCGGCGAAATGCGTCATGCCGAGCTTTTCCATCACGCGTCGCGAACGGCGATTGCCAACTGCGGTAAACGAGACGATCTCGTCGGCCTGCAAGTCGCGGAACGCGAAGTCGAGCGCGGCGCAAGCGCCTTCCGTCGCGTAGCCGCGGTTCCAATGCTCAGCGTCCAGCCGCCAGCCGATTTCGATACAGGGCGTGAACGCCGCTGCGAAGCGCGGGATGGAAAGTCCGATGAACCCGGCAAACGGCGCAACTCCCAGAATCTCTACGGCCCACAAGCCAAAACCATGCCGCTCGAACTGCGCTTCGATCCGCTTGGCTAACTGGTCGCTTTCCGCCGGCGTAAGCGCGCCGGGAAGAAACTCCAGCACCGGCGGATCGGCGTTCAAGCGGGCGAACAGGGCGCGATCTTCTGCGCACAGCGCCGCAGGCGGAGCCGATCGGTTTGCAGCTCTCGCGGCAAGTGCGTCATCGCGGGGCATTTCGCTTGAGTAACTCGTCGAGCGACAGCTTTTCGAACGTCAGGTGCGACTGGCTCCCTTCGTAGACGATGCCGACGTGGCCGTCGTCGATGCGCGTCATGCTCGGATAACCGGCGCCGCGGCCTTCGTCCAAGAGCAGGTGGAAGTCGGGCGGCCAGGTTTGACCGTCGTCAAAGCTGACCTGAATGGTATGGTGCGTGCGTCCCTGCTGCGTATGGGGATTGGCGAACAGCAGCACGTGCTTCGATTCGCCGCCCTGTTTGTAGTCGACGCGCAGCAGGCTGGCGTTGCAGTTCGGTTCGATCAGCGTGTGGCGATTGGTCTCGTGGGGCTGCCAGGTCTGGCCCAGGTCTCGCGTAACGAATACCGCTCGGAACCGTTCGCGGTCGTTGCGGATGTTGAGCATGATGGAGCCGTCGCCTAACTGCGCCGCCTGGCACTCGTTGCCGCGGCTGTAAGCCGGCTTGCTCACGGTCCACGTGGCGCCGTGATCGCGGCTGATCATCAACGTAGCGAACGGCACGCCTTCCTCGTCGCGCCCTTGCACGGGCATGACCAGCGTGCCGTCGTCCAGGCAGATGCCGTGTTGGGGCGCCGGGGCGATGAGCCACCAGGCTTCTTTCTTCAGCTTGCGAGTCATGTTCTCCGGTTTCGTCCAGGTGAGGCCGTCGTCCTGAGAGCGAACCATCAGCATCTGCGCGCTCTTGCCGATTTCGTAGCCGGGTTCGGAGCCGTCGGCTCTCCACTGGTGCTTGCCGGGTTTGCCGTTCATCCAGACGGCAAAGCAGAAGATCTCGCCCGTCTGCCGATCGACGATGATGCCCGGATCGCTGCAGCCGTTCTGCTCCTGCGGCAAACCGCCGTACTCGCCCATATCCATGATCACCTGCGGCGGCGCCCAGGTCCGGCCGCCGTCGGTGCTGCGGCTGAGACCGATATCGATGTCTTCTTGCAGATCCCGGCCCATCCGCCGCCGCATGTCGTACACGCACAGCAACGTTCCCTTGGGCGTCGTCGTCAGCGACGGAATGCGATAGGTATGGACGCCGTCGTCTCCGTGCCGGCGTAGCGCCACGCCGATTCGATGCCGCACGCCGGGCGATTCATTGCTGGGTACGAGCTTGCCGGCCGTCGTCTCGATCAAAGTGCACGTCGCAACGACGTCATGCGACAGATCGGCCTTGTCCTTCAAACGGCAGGAAAGCCAGAATACGTTCTTGCCGGGCAGCAAGGGCTGGTTGCCGCGAAACGCGATTTGCTCGGGCTGGCTTCGCTCGAGATCCGAAGGGCTTGCCGGTCGAGAAGTCCAACTTGTCGCCGGCGGAGAAAAGCGCAAGCGAATCGAGATCGCCCAGGTCGTCCGTACCGTTGAGCGAAAAGGAGAACGCGGTCGTACTCGCGCTGCGGTTGCCATCGACCTCAATCTCGACGCGCAGCAGGGGGCCGTGCTCGTTGCGGATCAGCAGGGATATACAGGCGCCGTTGCCGTCGCGGTCAGGCCGGAAACGGCGTCGGCGCCGCGGGCGGCGTTGCTGAAAAGCGCAAGCACAGCCAGCAGGCGCCAGGCGACGAGTAGGCCCCGCATCGGACGGCGGCAAGAAAAGTCCATGAAACAGTTCCCTTTGCGAATGTGATTCAGGCTTCGCAAGTCACGCAGTACATGCCCCAGGAAGGCGGCAAGTTCTCTGTGGAAAGTGCCGCTAATAATCGCTGGTCTGCTTCGATTTCCTGCGAGCCCATGATGTCGAGCGCTTGGTACTTCTCGCGGATTTCCTGGTAGTAGAGCAGCATGTTCTCGATCGCGATCGCATCCGTCCGGACACTCGAACCATTCGTTTGCGACCCGGCGGTATCCGGCCATTTCCAGCGTACTGGCGAGCGTAGCGCCAATGCACGGCGCCAGGCCGCAGCGTTGATAATAGCGGCTGATGCCTTCCGCCCAGCGCCGCAGCGGCGCCAGTTCGGACCGGCCTTCTGCCTCCAAGACCGCTAGTTGGGCGATGGGAACGCGAAATTCCGGTTCGATGAACCCCAGCCGATGCCCGGCCGCAACACGCGGCGGAGCTTGCCCAGCAGCACTTCAGGGAAGGGCAGGTGATGCAGCACGGTTCTGGCGGCAACCACGTCGGCGTTCGCGACCAGCGGGCCGACTTGCTGGATATCGGAAAGGACGAACTCGAGCCGGGCGCGGCTGAGGCCAGCCAGGTTCTGCTCCGCCTGATCGAGCAGGCCTTGCGAGTAATCGACCGCGGTCAGCGATCCGTCTGCGTCTAACCGCTGCACGATGCGCCGCGAGAAGCTGCCGGCGCCGACGCCCAGTTCGACCACGTGGTCGGACGGCTGAACGTTCAAGCGATCGAGCAGCCGCTCCGAGATGGCCGCGAATTGGGCGTCCTGGATTTCCAGGCGCCGGGCCGCGCCGGCGTCGGCGCCCAAGGCATAAGTGATTGATTTCATGCAGCCTAGTGTTTGCCGGAGCGAGGGCGACGTCAAGTCGGTGGTTGGGGTAACGCTCAAGCTGACGCTGCGAATCCCAATTCAGCCAAAAATCACCCGCCTCAGCCATTCGGGAACGGGATCTCGCACTTGCTCCGCCCACCCTTGTCGGTAGACCGCCGCGAGACGATAGGGTTCGCTCATATCGCTATTGTCGTAAATCAATACGTTGGGCAGTCGCGACACAGCCGCGGCAAGGTTGGCGAGCGTACGCGGATACCGCGAGCGCAACTTGTCGAGAGGGACGTCATGCCCGCCTTGGGCCGCCCGTATCGATACGCGATCGACCGATTCTTCCGGACTCGACAGTCCGATGTAGCACAGGACAACCTCATAGCCTAGCAGTACAGCTTCCTCTAAGAACGCAATCTTGTCGCCGACGGGATCAGAAAAGACCGTCTCGAAAATAAAGCTTTCTTGGCGTGCGATGAGCGAGCGCCTGAGATCATCAGCCAACCGAGCTGCTTCGTACGCTTGAAGGTCGAGCTCGTCCGCCAACACATCGGCGCAGACGAATCGCAAGCCAGCCGAGGCGAAGTGCGAATGAAAGAAGGTCGTCTTGCCCGCGCCATTGGGTCCGGCAATGGCGATCACGATTGGCCGCCGATTAAACTCGGCGAGATCCGATCACTCGATTGCCTTGAATTCGCGATCGACAAAGCGCCCTACCGTTCTCGTGCCATCGGCTTCGATGCGAACGAGCAAGCCGGCCCGGCCCGGCGCCGCCTCAAAATGAGGAAACGGTCGCGTGGCCAAGTATTCTGCGACACGGCGCCGACCTTCGGGCGAATCCACTGACGCAAGGCATTCGGAAATGGGCTTGGCTTTGCCGGATTGCCGCAACGCCAGCGCTTTCGTGCCCGACAATAACGGCTCAATTGCCCGACCTAATTGCGCCCAGAATTCGATTTGGCCGGCTATGGACCGTTCCGAAAGCTCGGCGGTTAATCGCGCGTCGAGCACGAGTTCATCCGACAACTTTACAGGCTGGCTCATGATAGAATGGTAGCATTTTGCTACCTAGAAGGCAATTGTGTGCACTTGCAACATCACCCACGCGCCAGAATACCCGCAATCGGCTTGCCGATCACCAGCCGGTGGGGCCGGTCCTGGCTGTCGTGCAGCACGGTGTCGGCGGGAATGCCGAGCAAGTGATACATCGTAGCGGCCAGGTCGCGAGGATCATGCGCAGAGGCCTCGGGATGGGCGCCGAGGCGGTCCGAGGCGCCGTAGACGCTGCCCCGTTTTAAGCCGGCGCCGGCCAATGCGATCGAATAAACCCAGGGCCAATGATCGCGGCCGGCGGCGCGGTTGATTTGCGGCGTGCGGCCGAACTCGGCGGTCGCCAGCACGGCAACCCGATCTGCAGAGCCGCGCTCGTCAAGCTCGCTGACCAGCGCAGACAATGCCTGATCGAACGTGGGGCCGAGCGAATCTTTCAGCTTGCGGAAGTTCCGCCGTGCGTGTCCCAGGAACCGTTGGGGCTTTTGCAATAATGTACGTTTACCAACGGCACGCCGGCCTCGGCCAATCGGCGGGCCAGCAAGCAGGCCTGGCCGAACTGGGCGCCGCCGTATCGCTCTCGCACGGCTTGCGGTTCGGCGGCCAGGTCGAAAGCCTGGCGCGTGGCGCCGGACGAAAGCAGTTCGAAAGCCCGTCGCTGATAGTGGTCGAGCGCGCCGGCGGCCGCCACGTCGAGCTTGCGCCGCTGATCGTCAAGAGAGGCCAGCAGCCGGCGCCGATCGCGCAGCCGCTCGACGCCGATGCGAGGTTCGACCGCCTCGACCTGCACTTCGTCGCCCCGCAGATCCTGATCGACGACGAACGGGTTATGCGTGTCGCCGAGAAAGCCGGGCGCCTGGCCGTGCAGGACCGTGCCGTTGGAGCGGTGCATCAACGGGCCGACGCGCACCCAATTAGGCAACGTTCCGCCGGCGCCGCGCAGATGGTCGACGACCGCCCCGAAGCAAGGAAAGTCGTTGGGCGACGGCGGAAAGTCGCCGCGCGCGTAGACTTCGCGGGGGTGTGCGTGTCCGGTCATCGCGGGCAGGCTGGCCTGCACGTGATTGGGGTTGTCGTGCGACATGGCCCGCACGATGGCCAGCCGATCCGCCAGACGCGAGAGGCGCGGCAAGACCTCGCCGAACTGTACGCCCGGCAGGGCTGTGTCGATGGCTCCCAACTCTCCGCGCACTTCCGCGGGCGCCTGCGGCTTGGGGTCCCAAGTTTCGTGCTGGGGATGACCGCCGTGCAGGTAGATCAAAATCAGGCTCTGCGCGGCCGGCGTTCGTCCTGCTGCGGCTTCAGCCTGCCGCGCGTGCAATAACCAAGGGAGCGAGAGCCCCAGTCCCGCCGCGGCGCCAAGGGACAAAACCTCTCTGCGCGTGCTGCGAGTAAGCTGGCGGAATTGAGGGCAACCATCGGCATGAAACATCCCGTTCACTCCTCCCGCGGGTCATTGTAAGCCCGCCGTTCGCCATCGATCAACAGAGATTGATGGCGAACGGCGGGCGAGATCGAGCGCCTGGTTTAGCGTCACGACGCGGATAACGCTTCGCTGCCATTCGCGATCCATCGTTTCCCTTGCTTCGGGACTTCGCACCTGTTCGAATGAATCGCCTTGGCAGCGAAGTCTGAACGCGGGCTTTCGCATTTCAAGCGTCTCTTTTTCAAAGCAGCGTCCGTTCTCATGCAAACGAACGATTTATCGTCTTCCTGGCGCGGGCGGATCGGCCCTGGCACGATCTTGCTGCTCGCGGCGGGAGCGGGGCTCTTGCTCGTCATTCTGTTCGTTCTCGGCGTTTGGATCGCCGGGCGGCGAGGATTGAGCGAAGAGCTGGCGAAGATTCGCGAGGCGGGCGAACCGACATCCGCCACAGAACTCGAAGCATTTTATGCCGCGCCGGAGAGCGGACGCGATACGACGCAGCTCTGGCTCGACGCGATTGCGCCGCTCGACACGCCGAACTTTCAAGCCGACGCCAAGGACTTGCCGTTCGTCGGCGCGGGGTCGGATCAGCTTCCGCGGCCCGGCCAAACATGGCCCCGACGGGAAGCCGCTGAAGAGCTACTGGCCCGGCATCGCCGCTCGCTGGAGTTGATGCACGAAGCCTCTCGGCAGGGCGGCCAGGCAAGGTTTCCTACGCGATTTGACGAAGGCCTTGCCATGCTTCTGCCCCACGTGCAACAACTGCGCGGCGGCGGCACGTTTGCTGGCACTGGAGTCGGCGGTCGAAGCGCATCGCGGCCGAGTCGACGCCGCGATCGATTCGGTTACGGCGATATTCGCCGCCGCGCGCAGCTTGGAGCAGGAGCCCGTGCTGATTTCGCAACTCGTGCGTATGGCCCTCGACGGAATGGCTCGCGATCGAACGCAGTGGTTGCTGTCGGCGCTCGCTCTCGATGATGCGCAACTGGCCCGACTCGACGCCGAGCTGGCGGCTTGCGACTATCGAAATTCTTTACGCCGGGCTCTGATCGGAGAACGAGTGATGGGGATTGGAGCGTTTGCCAATCCGGCGGCGCTGGGCGATGAGCAATTCGGCAAGCTGAGCCTGATCAGCACCAGTCGCGACAAGGCAACGTACTTGAAATTGATGGGCGAGTTGATTGCAGCGTCCGCCAAGTCGGGGAACGCCGCCCAAGCGGCCGCGACGAGCGTCGAGAGTCAACTCACGCAACTGAGCGCATCGGCCGTCTCCAAGTTGCGAAATCCAATGACGCTCTTGCTCATGCCCGCGATCGGCGCTTGCCTGGACGCCGCCCGCCGCCACGGAGCCGGACGCGACGCGACGCGCGTGGCCCTAGCCATCCAGCGCTTTCGGCTTGCTCACGACCGACTGCCGAAGATGCTTGATGAATTGACGCCGAAGTTCTTGAACCAATTGCCGCTCGATCCATACGGCGGGGCGCCGCTGCGTTACCGAATAGACTCTGGGGAATACGTGGTTTATAGCATCGGCAAAGATGGCGTCGACCAGGACGGAAGATCGGAACCGGCCGGCCAGGCCGATGATGTGTCAGTTCGAGTTCGCCGCGTCGATCCGCCCGAGCCTCCTGCCGCGCAGTGACCGTAGTTTGCATCCCGGACGTTCCGCCCCGGAGAGCATAAGGAAGCGCACCGCCACTGCTTGTTGAAAATTAAACAAAAAGTTGGATTTTCCTCGACACTGAACTAGAATGGCGCCGCTCGGCGGCGAAAAGCCCCGCGTTTCCTTTCGCGTTCGCTCCTCATGATCAGGCGTCCCCAGCGCTTTGCAGCGGAGGTCGTCAGCACGATGTTAGCGTGGTTCCTGACAGGGCGATGGTTCGCAATGGCGGCGTTTCTCGTCGCGGCGTCCGGCTGCGGAGCTTCCCACGAGTCGTCGCGAGTTGCGGCCAGCGGCGAGGTCGACGTTGCAGGACGCCCGGCGCCTGACGCGACGATCAGTTTCGCGCCGCTTGGCCCGGCGGGCGGTCCGGCCGCCGTTACGTCGGTCAGAGATGGGAAGTATCGCTTCACATCCAAGCAGGGCCCGCCTCCAGGTCGGCATCGCGTGCTGGTCATTGTCGCGGATGGCGGCAAGCAGCAACGCTTCGACGCCGCGCCGGACGCAGCGGCCGCTCCTGCCGTGGCCTCAGGACGCTGGCAAACCGAGGTCGACGTGCCGGACCAGGCTGCTTGCGAACTCCCCATCCACCTCGAATAGGACATCGCCCATGTCGACGCGCACTCGCCGAAGCGGCTTTACGCTGGTGGAACTGTTGGCGGTGATCGCGGTGATTGGCCTGCTCATCGCACTGTTGCTGCCCGCGGTGCAGGCGGCGAGAGAGGCGGCGCGCCGGACGCAGTGCGAGAACAAGCTCAAGCAAATCGGAATCGCTTTGGTCGCATATCACGACATTCACCGCAGATTTCCCATCGGCAACGTCTCCACGACGTTCTGGACTTTTCAAACGGCGATCCTCCCGCAGCTCGAACAGGAGAATCTCTACAAGCGAGCCGACTTCAGCTATTTGAACTGCTTCGAATACAACAAGGCGCACGGCGGTCTGGGGATGGTGTCCGTGAACCTGCCGGTTTGGCAATGCGCCAGTGAGCCGCGAAGCGGACAGCGGTGGAGCGACGCCGCCTGGGGCACGTATGCCAACGGCAATTACTTGGGCGTAATGGGGACGACGATCACCGCCGGCAACGGCATGCTGTACAGCAATTCGGCGGTCGGCGTTGCCGACGTTCAGGACGGGACGAGCCAGACCTTATTCGTCGGCGAACGAGGAATGGTCGGCGATTTGCTGCTGGGCTGGTGGGCCTGCGGCAGCGGAACCAACGCTCGCGGCGACTCGGACAACCTGCTCGCCACCGAACTCGGATTCACCGAAGGCAGCGATGACAGCGCGCACCTGACGCACTTCTGGAGCTACCACCCCGAGGGAGGCGAGTTCCTGTTTGTCGACTCCAGCGTACGTTTCCAGAGCTACAGCATCGACAACAACACCTTTCAGCGGCTTGCCACGCGCGCCGGCCGGGAAAAGGCCGGCGACTATTGAGCGGCAGCGGCTGCGGGATACGGCTACTGGATGTTGTAGTACTCGTTGCTAGCCAGAATTCCCGCTTGAATGGTCGTTCTCGGATAGCCGAGCGAGAACACGAACAGCCAGTTGTTCAGACCGCCCTGGTCGGGGACATGGCCCAAGTAGGTCTGGTAGTAGCTGGTAATCAACGTGGTGCGGTATTCCGTGGAGCCGACGAACCCGAGCGCCACGCTGGCGGCCGATTTGCCCTGGCTCATGGCCGTCGTCCAACTGGAGATTTCCGCCTGACCCGCCGAACGGCCCAGGAAGTCCTGGTACAACCCGGCGACGAAGCCGGCATTGGTCGAACCGTGCTTGGCGAAATACTCGAACGAAGAGGCGATGGCGGCCTGAATCGTAGGTATCGAGAGTCCGGCTTGCAACTGTCCGACCCAGAAGTTCGTGCCGCCGGCATCGGCCGACCGTCCGAGCAGTTGTTGATAGATGCCGTTCACCACGTGGGCCTGATATTCGGCGGAATTCAGGAACCCAGCGGCAATCGAGTCGCGGCTGACGCCTTGGTTCAACAGTCCGGCCCAGTGGAGAATGTCGGCGTCGCCGCCGATGCGCCCGAGCAAGGTCTGATACAGTTTCTCGATATAGTGGAACTGGGGACTGACCAGCCGGACGGCGCCCACATTGCTGTCTTGAGAGCCGTCGTTGATCTGGTACAGGAACGTGTCGAGACCGTTGAAGTTCGGTCCCTGGATGTAGCTGAACGAACCGTCCGGCGCCACCGTCACGCTTCCCAAGGCGGCTTGTTGCACTAACTTCACGGTCAGCGAACCGCTGCCGGTCGGGTTGTCCAAGGCGCTGATGCCGCGGATTACGCCGTATCCGGGAACCAGCACGAACTCGTGATCCAAAGCCAGCGGGGCGCCGGCGCTCATCACCATGATCGATACGGCCGCCGTGTTCGACACGTTGTGCGCGATGTCCGCGACCGTGTAAGAGAAGCTGTCCTGTCCGTAGAAGTTGGCCTTCGGCGTGTAGGTCGCCGCGCCGGTGGCCGGATTGATGCTGACCGAGCCGTTTTGCGGCGGGTTGATGATCGCCACGGTCGACGGGTCCAACGAAAGGTCGGGAGAGCCCGGCAGATCGTTGGCCAGCACGTCGATGGTCGTCGTCTGGTTGCGGCCCGTCGCCACGCTGTCGCTCACGGCAGTCGGCGCTGCGCTCAAGCGATTGATCCTCACCGTCGCCACGTTCGACGTCGCGCTGTAGTTGTCGCTCACCGTGTATTGGAAGCTGTCCGAAACCTGGAACGCGCCGCCGGGAGTGTAGCTGACCGCGCCGGTGATCTGGTTGACGTTGACCGAGCCGAATTCCGGCGGCGTGACGATCTGCACGCTGGCGGGATTGAGCGTGCCGCCGTTGGGATCGGTGTCGTTCGACAAGATGTCGATCACGGCCGTGGTGCCCAAGGCAACGCCGGCCGTATCGTCATGGGCGTTGGGCGCCTGGGCTGAAAACGCCACGTTGATGGTGACGGTCGCCGCGCGCGAGACGTTTCCCTGGCCGTCGGTGACGAGGTAGGTGAACGTATCGGGCCCTGAAAATCCTGGCACGGGCGTGTACGTCACGACTCCCGTCGTCGGATTGTAGCTGATCACGCCGTGCGCCGGCTGGCTGGCGATGGAGATTTCGCTCCCGGTTGCGGGGCCGCCGAGATTGTAATCGTAGGTGTTCGCCGCCAGGTTGACTTGGACGGGCGTACTGCCCGCCGTGCTGGCCGTCACATCCTCGGCGATCGGCGCGTAATCGGTCGTGCCATACAGGTTAAGCTGCCACGAGTTGAACGTCCCGACCACTCCGTTGCCGTTGCGGTCGGAGACCTGCAGCTTCCAAGTCCCGTTGGAATTCTCTCCCCAATCCCGCACCGTGGTGAACACGTAGTTGGTGTAATTCGCGTTGTGAACGGGGTTGCCGTTCTTGTCCAGGACCACGTTGCCGCTGGCATCGTATTGGTAGTCCGTGGTGCGAGTGGCCGCCAGCACCGATTGCGTGCCGTTGGGCGAGGTCAAGGTGATGGTCAAATCGTTCCGCGCCGCGTGCGTCGCGGTCAGAATCACCTCGGCGTGCTCCATGTGCAGGTTGGCGCCTGAGAAGGTGACCGTGCTCGTCACGCCGGTGCTGACCCCGTCGGGAACAGTGGAATTGACATTGACCACCGGCGAACTGACGACGTTTTCCTCAGGCAGCGGCGACCATTGCTTGGCCAAGGCGACCGCCGCCGCGGCGTTGACCGTGCCAAAGCCGTACTTGTTGTTGATGTGAAACGGCGTGAACGTCTGCCCGTCGTTGGTGTAGCTGGCTTTGTTGGTCGTCCAGCCCGGATCGGTCGGATCGTTCTTGGTCGCCGTTTCCGCCAGAATCATCTGTACGTCGCGATAACTCAGGTTCGGGTTGGCTTGCAGCATCAGCGCCACGACGCCGGAGACGACGGGCGCGGCGGATGACGTGCCGTTAAAGCCGTTCGGGGCCGCTGTCGACGTAGGAGGGCGCCAACGTCGCCGAGCCGTCGAGGTTGGTGGCGTTGATCACGGTCGTGGTGGGAATGCCGTGCTCGTCCGCAGCGCCCTGATAGTCGTGTCCCGTCGGCGCGGCGACCAGTACGGCGGCGCCGGGCACGCCGTAGGTGGTTTGCTTGCCATACTCATCCACGCCGGTGACGGCAATCACGAATCGCGAGTTGGCGTCGCCGTCGTAGTTAACGTCCGACTGCGCCGCCAGGCCGTTGCCCGCCGCGAAAACGTAAATATTGCCCAACCCATTGCGTCCGTTCTGGGCGCCGTCTTGCAAGGCTGCCAGCACCAATGGACTTTCGGGAGAGGGGACGCCGAAGTTGCTCAGCGCCGGTCCCCAACTGTTGTTGTAGATCTGAATGGTTTGATTGTTCCATTCCAGGGCGGTGGCCAGCGCTTGGTCCGTGATCGGGCCGCCGATGGCGCGAATGCCGGCAATATTGGCCTGAGGCGCTGACGCCCACCGTCCCATCCAGCGTCGTGCCCGAAGCGGCGGCCACGCCGGCGACTTCGGTCCCATGACTGTCTTCGGGGCCGATCGGCGCCGGAGGCGTCGCATCGTAGTTGTCCTCGAGGAAGTTGTAGCTCAGATCGGAGCGATAATTGGGCGCCAGGTCGGGATGGGCGCCGTAGACGCCGCTGTCGACGACGCCGATGATTGTGCCCTGGCCCAGATCGCCCGTCGCCCAGACCGGCAGCACGTTGGCGTCGGCGCCGGGCGTGCCCCCGACTTGTCCGGTGTTCTGCAAGTGCCACTCCTGCGGAAACAGGCTGCCGGCGGGAACAAACGAGTAAGTCGTGCGATCGATCGGGACCAGCGGAAAATCGAACGTCTTGCCGCCCAGCGTTGCCAGCCGGTTGGCGGCGTCCTGGGCGGTGACCGATGCCGGAAACGAGAACACGACCGAGTTGGCGATCAGATTCGTCGGTCCCTGCGAGGTGGCCCCGATGGACGCCGCCATTTGCGCGGGCGCCTGTCCGGCGGCATAGCCTACCACCCAGTTGTAAGTCTGGCTTAACTGCGTTGCCGTGTATTGGCTCAAATCCGCTGCACGCTGGATGGCGGCCGTGAGCGTCGCCGAGTGCGCCACGTCGATTTGCCCGGGCGGATCGACGGGAACCACCGACATCATTCGCCGGTCTTCCAAGTTCTCCACATGCAAGCGACGCCCGCCGGTCAACTCCCGACGGCGCGACGACCCTGCAGACTTTCCACCCGACCGGGCGCTACGCTTGCGCTCCGGACCGTTACCGGCCGATTCACCAAACAACATGAGACGATTTCCCAAAGTCCTAACGACTGGAGTTTCCCGAGGAAGCCGGGGCAATAAGCTCGCTGTAAGCCTTCCGTGCGCCGGGGCCGGTTTGCGGGCTTCAAGCCCCCTTCGCGTTCCGGCGCCGCGGCGCAACCCCCCTTCAACAGACCACTTCGCAGAATAACTAGCGGCTACAGCGGCCGCAACGATTTTTCACGTTGTCGCGTTTTTTTTGGCGAGCTGGGCTGCGACTGCTACGTTTTGCGCTAAACTAAAAGCTCAAAAAGCCCACTTGCACCCAGGCCGAAGGGAAGCGCAACGCATGATTCCGGCACTATTTTCCGTCAGCTACGCGGGCTCCTGGGGTCAGCAGCCGCTCGATATTCCCGCCTTTCTGCGAAAGGCGGCGACGTTGGGATACCCGGCCGTCGAACTGGGCGGCAAGCGCCCCCACCTGTCCGTGCTCGACTACCCTGACGAGCAGTCGCTGGCGGCGATTCGCGCCGCAGCCCAGGACGCGGAGATCGAAATCGCGACCCTCGCCGCCTATACGGATTTCACCGCCGGATCGAGCGCGCCGGAGGTTCCATTCGTCGAAATGCAGTTGGCTTATCTTGGCGGTCTGGCCCGAATTGCCAAATCTCTGGGCGCCAAGATCGTGCGGGTCTTCAGCGGCTACGCGACCGGAGAAGCAAACTATCAGGCCGACTGGAACAAGTGCGTCACCGCCTTGCGCGAGGCGGCCGCGTTGACCGCGGATTACGGCGTCGTACTCGGTTTGCAAAACCATCACGACATCGGCGTCTCGGCGGAGGGTTTCGAAGAACTGCTCGATGAAATCGACCACCCGAATTTGAAAGCCATGTTCGATCCCTGGTCCATCGCCCTGCACGGCGCCGACTTGTACCAGGCCGCACGTCGGATGGCGCCTCGGATGGTGCAAACCACACTGGCCGACTATGTTCGCGTCGAGCGGTATGCGTATCAATCGACGCTGATCAACTACCGGCGACTCGACCCGCCCGCGGTGCGAGCAGTGCCTTTGGGCGACGGCTTCATCGATCTGCCGGCTTTCTTTTCCGGGCTGAAGGAAGGGGGCTTCCGGGGCTATGTCGCCTACGAGATGTGCTCGCCATTGCGCGGCGGGGGCAGCGAAGCCAATCTCGACGCCGCGGCCGCCAAGAGTCTGCAGAAGATCCGCGAACTGATTGCGTGACGCAAGCGACTCCTTTTCCTTGATTTGCCGGGCGACCGGTTATAGTCTGGCAAATCTCCGGGCGAGCAAGGCTGCCCTGCTGCGTTTCGTCCTCCGCCTAACCCGCCGATAGACTGAAGGTTCCCACCGCATGTCTGCACGTCGCGTCTTAACGCCTTGGGCGTGTTGCTTGTTGCTGCTGGCAAAGGCGGCCGTTGCCGCTGATGCCGTCTATGAAACTCCTGAAGCCGCTGCGGCCGATCCCGATTTCGCCCTGCAGGGCGAGTATGCAGGCGACCGGCTCGGCATGCAGGTGGTGGCGTTGGGAGACGGTGAATTCCAGGTGATCTCTTATCCTGGCGGGCTGCCGGGCGCCGGTTGGACGGGCAAGGATAAACAAACCGTCGAGGCGGACCGCGACGAGGTCCCGGACTTCGTCGCCGGGCTGAAAAAGGCGGAGCGCGCCAGTCCCACGCTGGGCGCCAAACCGCCGCAAGGCGCCGTGACGCTGTTCGACGGCACGAAAGCTTCGCTCGACAAACACTGGAAGCCGGGCGCAAAGATCACTGCCGACGGCCTGTTGATGCAAGGCTGCGCCAGCCTCGACACGTTTCGCGATTTCACGCTGCACCTCGAGTTCCGCACGCCGTTCATGCCTCAGGCTCGCGGCCAGGGACGCGGCAACAGCGGCGTTTACTATCAGGGCCGCTACGAGACGCAGGTCCTCGATTCGTTCGGCCTGGAAGGGAAGGACAACGAGTGCGGCGGGATCTACTCGATCAGCGCGCCGAGCATCAATATGTGTCTGCCGCCGCTGGCCTGGCAGACGTATGACGTCAACTTCACGGCAGCTCGTTGGGACGCACAAGGCAAGAAAACCGCGCCGGCGAAGTTGACGGTGCGGCTCAATGGCGTCGTCGTGCAGCAAAACGTCGAGGCGCCTAAGACGACGACGGCCGCGCCCATGCCCGAAACTCCCGAACCCGGGCCGATCTACCTGCAGGACCACGGCAACCCGGTGCGCTATCGCAATATTTGGGTCTTGCCTCGCGACAGCCAGAAAGAATCGCGGCGGCCGATTGTCCCCGGCTTCGAACGCTTTTACGCGACCGCCGGCGCCGATCAGGCTGCGGGCGGAAGGGTGCTGCTGGAGGAACTCGACTGCACGGCCTGTCATCAGGCAGACGCGACGCTTGCAGCACAGCTTTTGCCGCGGCCCGCGCCCGTGCTGGATAACGTCGGCAGCCGCGTCCGCCCCGAGTACCTGTTGGCGTTCGTGGCCCATCCGCACGAAACCAAGCCGGGCACGCTGATGCCGGCGGCGCTGGCCGGCATGCCGCCGGCCGAACGCGACGTCGCGGCGCGGGCGATCGTCAACTTTCTCTATTCGACCGGGCGGATTCACGAGCAGGCGGCAAATCGCAAGTTCGCCAAACATGGCGAGCAGTTGTTTCACCAGGTCGGTTGCGTCGCCTGCCATGCGCCGCGCAACGGCGCCAAAGTTTCGCCCGCGACGTCGGTTCCGCTGCCGGACTTGAAAGCCAAGTATTCAATCCCCTCGTTGACGGAGTTCCTGAAGAATCCGCACCAGGCGCGACCCGCCGGACGCATGCCCAGCTTGAATTTGAACAACGACGAGGCCCGCGATCTGGCCATGTACTTGATCGGCGAAGACGAGATGCGGCTGCGGCGCCCGAACATGCGATTCGCCGTCTACGACGGAAGCTGGGACAAGGTCCCCGACTTCAGCGATTTGAAGCCCGTCAAGGCGGGCGAGTGCGCTGGACTCGATCTGAACGTCGCCGAGCGGCAGAACAACTTCGGCGTGCGGTTCGAGGGCTATCTGAAGATCGAACGCGAAGGGAAGTATCAGTTCCATCTCGGTTCGGACGACGGCAGCGTGCTGTGGATCGACGGCCAACGCGTGGTCGATTCCGACGGCATCCATCCGCACCAGGTGAAGAGCAATGCGGCGATTCTGGCCGCAGGCATGCATCCGATCCGCGTCGACTATACGCAAGGCGGCGGCGAATGGACCCTGGAACTGGAGTACCAGGGTCCCCGAACGCCACGGCAACTGATCGACGCCGCTGTTTTTATGACTGACTCTCCGCCGCCGACGCCCACACAGGATCTCGATCCGAGCCGTTTCGTATTCGAGCCGTCTCTGGTCGACAAGGGGCGAGAGTTGTTCGCTTCGGTCGGCTGTGCAGCGTGCCACCAGCTCAAGCACGACGGCCGGCCGATCAAGCCGGCGGTTGCCGCCGGAGCCGTTGAAAGACTGCATGCCAGGCAAAGGCTGCCTGGCCGAGCCGGTGGCTGCGGGTGCGCCGGACTTCGCCCTGACCAGCGGACAACGCGAAGCCTTGGATGCAGCGCTGACGGCCCCGACGCCTTCTTCGCCGCCAGCCGCCGAGCAGCGGATCGTGCAAACCATGACGGCCTTTAACTGTTATGCCTGCCATAGCCGCGGCGGCAGAGGCGGCCCCGAGGCTGATCGGAATCCGCTCTTTTTGACGACGATTCGAGAAATGGGAGACGAAGGACGCGTACCGCCGCCGCTCGACGGGGTCGGCGACAAGCTGCGGGAGAACTGGCTCAAGCACGTCTTGTCCGAAGGCGCCAAGGATCGGCCCTATATGCTTACCCGGATGCCCAAGTTCGGCTCAGCCGACGTGGTCAAACTGGCGGATGCTTTCGTCGCCGTTGATCGGCGCACCGAGGCAAAGATTCCGGATTTGGCCGAACCGGACCATCGCGTCAAGTCGACCGGCCGAGCGCTGGCAGGCGACAAGGCGCTGGCCTGCATCAAGTGCCACACGTTCGGCAAACATCAGGCCACCGGAATCCAGGCTCTCGATTTACAGACGATGACGCGCAGGATCCGCGAGGATTGGTTCCACCGCTACCTGCCGAATCCGCCCGAGTACCGACCGGGCACTCGCATGCCGACCGGCTTTGCCGGAGGCCGCAGCACGATCGCCAATGTTTACGACGGCGAGCCGAGCCGGCAGATTGCCGCGCTTTGGATGTATCTCGCCGATGGCGAGAAAGCCGGCATTCCTGACGGCCTGGTGGCCAACGTCATTGAACTCCAGCCTAAGGCGAAGCCGATCATTTACCGCAATTTTATCGACGGTCTTTCGCCTCGCGGCATTGCCGTCGGATACCCGAAGGGCGCCAACCTGGCCTGGGACGCCAACCGGCTCTGCCTCAGCTTGATCTGGCACGGTCGCTTCATCGACGCCTCGATGCATTGGACGGGCCGGGGCAACGGCTTCCAGAGACCGCTCGGCGACCACGTACTGCGATGGGAGCAGAGCGTGCCGGTGGCGTCGTTGGAATCGCTCGATCGGCCTTGGCCGGACGAGCCGCCGAAAGATCGCGGCTATCGCTTTCGAGGATATCGTCTCGACAAGCACGGCCGGCCGACTTTCGAGTACGAAGGCCCTTCCTTCACGGTCGAAGATCTGCCGCTGCCCGTCGGCGGCGACGATCCTTCGTTCCAGCGGCACGTTCTGATCAAAGCCTCGCGGCCTGGCGGTTCGCTGTACTTTCTCGCTGGCGCCGGCAACGAGATCAAACCGCTCGACGACAACGCTTATCTGATTGGCGGGACGGTTCGGGTGCGAGTCCAAACCGTCGGCGCTTCGCCGATCGTGCGATCGAATAACGGCCGCCAGGAACTGCTTGTACCTGTGACGCTGCAGGACGGCGAAGCCGAGATTGTGACGGAGATTTCCTGGTAGCGGGGCTGGAAAGTAGACGGCCGGCGACAGGCCATAGACGCGGAAGCTTTTGGGTTCAACTGGATAAACTTGCCATGAATCGACGGGTATCGGATTGCGTTCGCCGGAGCGTAAGCTTGGCTTGTGGGGTGGGCATCGCCCACCGAGCAGCGAAGTGGAAGTTCGTGTCCTGGTGGGCAATGCCCATCCTACGGGCGTGCTTGGCCGGGCTGGTCGCAGTTTCGACCGTTGCCGCGTCAGCGCAGGAGAAAACGCCGACCGAGGCGGATTATTACCCGCTCACGAGGTTTGAAATTCCGCAAGGCGTGGAGCTGGAGGCGGCGGGCTTTCAGCTAATGCCCGACGGCCGCATGGCCGTCTGCTCGCGGCGCGGCGAGATCTGGATGATCGAACGGCCGTTTGCCAAACAGGTCAAAGCCGAGCAGTTCAAACGCTTTGCTCATGGCTTGCATGAACCGCTCAGCCTCGCCTTTCGCGATGGCTGGCTGTACGTGGTTCAGCGCTGCGACGTGTCGCGATTGCGAGATACGGACGGCGATGGAGAGGCCGACGAATTCCAAGTGGTCAACGACGGCTGGGAGATCAGCGGCGATTATCACGAATATGCCTTCGGCTCCAAGTTCGACAAGGAGGGCAAACTGTGGATCGTGCTTTGCCTGACCGGTTCGTTTGACAGTCAGTGCAAGTACCGCGGCTGGTGCTTGCGGACGACGCCCGAAGGGAAGCTGATTCCTACGTGCAGCGGCATTCGTTCGCCCGGCGGCATCGGCGCCAATGCGGCGGGCGACATGTTCTATACTGACAATCAAGGTCCGTGGAACGGCACGTGCGAGCTCAAGCACTTGATTCCCGGCAAGTTCGTGGGCCATCCGGCCGGCAACAAATGGTACGAACTGGCCCAGGATGTGATGGGCCCCAGGCCTGCCGATCCGACCAGCGGCAGCCGCTTTATCGTCGAGGCTCAAAAGATTCCCGAATACGAACCGCCGACGATCCTGTTTCCGTACGACAAGATGGGAAAATCCGCCAGCGGGATCGCCTGCGATACGACCGGGGGGAAGTTCGGACCTTTCCAGAACCAGTTGTTCGTGGGCGACCAATCGGCCAGCACCGTGATGCGCTGCTCTCTGGAAAAGGTCCAAGGGCACTACCAGGGCGCTTGTTTTCCGTTCCGGGAAAGCATCGGTTCGGGCACGCTAGGCCTGGAAATGACAGCCGACGGATCGATGTTTATCGGCGGAACAAATCGCGGCTGGGGCTCGCGCGGCTCGCTGCCGTTTTGCGTCGAGCGGATGAACTGGACCGGCAAGGTTCCGTTTGAGATTCACGAGATGCACGCCAAGCCCGACGGATTTGAGTTGACCTTTACGGAACCCGTCGACCCGGCGGCCGCCGCCGATCTCAAGTCGTACTCCCTGGAGACGTACACGTACATCTACCAGGCTTCGTACGGCAGCCCTGAGGTGGACCGCACCTCGCCGACGATTACCAAGGCGGCCGTCTCGGACGATCGCAAAAGCGTGAGACTGTACGTGTCCGGCCTGCAGGCCGGACACGTCCATGAATTGCACTCGGCCGGCCTCCGGTCAGCAACGGGCTTGCCGCTGCTGCACCCGGAGGCCTATTACACGTTGAACTACCTGCCGTAATCGGCCGTTGTTACGCGAAGCTGCTTTCGACGGCCTGCGCCGCGGCAGCGTGCATCGGCGGAATCGTGAACACGCGGGCGCCCGAAGGTTCGTCAGCGCTCTCCTCAGAAAGCTGAGCGGCCTCGCCGCCGACCGTGCTAGCACAGAGGACGGGGCGTTCGACGGGGACGATGTCGCGAGAAACGCCATTGGACTGCTTGCCCCAGCCCATATCGCGCAACAATTGCCAGACGTATCCTACGTGAAATACGACGCCGAAATGGCGCTGGATCAGCTCGCGAGCTTGCGGCGAAGTCCAGTGATCGGTCGCGTAACCCGCGGCTCGCGGGCCGCAGGCGAGCAGCAGTACGAGTTCGGCCTTCTGGGCCTTGGTCAGTCGCGGCGTGCGTCCGGGGTGGCGTTTTGCCTTGAGGGCATCTGTGCCCCCTTGTCGCAGAGCGTCTTTCCAACGCTTCACTGAGGAGGCTGAGGCGCTGAGCAGCTTAGCGACTTCGCTCGACTTCTTGCCAGCCTTCAACAATTCCACCGCTTGGAGGCGGCGCGCTTCGAGTTCCGAGGGTTTGCCTTTGGGTCTCATGATTCTGTTCTTGCAAGCTCACTGGGTTTCCCCTTCGTCGCCAGCGAAGGGAGCGGTCACGGAAATCTACACAATCCGTACATCAACGGCGTCGCTGTGAGCGTCCGGTGCAGATGCGACGTCGACGGACTCCATTTTTGGCCTGAGTTCCTTTCAGGTCGTGTTCCGTCTAAGCAACGTGCGTACCAGAACGGTAGGCGTTAGATCGATCTTACGGAAAAGAAACGGCAGTGGAGCTGAGCAACCGTCGCTAAGATTTTAAGCTGTAATAGCTAAGAGCCGCTGAATAAGGATAATTCATTTTCCATGAGCTGCCGCGCTTCTCCACGTACGGGGGACCTGCGTTCCGGGACGAAATCCTCGCAAGGCCTGCTTCACGGGCAGGCCGTGCTTATTCGTCAGGCAAAAAGGCCGCGCTCTTTGTAGACTTTTCGGCGCCGCTTGCCGCATCGTCCTGCCGACAGGGCCCGCTCAAGACTTGTTTAGGAGCGTCTGCGACGGTGCATGCTTCAAGGCCGGGCAAAGTACGGATGCCCCTGACAAGGGGCCGGCAATGCCGGCTTTGAGCTGTGAGTTGGCGCTTCTGCCCCCAGACAACGGCATGCGACTTTGCTATAATCCTCGGTCTTCTCAATTTTTGGCTTTCGGCGGCCCTGATTGGTCCAGGCGTGACAGGCAAGCGATGAAGCAGTGGGACACGGTGGCCATCGTGGGCGTAGGCCTGATCGGCGGATCGATCGGCTTGGGCTTGCGCGAGCGAGGCCTGGCCCGCCGCGTCGTCGGCATCGGGCGGCGCGAAAGCACGTTGAAGGCGGCCCGGCAGGCGGGCGCCGTCACATCGACGACGCTCGACCTGGCTAAAGGCGTCGCCAGCGCAGAGCTCGTCGTCGTCTGCACTCCGGTCGGACGGATCGTCACGGACGTCCGCGCTGCCTCGGAAGCGTGCCCCCAAGACTGCTTGATCACCGATGCCGGCAGCACGAAGGCGGAAATCGTCTCCGCGCTCGACGGAAAGTCGATCGGCCGGGCGCATTTCATCGGCAGCCATCCTTTGGCCGGCAGCGAGAAGAGCGGCCCGACGGCGGCCGTGGGCGACCTGTTTACAGGCAAGACGGTGATTGTGACGCCGACCCGGGCGACGCGCAAGCAGGATTCTACGGCCCTGTTCGCCTTTTGGACCGACTTGGGGGCCAACGTCGTCAGCATGTCGGCGGCGGCGCACGATCGGATCCTGGCCACGACCAGCCATCTGCCTCACCTGGCGGCAGCGGCCCTGGCCGCAGCGACGCCCGCCGCCAATTTGGAATTCGCGGCCGGCGGCTGGCTCGATACGACGCGGATCGCCGCAGGCGACCCGGAGCTGTGGCAGCAAATCTTTCTTGCCAACCAGACGCAGGTCTTGGCGGCGTTGGGCCGCTATGAGAAGTCGCTGGCTTCGCTGCGCGCGCCGTGGAACGCGGCGACGGGAAAAAACTGAAGGAACTTCTTTTACAAGCAAAGCGCAGGCGAGATGCTTTGGCAAGTTGACATTTATCCGGCCGACGGCCAACCCGACCTGGTCGGCGCCCGCGTGGCCGCCGATGCGGGCGAGTTGGCGATCGCGGCCGATTTGCGCGTCGCTGCAGCAAACGGTTACTTGATTCAGGGAGATTTGGATCAATCCCAGATCACGCAGCTCGCCCGGGAACTGCTCGCCGACGAAGTGGTGGAAAGGTTCGTCGTGGCGCCGGCCGGCGACGCGGCCCTGGACCAACCTCCCGGCGGCCAGCAGCGCGTCGTCCATGTGCTGCCCAAACCAGGCGTGATGGATCCCGTGGCGCAAACGCGCGCTGGCGGCCATCGCCGATTTCAACATGCAAGCGGAAGCCGTGCGCACCTTCCGCAAGTACTGGCTGGCCAATCTGCCGGACGAGAATTTGCAACGGCTGTGCGGCAAACTGCTGGCCAACGATGCGATCGAGCAGGTCGTCGTCGGTCCCTTGAAAATGGACCGGCTGGAACTGGGCGCCCCGTACGACTTCGAACTGCTTACGGTGGCGATCCGCGAGTTGGACGACGCCGCATTGGAGCGGCTCAGTCGCGAAGGGCAACTGTATCTCAAGCTGCCGGAGATGCAGACGATCCGGGACTATTTCCGCTCGCTTGACCGCGATCCGACTGACGCCGAACTGGAGACGATCGCCCAGACCTGGAGCGAGCACTGCAGCCACAAGACGCTGGCCGGGCGCATCCGCTATTGCGACGAGCAGGGCGAGCAGCAGTTCAGCAACATGCTCAAGGAAACGATCTTCGCCGCCACGCAGGAAGATGCGGCGCCAATTGGGCGCCGATGATTGGTGCGTCAGCGTGTTCGAAGACAACGCCGGCGTCGTGCGGTTCGACGAAGAGTTCCACCTGGTGTTCAAGGTCGAAACGCACAATCACCCGTCTGCCCTGGAGCCGTATGGCGGCGCCAACACGGGCATCGGCGGCGTAATCCGCGATCCGCTCGGCACCGGGTTGGGCGCTCAGCCCGTTCTGCAATACGGATGTCTTCTGTTTCGCCCCGCCCGACACGCCTTCCGAGCAACTGCCGCCCGGCGTGTTGCACCCGAAACGCGTGATGAAGGGGGTCGTTTCCGGCGTCCGAGATTACGGCAACCGGATGGGCATTCCCACCGTCAACGGCGCGGTCTATTTCGATCCTCGCTACCTGGGCAACCCGCTGGTCTATTGCGGCAACGGCGGGCTTGCTGCCCGTAGATCGGGTCGCGCAAGGCGCCAAAACCCGGCGATTATATCGTGGCGGTCGGCGGGCGGACCGGGCGAGACGGCATTCACGGCGCCACCTTCAGTTCAGCCGAACTGACCAGCGAGAGCGAAAAGGTCTCGGGCGGCGCCGTGCAAATCGGCAACGCGATCACCGAAAAGATGGTGCTGGACGTGATTCTGGCGGCGCGCGACCGCGATTTGTATCATGCCATCACGGATTGCGGAGCGGGCGGTTTTTCCAGCGCCGTCGGCGAGATGGGCGAACACATCGGCGCCGAGGTCTGGCTCGACCGGATCCCGCTCAAGTACGAGGGACTGTCGTACGCCGAGATGTGGATCTCCGAAGCGCAAGAGCGGATGGTGCTGGCCGTGCCGCCGGACAAGTGGGAAGCGTTTCGCTCGCTGTGCGCCAGCGAAGGCGTTGAAGCCACGGCGATCGGCACGTTCGTGCCGACGGGCCGTTTGCAGTTGAATTACCAGGGCCGCCAGGTCGCCGATCTGGACATGAAATTCCTGCACGGCGGCCGTCCGCCCGTCGTGCGCGAAGCCGTTTACGAAGCTCCGGCCGTGGCGCCGCTGGCCCTTCCTGAGCGCGGCGATTATTCGGAATCGCTGTTGAAGATTCTCGGCTCGCTCAACGTAGCGAGCAAAGAGTGGGTGATTCGCCAGTACGATCACGAAGTGCAAGGCGGCAGCGTGATCAAGCCGCTGGTGGGCGTCGAGAATGACGGCCCGAGCGACGCCGCCGTGGTGCGGCCTGTGCTCGGCTCGCGTCGCGGCGTGGTCTTGGCCTGCGGCATGAACCCTCGCTACGGCGACTTCGATGCCTATCACATGGCCGCCAGCGCCATCGACGAAGCGGTGCGCAATTGCGTCGCCGTCGGCGCCGACCCGCGGCGGATCGCCATTCTCGACAACTTCTGCTGGGGCGATACCGATCGACCGGAAACGCTCGGTTCGCTGGTTCGCGCGGCCCTGGCCTGCCGGGATCTGGCGGTCGCATTGGGCACGCCATTCATCAGCGGCAAGGACAGCCTGAACAACGAGTTCAGCTACTTCGACGGGCAGGGGCAAAAGCAGACCATCGCCATCCCGCCCTCATTGCTGATCAGCGCCATCGGTCAGATCGCCGACGTCGCACGTTGCGTGACGATGGATCTTAAGCAACCGGGAAACGCGTTGTATCAGGTCGGCGCCACGCACGATGAACTGGGCGGTTCGCACTTTGCCCTGGTCGAATCGCTTTCAGGCGGTCGGCCGCCGCAGGTCAATGCCGCATTAGCACGGCGGACGTTTTCCGCGTTGCATTCCGCCATCGACGCCGGACTCGTCCGCGCCTGCCACGATATGAGCGAGGGGGGCCTGGCCACCGCCGCCGCAGAAATGGCCTTTGCGGGCGGTTGTGGGGCCCGGATCAATCTTGACCAGGCGCCATGCGACGCCGCGATTGCCGACCGCGCGGCCGTGCTGCTGTTCAGCGAGTCGAACACCCGCTTTTTGTGCGAGGTTCGACCGGCCGACGCCAGCGTCTTGGAGTCCAGGCTTGGCGCCGACGTGCCTTGGGCGCGCATCGGCGAGGTGGTCGCTGGCGGTCGCCTGGAAATCCTGAATCGCGGCGGCGCGGTCGTTTCCGCCGAGCTGACGACGCTGAAAACCGCCTGGCAGGCTCCCTTGAAATGGTAGGCGCCGCGCCGCTTCATTCATCCTTTATCCTCCAGCTTTCATCCCTTCCGCCATGCCCCGCGCGCTGATCTTACGAGCTCCTGGAACGAACTGCGATGTAGAGAGCGCCTTTGCGTTCGAGCGGGCCGGCATCGAGCCGAGCGGCTGCACATCAATCGCCTGTTGGAACAACCGGCGCTGCTTGCCGAATATCAGATCCTCTGCCTCCCAGGCGGCTTCAGCTATGGCGACGACCTGGGCGCCGGCCGCATCCTGGGCAATCAGATCCGCCATCACCTGTTCGACTGGCTGCACGAGTTCAAAGCCGCCGGCAAGTTGATTTTAGGCATTTGCAACGGCTTTCAGATTTTGACCAAGTCCGGGATCCTGCTGGAGTCGAACTCGCCGGCCGCGCCGCAGGCGCTCAGTCCGCCCGCCACGCTGACCATGAACGTTTCGGGCAAGTTCGAGGACCGTTGGGTGCGGTTGCGCGTGGCGAGCAGCAGGTGCGTGTTCTTTGCAGGCATCGAATCGATGTACCTGCCCGTGGCGCATGCGGAAGGCCGTTTCGTCTGCCGCGACGCCGAGGTGCTGTCCGGCCTGGAGTCGAACGGGCAGTTGACGCTCAAGTACGCGCCGCTCGACGGCAAAGCCAACGGCGCCGTGCCGTATCCGGACAATCCGAACGGGGCCCTGGCCGACGTGGCCGGCGTTTGCGACACGACCGGCCGGGTGTGTGGGCTGATGCCGCATCCAGAGCGGTTCATCGACCCGACGCAACATCCTCGCTGGACCCGCCAGCCGCAGCTCGCCGAAGGGGACGGTTTGCAAGTGTTCCGCAACGCGGTCCAGTATTTCGCCTGAGTTGCGTTCTGACGCGGCGCATGCGCCCGGTTTTTTCGCCTGTGTTGCTTGTACGGACGAGCGGGCTTGGCGTCGCCTTCATCCTGGCTCCGTCGCACGCATGGCAGCGACCGGCAGAGATGAAATTCTCGTCAACTATTTACTTGCTTGCCGGCCCCCCCCAGCTTATAAGGGAAAATGCTTGGTCTTCTTCGGGCGACAATTTCAACCCTGTAATTGCCGGGCGGCACTTGTTTCTTAAGGCCGCCTGTCCCCCTTCGGATTCACTGCATGATGAGACAAGTTCTGACAAGAGCCGCGATCTTGGCGTTGTTTCTTGCCTGCGCCACGCGGGGCCGGTCGCTGCACAATGGGGCTGGGGCTATTTTTCAAGCACGGCCGGCGAGGGCGCCGCCCGCGGAATGGCCGACGTGGTGCGTTCCGCCGGCGCCGCCAACTTGATGAACTCCGCCGCGGCCATCAACGTAGAAACGGCCCGCTCGGCGTATCTCGACAACCAGATCAAATTCACCAACACCTACTTCGAGAAAAAACGCATTCGTCAGTCGTATGTCGACTCGACGAAGGACCTGAAGCGCAACAGCAGCCAGCGGATGGCCGCCCTGGCCCGATCGACGCCGCCGCTGCCGATGACCGACAGGGAACTCGATCCCGTCTCCGGTCAGATCGGCTGGCCCCGAGCGCTGCGTGACGATCAATACGAACCGTTGCGATTGAAGCTCGATGACTTGTTCGCCAAGCGGGCTGAGTCGGGCGGAAACATCTCTTACAAGCAGGCCGACGAGATTTACGCTGCCTCGAGCGAGCTCTCGTCCGAACTGAAAAAGCGAATCAAGGATTATCCGTCGGGCGACTATATGAGCGCCAAGCGGTTCATCGAGCGGCTGTCTCGCGAAGGCGCCTCGCTCTAAACCCTGTTTGCACTTGTCGCGGACGCCTGCGCCCAAGCGCCCGCAAATACCGGCCATTTCTTCTGCATCTGATGCGGGAATCGTATACATGAATCGTTTCGTCAAGTTACTCGCGTTCCTGTTGATCGCCGGCTTTGCATCCGTTGCGGCGGCCGCCGATCGAAACCTTGCTGCGGTGAAGCAATCGCTCTCTAGCGACGACGCCAAAACCCGACTGGAAGCCCTCCGCGACCTGTTGGATTTTGAACCGGCGGATCTCGCCGCAATGACCGGGGATCTGGTCAAAGCATTGGACGACTCCGATCCTTACGTGCGGGCTTATGCGGCGCTGGCGCTGGGCAAGTTGAACAAACCCAACGCCGGCGTGGTGAAGGCCTTGGCAAAAACGTTGACGGACAAAGACGCCCGGGTCCGAGGGATGGCCGTACGTTCGTTACGGCAAGTGAAGCCCGACCCCGAAGTCATGCTGCCGGTGATGATCCAGGTGCTGGAAGAAGCCGAACCGCAGGCCGCAATGCTGGCCGTCGAGACCATTGCCGCCAGCGGCGACAAGGCGATTGCCGGCCTGACGAACGCCTTGAAACACGAACGCGCACGATACTGGGCCTGCATCGCCCTGGGAGAAGCCGGCCCGAAGGCGAAGGGCGCCATTCCAGCCCTCAAACAGACGCTCTCC
The DNA here is from genome assembly GCA_963786255.1 of Pirellulales bacterium. Taxonomy (GTDB): domain Bacteria; phylum Planctomycetota; class Planctomycetia; order Pirellulales; family JAICIG01; genus JAICIG01. The sequence continues at coordinate 163,911 of CAWAYY010000032.1, forward strand.
GACAAGCGGCCGGAAGTGCAAATGCAGGCGTTGATCGCGCTGGGCAAGATCGGCCCCGACGCGGCTTCCGCCGTGCCGCAAATCAGCGAATTCCTCAAGCAGGGACAAGAAGCCACGAAGTACGCGGCCGCGTTCGCATTGGGCAATATCGGCTCGCCCGCCGGCGCCGACGCCCTGAAGGCCGCCGGCAAGTCGGACGACCCGATGCTGAAGACGGTTTCGGTTTGGGCGCTGGCCAAGGTGGCGCCCAACGACAAGGTCGTGCTCCGCAACGCGGCTGAGCAACTCGTCGCCGCGCTCAAATCGACCGACGAGCACGTCCGCGAAGCCGCGGCCCGCGGCCTGGCCGACCTGAAGCCGGATCCGGAACTGGTCCGCGGCGCACTGGTAGCGGCCTTGACGGATGACGATCCGGTCGTCCGCGGCAACGTGGTCGAGGCAATCTCGGCCCTGGGCGCCAAGGTCGTCCCTGACGTCGCCAAAGGTTTGGACAAGCCGGACGTTTGCGGTGCGTGCGCCGCCATCCTGGCTCGCATCGGCCCCGAGGCCAAGGCGGCGCTGCCCGCCCTGGCGGCAGCCTTGAAAGCAAAGGCTGCTTCGGAGCAGGAGGCCGACCACGCGTTTTGCGCCGAGGCGCTGGTGGCCATCGCTACGATCGGACCGGACAAGGAGCTGGTGGAAACCTGCGCTGCGTTCTTGTCGAGCGATGACGAGATGGAACGACGCACGGCGACCTACGCGTTGGGCAAAATCGGCCCCGACGCGAAGGCGGCGCTGCCGGCCGTCAAGCAGAACCTGATGGCCGATGACGAACGGCTGAGGATGATTTCGCTGTGGGCCATGCTGCAAATCACGCCGGACGACGACCAGGTCGTGAAGGCGGCGATTCCCGCCTTGACCAAGGCGCTGGTTGCCGAGCGGCCGCTGGTGCGCTTGGAAGCGGCGCTGGCCTTGGGCAAGATCGGTCCGCAGGCCGCCGCGGCCCAAGGCGCCCTCGAGTCGCTGGCCAAAACGGATGACGACGAAGCCGTGCGGCGCGCAGCGGCGGAAGCCCTGAAGCAGATCGCTCGCTAGCGTCCTGCCAAGCTTGAGTTAACGGCGGGGCGCCTGGCGGCTGGGCCTTGGCAAGGCCCCAACCCGCTCACCGCCCGAACTCGTCAGAGACGCTCGTCTGAGGTGCTCATCGGAGTTCGGGCGCAGCTTGGCGCTGGATAGGAATTCACGCGCAGCCGAAGTCCTGCAATCGCCGGCGCCTAACGCCGGCTTTTTGCGTTGCGAGATCTCGACGGTGCAACCGACCCTATCGCGTTGACACTTTTCTAGCGCGACGCGTTGACCGCGCTTACCAGATGCCGGCGCCAAAGTTGTCGCTGCCGCCGCGCTGTTGAGGCGAGGCGTGATTCGCGACGGGATGGACAGACGGCATGTGAGGAGCGCGCGGCTCGACTTCCGCCGCTTGCACCTTGGTCCTCTCGTAACGGTCCGCGCCGCTTTTGTCGCCGCTGATAACTCCGCTGAGCCGCACGGCGGGGCGGAGCTCGCTCGACCTTCGCGCGGGCCGCTCCGTCGGACGGGAAGTGCCCGCGTCTTCGTCGAAGTCGTCGTAACTGGAGACGTAACCAGGTATTTTCGATCGCTCGACTTCCTCGCGATAGGCCTGGATCACGCATTCCTGAATCATTTCCCGGCAGTTGGAATTGATCGGATGGGCGATGTCGGCATAGAGCTTGGCTCGTCCGTCGTCGTCCTTGCCTGCCCGATCCTCTTTCAGCCGGGCGCCGCACTGGTTGCAGTAGGCGGTGCGCAGATGATTCTTGGAATTACACTGCGGACAATGGGCAGTGAGTTTACGGCTCGGCATGGCTACGAACGGTCCGCTCGATCCTCCGATGATCTTCAGATCTCGAACGACGAAGCAATCGTCAAACGTGATGGAGCAAAAGCCTTGTAGCCGCTCTCCGGCGTCTTCCATGAGCTTGATACGCACCTCGGTAATTTCCACAGCCGTTCTCCTTTGCTGATGTGTCAACAAGTACCGCGAACGACGTAGATCCGCCCCAAACCCCTCCCTTCCAGTCGGGCGGCCAGGCGTTGGGCGTGACGAAAATGACGCGCCAGTGCGAAGTAACTTGTGCCGCTACCACTCATTTGATGTCCCAGGCAATCGAGCCGGGTGAACTCTTGTTTCAAACGAACGATCCAAGGCGAGAGCTGCTCCGCAGCCGCTTGCAACGCGTTGTGCAGCCAACGCGCCGCCTGGTGCAGCCGTCCGGCTTGCAGCGACTCAACGAGCGCCAGCGCCGAACGCGGTTGGGCGGCGGGCCGGCATACGCGATACACCTCGGCCGTCGACAATCCAGCCGGCGGTCGAACCACGACGAACGATAACGCCCCTAAACTCGCGACGCGCTCGATCCGCTCTCCGCGGCCCCGGCATATCGCCGGTCCTGACCCCAGGAAGAACGGCACGTCGCTGCCCAGATCCGCCGCGACCGACGCTAACTCGTGCTTGGGAAGATTCAGTTCCCAACAGCGATTCGCCGCGACTAACGCCGCCGCGGCGTCGCTTGATCCGCCCGCCAAACCGGCCGCCAACGGAATACGCTTGATCAACCGCACTCGGGCGCCCCGCGACGCTGCATAGCGACGCCGGAGCAGATCAACCGCACGAAACACGATATTCTGCGAGCCACCGGGCAGCTCTTCGCCCGAATCGGCTGGCGGTTCCGAACCAACCTGCTCGCAGAACAAGTCGATTTTCCCAGAACGTCCGTCCTGGAAGTAGAGCGTGTCGTACAAGCCGATGGGCGCCATGAGCGTTTCGATCTCATGAAAGCCATCGGGCCGCTTGCCGAGCACCTCCAAAAACAAGTTGAGCTTTGCGGGCGCCAGAACCTCGAGTCCTGACGCGGATGAGCGAACGTGCATCCTACCCGTTCCTGCTCTTACCCCAATCTCCAGGAGTTAGTCAAGCCGGCTTTTTTGCTACCGCACCTCACCCATCAGCGACGATAGGCGCCGACACAGATGAATACCAGAGCCAACAATGATCGCGTCATTATCGTCTGTTAATCTAGGATGGATTCTATCGGTCGTGAAAAAACAGGTCAACTGCGATTAGTCGCCTCGCCCCAACGCCCAATCATATTCTCCGCCCAATTGACGGCGATGACCAAAGTTCTCCGGGTGTCGGCGGGCGCCGAACCAGCCCCAGGGATATGCCGGAATCGGCTCCACCTGCTGTTGCCACAGCACCTGGTCTGGCGGATGAGCCGGCGATAAGGCTTTCTTCACGCACCCGTGCAGCGAACGATGCGGATGAGGCGGTGCTGTAAGGTCCCCCTCGCTGCCGGCGAAAATGGCTGAATCGCCCGGTCCCGCGGCCTCGGCTGGCAGCATTACCGGAGCGCCGATCGCCGGCGTCGGAGAAACGACGATATAGTGCCGCATCTGCGGAGCGTAGGCTGTCGTGGGGCCGGATGGTCTTGGCCTCCAGTGCGGCAAGGCGCGGGCGACGCCGGCATCCACTGCCAAGGCGCAACCAAGCGCGACCATGCCGCAGAACACACAACGTCGCTGAATGCACATCAGCCAGAGCCCTTTAGCAGAGAAGATCGACGCGATGCCTGGTTTCCGAGAGCGGCGCTTAGGGCTAGTCGAGCGGGCGAATCGAGGTGCAGCAGCAACCGCTTCTTTCGTTATCGGAACTCAGAGGCCGCCTTACCAGTAAAAGGCCCCTCCATAGCCAAAATTGCCGAGCGGCATTCCGTACCCGCCATAGCCGTAATACCCCGGAAACCCGTAGAAGCCGGGCGGCACGTACAAGGCGCCGAGGCCGGGATACATGAAATAGGCGTAGCTGGGCATGTAGGCGTAGCTGCCGCGCAGGTAGTTGTAGTACGGGTAGCCGTAGACCCCGTAGCTGTACGGGTAGCCGAACGCCCGGTACGCCCCGAATGAGATGGGAAAGCCGAAGCCGCCGAAGCCCGTGTAAAACGGCGAACTGTAGCCGCCATAGTACGAGTTGTTGTAGAAAAAGTACGGATTGTAGACCGACAACCCGCCGCGCAGCGGCGAATACCAATAGGGGGCAAAGTAGCGCGGATGGTAAACTCCTGAGCCAATGCCGACCGGCGAGCCGATCGGGCCGCCGCCCAGCGTCGGCGCGCCAACGTCGGCGCGAAGCCGGCGCTATACGAGAGCCCTTGCATCGCTCCGCCGGGCATGCCGAAATAGCGGTCGTATCCGCCGTACACCGTTCGGATGGTCGGCAGCTCGTCCGGCACTTGCGAAATGCCCAGTCCGACCCCCGTTCCGCGGCCGCCGACATCCGTCGGGCCGTAATTTCGCGGCAATTCGATTCGCGGCAAATGATAATTGCGGGCGATCGTCGCATTGACCAGCGCCTGCGCCTCGCTCGAACTGATCGCGCCCGGCATCTGCGATACGTATTGGCGCGCCAGTCTGGCCGTGCGATAGTTTCTCGCGGCGTTGGCCGCGCTGCGGCCCGCCGCTCGCTCTTGCGCCGCCGCGACTCCGGCAACGGCGCTGCACGCCAACAGCAGCGCGAGCCAGGACAGGGCGTGGCGGTACATGATGGGCCTCGTTTCGGCAAAGATCGCCCGCGACAGACTTGCTTATCGCCGGGCCTCTACCTGTCATGCTATGCCGAGCGCTTTCCTGCCGTCAAGCAACTCGCCGGCTTGGAGCTGATGCCGACTGAATCGGCGTTAAGCCGACTCACCGCCGCTCTTGCGAGTTCGGATGTTGGGCAATCGTCAGCGAAACCAGCTTCTGCGAGCCCGGCTTCGTCGGGCAGCTCGAGCAGCCGCCACAACCGCCATTCGGCCGGCGTCGCACCAGGCGCCACGCTTGCCGCAGCAAGTAAATGGCCGCCAAGGCAACGATTGCAAGCGCCGCCAGATCTTGCCAGCCGAAGTGCATCGCCCGTCGTCCTTATGCAGAAAGCCACATGCCGAGCTGATACGTGACCAGGGCGCCCAGATAGGCCAGCCCCGTCATGTATGCGAACGTAAACGCTGGCCAGGCCCAACTGTTGGTCTCGCGTTTGATGATCACCAAGGTCGAGGCGCACTGCGGCAGACAGCGCGAAGAAAACCATGATCGACAGCGCCACCGGGATGTTGAACACCGGCTTGCCGGAGGCATCCCACACGGCCTGCTTGAGCGCCGTCTGCAGCCGGTTCTGCCCCTGTTCTTCATCGTCGGCCACTTCTTCGCCCAGGTCGTAGATCACGCCCAGCGTGGCGACGACGACTTCGCGCGCCGGGAACGAGGCGATCACCGCGCAGCCGATCCGCCAGTCCCAGCCCAGCGGACGCACGACCGGCTCGATCGCCCGGCCCATCTGACCGAGAATGCTTTGCCGGTTATATGCCCCGAGAATCTGATTGGGGATTCCGTCCAATTCGGCCTGCAGCACGTCGCGTTCGGGGCTCTCCTCGGGCAGCGCCGCCAACCGCGTTTCGAGCGACTCCTGGCGAGCGCGAAACGGCGCCTCGACCTGCTCGGCATTGTGCGGATAGTACAGCGCCGCCCAGACGACGATCGATACCGCGACGATCAGCGTGCCGGCGCGACGAATGAACGCCCAGCCTCGTTCCGCCATGCGATACAAAACCAGACCGGGCGACGGCCGCTTGTAGCTGGGCAGCTCCATCACGAACGGCGGCGTCGGCCCGCGCAGCAACGTCTTCTTCAAAATCAAAGCCACCAGCACCGCCGCCAGAATGCCGACCAGGTACATGCCCGTCATGCGTCAGGCCCTGCAAGCCGAGTACGACATGCAGGCCGGGCAGGCCGCCGGCGTAAGAGCGGTCGGGAATGAAGGCGGCGATCAGCAGCGCGTAGACCGGCAGCCGGCGCCTGCAGCTCATCAGCGGCGCCACCAGGATCGTCGTCAGCCGGTCGCGGCGATTCTCGATCACGCGCGTCGCCATGATGCCCGGGATCGCGCAGGCGAACGACGACAACAGCGGAATGAACGACTTACCGCTCAAGCCCACGCGGACCATCAACTTGTCCATCAGGTAGGCCGCGCGGCGCCATGTAGCCGCAGTCTTCCAGCACCGCGATAAAGAAGAACAGGATCATGATCTGCGGCACGAAGACCACCACGCCGCCGACCCCGCCGATCAAGCCCGTGACGATCAGACTGCGCAGGGCGCCGTCGGCCATCTGGCTTTCGACCCATTGGCCCGCGGCGCCGGTTGCGGCGTCGATCCACTCCATCGGCCAGGCGGCCAGGCGGAACACCGCCTGGAACACCAACACCATCATCAGCAGGAAGAACAGCGAGCCCCACAGCCGGTGCGTCAGCACCTGATCGATGCGGTCGCCCGCGGTGATCGGCCGCTCGGCGGGGCGCGTGACCACTCCGTCCAGCACGCGGCTGACCCAGCCATAGCGAGCCATAGCCTCGACGGCCGGCACCGGGTAGCCCGCCTCGCCCAGCCGGCGCCGAGCGGCGCCCAACTCTTCCGTTATGACCGCATCGTCGGCCGACAGCAGGCGTCCTTCGAGGTAACCGGCCGAATCGAGAATCAGCCGTTCGACCAGGTAACGCGGCAATGCGGCTTGAGAACGCGCCGCGTTGCGTTCGGCAAGCAAGGCCCCCAGGCGCTCCACTTCCTGGCGGAAGTCGTCGGGAAACGGGCTTTCCGGCGGAACGGCCTGACCGCCGGCTGCCTGGGCCAACGCGGCTTTCAACTCGTCGAGCCCCAGCCGCCGGTTGGCTTGTACTTCGATCACCGTAACGCCAAGCTGCCCCCGCAGTCGCTCAACGTTCAGTTGCACGCCGCGATCGCGCGCCACGTCGATCATGTTCAGCGCCACGACGGTCGGCAGCCCCAACTCCAGCACCTGGCTTACCAGGTACAGATTGCGCTCCAGGTTGCTGGCATCGACGATGCATAGCACGGCGTCGGGCGCCGGGGCATCGCTGCGGCGGCCGAGCAGCACGTCGACGGCCACCATTTCGTCCGGCGAACGAGGGGCCAGGCTGTACGTGCCGGGCAAGTCGATCAATGTGAACCGCCGGCCCTCGTGCGTCATGCGGCCGATCTTCTTTTCGACCGTCACGCCCGGGTAGTTGCCGACTTGTTGCCGCACGCCGGCCAGCGCGCTGAACAGCGTCGACTTGCCGGTGTTGGGGTTGCCGATCAGAGCCACCGTGCAGGTGGAGTCAGCAGCGGCGAGATGCATGGCAGGGAGTAAACTCAAGGAAGGAAGCAGTGCCGGACGCCGCCGAGTCGCCTTTTGCCCGCGCTACGAGCATCTCAGGCCGTCCAAGCCGCCGCTTGGTTGTTTGTCGTTGCGCCGCGATCAGGGCCGCCCCTCAGGCGAGCTGTTCGATTTCAACTCGCGACGCTTCGCTCTTGCGAACGCTTAATCGATAGCCTCGCACTTCCAGTTCCAGCGGATCGCCCAGCGGAGCCGCTCCGACCATCGCCACTTCGACGCCCGGCGTCAGCCCCATCTCCAGCAGCCGTAAGCTGACGTCGTCGCCTCCTTCGATCTGGATAACGCGGGCTCGTCCGCCCCGAGGCAAATCCGCCAAACGGCTCACCCGCTCGCTCCCGGTTTGACCAACACGCTGACCATTTCGTCGGGGCGGAAGCAGAGCTTTTGCGATCCGAGCCGCAAGATACACGGACTGCCCGTGCGAACCATTTCCACCGCGGCGCCGTTATGCAGCCCCAATTCGTGCAGCCGATGAACGTGCTCGGCGCCGCCTAACACGGCCGCGATGACCGCTTTGCGGCCCGCAGACAACTGGCCCAGAGGCACCAGATCATACGGCATTTCCGTCACGGAAGCATCTCCCACGAAGACTCGCTAGTTGCGACTGCGTCTCAGTCCGGACTTATTCTAGAGTCATTCTCGGATGTAAGCAACCATCTTCTTAAAGATCGGGACATGAAATGCTCGGTGCGCACAGCTCGAGGGGAAAACGAAGCGTCACCCTCAGCATGGGCCGCAGATAGGGCACACAATCCACCCGACAGGGGAGTGCTGCGGTAAGAAAGGGGCGCTCCACGTTACCGGTGGGCCACGCCCGGGGCTGGCCTTACTGCCGCCGAGGAACCAGCTTCATGGGAAATCCGCCCCAGACCACTTGCGTCAATTGGCCGGCATAGCCGGCCAGGTTCTCTGTCGGGCTGTCGACAATGCTCCCCAGGATCAACACGCGATCGTGTCTCGCCAGGGGCGGCTGCGGGGCGTGTTCGCTGACCACCACGACTTCCTTGGGCACGCCGAACAGGACCAGCTTGATCCGAAAGGTTGGGCCTTCGTAGCCCAACTCTTGCACCGTCCCGGCCAGCAGAATGCCGTTGGTGAGCCGCTGGCTATTCTCCAGCCGCGAACTTGCCAGACGGCCGACGATTTGCGTTTTGCCCCCATCCTCGCCGACGCGCAATCAGCGCGGACTGGATTCGCGTGCGCAACTCTTCTCGCTGGACCTCATCAGGCCCGAGTTGTGCAAAGGTCGCCGCGTCGCCCAACTCGCAAAGCTGCGCAAACGCGACGGCGGTCAGACCGGGCGTCCGCTTGCCGCCGCACTGCTCACAGGGCACTCGCACAGGCTGACGTGGACCAGGGCCCTGGGGGGCGCCGGGCGGATCAACCAGGAGATAGCCGGCCGCGTGGCAATACTCACAGCCCAGCGCGACGCTGACCTTGTTCAACGCCGCTTCCAGATCATCGACCGAGTAAGCGTTAAAACCTCGCGGGCCCACCGGACCAGGCTCCGCGCGGCTCCCGACTTCGCTGGACGCCCGTCTTGGAATTCCTCCGCCGGTCGCCGCCGCCAAATCGACGGGCGGCGTCCGCTCGAGCGGCGGAGGACGATTGCCGGGCGCATTCGGCGGTCGACTGTTCAAACGACGCGGGCATCGCCTCCCTCGGCAGGCGCGATTCCTCGGCAAGCGTCGCTTCGTCCAGCTTGACCGCGGAACTCGGTTCGTCAGCCTCTTCGAGCAGGTCGCCCAAGCTCCGCGGGGCCGCACTATGATGCCAGCGCTGGCGGTGGTGTTCCTGCTTGTGAGGCAGAACCCATTGCGGCAGCTTCTCGCGAACATGCAGGAAGTCCGCCCGGGGACCGCCAATCCAGAGCAAGATGTAATAGCCGATCGCCAACCCTAGAACGCCCCCCAATGCCATGCCCGCCATCTGACCGACGACGCCGAACGCCGAGCCCTTAGGCCGGGGCGTCGATCGCACGTTGACGGCTTGCGTTTGGCTTTCCGGCTGGTCGCTCGAAGCCGCCCGCGCATCGCCTTCTTCAGGAGCCGCGGTTTCTGCTGCACTGGCCGCGGCGGCGAAGTCAGCCGCTGCCGACTGCGGCGCGTCGTGCGGTTCCACTGCGCCAGCCGTTTCTGCAGGCCGTGCTTCCACAAGCCGCTCTTCGCTGGGCGCCGGACTCTCTGCTTCGGCTTCGATCTCGACGGCAGCCGGCGGGAAGGGGACCGCGTCGGCCAGCGCCTGGCCTGCCATAAACTCAGCCTGGCAGTGGGGACAGCGCAACCGGCGCCTGCGCAGCCGTCTCGTCCACGACCGTCAGGTCGCGATGGCACTCAGGACAAGAAGAGATGCAGGGCATAAACGCCCTCCGGCCCACCGAACGCCCCAGCCCCTCATTTTCCGACGCCCCTTGTGCAAGCCCCGAATGTCGCGGCTTTCAAGTTTGCTTGCCGACCCAACTCTGCCACCCCAAATTTCACGACGCAGTGTAGCAGCACCCCTGGGCTGGTCCTAGGTCGATGATCCGCCCCAGCCGAGACGCCGAGACAGCGGCGCCGCGCGACAGCGAGAAACAAGCGGGCCGGGGTAATTACGGCAAGCAAGTAACTAAAGGTCGTATAGGGGAGCTAGCTTGTCGCGCAAATGGGTCATCAGGGCGTATGCGTGAGCGGTGCGCCGGTGACGCGCTGCACCAGTTCCGCGGCCGTATACCGCTGGCCGTGCTGGTGTATATTGGCAACCAGCCATTGCCGCAACGGCTCGAACTCGCCCCGGGCGAAATGCTGCGGCCAGCCCTCCCAGATCCTTGTCTGCCTGGGCAAAGAACTGAGCGGCGTAGAGGTTTCCCAGCGAATAGGTGGGGAAATAGCCGAACAACCCGGCGCTCCAGTGGATGTCTTGCAGCACGCCTTGGCTGAACGACGGCGGCTCGATGCCCAGATAAGCCTGGTACTTTTCGTTCCAGGCGCCCGGCAAATCCGCGACGGGCAGATCCCGGCTGAGCAGCGCTTGCTCCAGTTCGAAGCGGATCAGGATGTGCAGGTTGTACGTCGCTTCGTCCGCTTCAATCCGGATCAGCGAGGGCCGCACGTCGTTGATGACAAAGTAAAAGTCGTCGAGCGGCACGTCGTCCAGCGCCTCGGGAAACGCCTGCTGCGCGGGGCCGTAGAAATACTCCCAGAACGGCGCGGCTGCGGCCGACCAGGTTTTCCCACATCCGCGACTGCGACTCATGGATGCCCATCGACACGGCTTCGCCAAGCGGCAGGCCGAACTGCTCGGCCGGCAAACCTTGATCGTAGATTCCGTGGCCCGCCTCGTGCAGCGATGCCGAACAGCGATTCGCTGAACGAGTCGCTCGTCATACCGCGTGGTAATGCGGCAGTCGTGGGGCCCCGGGGCCGTGCAGAACGGATGAGCCGTGATGTCGAGCCGGCCGCGCTGAAAATCGAAACCGATCGCCGCGGCCGCACCGCGGCCGAAGGCCTCTTGCGCCGCGACCGGAAAGCGGCGTTTCAGCAACGAGATATCGGCCTGGCGACCGCTGTCGCGAATGGCGGCGACAAGCGGCGTCAGTTCGTCTCGCAGTCCGCCGAGTACGCGTTGGAGATTCGAGCGTCAGTTCGTTCGGCTCGAAGTCATCCAGCAGGGCGTCGTAGGGGCACTCGGCATAGCCGACCGCCTCGGCCTGCTCGCGTTTCAGCTCGATCGTCTTTTTCAGCAGCGGCGCAAACGACGCATAGTCGTCGTTTTCCTTGGCGTTTTGCCAGGCCTGCTGACCGAGCACGCTGGTCCGCGTCAGTTCCTCGACCAGTTTCTTCGGCAGCCTGGTTTTTTTGTCGTACTGTCGCTTCAATTGGCGAAGGGTCGCTCGCCGCGATCGCTGGCCGGCTCGGCCGCCGGCGTCGCTTCGGCCAGCGCATCGAGCCACTCGCCCAATTGCGGATCGGTCTGGCGCGAGTGCATCATCCCGGACAGCAGCGTCATCTGCTCGGCACGGTACTCGGCCGCGGCGGCGGGCATCAGGCAACGTTCGTCCCAGCCGAGCAGCGCCTCGATGGAACTCAGCAGCGCTGTCTCGCCGGCGTGCTGGCAAACCTTTTCATACAGTGCGTCGGCCGAGTCAGGCATAAGACGATCGAAGCGGGCAAGGCATCCGGAGAGGGCGGCGAAAAACGGCCCTGACGCGCCCTTTGTACTGCCTTACGGACGAAAAGGCTAGGAGCCCAGGTGGCTCTCGATCTCCCTTGCCTTACTGCTGAAGCCGGCATGATCCTCTTCCTTGCCGGGCGGGCGGTACGCCTCATCCCAGTCGCTGTTTCCCCGCCGGAAGCCCTCGCCGCGGAAACGATCGAAATTGCACGCGGAAACCGATGTTAGAATCAACGCCAGCGCAAACCCGGTACAGAACCGGCGGCGAGTAAGACCAGCAAACATGGTTGATAAAGCCTTGAAGAACGGCCGAAATGACAGAGGCCCGAGAAAGGGGGCGTAGTCTGCCAAAACGTGGCCGCGACGTCCAGATCGATCACATCCCCCTCGATCGGCGTGCCGGCCTGCACGAAGCGCCTACCCGAAGGCAAGTTCCCCACATGACGGAGAGGCGCCCTTGCAGTGCTTGCCGGCTGCTGAGCGGTTCGTCCCCCGGCGCGATCGCCGTGGCAGCCAGACCAGGCGTCAGGCTAACCCGAACATTCGGTAAAACTGGAAATCGAACCGTCTTTTCCTGGAATTGGGCTTAGGCTCTAGTCATGATAGACGAGAAGAGTGCGTCCGTCTTCCAACGCATGTAAAATGCTCGAAACGCTCTCGGCTGGCGGGCTGGCGACAGATTGCGAAAGGCAACCAACGTCGGGGGCTTTTAAGTCAACCCTGGCAGATTTCAGAGAGAGGCTTCCGGTCTGCGGATCTCGCGGACAGCCTGGGCACAACGGCACGATTTCGGTGCGCTCGCTGGACAATGCCGACAAATTCGCTGCGGATTTCGGATGCAAATAAACGCCGCCTTGGAAACTGACTCCTCATATCCCGTCAGCCACCCGCTCCACACAATGTGGAAAAGCCCGGCTCCCAGCCTGTTGACCCTTTCCCTTGACGCGGCGCGCCGCAAGGCGCTGCAAGGGGAGCTCGGTCAGGAAATGGAGCGCGCCAAACGCTTCGAGTCTCCGCTCGATGTGCAGCTCTGCCTTCGCCGGGCCTCGCGACGGATTGCACGCAATGCTTTCAGTCCCTGCCTGCTCGACGCGGCCCGAAAGCACCTCGCCTCGGGCGGCGTGATTGTCTGGGACGGGCTACCCGTCTGTGAGCCGCTGCCGGCCGGTTCGCCCAGCGACGCGCTGACTCTCGGACAAGCCCTGGCGGCTGTCGTCGCCCAAGCGACGACGCACTCTTTCGGTTTCATCCAGGAAGATGGCGGACGCCACTTTCAGCGGCTCTATCCCGTCGAGGGGCTGGTCAACAGCGGAAAGACGATCGCTCCGCTGCTGCCGCACGTGGACAACTGCATGCTCGCCCCTGCGGCCCAGCCGCAGGTCATCCACCTGGTCTGCGTCAACAACGAGGCGGAAGCAGCCACCAACTTTCTGACCATCGACGCAGTGCTTCGCGGGCTGCTGGAAGGCTTTGACGCCCGTGTCGTCGAGCGGCTGTTCGAACCGGCTTATCTGACGTCGCTTTCCAACTCGTTCGCAGCCGATGCCGCGGCCAAGTCGATCACGACCCGCCCTCGGCCGATTCTTTACCGGCGGCGAGACGACGGCGTGCCGACGCGATTTCTGGGCAAGGCCTACGACATGAGCGTCAAGCCGGGCATGGAAAACCGCGACGAGTACGAGCACCGCGCTGGCGGCCTTTCAGCACGTTCTCAAGGAACGCCTGGACCTGGCGTTTTCGGTAACCGCGTTGCCTGGCCAGGCCGTTTCTTTCAACCAGCAGCAGTTGTTGCACGGCCGCGGCCCGATCCAGGCCGGCAAGCACCGCGAGATGGTTCGCGCGTACGGCCGGTTCGGTTTCTCCAAGCTGCGGACGCGGCTTGGCCAGCTGCCGCCAAACTACGTTTTCGATGGTATCCAGCTCGTCGACCGCTAGCTCTCTCGCTCCGGTTTTGAGAGACTACGAGAGCAGCGAAACGACTGCCGGGCGTTCGCCGCTTCGGAGATTGTCCTTGTAAGGCGTACAGGCGGCGGGAGTCGCTCCCAAGGACTTCGATATGGATGCCTCGTTTACCAACACGCGTGAAGAAGCGGCGTCCGCCAGGCGAGCAGACGTGGATTGGTCGTCTTTGAGCTTCGAAGCGCGGGTGCGATTTCTCGAACTGGAAGGTTACGTCGTCATTCCCGATCTGCTTTCCGCGAAGCAACTCGCTGCAATTCGCGCGGAAATGGCGCGCTTGCCCACGGTCGGGACCGACTATAGCGAACGTCAGCGCGGCTTTGCCAACGTCCAGTGGACCGACTCGCCGCAAGCAATCGAACTGATTGCGCTGCCGGCCATGGTCGAGTTTCTGCAGCGGCTGTTCGGAGACGAGTTGATCTGCACGTCGTGCGTCTACGCCGTCTCGCAGCCCGGACATCCTGGCATTGCGCTGCATACGGATGCCCAGCCGTACGGTTCCAAGATCTTCGGACTTCAGTCCAGCTCGCCATGTCTCGTGCGCGTGCTGTATTACCTGGACGACTTGACGCCCGAGCGCAGCCCGTTCAAAGTCATCCCTCGTTCTCACCTGTCGCTGCACGCCGACGGCAATCCTTATCGCCGCTACCTTTCTCACGAGGACGAGGTGATGGTGACTTGCCGCGCCGGCTCGGCGGCAATCATCAACCAGAAGGTCTTTCACGCGAACTACCCGAACTACAGCAACGAAGAGCGGCGCCTGCTGGCCATCGCCTATCGTCCCGCGTGGGCCGGGCCGATCGGCGAGGTTCCCGAGCACGACCCTGAGCAAGTCGCCGCGTTGCCGGCCAAGGTTCGCCGATTCTTCCAGAGCTTGAACACGCGCAAGATCGACCACGACCTTCCCAATCGTCCCGATGACATGACGCGCGCGCGGCCGGCATCAGTCCCCGCCGCCATGGCTGACGAGATCGTCCGACCGTGCCGAGCTGGCGGGCATGCGCTTTCATGAGCGATACTCGACTGCGAAGCGCAACAACAACCGACGGCGATGCCCTTTTCTCTGCGTGCGCCGACCGCTCGCTGGCACGCGTCGCCGCGGCTTGGAAGGGGGTTTTCAGTTCTCGCGTCCGGCGATACAAAGGTCATTGGATCTCGTCGCCTCAACTGAGCCGCAAGTCATTGCTTTCTGCGGCGGGGAGCAACATCGATATGGCTTCAGCCCCGGGAATTACGCAGAACATTCCGCTGCTCTACGGCCCGTTGCGCGACTTCCTGCGCGACCCGCTCGGCTTTCAATTGCAGGCCAGGGAGCGGTTCGGAGATGTTTTTCGTCTTCGCATCGGACCGGTGAGAATCCACTTCGTCTACCATCCGACGCACATCCGCCACGTACTGCACGAGCATCAAAAGAATTATTTACGAGGCTGGCAATACGGACTGTTACGGCGCCTGTTTGGAGAGAACCTGACCGTCTCCGAGGGCCCCTATTGGCTCCGGCAGCGGCGGCTGGCCCAACCCGCCTTTCATCGGCAGCGGCTGGCCGAACATGGCGGCTTGATGGTAGAAGAAGCTTCCAAGCTGGTAGCAAGATGGCACGCGCTGGCTCCGCAGAACAGGGCCGTCGAAGCGCGCCATGAAATGTCGCGCGTGACGCTGGCCATTGCCAGTCGGGCGCTCTTCGATCGGGACGTAAGCGGCGAGACGGACGAGGTAGGCCAGGCGTTCAGCGTGCTGGGGCAGTACTTCGACTATCGATTCAATCACGCCTTGACGGCGCCGCCGTTGTGGGTTCCGACGTCCATCAACCGCCGGTTGAAAGGCGCGGTTGCCAAGTTGAACGAGGTCGTGGCGGGAATCGTCCATGCGCGGCTGCGCGACAAGACGGACCACGGCGACCTGCTTTCAAGATTCGTCCACGCCTGCGACGAAGAGACGGGCGAACGAATGACCGAAGACCAATTACGCAGCGAAGTGCTGACGTTTTTGCTCGCCGGACACGAGACGACGGCCACCGCGCTGACCTGGATCTGGGTTTTGCTTGGCTCGCACGAGCCCATCCGTCAGCGCGTCCGCGAAGAGGTACAAGCCGTTGTCGGCGACCGGTTGCCGGCCGCAACGGACGCGCCGCAGTTGCAATTTACGCGCTGCGTGATCCTTGAAGCGATCCGGCTCTACCCGCCGATCTGGATCATTCCGCGCCATACGGTCGCGGAGGACGAGATCGGTGGATGCCGCATACCCAAAGGTTCGACGATGGTCCTGTGCCCTTACGTCACCCACCGGCATCCCGATTTTTGGGATTCGCCGGAAACCTTCGACCCCGAGCGCTTCACTCCCGAACGCTCCGCCGGCCGCCCCAAGGAAGCCTATATTCCATTCCTCAGCGGGCCGCACCAGTGCATCGGAAATGAGTTTGCCATCCTGGCAATGCAACTCGTCATCGCTCGAATGATCCAGGAATTCGAGATCACGCTCTCGCCTGATCAAGTCGTCAAGCCGAAGGCGTCCTTGGGCTTATGGCCCGAGGGCCCGGTGTGGTTGGCCATCGACCGCCCACATTGATGAAGCAGCCTCGAGCCGGCGCCTCGGCCAGTCTTCCTAACGGACCGGTTCCTCTTTGGCATGCGGAGATTCGAGCTGTCCGGCAGCGGCGGAATCCTTCACGAGCGGCTAGCGCCCTGAGCTAACGAATCTTGGAAGGATTCGTGAATCCTGCGCCGTTCATCCAGCGATTGGACGATGGCCAAACGCAGACGCAGATCGAACAAGCGATCATCGACTCGGCTGCCTACCAGAATGCCCCGGCCGAACCGGTCGCCGGCGCGGTCGGGCGGGCCCTGTACATTCATTGAAGCCCCCTTTCCGGAACCGGCCCTGGGCAGGACCCTCGGTTAGCAAGCTGACTCGCAGCAGCGGCCTTGAGCTCCCAAACGCCTCGGCGAGTCGGGCATCGTTGATCTTTCACCGCCGCGAGCGGGCCAAGTCAGATATTGACACTGTCACATAACAGTGTAATATTTAGACATGAAGCTGAAATTGAAGATTGCGGAACTCGCCGAAGCCGTGGAGCAAATCCTGGAGGCCGGGCGCCTGGTGCAACCGTCGGGCAGAGTGCGCGACGTGCCCGACGCGAGAACCATCCGGTACTACACGACGCTCGGCTTGCTGGATCGGCCTCTGGAAATGCAGGGCCGCACGGCCTATTACGGCTGGCGGCATGTGTGGCAACTGCTGGCCATCAAACGCCTGCAACGGGCCGGGGCGCCGCTGGTCGAGATTCAGCAACGTTTAGCCGGGGCCGATGATCGTACGCTGAAGAAGTTGGCCGAGGCGCCGGAGCCGCTGGTGCGGGCGACATGCCTTGCCCGACTCGAAGACCAGCCGTCCGCCGAACCGCCCCCGCCTGCGCGGAACGCCTTCTGGGCCGCTCCTACGGCGGCGGCGCCGACGACGACGGACGCGATTGAGCGCGTCGACGAGACATCGCTCGTCGTTCGCCGGGCGCTGCACATCCGGCTCGGCGAAGGGATGACCCTGGTGCTCGAAGGCATCGAACCCGAAGCCTTGGACCGTGATAAGCTGGCGGCGCTCGAGTCCGCCGCCCGGAGCCTGATTGATCCGTCGCGCCCCACTGGCGCGTCAAAAATGCCTGCCGCAACCCAGCGCGCCCCAGCGCGGAAAGGAGCCGGTCATGATCCGAGCCATTCGTCCCTTTGAAACCAACGAAGGCCCCCTTCAAGATCCGGAAGCCGGATTTGGCGCACTGCGCACCCGCGCGGCTGCCTGCCGTTGACGGCGCTGGAGGTCCGAGCCAACATCTGCGGCTTGCACGCGCAAACCGTGGTGCGGCAGACCTTTCACAATCCGTTCGCTGAAGCCATCGAAGCCACGTACATTTTCCCCTTGCCCGACCGCGCGGCGGTTACCTCATTTCGCATGCACGTCGCCGACCGCATCATCGATGGCGTGTTGCGAGAACGGCAGGCTGCCCGCCGGGAGTATGACCAGGCGATCGCCGCGGGGCATCGCGCCGCAATCGCCGAGGAAGAGCGCAGCGGAACGTTCAGCCTGCGCGTAGGCAATCTCCCGCCGGGCGAAGAGATTGTCGTCGAGTTGACGCTCTGCGGCCCGCTCACGGTAGCACGAGGGGAGGCGGAGTTTCGCTTTCCGTTGGTCGTGGCGCCGCGATATGTGCCCGGCGCGCCGATCGACGGGCCGGCGGTCGGCCTGGGCGTCGGTCACGATACCGACCAGGCGCCCGACGCCTCGCGAGTGACTCCGCCCGTACTCCTGCCGGGCTTTCCCAATCCGGTGCGGTTATCGCTGGAAGTCGACTTCGATCCGGCCGGCCTCGGCTCTACGCCCGAGAAGCTGATCCAATCGCTATCGTCAAGCCTGCACGGCGTCAGCGTCGATGATCAGGCCGGCTTGAAGGTGCGACTACAACCGGGCGAACGGCTGAACCGCGACTTTATCTTGCGGTTCGCCGTTGTTGGCGACGCCGCACAGAGCACGTTGTCGTTCACTCCTTCAGCCGACGCGCGACCGGGAACGTTCGCCTTGACGTTGGCGCCCCCCGCCGAGCCGGCTGAACGAATGCCGCCGCCGCGCGACGTGGTGTTCATCCTCGATCGTTCGGGCAGCATGAATGGCTGGAAGATGGTCGCCGCACGTCGGGCCGTGGGACGATTGCTTGACACTCTGCTGGAGCACGACCGGTTCTGCGTTTTGGCGTTCGACCAGAGCATTGAATTCTCGCCCGAAACGCCGCGACGGCTCGCTACGGCCGGCAATCGCGAGCGGTGGCGGACGATTGAGTGGCTCTCCAAGCTCGCTGCCCGCGGCGGCACGGAGATGGCCTCTGCACTGCAGGAGGGACTCGGACTTTTTCCGGCAAGCGACGAAACTCGCGAGGCAGTGATCATCCTGATCACCGATGGTCAGGTGGCCGGCGAAGATTCGCTGCTCAGGACGCTGACGGCAGCGGCTCGGGTTCGACAGCCTCGCATTCATACCGTCGGCATCGATCAGGCGGTGAACGCCGGCTTTCTGCGTCGGCTGGCCGACCTCGGAAGAGGCGCCTGCGAATTGGTCGAATCGGAAGAGCGTCTCGACGACGTGATGGGTCATTTGCGCCGGCTGATCGGCGCCCCGGTATTGCGCGACTTGCGGTTGGAGCCCATCGGCTGGCAATGGCGGGACGACCGTCTTGTCCCGTCGCGCTTGCCCGACGTTTACGTCGACAGGCCGGTCACGATCTTTGGCCGCCACTGGGTAACTTCCGGAGTATTGCGCATGCGCGTGACCGGCATAGACGCCGCCGGCCGGCCGTGGCGGCAAGACGTGTGCGGCGACGCGACGACTGCCGAGTGGTTGACGAACCTGTGGGGGCGGGCTCGCGTGCGCGAGTTGGAAGACCGCTACGCCAGCGACGTCGACAACGGGCAACTCTCCAAACAGATCATAGCCGTCTCGCTCGAGGCCGGCGTTTTGTCCCGATTCACCGCCTACGTGGCGGTCGATCGGTCGCAAGTCGTCAACGCGGGCGGCCAGCCGCGGGAGATTCTTCAGCCGGTCGAGTTGCCTGCGGGTTGGGAACAGCCGGCAGACGCTGCTTGCCTTAATTTCTTAACGCCCGACGGTGCGATTCCAGCGCCGCCCATGCGGAGCCGAAGGGTTTCTGGATTTGGCAAGGGCCAGACTATATCCAAGGCCTATCTGCGCCCCGCCGCAAGCACGCCAGCAAGTCTTCAAGAAGCGCTGGAAGGACTGGCCAGCGCCATAGCGGCGTTCAAATCGCGAGGCTGGTTTTCCCGGCGGCGCCGTTGTTTGCAAGTCTTGGTTGACGGCCTGGCGGCGCTCGAGGCGTTGCTGCGCGCTGAACGCCACTCTCGCTTGCAAGAAACGAGCCAGCTTGTCGCTGAAGGACGCACGCTTCTCGCGCAGCGTCGTTCCTTGCATCGCGACGCAATCGATGCGTTTGCAGCGCAGGCAGAGCTTCTGCTTGCGGAACTGCGGAAGCCGCGCGAACCGGCAAGGGCCGAGTTCTGGAAGTAATCTACGCGCTGGTCGAATGCGGCACGGAATGCTTTGGGAGACGCCCCTGAGCCGGCCCTCGCCGCGGCGGCGCGCTCCGCGCCGGGCGCCGCGCGCGTCAGTTGCTATAATGTTCCGTGAAGCGGCGGCGTTCACGCCATTGTGAGGGCCCTTCGTTCTTGGCCATAATGGGGACGAAACGCATTGGTCGAAGTTCGAGACGGATGATCGCTTAATGCCTGGAGTCACGAACATCCCGTTGAAATTAGCAGCGTTGAAAGCTGCATTGCCCGCCGCATGGCTGCCCGCCGCATGGCTGCCCGCCGCATGGCTGCCCGCCGCATTGCTGGCCGCCGGCCTTGCTTGTCTCGCGTCGTTTGAAGCACGCGCCGAAGAAGATGAAAAAGCTTACGACCGCAGCCACTGGTCGATTCAACCGCGAGCGACGCTCGCCCCGCCGGAGTTTTCCGCAGCCGCCGACCGCGATTGGTTGCGCAATGCAATCGATGCCTTCGTCCTGGCCGGGCTCAAGCCGCTCGAGCTGCAGCCGGCGCCCGAGGCCGATCGGCGTTCGCTCATTCGGCGTCTCACGTTCGATCTGACCGGCCTGCCGCCGACGCCGGCCGAGGTCGAGGCGTTCTTCGAGGATCCCTCGCCGCTGGCGTATGAAAACGTCGTCGAGCGACTGCTGGCCAGCCCGCATTATGGCGAGCGTTGGGGCCAGCATTGGCTCGACGTGGTTCGCTATGCGGAGACCGAAGGATTCGAGTACGACAACTATGTGCCCGGACTGTGGCGCTATCGCGACTGGGTGATCGAGTCTCTCAACGCGGACAAGCCGTATGACCAGTTTGTGCGAGAGCAGTTGGCCGGCGACGAGTTCGGCTCGGCCGATCGTTCGCTGCAAGTGGCGGCCAGCTTTCATCGCCTCGGGCCGGTGCGGCGCAACGCCGGCAACCAGGAAGTCGCCGGCAGCCGCAATGAAGTGCTGACGGAAATGACCAATGCCGTCGGCTCGGTCTTTCTCGGGCTGACGGTCGGTTGTGCTCGCTGCCACAACCACATGTTCGACCCGTTTCGGCAGAAAGATTATTACCGGCTCGAAGCGTTTCTGGCAGCGGCGCACGAGCACAACGTAACGCTGGCCAGCGATGAGGAGCAGGCGGCCTGGAAACAGCGCACCGACCAGCTCAAGGCCGACATCAAAAAGCTCGGGCAGGAACTGGAAAAAACTTCGGCCGCCGACAAACCGGACCTGCAAGCGCGACAAAGGGAACTGGAAGCCAGGCTGCCGCCGCCGCTGCCTGCGATTTCGACGGTCGAGAACGTGTCCGCCAATCGGACGCCGATCCGCGTGCTCCAGCGCGGTAACTGGGACAAGCCCGGCGAACTGGTCGCGCCGCGCGTGCCGGGCGTGTTCTTACCCGACGATGCGCCGGAACTGCCCGCCGATCTGCCTGCCCCGCGCACTCGGCTGGCTGAGTGGCTGATTGAGCCGGGTCACCCGCTGACCGCACGGGTGATCGTCAATCGCGTCTGGCATTACCACTTCGGCCAAGGCATTGTCGGCACGCCGAATGACTTTGGCGTGAATGGCGATCCGCCCAGCCATCCCGTGTTGCTCGACTGGCTCGCCAGTCGATTCATTGCGGACGGCTGGCATTTGAAATCGCTGCATCGGCTGATCGTGTGCAGCAGCGCGTATCGGCAATCGGCGCATTCGCCCGACGAACAGCGCGGCATGGCCAACGACGCGGATAACCGCATGTTATGGCGATTCCCGCGCCGCCGGCTGGAGGCCGAGGAGATTCGCGATGCGATGCTCGCCGCCTCAGGCCGCTTGAACGTGAAAGCCGGCGGGCCCAGCGTGATCGTGCCGGTGGAAAGCGACCTGGTCGAGCTGCTCTACAAACCGTCGCAGTGGTCGGTGACGGAGGACCGCAGCGAACACGATCGGCGCAGCGTTTACCTGCTGGCGAAGCGCAACCTGCGGCTGCCGTTCATGGAAGTTTTCGACCAGCCCGACCTGCAGATCAGTTGCGCTCGCCGCGAGTCGAGCACACACGCGCCGCAGGCGCTGGAATTGCTCAACGGCCGATTGGCGAACGAGATGGCCGCGGCGCTGGCCGAGCGGCTCGCTCGCGAAGCGCCGGGCGATGTTCGCCGTCAGGTCGACCTTGGCTACCGCCTTGTTACCGGTCGGCCGCCCAACGATCGCGAAGCTACGCTGGCTGCAGACTTTCTCGCCACTCAACCGCTGAACGAATTCGCGTTGGCGATGTTCAACCTGAACGCCTTTTTATACGTGGAGTAGTTGTCGGGTGGGCAATGCCCGCCATGATTCGCTGGTGGGCAATGCCCACCCTACGGCCAGCGCCGCCTCAAAAGTAAGCGTTGAGATCTTCTCCGCAGAAAAGAAACCCGATGCACATACGACCAACCCGCACGCGAAGAGAGTTCATCGAACAGGCGTTCTGCGGCTTCGGATCGCTGGCGTTGGCCTCGCTGGTGCACGACAGCTCGGCGAGAGCCGCCAATCCGCTGGCGCCGAAGCGGCCGCACTTCGAGGCGAAGGCCAAGTCCGTAATCTTCCTGTTTATGGCTGGCGGACCGAGCCATATCGAAACGTTTGATCCCAAGCCGCTGTTGAACCGCCTTGACGGACAGCCGCGGCCGGCCCAATTCGGCGAGGCCAAGTACCAGTTCATCGCGGGCGATGCCAGATTGCTGGGCAGCAAGCGGCAATTCAAGAAGCATGGCCAGAGCGGCGTCGAAATCTCCGACCTGTTCCCGCACCTGGCCGGGCATGCCGACGATCTCGCCGTGCTCCGCTCTTGTCACGGCGACATGGTGGTCCACTCCTCCGCGCAGTACCAGTTGTTCAGCGGACGCACCGTGCCGGGTTTTCCCAGCATGGGTTCGTGGGTCGTTTACGGCCTGGGTAATGAAAGCGAATCGATGCCGGCTTATATGGTCATGCCCGATGACCACGGAGCGCTCGAAGGCGGCCAGCCGATGTACGCCAACGGCTTTCTGCCGGCCGTCTACCAGCCGACGATGCTCCGCTCGGGCGAGCGGCCGCTGCGCAATCTTTCGCTGCCTTCGGGCGTTTCGTCCAGCCAGCGGCGGCGAACGATCGACCTGGTGCGCAGTCTCAATCAAGCGGCGGCCGAGGCGACCCACGAAGAATTCAACGACGAGTTGAACGCGCGGATCAGCGCTTACGACCTGGCGTTCAAGATGCAGACCGAAGCGCCCGAGGTCTTCGAACTCAGCCGCGAGACGCAAGAAACGCTCGACTTGTACGGCATCGGCCGCGAACCGACCGACGACTACGGCCGCCGCTGCTTGCTGGCCCGGCGGCTGGTGGAGAAGGGCGTGCGGTTCACGGTCGTCGTTTCCGGCGGCGGGCCGGGCAACATGCAGTGGGACGCCCACAAGGACATCGAAGAGAACCATCTGCGCATGGCCGCGCAGACCGATCTGCCGATCGCCGGGCTGCTGGCCGATCTGAAGCGCCGCGGCATGCTGGACTCGACGCTGGTGCTCTGGGGCGGCGAGTTCGGCCGTTCGCCCGAGGCGCAAGGCGGCAAAGGGCGCGACCACCACAATCTCGGCTTCACCGTCTGGATGGCGGGCGGCGGCATCCAAGGCGGCCGCGTGATCGGCGCGACCGACGAGATTGGGTTGCGAGCCATCGAGCGCCCCTGCCACTTCCGCGACATCCACGCCACCCTCCTGCACCAACTCGGCCTCGACCAGGACGAGCTCACGTTTCTACACCAGGGCCGCGAGGAGCGACTGACGGAGATTGAGGGGGAGATCATTAAGGAGGTTCTCTAACGGCGAGCCTGGAGCCATTGCGCCGTTGCGACACCTCATCGCAACGAGTGATTGTGGCTTGACCGCTCTTCACGCGGCGTTGCATTTTGCGATATTCCCCTCCGCCCCTTGACCGCCTGTCTCGGCAGGTTAAACTCACGCTCGTTGTTGACATATAATCTCAATAACAAAATGCGAACTTGACAACGCAGTCGCCATTTTCCGGTAAACTCGCCAGCCAGGCCCTTCGCCCTCGCCAGCCACGATCGTTTCTAATTTGTGGCGTGCATCTTGGGGAGGTTCCTATGTGCCGTCGTTCTCTGCTCAGGTCGGTTGAATTATTGGAGTGCGTTCGCAGATGAACTTCACATTGAAAGTGATCAAGGGCAGGAACGCGGGACAAACCGTTGTGGTTTCCGGACCGAAATTCTTCATCGGCCGGGCCGAGGACTGTCAACTCAAGCCCCGCAGCGACCTGATTAGTCGTCACCACTGCGTGTTGCTCGTCGAAGAGAACTTTGTCGCGGTTCGCGATCTCGGCAGCCGAAACGGCACGTTCGTCAACGGCGAGCGCGTAACGGCCGAGGCGCGAATTGAAATCGGGCGACACGCTCGTCGTTGGCTGCCTGGAATTCGAGATCCGCCTCGCGTCGCACGCCGTCGGACAGCAGCAGAGCCAAGTTGAGAACGTCAAACAAACCGCTCTGCGTGCGGCCGAGGTCTCTCAAACCATCAGCGACGGCCGAAGACCGCCCAGCGACGATGCCTTCGAAATCGCCGCCGACACGCAGGTAATCGCCATGCACGACACGACGGGAGACGTGTTAGGGAACACGCCGCGGACCGTCACGGAAACCAGTCTGCCCGCCGAAGTCCCGGTTGCCTCTGCGAAGCCGGAGCAAGAACCGGCGCCCCAGCGTTCCCCCGGTAAGTTGCCGCCGTCCCGTCCCAAGAACGACTCGGGAAACAGCAGCGACGCCGCGGCCGACTTGCTGCAAAAGTTCTTCAAAAGGCGATAGCGCAGCGTTTCAGGCAATTGTGGAATTACCCAAAAAACCCGGCGGTAATTGCTCGTAAACCAGTCCGCGTCTCGCCGCGCTTGGCATAGCCGCGCGGTCGCCTCATCGAAGCATGCCTGAACAGTCGCTTCTTCTCGGCTGCACTCGCGGAACCGATGACGCCGGTGGGCAACCCGGCCTCAACAGGCTATTCTAGCGACACAAATAACCATCGAGCCTGCAACTGGGAGACGGCATGGGAAAGATTCTCGTCTTATTCGATTCGGCCAGCGGCCATACCGCTCAAATGGCCGCGCTGGTGGCCGAAGGGGCGGCCTCGATCGATGGGATGGAAGTCCGGCTGCGCCGCGTCGACGAAGCCGGACCTGACGACGTCCATTGGTGCGACGGCCTGGCGGCGGGCAGCCCGACGAATATGGGCCTGCTTTCCTGGAAGATGAAGCGTTTCTGGGACGAAACGATGTTCAACCATTGGATGAAAGTCGACGGCAAGATCGCCTGCGCGTTCTCCTCGTCAGGCGGCTGGGGCGGCGGCAACGAGATGGCTTGCCAGTCGCTACTGACCGTGCTGATGAACTTCGGCTTTTTGGTGTTCGGCGTGACCGATTACGCCGGCAAGCTGACGACGGCCCATTACGGCGCCGTCGCCGCGCGCGACCGCGCGACGCCGACGTTCAAACCGCCTGCCGCCGGCTCGGCCAGCGTTTGAGCGAATGGGTCGCCGCCTACGTCGACGGCCGCCGCGAGGAGCATCCGCTCAACAAACCCGAGTCTCGAGTCTGGCCGTCGTGAGCGTAGGGTGGGCATTGCCCACCGGCGATTCATGGTGGGCAGTGCCCACCCTACGGTTTCGTCTCTTTCAACAACCGCTCCCGCTCGGCGGAAAGCTCCTTCACTACCGCTGCATTGGCGGGATCGCCAATCACGTTGTGCATTTCGTACCGATCGATCTGCAGATCGTAAAGCTCGTCCATGCCGGCCGGCAGGTCTGTGTAGTGGATGTGCTTCCAACGGTCGGTGCGGACCGCCTGGTAGCCCATCTTGCGGATGCGAGGGAAGACCGTGTCGCTGAAATACTCGATCAGAAACGCCTTTCGCGGCGGAACGTCCTGGCCGAACAAAACGGGGACGAGCGAGCGGCCGGACATGTTGGCGGGGATTTTAGCGCCAGCATATTGCAGCAGGGTCGGCGCCAGGTCGATGGACAGCGTTGTGAAATCGATGACCGTCTTCGCCCGGATGACGCGGGGATAACGGATCAAAAGCGGAATGCGGATCGCTTCTTCGTAAGCCAGGCGCCGTTCGACGCTCAACCCGTGCTCGCCGTAAAAATAACCGTGATCGCTGGTGAACACGACGATCGTATCTTCGGCAACGCCGGTCTCCTTCGAGCGCGTCGAGCATCTTTCCCAGCCCTTCGTCGACTGCGGCCAGCATCCGCTGCCGGTCGCGGATCGTTTCGTCGTCGGTGACGGTCTCAGCCGACAGCGGCGGCAGGTCGTCAATCGACCGGTCCAACGCCGGCTTGCCCGCCGGCGGCTGCTGAGTAGTTGGGCCGATGCGGGATCTTGGCGTCCTTGTAAAGCTGGCGGTGCCGTTCGGCCGCAACGAATCCGCCGCCTCCGATCGTCGCAATCGATGCCGTCGTCGCGCTGTCGAAGATTCGGGTGCAGCGCCTTCTGGGCCAGGTACAGGCAGAACGGCTTGTCGCCGCATTGGCGGATGAACTCGACGGAGCGGTTCGGTGAGGACGTCGGTGACATAGCCGTGAACGACCTTGCTCTCGCCGTTGCTGTTGAGCGGCGGATCGATCGCTTCGCCCTGTCCCTTGAGGCACGAGCCATTCGTCGAAGCCGGGCCGGGGCGAGTCGTCGTTGCCCATGTGCCATTTGCCGAAGAACGCGGTCTTGTAGCCGGCCTCGTGCAGCAGCCGCGGGAAGGTGACAAGCTGGTGGCTTGCCGGCTGCGGTTGGTATTGTCGACGATGCCGTTGGCATGCGGATAGCGGCCCGTCGAGAAAGGCGGCCCGGCTCGGCGAACAGAGCGGCGCGACGGTGAACGCATTGCGGAACAGCGCCCCTTCCTTGGCAAGGCGGTCGACGTGCGGCGTTTGGACGTACGGGTGGCCCATGCAGCCCAGCTCGTCCCAGCGCAGGTCATCGACCAGCACGAACACGATGTTCGGCGGCGCCGAGCAGGCTGCGGCGCATCGGCCGACTCGGCGGTACAAGGAAAACAAGCGAGTGCGAAAAGAAACGCCGCGAATGCGGCAGCGAGTCGGCTCATGCGGTTTCTCCAACACGACCTTGGCAAGCGTTCGAACCACAAATTCGACTCGGCTGCCGGACGCGGCGAATGCTTTAGGCGCAGGGGCGCGGTGGTTTGGCCCGCGCCTGGGACGACTACGGGAACTCCCATTATTTCCCGCCGTCGCTCAGTTGCAAGTCACGGAGGCTTCCCAATACAGCGTTCAAGTTCTTCGCGCCGCAATTCACGCCCCAAAGCGAGACGGGGAAAAGAGAGTCGACATGCAAATTGCATTGGCGCCGATACGCCGCCTTAGTTGCGGCCGCAGACCGCTCCATGTTATCGTTGAAGGCTTGCCCCAGCCTGAAACCAGGCCCCAGCCTCGGCAGCCGTCAGCTCGATGGCTTCGCGTTCCATCCCAACAGCACCCTCCAGTGACTTTAATATGAATCGGCAATCGATCCTTGTGACGGGCGGCTATGGTTGTATCGGCGCAGAAACCGCCAAGTGGCTGCTGAGAAATTCCGAGGCTTCGGTCGTCGTGTGCAGCCGCAGCGTGAGCGACGAACGCACGCAGCGCGTGTTTCACGACGTCGATCGCGAGCGGCTCACGCTGGTCAAGGCAGACGTAACCGACCAGCAAGCGATCGAGCAGATCCTCGCGGAACATCAGGTCACGCGCGTCGTCCATCTGGCCGCGCTGCAAACGCCGGACTGCAACGCTCACCGGCATCTCGGCCTGCAGATCAATCTCGCCGGCACGCTGAATGTCATCGAGGCGATGAAGGCCAGCGGTCTGGCGATGGAGCGATATATCTTCGCCAGTTCGATCGCGGTTTACGGCCCGCGAGCCTCGTACCCGGCCGGGATCGTGCCGATGCTTGCCGAGCCCAACCCGGTGAATCTGTATGGCGCCTGGAAGCTGGCCGGCGAACATATCTCGAGAATCTACTGCGAGGAGACGGGAGTTCCCACGCTCAGCTTGCGGCCCGGCGTGCTGTACGGCCCGGGCCGTGACGCGGGCCTGACCTCGACCCCGACGACCGCCATGAAGCGCCTGGCGTTGGGGCAAGCTTACGAGATTCCGTTTCGCTCGCGGCAGGATTACCTGTTTGCGCCGACGTCGGCGGCGCGATTGGAAACGCGGTGCTCGAACCTTTTCATGGCTACGGCGTGTTCACGCTTCCCAGTCGGACGCTGTCGACCGACGAGTTTGTCGCCAGCATGCGGCGGGCGGCGACTGCCCTGGGACTTGACTCGCCGTTTCAGATCACGGTCGGCAACGACGAAGTGCCGTTCATCTGCGAGCTGGAGTACGAGCCGTTCCTCAAAGCCTTTCCCAAGGCGCCGCACACCTCGCTCGACGATGCCGTGCGACAGTCGATCGAAGTTTTCCTCGATCAGTCG
Source organism: Pirellulales bacterium (assembly GCA_963786255.1). Classification (GTDB taxonomy): domain Bacteria; phylum Planctomycetota; class Planctomycetia; order Pirellulales; family JAICIG01; genus JAICIG01. The sequence goes on from CAWAYY010000032.1 coordinate 191,819, forward strand.
CGACGCGGCTGGCTCAAAGCGTAATGATGCATGCTCTGGGGCAAACGCGAATCGAGGCGAGCTCGATGGGGTCGAAAAATAGTCTCGAGCGAACAATCCACGCGGCGGACTCCAGATTGGCCCAATCCAATGTTCCAGGGGGCCAGGCTGCTATCAGCGATAAAAGTCTGTCGCCGACCAGCTACAAGTTCAACGGAGAGGTAACGAACATGTTTGCACGCGAGCCTTTTGCCTTCGTCCCGGCCATGAAACTCGCACTCGCGACGATCGGTGCGTTGTTGCTCGCTGCGTCTGCCGCAATGCATGCCGCCGAGCATCCGATTCAACCGGGCGATTCGCCGCAGCCCGTCCTCGATCGCGACAGCCCCCGGCGACCGCCTGGTCTTCATGCCCGGCTTGCACGAGCACGCGTTGGGGAAACATCGCTCGATGCTCTACGTCGACAAACCAATTGAGATTGAGCTGCAGGAAGGAGCCACGCTGAAACTCGCGCCCGGCGTCACGAAACTCGAAGCCGAGGGCGAGATCACCACCGATCAGGACGCGGGCAAAAAGCTCGACGATTTCGAAATCGGAGGGCGGTTCGATCTCTCACAGCCCGCGGCGGACGGCCCCGAGTCGTACGGCGCCGTGATTTATACGATCCTCATCGATGGCGTAGGCGCCGACGGCCGGCCCGATACGTTCGCTTGGGGCGACGGCAGGATCTTCGACACTCCGCACAAGCACATGCCCATCACGGGCGATTGGCAAGAGTTGAGCCACGGCGTGAAGGTCCGTTTCGCCAACCGTTCTGGCCACAGCGTTCGCAGTTTGTGGTTTGTGTCCTATGACGGTCCCGAGGCCTACGGCATCCGCATCGGTCATGGGCGTCAGCCGCAGGGCAATCGCATCTTATTTGCCGTGAAAACTAGCGAGAATCCGTTCCAGAACGTCCGTGTTCCATCCTGCCTGTAGCCGCTTGCCGCGGATGCTCCCTTTTTCCGAAGTGTCCTGTTGGAGTAGCATCAACGCGAGTCGCCGAAACACGCTCGCAATCTCCGGGCCTTGTCCTTTGCGAATGCGCATCGGTCGCCTCCGAAGACGACATCTAACGTCCAGTGCAACGTATTTTCGATTCCCCAGTGTCCGCGTACCAGCCGAGCAATACGTTTCACTTCGGGAGGAAGGCTGCTGATGAAATAGGTGACCTCCTCTTGGATCTGTCGTTCACTTGGCGGTAGCGGTAGACCATGCCGATCGTCTTTACTCCGATCCACTCCAGACTCTTGCGAAGCTCGGGCGGGGCGGCGATGACGTAGTATTCGCGTCTCTCGTCGCGACC
>CAWAYY010000033.1:0-15150 GCA_963786255.1 Pirellulales bacterium
GCGACGCCTGCTGACTGCCGTAAGGCACCACGCCCGGCGCCCCGGGAATGGCGCTGCCTTGAGCATAAGGCGAAGCCATCGGGGCCTGCGCCATTCGGGGCGCCGCCGCCATACCGGACCCCAGGGCTGGACCGTGCCGTCCAAGGTCGCAGCCGGGGAGGCGCCCATAGAACGGGCTTTCCGGTTCCACGACCGTCGGCACCTGAATGCGCCGGGCACGCGCCTCGAGCGCCGTCAGCGTCAGGACGAAGGCAATTGCGATGCGTAGGTGATTTACGTAACTCAGGGCGCCAACCTCGTTCTCGGCCGCCTCGGCTCGATGGTTCCCCAACTTTATTAGAAAAGGAAAAACCGAAGCGGAATGTGAATATCAGTCGTACTCATTCAGGTCAAGGCCGGTTGGCGTTGCCTTCGCTCCGTGGATCAGTACGATAGCATTCGACGGATCCCATCTCCCGCCCGCCTCGCACCCACCGATTGAGGGATACCGCCCGACATGAGCCACGAGCAAGTCGTCGATTTTCAGCAGCGAAAGCAAGAGATCCGCGAACAGGCCCACGCCAACCGCAAGGCCCAAGCCGGACAAGGACGAGCTCAGCCGGGCGATCTGCGACCCAGTTCGCCGCCTTGCCCGAGTATGCGGCGGCCGAGACGGTCATGTACTACGTCGATGTCCGCGACGAGGTCCGCACGCGCGAAGTACTTGCCGACGGCCCTCTGGCGAGCGACAAGCGGATGGTCGGTCCCGTACTGCGTCGATGGCGAGTTGGAACTGTTCCTGCTGGAGAACATGGACGAAATGACGATGGGCATGTACAGGATCCTCGAGCCCGAAGCAGGAATTGCGGACGTGCCCGAAAAGCGGGTCGACGTCGACGACGCTCGATCTGATCATGGTCCCCGGCGTGGCCTTCGATCGCCGCGGCGGCACGGACGGGGCACGGAAACGGCTACTACGACAAGCTGCTGGAGCACGCCCGGCCCGACACGCCGCTGGTCGCTTTGGCCTTCGAGTGCCAGATGTTCCCCGAGATCCCCATGCAGCCGCACGACATCTTCATGGACAAGATCATCACCGAGCAAGCGATCTACGCAGGGAAAGGACGCGTGATCGACGTGGCCAAGCGATCGCAAGCGCCGAAGTCGAAGACACCTACGCCGAAGCCTTTCGCAGCATCTACGCCGAGGTGCTGGTGACCGCCCGCGACCGCAGTGGCTGGACCACGCCGTGGCCGCCGCGACCGGCAACGCTTCGAGCACCATCATGTGCGACTGCGAGGCGGGGCTCGATCGCTACGTGGGCCCGGGCGGCGACGCCGGCGTTCGCGACGCCCGACGGCCGCCCCGGCGCGATCGTGCAGTTCCATGTGCCGCGGTTCCGCAAGGACCGCGTCGGGCGCTGGAGCGTTCGCTGCTGGTCGCGCATCAGCCAGAACGTGCTGACCTGTCCGACCGCCGCCTGCTTCAACCTGCTCGACACCGAGCCCTACTTCAAGCTGGGCCGCAAGATCGCCTTCTTCGGCGACGGCTACCAGTTTCGCGACGTCAGCGTTCGACCGCCGCGTGTGGGTCGTGCCGATCCTGGGCGGCGAGTTTGTCGCTCGACCGGCGGTTCGGGTTCCGCGACGGCTTGATGGGCGGCAACCTGTGGTTCATGGGCGCCGACGTCGATGCGGCGCTGGAGGCCGCCGAGCGCGGCCCGACGCGGCGGCCGGAGACGCCCGGCGTGATCACGCCGTTTCCCGGCGGCATCGCCGCCAGCGGCTCGAAGGCCGGCAGCCGCTACTCGTTCTTGTTCGCCAGCACCTATGAGAAGTATTGCCCCACGCTGCGCGACAAGCTGGGCGACGCAGTCCGGCGTGCCCGACGGCGTCGGCTTCGATCATGGAGATCATCATCAACGGCCGCGATCTGGCGACCATCGTCTCCGCCACGCAAGCGGCCATCCGCGCCGCCGTCGACACGCCGGGCCTGCGGAAGATCTCCGCCGGCAACTACGGCGGCCGTCTCGGCAAGAGCTTTATCTATCTGCACCCGGAAAAGCAGCCAACGAGTTAAGCTGGCATGCGAACCAGGTGCGAATGGACAGGAGCTTATCTACAGCCCGCCCTGGAGCAGTTCGCGAATCCACTTGACGGTCGGCGCCGTGCCGCTGGCAGTCAGGTGCGATGGGAGGTAGCGGACCGCCTCTCGCACATTGCTGGGCGAGCGGAAATTGTCTCCCTTCTGCCAAATGGGCAGCGCATCGGGGATCGTGCCGAACGGCGCCGGGCTGGTAAGCTGGCAGGGATACCAGTGGCCCTGGCCTTCGTCGTCGACCAGGTAGAATTCCGGATAGCTCGACTTCGGCACCCAGACCGTGCGCAGCCGGGATGTCGCTGGAGCGACACAAGGCGATGAACAGCGAGGTCAGACCTTCATGGTCGCTGGTCTCGTCGCGCAATGCTTGCAGCGCCGGGCAGTTTCACGCCGTCTTCCGGCTTGACGTGATCGCGGACCCACTGGTAGATCGCCTGGACCTGCTCCCAGGCGTTTTTGTCCTCGTTCTCCTTCATCAGCTTTTTGGCCTGCAGCTTTGATCTTGCCGCTTTGGCTTTCAATGCGCGGGCTGGGGCCCAAGTACCGGCGGAGATATTTCGGCAGCTTGCGAGATTCGGGCTTTTTCAAGATCGTGACGTCGTCGGGCGGCGACATCGGATACCGCGTAATCTCAAAGGTGATCAGCGCCTTCGCTTCCTGGCCGGCCGGAACCTGAGGAATGGTCAGCACGAACTCCTTGACGGTGTCGACCATCCGATAGTCCAGGCTGCGAGCAAACGGCGTAATGTCTTCTTCAACCACCTTGACTTGCTGCTCAGGCCACTCGACCGGCAACTGGACGTCGCTCACGACGTTGGAGACCACGCCGGCGCCCGCCGCGACGACCACGCCCACTCGCCAGCGTTCGGTTTGCGGCGCCCCCAGCTTCGGCCCTTTTCCATTGGTCGTGGTGACGCCAAAATCGTTCTTTCCAGGTTCGCCCAAGGCGATGCCAGGCAACGACAAGATTGCGACGATCGTCGCGAACCGCAGGATTTGCACGGCAAGCACTCCTCGTGTTTCAATCCGGCCTCCGAGTTGCCCGACCTACGGCCGCAGTCTCCGCCAGGGCCGTGTTTGACCAATGCCTCTAGTGTAACCCATCGAAACGCCCGACGGCAGCAGGAACCAATAAAGAAACGGCCGGCCATCCTCCCCCCAAACGTCTATTGCAAGCCAACTTACTGCAAATTGCCATTAGTTTTTGGTTGCATGGGCTGCACGCTGGCCGACGCCGCGTCGCTGCTCGCCTCGCCTCACGCCAGGATCTCTCGAACGACGTTGCCGCTCACGTCGGTCAGGCGATGGTAGCGGCCTTGGAATTTGAAAGTCAGCCGCGCGTGGTCGATGCCCAGGCAGTGCAGCATCGTGGCGTGCAGGTCGTGAACGTGGACCGGATTGTGCGTAATGTTGTAGCAATAGTCGTCGGTCTCTCCGTAAGACATGCCCGGCTTGATGCCGGCGCCGGCCAGCCAGACGGTAAAGCAGCGAGGATGATGGTCGCGGCCGTAGTCCTCGGCGGTCAGCCGGCCCTGGCAGTAGACGGTGCGGCCGAACTCGCCGCCCCAGACGACCAGCGTGTCGTCCAGCAGGCCGCGCTGCTCCAGATCGGCGATCAACGCGGCTGAAGGCTGATCGGTGTCGCGGCATTGGCCGACGATCTGCTTGGGCAGCGACGTGTGCTGGTCCCAACCGCGATGAAACAACTGCACGAAGCGCACGCCCCGTTCCACCAGCCGCCGGGCCAGCAGGCAGTTGGCCGCGAACGTGCCGGGCTTGCTCGCCTCAGGGCCGTACAGCCTCGAAGACGTGCTGCGGCTCGTCGGAGACATCGGTCAGCTCGGGCACCGAAGTCTGCATGCGATAGGCCAACTCGTACTGCGCGATTCGCGTCGCGATCTCCGGGTCGCCCAGTTCGCCGAGCTTGAGCTGGTTGAGCCGGGCCAGGTCGTCGAGCATCCGCCGCCGGACGTCGGCCTTCATGCCGGCCGGATTCGACAAGATACAGCACCGGATCGCCGGCCGAACGGAACTTGACGCCCTGGTACTTGGTCGGCAGAAAGCCGCTGCCCCACAGCCGATCGTAAAGCGGCTGGCCATTCGGGTTGCCGCTGCCTTGCGAAACCATCGCCACGAACGCCGGCAGGTCGTGGTTCTCTGCTGCCCAGGCCGTAGGAGAGCCACGCGCCCATGCTCGGCCGGCCGGCCAGTTGCGCGCCGGTCTGAAAGAACGTGATGGCCGGATCGTGGTTGATCGCCTCGGTGTGCATCGACTTGACGAAGCAGAGCTCGTCGGCGATGCGGGCCGTGTGCGGCAGCAGTTCGCTGAGCCACGCGCCGCTCTTCGCCATGCTGCGCGAACTTGAACATGCGTCGGCGCGATCGGAAAGCTGGCCTGCGTCGGCGGTCATGCCCGTCAGCCGCTGCCCGCGACGAATCGAGTCGGGCAGTTCCTTGTCGCTCGCAGATCGGCCAGCTGCGGCTTGTAGTCGAACAAGTCGATCTGCGACGGGGCGCCCGACTGGAACAGGTAGATCACGCGCTTCGCCTTGGGAGCGAAGTGGGGCAACCCCGGCAGTCCGCCGCTCGATTCGGCTCGTTCGCCGCGGCGTCTGCTCGCCCAGCAGCGATGCCAGCGCCGCACGCCCAGGCCCGTGGCCGTGCGTCCGAAGAAATGCCGGCGAGTGAGTTGCAGCGAATTGTCGGCCATGGGGTGCATGCTGTGGGTCCTCATCCATTCTCCTTTCTCGTTCCCACGCTCTGCGTGGGAACGCAACCGTCGACGCTCCGCGTCCTTGGCTTTCAGATAGATTCTTAGTTCAGAATGCCTGGTTCTATATCCTCTTGGACGCAGAGCGTCCGTCGCGCCGTTCCCACGCAGAGCGTGGGAACGAGCGTCTATTCTTTCGTCACTGTCTCGTCCAGATTCAAAATCACGCTGGCCACCGCCGTATAGGCTGCCAACTCGGCCGCGTCGAGACGCTCGTCCGCGGCGACTCGCCGACGGCGAGCAACTCAGCGGCGGCATCGGGTTCGGCTCGGTAGCGTGCCAGATGGGCCTGCAAGCCTTCTGAGAGAACTTTCAGTTCCTGCAGTTGCGGCCGCCGGGCCGTGACCAGGCGGAACGCCAACGTCGATGCGGGCCTCCGGCGCCTGTTGTTCCAGCATCACACGCTGAGCCAGCATGCGGGCGGCTTCGACGAAGGTCGTCTCGTTCAACAGCGCCAAGGCCTGCAGCGGCGTGTTCGTGCGCGTCTCGCCGCACGGTGCAGGTCTCGCGCGCCGGCGGCGTCGAACGTCGATCATCGTCGGCGGCGCGACGGTGCGTTTCCAGAAGGTGTACATGCTGCGGCGATACAGGCTCTCGCCGTGGTCCTGCTCGTACTCCTGGCTCGCCGCAGTCCTTCCACAAGTCCGGCCGGCTGATACGGCTTGACCGACGGCCCGCCGATCTGTTCGACCAGCAGTCCGCTGGCGGCCAACGCCTGATCGCGAATCATCTCGGCCGCCAGTCGCACCGCGGGCCGCGCGCCAAGAGCCGGTTCTCCGGATCGCGACGCAGCAAGTCGGCGGTCGGCCGTGAGACTCTGGCGATAGGTCGCGCTGGTCACGAACAGTCGCTGCAGCGCCTTCATGTCCCAACCGGTGCGCGATGAACTCGGTCGCCAGCCAGTCGAGCAGTTCCGGGTGGCTCGGCGCTTCGCCTTGCGAGCCGAAATCGCCGACCGTCTTGACCAGGCCGTCGCCGAACAGCATCTGCCAGATAGCGGTTGACGGCGACGCGGGCCGTGAGCGGGTTCTCCGGCGAAACCAGCCAGCGGGCAAAACCCAGCCGATTGTTCGGCGGCGCCGGCCGGCAACGGCGGCAAACTGGCGGGCACCCCGGCGAGACGCTGCTCGCCGGGCTTGTCGTACTCGCCGCGCGATGAGCACGAACGTCTCTCGCGGCTTGGGCATCTCCTCCATGACCATCGTCGTCGGGAAGCTTTCCACCATTGCCGTCTCGCCGCCGCCGCAAGTCCGCGACTTGCCGCCAGGCGTTGCGAATCGGTTCCGGGGCCGCTTCCGCCAGAAAGTACGCGGCCAGTTTTTTCGATTGCAGCGCCGATCGCTCGGCAGCAGGCAGGGCCACAATTTCGCGCGACCGATTCGGCCGTGGCCACGATTCGCCGCCTCGTTTTCTGCCAGGGCGCGGTCGTACATGCGCGACGTCGTCCGACTTGCCCTCGGAAGCGGCCATCCGGCCCGTTGCCGCCGCCGATGCGCAGCGGCTCGTCGACGGCGAAACTCTGGTTCAAATCATCCAGCAGCACCTTCAACGTTCCGGCTGGCCGTCGATGTAGATCTTGATGCCCGACGCCACGCGCGAGCCATCGTACGTGACCAACACGTGATGCCACTCGCCCGGCGGCAGGCTTCGCTCGGTTTCGACGCGCAGGGCGTCGTCCAGCCAGCGCATGACCAGGTTCACCTGCACCTTGCCTTCGGCGATCACGACGTAGTAGCCGGACGCCTGCGACGCATCTTTCATCCGCGAGACGATCGTGCCGCCCGCGGCGTCGGCCGGGTTGACCCAGGCAGACAGGCTGAACTTGTCCAGAAAGCCGAACGATGCCGATCTTGCCGGCGTCGATGAACCGGCGGCCGTCAAAGTCTGCCGCCTGACCGCTGCGGCCCGGCGACAAACGCGCGGTTCGCCGTCGATGAACTTGGCGAGCCAGCTTGGCGTCGAGTTCGTCATGAAGCTGGCCGTCCAACGAGAAGCGTGCATCGAGCCCGTCGGCGATGGTCCAATCGGGCGGCGTCTCGGCTGCGGCCGACTTCTCCCAGGCCGTTTGAGCGGCGGGCAAGTCTCGGGCGAGGCGCTCGAACTCCGCTTCGGCAGCGTCTAACGAACGATCGAATTCCGCCAGTTCTCGCTGCTGCTGCGGCGTCGGAGCCCGAACCCAGGGGGGCGAGTTGCCGTACTTGACGGCCTTGCCTCGTTCCGGCACGTTGTTGAAGTAGGCGAACAGCTGGTAGAACTCTTGCTGCGTGACGGGATCGAACTTGTGGTCGTGGCAACGCGCGCAGCCCATCGTCAGTCCGAGCCAGACGGTGGCCGTGGTGTCGACGCGATCGACGACGTACTCGACCGCATATTCTTCGGGAATGATGCCCCCTTCGGCATTGCCGCGATGATTGCGGTTGAAGCCGGTCGCGATCCGCTGATCGAGCGTCGCACTCGGCAGCAGGTCGCCGGCCAGTTGCTCGATCGTGAATTGGTCGAACGGCAGGTTGCGGTTGTAGGCCTCGATGACCCAATCGCGCCACCGCCACATGTCGCGTTCGCCGTCGCTCTGATAGCCGCTCGTGTCGGCATAGCGGGCTGCATCGAGCCAGCGGACGCGCCATCCGCTCGCCGTACCGCGGCGAATGCGAGCAGCCGGTCGACCACTCGCTCATAGGCGTCGGGCGACTCGTCGGCCAGGAAGGCGTCGACCTCGGCCGGCGTCGGCGGCAGGCCGGTCAGGTCGAGCGTGACGCGGCGGAGCAGCGTCGTCTTGTCGGCCTCGGGCGAAGGCGTCAGTCCTTCGCTTTCGAGCCGGGCCAGAATGAAGGCGTCGATTGCGTTGTCGCGGCCACTCGGCGTGTTGCACTTTCGGCAGCTCGGGACGCACGGGCGGGATGAACGACCAGTGCGACTGCCACTTGGCGCCCGCGGCGATCCACCGTTCGAGCGTTTCGATTTGTGCTGGCGAGAGCTGCCGGGCCGAATCTGCCGGCGGCATGCCGCTCGTCGGCATCGGCCGTCTTGATGCGCCGCACCAGTTCGCTGGCTTTCGCATCGCCCGGCACAACGGCTCGATGTCCGCCCAAGTCGGCCAAGGCGCCCGCTTCAGTATCCAATCTCAACTCGGCCTGCCGCTTCGCGGCATCGGGCCCATGGCATTGAAAGCAGTGATCCGAGAGGATCGGCCGCACATCGCGATTGAAGTCGATCTCCGCGCCGCCGCAATGCGACGACCCGACAGGCGGCGAGCGACCAGCAGAACAACGCTACGCCGAATTCGGCCACGAACGACACCAACCCGAAGCGCAAGCGAGGGACTGCCGGGGGGAATCCCCTGAAAGCCCTCGCTCGCATTTCGGGTTAGTTTGCTTTCCTGTAACCATGCCCCATAGTCGCCTTTAGCTCTGCGAAAGAACGTCCTTTTGCGGAGCAAATGGCGATGATCGAGCGACCAGCAGGCCATGCCCGCGCTGTTGCGAGCGTACGGTATTTGCGGAGCCCACTGCCTGGCAAGCCTTAGCATGCCTCGAATCTCCCTTGCGTGGAAGGAAAGCCTGCACGCCCCATCGGTCTTCAGAACTGCCCCCTGGCGGAACTACCAGCGTAACTCTTTCTCTGAGGAGTTGCCAGAAGCTGGGGTCTGGGAGCCATTTGCGATCGATCGCAAGCTGTTGGCCACAGGCATCGTCGTGCCGCGACGGCCCCGCTGATGGGGGCGCAAAAACCTTAGCAAGTCTTAGCGCAATCGATCAACTTTGGCTCCGCCGGCAGGGCGACAACGTGCTCTTGTCTTAGCAGGGGACACGGTATTTCTCCTTGTCTGGCGTGCTCAGCATAGGACGAGAGACAGTCCTGCATGGGCGCCAGCCCCTCTACGCTTTCTTTTCGGCCCGCTGGTGACCATTTCTCCTCCGCCATGACGCCCAACTTGCCCCAACATTCCCGCCAGCGTGGCCATCTTCGCTTTCCGGTTCCTCTCCCTCTGGGAGGTTAGGAGAAGGCCGGTCCCCGAAGGCGGCCAAAATTCCCACCCAAAGCTGGCCATCTTCGTCTCGCCCTCGCTTCTGTTCAGCACGCCCCTCGCGACCTTCCAGCAAAGATGCCCAAGAATTCCCTGCCAGCGTGGCCATCTTCGCCTTCAGGTTCCTCTCCCTCTGGGAGGTTAGGTAGTGGTCGCCGAAAGGCGCGCAAGACTTTGGGAGGTTAGGTGAGGGCTGGTCGCCAAAGGCGGCCAAGATTCCCACTCAAAGCTGGCCATCTTCGTCTCGCTCATCTCCTGTTCAGCACGTCCTCCTTCCGGTTCCTCTCCCTCTGGGAGAGGTTAGGTGAGGGCTTGTCGCCAAAGGCGCCCAAGGGCCCCGCACGAGTCTGGCCCTCTTGGATTGCGGGCCTTGGACTTTGACTTTCCCTTCAGGCATTCCCCTTCAGACCTGACTGCATTGCCGGCTGCATCGCACCAGGCGTTCACAATTCCCCCCATGGCTTCGCAAAGACGCTCGCATTGCCAACCGCGATTCGATGGCGCAGACCTCCTGACAGTTATCGCTCAACCTACGCCTGTTCTGGCTTGGCTTTCAAACAGGGCGAGAAAGATGGTCAGAATTGTTTTTAGTTCGCCCCTGTTCGGCGCGGCGAGTAGTTCTGCGAGCCGGGCGCCGAAAAGGGAACGGCAACTTGCGGGGTGAAGCTGAACTCGGCCGCAAGCAGGGCGGCGCTCTGCACAAGCCGCCTCGCTCTTGTCCTGGCCCGCCAAGCCACGCCATGCTGACGAGTATGGCAATCCAAGTCGCCCCACCCGATCACAAGGGGACGCAGCTCTTTGACTTACGCTACGTCCGCACGGACGGTCGCGGAAGCTGCAGAGGAACAAACGATCGCATTTCGGCATGCGACGACAAAGAGCTGCGTCCCCTTTTTTTTGTCCCTTTTTTTGTTTTTTTTTGTAAACTCAGCGACTCCGCAAAAGCCCAAGCACGGCCCACGCGCTGCCGGCGCCGGTTATCGGAACCAGGCTCTGAGAGCCTTCGCCGCCGGGTTTGACCGGCCGCGAAGTCATCGGCCATAAGCCGTCGGCTCTCTGTGTCTTGGCCAGGAACGCTTGCCCTCGCGAAATCGCGGGATCGTCCTTCTCGATGCCAGTATTCGCCAAGGCGTACAGTGCCTGGCCGGTCGCCCAAGCGTCGCTCGACATCGATTTGGTCTGGCTCCAGCCTCCGTTGCGTCTCGGCGTTTGATTCGTTCGGCTAGGGGCCGCCATTCGTCGGCCGGGCGGCCGGGGTCCCTTCCATAGAACGCAACCGCAATGCAATCGACTGCGGGTCGTCGTCCGATTTCGGTCCGTCAACCACTTGATGCCTTTTTCGCTAACGGCATTCGCGGACTCATCGCCCGCTGTGGCTTCGGGCTGGACGGCAAGGAGGCGCCAGCGCCGTCAAGCTCTCGTCCGAGGCGCCGAAGATCGGCGGACGCGTTTCAGGCCACGCGGACCAAGAGCCATTCTCGGTTTGCTCGCTCTTCACGGTCGCCAGCAGTCGCTTCCTGCCCGCTCGCGACGCTTCGTCAGGTTGGTCATCTGCTCCGAGACGCGAGTGCGAACCAGACGGCCTTGGGGCTTGCCGCACGAGGCGGCTCGCCGGCCTTTCAAGCTCGAACCTGCCGTCCCCCGATTCAGCCACCCATTTCGTCAGTTCGGTTAAGACGGATTCATCAACGGCGCGGCCGCGTTGTCTGGCCTCTTGCAACGACCAGATGACAAGCGCGGCGTGGTGACAAGGCGCAGCCGTGCTTGTTTTTCCACGCCAACGCATCCTTGGTCAGAAAGCGGAGACCTTGCTCGATCGCAGCATCTACTTCCGACGTCTGAAGTCCTGCGCCGTCGCCACTGCTGGAAAGAGTACGGCGCCAACTACGATTGTTGCTCGCATTTGAGCAGCCCTTAATTGTGGACGGACCGTAAGCGATTACTCCCCAATCGCGAACTTCTGAATCCGATGATTGGCGCATCGATGACGTAAATGTTGCCTTTCTGGTCGGCTGCCAGGGAATGAGGCGCCTCGAATTGCCCCGGCTGGCTGCCGCGACCGCCGCCCAGACCTTGCAGGTACTCGCCATCCGCCGTGAAACGCTGCACGCGGCCGCTCACGGCGCTGATCCACAGACAGCCGTCGTTATCGAAACAAATGCCTATCGGTCCTTGCAGGCCGCTCGATCCCTGCCAGTAGCCGCCGAAGCCTCCCGCCTTGTCTTGATTGTCGCCGAAGGCCAGTACAAACTTGCCCTCGCTCGTAAACTTCTGGACTCGGCCTGTCGAACCCTCAGTTGCGTAAACGGACCCATCGCGGTCGATCGCTAAGAATTGCGGCCCGCCGACGCGCGACTTGCGTGAGATATTGCCGCCGAACTCGCCCTCGCCAACGCCATACTCGCCCCACTTGAACAGAAACTTGCCTTGGCGGTCGAATACCTGAACGCGCCGGTTCGTTTGGTCGGCGACGTAGACCCGGCCATCTCGGCCAACGGCGATTCCGCCCGGATAGTCGAACTCGCCATCGCCGTTACCCGTCCGGCCCCATTGGCGCAAGCAAGCGGCCATCCGGCGCAGTAGACGGAAATCCGATCCGGCTTCTTCTCTTCGTCTGCCTTCATTGCGGAGAAGTGGCTCAGATAGACATTCCCATCGTCGTCGAGCGCCATTCCGCCAGGGTTGGGAAGCACTTCAAAAGAGGCGACGTGCTTTCCATCCGGCGTGAATCGCTGCACGCGAGCGTTATAGAAGTCAGAGACGAGGACTTCTCCCCCGGACGTAATTGCGATCCCAATCGGTACGTCGAACTCCCCTGGCGCGGGCCTTGCCTCCCCACTCCAAGACGAATCGCGCCGGCGCCCTGCGCGGCGGCTCCGCTCCGGCCGCCAGCGATAGGAACATCGGCAAAAGGCTCAGACAAAGATGCGGGCGCAAGATGCTTCGGAACAACGTGGGCATATTTCAGATCGTACTGCAAGAGGATGGCGAGGTGCAACGTGCCGGCCGACGGGGTAGCTGGCTAATGCTGTCTTGTATCCTTGCTGGTGACGCAACCGAGAGTTGTGGGAGCGGTAAGCGATCTTTCAACGCCTGCATCAGAATGTGCGAGAATTCCATCGGCGGCGCCAGCGATGACGGATAGAATAAAACGTGAGCTGCGACATCCGCCGTTGAGGAAAGGAAGGAAACAGTTGGCTGAGGCAAAATCGGTTATTAGAGGCGTCGTTCACGGCAGAACGGTTGAACTCGAAGACGACGCCGGTCTGCCAGACGGCAAGAGGGTGGACGTGATGATTCAGCCCGTACAAGAGGAACGGCTGGCGCCGGGGGAGGGACTGCGGCGCCTGTTCGGGGCATGGGCGGACGAGGCGGAGGAATTGGATCGCTATCTGGAATGGAATCGCCAGCAGCGAAAGGTCGGTCGACTGGGAATTGAGCCGTGAGCTAGCTGCTGGATACCGACATCTCCCTGACGCTCATCGCAAGGGCGAGCCGGCCCATCGGCGGTGCTGCGGAGACGCCCTGGCGGGTAGGCCGCAGTTGCCATCACGCTCCGCCGTGATGTGAGCCGTGGCTAGCGGCCGCGAAAACGATTCCCTCACGGCGGAGCGTGAGGGCCACTGTACGCTCTGCGTTGCAGCTTGTACGTCGGGGAGTTTCTCTCACGGCTGGCCGGCAACAATACTGAAACCGCCCGTGGCGAGGGCTCAGATGAAAGTCGGGGCAGAGCTGCTTCAGGAAATCGTTCTGACCCGCTTTTCCCCATTCCCCCTGGCTTCTGAAGGACGCTCGCATTGCCGACGCGCATGGAAAACGCAACCTCCTGACAGTCATCACCCAACTTACGTCTGTTCTGCCTTGGCCTTCAAACCGAGCGAGAAAGACGGTCACCTTCACTGGTGGAAACAGTCCCAACCCGCTTTTCATCCTCGGCGCAATGTTCGGAGATTGTCAGCGATCACGTCGCATAGGTGACGGCCAACGCCAGTACGTCGGCCAAGAGGGCTGCGATGACCGCCGGCTCCGGTTCGCCCAAATCGCCCAGGCGGTTGCCGTCCAGGTCGCCGCGTTGAGCAAGTAAAGCCCGGCGTAGAGCCAATCTCTAAAGCCCATCGAGATGCCGGAATTGGTGGCGAAAAAGACTACTCCTACGCCGATTGATAACAGGCAAAACGCCGCGATCAGCAGGCACGGAAAGATGCAGATCACCGCAATTCGACGTCCCACGCTGACCGGTTTCCGGCCGGTCGCCTCGCCGTCTTCCGCCGGCGCCTGGTAGGGATTCTCGTTCATGCAGGCCATTATTGGCGATTAAATGAGGGAAAGTCGTTCGCCTCAGCTTTAACTAGGGCTTCACGGGTTAAAATGCCGTGATGCGCCCTTTGCCTCACAACTTGAAACGATTTCTGTCGATCGCTGGTTTCATTGCGTTCATAATGGCCTTGCTCTTCACGGATCTGCTGAATGCTCGCCAGCGGCCAGGCGAGGTAGCCGTATGCCTGCTGGTCGGCGCCATCGATCTGGTTGCGTATCTGAGAAAAAAGTACCGCTCGAATATGACCACGCGGAATTCGGCGGTCGGACCTCCAATTTACGTCCCGTCGCCTCGAAAGCCTCATAAACGAGAATCCGTATCGCGCTCCGGCTGAGAGCGGAATCATTTCTCGACAGGGGCCGCTCAACTTCGGGCGTACTATTGCGGTGGTCGCGGCCTGCTTGTGCCTTTTGGTCGCAGCCGTGTGTTCGCTCGTAGTTGCGTACATTCTTGTTCACATCGTCAAGGGCTCCGCTCCCTTCGCTCTGCAATCGCCCAGGGGCGTAGCGGTGACGATCGTGTGGTTCATGGGAGCAATAGCATGGGCGCGACCGGCTGGTCGATCTTGGCCCGACGAGTCGGCCTACGAATCGCTGCTGGCTCGGGAGGTGTGCTCGTTCTGGCGACTGCGTATCTCCTAGCACAATGAGGCGAATCGAAGAATTGGCCAGTGCTGCCGACTCCGCCTCGGCTACGTCGGCATGGGCAGAAAAGCGAGGCCGAACTATTTCATGAAACACTGCCGGCTCGCCTTCCTCCCTTCTCTTCCCCTCCTTAAATCTCGGCTACGTCGGCATGGGCAGAAAAGCGAGGCCGAACTATTTCATGAAACACTGCAGATCACAAAGGGGACGCAGCTCTTTTGACTTACGCTACGTCCGCACGGACGGTCGCGGAAGCTACAGAGGAACGAACGATCGCATTTCGGCATGCGACGAAAAAGAGCTGCGTCCCCTTTTTTCGTCCCCTTTTTTCGTCCTTGATTCTGGAAGGTTTGAGATTGGCGTGACTCGCGCGGGAAGCACAACTGTGAAGGGGGCGACAAAATACTATGCGGAGCGAGGCAGCTTTGGCACGTACCAGTTCACCGAGGCGGCGAGTTATTTGGGCCAGCCTCGATGGACTCAGCCAGGCGAATGTGATCTATACGTGCTCTTGCCGGACGGGCACTATGTTCGTGGAAGCGTTTCGGTGAAGCCCTGAGAGACATGGAAAAGGGCTCGCCCGCGGATCGGCTCGCAACTCATTTTTAAACCATCGACATAGTGAACAAAACCTCATGATCACTGGAATCGGACTGTTGCCGTTGGTCGCTGCGATGAGCCTGATGGCGAGCGACAAAAAAATGGAGCCCTGCACGGTGGCCGTGGCGGGAGAAGGCTGGGGAATCGCATTCCAATCGCCGCCAATGGCCCGTTATGCGGGCAGAAAGAACGGCAAGGACTTTGAGTTTCGCGCGGCCGGCGAGACGGGCTTCAATCTTTCAGTTTTCGTTGAAGCCCGAAGGGCGCCGGCGATACGCACGAGGCCTGCTATCAGCACTATTGGCCCTTGGCTAAGCGGAACCCGATGATCGATCAGGATTCGGTCAAGGTCGTCAAAGGCGACGATTACATTCAGGTCGCCTACGAGATTGTCGTGGGCGAGGGGGACAAATCGCTGCGGGTTCGCAACGTCAACTACTACTTCGCCTACAAGGGGCGCTGGACCGACGTACACGTTTCGCTGTTTCCGCCCAAGGATTCGGACGAAGGACTATTGCAACAGTTCGGCGAGAGCTTGAAGTATCAAGCTTTCGACAAAGACGTGGAGACGGCGGCGCCGCAGGCGGGCAAGGCGGATCAACGAGGAGGTGGTCCGATTGGCGCCGCCCCCATCATCGCAGGACCGGATAACAGTTATCGAAAGTTGTTTTCGCCGGGTTCCTCAACGGCACTTGGCGAAAACTCGTAGTTCTCC
>CAWAYY010000034.1:0-39995 GCA_963786255.1 Pirellulales bacterium
GTATGGCCTTCTTCAAGTCGCTGGTCAAGCAGCACGGCACGCATTACTTCGAGCCGATCGGCAAGGCGCTGGCCGCGGCCGGCATCAAAAAGCCGAACCTGCTGAACCCGACGCACGCCATGGCGCTAAAAGGGCCGCTGTGGGAGTACGGCAAGTGGTACATGGCGCAGCGGCTGCACGTGGCGGCCAAGCCCAGTCTGCCGCCCATGCCGCCGGCCCTGAAAGCGCCATGCCGAGTTTGCGGCCGACTGGCTGGTGCACGCTCCGCTGGAAGTCAGCGGCACGATGCGCAAACACCAGTTGGCTTTGGCCGACCGGCAGTGCCGCGATGGCTGAGATCTCACGGCGCGTGCAGGACGCCATCATTATCCTCTGCACCAGCCTGTACGCCGCCCGGCAGCAGGACGAGGTCGTGCGAACCGCCGCCGACGTGATTTGCCAGGATCTGACGCGACAGTTCGACGGCCGCCGCCCTTCGGACCGGTATTACCGCACGGTTACGCGGCTCGGCCAACAGATCGTCGAAGGCGGCTTCAAATCGATCTCCGGCATGCCGACCGGCGAGATCCTGATGCCGTACGAAAACGACTGAGCGCCGCACGGCGGCCTGCTCCTGAATGCCGCAACCGCCGCTCGAGGTTTTTCGACTCGAGCGACGGTTTTTTGTTGGAACGCCTTAGGCGACAGCCCGTATACTGGCCCCCTGCCTTAAGACGATTCCGGGAACCAATGGTAAGAGGGCCGCTCGATGGCAAATCGGTGGTACGTTGCCCTTGACGGCGAAGAACTCGGGCCCCTTTCTGACACGGGTCTGGAGCGTTTGATTCAAGGCGGCCGCGTCGACGGCACAACGATGGTCCGCAACGGGACCAGCGGCGAATGGCTCACGGTCGAGCTTGCCGAGGAGATGCTGGCCGTGCGCCCTCGCGGCAGCGCCCCGGCGAAGCGGCCATTCAAGCCGCTCAAGCGACGAGACTGGCCTCGCGAGCGGCGCAAAAAAACGGGCGGAAGAGCGGCCGAAGGAACGGCTCGAAGCAGAGGCAAGCTTCGTCCTCGGCGCCCCCGGCGGGTTCTTCCAACAACGCCGCTCGTTCCGCCGCCGTTGCCTTCCGCCCAGGCGGTTTCCGAGAATGCATCGGATGCGTCCGACGCTTCTCCGCCGGCGTCCGCGGCTGATGTGGCGCCGGCGAGGCCATTCGCCGCTCGTTTGGGCCGGCCTATCGGGAGGCGCCGCCGTGATCCTGGCCGTTTCGTTATTGACCGGCTGGATGGCTTCCGGAGCGTTTTCATCTTCCACGTCGTCGACGCCGCCGACCAATCCATCAGCGAACGTCAGTCCGGAGCTTGCCGCCTTGCAGCAGCAGGCCGAGCAACTCCGGCGAGAAGTGGAAGCCGCCAAGGCCAGACAGGCGGCGCCTGCCAGTCGCCCCCGTCCGATTCGCCTCCGGGGCCCGATGCTGCGCCCATGCCTGCCGGTGCTCCGCCGGCGCCGGATGCTGCCACGACCGTGGAAGCGAGTTCGAAACAGGAACCCGCGCCGCCTGAAGCAAAACCGGACAAAGAAGACGCGCCCCGCCATCTCCAGCGGAAGAAATGAAAGAAAATGCGTTGGCGCCTTCCGAACCAAAGCCCGTCGATTTGGCAGCAGAGCGAAAGGCTCTGGCGGAGCAGATTGCCGTGGAGGCGGTGTTCGAGGACGAAATTACCCGTACCGACGCCCTTTGGGAACTGAAAGATCAGGAGTTAGAGGACGCCCTCAGCAAATACTCGCCGCAACTCGACGTTGCCTTTGAGAAACATTTGCCTCAGGCGGAAGCCGAGGTAGCGGATCTCGATTTGCCGGCGATCAAGGCCCGCCGGCAGGAAATCGAAGTCCGCCGCCAAGCCCGAGAGGAAGCAGCGCTCAAGTTCCTGGCCCAGGCGAAAGAAGCGATCGAGCAACTGCAGTTTACGAAGACGCTTCAGTGTGCAGCGAAATATGCGCTTCGCGTGTTGCCCGACGAAAGGCCGGCGGCCAACCAACTGCTCCAGGATTTGATGAACATCGGCCCCTACCGAGTTTACGGTTCGCTCAACAAGCTCACGGAGGATCAGGTTGAGAAGATCGGCGCCGGGGGGCCGCTTCCGCCCGATTGGCCGGATCGACCGACCGCTCCGCTGGCGGCCGATTCCATTCTCCGCACCGCCCGGCGGCTTGCCCCGTTGAACCTGGGCCAGCGCAGAACGCTGCAGTTCCTGCAGCAAGCGCCAGACGCCCGGCAAGCTTGCGATTTTGCTAAAGAACGCAAGCTGGCCCTCCTGCACTACGCGGGCGAGGCGTCGAAGGACGGCAAGTTAACGCCGCAGGAAGCGAAGCAGTTGACTGATCATTACGGAACCTTCAGCCTCAATGGGCTGGAACCGCTGGTCAACTATGCCCTGCTGACAGAGATCATGGAACTGATGGCGGACGAACAGGCGGAATTCATTCCGGCAGTGGCGCGGGGCGAAGCCAAAGTCAAAACCTATCGGATGCTTTACGACGAAGTTCGCAAGCTGGCCGCCGATGCCTGGACTCCTGAGGATCAAACGAACGCATTCGCCGGGCAATGGCAGGGCGGTTCGACGTGGCAGCTTGAGATCGATCCGGAGCATGACGTGATCACGTGGACCAGGGCCGCTCCGCAAGCAAAGTTTGAACAGCGCATTTGCAAGCTCGGCGCGCACTATCTGGTCGC
Source organism: Pirellulales bacterium (assembly GCA_963786255.1). GTDB lineage: Bacteria > Planctomycetota > Planctomycetia > Pirellulales > JAICIG01 > JAICIG01. Next base: position 2,718 of record CAWAYY010000034.1, read on the forward strand.
CTACGAAAAGCGGCCGGCCGGGACCACGCCCGGCGCCGACAGCCCATTCAAGAACGAAACCTACGGAAAATTCGATCAACGGCCCGATCCGGACGGTCCGCCGCAAGACGAGACGATCACCTTCACATATTACACGCTGCGGAAAAACAATACCCTGCACCTTCAGCGCCGGCAGTTCCTGGCTTCCTTCCTGGTCGATTGCGCTCCCAGCGATGTCTTGGGTTCCATCAGTAAACCGGTCGAGTTCCGGCAGTGGCGAGACCAGTTCCGGCGAGTCGACGCGAAGACGCAGCCGTAGCCGCCGTCATCGTTCGCTTGACGGCGCGGCGGGAGAGCCCACAATGAGGCCAGCGAATTTATCAAACTTGGCCACTCGTCGGACTCTCAGGAAACGCTCGCCGTGGGCAATTTCGCCGTCATCATGCCGGCCGCAGGCGCCAGCAGCCGGTTCAAAGACAAGCACTATAAAAAGCCTTTCGCCCCGCTGGCGAACCGGGCCGTGTGGCTGCATTCGGCCGAAAAGTTCCTGCACCGCCAGGACGTCAAGCAGGTGATCCTGGTCATTTCCGCCGAGGATCGGGAGTATTTCAACTTCAAATTCTCTTCCAACGTCATGATTCTGGGCATCGACGTCGTGGAAGGGGGCAAGGAGCGGGCCGACTCGATCGAGCGGGCCCTGGCGCGGGTCAAACCGGAATTGGAGTACGTCGCCGTTCACGACGCCGCCCGCCCCTGCCTGGCCGACCAGTGGATCGACAAAGTATTCGATGCCGCCGGAAAGTCCGGCGCCGCCATCCTGGCCGTCCCCGTCTCGTCGACGCTCAAGCGGGTCGGCGCGAACCAGGCCATTACGGAAACGGTCTCTCGCGAGGGGCTGTGGGAAGCCCAGACTCCGCAGGTTTTCCGCCGCCAGTTGCTGCTGGACGCCTACGCGCAGCGCGGCGGCTTCGTCGCCACCGACGACGCCCAACTGGTCGAACGCATCGGCCATCCGGTGACCGTCGTGCAAGGCTCGTCGCTGAACCTGAAGATCACCACGCAGGAAGATCTGCGGCTGGCGGAACAGGCGCTCAAAGTCCTGCCGAAACCGAAGCTCCAAGGCCCGGCGCATCCGTTTGCCGATGACGACATGTGGCGGTGACGGCTGGCGTCAGGCGAGCCGGAGGGCGTGAGCCTCCGTCGTTGAAGCAGCAAGCGGCTTGCTACTTCTCGCTGACGCGGCCATGCTGGGTGGTCGATCAACGTCACCAGGGGACTGACGTCCCCCGCTCGCCATCGGCGAGCGGAACGGAGTCAGGCGAGCCGGAGGCATAAGCCTCCGCGTGCCGTCGAGAGCGGGCTCGGCGGCGGCCTGCGATGTGATTGCCGGGCGCACTGCAGAAAATTCGCTGGTCCAAGAAATAGAGATAAAGAAATTCCGTGACTGACATTTTTAACGAGTTGACGTGGCGCGGCCTGATTCACCAGACGACCGACAATGAGAAACTGCCGGGCTGGCTGAGAGCAGGCAGTCGCACTTTGTATGCGGGCTTTGATCCGACGGCCGATAGCCTGCACATAGGCCACCTGGTGGCGCTGATGATCCTGCGCCGCTTTCAGCGGGCCGGCCATCGGCCGATTGCGGTCGTCGGCGGGGCGACCGGCATGATCGGCGACCCGAGCGGCAAGAGCGAAGAACGCAACTTGCTGTCGGTCGACGAGCTGCAGGCGAACGTCGCCAAGATGGAAGCGCAGATGCGCCGGTTTCTCGACTTCGACTCCGGCCCCAACGCCGCGCTGCTGGTCAATAACTACGACTGGATGAGCCGCTTCAGCTATCTCGACTTCCTGCGCGACGTCGGCAAGAACTTTCCGGTCAACGTGATGCTGGCCAAGGACTCGGTCAAGAGCCGCCTGGAGCGGTCCGACGCGGGACTGAGCTACACGGAGTTCAGCTACATGCTGCTGCAGGCTTACGACTTCGTCTACCTGAACGAACATCACGGCTGCGAACTGCAGGTCGGCGGCAGCGACCAGTGGGGCAACATCACGGCCGGCATCGACCTGGCCCGGCGGATGCGCAGCGTGCCAGTTATACGGCATGACCTGCCCGCTGCTGACCAAGAGCGACGGCACAAAGATGGGCAAGACCGAGTCGGGCGCCTTGTGGCTTTCGCACGCCCGGACCAGCCCCTTCGCCTTCTACCAGTACTGGATCAACGTCGAAGACGCCGACGCCGGCAAATGCCTGCGCTACTTCACCGAGCTGACCGCGACGAGATCGAGGCGCTCGACCAGGCTCGCGAGCACGATCCCGGCCGCCGCGAAAGCCCAGCGCCGGCTGGCCGACGAGATTACGCGGCTGGTGCACGGCGAGCGGGACTGGCCGCGGCGCGAGCGGGCCACCGAAATTCTGTTCGGCGCGGAGATCAGCGAACTTTCCGATCAGGAACTCGGTGAAATCTTCGCCGACGTGCCCAGCCAGGACCTGCCGCGCAACACGCCTGGCCGGAGAGGGGCTGAACATCATCGACGCCCTGATCGCCGGCGGCCTGGCCAAGACCCGCAGCGACGCCGCCGCACGATCGAACAAGGCGGCGCCTACGTCAACAATCGCCGCATCGAAACGATCGACGTCCAGCTCTCACCCGAACACCTGGCCAGCGAGTCGGTGATGGTGCTCCGCTCGGGCAAGAAGAAGTACTGCGCTGTTGCGGTTTGCATCCTGACGACGCGGGCCAGGAAATTGCCCAACTTGCCGCGAAATCCGCATTGACGCGTCCGCCGGTCGTTTCTACCATGCTTCGCCGAACCGACGCGGGTGATCGCGATCTGCGATTTGCCCGTCTGCGCCGGCCTCGTCTCAAGAATCCGTTTCTTCGGCCATCTCGCTCCTCACCGCGGCGGAGACGCCCGCATGAAGTTACGCATTGCAGCCGTATTGACCGGCAGCCTGGCGGTCGCTGCTGCATTATTGTTGGGCTGGCTGGCGCTGGCCGCCCGGCACGTGCCGGCGTTCTATCACGAAGCATTGCAATTGAAAGGCGACCGGCTGCAAGACCAGAGCGACCGCCTGGTGGAGAATGCCGCGGCGCTGGCGAGCAACGTCCGGCAGCCGGGACGCTGGCACGCCTTGTTTACGGCCGACCAGATCAACGGCTGGCTGGCGTTCGACGCCGCCCGGAACTTTCCGGAATTACTGCCCGAGGGCGTCGCCGACCCGCGCGTGTCGATCAAGTCAAATCGCCTGCTGCTGGCTTGCCGCTATCTCAGCGGTCCGGTAGAAACCGTGCTTTCGTTCGACGGCGAGATCTACATGCAGGAACCGAACGTGCTTTCGGTCCGCATTCATCGCGCCCGGGCCGGCTCGCTGCCGGCGCCTTTGGGCCAGGTGCTGCACGCCGTTTCGCAAGCGGCTCTCGACGCCAACTTGCAACTCAACTGGCTGCAGGCCGAAGGCGACCCGGTGGCCATCATTCGCTTGCACCCGCTGCGAGACGAACATCACAACGCCTACCAGCTTGAAACGCTCGAGCTGCGCGACGGAGAGATCTACGTGGCCGGCAGCACGACCAACGGCCCGTCAGACGCCGTTCCGAGCGAAGCGCCCGGCCCCCTGGCGTCAAAACCTGACGGCGAAGTCGAAAAGCGCTAACGCCGGATTTCGTCGAACGCGTTTCTTTGCAGCGCCGCGGCGGAAGTCGTCAGTCTACCGGGCGCCGCGCACGGCGCAATGCCCCAGCGTCCCCCGCTCGGATTCTTCACAGCTTTCGCCGACTCCGCGACGCGCCGCCTCGGAACTCGACTCATTACGGGTTGGAATTCGCCTCGCCGCCGGCGCGCGTTCCCAATGCCCGCCAGACCAGTGCGGAAACGCCGGAACCCGTAGCGCGAACGGAACCGTCCATGAAGACGGAATTCACGGTCGTCGGATGATAGCTGCGAGAAGTGACGGCGGCGAACGTGTCGCCCAGGCTCGATTCGGTGGCGGTAATGAAATCAACGTCGTAAACCTCGCCGCCGTCGGAATACGAAACGAACGTATTGGGCGGGAAGACCGTCGTAAAGCCGGTCTCGTGCACCTTGCCGTCGACCCATTCCGCGTGGGTGAACTTCGTCGCGTTGAAGGCCGGCGCGTAAGCGGCCAGATCGCCCGGCGACGACGGCGACGCCGGAGCGGGGGAATAGACGGTGGCGTTGGAGCTGCCGGTGATTTTGGCGTTATAGGCTTTCACTTCAGAAAGAGCCAGCGTGTTGCTCAAGCCGTCGGTGAAGTCTCGCGCTTTGGACCAGCGGCTCGGCCCGAAGGCGCCGTCTCCGCCTTGCATACCGGAGGCCTTGCCCGTCAGCACCGCCCAGCTTCCCAAGTTGACGGCGTAGTTGAGCGTCCAGTTCTTGTTGCCATAGACCGGGTCCGTGCCGCTTCCGTAATCTTTGATCTCGCTGGGGCAGAGGTAGGTTGGGACGCGCTTTGAGCTGATGCCGGGCTGCGTACTGTAGCCGGTCGTCAGGTCGATATTGCGGAACAGGTTTTCCTGCTCGATGTACGGCAGCAGCCGGGCGATGGCCGACCAGGGCGAAGTCTGCGTCATCGCCGCGCCGGTATAGGAAAAAATGCCGTTGGACGGCAAGCTCCGGTTGGTATCCATGTACAGCTGCATTGCAATGCCGGCCTGCTTCAGGTTGTTGGCGCACTGAGTCCGGCGGGCGGACTCTCGGGCGGCCTGGACGGCCGGCAACAGCAGGGCAATGAGCAATCCGATGATGGCAATGACGACCAACAACTCAACCAACGTGAACGCGCAGCGACGACGCATCTTGATTCCCTCCCGAGAGAAAAGAGAGCTCTTAATTGCGCGATCTCAAGCGTGGCTGGCAGGCGGGGGCCTAAAAAGGCCGGGCTGGCGGGCTCCGCGCGGGCACCAAATCTATACTGAGACTCAGTGTCAATTACTTCGCCGATTCTAGTCGAGGGCTGCGCCGCGTCAAGCGTCTTTCCATGAAGAAGGGCATCTCTCTCCTCGCGGCGCCCAAAGCAGCGGAGCCCCCCGGCGCAAAACGCGACGCCGGCGCCGTGCCTGAACTACCGCCTGGAAAATACTTGACATGCCTCGCCAAAGCACTACTATAAAACCAAATCTAAATAACCAAATGCATATAAGCGAGGAGGCCCCTCGATGGCGAGGCCGCCGGCCAAGGAACTGACGGAACGCGAGTTGGAGATCATGCAGACCTTCTGGAAGCGAGGCGAATTGACGATCGCCGACGTGCAACAGGAATTGGCGGCCGCCGGACTGCAGCGCGCCTATACCACCGTAGCGACGCTGGTGAGAATCCTGTCCGACAAGGGCTTCGTGGAGCAAACCAACGACGAGCGGCCGTTCCGGTTCCGGCCTGTACGGAGCTATGAAGAGGTCTCAGGCCGGTTGCTGAGCGACCTGGTGGAGCGCGTGTTTCGGGGCTCGCGTGAGCAGTTGCTGATGCGGCTGATGGGGCAAGAAAAATTGACGCCCGAAGAACGCGCCTTGTTGGAAGACGTGCTTAAGGAGCAACAACCATGAATGCCATGGCCCCCCTTCTGTTGTGGAGCGCCGTGCAGGTAACGTTGTTCACCGCCGCGGGAATGCTGCTCTACCTCTTCGTCCGGCGACTGGGCCCTGCTGCCGGCGCGCTGGCGGCGTCGGCCTTGTTGTTGACGACCATCGGCATTTCCGCGTCTGCCATCTCTCCCTGGCCGCACTGGTTCGCGCGGCGCCGGCGGAAGTCGCGCCGGCGGAAGACGCGGTTCTGGCGACGCATACCGCGCCCCAGCCGTTGGCGCCAGGCGGCAATGCGAGTGACGCCGCCGCTGCCTTGCTGGAGGAATCGGCTTCGGCCGATCCGCTCTCCGGCATTGAATTGGCCGGCGCAGCGTGGCGCGGATTCTGGCAGGAACTGCAAGAAGGCGGCCATGCAAACGCGGCGGCGGAAAAAGCTCCTGATTGGCCCTCGCTGCTGGGCGTGGTCTTCCTTGCCGGCCTGGCGGCGGCTTTCATCAAACTCGGCCTGGGCCTGTTTGCCGTGCGCCTGCTACGCGCCGATTCCACGGCGATCGACGACGGCGAACTGCGGTGCGCCGCCGACGAGATCTGCCGGCGGCTCAATTGCCGGCGGAATGTCGAAGTTCGCCAGTCGCCTCGCCTCACCTCTCCGGCAACGATCGGTTGGCGCCGCCCGCTGGTGTTATTGCCTGCTTGTTGGCGAGTGTGGACTGCCGAGGAGCGGCGCGTCGTGCTGGCGCATGAAATCGCGCACGTAGGCCGCGGCGATTATTGCGCGGGGCTGCTTGCACAACTCAGCCTGGCGCTGCACTTCTATCATCCGCTGGTGCATTGGCTTGCCCGGCGGTTGCGTCTGGAACAGGAACTGGCCGCCGATGCTTTGGGCGCCGAAGCCGCAGGCGGACGCCAGGCGTATCTGATGACGCTGGCGCAGATGGCGCTCAAGCAAGACGACCGAGCGATCGCCTGGGCCGCTCGGCCGTTTCTCCCCAGCCGAGGCGCCTTTCTGAGGAGAATCGAGATGTTGCGAAATCCACGGCAGTTCCGTCCCGCCGCCATCTCGCGCGGGCGGCAGTTTGCCATCATTGCGACCATCGGCATGATCGGGTTGTTGTCTGCCGGGTTGCGCGGTCCGCAAGACGAAAGCGTCGCTCAGCAACCAGCAAAGCAGCCTGCCGCGCCGGCGGCTACCGCTTCGGACGCCGAAGCGCCTGCAGGCGCAAGGAAAAGTCAACTGGAGCTATGTGCCGCCGAATGCGGCCGTCGTCGGCATCGTCCGCCCCGCCGCCCTGTTCAGCCGCAACGAAATGCAACCGCTGGCCGAGTTGATTGATGTGGAGCTAGGCTTGCGCAAAGCGCTAGGTCTAGGAGTCAACGACCTTGCCGAAGTGCAGTTCACAATGCCGCGTTTCCCCTCGCCCCGGACCGACGAGCCTGAGGTCCTGATTCTAGTGCTTCGTGCCAAAGCAACGCATGACTGGAAGGAGCTTGCGGCCAAGGTTGCCGGCGACCATGCGCCGGCGGAGTTCCTGGGCCAGACTTATTATAAGGCCTCGGACGCTCGTAAGAACTTCAGCTATTATTTGCCTGACGACCGCACGATCGTATTGTCTTCGGAGCCGCAACTCCAACGCGTGTTGGCGCTGAGAAAGACCTCTCCGGCTGGGCCTGAGTGGGCGGCCGACTGGCCCGGCGGCGATGCGGCGGCGATGGTCAATCTGGCGTTGTTCAATACCACGGTCGCCCCCATCTGGAAACAGGCCCCGCCGATCAAGGGCTTCATTAGCTCGTTCTCTCCGCTTTGGGAGCAAACCGAGCGACTGTTCATGAGCGTCAAATTCTCGCAACGTCTCGGACTCGAGGCCCGGGCGCAGTGCGGCTCGGCGGAGCGGGCTGCGCACGTAAGCAAAACGCTCGAAGCCGCTCTGACGCTGGCAGGTAACTCGCTGAGCCAAATGGCCGATCAACTTGCAGCCGGTCCAAATCCGCCGCGAGAAGCCGGCGCTATGCTGGCGCATGTCGATCTCGGCGTCGCCTTAATTAAACAGGCCAAAGTCAAAGTTGCAGACAGCCAGGTGCGTCTGCAGTGTCAGGTTGAATTGGACGTGGCCGACACGGCCGTAGCACTGCTGACCCCGGCCGTCACGGCCGCACGGTCGGCGGCTCGCCGCGCCCAGAGCACGAACAACCTGAAGCAGCTCATGCTGGCCATGCACAACTACCTCGACGTCCACAAGCATTTCCCGGCCGCCGTTATTATCGGACCTGACGGCAAGACGCCCCACAGTTGGCGCATCGAACTACTGCCGTATCTCGGTCAAGAACCGCTCTATAAACAGTACAAAATGGACGAGCCATGGGATAGCGAGAACAACCAGCGCGTGCTGGAGCAAATGCCCGCGGTCTTCCGACATCCGGCCGCGGATCCGAACAGCAAGGATGCATCGTACTTCGCCGTCACGGGGGAAACGACGATGTTTCCCGGCTTCAAACCATCAAGACTTGCCGACTTCCGCGACGGCATGTCCAACACCATTGCCCTGGTCGAAGCACAGCGGCCGATTCCCTGGACCAAACCGGAAGATATCGCCTACAGTCCGGACAAGCCGCTGCCGAACCTCGGCGGTTATCAGCCGAAAACATTCGTCGCGGCATTTGCCGATGGCTTCGTCCGCCCGATCTCACAAGGCATCGACGAAACGTTGTTGCGAGCGCTGTTCACCTGCAAAGGCGGCGAAACGGTGCAATTGCCGCCGTCGAATTGACGGCGCGGATGGCGTTCTGCCTGCGATGTTATGCAACACGACGGTTCCAATGCGTCTGTCCGGCGCCGCGCACCGGGCAGTCGCATCGCGCTTACCAGACCACCTGGGCCCGCGTCGAGAAAACATCGGCGTCGCTGGGAACGTTGTGCCGGTTCAGAAACGCGTGAATGTAATTGAACATCAGCCTAGTCTGGAAATTCATATACCAGTTCAACCCGAGCGTGACATCGTTGAGCCGCCCGCCCTGGATGTTGCGGTCGCTGAGGTTCAACGAAGAAAACCGCGCGGCCACCTCCCAGGCGCCGGGACCGGTGCAAATGCCGCGATCGGCGGTGCGAACGCGAAAGAAATCGGCAAACGGCTTGATCGCCGTAAAGATGCCTTGTTTGCGATCATAAGGACGGCTCTCCCCGGTCAGGAAGTAACTGGCCAGCACGTACATGCCTTGCAAGTAGACCTGCGGGTTGTTGACCTGGTCGACGTAGGTCCCGTAATACTCCGCCTGGAATGACAGCGGCCCGAGCACGGTAAATGCCTGGGCCTGGAAAATCTGCATCGTGTTGACGGTCATCGTGCCGGTGCTGACGAAAGACGGAATAATCGAAGTGCCGGCATATTGCAAATTAACTTCCGGCGTCGAAGCAAAGCTGCTCGTCCAGCCGGCGTAGTTGCGGAACGTATAGCCGAGGCCGACGGAAGCCAGATAACGTCCGCCCGACGGCTCGTCGTACCACGGCACCCAGTCGGTGCGGCTGACGTAAGCGAGTCGCGGCGCGTCGCTGTAGAACTCGCCGTGGTTGGTGGCTCGCACGTCAAAGATGCCGTTCCACCAGTACCATTTGTCGTTTCGAGAGTGGTCGTAGAGCATCACGCCCACGTTACGCGAAGTGTGAAATGCCTGCGGCAAACCGCGTTCGAGAAACGTAAGATCGTTGGCGCTGGTAAGCCGTTCCACGCTATAGGGCTCGCGGTATTGTCCCACGCGCAGCGTCCCGATCCACGGCAGGTCTCGGACTTCGAAATATGCGTCGGTAAGTCGCGGCGGGGGTTCCTTGGTGACTTCATCCCGCTGAACAAAGTCGACTTCCAGCCGGTAGAAGAACTGATCGTGCCCGGCGCCTTGCATGCCTAGACGAACCCGGCGAAAGTCATTGCCGTTCGGGATATTGCCCAGTTGTGCGCGGTTGGCCGCGTCCTGACTGAACGTCGCAGCATCTGCTTGAATGCGGCCGAACAGATTGTGCTCGAAGCGTTTGTTTTTCTTCGGCAGACCTTCGACGTTCTGACGCTGCGCCTCTTCGACGCGCTGCAGACGCGATTTGAGATCTTTCAGCACGTCTCCTTCGTTCGTGTCGTATTGCCAATAGACCTGCCGTTCGGGAGGCTGCCCGGTGATCAGCGGGTCGCTGTCGATCAACTCGGCGAAATGCTCGGCGGGGCTGTCGGGTAACCGGGCGGGAACGGCGGCTTCGCTGTCGTCCAGTCGGCGAGGCGCCGGGCGGGCCGCGGCGGGCTCGGCGGCGGGTCCTTGGCCGGCGGGCGTCATCCGAAGCGTGGCGGGCCGGTTCGGCATCGGGTTGGCCGGGGGCCCTGGTCTGCGCAGCGCGGCCGGCCCTGAACCGGCCATCGGCGCTGCAGGCACGCCGGCCAGCCGGAACGCGACGCGGAGTAGCGATACCCGCGCGACTCTGAATCGGCGTCGGCGGAGCGGCCGGCGCCGTGGCGACGGACATGAGCGCGAACCAGCCGAGACCGAACGCGATGGCGGCTCCCTCGGCTTCCAGGAGCCGAGCGGCGCTGAACTGCGGCATTGCCAGCGGCGCCGGTCGGGCCGGCGCGCACCGCTTCCGCAACTCGATTCGCAGGCGCTCATTTTTTCGCGGTTGCTCGCCAAAGTCGCTGTAGTCCGCAAAGTCATGGCAGTTCGCGCCATCATTATCGACATCAAAGCCGCGGGCTATGCAACGAAAGGTTGCTGGGCGCCCGTGAATGTTGAAAAACGCAGCGATGCCGCAAATTGGGGCCCTCATTGGAGATAAAGTCTGTCCGGAGAGGAAAGAAAACGCCTCGTGCGGCCATCAAGCCCGAGAAGCGGCGCGCGAGCGGAATTTTGCTCAAGACGGCTAGTCTCGGGAAAGCAGGCACGTTAGGTTGGCTTGCGCTGTCACGCTGGCGGCGACTTCCTGGCTCGTTTCTCAATTCAGACTCTGCCCGACTGATGCCCCCCGACTCTGCCGCCGATTCGCCTGAAGCCGATCTACGCTCCGCCTTGCAGCGGCATCAGATGGAACTGCCCGCTGAACAGATCTCGCTGCTCGAGAATTACTGCCGCGCCCTGTGGGACTGGAACGCAAAGGTCAACCTGACTCGGCACACGGATTACGACAAATTCGTGGCCCGCGACGTGGCGGATGCGCTCGTCCTGAGCCGCCACATTCAGCTCGAAGAACGGATTCTCGATGTCGGCTCGGGGGGCGGTGCGCCCGCCATTGTGCTGGCCATTTTGCGTCCGGATCTGACCGTCGCGCTGTCGGAATCGGTAGGCAAGAAGGCTCGCGTGCTGGCGGATATCGTGCAGAACTTGGGTCTGGCGCTGCCCGTTCACCATTGCCGCGCCGAGGACGTGCTGGCGGCCCAGTCGTTTGATGCTCTAACGGCCCGCGCCGTGGCGTCGTTGGCCAAGCTGCTCGTCTGGTTCGAGCCCTACTGGGGCGCCTTCGACCGCTTGCTTGCCATCAAGGGACCAGGCTGGGTTGAGGAACGCCAAGAGGCCCGGCAGCGCGGGCTGATGGCCAAGCTCCAGTTGCGAAAGCTGGAAACCTGGCCGCTGCCGGGCGCCGATACCGAAAGCGTACTGCTGGAAGTCCGGCCCAAGAGCTAGGCTCTCGGAGACGCCCGCACAAGAAAGATGACAAACGGACCTTGTTATCCACAATATAGGCCGTTTATAATAGCCGTGTCACGCGAACACCCGCCCGACGGCAGCCCCAGCCGAACAGAAGCATCGCCGGAGACACAGCCATGCCTGCGAGAGATCGCCGGTCCCCCGCGTCCGAGTTTCTGCTTTCCGGAGCCATGCGGCCTGTTCTCCCGCGGCGGCATTGGCGATGCTGCTTGCGGCCGTGCTCCTGCCGCGTGCCGTCCGTGCCGATCTGCCTTACGAACAGGAGCCGATCGATTACCTCAAGGCGTCCGTTGACGACCCGATCGCACGCTTGCAGCAACGGCTCGACGCCGGCGAAGCGAAACTGAACTACGACGACCAGCGAGGCTACCTGCCCGCAGTGCTGGAGCAGTTGGGCATTTCGACGACCTCGCAAACGCTTGTGTTCTCCAAGACCAGCTTTCAACGGCAGCGGATCTCGCGGCGCACGCCCCGGGCCCTGTACTTCAACGACGATACGTACATCGGCTACGTTCAGCACGGCGAAGTGGTGGAGATTTCGACTACGGATCCGCGGCAGGGCGCCGTGTTCTACACCCTGTCTCAGCAGCGCGTCGACAAACCGGTCTTTCTGCGGCAAACGCATGATTGCCTGCTTTGCCACTCCTCTTCAAAAACCGAGGAAGTGCCCGGCCACCTGGTGCGTTCGGTTTATCCCGACGCGAGCGGGCAGCCGGTGTTCAGCGCCGGCACGTTCACCACGAATCACGCCAGCCCGTTGCGCGACCGCTGGGGCGGCTGGTTCGTGACCGGCAAGCACGGCGCCCAGACGCACATGGGCAATGTCACGGTGACGGACCGGCAGCGGCCTGAGAATCTTGACCGGGCCGCCGGCGCCAACCGCTTGAGCGTCGAAGGACTGATCGACGCCGCGCCGTATCTCACGCCGCACAGCGATATCGTGGCGCTGATGGTGCTCGAACATCAGACCAAGATGCACAACCTGATCACTGCCGCCAACTACCATGCCCGATTGGCCCTGCACTACGAAGCGGGTTTGAACAAAGCCCTCGATCGTCCCGCCGAAAGCATTTCCGCCAGCACCATGCGGCGGATTCACAGCCCGGCGGAAAAGCTGGTCAAGTATCTGCTGTTCTGCGAAGAAGCGCCGCTTGCCGAGCCGATCCAAGGCAGCACGCGTTACGCGGCGGAGTTCGCCGCTCGCGGCCCGCGAGATCGCCAAGGCCGCTCGCTCCGCGACTTTGACCTCAAGCGTCGATTGTTCAAGTATCCGTGCAGCTACGAGATCTATTCCGAAGCGTTCGACCAATTGCCGCCGCTGACCAGGCAATACGTTTACGACCGGCTCCGGCAGGTTCTCACCGGCGAAGATCAAGGTTCCGACTTCGCCCATCTATCGGCCGAGGACCGGCAGGCGATCTTCGAAATCCTGCTGGAAACGAAGACGGATTTGCCCGCCGATTGGAAGCGGTCTTAAGCGGATCCTTTCACGCGTTCTGCTGCGGTTCGGCCGGGCCGACGAGCCGACCGGGAGGACGGCCCATCAGAATGCCGCACATGCCGCCGCGCTGAGCGACGTTGACCACCTGCTTCTGCGAGGCCCGTCCGACGATTCCCAGGCCGTACCGCGTCGGCGCGAAGCCCATCACGGTGTGAAACGGCTCGACGTGCACCGTGCCATCGGCGCTGACCACCGGAAAATCTCCCGCGGGGATGCTCGCCAGCCGCTGCACGACCCACTGCTCGGGCCCTTCCAGAGCGATGTCCAACAGGCGATTCCACTCTGCTTGTTCCATGCCGTGCCCGACATAGACCCGATCCCCACCGTAAGACCGGTTTGGCTTGAGCACCAACCGTTCATGGTCTGCTCGAGCGAATTTCAGCAATCCGCCGCGTTCGCCGCCGGGCAGCGTGGTTTCTCGATCGGCCAGCAACCGCGTCCAAAGCACATGCCGTCGAAAGACCTGTCGCTCGTCGCTGTTGAAAAAACGCTCGGTGAAGCGAGCATTGGTCAGCAGCTCCCAGCAGCTCTTATGATCGAAATCCCCTGAAGCCGAGGAGATGATCCGGTTCTGCCGAAACAGCTCCCGAACCGGCGCAATATCGACTCCGGTCGCCTCGAGCGCAAGCAGGTCGCGGATCTCGTAGTCGCGATAGGCGACGTCGACAAGCGTGTCGCCATACCAGACTTCGCCTTCTCGCAGGGACAACTCAGCCGGGTCCGCGTGTACCACGGTCATGCCGTGGCGCTGCGTGGAAATACTGCGCCAACGGCGCCTGCTCGCTCGGCCCCTCGTCCGCGTACTTCGGCTCGATGAAACAGAGATTGCGCCCCGGGCGGCCGATGGCTTCCAAATGGTCGAGCACTTCCTGGATGAACAGCTCGCGCAGGTCCTGGCCCGGCTCCATGCGCAACTGCGGATCGCGCACCGTCAGCTCAGGAACGACGATCTCCATCAGCATCTGTTCGCAGGTCGGTCCCAGGTGAATGCCGCCGACGCCGCACAAGTTCGGCTCGAAGAACCGTAGCGATTCTTTCCAGGTGGGGCTGGTGAATTCCGCCATGGCGTCGAGCCGCCCGAAGACCGGATTGGTCTCGCGCTGGCTGGCGCCCCACGTGTCCCGCAGCCACTGTTCCTCTGCAGCCGAGAGCGGCACGATCTCGCGGACTTCGGCATCTTGCAGATAAAGCTCCGCGACGCGCTTCAGCGCGTTCATGATGGTCAGCGACACGAAGTGCAAATAGGCCAATTGATCCGGCATGACGGCCAGCGGCCGCAGCATCACGCGGATCGCTTCGGTCTGCCCTTGATGCGTGTAGATCAACTGCCGCCGGAACGCCTCTTCGGTCATGCGCCGGGTCAGCTCGACGATCTTGTCGTCCGGCAACCCGTAGAGCGCCTTTCGCAAACGGCCGTCGAGATGCAGGCCGCTCAGCCCTAATTCTTCGGCGGGAGTCAACATAGACCTGGGCCTTCAAAGGCGATGGACGAGAAACCGAAAGCGCCCGTTGGACGGCAAGCGGCCAAGAACCGCGGCGGCAGCTTTGCATTCTAGCACAAGCTCGGCAAGCGGCCGTCAACGTCGATCATCGAATCCGTCGAGTTGCGAGGCCAGTTCGATCGCGCATTGACCAGGGTCAGGACGTGCCTCCATTCCGCCGGCAGTTCGCTCGAGAAGCGGGCGACTAATTCACGGGCCTTGTTGATGTGCTTTGCGCGGCCCGCATCGGTCAACGACTCGGAGTCGACAAGATTGTCGTAAACGTCGCCCAATTTGCACAGTTTCACTTCCAGCGGCGCCGCAATCAGTCGTTCAAGGTATTCCTGTTCGCGGACGTCTTCAGGCAAACGCTTGTCCTTGGACAGGGCCGCAACGTACTCGGCGACGCGAGCGCCGAAGCGCTCGGCAAGGTCGTCGTAGTCCGTGCGCGTGTCTTCGATCACGTCATGCAGCACGGCGGCCGCCAGCACGTCAGGGTCTGTCACTCCAAACTCCGTGGCCAGGATCGTCAATACGCGCATCGGATGGGCGACATAAGGCGTATCGCCGTCTTTTCGCAGGTGGCCCTGGTGCGGCGCGAGCGGCGAACGAGATCGCTTCCGCCAGGCGTTGAGCGTTCGATACGTTGGTCATCGTGGTGGCCTCTTTTGTTGCGCTAACGCCCCGAACACGCGTCGTGACCGACAAGGTCAAGCACTCGCCGCGATTGCCGGCGGGGAAAGCCGCCGTCGCGTCCGGGCCGCAGCCGGCAGAACGGTTTGCCGCTGCGGCAGCCAGCATAACGAAATCGAGAAAAAATGCGAATTCTCCCCAGCGAGGTCTTACTCCCGCCCCCCGCTTCTACCTGTCTTCGCAGGCCACTTTTTCCGCTGCGGGCATATAGTCCGTGCTGACCGGGTAGTTCCGAAAGCGGACCGAGTAATACTTCTCGAACCACTCGGCAATGTCGGGCTCGATGCCCGCGTCGTACTCGGGGGCCACGTGCAAGGTCTTGCCAAACGTCGGTTCGCGGATCTCGCCCTGCTCGACGATCACCTGCCCGGCCTTGATTACGAAGCGGGGCAATTCGAACATCGTTTCCTTGTTGTCGTCGGGCGTGTAGATCGTAACGTCGGCGTCGGCGCCTGGGCCGAGATGGCCCTTGTGCTTCAAGCCCAGAATTCGAGCCGGCGCCGCCCGGGTGATGATGCAGATCTCGTTGAGCGAATACTGGCGGTCCAGGTCGGCCAACTGGCTCCGCTCGCGCACGGCCGGGTGGACGGTCTTCAGCACGTCCTGCCGGTAGGTGCGGTCCATCAGCAACCGCACAATCTGCGGGTAGGCCATGAACGAGCCGCCGTTGGGATGATCGGTGCTCATCACCACGCGCCACGGATCATTGACCATCAAGTACCACTCCAGGCCGATCGCCCATTGCAGGGCGTGGACCAGGCTTTTATTTCGGTACTCGATCGGAGCGATGCCGCAGCCCGACTCTTGCTCGCTGTCGCCGCTGAACCACTTCGACTTGTAGATATTGCTCAGGTAGTAACCGACCGGTCCGTCGCCGGTCATGCTGGTGGTCTGGCCGAACAGGACCTGGCCGACGTCGACGGTAACGTTGGCGTGTTCATTCACGTATTCGGCCAGCGGCAGGACCTTGGAGTTGAACGTGTTTTCGTCCGCATCGCCTCCGCCGTAGCTGTGGAACTGGATGTGCGTCAGGTGGCCGCGGCGGCCCTCCAAGGCCCGCATCGTCTCGAGCGTCGTGGTCCAATTGCCCGGCATGCCGAGCATGTTCGAATGAATATGAATCGGGTGGGGCAGCTTCAATTCGTTGGCCGCATGGGCGATGCCTTGGATGATCTGCCGCGGCGTCACGTTGAACGACGGGACGACGTCGTCGATGCTGTGGACATTGCCCGCCTGTTTCGACTTCCAGACTTCCACTCCGCCGGGATTCACCAGCTTCGGCGCATAACCCTTGGCGGCCGAAAGCAGCCAGGCGACAAAGGCCTTTAGCCGGTCGGGATCTTTTTTCTCAATCGACCGCATCACGTAATGATTGTTGCCCATCAACACGAAGAAGCCTTTGTCGAGGCAAGGCGTGTCTTCGAATTCCTCGTGGGCATGCCGGGCGGATAGGGGCGGCACGGCGGCGTCGAACGCCGTGGTATAGCCGAGCCCGGCATATTTGTAGCCCGTGGCGAACGTGCTCGGCACGCTCCCCATCGTGCCGCTATGCGTGCGGGCGGTGCGGCGAACCGGCTCGCTGCGGCGTTTTTCCTCAGGTCGCATTTTGCGGGCCATGTTCACTTTCGGCCCGGCGATATGGCAGTGCATATCGATGCCCCCCGGCATCACGACCAGCCCCGTTGCGTCGAGCGTGCGGTCCGGGCGTACGCTGGGATCCGTCGGCGGCGCGACGATGCGGCCCTCCTCGATCCAGAGATCGCGCACTTCGCCCTCGATATGGTTGGCCGGATCGTAAAGCGTGCCGCTGGAGATTTTGAAGAGCATGGATGAAGGTGGGAAGTCGGAGGTCGGAAAGGGGGGACTGCGGAATATGAGGCGGCTGGCTCTGCAGGGCGTCGAGCGAGTCTCACGTTCTTTCAGGCGATCATGCCGCGCTTTTCGAGTGGCGCATGACGCCCTGGTCGGCAAACGTCAACGCATCGACTCATCCTGTATGGTCTGTTCCGCCGACGATTGAGCTGGTTTTGAATCCAGTGTTCGGGAATCTAGGCCAGCCGATTCGGCGGCGTTCGATTCGGGCGCGTCTGAAGCAAAAACGAGGGTAGAATCGTGTATGGCTAGCGACAAGCTCAATATAATAGTCGCCAAGAAATAGATCGAAGAAAACAATACCAACGCCGACCACGCCCGGGCCAGCCGATGCCACCGTGCCGGAGCGAGGTTCAGCGACAGAAGCAAAATGCCATCGAGGGCAATCAGCACGACGAGAAGATGCCAATAATTCGCCGCAAGCTGCGATAGCTCGAAGATCAAACGCGTTGCGGGGGGAATGTCCAAGTGGAGCTTGTGGAACGCCTTGATGAAGTCCGGAACGGTCGACAGGGAGCACAATACTAAAATCGTGGCGAGCAAGTGAAGTGACCAGCTTCCCAGAGCCCAAAGTACGCCCTTCCAGGCGGCTCGTTTTTCGGTCATGATTGACAGCCCGTGGCTAAATTGACGCTGCAGGTAGTTCGTGGCCCCGCACGGAGCAGGCGCAGTATCGTCGATGCGGGACCGGCGTTCAAACGAAACGACGCAGAAGCGTAACTGTCCGCTGACTCGTTCGCCCTGCCAACGTCTTACAGTCCGCAGAACGAGCGCGAGGTTCGGACGCTATTGCGATCCTAGCCCCCCACGAGACCGCAAGGAGTTCCAGTCAAAATGTCCCGCCTGACGCTTGCCATCAACGAAATTCGCACCGCCCGAGACTATACCCGGCGCCTGCTCGGCGATTTGGAGCCGGCTGACTGGTTCCGCCTGCCGGCGGAAGGCGTGACGCATATCGCCTGGCAAGTCGGTCACTTGGCAATGGCCCAGTACCGGCTGGCATTGGAGCGAGTTCGGGGGCCGCGACCGGAGGACGAGCAGCTCATCTCCGCGACGTTTCTGCTGCAATTCGGCAAAGGCTCCGTCCCCACCGCATCGCCGGCCGATTATCCGTCCGTCGAGGAAATCCTGGCGGCGTTTGACCGCGTGCATCGCCAGGTTCTTGAGGATTTGCCCCAAGTTGCCGACGCCGAACTCGATCGGCCGCCGGAAAAACCGCATTCGCTGTTCAATACAAAAATCGAATCGCTGTTTTGGTGCGCACGGCACGAAATGCTGCACGCCGGACAGATCGGCCTGCTCCGGCGCCTGTTCGGCAAAGCGCCGCAATGGTAAGCGCGCCACGCAGCGGATTGCAGGCACTGCCTTGCTCCTTAAACATTACTTCGACAGTTGTGTGCCTGGCGGCAGAGCGAAGCGATGCCCCAGGGCACTGAAACTTCGCCCAGCTTCATCAGCCACGCTTTCCGCCGTCAAATCAGGTTTTTGATGATACGCTACTGCGCCGCCGTCGAGAGCGACTTGCCGGAAAGGCGATAGATCGTCCCTTCTTCCAGGGCGCGGGCCCCAAGCGAGCGATAGAAGCGAATCGCGGGCTCGTTCCAGTCCAGCACCGACCATTCCATGCGCGCGCAACCCCGCTCCACGGCCAACCGCACAACCGCCTGGAACAGCGCTTTGCCGTGTCCGCGTCCGCGGTGCTCGGGCTCTACGTACAAGTCTTCCAGGTACAATCCCGGTTTGCCGACAAACGTCGAGTAGTTGTGAAAGAACAGCGCGAAGCCGACGACCTGCCCCGCTTCTTCCGCCAGCAGCGTCTCGGCCCAGGGTCGCGGACCGAACAAATGCTCGCGCAGCTCCCGCTCGTCGAACCTCACTTCGTGGGCCTGCCTGGCATGCTTCGCCAATTGACGAATCAGATGGCAAATCGCGGATAGATCTTCAATAGCGGCGGAACGGATCATGGCAATTAACTTCAAAGCATGTGTTGTAAACGCTCATTGGCTTGTTCGTCGAGCATTCGCGGCGGATTCTCGCACAAATTCGTAAGAGAAAGCTCCGAGCAGTTCTCCTTCGCCAACGTGGTGACATTGCTGGCACTGTTTTCGAGCGAAAATGGAGCCGAGCGTGCGCAAGCGATTCACGCCGGCGTCGGCGACCAGAGGCTCGCCCTGTGCCAGTTTCGCGATACCGCGACGCTCGAACGCGTCGAGAGGCCGCACGGCCGCCGTGTTCAATGCATCCATTCGCGGCAAGCGATCCGAGACGTAGACCATCGGCGGTTTGTGTTTGAGCAAGCTCGCCAGTTCTAAACGCGTCGTCTGCCAACGCTCTTCGGCGTCGTGCGCGGCGGCCCTGGGCTGCGGCATTTGAGAAAGCCCTCTCAGTTGAAAGCCGGCCGCTTCACGGAACTGCTTCGCCCAACCACGGTTCCGCCGGTTGACGAAGTCGCCGAGCGAATCCCGAAGCGACAGGCCCAACTCCAAGGCATTCAACCTCGGCTCCGGCGTCGGCACGTCGATCTGCCACGTTGCTTCGCCTGGCGTTGAGATCGGGGCGTCGAGGCGCAGGTTTACGTACAGGTCGCGACCCGAATCGGAGGGCGTAGAAAACTCCTGCCAGCTGCCCGTCATTCTTCCAACGCCAAAGCTCGGGGCGTCGATGAATTGCCGAACATTCCTGGCGTGGGCGTATGCCAAGGCTCGCGCGAGCGGCGAGGAAGGGGCGGTTCCTACCTCGTTTTCGAGATCTTCGCGCACCATGATGCCGCCGAGCTGGCAAGCCGCCGCTTGCTTGTGCTCGTGAAACGCGTCGACCGGCAGATTGCCGCCGTCGCCGCGATACTTTGCGAACGTCACTCGCTCCGCCAGAGACTCCAGCGGGTACTCTCTCCGGACCGCAGCCCATTTCCGCTGGTTCATCACGCCGATCAACGCCGTAAACGCCAATGTGGCCGCCACCGAACTCGCCACGAAAGTCTTCGGCGGCATTTTTACGGCGGCGCTCTGGTATCCGCGACGTTCGAATAGAAAGGCCGTTGCCCCCAGCGCCATCATCGCGAGGCAGAGGGAGATGATCAGCATCGCATCACCCCGTAGATAGAGGGAGAACCGTGCGAAATGACGTGCGCGGCCGGGGAAAGCCGCCGTCTGTAGCATATCGCCCGCGGACGCCGTAGAGCAAGCAAACCCGAACTGTCCATCGCCTTGCGGGCGGCGCGAAATGAGAGGGGCTCGAGTGCAGCGGGTCTGTAGTTTTGTGTTGGTTTTATTCCGCTCTGCCACCGCCGGGCTCGTCCCGGTGGAGCACTGATTGCTCAGCTAGAAGCCGCGCCTCACGGCAACCCCTCTTCCCGTTCCGCGTTTGTCCGCCGCCAGCGGCGGCGGACAAACGCGGAACGGGAAGACGAGAATCTCGGCGTGGCAAGCGATTCTAGCTGCAAATCATCGCCCGCCCGGGACGAGCCCGGGGCGTGGCGGAGCAAAACCAGCATTGCGCCGATTCCAGCGGCAATCGCGATTCTTACGTAATCTGGGGCCGAGCGCCCTCGACCCGTTTTGCCGAAGACAAAAACCTCTCCCCCGGAACTTGACCTCTCCCCCCGCCCTTGCGGCCAAACTTTGGTAAACTGGAACGCTTTCACCCGCTGAATGAACCACAGAACCCGCCGGAGGCCGCCATGTCGAATAGCGTAGAAATGTACAACGAAGCCGAAAAGCTCAAGGATGCGGGCGATCTGGAAGGGGCGGCGGCCAAGTTGAACGAGCTGCTGGCGAGCGAGCCCGACTACGCGTTGGCCCATTCGGCCTTGGCGGTGATTTACACTCGGCTGCGTCGCCATGACGAGGCGATCCAGCACGCCGTGAAGGTCTGCGAGTTGGAGCCGACCGATGCCTTCAGCTTTACGGCCTTGAGCGTGACCTACCAGCGGGCCGGCAAGATTCCCGAGGCCGAGCACGCCATGGCCCAGGCCCAGATGATCACCGGTCACCGCCACTGAGCTGCCCAGGCGCCGGACTAACCGATGCGCAGGCCGCGGTCGTCGATCGTGTACTGCACGATCTCTTCGGTGCAGGCGCTGCCGCGATGCTTGGCCACGTACAAGGCGCGGCCCAGCTTGTTGCCCGAGCGAACGCGCCCCAGGTAGACCAGCGTGTTGGCGTTGGAGAGCAAGTCGCCTTCATCCAGCTTGCGGACGATGAGTTCTTCCAACATCGTCTCGGGCGTGGTGTAAAGCAGCAGGCAGGCCACCTGGCTCGGATCGTAGGCCGCTTGCTGGATCTGCTCGGCGTGGGCCCGATAGTGTTGCCGGAACAAGTCGCGGGCGACCCATTCGGACTCCTTGCGCAAAATCTGGTGATAGACGTATTCGAACAACTCGAACTGGATGCTCTCTGAAGCCCGCTCCGCCGGCTCGATTCCATCAACCACCGCGCGCCGTACGCCGCTGACGAAGTTGCCGTAAAAAAAGGCGATGGTTACGTCGAGCTTCTTGGCCAGTTCGACCTGCCAGTCTTGCCAGGCTTCGGAACCGAGATCGCGCCGCGTGACGCGCCGACCGTGATAGTCGAATACGTGCAGGTAATCGGGCTGCTTGCGTTCCGGATGGAAGAACCCTTCGGTCGCCGGCGCTCGCGAGGGATCGGCCTTGTCGAGTTGCCACTGGAACATCCGCTGGGCATATTCGCCGTGGCTTTGGGCGTCGCCGCGGCAGGCCATGTCGAAGATGATGCCGCGGCGCCCTTCCTGCTCCAGTCCGGCTTGCGAGAATTGCACGCCGAATTGCGTCTTGCCAATGCCGGTGGCGCCGGCCAGTACCGTCAGCGTGCCCGGCAGCAAACCGCCGCCCAGCAGTTCATCGAGACCAGGGATTCCCGTGGAAAGTCGTGGTTGTTTCATCGCGGCAGGAAGGACTAGGGAAGCGAATTCAGGTGAGACAGTCAGCGGCGGCAAAAGGTTCGCCGCCTCGACAAAGCCAGGCGCCGGGCGATCCTTCAACCGAGGCAAGGCTTAAACGGTCAGCATGCGGTCGCGAGCGGCGACCTTCCAACGCTGCGTGGCGCGGCCGTTTTCGATGATCACCGCCTCGCGGTGCAGCGCCACCGTCGGGCAGACGTGATACGGCACGCCGTACAGGGCATCGCCCACGGCATACTCGGCCGCATGGCTGGTCTCGACCGCCAGGTGCTCTTCGCTGTGTACGACCTGTTTGGCGTCGGACGGTTCCAGCAACACGACTCGCGGTTCCGGATTGTCAGGCGAGATCGCCTTGTAACCCAGGTCCAGGCAGAGGCGATTGTCGCCCGGCTTGCTGATCACGCGCGTCAGCAGCAGCGCGGCAGGCAGAAACTCCAGGTCCGGAAACTTGCCGGCGTAGCTTTCGTCCCAGAAGACGCACGTGCCGGGGCTGCACTCGCGATCGGCGTGCCGGGCGTGGACCGGAAAGGTCGGCGTGCCGCCCGCGACGATGCGTGGCACGGGCAAGCCGGCCGCTTCCAGGCGACTGCGCAATTGTTCGACCGGCACGAAGTCGGCCTCGGCATGCCTGGTGCGCTCCTGCAGATCGGCTTCGCGCGCGTGGCCATCGTACACGTGAAACCCGCCCGGCTTCAGGCCCGGCAGATCGGCCAGCAATCGATAGACTTCGGCGGCCTTGTCGCCGGGCGCAATGCCCGAGCGGTGCATGCCATTGTCAATATCGAGCAGCACCTCAATCGTTTCACCTCCGGCGGCGAAGGCGTCCGACAGTCGGCGCAGTGCGCCGGCGTCGTCGCCGATGGTGGAGAACTTCGTGCTGGGAAAGGCTTTGACCAACTGCACTAGCCGCTGCGGATTCGGTCCAACCGGCGGATAAGCCAGCATCACGTCTTCCGCGCCGACGCTGGCGGCCGTCTCCGCCTCGGCGATGGTGGCGCACTTGAACTTGGAGATGCCCGCCTCGCGCTGCATCTGAATGATTTCGGCCATCTTGTGCGTCTTCATGTGCGGCCGCAGCCGCTCGACGCCGCCGGCCAGCGCAATGATGCGTCGCAGGTTTTCCCGCACCCGGTCCAGGTAGACCAGCAGCGCGGGCGACGCGATCTCGTCGACGTGCTCAACCAAGTACCAACGATCAGTCATGTGTTGTCCTGCGTTGTTTGGAATCGATCGCCCCCAGGCGGGAATTGCGCGGCGGCTCTCAGTTTACCGCAGATCCTCCCAGGCGGCGATCAGCAACCCGGCGGCGCGGTCGATCTCATCTTCGTCCGTGTACCAACCGACCGAAAGCCGCACGGCGCCCCGGGCCACGTCGGGATCGAGGCCGATGGCCGCCAGCGTGGCCGACAGGTGCGTGGCGCCGGAATGGCACGCGGCCCCGGTCGATGCGCACAGCTCTGGAATGCGCCGCAGCACCTCAACGGCCGCGACGCCGGGGAAGTTCGCGCTCAGCGTGTTCGGCAGTCGCGGCGCCCGTTCGCCATTTACTGAAAGCTCAGGACCGATGGCCTCGCGCAGCTTTTCCAGCAAACGGTCGCGGAGCATGGTCATGCGGTCGCCCGCTTCCAGCAGGTGCTTTTCGGCCAGGCTGGCGGCGCGGCCCAAGCCGACCAGCGAGGCGACGTTCTCCGTGCCGGCGCGCATGCCCGACTCGTGACCGGCGCCGTGCAGCAGCGGCTCCAACTGCACGTCGCGCCGCACGTACAACGCGCCGACGCCCTTGGGGGCGTAGATCTTGTGCCCTGCGACGGTAAGCAGGTCGACGCCCAGATCGTCGACCCGAGTCGAGATTTTGCCGACGCTCTGCGCCGCATCCGTATGCACCAGCACGCCGCGTCCGCGGCACAGTTCGGCAATCTCGCGGATCGGTTGCACCACGCCAATCTCGTTATTGGCGTGCATCACGCTGACCAGCAGCGTGTCAGGCTGCAGCGCCGCTTCAACCTCGGCCGGATCGACCCGTCCGTCGCCGTTGACGCCCACCACGGTCAGCTTCAACCCCATCCGCTCCAAGAAGGCGGCCGGCTGCACAACGGCCGGATGTTCGCAGCCGGAGATGACCAGATGGCCGCTGAGTTGCACGCCTGCGCTGGCCGCCGGCGGACAAGCGGCAAAGGCGCGGGCAAAGGCGGCGCCCTTCAAGGCCAGGTTGTTGCTCTCCGAACCGCCCGAGGTGAACACGATCTCGTCGCGAGTCGCTCCGATCAACTGCGCAACGCGGGCGCGGGCGTCTTCCACGGCTTCATGGCAGGCGCGGCCCAGAGCATGGCTGCTGGACGGGTTGCCGTGCAGCTCGGCCAGGAACGGCAGCATTGCTTCTTGCACGGCCGGAGCTATCGGCGTCGTGGCATTGTAGTCGAGATAGATCGATCGCATGCCGCCATTGTAGCGGACGACGCGGGAGTTTGCCTGATGCGGCAATTTGAAGATTGACGAGCACCTGCCGGAAGCGGCCGATCAGGTCCGTAAAATAAAGGTCCGTAAAATAAAGGACGCCCTGGCCGGCTCATCAGCCGTTCCAGGGCGCCATGAAATTCGTCGCCTGGCCAGTCGACGCGATTTGCCTTAGCGCGTGGCCTGCTGCTGCTGACGCAGGGCGGGAACGACGCGCTTTTGGACGTCGGTTTCCAACACGCCGAAGGCCTGCTCGTGACGTTGCAGCGTGAGTTGCAGAGCGTGCAGCATCCGCTTGGCGGTGAAAAAATTGGTGACGATCCGCTGGTTGACCACGACCGGCTCGGTCGGCACGCCAAACGGCTGCGGATTCAAACCGAAGTCAATGATCAACTCTTCCGGAGTTCCCGTCACGCGGCAGAAGTTCGCATACATCGCGATCAACTTCGAGTCATCCACTTTGACCTGCTGCGGACGAGCGGCTTCAGCAGCTTGAGGGGCTGCCGCCTCGGCCTGCTTGGCTTGTTCTGGTTTGTCGGCTTCACTCGACACGGAAGGCTCCTTTGATTTTGCCATCTTATCATTTTCCCCTAGTCCACCGCGCCCCCGAGGCGACGATGCATGCTTTAAAGAGTTTAACTCAGATTCCCAATCAGACCAGTAGCGAGCGAGGGCAATCACATCAATCCTTTAATTTTCCGGAAAATCCTAACGGCTCGAACAGCTTGCCTCGCACGACGTCCGTGAACTTCACGGCAGAGATCTCATCGAACGGCGTTAAAACCTTACGCGCGCCGATCGTATCGGGCGTCCGCCGCTCGACGAGCAACATCTCGCCGCTGACTAAGAAACCGTCGAAAGGGATCTGTTCGCCGAACTTCGCCACCAGAACGCCCCGCGGGGGAACGTCTTTCGGCCAGTTCTGAAACCAGCTCTTCCAGGGCGAGTTTTCCGCCATTGTTGCCAAATCAAGTCGCTAACGCATTTCAGTATACACAGACTTTCAACGCTAGCACTTCTTAGGCATACGCGAGAGATGATTTAGAGAATTTAAGTCAAGTTTGCGGGCAAACACGCCGATTGTATCGGTCGTACCAGCCGCCTAGCCGAGCAAATCTTGAAAGATAACGACGGAAATGACCCGTATCGCCGAGTCGACCCAAAACCCGTACTCAAGGTGTAGGATGCATCAAGCTTTGTTAATGTTTGCAGTAAGCCTTCGGCAAACGATACTTGCGGTGATGTTCTGCTGCCTGGCGATGGGCGTTGCACTGAGCGCATGGCAAAACGTGCGTGCTGACGAGCTCGGCGCCGACTCGCCGCCGAGCGGTCAACGATTGGCTGAGAACCCTGACGACGGGTTTGCAACCGTCTCCGACGCCAATACCCCCGCGCGATTGCCGCCGCCGCCATCGCCATTTCGCTCGGCGCCGCCTCGCCCGCTGACTTGTTGCCATCCGAACGTTCCTCATCCGGGCCAGCAGGTCCACCCGACGCTGGCGGCTCTGGCCGAGGCCGTGCGTCCTGGCCGCCGCCAGGCAACAGCCAGCTCTGCTCGCTCGCTCGTCGAGCCGGCGCCCGTGCAGCGAGAACCGGCTCGTCAGACCAGCGGCATCGCAGAGCTGCCGGCCGCGTCGCATGCAGATGAGCCGCTCGCCATACCGCGTTCGACAAGCGAAGCCCGTCTCCCGAAACGTCCCAGGGCAGCCCCGACGCCCTGCCGCACGCCCGGCCGGTCGAGCGCCAGCGCCGTCCGCTGGCGGCAATGCCCGCGGAAACGCATCCGCTACGATCGATGAACGGGCCCGCAACAATTCCAGAACAGTCATCTTCAGAACACCCATCAGCCAGCGAGGCCCAGCCTCTTCGACCGTCTCCGCCGCGCGATTTCCAGCGACCGTTTCCGCCGCGCAGCTTTGCCGCGCCGCAGACGGCTCCGCTCGAATCGCGCGAGCCGACGGAGCTGCCGCACGACGTAGAATCGAAGGTCATCCAGCCAGTGGAAGACGCCGAAGCTCGCCCGCGTCGAAGACTGCAAGGCCCGACGCGACGGAGGCGAAAGTCATCAACAACCCCTGGGCCAAACGCGAAGAGCAAGCGGCGGCCAAGCATTCGCCGCCGCCGCGCGCCGCTGCCGAACCCGTCCGCCTGGTCCGCTACGGCAATGCCGAAAGCGCGGCTGCCTGCGCGCAACTTCCGTCGGCCGCCGTGCCAGGCAACATGCGCTGCCGCGCCATCGCACAAGCCGGCCCAAGCGCCGATCACGGCGGCGCCAGACCGGTCTGCATCCGTCTATGACCGTCAGCCGGCAAGCAGCTACGCGCCCGCAAGCACGATATACGTATCTCGCCTTCGCCCGCCGCACAACAGCCGCTGCTCGCGAGATCGGCGCCCGTGCAGCGTCCGGCCGGCGCCGTCGATGGGCAGAGCTCTGCAGACGAGTCGGGCCCAACCCGCTCCGCGGCCGCTTGCCCCGCCCCGCCTATCCATCCGGCCACTGGGCAGTCGGCAACCCGCTGCGCTAAACCTGCCTGTAGCGGAATCGGTGACGATTCTGTCCGGCCTTGCCCTCACGCCCGGAATCTTCACCGATTCCGCTACGACGAGCGATCGGCAATTCACGCAATTCCCGCCAGCCGCTTCAGCGCACGGCCTTCATTCTGCGTCGGCCGTTCCGGACGGCCCTTGTAGCTGTACTGCAGCCCCATGTGGTCCAGGCCCAGCATGTACAGGATCGTGGCGTGCAGGTCGTGGACGTGCAGCCGCTCTTCGACGGCGCGCAGGCCGAGATCGTCGGTGCTGCCGATCGTCTGCCCGCCGCGCACGCCGCCGCCGGCCATCCACATGGTAAAGCCGGTCGGGTTGTGATCGCGGCCGTTGCCTTTCTCGCTCATCGGCGTGCGGCCGAACTCGCCGCCCCAGACCACCAGCGTCTCGTCGAGCAGGCCGCGCTGCTTCAGATCTCGCAGCAAGCCGGCCACCGGCTTGTCCATCGCCCGGCACAGCCGGCTGTGGTTGCTCTTCGATGCTTGGCTGTGCGCGTCCCACTTGCTGCCGGCGCCGTGATACAACTGCACGAACCGCACGCCCCGCTCGACCAGCCGCCGCGACAACAGACACAGCCGGCCGAAGTCAGCCGTCTCCTTCTGGTCGATTCCGTAAAGTGCTTCCATGCGGCTGCTCTCGCGCGAAAGATCGACCGCTTCCGGCGCCTCGGCCTGCATGCGGAAGGCCAGCTCGTAACTGGCGATGCGGGCTTCCAGCTCGCTCTGTTCCGGATGCAACTCGGCATACTGCCGGTTGACGCGGTTCAGATAGTCGAGCTTGCCGCGCTGCTGCTCCTCGGTCACGCCGCTCGGCGTGTTCAAGTTCGGCACCGGCTCGTTGCCCCCTTGCAGGCGAATGCCTTGATACACGGCCGGCATGAATCCGGCGCTCCAGTTGCGCGGCCCGTTGGAGACCTGCGCGCTGGTGTCCGTCATCACCACGAAGGCGGGCAGGTCGGTGTTCTCCGTCCCCAAGCCATAACTGACCCAACTCCCCAGCGACGGCCGGCCGCCCAGGATCGAGCCGGTGTTCATCTGGCAGACGCCGGCCGGAGTGGTTGATGCCGTTGGACCAGCAAGAGCGAATCACGGCGATGTCGTCGACCATTGTCGCGGTCTCCGGCAGCCAGTCGGAAACCCACGTGCCGCTCTGGCCGTGTTGCTTCCAGTTGCGTTTGCAGGCCAGCAGCGGCGACGCAACTCGCCCATCGCCGTGATGACCGTGCCGAAGCTCTCGGGCAGCGACTGCCCGGCCAGTTCGTTGAGCAGCGGTTTTGGATCGAATAAGTCGATATGACTTGGACCGCCTTCCATAAACAGGAAGATCACGCTCTTGGCGCACGGCGCAAAGTGGGCCGCTTTGGCCGCCAGTTGAGACTTGACCGCAGCTTGGGTTGCGCCGCGAGCCGAGTCCTGGCTCAGCAGCCAGGCCAGCGGCAAGGCGCCGAAGCCCGCGCCGCCGCGCATTAAGATGTCTCGCCGCGTGTACAGCGGCTCGACGTGCGGCACGCGCCGGGCAAGTTCAGAAGAGCGAAGGTCAGCTTGCGGATCCGTCATGGCTCACTCGTTGTTTGGCAGTGCTTTAACAATCGGTTGCTGTTTGAACGGCGAGATACGAACCCGAAGCGTTAGCGAGGGAATTCCGGCTTTCTACCTCGCCAACTCGCTCAAGCTTCGGGTTAGTGTTTGGTGGCGAGACACCAAC
This sequence comes from Pirellulales bacterium, assembly GCA_963786255.1. Lineage (GTDB taxonomy): Bacteria > Planctomycetota > Planctomycetia > Pirellulales > JAICIG01 > JAICIG01. Next base: position 31,076 of record CAWAYY010000034.1, read on the forward strand.
CCGACGGCGCGAGCGAGGGACAAAAAGGCATTCCCTCGCTGACGCTTCGGGTTAGTGTCGGCGACTAACTCACTTTTGGGGTGCTATTCGACGTATAGGAATTCATTCGAGTTCAATAACACGTGGCAGAAATCAATCCAGGCCTGGCGACGCGGGTCGACCACGGCGCCGGAGGCAGAAGCCGGCGCAATGCTCAACCCGTGACCGGAGGCGTCGGCGAACACGTCGGGCAGCGGCTCGAAGGTCCATAGTCCGATCGTGCCGCGTCCTGCGTTTTCGGCGGCAAGCAACAGCATGTCGGCCGGCAGCGCTTCGTTGGAGAGCCGCACGTCATCGATCAGGCCGTCGAAACGGCTGCGGGCCGAAGCCGCTCGGCCGCCGATGGTCAGCGGCAAGGCGTTCTTGAACTCGCCGGTGATCGTGTGCGGCATGACGGCCGTTTGCAGCGGCTCGTCGGTGTTGGCCAGGTCCTTGACGTAGAAGGCGATGCTGCCGGCCGTCTTCTCATCCGCCAGCTTGACCGAAGCCGCCACGTAATACGGCTTGTCCAGTTGCAAATGCTGATCGGAAAAGATCGGCTCGTGCGCCAGCTTGCCGGCCTGGTTCTTGCCGATCAATTGCAGCACCAGCGTCTGCGGCTTGCGGCGAGATTGCTTGCCTGTCACGCCGAAGGACCAGCCGGGCTGACCTTCGTTGCCGTTCCAGTTGGCCGCCAGCACGCGGACGTCGCCGCTCTCATAGACGGAGCGCAACACGATGAAGGCTTCGATCGTAAAGTCGCCCGCCGGCAGTGCGGCCGCCTGCGGCATCTGAAACGGCTGCGCCGGCGTCTCGGCCGAGACCAGCGCCGCCTGCCCGTCGCGGTGGGGGATCTTGTCGTGCACGAAAGCGGCGTCGGCGGCGCCGGCGCGCTGGGCGTCGATCCGGGCCGTTTGTTCGTTCAAGAAGTCCTCGGCCGCCGCCGCTTCCGCCTGGCTGGGCGGCCGGCCGTAAGCAAGCTGATGCGCCAAGGCGATCATCCGTTGCTGATCGCCTGTCGGCCGAATCGAAGAGCCGCTCGGCAAAGGCCGCCGAACGTTGCAGCATGAACTGGCTGTTGATCAGCAGCAGCGCCTGGATCGGCGTGGTCGTCACGTCGCGCGAGGCCGCGCTGGAGATCCAGAACGGCGCGTCGAACGCATCGAAAAATGGCACGCGCAGTGTTGCGCATGACCCGCAAGAAGATCGATCGCCGCGGCTCTTCCTTGGCGGCGCCCGGCCCGCCGGGGATCAACTGCAACTCGCCCGTCGCGGCGTACAGCGAGTCGCGGATCTGTTCGGCGTCGAGCCGCCGCACGGAGCCGCGCCAGTGGAGGCGGTTCTCGGGATCTTTCAAACGGCCGGCGGCCAGGTTCGGGTGTTCGGCCGACTGACGGTACGTGGCCGAGCAGACGATCCGCCGGTGCAACTGCTTGACGCTCCAACCGTCGGCCACGAACTGCGAGGCGAGCCAGTCGAGCAATTCCGGATGCGTGGGCGGACCGCCCAGCTTGCCGAAATCGCTGGCGTTGGCCGCCAGCCCGCGGCCAAAGTGATACTGCCAGATGCGATTGACGATCACCCGCGACGTGAGCGGATGGTCCGGCTGCGTCAGCCAGCGGGCCAGCGCCGCGCGGCGGCCGGTCGTTTGCGGCGCATCGGGCAGCGGCTTGATTTCGGCCGGGCCGTTCATCGAGCAGCGTCAAAAAGCCGGGCTCGATCGGCGTCGGCCCCTTCTTCGGAATCAGCACCGGCGCGGCCTGCGGGCCCAGATCGGTGGCGGCAAGCAGTTGCGGCAGCGGCTCGGGCTGTTCCTTGTCGAACGCCGCAAGTTGCTTCTTCAAGGCCAGCAGCTTGTCTTTCTTTTCGCCCTTGATCCGCTGCTCCAGGCGGTTCCAGTCGTAGATCACTTGCCGGTAGGCCAGCTCCGCAATTTGATGTTCTTCCGGCGCACGTTCGGCGACCGGCTTGCGCATCATGGCTTGAACGTCGTCGGGAAACGGTTGGTGGCTTCTTCCTGGGCCGCCTTGCGATACGGCGCCTCGATCTCGGCAATCTGCTCTCGCAGTTCAGCCGTCTTGGCTTCCCACGCGGCCAGCTTGGCGTCGTACTCGGCCTGCTGCGTCCGGCGTGGCGGCGGTCAGATCGTCGCGCGGCAACATCGCCGAGAAGAAGGCCTGCAGGCGGAAGTAATCCTTCTGCAAGATCGGGTCGAACTTGTGATCGTGGCAGCGGGCACACTGCATGCCCAGGCCGAGAAACACGTCGCCCGTGGTGTCGGTGATGTCGTCGAGAATGACTTTCCACTGCCCGCGCACGTCGCGAATGTTGTATTCGTAGATCCAGTTCCGCAGGTAACCCGTCGCGGTCAGCGCCTCGGGGTCGCCGGGAACAACTCGTCGCCGGCCAGTTGCTCCTGCACGAAGCGGTCGTACGGCTTGTCGTCGTTGAAGGCGCGGATCACGTAATCGCGATAGCGCCAGGCGTTGGGCCGGTACTCGTCGGCGCGGTAGCCGTCGGAGTCGGCGTAGCGCACCAGGTCGAGCCAATGCCGCGCCCAGCGCTTGCCGTACTCGGGGCTGGCCAGCAAACGCTCCACCAGCAGCTCGTAAGCGTTCGGCGATTCATCATCGACAAAGGCCTGCACCTCGGCGGGCGAAGGGGGCAACCCGGTCAGATCGAAAAACAGCCGCCGCACCAGCACGTGACGGTTGGCTTCGGGCGCCGGTTGCAGTCCGGCTTCGGCCAGCTTGCGATAGACAAAGCCGTCGATTTCGTTCTTCGACCAGCCCTGGTCTTCAGCCTTCGGCGGTGAAGGCGACTTGAGCGGCTGAAACGCCCACCACTGCCGATCCTCTGCAGTGATCTTGCCGGCCGCGGCCGCTGGGGTCGGCGGCTTGTCGGCATGCGGCCAGGGCGCCCCGGCCTTGACCCAGCGCGTCAGCACCTCGATTTCCGCTTCGCTCAGCCTGGCGTCGGGCGGCATTTCGAACGATTCGTAGTTGATCGCCTCGATCAGCAGGCTTTCTTCCGGTTTGGCCGGCACGAGCGCCGGACCGGAGTCGCCGCCGGAGAGCAACGTGGAGATATGGTCCACGCGCAGGCCCCCTTTCTGCTGCTCGGCCCCGTGGCACTTGAAGCAGCGCTGGGCCAGCAGGGGCCGGACCTGTTTTTCGAAGAACTCCATCTGCTCGCGCGTCAGCTCGGCGGGCGCCGCTTCGGCCGCAGCCGTTGCACGCGGCGCCGCAACCCACAGCCCGGCCGCCAGCGCCAGCAGCGCGGTCAGCCGTGCCATCTGCGGTTGCGCGGGCCGGCAGTTGACAATCATCGTCATCCGTCGTTTCCTGGAGCTAAGGCGTCGAAATCAAGTCACGAGCTTATTTTAACGACGATTTACCCCCGCCGTCGCTAGTGCCTGCTGATAAGATTTGACTTTAATTGATCCACCGCGGAATCTGTGAAGATTCCGGGGCTGATGCTGCGATGTGCAAAATCGCATTTTTTCGGCAAATCGGTGTTGCACCAGTTTTGTTCCGCCACGAGACCTAATGGCACGAGATGAAGGAGGTGCGATCGAAGCGAGGGTTATGCTGAACTCGAGAGACCCCATCCGCCTTGCGCGGATCGGTGAACAAGATGGCGAACTAGCTGGCCATGCCTGTAGACCAAAGGGCAAGGCCCCATCCAGCTCGCCTGGATGGTGAATATGATACTCCGACGGCGTGCGACATTCTGATCTCCTTCACCATCCAGACGAGCTGGATGGGGTCGAAGAAGCATGCCTCGCAATCGCCGTCTAGTCAGCCATCTGCTTCACCATCGAGACAAGCTCGATGGGGTCGTATCTGAACCGTATCGAAACGCAATTTCCATCTGACGAATGACTTTCGGCCTAAACTCGCTGCATTGGCAGCCATCCCGGCGGGGCCGTGCCGGTCAGAATCGTCACCGATTCTGCTACATCTGGCGGGCGAAACGAGGCGTGCTGTGGGACAAACATTGAACTGCGTCGACCGGCTGGGCGAGCCGTTTTTGAGCGTCGACGAGCAGATCTTCGTGGTGCCCGAGGCGGGCAGCAACGAGGTGATCAACGAGCAATTCAAGCTGGTGGCCATGCTGAACGGCTCATGCCTGCTGGAGTTTGACGATCGCCGCAGCTATGCCTTCGAGCCGGGCGACATATTAATAGTCCCGCACGTCTGCCGGTATCGTTATCGGCCGGCGCCAGGCAAAAGCCTGAAACGCGTGCACGCCTTGCGATTGCTGCTAGACCCGGCTTACGTCCCCCCGCTGTCGGACGATTTCCCGGTCGAGCCTTCGGAATCGACCGGCGACGACGCCTGTCTGGCGTCTCTGGTCCGCCGGCACGTGCGTCAGGTCGTGTTGATCCCGGCCGAGCGCAATGCTGCGATCCGCGCCGTGCTGTCCGACTTGCGGACTGAGACCGAGCAGCAACTGCCTGGCCGCCGCTGCCGCACGACGGCCTTGTGCTCGCTGGCCATGGTGCACGTCATCCGTCAGCTCGTCAGCCAGTCGACTCCTGCGGCGAGCAGCCGTCAGCAAGGCCGGGCCCGGCTGGTGAACGTGACCAAGGAGTACCTGATAAAGAACCTTTCCGAGCCGGTCCGTTTGATAGCGATTGCGCGGCATTTGGACGTCAGCCCCGAGCACCTGGCTCGCGTGTTCAAGCAGGAGACGGGCCGCACGATCTTCGAGCAGCTCGAACGGTTCCGCATCGAGCAGGCCAAGACCTTCCTGCTCAGCTCCGATTTGTCGGTCGCCGAGATCGCTTCGCACACGGGTTTCAGTTCCACCAGTCTCTTCAGCCGCAACTTCAAGCGTCGCGTCGGCGCCAGCCCCTTGCGCTACCGCCAGGAGCCGCTGGCGTCATGCCGCCGCCAGCTCCTCGCCGGGGCTCGAACCGCCGCAATCGTGACTGCTCCCGTCTTGATTGCCGCTTTTCGCTCCTTGCACCTTCGCCGCAATCCAACTCCCTCTCCCACTGGGAGAGGGCCGGGGGTGAGGGCCGCCCTGCCGAGCGACTCGCTCCTTCCGCGTCCAAGATGCCCACGCGATTTGTTCACCTTCTGTGACCGACATGCGACCTTGGACTTTGAAAAGCCACTACCCAGTAGGGTGGGCACTGCCCACCATCGCCGTCGGCGATCTGTCCGTTTCCCGTTCATTGTTTGGCCGTGATGCGACGGATATCAGCGCGTCCATGATGATTGTGGTGGGCAGTGCCCACCCTACTTCGGCGCCCTCTACCCACGCTCGCGGCCGCCGACCGATGCTTTGCGTCCGTACCGCTCAGCATCTGCCACGCAAAAACTCGGCCCCAAACGGAGACTAACGTCTCCGGCTCGCCAGTTTCCATTCTGCTCGCCCCTGGCGAGCGGGGAGCGTCAGCTCCCTGGCAACGTCCACTCGCCAATCAGCGCCGTCCCGGCCAGGTTGCCGTTTGTTTCACCCCGTTGGGGTGAACGACGATGGTTATGCGGCAACGATTACCAGGGCTGCGCCCCTGGCCTGATGAATTTGACCCCGTTGGGGTCGAGGAGCGATGGGGAAGGAGACTCGATTGAGACGCCCCCTCTCCCTAACACTCTCCCAAAGGGAGAGGGGATCTTGAAATTGCCGCCTACTTGCCGGCGCCGGGCAAGACGACCTCGCGCGTCGCCGGGTCGAAGTGCGGAAGATTGTCAGCGTACTTGATGGGCGTGCGCTGCGCGCGGCAGAGGCGAGCTGCAAGAAGCGGTCGCGGGACCAGGCGCGGGCCAACGCAGCGCGCTGGGCTTGCCAAGTCTGCTCGCCGGGTTTCACGTCCGTGCAGCGGATCAGGTGCACGCCGAACGGCGTGACGACCGGCGGGCTGATCTCGCCGGGCTTGAGCCGGAAGGCGGCGGCGGAAAAGGCTTCGGCCATGGCGCCGTGGCGAGCGATGAAGCCTAAGTCGCCTCCCTGCCGCCGACTGGGGCCGGCCGAGTGCTGCTCGGCCGCGGCGGCGAATGTGAGCTTGCCGGCGAGGATTTGCTCGCGCAGGCGCTCGGCCCGCGCAATCGCCGCAGACACGTCCGCGGCGGCGTCCAGGTCCTTCACCTTGAGCAGGACGTGGCTCACGCGCAGTTCCGAGCCGTCGAACTCGCGGCGGCGCGCACCGAAGTATTTTTCCAGCGCCTCGTCGGTCATCTGCTGCTCGAGATACAGATTCCAGGCGGAGTCCCACGACAATTGCCGCTCGACCAGCGCCGCCGTCAGCCCGTGCCGCTTGAGGAATTCGTCGAAGGTGATCTGCTGCGTCGTCAGTCGCCGCTTGAACTCGGCCAGCAGGGCGGCAAGCTGCTCGGGCGTCGGGTTGTAGCCCTCCTGCGCGAACGTCTGCGCGACCAGCCGCCGGTTGATGACTTGCTCCAGGGCCTCGGCCTGTATGCGCGGAGAGACCGAGCGCCCCTGCATGCCGCGCCGGACGTCGGCCAGCACCTTGGACACCTCGGCAACGTAGACCGACTCATCCCCGACCGTCGCCGCCACTTCGGGCGAAGGCGCTGCTGCGGCGCCTGGTTCGCCAGCCAAGAGCGGGACGGCGATAAGCACGGCGATCAGCAGCAACGCGGTCAAAGGGCCGGCAAAAAAGAGGCGGCGCACTCGACGTAAGCTCACGGCAGCTCCAGATCCTTCAGCTCGTAGTCCAGCGGCATGCTCATGATAGCCGTCGGCGTCTGATAGATGAAGGTGCAGTCCTTCAGTCCCTCGGGCACGTCGAAGTAGTAGGCGGCGCCAATCTCGTTTTCCGTCTGGCGAGTCTGGTCCATGCCCGCGTAGTGCAGCGGCTCTTTGTTGCCCGGCGTTTCAAGGAACGCAGGGTTGTTCCAGACCCAGTCGCGGTGCGATTCGAGTGCGCCGCCTGCCTTGTCGAACACCACACGGACGCGAAATTCCCACAGGGCGTTGTTCTTGCGAACCTCGTCCAGCACCACCGTCACCGCGGCGCGGCGTTTCTCGACGCGGTTGGCTTTTTCCAGGTTGGTGAAGCGGAAGGTCTCCTGCTTGCCGGGCAGCAGCACGGAAAGCTTGCCTTTCAAACTGGCAATGCGGTTCACGCCGCGCGGCGGCGCCGTGAATTGAACCGGCATGTCGATCGACCGCATGTCGGCGTCGACGGGAAACTCCAACTCGGCGCCGGCGGCGGCGACTTCGATCGCCTCGCCTTGTTCGTCGACGGCCTGCATGCCGTCGGCCAGCCGCATGATCAGGATCGGCTGCAAGCGCGGCTCCCAGGCGGCGCTGATCAACAGTTCCAGCGAGTGGCTATCGGGATCGCGCAGATCGCGGCGGGCGACGAACTCGGCGCCTTCAAAGCGGAACGAGCCGGCGTAAACGGCCGTGCCATGCCGCGGCACGCGCGACTCCGAACGATTCACGATCGCCACGCCCGGCTCGGAAGCGTACGGGTAGATGTTCAAGTTGGCCAGGTCCAGGACCTTGTCGAGCGCGGCCCAGAACGGCGTCTTGTCGAAGTCGACGTCGATCTCCGGATCCGTCGTTTCCTGGCCGAACTCTTCCCGCAGGTCGTAGATTTTGTTCTCGGTCTGCTTAGTAATCTCCGCCAGCACCTTGGACAGCGGCAGCGCCTTGCCGCTGAGCGTGACGGTGGAGGCTTTCACGGAGTTTTCGGCCCGTGCTGTGCTCGAACTGTGAGCGAATGCGGTCCAGCCGCAAGGCCACTTCGGCCGGCGTGCGGGCGGTGGTTTCCGGCAGCAGATCCAGCGCCGCCGGGCCCAGCTGCATGAGCTGCTGCTCGGCCTCGTCGCGGCGGGCCTTCTGCCTGGCGTCGAGCTCTCGCACCAGCTTGCGGACGCGGGCTTTGAGATCGGCATCGGCAGATTCGGCTGCGGCGGCCTTATCCGCGGGCTTTTCCTTGTCGGCGGCGTCGGCCTGCCCGCATGCCATGACGCCTGCAATTAACCACGTCGTCAACATGGCCCAGCTCCTGCAGATCAAGAAGTTCTGTTCCGGGAAATGAAACGCGCGCCGAGGTGCGCCGGCTTTCATTTTACGAGCCCTTTCGGCCCCTTTCCAGGAAGATCCGGTTGCTCACTTCAAGTCGCTCAGCCGGCTGAGCTCTTCCTTCTTGCCGATGGCCAGCAGGGTCTGGTCGTCGGTCAGCTTGAACTCGCCGTCGGGGTTCAAGGTGAGCTTGCCGTTGAGATGGTCCTTGATGCCCAGCACCAGGCAGCCGTAGCGGCGCCGCAGGTCGGCTTCGCGGAGCGTCTTGCCGACCAGCGTTTCCGGCACGGCCATTTCCACCAGGCTGTCGCCGTGTCGATCGTCAGCGCGTCGAGCACGTTGGGCCAGGTCATGCTGTCGGCCAGTTGCGTGGCCATTTCGGCCTCGGGAAAGACGACGCGTTCGACCCCCAAATGCCGGAGGATCTTGCCGTGTTCTTCCGTCACGCCTTTGACCAGCACGCGCTTGGCGCCCAGCTCGCCGCGCGCAGCCGCCGCCAGCAGCGAGGTCTCGATGTTCTCGCCCAGGCTGATGAAGACCGCGTTGCGCTGGCCACCAGCAGCTCTTCGAGCGATTCCTTGTCCGTGACGTTGGCCACGACGGATTCGTACAGGATGTGCTTCAGTTGGTCGACGCGGCGTTCGCTGGCGTCGACTCCGGTCACGCGGCAGCCGTTCTTCGCCAACCGCGTAGCCAGCGCCGTGCCGAAGGAGCCCAGTCCGAGGACCACGAAGCGTTTGTTCTCTTTCATCGCCTCAGCCTATCAAAACTTCTTCTTTGGGGTACTCGACCCGCGTATCGCGGCGGCCGCCCGACAGCGCAACGAACACCGAAATCGGCCCCAGCCGGCCGAAGAACATCAAGACGATCAGAATGGATTTTGCCACGCGAACTG
>CAWAYY010000035.1:0-9446 GCA_963786255.1 Pirellulales bacterium
GTGCGAGCCGCGGCTCGCGCGCAGACTCTCGGCGGCAGCTTCGCGGTCCGTTCGGGCCACGTCAGACTTGCGTGCACGCGTCCGCGGCGTCTCAGGACGTGTCTTGAAACGACGATTGAGCCCGTCTTACTCGGCCGGGCCCGTGATCATTGGCCGTAGGCCTACTATCACCGTAGCCTGGGGCACCGCCCTCGTTGTTCTACACAAGTTGTTGCTGCTGTTGGTTACTTGGGTGTGTTAAGCGAGAATGGTGGAGTGGTCAATGGACGCAAGGGGGCGAAGTGTGTCAAGGATAAGCATGGATGCTATCTCCCTGGGCAATGGACGAAATGAAGACGGCGAAGCTCGATGACAAACGATTGAACCACCGCTTGCAGGCGGTGCTTTCGCAGTTGGCGGAGCGTCCGACGGCCAGCATTCCGGCCGCCTGTGGCGGGCACGCTGAAATGACGGCGGCCTATCGTTTCTTTGACAACGAAAAGGCTACGTTCGACCAGATCTTGGCGCCCCATGGCGACGCAACGCAGCAGCGGATTTCCGCTCAGCCTGTGGTCGTGCTCGCACAAGACACCACGGAGGTGGACGTAACGCGGCCCACGCAACCGGTAGTTGGAGCGGGGCGGTTGGATGGTGGCGCACGCGTGGGCGCGCTGCTGCATTTGCTGCACGCTTTCACTCCGGACGGGACACCCTTGGGAACGGTGCGTGCCACGGCCTGGACGCGTGAGGAAGCACCTCCGTGTAGCGGTCTGTCGCGGGCCGAACGGGCGGCGATACCGATCGAAGAGAAAGAAAGTCATCGCTGGATCACGATGCTCCAGGAGGCGGAGAGAATCGCTCACCAGTCGCCGACCACGCAATGCATCTGTGTGGCCGACAGCGAGGCAGATATTTATGAATGGTTCGCCGTTGGAACGACCGCAGGCACGAGCATCGATTGGATCGTGCGGGCCGCCCAGGATCGGGCGCTGGGCGGCGAAAACGAGGCTGGCGGCGGTGTCCGTGAGCGTCTGCTGGCCGGCGACGTGTTGTTCACCCAAACCGTCCACGTCCGCGGCCGCGAGGCGCTGGTGACGTGCGAAACGCGCGGTCGTCGACAACCTCGCCAGTCGCGCGAGGCGGAAGTCGAAGTCCGCGCCGCCCAGGTCACGCTCCGCCCTCCGTGGCGCAGCGACCGGAAGCTGCCCGAAGTGGCCATCCATGCGGTGCTGGTGCATGAACCCCATCCGCCGGCCGGTGATGTGGCCGTGGAATGGCTGTTGCTCACGACGTTGCCAATCGAGACGGTTGACGAAGTGCGGCGGGTGATCGAGGTGTATTGCGTGCGGTGGATGATCGAGGTGTTTTTCCGCGTGCTGAAGTCCGGGTGCCGTGTCGAGCAGCGCCGGTTCGAGCACATCGACCGAGTGTTGACTTGTCTGGCCGTGTACCTGATCGTGGCTTGGCGAACGCTGTACGTATGCCGCCTGGGACGAGGCTGTCCTGATATTCCCTGTGACGCCGTGTTCGAACCGGCCGAATGGAAAGCCGTATGCAAGGTTGTTTGCCGCGAAGACCCACCGCCCAGCCCACCGCCGCTGGGAGCGATGGTGCGAATGGTCGCGCAACTGGGCGGCTACGTAAACCGAAAACGGCCCGACTGGCCAGGCCCTCAAACCGTCTGGCTCGGCCTGCAACGCATGCATGACTTTGCCCTCTGCTGGAAAATGTTCGGCCCGGAGGCACGCGAACAACAATTCGAACTTGTGTAGAACAACGAGGGCAGCGCCCCAGGTTTGGGAATCAGGAGAACCATCGGTTGGCTGAAAGCCAACGACACCATCTGGATTATTGGGAGCGAAAGGCGCGTCGAATATGGCCTGCGGCCAAATGTAGTTCACCGACAACGAGTTCCTGGGGCGTTGCCCCAGGCTACGGTGAAAGAAGACCTTCGGCCAGAAGACGAACGGACTCACTGCGTGCTGACTGAGTGCTGACTGTCGAGGAAGTACGGCCAGGGCACCCGAATTTCAAAACCCGTTTTCAGGACCACGGCATTTGTCGGCCCCAAGGGCAGCCAGATGCACCAGTTGCCACAGCGGATGGTTACCGTGGTAGATTGGGCGCGGGCGATTCGTCGGTCGTCGCTGGCGGGGGCATCCGTTGGAGCGACGAGAAGCGCCTCGGAGGCAGGTGGGCCAGGCGCGGTGACACCTGGCAATAGCCGCACTTCGGGTACGGGCACGGCTGCGGCGGCTTCCGCCGGCACTGCGAACGCGCCGGATTGGCCACCGAAGCGCATCTCCCAACCGCCGCCCAGGGCGAGGTAGACTTCGATCAGGCCTTGGGCGACCTCGCCGCGCACCTGGGCCGCCGAGTCCTGTTGCGTCACGAGGTTCTGCTCGATGAGGGCGTAGCGGTTGAAGTCCGTGGCGCCGGCCTTGTACTGGTCGACGGCGATGTCGCGGGCCTTGCGCGAGGCGTCGACGCTTTCGTCCAACAGTGTCGAGCGTTGCTGAGCCCGCAGGAACGCAATCAGCCCGTCTTCCACTTCCTTGTTGGCTTGCAGCACGGTGTTCTGGTAGGCCACCACGAGTTCGTTGAACCTGGCGTCCTGGTAGCGGACGTTGTTCACGATCCGGCCGTAGTTCAACAGGTTCCACTGGAACGACGGCCCGACGCTGCCGTTGAAGGCGGTTTCTCGGAACAGGTCTGCGAACTTCTTGGCGGAGTAGCCGAAGTTGCCGCTGATCGTGAAGGCGGGGTACAGGTCGGCCGCGGCGATGCCGATCCGTTCTCCCTGGGCGGCGGCCAGTCGCTCGGCGCGGCGACATTCGGGACGCCGTCGCAGCAGGTCGGCGGGAATGCCCACGACCACGTCGTCTGGCGGCGCAGGGGATCGGCCTCGTGCCGAGCATGTTCGCCAGGTCGGTCGGCGGGATGCCGAGCAGAATGCAGAGGTTGTTCTCGGCCTGCCGCTGGGTGATTTCCAACTGGGGAATCGCGGCCTCGGTTTGGCGGAGCGTGCTGAGGGCCTGCTCCAAGTCGAGCCTGGTTGTTTCCCACCCAACCTCGGCGCGGTTTTGGACGAACTCGTAGATGCCGCGTTGGATCTCCACGTTGGCACGCAAGAACGCGATCCGCTCTTGCGTCGTGCGGACGACGACGTAATTGGCCGCCACGTCACCGAGCAGCGTGACGAGCACGTCGCTGTAGTCGGCCACCGAGGCATCCAGCTCGTCGTCGGCCGCCACGATCGCCCGGCAGAAGCCCCACAGGTCCAGTTCCCAATTCAGCCCGAAGCCGTAGTTCCAGTTGTCGAAGAACCTGCCGGCCACGGCGCCGGCAGCGGGGTCGACGGCCACACCGCTGCGTGTGTAGGCGCCGCTGGCCCATTGTTGCTGGGGGAAGATCTCGCCCACGACGATGGCCCGCTCGGCCCGGGCCTGGAGTACCCGATAGCCGGCTTCGCGGAGCGTGAGATTCTGGCGGTACGCACAGTCAATCAGCTCGTTGAGTTTCGGATCGTTGAATATGGTCCACCAGCAGGCGAGGATTTCCGGGTCGGGCTCCGAGCGAACGTCCGCGGCGTCGATCCAGTGCTCAGCCACGCAGGCACACGGCGTCTGGTAGTTCGGTCCGACCTTGAAGCCGTTGTGAAAATACTCGCGCACGCTCGTGCAGCCGGCGCACAGCAGCAGCACGAGGAGGACGGCCGCGCCGTGACCGCCAAGATGAAATGGGAGACGACTGCTCTGTAGAAAACCTGGCCTGTCTTGTGTGGGAGGCGTCTCCGACGCCGATAACGTGCGACGATTGTGACCGGTATCGGCCTCAGAGAGCCCTCCCACAGGTGGTTTTCTACAGAGCAGGAGACGACTCTTTCCGGCGGGCAAAGCCCGCGGAGTCATCTCCGGGACGCCGATCTTCCGTGACATGCCGCCACCTTCCCCCGATAGTCGTTTCCTTCGGCAAATCCCGCAGGATCGCACTATTCGGGACTATCGGCCGATGCGGAACGGCGGCGGCACAGTATCCGGCCCCGGCGTAACAGGGCGCCCAGGCGGGCGCTTCACCCAAACGGGTCAGTATTCGGGGGAATCTCGCGATCGGGGGCGGCATCGACGGCAGCCTGGGGGCCGCCTGTGGTGGTCACTGCTAGCAATCGCACAGGGTGGCGAAGAGGCGGGGTGGCTGGGGTCGAGCCGGAGGCGAGCCCCCAGTGAGGTTGCCGACTGTGGGCTCGCTGCACTCGACCACAGCCACCCATACGCTTCCGAAACCTTCGCTACGTGCGGCGGTTCAAACCGTTGGCCTGCCATACCCGCTGCACCGTCGATGGTGAGACGCCGAGCTCACTGGCCAGCGACCGGGTCGACCAGCGGCGTGCATTGGGGTGGGGCTCAGAGGTCTTTTTGATGATCAGATTGGCCAGCCGCTGGGTGGCCTCTGCCGACCTGCTGCGGGGGGCCTCCTTCTCGATGCCGGCCAGTCGGCCGCTCCAGGAACCGTCGCCGCCACAGCGAGACCGTCTTCGGCGAGATCTTCAGCCGCCGGGCGATTTCCTGATTTGTCCGCCCCTCGGCCGCCGCGAGCACGATCTTCACGCGGAGCGCCGATCGGCGGGACGTCGCCAGGCGCAACCAGACCTCCAGTGTGCTGCGTTCTTCGTCGCTGAGCGTGATCCTGGGGGCGGTTTTCATGGCGATCGGCGCCGACGGTCATTCGTAGCGCAGGGCCTCGATCGGATCGAGCCGCGAGGCCTTCCAGGCGGGATAGAAGCCGAAGACGATGCCCACGCCCAGCCGAGACGGCCACGGCCGCGACGATCGCCGGCAGCGAGGCCTCGGTGGGCCAGTGCAGCATCCACCGCACCAGGAGCGACGCGCCGCGACCCAGCGAGAATGCCCGATGGCCCCGCCCACCAGGCAGAGCACGACCGCCTCGACGAGGAACTGGCGCAGGATGTGGTGGCTGCGGGCGCCGACGGCCATCCGCAGGCCGATTTCGCGGGTTCGCTCGGTGACCGAGACCAGCATGATGTTCATGATGCCCACGCCGCCGACGACCAGCGAGATCAGGGCCACGACCAGCAGCAGGATGCTCATCGATCGTGGTCGAGGACAGCATGTTCGTCAATCTCGGCCATGTCGCGGATGTTGAAGTCGTCGTCCTCGCCCGGGCGGAATGCGATGGCGCTCGCGCAGCAGAGCCGGTCATCTGCTCGATGGCCGGCGGGATCTTCTGCGTCGGATGGCGGCCTTGACCAGGATCTGGTCGACGTTGGTGAAGCGGACCGGCTGCGGGTGTGTTGGCCGCCTGCGTCGGATCGACCGGGTAGGGATACAGGGCGTGCCGCCGGGTAGAGATTGCTGAGCGTGTTGACCGCGTCGCTGGTGGCCGACGAGCTGATGCGGCTCTGATTGGTGTTGTCCAGGGTTGATGCCGCTGACGCGGTACTTGATGGTGGTCCAGGGGGCCAGGACGATGTCGTCCTGGTCCATGCCCATCATGTTCGCTCCCTTGCGGCCGAGCACGCCGACGACGCGGAACGAGACGTTGTTGATGCGGATTTCCTTGCCGATCGGCGATTCGTCGCCGAAACAGCTCGCGTTTCATGGTCGTCGCCGATCACGCACACCTTGTTGCCGTTGCGAACGTCGCGGTCGGTGAACATCTCGCCTTCGTCCATGTTCTCCAGTCGCGCACGGCCAGGATACGCCGGCGTCGTGCCGTAGATCTGCTCGGGCACCCAGTTGCGGTTGCCGTAGACGATCTGCGATCGGGCGCGGACCACGGGAGCGACGGCGATGACGGCCGGGCACTGCTGCGGCGATCTCGCTCGGCGTCATCCGGCGTGAGCGTCATGCGACGCTGCCCGCGCCCGAAGCTGACGCCGCCGCTGCAGCCGTCGCCGGAGAGGATCATCAGCGTGTTGGCGCCCATGCTGGCGATGGTCTTCTGCAACGGCCGCCTTGGAGCCCTGGCCGATCTCGGTCATGGCGATGACGGCGGCCACGCCGATGATGACCCCCAGCGCCGTCAGCGCCGAACGCATCTTGTTGCGCCGCAGGGCCCCGAGGGCCGTGCGCCACGTGGCGGGCAGCAGCGTCGGCGCGCACTGTCACGCGCGGTTTTCGTTGCCGGGTTGCCCCAGACACCGGTCGTGGACGAGGCCGGCTCCGGAGCTCGGCGCCGGCGGACTGTGTCCGCCGTGGCAGCGACGTGGTGCCCGCCGTTGCGGATTCGCGCGATGCCGCCAGTCGCCGAAGACGCCTGCGCGAGCCGCTTCGTCGTGCCATCGACGTTGCCCGGCTGCCGCCGGCGCCCAGTCGGCGTGGCGGAGGCGGCGCGATGCCATCGTCCCGTCGGCCGATTGATCGCATCGTCGATCAGGCCGTCGACATGCGGATGGTCCGGTGGGCGTAGGCGGCCACGTTGGGATCGTGGGTCACCAGCACGACCGTGATCCCCTCGGCGTTGAGCTGCTGGAACATCCGCAGGATTTCCACGCTGGTGTGCGAATCGAGGTTGCCGGTCGGCTCGTCGGCCAGCAAGAGCACGGGCGGTTGACCAGCGCCCGGGCGATCGCCACCCGCTGCTGCTGCCCGCCGGACATCTGCGACGGCTCGTGGTCGATCCGGTCCGCCAGGCCGACGCGGTCCAGCAGGTCCCGGCCGCCCGCCGCGGCGTCGGCCGTCGGGAGCGCGGTGCGGCGAGTAGTCCAGCGGCATGAGACGTTCTGCAGGGCCGTGGTCCGCGGCAGCAGGTTGAAGTTCTGGAAGACGAAGCCCAGCTTTTCGCGTCCGCACCAGGGCCCGCTGGTTCGGTCGCGCAGGCGGCTCATCTCCTGGCCGTCGAGCCAGTACTTGCCCGAGGTGGGGTGGTCGAGGCAGCCGAGGATGTTCATCAGCGTGGTCTTGCCCGAGCCCGAGGCCCCCATCAGGGCGACCATCTCGCCGCGATCGATGGAGAGCGAGACGCCCCGCAGCACGGGGACGTCGACTTCGCCCAGGCGATAGGTCTTGTAGATGTCTCGAGTCGGATCAGTTCCATGATCGCGGTCTCCGGCGGCTGCTACATCGGACCCGTGGCGGTCTCCGGGCCTTCGGCGGCTTCGGCAAGAACGGGTTTGCTATTGGCCTTGGTGGTCACCTTCGGGCGGCTTCGCCTTCGAGCGCTGACGCCGCCGGCCTCGCCGGTGGCGACCTTCGATGCCGTCCCGCAAGCCGCCGCCTTCACCTCGGTCACCGTGCCGTCACTGGGGCCGACGTCGGACGGCGAACCGGCCGCGACCAGCCCGCGCTCCGGAGGGCGCCCAGACACCTCCCGGCCGCGCGTCCTCGGGGCCGCGGCTCGCTGACGGCGGCGTCTGCGGCCCGCCCTGTCGGCGCAGCCGGGAGGCGGGTCGGCTCTGGCGCGACCTGGTCCGGTCGGGCTTCCAGCGCAGCGCCACGTTGGGCACCAGGAGAACCCCGTCGCGGCGCGTCAGCCTCGAACTGGACGTTCGCCGTGAGATAGGGCAGGAGCGGCCGTCCG
Organism: Pirellulales bacterium; assembly: GCA_963786255.1. Classification (GTDB taxonomy): domain Bacteria; phylum Planctomycetota; class Planctomycetia; order Pirellulales; family JAICIG01; genus JAICIG01. Next base: position 7,519 of record CAWAYY010000035.1, read on the forward strand.
AGTTGTCGGTGGTGACGACCACCGTGTAGGTGACGACGTTCTGGGTCATGGCGGCGTTCAGACGGACTTGGCTCACCTGGCCCTGGAACTGGTCGTCCGGGAAAGGCGTCCACGGTGAAACGTGACCGGCATGTCCGGGGTGGATGCGTCCGATGTCGGCCTCGTTGACCGGCACCCAGACCTGCATCCGCCGCAGGTCCTTGGCGATCAGGAACAGGCTGGGGGCGTTGAGGCTGGCGACGACCGTCTGCCCGATATTGACCCGCCGGTCGATGATGACCCCCTGGACCGGCGAGCTGATCGTGGTGTAGCCGAGGTTCCGTCTGGGCCACCCGCAGGGAGGCCTCGTTCTGGCGGATCGTGGCCTTGCCCACCGCGATGTTGGCCTTGGCCGCCTTGTAGTTGGCTTCGGTGGAGTCGTATTCGGTGTCGGAGATCGCCCCCTTGGGCTTGAGGGCCTCGGCCCGCTTCAAGTCCTGCTCCGCCTGGTAACACTTCGCTTCGAGCTGCAGCAGATCGGCCTTCGACCGGTCAGCGTCGCCTCGGCCTGGGCGAGCGACGCTCGTAGGGAATCGAGTCGATCCGCGCCAGCACCGTTCCCTCTTCGACGGTGGTGCCGTAATCGACCGGCTTGGTGGGGTCGTGGGGATCGGTGCCGAATTCAGGATCTGCCCCATCACCTGTGCGCCGACGTCGACGACCTCTTCCGGCTCGACTGTGCCGGTGGCGCTGATCGTCAGCAGCAAATCGCCGCGGGTAACCTCCGCCGTGCGGAAGCTCACTGTGCCGGCGGGCGTCGCGTGCTGGACGTAGTACGCCGCGCCGCTGGCCGCGACAAGCATGAAACCGAGAATCACAATCGTAGCTTTCATGGCAGACCTGCGAACATCACGCGGGGTGGAGGCTATACAGCATCTAACACCGGACGGCGGCGGGCGGACTGACGCCGGTTGTCACTTTCCGCGGTGTCCTTTGTAGTGTTGCGTGATTGCCTCTTCCTTCAAACCAAGACCGCGCAGACAGAACCACACGGCCTGTCTGACGAGCACCCGTTGCGAGACGCCGTAGTCGATCACGGGTTCGGCGGGCAGCGAATGGACGAGGATCCCGGACACCAATTGATGGATCGACCAGGCCCCAAGGTTTCTTTGACCGGTCCGTCCACGACGTCGCCGGCGGCCCGGGCCGCCTTGTAGCGCTGGTTGACCTTCCGGACCCAATGAGACGGCCGCCCTGAACGGCCAAACGGGTGAACTCTCCGCCGTCGATCAGGCTGCGAAACACGAGCCGGAGGAAACGCGCTTCGCCATCGTGGCGACACTCGCCGAGGACGTGCGACACCATGTCGTGGACGAGGAACACGAGCGATTCGGTCGACGGTTCGAGCGACTGCAGAGCTCGAGAATCTTCGCCCCTTCTTCCTTGAAGCAGGACTGCTGGATTGCGGCGTAGAGTGCTTCCTTGCTGGGGAAGTGCTTGAACAGCAGCGCTTCCGAGACGCCCGCCGCCTTTGCCAGGTCGCGCGTAGTCGTGGCGTGGAAGCCGCGCTCGATGAACAGCGTCTCGGCGGCCCGGATGATGGACCGCCGGCGGTCACCAGCCGTCATTCTCGCAGCGGTTTTCATGCCAATCTCCGTGCTGTCACCAATGGTAAGTGTACACTCACTTACTGGTGCGGTCAATCGCCACGCGGTGCGGTCTCACGGCCTCAGCCCATGCGGCCGGCTCGGAGACGTGCCCTTCGTAGCGCCGGCCAGAGGGGTGGGGCTGGCTGGCAATATCGCGGTGCTGCGAGGATCAAGTGCGCCGATGGGGGGCGGGTCGCCCGCGGCGTTTTCCTGCCCATGCGGCTCTGGGGGTGACCTGGCTTGTCTTGTGTGGGGGCAACGCGGTAGCTCCCACGGTAGCTGGCAATTGCCGCTTGACGA
>CAWAYY010000036.1:0-255019 GCA_963786255.1 Pirellulales bacterium
ACGATCGACTTGACGTCCCCTCGGATGATGGACTTCGAGCACTGCTTCCCTGACGAAGCAGCGGCGCGACAGTTTCTTGCAGCGGTCAAGGGGACGGTTCATGAGGCCAGACTCTTCGCCCCAGACTCCGACGGCGGCAGCGGGTGGGAAGTGCAGTGCCGCCAGCGAATGGTTCCGACACACGCCGCGATCACGGAGACCGAACGTCGCTTGGCGAATGTCGCTGAGCGATTCGGTGGTTTCCCCGACGGCTGGGGCTCGCTAAGCAACCCAGACGGTTCTCCCGCCTAACTCGCCTTTGCAGCAGGACGCGCGCATCAGTCGCCCTGCGTGGTCCTTTTGCGCCCGCTGCGGAATGGCAGTGTCGTTAACGGACAAAGCTCAGGCTCGTTGGGACGGGAGAGCTGCGTCAGTGCGGCTGCGGGCGCGTTCACAAATTTGCGAACGCTGAAATCCGACACAAACATGGACCCCGCGAACTGCGACTTCTGGCTCCCAGGCGGTTAAACTTGCAATCCCTTGCGGCGTGGGTCCGGCGCACCCCGTGAGGAAACTGCACGAATGGCAGTGGAGATTCTTGGGGTTCTCGAATGCCGGCCGCCGAGTTCGGGCCAGCCCGCGGGATGCACTGGCAACTGGCGCGTAGATCGCCGAGGAAACGCATGGCACGTAGGCGGAGACGCTTGCAGACGGCTGCGACGAAGATCGCGGGCTGCGAAATCCGTAGTTCAACTCCGTCTCGACTGCCGCCGAAGTTTCGCCGCGCCTTGGCCTCGGAAATCGAGCGGCTCGGCGACTGCCGCGCTCCTCGAAGCGATGCGCCGAACTACGGCTGACGCGTGACCTTCAAAGCAAAACGCAGCGTGGGCAGTTCGATCACGTGGTCGCCAAGCCTGGTCTGGGCCTTGATCTGCACGATGCGGCGAATGGGGCTGGCGATGGCCTTGTCGCCGGCTTGTAGGGTCAGATCGAACCGTTCGGCATCGGCGGGCACGGCCGTTTTTTCAGCGGTCAGCCCGCGAGGCAACTGCAGGACCGTCAATTCGATCGGCAGGGCCGGTCCGTGCCGGTGCAGCCGCAGTTCCAGCTTGACGGATCCGCCCTGGGGCACTTCCACCTGCTGCGCCGCCAATTCCAACGAGACGGGCGGATAGGCTTCGAACGCGACGGGAAAGCTCGCCTTGATCGGCTCCTTCTTGCCGGCGACAGCAAGCGAGCCTTCGAGCAGGAATTGGTATTGGCCGGGCGTCAGCGCAGGGCTGGCAGCCAGTTGCACCTCGGCCTCGTTGCGGTCGGGAGCGATCTTGATCGGCGCACCAGACAACCCCGTGGGCAGGTTCGCAAGCTCGACGGAGACTTCGCCTGCATAACCCTCGCGGCGGCGGATAGCCACGCGCAGCGGCACGCCGCCGCCTGCCACAACCTCGGCGCCAAGCGTACCGCGCACCGCCAGCTCCGCGCCGATTTGACTGATGCCTAAGGCGATCGCAGGCAGTTGCTCCTCGGCCACGCCGCTGGCCGGCAGCGAGGCCCAGACGACCGGTTGTTGTGCCAGACGCTCGAGGCGGATGGCCGCCGGCCGCTCGGCGCCTGGCTCGATTTGCCCGCTGCCGATGACTCGCAGCCAGGCAGCCGTGCTGGGCGCTTCGAAGTCGGCGATCAAGTTCAACGTCGTATCGTTCTGACCGGCGGGAATCGTTCCCGGCGCCGCTTGCACCCCTGCAGGCAAGCCCTCGACTTTGAGAGCAATGGGGCCGGTGTAGCCGTTGCGAAACGCTCGCACCAACAGGCTTGCCGTGCCGCCGCGATCCAGGTTCAAGGCGCCCGTGGCCGCGCCGGAAAACTCCTGCAGCACTTGGGATTGTTGCTGCACCGCCTTCGGATCGCGCGGATTGGCCGGCAAACCTGGTTGCACGACCAGGTCGAAGTCGGTCTGCGCGGGGGCCAACTCAAGGCGATAGGCGTACGCTGCGCCGCCGTGGCCGTAGCGATCTTCGATCGAGACGACGTACTCCCCATCCGCCGGAGACTCAAACTCCGCCAGCGGATCGTCCAATTGCTGGCGCGGAGTCAGCGGTCGGACGACGGGCCATTCGCGAGGCGCGGCAGGACGGTCGTCCGCCGCCAGCAATTCCTTGCCGCTCGCGTCGACGATTCTCAACACCGAGTCGAGCGGGCTGCCGAGTTGCTGGGCGAACACGCGAAACGTCAGTTTCTCGCCGGCTTTCGCGTGAAAACGGACCCAATCGCAGTCGCCCGGCGTTTCAATGCGGCCGTTGAACGTGACGGGCGCCGCCAACGGCTGGGCGGCTTCCGGAGTCTCGTTCGGTGCTTGTTCCAGCACTTCCGGATATTCGCCCACGGCGAACAGGGCGGGAGAAAGCAACGCGCCTGGCTCGCAGGGAATCTCCAATTGCTTTCGCTGCCAGAGGACGTCGCCGGTCAAGTCGACGTCGTAGGCCAGAGGTTGTGCGAGGCTGCCCCCGGCCAGCGTGACCCGAGTCTTCGCACCGCGCTGGCCGCCCAGCGGATACATGGCGGCGGCGAAGGGGATGCGGCCGATGCGAAGTCGGTAGACGCTGTTGTCGGAGCCGGCGTAGAGCCGGTCATGGACTCGCAACACGTAGGCGCCATCCGCCGAAAACTCGTGAACCAACCGCGTTTCCAGGCTCACGCCGCTGCTTGCCGGCGCCGCGCGCCGCAGTTCTCGAGCGGAGGCGTCCAACAGCGTCATCGTCGGAGCAAGCGCCGCGCCGAGCCGCCGCGCTTCAACGTCGAAGACCAGCGATTCGCCCGCCTTAGCTTCAAAGCGGTAACAGTCGACGTCGGTCTTGCCAAGCACGGCATTCACCGCCGATGAGGTTGAAATCGGCGTGGCCGCGGCGAACGTATTGTTGTCTTCCTTCTCGCTCGATTGCGGCCAGGCGTCGATCGCCAGCAGTTTCGGGTTCGACAGGCCCGCCTTACACAAAAAGTGCAGCGGAAAGATGCCCGGCGCCGCGTCGGCTTCAGCCGCCAGTTCGATTCGGGCTTGTTTCTTGTCGATCGAAACCACGCGGACCAGTCGCAAGCCGGCGGGGCCCAGAATGCCGGTCATTCCTTCAAGTCGCTCCCCGGTGACGACAATCTCCGCAAGTTGCCCCCGCTGGATGCCGGCCGGGAAGATTCGACTGACGGCTGGCAGATCGGTCCGGGAGCGCTGCAATAGCACCTGGGCGCCAGCCGGGCGCGCATCAAGCCCTGCTGCGCATGCCAAGATCAACCAGATGATCGGCAACCGTTTCCTGGCCATCGAACTGTCCCTGTTCAAGCGTATGGTTGTAGAACGGACGAAACGCGGCGTGCGGTATGCATCGCCACTCTCCCCAGGTGGGGCGGCGGAGACGGCAACTTCTGAGCTTCGTCCGCTTGCGACGCGCCCATGACAACGAGCGACGCCTGTAATATCCCCTATTCGCTCACAGGGGTTTCAAGATTTCGAAAAAAAGCCTAGGACGCGGCCGGAATCAAGAATGGATGGTTCGGCGCAGGCGGACCCAGTGCCAGGCGGACCCAGTGCCAGGCGGACCCAGTGCCAGGCGGACCCAGTGCCAGGCGCCAGCCAGGGCGACGCCGCGTCAGCGGGCTTGAGCCGTCGCCGCCAGCACGCTGGATCGACGCGGCTGCCGGTCGCCGGCTACGAACGTTGGAATACGAAAACGCCCCAAGTCGCCGCGCCGTTGATGGACGACGCAAAGCAAGGGGGCGGAATCTGGCGGCAGCAGGCAAATCACGCTGTCGCCCGATGACGCCAGGACGATGCGGAAACGCCCTTCGGCGTCGGTCTTGGCCCGCGAGAACGAACCTTGAAGCCAAGGCCGACCGTCGGACGACGAATAGGCTACGACGTCCAATCCCGCGACGGGGCGGCCGTCGACCGACTCGACGATCGCCGTCGCCGCTTCGCCGCGCCGCAGTCGAATCGCGGCAAAATCGGGCCGCGCCTGGGGCGTCGCCTTCAAGCGGCGGACGTCGTTCAGCGAGCAGCTTACGCCGCTCTTGGCGGCATATTGGGGATGCTCCGCGTCGATCTCCAGGTAAAGCCAAGGGCTGGCCAGATGACGGGGCAGCAGAGAGAACGCATACTCCCCGTTCGCGTCCGTCCTATGAAGCGATTCCTGCAGCACGCGCCGCTGGCCTGCCAGCGCCTCGCGACGCCGCACGACGACCGTCGCCCCGGCAATCGGCTGCCCTGTATCGTGGTCGGAAATGCGGCCGTGAACAACGACCTGCCGTGGGTGCCGCGGATTTGCCGGCCGCCTCCTCGGCTTCGAGCCTCAACGCGGCAATTCCCAACGTCAGCAACACCGCGACAGCGCCGATGGCGCCATGCCAGCAGGGACCGCAGCCGTTTTCGAGCCGCTCGTCGCAGTCGACCAGCATCACCACTCGCCGATACAGGTCAGAGCGGCGCTCGCTGAAAGCCAAGGCAGGCAGCGGCGGCGCCTTCGTGCGGCGCATGGCAACCGACACGAGATAATCGGCATAGTCTTCCACGGCGGCGCCCTGTCGGGCGGCTTGGGCGTCAGCCAGAAAATCCTGGCACAAGCGCAGTTGGCGCCGCAGCCGCCAAAAGAACGGCTGGTAAAAGAACAGCACTTGCACCAGCGCCGTCAGGCGCCAAACGACGAGGTCCAGCCGTTCGATATGATTCCATTCGTGAGCCAGCGCGTAACGCAAGGCCGGTTCATTGCCGGGCCGACAAAGCGCTTGGGGCAGCACGATCATAGGCCGGCGCCAGCCGATCGCAATCGGCGTGTCGATGCGCGGGCTGGCTAATAGCCGCGCCCGCTGAGCATAGGGGCCGGCGATCTCGAGCAAGATTTCGTGCGCTCGCGCCGGCGGCGACTCCGCCGTCCGCCGCAATTGCACCAACTGCATGATTCCCACGAACCACTGCAATATTACCCACGCGGCGCCTGCGGCATAGACGACGATGACCGCCTGCGGCCAGTACAAGCCAACTCCGGACCACGGTGGAACATTCTTTTCGGAAACCGTGGCGCCGGGGTTCCGCAATGCCTTCGAGCCGGAGCTTGCACGCGGCGGAGGCCGCCGCCCGGCAAGCCGCCGGCGACCGACTCAACGGCCGTGTTGCGAGACGACGGCAGCCAGCCCAAGGACCAGCTCGGCAAGCCCGGGGCGAGATGGAGCAAAGGCGCGGTGAAGCATGCGATGAAGGTCCATTCGATTAGCAGCAGTTGCCGCGCGGGCTGGCGGATGTATCGGACGACGAAGCAGGCGAGCCCCAAGAGCAGCAGGCCGGCCACGCCTGCTTCGAGCAACCACTGCATGCTTTGCAACTGCCACTCCATGAAACCGCCTCAGCTTGCTCGTGCCGACGGATGTGCTGAGAAAAAGGGGTCCGCCCGCCGCGCTCGCATTGACAATCGCCCAACCATGAACGTCTCTATTTCCAGCCCCTCGCCGCCGTCCCTCCTGATTCCATGCCGCCGGCGCGGCATCGGCTTGCCGATTCGCTTTTCAGGCTATGCAAAAGGCCGCGGACTGGAATATTTGGCCGGAGTCGGCGCCCTGGCTCCCGGATGAGGCGGGCACGCTGGGATGAGCGAATTCTCCGAAAAACAAACTGGTTGCAGCCGAGACCCGCAACGTCGCATCGCTGGCTTCCGCGTGCTGCCGCATTCTAACGAGCAACGGGGCGATGACCAAACCGCCCTCGGGCCAGCGGACCGCCATGATCGCCTGGGCGTCGCCAAGCATTTCGTAAGCGCGGCCGCGGCAAGCCCCATCCGCCGGGCGGCGTTTCCCATCCCGGAGCTTTTGGGGTTTAACCGATCACGCGCCAGTTTGGCGTGCGTATCGCCGCCATCGACGTCGAGCTGCTCGATCAGCGGTTCGACGAACGCCTGGTTAACTTCATCGAGCGTCGGAAGTTCCTCATGGCGCAACCGGAATGCGAGCCAACGCTCAATGCTGGTCGCAAAACGGGGCCGCAGATGAACGCTCAGGTGCGACTGTTCGTCCAGCCGGAGCAGCACCTTGTGCAAGCCTCCGAAGATCTCCAGAATGGCCGAGACTCGCTTCTCCCCGTGATTCTTACGGCGGCGCAACTCACCGAGCGTCGAATCAAGATAGCCGTCGAGCGGGGCCGTCCAAAGCGACCGGGGCAATCGCCTCAAAGTTGGAGCGAAGCGGCCCAGAGTTTCTCGCCCCAGGAGATGGCGGCGAATGGCTGCGCACCATTGCTCCCAATCGGCTTCCGAAACCCGACCGGGCTGTTCTCCGTCTACCGGCGCCGCATCCACCAGAGAAAGCTCAGGTTCCGGCTCCGGCGGCACAAGCTCCGCCGCAGGCTGCGGCAAAGCACGCTCAAGCAGGTCCATCAAGCTGTTCAGCTTCTTGGGACCGATGCCGGGCACCGAACGCAAATCGGACAAGGAAGCGCCGATGAGTTCGCGAACCTTGCGATCGATCAATGCCAGCGGCAGGTGGCGGTCGTTGGACGCGGCGAAAAAGGCGAGCGGTCTTTCCAAGCCATCGGCCTGGGAAGACTCGCCGAGCCGTGTTCGCAGTTGTTCAAAGCGCAGCTCCAACCGGTAGTCGGTCACGACGGACCGAGACGTCTTGTTCATTCCGAGTTAACCCCTTCTCTGCCCCGCTGGCCGCGTTTGTCGTCTCCGACTGAGTCGAATGACGGCCGCGAGCGGAAACTCCGTCGCCTCTCTGACAGAATAACTTAGGTTAGTGTAGCGGCGCCCAAAGGGACTATCAAGACTTTGCCTAAAAATTTAGGCTGACAAGACAGGAACGCTTAAGCATCGGCGAAATCTGCCGCGGCGGGCGGCGCCGACGGCCCGCGTCGCTTAACTGTTGATGGCCCGATCATCGACGGCCAACGCCGCCTCCTTGATCGCTTCGGCCAGCGTCGGATGGGCGTGGCAGGTGCGCGCGCAGATCTTCGCTGCTGGCGCCGAAAGTAATGGCCGTGGCCGCTTCGGCGATCAATTCTCCGGCGTGCGGCCCGAGAATGTGGACGCCCAGGATGCGATCCGTCTCGGCATCGGCCAGCATCTTGACCTGGCCTTCCGCGTGCCCCAGCACGCGAGCCCGGCTATTGGCCCGGAAAGAAAACACGCCCTTACGGTAAGCGACGCCTTGCTGTTTCAACTGTTCTTCGCTCCGGCCGACCGAGGCGATTTCGGGTTGGGTATAAACGACATTGGGAATGGCGTCGTAGTTGACATGCCCGTAACCGGTTGCCAACCGCTCGACGCAGGCCACGCCCTCTTCCTCGGCCTTATGCGCCAGCATCGGGCCGCGAATCACGTCGCCGATGGCGAACACGCCCGAGGCCGACGTTTCGAAATGATCGTTTACCGGAATGCACCCTCGCGGATCCGCCTGCAAGCCGATAGCGTCCAGACCGAGGCCTTCGGTGTTGGCGCGCGACCGACGGCCACCAGCACGCGATCGCAGGCGAGCGGGTCGGCGCCTTCGCACTCGACGGTGCATTGGTCGTTTTGGGCTCGGGCGGCCACGACGCGCGTTTGCAATCGGAATTCGAGACCTTGCCTGGCGAGGAGCTTTTGCGCCTCGGCGGCCAGGCCATGATCCATTTCAGGCAGGATCCGATCGAAATACTCCAACACCGTGACTTTCGCGCCAAGCCGTCGCCAGACCGATCCCAATTCAAGGCCGATCGCGCCGGCGCCGATGACCACTAAATGGTCCGGCACGGCCGTATAAGACAGCGCTTCGGTGCTCGTGCCGATCCGGTCTCCATCCAGTTCCACTCCCGGCAGGCGACGGGATGTGCTGCCCGTGGCGATCAAGAATCGCTCGGCGGTGAGCTCGACTTCGCCCGACGAGCCGGTCACGGCCAGGCGGCCGGACGCCAGAAAGCGAGCCTGGCCCTGGTAACGCGTGATCTTTTGCTTCTTGAATAGCGAGGCGATGCCCTGGCTCAATCCTTGAACGATCTGCTCCTTGCGTTTGAGCATTGTCGGCAGATCAAGCTCGACGCCAGACATCCGCACGCCGTGGGACGATAAGTCCTGCGTCGCCGTCCAGAACAGTTCGCTCGACTCCAGCAACGCCTTGCTCGGGATGCAACCGACTCGCAAGCAGGTTCCCCCCAGCGCCGGTTCTTTCTCGATACTGCCCACTTTCATGCCGAGTTGTGCGGCCCGAATCGCCGCCGTATAACCGCCCGGTCCGGCGCCAATGACGATCAGATCAAAATGTTGAGTTTGCTCGGACATGGAAGCTAGCGGGGAGTAAAAAGGGCCGGTGGCAAGACGCTACGGATCGGAAACAAGCCTGAAAGAAGAGATAGAGGGTACGCCAAAAGCGGAACGCTTGCAAAGGGCGCTCGGCAAGAATGCGAGCGTCTCTACTTCTTGCGCCGCAGGAACTCGTCGAGCAGGGCGCCGACGAGCAGCGCCGAGCCGATGACGGTGTACTCGAGCTGCGAAGACACATTCCACATCTTGGTGAAGTTCGGCAGAATCCAGAGAATGGCGGCGCCGATCATGATGCCCAACACGGTCCCCTCGCCTCCGCGCAAACTGCAGCCGCCCAACACGGCCCCCGCAATGGCGTACAATTCGAGGAAATTGCCGGTCGAGCTCGGTTGAGCGGAATTCTGTTCCATCAAAAACATGATCGAAAAGAAGGCGGCCAGCGTTGAGCAGATGACGTAGGCCAACACCTTATAGCGGTCGGTCGCGATGCCGGCGTAGCGCGCCGCCTGCTCATTGCTGCCGATGGCGGTCAGGTAGCGGCCGTAAACGCTGAAGTGCAAGAAGACCGTGGCGATGGCCGCCAGGATCAGGAAAATTACCAGCGACATCGGCAACCCGAATACGTCCTTGCTTTCATACAGGTAGTACTTGAGCCAACCGGCCTTGTCCGCCAGGCCTTGCACCCGGTCGGCGGCGAGCCAGCGCACAATGCCGCGATAAATAAACAGCCCGCAGAGCGTGACGATGAACGCCTGCACCTTGAGCCGCGTGACCAGCAGACCGTGAATCAGACCGATTGCGGCGCCCAAAGCCAGCGTCGCGGCGACGGCCGCCAGGGGCGGCCATTGCTGCCTGGTCAATAACATGGCCGTGACGGTGGCGCACAGGCCGACCACCGAACCGATCGACAGGTCGATGCCGCCGCTGATGATCAGGCAGCCGGCGCCGAGACTGATGATGCCGTACAGCCCGATCCGCTTGCCCAGGTTGAAATGGTTATAGGCCGAGCGGGCGCCGGGATCGGAGACGAGCAGCAGCGCGTAGAGCACCAACAAGAACACCGCCAAACCGATAAGCTTCTTCATGCGTTCGTTCCGCCTCCGGTGGCCAGGCGCATCACCGACTGTTCGTTCATTTGTGCCCGATTCAACTCGCCGGCCAATTCTCCTTGATGCATCACCAGCACCCGGTCGCTGACTCCGAGGATCTCTTCCAGATCACTGGAGATCATTAGAATACCCACGCCTTGCTGCGCCAGTTCGCGCATCAGGCCGTAGATTTCCGCCTTGGCGCCCACGTCGATGCCGCGAGTCGGCTCGTCGAGAATCAACACGCGGGGCGAGCGCGCCAGCCAGCGGGCGAGCACGATCTTCTGCTGGTTGCCGCCGCTGAGCAAGCCGGCCAACTTGTCGACGTCGGAGGTGCGGATGTTGAGCCGCTGCCGCATCTTCTCGGCCAGCTCTCGCTCGCGCCCCGCGCAATCAGCTTGCCGACGCTGAGCCGTTCGAGCGAGGGGAGGCTGATGTTGCGGCAAACGCTTTGTTCCAGAATTAATCCTTGATGCCGGCGGTCTTCGGGCGCCAGAAACACGCCGGCCGCGATCGCGTCGCGCGGGGAGCGCAAACGGACCGGCCGACCGTCGACCAGCACCTGACCCGCCGCTAGCGGGCGGACGCCGAAGATCGCTTCGGCCAGTTCGGTGCGACCGGCGCCCATCAATCCGGACATGCCGACGATCTCGCCGCCGCCAATCGCCAGGTCGATGGCGCGGCGTTCTGCTCCGGTAACGCGAACGCCGCGAAGTTCGAGCGCCGGCGGCGCCTCGGCCGGCGCGGCTGTTCGGTCCGCCGCTGTCCGGGCCGCCGCCGGGCGATGAAAAAATTGCTTCAATTCGCGGCCGACCATCAATCGCACAATGGCTTCGTGCGATATCTCGGCCCGGGACAACTCGCCGGCGTTCTTGCCGTCGCGCAGCACGGTTACGCGATCGGCGATTTCCTGCACCTCGGCCAGTCGGTGCGAGATATAAAGAATACTCACGCCGTCGCGTTTCAGATCGCGGATCACGGCGAACAGCCGCTCCGTCTCTCGTTGCGTCAGGCTGGAGGTCGGCTCGTCCATGATCAGCATGCGACTGGCCAGCGACAGCGAGCGGCCGATCTCGACAAGTTGCTGCTGGCCGATCGACAACCGTGAAACAAGCGTGCGCGGCGAGCAATCAAGGCCCAACCGCGCGAGGATTTCTTGGGCGTCGCGATCGATGCGCCGGTTAATCAGCTTCAACGGCCCGGCCCAGCACGGCTCGCGGCCCAGGAACAGGTTGCCGGCGACGTCGAGCGTCGGCGCCAGGTTCAATTCCTGGTGGATCAGCGTGACGCCCAATTGCTGGGCCCGCTCGACGCCGCCGATTTCTACCGGCCGGCCGTCGAGACGAATCTGGCCGGCGTCGGCGGTATAGACGCCTCCCAGGATCTTCATCAACGTCGACTTACCCGCGCCGTTCTCGCCGACAATGCACAGCACCTCGCCGCGCTCGAGCCGCACGGCAACGTCATCGAGCGCGCGCACGCCCGGAAACGACTTGCAAATGCCGCGGGCTTCAAGCAGCGCGGGAGCGTTGACCATGAATCCTTACGCCTCAGAAAGCAGGCGATCGCGTTGAGTGCGGCGCCTGCGTTAGCCTTTGAGCTTACGCAATTCCTCGCGGAACTTTTCGGCGTTTTCGCTGGTGATCACACGATGGTCGATGTACATGATTCCCCCTTCGGGAATTAGCGACTTGTCGCCGCGAGCGATAGCCGCCAACAGCTTGACGGTCTGGAAACCAAACTCGAACGGGTTCTGCACCACCGTGCCGACGATCTGGCCGTCAAGGATGCCCTGCAGCGTGGCCTCGTTTTCGTCGAAGCCGACAATCTTGACTTTGCCTTGCAGATCGGCGCCTTTAACGGCCGCCAGCATGGCCGGCGGGTTGTACTCCCACAGTCCGATCAGACAAAGCGTTTCCGGATCCTTGCCGTACTTGACCAGCGTGTCTTCGACGTTCGCCTTGCACTGTTCCTGCTTGGCGTCGTCGGTCATGGTGGCCAGCAGCGTGTACTTCCCCAGTTCCGGTCCGTCGGCGTCCTCCTGGCCGGCCAGTTCGTCGAGCACGCCTTGGCGGCGTTCCATGGCGTTCTGCACGTCGAGCTTGCCGACGTAGATCACCACGCGTCCCCCATCGGGCATCGCCTGCTTGACCAGTTTGCCGGCGGCCTTGCCGGCCTCATAGTTGTTGGTGCCGATATAGCAGAGCCGCTTGCTTCCCGGAGGCAAGTCGCTGTCTTGCGTGATCAACGGCGTCTGCTCCGCGATCTCGTTGAGAAACGGCGCCTGGTTCTCGGCGTCGTTGGGACTGATGGCGATCCCCTGGACGCCCTTGCTCATCAGGTCTTCGATGATCTGCCGCTGCTCGGCGGGCGTACCCTGGGCGGGCATGTGGAACTCGCACTCGACGTTGAACTCCTGGGCGGCTTTCTCCGTGCCGCGGCGGGCAATCGTCCAGAACTCGAACGGATTGTTGCTGATGAAGGCGACTTTGATCTCGTCGCCTGGCTGCTTGTCGTTCGCTTCGCCCGCCGGCCCTGCGTCGGCTGCCGGTTTCGGACCGCTCTCGCTGGAGCAGCCGGGCAGCAGAGCCAACAAGACCGCGAGCGGAATAAGCGTCAAACGGTTCTGACGTCGCATGGCAAGCAATCTCCTATGTCAATGCGTTTTCGCCGCGAAGCGGCGCGGGGAGTTCATGGCCGTCGCGGCTCGCTCGTCAGCAGGCGCTCGTTGGCCGCCCGGCTCGAGTCGGCGCCGCCCGGGACCGGTCTCGCCAGCGCTGAAGCCGTCCCGCACCAAAGGCATCGCGCCGGAACGGAGGCGCCCTTTTTAAGCTCGCGAAACCACAATCATAACCGAGCGGCGGGACAGTCGCCATCGTGTGCGTCGCGGCGCCAGCCGACCGAGCCGACTTGTGATACATTGAACGGTCGGCCTCCGCCTGCGAGGGGCAAATTCGCCTAAGTCGCGGCCGAGGCGCCTTCGGCCGCCCTATTCCCTGAATCTCAACCCACATGTCTCGCGTAACTCCCCAAATCTTCCATGTCGCCCCCGACGAAATCGAGCAGACTTTGGCTTCGTTGCTCCGCCAACGAATTGAGGGAAAATCCTGGTCGGAACTGCGGCGGCTGATTCGATCGCGGCACGTGCTGGTGGACGGAAATCTCTGCCTGGATGCCGGCCGGCGACTAAAGCCAGGCGAGGTGGTCAAACTGCTGGAGTACCCCACGGCCCCCCCGGCTCGTGAAGACGACATTCGCATTCGCTATCTCGACCAGCACCTGGTGGTAGTGGAAAAACCGGCCGGCATTACGTCGGTCAGGCATGCCGAGGAAAGAAATTGGTCATCGCGCCGGCGCCAGATCCAGCCGACGCTTGAAGATTTGTTGCCCAAGGTGATCGCCAAGAAGGCGAGCCGCGGCAAGCGAGGCCGACGTGGCGCTCCGCCCGGAAAATTGCCGCCGGTGCGGCCGGTGCATCGGCTCGATCGCGAGACGAGCGGGTTGATGGCCTTTGCACGGACCCCGCAAGCCGAACGACAGTTGGCTCAGCAGTTCCGGCGGCACACCACCGATCGGCGCTACGTGGCGGTAGTTCGCGGCGACGTGGCGGCGCAGACGATCGAATCGCAGTTGATCCGCGACCGGGGAGACGGTCGGCGAGGCAGCACCCAGGAACCCAACTTCGGCAAGCGCGCCGTCACCCACGTCGAGCCGATCGAACGACTAGGGGATTACACGCTGATCGAGTGCCGGCTGGAGACGGGCCGCACGCATCAGATCCGCATTCAGTTGGCCGAACTGGGGCATCCGCTGTGCGGCGAAACGATTTATCACAAACCGTTGTTTGGACAGACCCAGCCCGACCGGAGCGGCGCGCCGCGACTGGCGTTACACTCGGCCGAGTTGACGCTGGAGCATCCGATCAGCGGCGAAGAGTTGACGTTCCGAATGACGGCGCCGAGTGATCTGACGAGCTTCATCGAACGCTTGCGGCTAAAGGCCTAGCCATTGGCCCGCGGGCTAAGCGGCAGTTCACAGCGACATTAACGATTGGGCCGAAAATACGCCGACCTTCTGGGGACGCGGGGCCCCCTATTCGCGTCCGTTTTTATTGCATTCTCAAGGTGAAAATGAATCTTTTGAAAAACCATTGACAAGCAATCGCCGTCGAGCATAATCAAATCTGTCGGGGGCAACCCTGACAACGGCCCTTCCAGGTACCTGCCCCGCCTGCGAAGGGCTTTTTTATTGCGCCAACTCAAGGTTAAAGGTCACGGCGGAGCTGCGTTGACCGGCGGGGGCCAGTCAGCCGTCGCGCCATAGCCGCGGCGCTGCTCCTCATCCGCCATGATCGATTCGCGGCTTACCGCAAGGCGTTCAAGCAGCCGTCTCTATCCGCATTCGTGAAACATGTCAGGGGGCTTCGGCATCGCCGGAGCGTCGCAAGCGACCGCGCAAGCGGTCCAGCATCCGACGCTTGGGCGGCGGGGAGTCTGCCTGGGGCGCTGACTCATCGTCGCCGCGGACCTCGGCGGCTTCGCGCCGAGCTTTGCGGCGCTCCGGCAATTTCCGCAGCAGATCTTCGAGCAACGCGGCGGCTTCGTCCGTCAACAGTTTGCCGTCGCTTCCGTCCGCACTACCGGCGCCTTCCGGCGTCTCCCCTGTGGCGCCGCCGGGCAGCTTCAGACCAAAGCCCTCCAGCTTATTGAATAAGTTGGCCAGGCCCAGATCACGGACAAAGCCGGCTTCGAGCTTCGGTTTCGAGAGCGTACCTGTGATCGGAATTCGTAATGTCTTTTCCGAGAGCGAGCGAGCCAACTCCGATTGGTCGGTAAGCTTTTTGGGCAACTGCAAGCGAACTTCCGCCAGCAAATCGAGCGTACGGTCAAAGCCGACCGAGCCCGAGGTGCGGACCTTGGCGCCGGGCAGTTCGAACTCCAAGTCGCGGTGGTGAACGCGACCTTCGACCAGTTCGAAGTGAACGGTCGACTCACGAGCAAGGGCGATGTTGGGCGGCACGTGAAGCAGTTCGGCCAGCGACCGGACGAAGCTGCCCGGGCCAACCTCCACGTCGTGCAAGGCCAGCCGCCCGCCCAGCTTTCCTTGTTCGGGACGACCCAAGGGAATTCTCCAATCGTCGAGATCGATCGAGATTTCCCCTTGAGCCCGCGTGACCTTGCTGAGAATCGGCGCGACGAACTTGAGCACGTCGTCGCACATGCCCTGCGAGAGTTGGCAATGGTCGACGACGACGCCGTGCTCGATCAGGATTCTCGGGCGAGCCGCTTTCGGTCGCCCACTGCGGCCGCAGCCCCAAAGACAAGTTGATCTTGTCGATCGTCCACTCCTGGTCCGCGTTCGGCATTTGCCACGCCACCGCCGCATCGACCAACCGCAGATCCATCTTGCGGCGGATACGCGCCGGCCGCCGCTCCGCAACCGCCTGTTCGGCGGCGGGCTGTTCGGCGGCGGGCTGTTCGGCGGCGGGCTGTTTCGCTGCCCCCTTCCTGGCGTTCGGGCGCAGTCGAATCGGGATGCGAAAAACGTCCTCGAAATTGCTGCCTTGGTCGCGTAACAGGAGGCGCAATCGGGGATGCTCCGCCGTGATCCGCCCCAAGTCGGAAGGATGCGAAAGAAGTCGCCACAGCGGTTGTTCCAGTTCGACCGATTCGACGGCGATCACGGGCTCGCCCGATTCGGTGCGGATTGCGAACTCTTCCAGCACGGGAGGCGAGAACCAACCAACCGATGCCCGCTCGGCCGAAATTGTGCCGTGAATTCGGGTGGGAAGCGCCGACAAGATGAGCTTCCGGCACGGCCCCCACGAGAACAAATACGGCCCCATGACGGCCAGCAACAGAGCCGCGACGGCGGCCGCCAGTAACCGCCGACGCCAGCGGCGCCGAGGCGGCGACGCGCTCGGGTCTTGCTCAGCGCTCATGACGAATCCCCGGAGTTACGAGGCATAAGGCAGCCGCGGGTTTGCTCGCCGCTCAAGGCCCGGCGAGTCGAAGAGATTGCCGACGGCTTAAGACGCGAGCCTGTATCGTAGTGTAGAATACCAGCCGTGATCGCGCCTTCCGCGAGCAGTTTCCTGGCGGCACGTGCGTCCGACCTGGCCGCAAGCCCTTGGATGATCCCGGCTCAGGCGTCCTTTCCAGCCAGCCGGGCCTTGGTTTACAATCGCCTATTCACGCATTCTGGCGATTTATTCCCGCCTTCGCGCAAGTTCTATCGAGAACCTTCGATGCCCGACGCCCATCATGACGCCCGCGCGATGAGTTCGCAACGACGCTGGTGGATCGGCGGCGGCATCTGTCTGGCCGTCCTTGCCGCCACGGTGCTGGCGGCTTTGATCTCGCTGCGTCGAGACCTTTCGCCGAGCGAGTGCGTCAAGTTGGAACAGCTCAAAAGCGTCTCAATTGCGCATCTCGAGAACGGACGGTACCCGCAGAAGCGAGAGAGCGGGCAAGGCGAATGGGCTCGGGCCGAGGCCGGTTTTGAAGAACTGGCGCAGAAGCTGCCCGGCGACCCCCTCGGACCTCGCAATCTGGCGGTTACGCGCTTGCTGGAATTGCGAGAAAGTCAGACCTCGGCGGCTAGCGCCTTGGAAGCCGCCGACTTGATGCTGCAGCTCGAAGACAAGTCGGCGCCCGCCCACTTGCTGGCCGGTCAAATCGCGCTGGAGGCGGGCGATCACCCGCGGGCGGTGGCGGAGCTGGCTCGAGCCGCCGAATTAGCCCCCAATGACGCCGCAGTCTGGTACGCTGTCAGCCGGTTGTTGCTGGAGTCGCAGGACGAGGCGGAGAAGCAACGCGGCTACGAAGCGCTGGGGCGCGCCTTTCAAGCCGGGTCGGGCAATCTGTTCTTGCTGGCAAACTGGCTAGCGGCGCAGACTCGGCAGCGAGATCCTCAGCTTAGCGAAACCTTGCAGACGCTACGCGAGACGCTGACACGGCATCCCGTTTTGATCGAACAATTGCAACGCGGCGGGCCCATCGCCGATCCGCTGGCCGCGGTCGATCGGGCGCTGCAGGCCGTCGAAAAGCAGCAATGGGAGCAGGCTGCCGAGGCGTTGACCTTGGCGGAAGCGTTGCGAGCGGCAAACGGGACGCTTCCGGATCAGCGGCAGATCGATCAAGATCCCCTCGTGCTGGTCCGCCATGAATTCCGCGTACCTTGCCGCGATCGAGTCGCCATGGCCGAACCGGAGCCGATCGAAGTCAAATTCAACGAGCTTCCCGCTCCGCTGCAACTGCCGCCGTTGTTGGGCGTAGCCGACGTCAAACTCGCGGATTTCGATCTCGACGGCCGGCTTGGACATCGTCGTCCTGCGCGAGACGGCCCTGGAGATTTACAGTCGTCCCCAACAGCAGGAAGACTGGCGTCGCATCGCGGCCAGTCCGCTCCCCGCGGGCTTTTCACGCCTCCTGTTGGCCGACCTCGATCGGGACGTACAGCCTCGCTCTCGGACCGCTTCGGGTTCCGACCGGTTCAGGACGCCGACGGAGCTTCGGCGAAGTCTTGCCGCAGGTCCGAACTGGAGTTGCTCGTATTTGGTAAGGCGGGCGTGGCCATCCTGCGGAGCGAACCGGCTGAAGACGAACGCAGCCGCTCTTTAAAGTCGAAATTCCCGAAGCCTTGGCCAGCCTGAAAGCCGTATCGGCCGCGTCCGTCGTCGATTTCGATCAAGACGGCGACCTGGATCTCGCCGTAGCGGGCGGAAGCGGCCTATCTCTATGGGCAAATGGCGGCGGCTTGCAGTTCGCTCCCTTTGGCGCGGTCTCGGAACTGCCGCCAGCCGAGTTGCACGCTCGCACACTCCGCCGGTGGATTGGGACCGCGACGGCGACTTGGACCTCATCCTGGCCGGACCAGCAGACAAGCCGGCGGGCTGGCTGGAGAACTTGCGTCACGGGCGGTTTCGCTGGCGACCGTTCGCTGACGAGTTTTCCTCGTTGACGAGCACAGCATCGGTTGCGGTCCTGGATGTCGACGGCAACGGTTCTTGGGCCTTAGCCGTTGGCGGCGCCGCGGGTTTGAACGTGGTGCGCACCGAACCGGACCGCCAAGGGCCGCCCGCCGAGCGAGCGACTTCGCAACTGACCAACGCGGCCCGCCACGGCGTGCAAGTCTGGGACTACGATAACGACGGCCGCCTGGACTTGCTGAGCTGGGATGAGGCGACGATAGACGTTTATCGCGGCGGCGCCGGACAGTTCGTTGCCGCGCCCCCGTTGCTCACGAGAGCGGGAAAGACCATCCGCGGATGCGATACAGGCGATCTTGACGGCGACGGCGACTTAGATCTGGCGGTCGCCGAAGCCGATCGAATCGTGCTATATGACAATGAAGGCGGCAACCAGAATCATTGGTTGCGACTGGAATTGCTTGCCGCCGCCGACCGGTCGGGCCAAGGCGGCTGCGTCAATGCTTATGGCATCGGCAGCACAATCGAACTGCGCACCGGAGCATGCTGCCAACGCCGGCTCGTACAATCAGGCCTGACGCATTTCGGCTTGGGGCGGCGAGAAGCGCCGGACGTGGCGAGAATCGTTTGGACCAGCGGCGCCGCGCAAGACATCATTCAGCCGGGCGTCGATCGGACCCATTGCGAAGTGCAACTTGCCGTCGCGCCTCGGCCCGCGACGGACGCCTGGACGGGCCAGAACCGTGCAAAAACGCCGCTGTCGCGGGCGCCGTTCGCCGGGGCTCTCCGGGTGTCTCCCATCCTCAAGTCGTCATTTGCAGCGAGGCGGGCTCGGCCACGGCGTGCCACAGTTCCGAGCGGACGGAGACGGGGTGGGAGTCGCGTCCCTCGGGAAACCAGAGCCCCATGGCGGATTCGAACAATTGTTGCGCAGCAGGCTCCATCTTGTCGGCCAGCAACTTGGCGTGCAACCGGGCGGTCAGCGACTGACCTTCCGGCCAGCGCACGGCCGCCATGGTAGCGGCATCCGCCCAAAGCTCATACAGCCGGCCGCGAGTGACTCCCTTCTGCCTGGCCAACGTGCGAACCGCCAGGTTGGGACGCTCCAGGCGACTGCGAGCCACATCGCAGTGCTGGTCGCCGCCGTCAATCGAGAGTTGTTCCAACAGGGGCGCCACAAACTCGGAATGCACTTCGCCGACGCTGGGAGCGGAAGGCAAGGGGAGTTGTTGCTGAACCCACGTCTCAACACGCTGCACAAGACGTGGCCGAAAGCGGACCGACAAATGCGGATTGCCGTCCAGTTGTTCCAGAATCCTGGCCAGGTTCTCGAAAATCTCCAGCACCGCGGCGACTCGTTTTGCGCCGTGCGTTCTCAACGAACGGACTTCCGTCAACGAGAGGTTCAAGTAGCTGGATAGCTGCGCGTTCCATAAAGCGCGGGGCAAATGCTGTAAACTGCGTGCCAGTTGGCCCAACGTCTCGCGATGCAAGCCATGTCGGCCGACGCTCTGGCGCCACCGCGACCAGTGCGCTTCTGAAACGGTCGTCGAAGGCGACGCCTCATTCACGGAACGCTCTTCCGACGCGGGAGCGGTCGCAACGGGATCTGCGGGCGCTAACTCCTCGCTGACGCGTTCCAGCAGACGAAGTAACGATGCAATCTTTTTGGGGCCGACTCCGGGCGTCGCGTACAGGTCCGGGAACGGCGACTCGATCAGTTCCCGCACGGAGCGGCCAACAAAGGCCAGCGGCAAATGACGATCGTTCGGTCTCGCCCAGTAGGCTAGCGGCTTTGCCAGCCGGTCGGCAAACTGCGGATCGAGCAGCTTTTGCCGCTCCCGCTCAAAACCTGATGCTAACTGAAAATCCACTACGACAGCGGATGAAGTCGGGTTCATAGGTTCGCTTTCTCGTTCCAATTGCTTCGTCGTTTGCAGCCGCTTCGAACACGTCACGCCCTGAACGTCGCCGAGCCGGCGCCATGATCGACTGACAAGCCGTCGCTTGTAGAACCATTCGCCGGGCTCGGCAGATTCTTGCATTGAGCCAGGGCAGGGAGCTCCGTCCGGTCGGGCAGGCCCCGCACGGGCGGATATTCGCGCTTCCTTGGCTGGCGGCTTCCATTGCTTTTTTCCGGCCCGTATTGCTCCGCGTGCTGTGATTCAAAAATCAGAGGTCCGCACGAGCCTCTTATCTAAGACGTTCAAGAAGCCGCGATCTTTCACTGGATTAGCCGTTTTTTCTGAAATTTTTTCCGCCCCCTAGCTTCTGCTGATTCCAAGGGGACCGGGACCCGCAGCGCATACCGACCGACTTCTGCCTGCACGCGTCATAAACGATGCCGACACAAGAGGTTAGTTGAGATCTGCGGGGGCCTTTCCGTCCCGGTAGAAAGGCAAAAACCTGTGGGGAATGTCTTGCTTGCCGTCGTTCTAATGTATTTCCGTCGTTCTCTGTGTTCCGAATCTCGTTCCGTACTTCCGGTTGCGAGCTTGCGCGGCCCGCCGCAGCAAGGCCGTCCACACCAAAAATGTGCGTCGCTTCGCGTCCTCAGTTACATCATTTTTAAAAAAATGTATTTTGCAGTGCAATCGCCCCCCTGAAGTCGCCGCGCGAAACGGGCTCGACGCCCTGCCGTCACGCTCCCGACTCTTCCGCTGCGTCGGCGAGCCTCTCCAGCAGAGGAGCCCCGCGGTCGGCCTGCCGGTTTCGCTGTCGGTAATACTTCAGTCCCGGCACGAAAAAGCAAGCCCCCGAGACAATGCCGAACAGCGTGATGCTGTACGGAATCTGCAAGCGGTCGAGGCTGGCCATCACCAATGCAGTCACAAATAGAGCGGCGGCCTGCACGTAAAACTCGCCGGTTAAAATGCCGGCCTTGGCGACGAACGCCATTCCGCTGGAGATGGCGAGCACGGGCGACAAGGTGAGAACAGGCAGGCCGAGCAGCATTTCCACCGGGAAAAGCACGGCGATACTGATGATGCTGGCCGCCCACACATGGGCGATTTGCCGCTCGACAAACGTCACGGGCCCGGCGCGGCGGCGCAAGGCCCAAAAAATCGCCGCCCAAGTTCCCATGCCGGCCGTCCAAAGGGCAAAGTAGGGACCAGGCGACGTGATGCCGCGCCACTGAAACCAGTTCGTCACCAGCGAGATTGCCAGCAGCGCCAGGCTGTGCCATATCCACAACAGGCCCCAATGCTCGAGCACGGTGGCATGATGGGTTTCGCGGAACCAACGGGCGATCACCTGGCTGAACAGCCCCGAGCGAGCGCTGATCGGCTCGTCCGTCAGATACGCCCGCAGGTCGTCGGCCAAGGCTTTGGCCGTCGGATACCGTAGCGCGGCCGGTTTTTGCAAGCACTTCAGCGCAATCATCTCCAAGTCGCGATCGGCGCGTGGATTCAGCAGCCGCGGCGGCAAGGGATCCTGCTCCAACACCAGCAGCACCGTGTCGACCGGCGTGGCGGCCTGAAACGGCGGCCGGCCGGTCAGCATCTGGTAGAGGATCGTGCCCAGGCTGTAGACATCGCTGGCCGGGCTGAGCTGGCCGCGGTTGCCGGCGGCTTGTTCCGGCGCCATGTAGCAAGGCGTCCCCAGAACCGCGCCGGAACGGGTGAGCTGCGCATCGCCTTCGACCCGCTTGGCGAGGCCGAAATCGGTGACGTGCGGCCGGCCGTCGACGTCGATCAAGATATTCGACGGCTTCAGGTCGCGGTGCAAAATGCCCCGTTCATGGGCGAAATGAACCGCGTCGCAGATCGGCGCCAGCAGGGCCGCCGCCTCGCGCGGCGGAATCGGCCCTTCGGCCAGACGGGTGGCCAGAGTGACGCCTTCGACGTACTTCATCACGAAGTACGGCTGACCGTCATGCTCGCCGACTTCATAGACCGGCACGATGTGCGGATGGTCGAGCCGGGCGGCCGACTCCGCCTCGGACCGGAATCTTGCCAGGTCGGCGGCCGAAGCCCACTGACCGCGCAGAATCATTTTTACGGCGGCCGTGCGGTTCAGGCTGCGCTGCCGCGCCTGGTAGACGATTCCCATCCCGCCGCGGCCCAATTCCCGCTGCAATTCGAAGTCGCCGAATTCCCGCGGCAGTTCGCCGACCGGGGCCGGGTTGCGCGCTCCACGGCACGGTCGCCTGCGCACTCGACGATGAGCGGCGCGACAGACCGAGGGCCATGCCTTCGGCCAACTGCACGGCGCCCCACAGCTCGCGAAGCTCGCCTGAGAACTCGGGGTGCTGCTGCGTCAGAGCTTCCAGATCAGGCGTGCGTCCTGCTCGCAGTTCCGCCGTCATCTGCTCGAGCAACTCCGCCAATCGCTGCTCATGCGCTGCGTTTTGTTTCTCGGGCGTGTCGGCCTCAGGCATCAATCTAGCGGAATTCGTGAAAATTCCGAGCCTTGTTGTAGCGGAAAAGCGTGAGCGTTCCGAGCATCCAGCGTAACTTACCGTCCCGCGAGGACTCATGATGCAAACGCGCCTGGCCGGGAATCTTCACACGCTTCCGCTACTCTTCCAGCATGGTCCGCAGGCGGCGGATGGCCCGCAAATAACGCATTCCAGCGGCCGGTTCGCTCAGTCCCAGGATCTGCGCGGTCTCTTGATTCGATAATTGTTCAAAGTGCCGCAGCAGCAGCACCTCTCGATCGTTCTCTTCCAGCAACTCGATAGCCGCCTGGAAACGTCGCGCCAGCTCATGTTGCGTGGCCGCGGCGGCGGGGGTCAGTTCGCGGTCCCAGAGCTGCGCGGCCAGGTCCATCGTCGAGTGCTCCAGATGCGCCGGCGCGACGAGCGATTGCTCCCGGTCGACGCTACGGCGAGCCGCGACGCGATGCCGCCGATGGGCGTCGATCAGCCGGTCGCGCGCGATTTGTCGCAGCCAGAGCTGAAACGGCAGTTGCGGGTTCTGGAGATAGTCTTGCAGCCGCCGGTTCGCCTCGACCAGTACGTCTTGCACGATATCGCTGGCGTCGATCCTTTGTTGCAGCGCCCGATCCATCCGCAACGCCACCATCCGCCGCAGCGCTTCGCGATGGCGGTCCAGCAGACCGTTCACGGCCTCGGCGTCGCCGGCGCGGGCGCCGTTGAGCAATTCGCGAGTTTTTTCAGCGTCGGGCCACATCGGGATCGTACAACAGCGGATAGAATTTGCCGTCGAGTTTTTCGCCTGCCGCAATGGGCGGCACGCCTGCCAGCAGCGGTTCGTTGGATGCCGAACGGACCCCGTCGCGGACGGCGTTGATCACCACGGCGCGACGGGCGCCGTCGGTGCGGTTTTCATAAGAGCCGTGCACCATCAAGGGATGGTGGAAACGCGCATTCGCCCCGCTTCAACTCAATTGCTACGGGCTTGAATGCCTCGAGTTGCTCGGGGGACAGAACCGTTTCGATGGCGTGCATGTCGCCCGCCAGGCCAGTCACCGGCAGGAGCTCCCAGCGATGGCTGCCGGGAATGTACTGCAGGCAGCCGTTGTCTTGCGTGGCATCGTCCAGGCCGATCCAGCAGGTCAGGTGCGCCATCGGCCGGGTGCGCGTCCAGTAGGAATAATCCTGATGCCAGGCCACCACCCCGCCGTGCTGCGCCGGCTTGCAAAACAATTGATCGTGCCAGAACCGCACCGCGCCGCCCAGCAGTTGCGAGGCGGGCACGACGAACGCCGGGTTCCACAAGATATCGTGAAGGCCGGGCGAGATGCGCCAGGCGCCCAGGGCGTGAAACAGCACCTTGCTCGGATCGACCGACTCATTCGAGTGGTACTCGTAAAACAGGGCATGGCCGGGGTGAGCGGGATCGGTCAAGGCGTGCAGTTCGTCGCACAGACGATCGACCTGCGCTTCGCTAAGCACGCGGACGCCGGCGACGTACCCGCGTTCATGGTACGAGGCGAGCTGCTCGTCGCTGAGACGGTACTGCTCCCATTGCGCAGGCGTTTTCGGCAACGAGAACAAATCGGAAACGAGCTCGTGACGCTCGGCAAGATCAGCGACCATCCGCAAACATGCTCCAAACTCAATCAGTTCTTGACCTTACCGATTGTGTCAGCCTCGGCCCGGAAGGGCAAGGGTCGAAACGCTGCGTCCAGCGTTTGCAAAGCGCGCGGCCAATTGAGGTTCGGCTGTTCCCGGCTTATCATCGTTCCTGAGCGGCCAACCGCCGGCCGAGCGCGCACCACTGTCCAGATACCGCCCTTGAGAGGCTCGCTTGATGAACGCCCTGTTGATGAGTTTGCTGGCCCTGGAACTCTCCGCTGCGCCGGCGGACGACGTCGTCGCCAAATTCGAGGACAAGGTCTATATCTATACGGGCGGCGACTACCAGGACGAGGCGTTTCACTATCGGCTGCTGAGGCCCGCCAAAATCGAACCGGGCAAGAAATACCCGGTCGTGCTATTCCTGCATGGCGCCGGCGAACGGGGAACGGACAACCGGCTGCAATTGCTCTACCTCCCTGCACAAATGGCGAAGGACGAATACCGCGAGAAGTTTCCTTGCTTCTTGATCGCTCCGCAATGCCGGGCGGGAAAGCGCTGGTCGGAAGTCGACTGGACGCTGGAAAAATCGAGCTTGCCCGAAACTCCAGGCGACCAGTTGCTCGCGGCCATGGGCATGTTGGACGATGTGCTGAAGACTTACCCGGTTGACCCCGACCGCGTTTACCTGACCGGGCTGTCGATGGGAGGTTACGGCTGCTGGGACGCCGCCACGCGTTGGCCCGAGCGTTTCGCGGCCCTGGCGCCCGTTTGTGGCGGCGGCGACGAGACGCTCGCCGCACGGCTCGCCTTACTGCCGATCTGGACGGCGCACGGCGACGCCGACAAGGTCGTGCCCGTCGTACGGTCGCGCAACATGGTAGCCGCCGTCAAGCAGGCCGGCGGAAAGCCGATTTACGTCGAATACGCGGGAGTGGGCCACAACAGTTGGAACCAGGCTTACGCCGATCCTGAGGGGCTGGTCCCTTGGATGTTCGAGCAGCGCAGATCGGCCGCGGGCAAGGTTGACGCCGATGCGAAGCAGTAGGCTTGGCGGAGCGACATGAACAAGGGAAGAAGGAGGTTGCGGCGAGGCGCGGTTTCTAGCTGATCAATCAGCGCTCCACCGAGACGAGCTCGGCGGTGGCGGACTAGAACAAAACGGACGCGAGACTCTCTGACTCTGCCCAGCCGAAACGGCGCTTGCATTACCCCGGCGCCAAAGCAGGTCAGGCTTTCCAGCCTGACGGGGCCTTCGCGTCAGGCTGGAAAGCCTGACCTACGCGACCACCTTCCGTGCCGGCGCAATAATTTTGTTTCTCGCGCGGCCGCTACGACTGGCGAACAACGCGAACTCACGATCAGGATCCGCCCGACCGGATCGGTTCAGCTTTCCTCTTCAACCGTTTCCCAATGCGGCGTCTCGTCTTCTTCGCGAGTCCCCGGTAATGCGTGGGCGGTGGCGGCTGCCAGCGCCTCTCGCGAACGGCGCAGCAAGGCCCGATAACGGCTGCGCTGGCCGGTGGTCACCCACAGCAGGAACATGTTGCCGCCCAGTGAAGCAAACAAGCCAATCAGCGTCAGCGGGTTTTGCTTTTCGGCGGGCGCTTGAGCGGTAGGCGGCTCCTGGTCGGATGGAGACTCGGTTTCATCCGTTCCCTTCTCGGACTTCTTGAGCGTTGAAGGCTTGGCCGCGGCGTGCTTCGTAAGCGGTGCGAACGGAACCGCAGGCGGTTCGCTCGCCTGCGACGGTTCGTTCAGCGAAATCTTCGCGGCAGGATCGTCTTCGGGAGCTTCCGCGGTGATAATCTCCGGCTTTACGCGCGACGCGCCGGAATCGTTGTCTGCGTATGCTTCGGCGTCTTCGCCCCGCTCATTCTCTGCCGGGAAGACGGGGGCCGCCGCGGGCGGTTTGGTGATCGTGATCTGGTCCTGTTTCTCCTCCAGGGGTTGCGGTGTTTCTTGCGCGAGCAACGGCGGAACGAGGATCGGCCCAGGCAGCGGGATTCCCGACCGCTCATAGTTGGAAGGATACGGGCTGTCGATCGGCATGCTGGCGACCCCGCGCGGTTTGGCTTCGCCGAATGCCTCCACGCGATCGAGCTCTTCTTCATAGCCGACGCGCGACGCCTCGGACGTTTCTGGCCCATGCTGGCCGGCTGGCGGCTGATCGGAAGTCGCCTCGGGCAATGGCTCGCCGTGGTGAGGCAATTCCGCCGTGCCGACCACGATCCGGTAGCGGCGAATATTATGACCGGACGTCGGCAGCGCGCTGCTGAGACTTTCGCCGCTTTGCAGCGAGTCGAGCATTTGGGGCTCGATTTGAATGATGTACTCCACTCCGCCGTCGGCGAGCGGCTGCCAACCAAAGTCGACCCCCAGGACGGCAGCCGAAAGACATACGAGCACGCCCGTCATGACGAAAACTCCCACTAAGGGCAAAAGGACCGCGCCGCCCCATGAGCCATCGTAGTCCGCTTGAGGGGCAATCTTCAAGTCGGCCCTCGAGCTTGCGGCGCCAATTGCCGCAGCACGGTTGATTCATCCTGGGCTTGATTTCGCCTTCCCAATCCAGGCGTCGGCGCCGAAGATAGTGAGGCTGGTCAAGATAGTCGCGGCAGGCAAGGCCTTCGGCGCGATCGCCTGACTCGCTCCGACTTCTGTCGCCGCAGCGCCCGAAAAAGTGCTTTTGCTCCATGACTCAGCCTGCTTCCGAACACCGACCGACTCCTGCTCGGCTGCCTCGCAACGTCTGGCTGCTTGGCTTTACCAGCCTGTTGAACGATACGGCGAGCGAGATGATCGCCCCCTTGATGCCGCAGTTCATCATTGCGGTCCTGGGGGGCGACAAGGCATACGTGGGCTTGATCGAGGGCGTGGCCGATTCAGCGGCGAGCGTGCTCAAGTTGTTTTCGGGAGGCTGGTCGGACCGGATCGGCCGCCGCAAAGGGCTGATCGTGTTCGGCTATGCCGTGGCCACGTTGTCGCGACCGTTGCTGGCCTTTGCGCTGGCGCCGTGGCACGCCCTGGTCGTGCGGTTGGGCGACCGGTTTGGAAAAGGGGTTCGCACGGCCCCGCGCGACGCGATGATCGTCGACTCGACGGACAAAAGTATGCGCGGTCGCGCCTTTGGCTTCCACCGGGCCATGGATCATGTCGGGGCGGCGATTGGTCCGCTGCTGGCCACGTTGTTTCTATGGCTGACGTCAGCCGGCGGCGATACGCTTTCGGGACATGCCGCCGACGTGATCACCGAGCAAGCGGCGTGGGAAAGCGGCCACCTGCGGCTGCTGTTCCTGCTGACGCTCATTCCCGGCTTGATGGTCGGTGGCGCTGGTCGCCTTCGGCCTGAAAGAGCAGCGCGTTCACGTTCCCGCGGGGCGTCGTCTGGACCTGAGCTTGAAGCCCTATCCGCGCAGCTTCAAGGTCTACCTGCTGGCCTTGCTCGTGTTCACGCTTGGGAATTCCAGCGATATGTTCCTGCTGGTCCGTGCGCAGGAACTAGGCGTTCCCTTGCATCTGCTGCCGATGCTCTGGCTGGCATTCCATGTCGCCAAGAGCGTCGGCAATCTGCTCGGCGGCCGAGCGGTCGACAAATGGGGCCCGCGGATACTGCTCCTGGCCGGCTGGGCGTGGTACGCCGTCGTCTACCTGGCCTTCGCCTACGCGACGACCGCCTGGCAGATCTGGGCGTTGTTCCTGCTGTATGCCGTGTACTATGCGCTGACCGAACCGAGCGAAAAGACAATGGTCGCCCAACTCGTCGGTTCCGAGCGGGCAGGGCTGGCCTATGGCTGGTTCAATCTTTTGATTGGCATCGGCGCTCTGCCGGCCAGCTTGATGTTTGGCGCCCTCTATCAGCATTTCAACGCTCAAATTGCTTTCGGCGTCGGCTCCGCACTCGCGCTCGTCTCGATGGTCTTGCTGCTGTTCGTGCCGGAAAAGCGGGAAGAGAGACGTCAGGATTCAGGCGTCGCGTCTCAGGCGTAAGCCTCAGATGCCGATGGCAGCCTGCCTGCGGGCCAGCCTTTCCCCGCCTTTGCCTTGACGACGGGAACTCCGAGTTTGCACTGCGCTTGACTTCCTACGACGCATTGTAGTAGGATCGGCCTCCGACAGCTTGTAGTAGACTTTCGATCGCGAGTTTTTCGTCCATGCCCGCTCGTCCGTCGCCGCTGAGCGAGACCGAATTGGAAGTGCTGAAGGCGCTGTGGGATCGCGGCGCCGGCACGGTCCGCGAGATCAATGAATTACTCGGCCAGCGCGGCCGACGCTGGGCGTATACGACGGCTTTGACCATGCTGGCGCGGTTGGAGGCCAAGGGGTATGTCGGGAGCGATAAGGGCGGTTTGGCGCATGTCTTCCGGCCGCTCGTATCTCGCGAACAACTCCTCTCGCAACGCCTCGACTTACTGGCCGCTGAGTTGTGCGAAGGGACGGCCACGCCGCTGGTGCACGCTTTGGTTCAAGGGCAGCGTTTCACCGCGGAAGAGATTGCGAACTTCAGGCAGATGATTGATGAGTTGGAACCGAGGCCGGCGCCCAAGCCGGCAAAACGCAAACGCAAATCCTAGGCACTGCCATGTTCTGGTGGATGGCTCAAAACACGTTGCTTGCCGGGGCGCTGGCACTCGCGGCCGCGCTAGGCTGTCGCTTCGACCGGTTTTCTCCGGCCCTGCGGCATGCGTTGTGGCTCGTGGTGTTGCTCAAGTTGATCACGCCTCCGCTGCCGCTCTATTCCTTGCCTCTTGGCGCGGTCGACTTCGATTGGCTGCTGCCTGCCCGTCCTGCCGAGCGGCCACCGATTGCAGACTTGCCGGCGCACGCTTTACCGGCGGGGCCCTTGGAAGTCTTTGTGGAAGACGGGGCTGCAGCGCCGGTCGAAATCTGGCCGGAAGAAACGACGACGAGCTCTGATGTCGGGCAAGACGAGACGCTGCTCCGCGAGTTCATAGTCGTCGATATCGAAGCATTGCCCTTGGCGCCGCAGGTCATTTCGGACGCCACCGCTCGGCCGCCCGTCGAGGGAATCGACGTCGGGGGCGATGTAGCGCCCAACGAGCCAGCGCGGCTGGACGTTCGGTCTTGGTTATTGGGCCTGTGGAGCGCGGGCTGCGTTTTCATGGTTTTGTTGCAGGCGGAGAGACTGGTGCGCTTTCGGCGTTTGTTGCGGCGAACCGAAACGCCGCCGCAGGAGCTAATCGCTCTGGTGGAAGAAATCGCCGCCCGGCTACAAGTCGCGGCGCCGCGCGTGGCGCTAACCTCGGCCGTTTGTTCGCCCATGGTGTGTGCGCTGGGACGGCCGCGCTTGATCTGGCCGAAATCGCTGTGGGCGCCGATGGCGGATGACGCCCGCCGCTCGGTGATCATTCATGAGCTGGCCCACCTGCGACGGCGCGATCACTGGGTTGGTTGGCTGGAGTTGGCGGCCAGTTGCGTTTGGTGGTGGAATCCGCTGTTTTGGCACGTGCGCCGTCAATTGCGCGAGAACGCCGAATTGGCCTGCGACGCCTGGGTCGTGTCGCTGCTGCCGGGCGGGCGTCGGGCATACGCCCGGACGCTGATCGAAGTTTCCGAGTTGCTTTCCTGGACGGCGGCGCCGTTGCCGGCCGTCGGCATGGGCGCCAGCCCCGACGCATGTTCGAGAGGAGATTGACCATGATCCTGCGTGACCGCGTACCCTGCCGAGCGCCGTTGGTCGGCCTGGCTTCGATCGCACTATTGGGAATTGCCGTCTTGCCTGGCTGGAGCCAGGAGCAAGCCCCTGCCGCTGACGCCCCGAAGGTCGAGCCGACGCCGCTCG
This sequence comes from Pirellulales bacterium, assembly GCA_963786255.1. Lineage (GTDB taxonomy): Bacteria > Planctomycetota > Planctomycetia > Pirellulales > JAICIG01 > JAICIG01. The sequence goes on from CAWAYY010000036.1 coordinate 29,051, forward strand.
ACGATCCATTCTCGCCGCCTGACGCGCCGAACCCGTCAGTAGAACAACCCCAGAAGCCTCCTGTTGCAGAGTTGACGGTGGGCGATTTCGAACCGCCGCAAGAACAACCGGTCCGGTCGACGGCGATTCAAGTTCCTGATGCGATTTCTGTACCGCCAGCGGCGACTACGAAGGCTTCGGAACAGCATGCACCCGCCAATCCGACAGCAGAGTCCACCGCGGGCAGGCGAGTGAAAGTAACCTGGCCCATTCCCCACGAACATATTGTGCCAGACCAAAGCGATATCGAAGAACTCGAAGCTCGCCTGTCCGAATTGGCGGCGGAAGTTCGCGCCTTGCGAAGGGAACAGAACGGGGCAAGTGCACAACTCGCGAAGCCTCGCCCACGAGTTATGGCAACTCCGCCGAAAGTTGTTTATCCCCAGCCGGCCGCCCGCGTTGACTCATCGGCTAAGCGCCAAGCCGTTGTGGTTACTCACGGATCCTCGGCGTTGCCTCGCTCAGTAGGCGCAACCGAACAGGGCGAAGTGGTAGAAACGCTCACCCGCGCCCGTTATCGATTGCCGCAGACCAAGGCCGAAGCCCTGGCGGCGTTTCTCAAGGAGCACGTCGGCAGCGAGGTCGAAGCCCGGCTCGACGGCGAGACGTTGATCGTCACGGCTTCGCCGGACGTCCAGGCCCGCATCGGCCAGTTCATCAAGCTGCTCTTGCCCAAGGAAGTCCCGGCTCGCGCGGCGCCTTCGAAGGCGCCGTCAAGCATCTGGAAGCCTCTGTAACCTTCAATTCACGCGCAGCCAACTGCGGCGCCGCAGTTGGCTGCCGCGTCTTCGCCTCCGTCGGACGCGTTGCAGACCTATTGAGCGCGATCTTTTCGTCGTTAACGAGTTTGAAGGCGCGAACGGTCAGGCTGTCACCCAGGCGCCCTTGCCGTTGCGCCTGGGTGTAGCCGCTGTGCTTGACAAAGGGGGCCGAGGCTAAAACGGCCCAATGGACGCAATCAGGCGCCGTTCGATCCGCCTTCGTCGCCGTTCTTGGAGCCCATGGCGCCCCACACGCCGTAGGGACTGGGGCCGACGTTGACTTCGGCGGCTCCAAGGTTGCCCGTGTTGATGTTGTCGCTGATGAACCGTACGGAGCCATCGACAAACACGGCGTCGGCGCCGCCTGGATGGTTGCTGGTCGGCGGAAAGACCCCTCCTTGCGCATCCGCGGGTCCGCAGGTCGGGCAACTCGTGCTGACCACGTCGCAGGAAGGCGCGTTGGGCGGCAATTTGTGCCAGTTTTTCTCGTTCCGCTCCGCCACTACCCGGCTCGCACGCGGTCGCAGGCCGCTGATCGATCAGCTGATCGCCCCTTCAACGCTTGCTTTTAGGGGCCTGTGCGCGGTTGCCGCGTTTCCAGCTTCCGCTGGGCTTGCCCCAGCAGGAGCGACGATCGGTCAGCCGCGCGCGCGACGAATCGCAAATCGAGTTGGCGCTGGTTCGACCGGGGCGAGGCGGGTACGGGACGCATGTGTCGAGGGCCGCCATCTAGCGGATCAATCACTTCGCTCGACCGAGGCAAGCTCAGTCGAGGCGCGCATCCGCCCGGTCACCGCAATTCTTAAACTTGAAGGGCCACTAAATAAGCCGCCAAGCGCAGGAACCGTCCGGCCATGCCGCCGGACGGGCCTCGCTCGTTAACCCGCAAGACGGGCGTTTGCTCCAACCGCTTAACACAAGGCGAGCTTGCTTGGCGAGAAATTAGAGGTTGCTCGCCGCGCCTTCATCGCCGTCCCTGGAGCCCATGGCGCCCCAAACGCCGTAGGGACTCGGACCTATGTTGACTTCGGTGCGCGGCCAGATTGCCCGTATTGATATTGTCACTGATGAACCGCACGGAACCATCGACAATCACGGCGTCGACGCCGCCGGGATGATTGCTGGACGGCGGAAAAGATGCCTCCGTTACAGTCCGCGTTCGGGTCGACGTTAATCCCGCACGAAGGCGAGTTCGGCGGCAATACCGTGTTGAAGCCGCAAGCGCTTCACCTCGCAATCGGTCCAGATTCGTGCCGAAATAGCCGCTTACCTGTCGTGCGGGTCGCTGTAGTACATGGCCAGTGGCGTACGGCAGGCAGAGACCTGGGGAGGTGTTACCACGCTGGGAAGGCTCCTTGTCTGATCCCTCATTTACGCTAGTGGTTCACCGCGGCCCCTGTGGCCAAAGTTGGCTCGGAGTCGCTCGCTGGCGATGATCGTGTTGCTGGTGCCGTCGGTCACCATAGTCATCGTGACCGTCTTGCTATTGCAGAACATTCCGCGGCTCCAGTTGAGCGGGTCCGAGTTCCAGATGTAGATCTGGTTGATCGAGTCGCCGTGGCTGAAGGCATAGTTGTTTTCGCCGGTCGCCCCCGGCGCCGGATGCGGCCGAGTGTCGGAAGGGCAAAGCAGCCCCGGCACCTGGACGTTCCAATTCGACCAGGTGAGCCATCCGCGCGGACCATACGGCGAATACGTGGGACTGCCGCCCCCCGCTTTCGGATCTGGCTGTACAACGCCTGCTGCTCGATAAAGGGCAACAACGGGATGAAAGGGCTAACGCGGACGCCGTTCCCGTCGTTGCCGACGCCAGACGCCGTCCCCCCGCAGCCTGGCGGAAAGGAACTTTGGACGTCGTGATAATTCTGCAGGCCGAGGCCCAACTGCTTCAGATTGTTGACGCACTGCGATCTCCGGGCCGCTTCGCGCCGCCTGGACCGCGGGCAACAGCAACGCGATGAGGATCCCAATGATCGCGATCACGACGAGCAGTTCGACGAGCGTGAACGCCAGGCGAAGTCGATTGCCTCGCGTACGCTGGCGAACACAACGCGAGCCCCCAGCAGGGCTGGAAAACTCAACTCGTAAGGACGAGTGGGGGACGCGAGACGGATTGACGGAACCGGCGAGGGCGGCCATTCGTGGACCTGTGGGAAGGAAAAGGAGTTTTTTAGGTAGATAAAGTAGGCGTTCTAGAACTGAGTGTCGCCGCGGCATTGGGAAGTTACTCCCGACGCCGCGAAGAAAATCAAGCCGAGCAGTACCGCGCCTTTAAAAGCCGCGGGCCGTTCGGAAGAGATCCGCTCCTGCGGGTGCCAGGGCCGGCGGGGCCGTAGCCGTCGCCGTCGCTCACGGTTACGATTAAGCGACGTTTTCGGCGAAGTCATCAAGTGCCGTTCATGGGGACCTGGCGGGGTAAAGCTGATTCCTGGAAAGTTAAAGTTAAATTTCCAAACGAGAAGTGTTTACGCCCGCGTCTAAAGTTACTGAAGATTTCACAGAAAAAATGAGCGGTGCTGGAGGATGTCGCGTCGATCGGGCGCCGCCACCTCAGTCCGTCCCGCCAGCATAGCGATGGGTCTTTTCGGCAAACGATTTAGGTTGCTTTTCCCGCCAGGCGCCGGGGAACAGGCTCTCGGCCGGAACCGACGGCCGCCGGGCGGGCGGCGAGCTTCGGCGTTGACCGCAGGCGGCAAGCCGAGGCGAGGGGCCGCCCCGCGATAAGAGCCGCCTGCGCGTCGCGGCGACTTGCTCACAGAGATCCCGCCGAGCAACCGTGCCCGTTGAAACGTCAACTTCCCGCGAGCGGATGGCGTCGCGGCAGAAAAAGTCGGCGGAGCTGCGGCCCTTGAATGACTGAAGCCGGGCGAATCGCTTCACCCGGCCTCGGTGGAATCAGAGCTATTTGCGCGGCGGTGAGATCGCCGCGCCGAAACGCGCCGAGCGCATCAGCGCTCGGCGGTTTCCGGCAGTCTCGTCAGTCGATCAACGGGAAATCGAACTTATTCTCCCCGTCCGCCGTAACGCTGGCCGTCAAGCCGGACTTCGCAGCATCGGCGTACTTGGCCGGGAGCGAGATCCTTGGGGGCCGGCGCCGGGGGAGCGTTCGGGTCGGGCGGCACATACTCCGCCTCGCTCGTCGAGGCCGCGGACGGTGGCGGCGCCTCTTTCTTGACGATCGAGATCTGGTAGTCGCCGAGCGAGACTTTTTCGCCGCTGGCCGTAGTCAACTGGAATTTGCCTTCGGCGTCGGTCCGCCCAAAGGCGGACGAGTTCGCGGACATGAAAGTCACGTTGGCGCCTTCCACAGGGCTGCCGTTGTACGTCACCGTGCCCGTCACCACCTTTCCGTTCGGATCGCCCCCGCCCCCGCCTCCGCCGGAACACCCCTGGATGCTGCAGAGCCCTAAGTAGCCGAGGGCCAACCAAGCGGCGAAAGAGACCCCCTGAGCGAGACGACCTGTACCCATATAAATGACTCCTTGAGGCGCCTGAAGATTGGATTTGCACGCGGTCAGAACTTCCAGCTTGCGAGGCCACGGAAGCATAGCGCACCTAACAATCTAACCTATATCACAGATGCCTAACAGAATAAATGGCCCCGGCAGCCGCCATTCGCTTGATGCACCACGGCCGTCCGGCCGCCGGCGCCGGAGCGGCGACAGGTCGGTCGGAGGATGCATCTTCCAGGAGTCAATGCGGCGGGCCGGACGGGCGACTAAAGGTTGCTCGATCCGCCTTCATCGCCATTCTTGGAGCCCATGGCCCCCCACACGCCATAGGGGCTCGGGCCGATCGTCACCTCAGGCAGCCCCAGATTGCCCGTATTGATGTTGTCGCTGATGAACCGCACCGAGCCGTCGACCATCACGCCATTCACGCCGCCCGGATGATTGCTTGTCGGTGAATAGGCGCCGCCTGAGCTGTCGGCATTGGGATTGTTGTTGTTCACGCAGGACGGCGAATTGGGCGCCAACACCGTGGTGAACCCGCAGCGCTCCATCTGGCCGTCAGTCCATAGCGTGCCGAAACGGCCCTTGACGTTCGCGGGGTCGTTGTAATACAGGCCCGTGGCGGTTGTCAGGCAGACTCCCGGACTGGTGTTGATGTTCGAAATGCTAATGGCCGTGCCGTTCTTGATGTTAACTTTCGGCAACTGGCCGATACTGAAATTGTCACGGATGCGTTCGCTCATGGCGATCGTGTTGCTGGTGCCGTCGGTGACCATGTTGAGTTTGATGGTGCCGCTCTGGGCAAACATGCCGCGGCTGGATGTGATATTGGTGTTGTTATTGATCGAATCGCCGCGGCTGAAGGCATAATTGTTGTTGGCTACCTGCCCGGTCGTGGGAACGGGGCGGATGTCGGAGGGGCAAATCAGGCTCGCTACTTGGACGTTCCAGTTGGCCCAACCGTACCAGCCCGGCGGCCCAAAGGACGAAGCAATTTGGCTGGTGTTCCCTGCAACGTTCCCGCCCGCTCGGATCTGATCGTACGTGGCCTGCTGTTCAATGAAAGGCAGCAGCGGAATGAAGCCGCTCACCCGAGTGCAGTTGCCGGTGAACGCGCCCCAGCCGCGCAGGTTCCTGTCCCGCCTTTGCCAAACGGGAACGATCCGTGGACGTCGTGATAGTTCTGCAGACCGATCCCGAGTTGCTTCAGGTTATTGATGCATTGCGAGCGTCGCGCGGCCTCCGCGCCGCCTGCACGGCAGGCAACAACAACGCAATCAAGATGCCGATGATGGCGATTACGACCAGCAGCTCCACCAACGTGAAGGCCGTTCGACGCGGCCCCCATTTTGTACGCTCACACTCGACGCCCCCGCCGCAAGAAGAAGTAGACATGCGTCACCTCACAGGAAACAGAAAGGACTTGAAGACATGCCGTCGGCGCCCGCCATGCAATCCGACGTCCTGCGAAAGCGACTAGCATGAACATTTTTTTATGATCTGTCAAATTTATATAAATATTAGCTATTCGACTCGACACTCCTTGCGGCGCCCGCTTGGCAGCGGCAACCTTCGCATCGCCCATCAGACAACGCGGGACGGCTGACGCGCGGCGTCGATCTAGAGTCCATGCAACGGAACGTCCATGCACCGCGAAACAGGGCCGGCAAGCCGCCTGGATTAGAATCGCAACCAATTGCAATACAACAATTTACACCGACAAGCCAAACCAGAACGCGACATACAATGGGTCGCGAGAATACCCGCTGGTTGCCGTCTGTCGGGACGTCGATGTCGCAGGAAACGTCGCAAAGACACAATTGCCATCCTTAATATGGCAATATGCCGCGTCATCATGAATGCAAGAATCTGCGCCCTGCAAATTTCAACCACGACACGAGCCGGCCGCCCGACGTTAGCAGTGCGGCCGGCTTGATGATAGCAAGCAGCGAGTCGCGATGGATGCGGTTGCGGTGTGGCTCGAGCTAGAGGCTGTTGGCGGCCCCTTCGTCGCCATTCTTGGAGCCCATGGCGGCCCAAACTCCACAGGGGCTGGGGCCGATGGTCACATCCAAACGACAACACATTTCTTTCAGCAGGCCAGATTCGAACCGTTCAGCCCGGTTAGGGGTTGTTCGCGGCGCTTTGGACCACCGCCCCCTCGCCGCCGTCTTTGGAGCCCATGGCGCCCCAAACACCGAAATTGCTTGGCCCGACATTGACCTCAGGCAATGACAGATTGCCCGTGTTGATGGCATCGTTAATGAATCGTACCGAGCCGTCCACGAACACCCCGTTTATGCCGCCCGGATGATTGCTCGTCGGTGGAAAGACGCCGCCATGACTGTCTCCATACTTGTTCCAGTCACGGGTGCACGACGGGGAATTGGGTGGCAAAACGGTGTTGAACCCGCAATATTCCGTCTGGCCATCCGTCCAGTGGATGCCAAACCGGGCCTTGACCTGGCTAGGATTGGCGTAATACATGCCGTTGCCTTGCGCCAGGCAGAGTCCCGGGGTGATGTCAACGCTGCTTAGTCCGTTGACCTCTCCTTTCTTGATGCTTATCTTCGGCCCGCCCTGGCCGGTATAGAAGGCCGTAACCCGGATCCGCTCGCTCATGGCGATCGTGTTGCTCGTCCCGTCGGTCACCATGTTGAGCGTCACGCCGCTGCTATAGCAGAACATCCCCCGGTTCCAATTGGTCGGGTTTGAGTTGCTGGTGAGGTTTTTGACGGAATCGCCCTGGCTGAACGCGTAGTTGTTTTGGCCCATCTGATTGGTAGTGGGAACGCGCATGGTGTCGGAAGGACAGATCAGAAGCGAGATCTGAGGCTTCCAATTCTCCCACGTGTACCAGGCGGGCGGGCCATACGGCGGCGCCATACGACTCGTAACGCCCATTGAGTTGCCTCCCGCTTTAATCTGGTTGTACATGGCCTGCTGTTCGATGTAAGGCAGCAGCGGAACGAAGGCGCTTACTCGATGACGGTTGCCGCCTGTCGGTCCCCAGGCAGAGGCTGCCCCGAGCGTGCCGCCCTTGCGAGGCGGAAAGGTGCGGTGGACGTCGTTGTAATTCTGCAGGCCGATCCCAAACTGCTTCAGATTGTTGACGCATTGCGAGCGTCTCGCCGCCTCGCGCGCAGCCTGCACGGCCGGCAAGAGCAACGCGATCAAGATGCCAATGATGGCAATCACGACGAGCAACTCAACCAACGTGAACGCTTTCCGATTTCGAACGCGCCGTCTCTGTCGCATTCGGCCCATTAGGGCGCCGCAAAATCCTGCCATTTGACCACCTCACGGGACGTAGATATGAAGACCATCGCCAAGTTTGGCGAGAAACACCCGCGATCTGTGCGAGGCGTCAATATCTACTTTCGGGGCAACAAAGTCAAATTTTTATTAAAATAAAATATGACCAGTCACCACAGAGTCCGGAATCGCTCCCAAACCCAGCACGACATTCGCAACCAACAGCGCTGCTAGCCTAAATGGCGATGACGTTCGCCCCTTCTCGCCGCCTGCTTGGGATCGAAGGCTGGGTCGATGAGTCTGGACCTCTGAATGCCTCCCCGAAGGGAGAATGCCAGGCATGCCGCCGGCTCTAAGAAGGTGGCGGAGCTTATGGAGGCGAAGCCGCCCGGTATTACCGGGCGGCTTCGCTTGTTAGCCTGCAAGGCTGGCGTCGCGACCAACCGCTTTACGCCCGCAAAGACTGCATCCGCGACTAGAGGTTGTTGGTCCCGCCCTCGTCGCCGTTTTTGGAGCCCATGGCGCCCCAGACGCCGTAGGGACTGGGACCGACATTGACTTCGGCCGCACCCAGGTTGCCCGTGTTGATGTTGTCGCTGATGAACCTCACGGAACCGTCGACAAACACGCCGTTCGCGCCGCCAGGGTGGTTGCTCGTCGGCGAATAGACGCCCCCTTGCGCATCGGTCACGCCGCAGCCCGTGCAGATCGTGCTGGTGACATTACACGAAGGTGAGTTGGGCGGCAAAACGGTATTGAAGCCGGAGCGCACCGTTTCGCAGTCGGTCCAATTCGTGCCGAAGTAACCGAAGGCTGCGGACGGGTTGGTGTAATACATGCCATTGGCATTCGTGAGGCAACTTCCCGGGCTGGTGTTGACGGCCACATTCGGGATCGTCCCCTGCCGGACATTGACTTTCGGCTGCGAACCGGCGGAGAACGAGGCTCGCAGCCGCTCGCTCATGATGATGGTGTTGCTCGTACCGTCGGTCACCATGCTCAACGTCACGGTCTTGCTGTTGCAAAACATGCCTCGGCTCCAATTGATCGGGTCCGAGTTCCAAATGAAGATGTTGTTGATCGAGTCGCCGTGGCTGATGGCATAATTGTTTTCGCCGTGGGCGCCATTCGTGGGAACGGGGCGCGTGTCCGAAGGGCAGAGCAGCGCGGGAACCTGGATATTCCAAATACTCCAGCCACCCCAAGCGGCCGGCCCAAACGGCGCCGAAACCGGGTTGCCGCCGCCGCCCTTCATCTGGTTGTAAAGCGCCCCCTGCTCAATGTAGGGAAGAACCGGGATGAAGGCGCTGATTCGCGTGCAATTGCCGTTTGTGTAGGGCGAGGTGCAAGTGCTGGTTCCACCGCAGCCGGCCGGGAATGAGTTGTTGACGTCGTGATAATTCTGCAGGCCCAAGCCCAACTGCTTCAGATTATTAACGCATTGCGAGCGCCTGGCCGCTTCACGCGCCGCCTGGACTGCCGGGAGCAGCAGCGCGATCAAGATGCCAATGATGGCAATCACAACGAGCAACTCCACCAGCGTGAAGGCCGCTCGGCGGCGATAGAACGCTTGGTGCATGAATGGGGCGGCTTGCGTGCTAAGTCTTGATCTTGCCATGGAACTACCTCGCGGAACCTGGATGTCAAAATGAAGCCCTGCTCCCGTTCCGTGGGAACGGTCCGGCGCGTTTCATCCCGCATAATATGCGCATTTAATATCTATGAAGTCAAATTTAGGTTAATATTTTTTCAAATACCAGCCTTCCGCACAGCGCGTCGCGCGGCGCCGCCGACGGAGTCGCCCGCCAAGGCAACTCCTTATCAATACACTGGTTGCGATCACTCGCGCGGACGCCGCACAACCGCAACGCGAGATTGTGGCTGCGCGGGCACAATGCATCCCAACCGACTTTTCAGGCCCTGGCGCCCTGCCACGGCTCAGCACGAGCTGGCGACCAGCCCGCAAGTCAGGCCTGGCTGACTCGGCCACGCACGGATCGCATCATCGCGAGAGTTGGGCCGCGCCGTCGCTGGCGAGCTGGGAATTGACTCCACGCGGCGACCGCTGAGATCGCCTGTGAATGCCTCAGTACAACGGCGCTGACGCACCAGCGCGGCGGCTGCCGCCCGAGCGACTGCGTCGGGCGGCAGCGCCGTTACTGTACTAAACTGCGTGGCGGTTGTTACGGCGGAGAGAGCCGCCGTTAGAGGTTGCTCGCCGCGCCTTCGTCGCCGTTTTTGGAACCCATCGCGCCCCAGACGCCGTAGGGACTGGGACCGACGTTGACTTCGGCCGCGCCCAGGTTGCCCGTGTTGATGTTGTCGCTGATGAACCTCACGGAACCGTCGACAAACACGCCGTTCGCGCCGCCAGGGTGGTTGCTCGTCGGCGAAAAAACGCCGCCCTGAGCATCGGTCACGCCGCAGCCCGTGCAATACGTGCTGATGACGTTGCACGACGGGGAATTGGGCGGCAGTACGGTATTGAAGCCGCAACGCACGGTCTCGCAATCGGTCCAGTTCGTGCCGAAGTAACCGAAGGCCGCCGTGGGGTTATTGTAATACATGCCGCTGGCGTTCGTCAGGCAGCTCCCCGGGTTGGTGTTGACCGCGACGTTCGGGATCGTCCCCTGCCTGACATTGACCTTCGGTTGCGAACCGGCCGAAAACGAGGCGCGCAGCCGTTCGCTCGCGATAATGGTGTTGCTCGTGCCGTCGGTGACCATGCTCAACGTGACGGTCCTGCTATTGGAGAACATCCCGCGGCTCCAGTTGATCGGATCCGAGTTCCACAGGTAGATGTTGTTGATCGAGTCGCCGTGGCTAAAGGCATAGTTGTTTTCGCCGGTCGCTCCCGGCGCCGGATGCGGGCGGGTGTCGGAAGGGCAAAGCAAGGTTGGCACCTGTACGGCCCAGTTCTTCCAACTGCCGGTCCAACCTGGCGGTCCGTACGCCACCTGGCCGTTGCCGCCGGCCTTGATCTGGTCGTACAACGGGCCTTGTTCCATGTAGGGCAGCAGCGGAATGAACGGGCTGATTCGCCCGTTATTGCAGTTAGGGTAGTTGGTCGTCGTTCCGCCGCAGCCGGCCGGAAACGAAAGGTTGACGTCATGGTAGTTCTGCAACCCAAGCCCCATTTGCTTGAGATTGTTGACGCATTGCGAGCGCCGGGCCGCCTCGCGTGCTGCCTGCACCGCGGGTAACAGCAGGGCGATCAGAATGCCAATGATCGCAATCACAACGAGCAACTCCACTAACGTGAACGCATGTCGAACGCGAGCGGACGAGACGCGCTTGCGTTCCACGGCTTGATCGCAAAGCCTTGCCATTGAGGGCACCTCACGGGATATAGAAGAGAAGGAGACGTGTCGTCGGCGCCGCCAGACCGACGAGAATTCCATGAGCACAATATTCATATTTCATATAGAGAAAGTCAACACTTTATTAATATGAAAAGTAATCGACAGGACGACTTTTTGCGGCCACCAGCCCCAGCCTTTCCCTCGCCTGCGGATCGCAAGCGTTGCCGGCCGGGGGGTAGGGAGCCTCGTCGACTTAAACTCGCCCGAACGCAGCATGAATAATGTCGCTCCTCGGCCGGTAGCCTGTTGTTTCTCGCCCTTGAGAGCCGCGCCGGCAACCGCTATACTGCCGGATTCAAGCAACCAACCGGGGAGCTCCCCGGAAAGACGGGAGAATCGAACGACATGACGATGGACAAAAGCCTGCGGACGCGGGCCGGTTTGGTGCGATCGCGCAGCGTGCTGTCGCGGGCTGAGCGAATCACCCGCCTGCAAAGCTCCGATCGCTGGCGAGAAGACCAGAGCCCCCTGGGATTGCCCAAGGTGCGGGTATACAAGCTCTCGATGAAGAAAAAGAAGAACGCAAGGAAGAGGAAGAGGGCGCCGCCGCTCCGGCCAAGGGGAAGAAATAGCCTCGGTCCGCCTCGAAAGACGCGTATGCGATTCCAATTGGAATACGGTCGGAGCGGGCTGCAGGTGGAGCTGCCCGACGACCGGGTCGTGCGCTTGCTGACCTACAAGGACGCAACGCCCCTGGCAGATCCGTCCGGGGAATTGGCCGAACGGCTGGCGCGTCCGACCGACACGGCGCCGCTGGCGGAACTGGCGCGCGGGCGGCAAAACGCCTGCATTCTGATCTGCGACATCACGCGGCCCGTCCCGAACGAATTGATGCTCACGCCGGTGCTGGCCCAGTTGGAAGCGGCCGGCATTCCTCGCGACGCCATTACGATCCTCGTGGCCACCGGACTGCATCGCCCCAACGAAGGCGACGAACTGATCGAAATGGTCGGCCGGCGGATCTACGAGAACTATCGGATCGAGAACCATCACGGCAAACAGTTGAGCGAGCATGTCTACTTGGGCGAGAGCCCTCGCGGCGTGCCGATCTGGATCGATCGCCGTTATGTCGAAGCTGATTTGAAAATCGCCGTCGGCCTGATCGAGCCGCATCTGATGGCCGGCTTTTCCGGCGGCCGCAAGCTGATTTGTCCGGGCATTGCGGCGCTGGAAACCGTCAAAGTCTGGCATGGGCCCGAGATTCTCCAGCATCCGAATGCCGATGGCGGAATCCTGGCCGGAAATCCCGTGCATGAAGAAAACACCTGGATCGGCCGCCGCGCCGGGTGCGACTTCATCGTCAACGTCGTGATCGACGCGCAGGCGCCGCCCGCTCTGCTTTGTCGCCGGCGACATGGAACGGGCATTTGAAGCAGGCGTGGCCTTCGTTCGCCAGGTGGCGGTCGATACGACTCCTGAACCCGTCGACATCGTCGTAACCTGTTCGGCCGGGTATCCGCTCGACACGACTTTCTATCAGTCGGTCAAAGGCATGACCGGTGCGCTGCCCATCGTCAAGCAGGGGGGCACGATCATTCTTGCCGCCAGCCTCAGCGAAGGGATCGGCAGCCCCGAGTTCGAGCAGTTGTTTGCCGAGCACCCCAGTCCGGAAGCGTTTGTCGAACGTATCCTGGGGAAGGATTATTTCCGCATGGACCAGTGGCAACTGCAAGAACTGGCCAAGGTTCGGCGCAAAGCGAAAGTGAAAATGGTCAGCGACGGCCTGCCGCCGGAAACGCTGAACCGGCTGTTCGTGGAAAGCGCGCCGAGCGTCGAGTCCGCCGTGGCCGACAGCCTGGCGGAATATGGCGAGCAAGCGACGATGGCCGTGATTCCCAAGGGGCCTTACGTGCTGGCGCAACTCGCATGATCTCTCCAGGCGGACGGCGCGGCAAATCGTTGACACGCCTGCGAGCCCGTTGGAAAATGGGAATTGCCGCATAACACGTCGCCCGAACCCGTCTTGAACGTCTTGCACTCTGCGGCGTTGCGGGTCCTATTCGACGCAGCGGACAGGAAGGTGGTCATGCGTCTTTACTCATGCCGTCCGTCAGGTTCGAAACGTTCCATCGCGGCGCCGCTGGTTGCCTGCGCGGTGGCAGGTTTGCTCGGCGCCGTGCAACCCGAAGCGGCAATGGCTCGCAATCCTCGGGCCGACAAGCTCGCCGGAAAGTCTCAGGCGGATCCCGCGGGCGAGTCAGTCGCTGAATCCGACCCTGGCGGAGAAAAGAAGGCGTCCTCTTCCTCTACGTCGAAATCCGCCGCCAAGGACGGCGTGCCCCGCAACGTGCAGCGACAGATTCTGCAGCAGATCAAGGGCAAGAAGTCTGAAAACCGCGTCGAATCCGTTTACGAACTGGCGGATTACCCTTCGGGCGACGCGGCCAAGATCCTGGTGCAACACGGCCTGACCAGCAAGTTCGAAGAAGTCCGCAAGGCCGCCTACGAGACGCTGGTGGGCATGGTCGACAATCAGGAGGTCGCTGACTTCCTGCTGCAGACGGTCAGAAAGGACGCCAACCGCTTGCCGCCTCGCGAAACGACTTGCGCGTTGCTGGCGGCCGTGCTCGCCTCCGACCTGGAAGCGGTGCAAAAGGAAGCGGGCGAGATCCTGGCAAAAGCGGCCAAGCAGCCCAAGGGGGGCCTGCTGCTGCCGATTTCGCTGGCCGACGAACTGGGCCGCATGGCGGATCCGGTCAGCATCTCCACGCTGGTCAAGCTGTCCAAACAGCCGCTGTTTGAACAGGAGTTTTCCGTCCGCCGCTCGATCGTCCTGGCCTTAACTCAAGCCCAAGAGCCCGACGCCGTCGACGCCTTGCTCGACATTCTGGATCAGGCGACGGGCGAGGTGCGGTCCGACATTTCCCGCTACCTGACCGCGATCAGCGGCGAGCAGCACGAGGTCGACGCCAAAGCATGGCGGCAGTGGTGGGAAGCCCACAAAGAGGGCTTCGAGTTTCCGCCGCGCGGCGTGCGCGGTGGCGCGAGCGGCCCCCGTCCGCTCCATGTCGCAGTATTACGGGATGCCAATTTACGCCCAGCGGCTGGTGTTCGTGATCGACGCCTCGCTCAGCATGCGGGGCGACAGGATCGAAGCGGCCAAGAACGAGTTAATCAATGCCGTCAACGACCTGCCCGAGGGCGTTTATTTCGATGTGATCGCGTTTCATATCAGCGTGGCGCCATGGCAGAAAAAATTGGTGATCGCCTCGCCGGAAAACAAGAAACTGGCAATCATGTTCGTCCGGTCGCTGGATCTGGGCCGCGCCACGGTCTCGTACGACGCCTTGGAAGCCGCCCTCGATTTCGACACGGAATCCATTTACTTTCTCACCGACGGCGTGCCGCGCGGCGGCAAGACGGACAATACGTTCCAGATCGTCGACATTTTGACGCGCCTCAACCGGGTTCGCCGCGTAACGATCAACTCCATCGGCATCGACGCCGGCCCGGAAGGCAATCCGTTCGACGACTTCTTGAAAACGCTGGCAGCGAACAACTACGGCGAATATCGCCGCGTGGACCAAGTTCCCGAGGTCCGCTGAACGCGGCGACAGGATTGCATAATGAAATGGCGTTTGGATCCCGGGCAGATCGAAGTGCTTGATCCCTTGGTGGCGGCCGTTTTGCGGGAAAAGTCGCCGGCGGAACGCATGGCGATGATTTTTGCCTGGAATCGCACCATGCGATTGCGACTGTACGGCCATCTGCACAGCCGCCATCCGGAATGGGACGAGACCCAGATACAGAACGAAATTGCTCGGAGAATGCTTGGTGGAGCAACATGAGCTGTTGCGGTACGTCGTCGACGTCCTCGAGGCGCAACATGTCAGCATCGACTTCATGATCGCGCGTAGCTGTTCTTGGGGACGTTCCCAATCGTAAATCACGTCCCATGAAGGCAAGGTTTTAGCCACAGAGAGCACCGAGGACACAGAGGAGATGGACTAAAACCACTCATGATCGGGAGACACGGCGGGCGGATTACACACCCATCCCTTCTCCTCTCTGTGCCCTCGGTGCTCTCTGTGGCCAAATCAATTCCGTCTTTTTGTCAACCTGGATACATTTTGGCGTTCTTGGGCCGTTGATCGCAAACTGTGGGGCTAGTCGGCAGCCCAGGCGGGCGGGTTGAATTGGGCAAACCTGCGGCCTGCTCGCCAAACCAACTGCTCTTCTCGCGCCCGCGGCGTTTTGGTATGTACCGCGGACCAAAAAACAAGCGGAGGCTCGCCGCCCGCGGCGAGGGTCCGTTGTCGCTTGCGGAACTTTGGTTGCGGCAAGTTGTCGCCGAAACCGAACATGTCTGTCCGTGCGGCGGCGGTCGATTGCCTTGAGCTTGCCATTTCCTTGAGCTTGACGGAGAAGAGCGATGAAGCGGTTCTTGATCCGCTTGTCGGCGCTCGTCGGCGTAATTGCCGTCGGCGTCTTTGCGATTGTCCAGGGCGCAGCGTACGATCTCGCGAGCGGAAGCCCGCGAGCAGTCCGGAGAGACTGAGCCGTCGTCCGGCAAGCCGCTCCCCAAGACCAAAACGAAGAACAAGCTGCGCAGCGCCGCCGGCGGCGAGGCCAAGCCTCGCGCCGTCGCCAATCCCTTCGCGGTTCCGGCGACCGAGGAACGTTACGCGAATCGCTATCCGGATCGTTACGCGGATCGCCCCCCCGCTGAGCCGCCAGCCGGCTTCGATACGGCCGGCCAAGACGCGCAGCCGTTGGAGCCTACCGAAGCCTTCCCCGACGCGGCCGACGTAAACGGGTTGGCGGCGCCAGCGCCGCGGGCTCGCCGCGCCGATCCGTTTGGCGCAGCCCGGGACGAGGCGCCGTCGGAAGGTCCGGCCTTCGGCGCCGGCCCGAGCCAAGTGCAACTGGCGGGGGCCGAAGAAGCGGCAGGCGACTCGATTGCGGAAGACAGGTATGCGCCGGGCTCCGTTCGCAACAAGCCCTTGGCCCCATCCGGCGCCGCAGCCCGACCAAGGCCTGCCGAGCGGTCCGCTGAGCCGGCCCGCGGCTTTGCCCCGCCCGAGGAAACCGGTGGCGGAGATCGCTACGGAAGTTATCAGGAACCTCGCGTCGCGATGGGTGCGGCGGACGAAACAGCGAGCCGATCTGCGGAAGCACCTTCGCCTGCCGGCCTGCCGGCCGAGTCGGCCAGCGACGGCTTTCAAGACTTTCGCCCGCTTCCGGGCGGCGAAGCGGCGGCAGGCGACGAAGGAACCGGCACGCCCGGCGGCCAACACCTGGAAGGCTCTCAAGCCGCGCAACTGACGCTGGAAAAGATCGCGCCGGCGGAGATCCAGGTGGGCAAGCCCGCCACGTTCGAGATTCGCGTTCGCAACGTCGGCAACGCGACGGCGCGGAACGTTCAGATTCACGATGAAACGCCGCAAGGCACGCGGCTGTTGAGCGCCGAGCCGACCGCCTCGCAGGCCGGACCGGGGCAAGTGACGTGGTCAATCGGCGCCTTGCCGCCCGGAGAAGAAGCCACCGTCTCCATGGAGGTCATGCCGCTTACCGAAGGGGAAATCGGCAGCGTGGCCACCGTGCACTTTGCCAGCGAAGCCTCGGCTCGAACGATCTGCACGCGTCCTCAATTGACCTTAGACGTGCACGGCCCGCGCGAAGTGCTGATCGGCGAAGACGCCACGCTTTCCATCAAAGTTTCGAACCCCGGCACCGGCGTGGCTACCAACATCGTCTTGTCGGAAAGCATTCCCGAACAGTTGTTGCATCCGGCGGGTCCGGAGCTGGAATATGAAATCGGCGCCTTGAAGCCGGGCGAAAGCCGGCAGCTTGACTTGACGCTCAAAGCCGCGAAGGCGGGCCAGGTCATCAACCGCCTGACCGCTCGCGGCGACGCGCAATTGATGACGCAGCAAGAGACGGAGTTCACGGTCGTGGCGCCGCAGTTGCAAGTGGCCGTTCAAGGCCCCAAACGTCGCTACCTGGAACGTCCGGCGACGTATACCATGCTGGTCAGCAATCCCGGCACGGCGCCCGCCAAGGAAGTCGAATTGGTGACCTATTTGCCCAAGGGCCTGAAGTTCGTCGAGGCCAACAATGCCGGCCAGTTCGATCCTCGAACCAACTCGGTCCACTGGTTGCTGGAAGAACTGCCGCCCAACGAAACCGGACAGGTCACGCTCACCACGCTGCCGATCGAGCCGGGCGAACAGATGCTGCGGCTGCAAGGCGCCGCCGACAACGGGTTGTCGGCCGAACAAGAAGAAACCATCCAGATCGAAGGCGTGGCCGCCATCCTGTTCCAGGTGCTCGACGCCGCGGATCCGATCGAAGTGGGCGGCGACACGACGTATGAGATCCGCGTCGTGAACCAGGGCTCGAAGGCCGCCACCAACGTTCAACTCAGCGCCGAGTTGCCCGCCGAGTTGAAACCGCTCGACGCCCAGGGGCCGACGCGGCACGAATTCCAAGGCGGCGTCGTGCTGTTTGCGCCGCTTCCCCGGTTGGCCCCCAAGGCCGACACCACCTATCGCCTCCGCGTGCAAGGTTTGCGTCCGGGCGATTTGCGAGTGCAAATCCAGCTCAAGACCGACGAGATGGAAACGCCCGTCACCAAGGAAGAAAGCACGCACGTGTACGCGGACGAATAAAGGCGTCGAAACGCGCGAGCCGTTTTGGCTCTGTAGCGGAATTCGTGAGAATTCCGGGCGTTTCGCCTGACTGCCGAGTCGCCGGTGCACCTCGCAGCGCCCCTGCCTTCTCTTACGGAACCTTCACACCTTCCGCTACGGCAGCTAAAATGCTGACCTCAGTGCCCGACGGCTCCCGCTTGAAGTTGTCGCGGCTCTGAAGTCTTCCCCAGACTCCTCCGGCGTTGTTCGGCGCCGGAGTACGTCCGCCCGTTTGTTTGCCTGTTGGTCCTCTATCGCCCCGCCGCCGTGTTGCTTCCCGTTCGCCAACCGCCGTTGCCGCTGCTGATCACCGGCATTGCCGGAGTGGCGGGCTATAACGCGCTGCACTATTTTCAACGTCGCTACCCGGGTCAGGTGATCGGCATCCGCCAGCGAGACAACTACCGCCTGGCGGGCGAGGGAATTGTCGGTTGCGACGCGGAAGATCACGACGGCCTGAAGCGGCTGTTCGATCAGTACGGCTTCCAGAGCGTGCTCGATTGCGCCGGCAACTGCGCGCTGCGCGCCTGCGAGTTGGACACGGCGCTGGCCTGGCGGATCAACTTTGACGGCGTGCGCAATCTGCTCGTCGGTGATCGGATCGGCCGAAGTCCGGCTGGTGCATCTCTCGATCGACCTGGTGTTTTCCGGCGATGGCGGCGGGGGCCACGTCGAGGACGACCCGACGGATCCGGTCACCGTCTACGGCAAGACGATGGTGGCGGCCGAACAACTGTTGCTGGCTGAGCGGCCGCAAGCGTGCACATTGCGCATTTCGCTGCCGATGGGCGTCAGCTTCAACGGCCACGCCGGCGCCATCGACTGGATCCAGTCGCGATTCAAAAAGGACAGGCCCGCCACCCTCTACTTCGACGAGATCCGCACGCCGACCTACACGGACTGCATGAACGAGCTTTACGACGCGGTGCTGGCCAGTTCTCTGACCGGACTGTTTCATGCCGGCGGACCGCGGCGGATGAGCCTCTATGAGATCGCGCAGGTCATCAATCGCGTGGGCGGTTATGATCCGCGCCACCTGATGGGCTGCCCGCGATTGGATGCCGGGCCCATCCCGCCTCGAGCCGGCGACGTCTCGATGGACTCGAGCAAGCTGACCGCCGCGCTCGGCTACCAGCCGTTCGACCCCTGGCCGTTCACGGAAGATTTCGTGCCGACCCATCGCGAGTGGCACTTCGAACGTTCGACAGGCGAGCGAGGTTCGCCCGAGTTATTGGCCGAGATTCTGTACCGTAATCCCGGCCGGCGCGGCTGATTGAATGTATTGTCGCTGCTGCGCGTCGGCGACTTTCTCGCTACGCAAAATGAGACGTACTATTGGAATGCAATGGCCTGTGTTTTGGCGCCAGCTTCATTCTACTGCGTCATCGCCGCGATCGTCCGTAATGGCACGAGGTTGGCGGAGAGCTGGGGGAGACGCGAGACTTGCTCTCAACTCGCGAGGCCTCATCCGCCTTGCGCGGATCGGTGAACAAGATGGTGAACTAGCCAATGCCGCGCGGGAGAAAAAATTCAGGCCCCATCCAGCTTGCCTGGATCGTGAATAAGATGAACCTACGGCGTGCGATATCGCGATCTCCTTCACCATCCAGACGAGCTGGATGGGGTCGAAGAAACATGGCGCACGTGCGCCGTCTAGTTAGCCGTCTGCTTCACCATCGAGGCGAGCTCGATGGGGTCGTAAATGTGTCATACCAAAACGCAACTTCGATCTGATGAATAACTGTCGGCTTGGCGCGTGCAATTTTTGCCCAGCCCAGGCCGCGAGTCGCCCTCGGCTGGGGCATGCTCGTCTTACGATAGGAGATCGGCAAACCGTCCATGGCAAGCATGAGCACGACGGATCTAGTACGGAAGATTCACGATGCGCCGCGACAGTTCGTGCTGGCGGTGACGGGCGGCGGCAGCCGTGCGATCTCTTCGCTGTTGGAACTGCCCGGTGCGTCGCGGACCGTGCTGGAGGCGATCGTTCCTTATTCGTCCGCCGCGCTGGTCGATTGGCTGGGCGCGGCGCCGGAGCATTTCTGCGACAGCCGCGCGGCTCGCGCGATGGCGATGGCGGCGTACCAGCGAGCGCTGCAACTGCTGGCCGGAAGTTCCGACAATGCTGCATTGCACTCGGCCGCCGGCGTCGCCTGCACCGCCAGCCTGACCAGCGATCGGCCCAAGCGCGGCGCCCATCGGCTGCACCTGGCCTTGCAAACGGAAAGCCATACCGTCGTGCAATCGCTCGAACTGGTCAAGGGCCGTCGCAGCCGTCCCGAGGAAGAGCGAGTTGCGGAAGCCGCCATCTTGAACCTGATTGCCGATGCCTGCGGATTGACGGAGCGCATCGAAACAGCCTTGGCGCCCGAAGAACGCATTTTGGAACGTCGCGCTGAAGCCCCGCCAGCCTGGCAGGAGCTGCTGGCCGGAAGGATTGCACGCACTGCCACGCGGGGCGAGGCGGCGCCGACGACTGATGCGGCGGCGACCAGGCCTCGGCGGGCAATTTTTGCCGGCGCGTTTAATCCGCGCCATGAAGGGCACCGCCGCATGGCTCAACTCGCCTCGCAGCAGTTATCGCTGCCGGTAGAGTTTGAGATTTCGGTCTTGAACGTCGATAAACCGCCGCTCGACTTCCTCGAGATGGAAGACCGTGCCGCGCAATTCGATGAGACGGAAACGCTCTGGTTCACGCGGGCGGCGACGTTCATCGAGAAGGCGGCGATCTTTGCCCCGGCGACCTTCCTGGTCGGCGCCGATACGATCGAGCGCATCGCCGCGGCCCGCTATTACTCCAGCGAAACAGCCTGCCAGCGTTCCATCGAACAATTGGCGGACATGGGCTGCCGGTTTCTCGTATTCGGGCGGCGCCTGGCCGACAGCTTCATTTCGCTCTCGCAACTGCCGTTGCCGCCAGCGCTGCGGGAGATATGCGACGAAGTTTCCGAAGCGGCGTTTCGGCAGGATATTTCTTCGACGGAGCTGCGAAGGCGCAACAACGACGTTGAAACGACTGCCTTCGGAATAACCGTGAGGCCGTTCTCTTCTCGCTGTGCTTCTACGCAAAGCGGGAGAATGTTCAGAAGCAGTGTCGGCAAGTAACGCCGGAATAACACGCGACGCAGCGACGGTTTACCGCAAAATGTTTTGATGGATGGCCTGCCGGCGATAGAATTTTCGCATGGCTGAATACTCACGCCGCTGGTGTCAGTTCTCGTTGCGAACATTTCTGGTCGCGATGACAGTCTTTGCAGTCTGGCTGGGCGTTAAGTTCAATCCGCCACGAATCACGGCCGCAAATCTAGATCAACTGGGCGTCGTCTCGCGAATGCCCATTGATGTTTGGGAAGTCAAATGGAGCCGCGACGGCGGCCGCGTCGCTTTTCTTTCTTGGGAGAAGCCCGTTGAAATCCGCGAAGCGAAGACGCTGTTTCGTATCGGCGCCTTGTGCGTCGGCAAGGCGCCGATCCATGTCGCGTTCAGTCCCGATAAAAACCTCTTCGCCTTTTGCGAGAATAATTCGAAAGTGGAGATCCAACGATTGGATACAGGGGAGTTCCGGACGATTGATACCGGCAACGCTCAGCCGGCGATGGAATTCAGTCCTGATGGAACTATCCTCGGCACTGGCGGTTACGGCACGCACGCATCACTGTGGGATGTCGCCACAGGCCGGCTCTTACGCAGGCTGGACATGGGGCCGACAGTCGGCGGCTTGCGGACCGTCTTCAGCGAAGACGGCAAAACGGTCGCAGTTGGGCATCGCAATTCGAACGCGCGTTTGTTTGATGTTGACTCCGGCAAGCAGCTCTGCGTTCTTTCTGGAAGGATGACCCAGCAGTTGAGATTTGATCCGTCGGGAAAGCGGCTCGCCGTTGCTTACGTTGACGGTGATATTGCCGTCTTCGATGTGCGAACGGGCAAGATGCTCAAGTTCGCTACCACCGGCGCTTCGGAGACGTACAGGGTCGATTGGTCGCCCGACGGCCGTCTGCTGGCCTCAGCAGGTCGTGAAGGAGACATCATTATCTGGAACCCGGATGATCTGCGCGTTCTTCGCCAGCTAGATGCGCCTGAATGGGTTATCAACGTGAAGTTCTCGCCCGATGGCACGCGTTTGATTACGACTGGCGGAGACCAGAAACGCGGCGGCAAGCGGGAAGTACAAATCTGGGCTGTTCCGCAACCTTGGGCCCGCTGGCTTCCCTGGCCATGATGTTGCGGAAACGAGCAGCATAGCGAGTCCGCCTGCCATCGTGTTGCCACAAGTCTCTCGGCGGATTTCTTGCCGCCGTTGCCGCGAATAGGTTATGATTGTGGTGCGACCCAGGGGCAGGCGCCTCGCACCGGCTCTGCAAGTCGTCCAGCGAAATCGGAACGTCGAGGCTTCGCCCTCGTCACAAAAGCTGGCAATTTCTTTCACTTGCGTCATTCGCCTGATTCGGGGCGAGTCTTTCGAGGAGGCAGCAATCATGCGTGCGAGCGGGAAGTTCTGGCGTGTCGTCGCCATCGGTTGTCTGGCCGCGGTTGTCGGCGGCGTGGCGCAAGTGAGCTTCGCAGAACAGGCGGAGTCAAAAGATAAATCCGCCGCAGGCGACCGCGCCGCCTCGCGCGTTCCCGCCGGAGTCAGGCTCTCGGAGCGAGCAAAGCATGTTTTGGCTCAAACTCCGCCGGCGGCGGAACAAAGTGCGGGGCCCAAAGGGCGAATTAATCGAATTCACCTGACTTGGAAGGACGATTCGGGCCGCGGCGGCGTGCTGAATGACATTGACGGGTGCATTTCGGCTGGCCCTGGCATCGACGTGCTCTGGCGCCGCGATCAGTTGTTTCTCATGAAGAAGAAGGGGCGATTGAGCCTCGTTTGCGAAGCCGACGGCCCTTACGGTCGTTTCAGTAACTATTACGGCGGCGGCACGAGCGTCTGCTTCGACGGCCGCTATGTGTGGGCGGCGGTCACTCGTCGAGAGGCCGCGCCGCTTCTCGTCGTGCTCGATCCGCAATCGGGCAAAACTTGGACTTTAGACGCCAAAGACGGATTGCCGACGAGAGTTCCCGATCCGAAGAAGAAATCCAAAGAGGATTCCTACGTGTCGATCGGCGCCGTCGCGCCGGGCACGGCATGCCTTGCCGCCTCGCAGTGCTCACTGCCGCTGGCCATCGTCGAGTTCGACCCTGAACAAGGCGCGTCGGTAAAACCGATTCCCATTCCCAAAGCGGCGGCCGACGCTCCCGCCGCCGGCACAGCCGGGCAGGCGCCGGTCCCGCCGCTTGATTCGGACTTTCGCCCTCGGGCGATCTACAAGCTCTCACGCCTGCCGCCCACGATAAAAAGCCGCTGCACCGCATCATGGTCAGCTACACCGGCAACGCCAACCGACGGCCGTTGCTGATTGACCCCGACACGCTCGCCATTGAGACGTCGACTGAAAATGAGATCGTGACGCCGATCTGCAACGGAAGAACGGTCGTTCACGAGGGCGCCGTCTATTGGTTGATGGCTCTCCCGCATGTTCCGCCGGAGAATCTCGTCTTAACGCGGGCGACCGCGCCTAAGCTGGTGGAAGAACTTGTCTTGGATGAAATGCCTAAAGGCTTGCTGCTTGATTTCGGCGATCATCTCGCCTTGTTTGGCGAGAAGTGCTGGTTGTGGGAGCCGGGGCAGAAGAAGCTCGAGTCCGTCGAGTTTGAGATACCCTGGAATTTCGATCGCAAATGGGGGCAACCCCTTTCGGACTCGGCGCCCAGGATTGGCGGCGAGGCGTGGTCGCTTTACCGGGTCGATGCCAGCGAGAACTACGGCGCGTTGGTAAGCGTGGTGAAGGATGTCGGCCCCAAGCGTTTCTCGGGCGAATTCCTGCTCTTACAGTTCGCTCTAGCCGACGATCCGCGAGCAGCGCCGAAGCCAGAGGACAAGGCTGAATTGGCCAGCGACGTTCCGGCCGGAACGGCAGCGAGCGAGTTGCGCCTGTTCGCTGCGAAAGCCGATGACCAGCCGCCGAAAGCAGTGCTCGGCAAAGTCATAGAGGGACGCGTCGACGGCAAGCTCCGCTATCCGATCCTGCGCGAGAGATCGTTCGCCAGGCGTTGTTGATGGCCGCGCGTGATGAACTCCAGTGGTCGACGCGAGACGGAACGCTAAGCGAAGACGTGGACGCCGACGACGAACCTACGGCGCGTTTCATTCTTTTCACGCGTTTCCCATACGCGGGCGCCGCCGAGTTCGATTTGCAGAAGGCCGCAGACGAATTGCGCACTACGAGAGTCTGGCAAGAGACTCTCACGCTGAACGAGAAGGCAGATAGTCCGCTCGATTACGCCAGGCTGGTCGAGGCGGCCGAGCGCTGGTCTCGCGAGGCGTTTCCGGACTTGCTCCGGCAAGGCGATCTGAACGGCGAACGGAATCCGGCGTCCGACGGCGCCAGGCTTCCCGGATGCGACCGAGGAGCGGCTGGAGCAAATGTCGTTCATCGGGCAATTCGCCGCGGTGCGAGAACTGCACCGCGCCATGCGGCAAGACGGCGAATCGGACGCCCTGCTGGGCGCCTTGGCCCGCGGTTACGCCAACCTGGGCGTCATGAGCGAGTTTCATTGGAACTCGATGCACAAAGCCTGCAAAGCCCGGGCGCTGCTGTATGCGCAGCGGCTGGTCGCCCGCAGCCCCAAATCGGCCGAGGCGCTGTGGCATCGCGCGTATGCCAAGGCCCTGGCTGGCCTGCACGACTCGGCTGTCGCCGATCTGGACGCTGCGAAGGAACTGCACAAGGCGGCTGGCGAAGCGGGCGAATCGCCGCGCTGGGTCTCAATCATCGACGCCTTCTGCCGGTTCAGAACCAACGAGCTCGGCGCTTTCGCCGAACGGGGCGAATACTCGCAGCTCGCCGGCCTGCTGCAGTTCTTTCACCTGGAGAGTCTGAAAGAATCTGCCGCCGTGCAAATCCTGTCGCAGCAGCTCGTCGAGCGCAATCCGGAGGACTTCCGTCTGCTCGACGCGCTGTGCGACTGCTGTGCGATCAGCACCTTGCACGGGGTAACGCAACTGGCGCCGGCGGTGCTGCACCAGGTCTCTCCCCTTCGTCTGAAAACTGTATCCGGCGTGCCGGCCGCTGCCGCCAAGTTGCTCCCGGGAAATGCGGAGCGATCGCAATGGCTTGAGCGAGTTGGCCGACTCGCTGGCAAGCACGCCGGTCGAAGACGATCAGGAGGAGTTCTCCTGGAGAATCCTCGGCCGCATGCTCCAGGAGACGGAGTTCATTCAACTCTGGCGCCGCGTTTACTTCATGCGATATCAGTGGGCGGTTCCTACCGAAGAGTTCATCGATGCCATCGCTAAGGTGGCGACCGGACATCGCTATCGGCCGCTGATCGAGCTTTGCTCGACGGACGCCAGGCGCTGGCAGGCTGCGGCGGAAAAGCTCGTCGACCGTATCGAATTGGAAGAGTTGGACTTCGTCCAGCAGCAGATTTTTGAAAAAGCTCTGGGGCGGACCTGGCAGAGCCGGTGGACCGATCAGTACGTGGCGGCCGAGCGCCGGCCCATCCTGCACGCCGACGACGTCTGTCGCGATCTATTGCAGCAGTTGGAGCAGGAGAACCGGCGCGCTTCCAACGGCGTCGTCGAGCGATTGTTGAAGGTCAGTTCCGGCAGCCCCGATGCGGCCGCGACGCAGCTACGCCAGCGGGGCAACCCCACGGCGGAACAAATCGCCGAACTGGAAAAGAAGTTCCCCTACAGTCCGCAAGTCTGGAAGGCGCTGAGCGAAACGGTCGCCGACGCCGAGTTGCAGCGCCGGGTGTTGCAGAGCTACATCAAGCTTTCGCCCGACATGTGGGCCTATCGACGGCTGGCGGACCAATTCCAG
Organism: Pirellulales bacterium; assembly: GCA_963786255.1. Taxonomy (GTDB): domain Bacteria; phylum Planctomycetota; class Planctomycetia; order Pirellulales; family JAICIG01; genus JAICIG01. Next base: position 54,414 of record CAWAYY010000036.1, read on the forward strand.
CGGCAGGGCAAGATGGAGGAGTGGAAAGCCACACTCGACGAGTGTCTCGAGCAGCCATCGTTCGGCCTGGAGCACGCGAGTTTGCGGGTGCAAATCGCCAATTATTACATGGATCGGTCGGAGTGGGAAAACGCCAAGCCCTATGCGGAAGAGGCGGCCGAAAGTTGGGCCGAATGGGCCATGCTGTGCGCCATCCGCTGCTATCGAGGACTCGGAGACGACGAGAACGAGGGGCTGTGGCAGGCGAGACTTGTCGAACGCTATCCTAACGTACGTCATATGATCGAACTCTATGCTTGGGCGAGGCGAACGGGGCAAGACGAATCAGAGCAGATGTTTCGCCAGATTGAACCCTCGATAGCCGCTATTGCGCAGCAAGCGAATGCTAGTTCGCAATTCATGGTCGGCTTGTTCTACCAGCTTGGCAAGCAACCGCGCCGAGCACTGACGGCGTATCGGAAGGGAGCCGAAGAACGTAGCGATGCGCAGCGCGTGCTTCAACGGCTTTTGGGCAGCAGTACTGGCCGAGGAACTTGGGGAGACGAAAATTCGCGACGAGGCATTGCAACGCATCCAAGAGTTCAACGACCCCGCAGTTGCGTCGTTTCGCAAGCTGGCCCGCCACTTACTGGCAGTGCTGAATGCAGACAAGCAACAACCCCTCGATCTTGCCATCGCACACGAGATTGCAGCAAACGCCAACTCAAAGGACAAGGCCGGAATCAACTGCTTCGTTGCTAGATTTCTCGACGCTGCCGGCAGGCAAGACGCGGCTCTCGAGTTCTACCGAGCGATCCTAGCAGACTCGGCAAACCGCTCAACTGCGACATACTCTATTGTTTGTGCCGCGATTCGCGATCGTGGATTGAAACCCGATGAGGTTGGAAAACAAACCGCCGAACCGCAGGGAGAAAACTTGAAGCAAAATGAGCCGGCTGCGGGAGCCGCCCAATCTGCCGATGGCCAGTGAGTTCATCCGTTGTTTGATCTGTCGGAATTTGCTTGCAGATATCCAGCCACGGCGGTAAGGTCAGAAGCGCTGCGGATCGCATCGTTTTAAGGCGCCTTTCCCTGCGGTCCCGGCTTTCACGTTCGTGAACACGGAACCAGCGAGAAGGAGAAGCGTATGTGCAAGTCATTGCGCATTTGGGCGGCGGTAGTTCTCTGTTCGATGGCAGTTCTTACTTCGGCGCTGCACGCACAGGAAACCCAGCCTGCGCCGAACGCGATCGAACAGAAGATCCTGGCGGCGTTGGATGATCGAACGGAGTTTGAATTCGTCGACCAGCCGTTGAGCGACGTGGTCGAGTACCTCAAATCGCGGCACGAGATTGAGATCCAACTCGATCTAAGGGCTCTCACCGACGAAGGCGTGGGCACGGACACGCCCATCACCCGGAACGTTAAGGGCATCTCGCTCGAGTCCGCCTTGAGCCTGATGCTGGAGCAACTCGACCTGACATTCCTCGTTCACCACGAGGTGCTCTATATCACCTCAAAGTCTCACGACATGCCGATAACGAAAGTGTACCCCGTGGGGGATCTGGTGACGGTTACGGGCAATAAGACGACGAACGGCGAGCAGGGAGGAATGTGGGTGAATGGGCACAGTCCAGAGGAAGTACGCCAGCAGGAAGCTTACGAGGAGTTGGTACAGGTTATTGCTTCTGCGATTGCTCCCGAGGCCAAGGATGTCTCTTGCGTACGCGCGACCGTTCAGAAGCTTCCCGCGGCGGAGGCCTTGTCCATCACCCAGACGTTTCAAGCCCATCGACGGATCGAAAAGCTGCTAGCCTCGATTCGCGCCGTGAAGCGGCAACAGGAGCCGGCTCCGACAAGCGAAAGCGACGAGAAAGCATGTGACCCGGCTAAACCGAAAGGCAAACGCGGCCGTCGAGCGCCTGATAGCCGATAACATGCAGATTTCGTCGCCGGCTCCAATTAGGCTGGAAAGCTGACGGCGACCTCGCGAGTTTTGCGTCGCCCGCTCCGTCGACGCTGGATGAATTACTTCACTGCAGCGGCGACGGGCTCCGCACCTGCCCGGGAAACAATCTATGTTGAAATCGTTTCTTTGCTGTATTGCCTTGACGTGGTGCTGCGCGTTGCTCATGGCGGGGCGGCAGCACGCGTGCAAGCCCAGCAGTCACTGCCGCCGCCCAATGACATCGAGCAGAGGGTTCTCTCGGCGTTAGATGCTCAAACCGACCTCGAATTCCGAGACACGCCCTTGTCGGAAGCAGTGGATTCTCTGAAACGCCGTCTTGATATTCCGATTCGCCTCGACGGCAAGCAGTTGTCTGCCGAGGGGGTGAGCTCGGACATTCCGATCACCGCGACTATCCGCGACGTTACGCTCGCGTCGGCGTTAGAATCTGATCCTGAGCCCGTTGGACTTGACCTATGTGCTTCACGACGAGTTCCTGTTGATCACAAGCGAAACGGCTGCCGAAAACCTGATCACAACGAAGGTCTATCCCGTCGGAGATTTGCTGAATTCCCATGAGGCTGCGTCGCGTTCCCCCTGGCGTGACGCTTACCAGTCCCTGATCGAGTTAATCACGGGTTCCTACGTTCCCTCGGGCTGGTCGGAATCCGAGAGCGGCTACAGCATTCGGGAATTCCGCAGCGCCAAGGCATTGGTAATCTCGACATCTTTTCACGTCCATCGCGACATCGAACAGCTATTGGCGACCGTACGAGCTGCGAAACAGGAGCAGATCGCCGCGAAGCCGCAAGCAGACCGAGAGGAGGATGCTGTTCCGGACGATGAGACGTCTTACCTGAAGGTCTATCGGCTGCCTTTCCAGTGGTCCAACTATTCTCTGATGATGGGGGGCATGGGAGGCGGCTTTGCGCCGGCCAATATCCAGCCAGCGGCCGAAAAGCCCGCAGAAACGTCTGCGGAGCAGGAATCGCCCGCGAGCCCCAACGAGGTTCAGCCGCAGACCAGGGGAGGTCCGAGGCGCGTGACGGTGTCCAACTCATCGCCGGCGGAGGATTTGGCCAAGGCGATACCGGCGGTCATCGAACCTGACAGTTGGAGCCCTGAAGGCGGAAGCATTCACGCCTTCGACTACATGCTGTTCGTACATCAGAGGCGGGCCGTCCACCGGCAGATTGAGAGTTTGCTGCGGAAGCTGGAAAACAGGAACCGGTGAAGGCGGAAAAACGAAGACTCACGAAAGAGCCGGCGATTCGCGTGCTCGCGTCGCTCGTTCTTCTGTGCGTGTGGGAGGCCGAGAGACGTCTATGTTGAGAGAGTTTTTTTTCGCGGCCGCATTGGCGGGAGTTGGTCTCTGTTCGCCGCTTGCAGCCCAGGAGCCATTCCCGCGAGATAGCGCCGCGGAAAAGAAGATCAAGGCGGCGCTGGGCGAAACAGTTGAGCTTGATATCAATGATTTGCCGCTCGCCGAATTGGGCGAGTTGCTGAAGATTCGGCATCAGATCGGAATCCAGTTAGACCACCGCGAACTTGCCGATGAAGGCATCGAGTCAGACACGCCTTTCAGCTTTCATGTGCGCGGAGTCTCGCTGAATTCGGCGTTACGGTTGCTGCTGTCCGAAGCGGACCTGACGCATGTCGTTCATGATGAAGTCCTGCTGATCACGACCAAGACGGCTGCCGAGAACATCGTCACGCCGAGAATGTATCCTGTCGCAGATCTTGCCACACTTGACGGCGACTTAGGCCCGACTCGCGTGCGGATGGGAATGGGAGGGAATTTATACGCTGGCAGCGATTACGAGACGCTTGCTACATTGATCTTCGCGCTCGTGGCGCCGACTACTTGGGACGAGAATGCGCATGGCCCGGGGCCTTACGACGAGAATAGCGGGCTATTATCGATCCCCCAAACACAGGAAGTCCACGAAGAAATCCAAGAGCTGCTGGTCAGCCTGCGAGCAGTGCGCGAAGGCGCAACGCAAGGCGGGACGAGCTGCGCGAGCAACACGTAGAGCAACCGCCCATCGACGAAAGCGAATTCAAGTGCGAGGTCTTTCAGCTCTTTCCCGCTGGCGGCGTCTTTTATCGACGCGACGAGGCCGCCCAGCGCGAGGCGGCTGCTGAGTGCGCCAAGCTTATCCAGGAGTTGATTGCACCGCGGAGTTGGCAGTTGCGGGGCGGCAATGGCGCCGTGGCGGTTGCGGGCAGCAATCTGCTCGTGCGCCAAACGCCCCAGGCGCTCGGCGAAATTGCAGAGTTGATGGCCGCCATGAACGGCCGGAAGGTCGCTCAGCCGCCCCGGCTTGTCCCTGCGGGGCCCCGTTCCGACTGGCCGCAGGAGGCCGAACCGAAGCCAAGGGGCGCCACGGCGGCGATCGAGCGAGCTCTACGGCTGCCAGTTAAGTGGGATCTGCAAGAGAAGCCGCTGTCGGAAATTGCGGAGTACATTTCGCAAGAATTCGAGATTCCGGTCGTGCTGGATCACAGGGCCCTGAGCGACGCGAAGTTGTCCTCTAACGTCGCATTGTCGCTTGAAGCGGCCGGCGTTTCGCTGGAATCCGCGTTGCGACAGTTGCTGAGCCCCGTCGAACTGGCTTTCGACGTTCGGCATGAAGCGTTGCTCATCACCACGGAAATCGAAGCGGAGAACTCGCTCTCGCTGAAAGTCTATCCCGTGCGCGACATGGCCGTGCAACCGTCCAACGGAGCGGTATCGGGCTACGATGCGCTGGAAGAGTTGTTGGTGCACAGCATCGCGCCGACAACCTGGCAGGCAGGGGGGGTGATGGCATACCCGAATTGCGGCGCCCTGATTGTCCGGCAGCGGCGAGAGGTGCATCAGCAGATCGCCAGGCTGTTCGCCGCATTGCGGCAGGCGGCCCAGCGCTAACGTGAGCGTCGCGTTTGGTCGCGGCGAGGACGCGTCAACCATCCTTGCCGACGGCACGCGCAAGGCCACCGGTGCCGCGTGAAGAATACGCCGAACGCCACCTTCGGGGTCAGGCTTCGCGAGTTTCGGCGGCAGGGGCGGACTTGCGGACGGCCAGATTGTCGAAGCGGCCGAAGATCATGCGGCCGGCGCTGGTCTGCAATACGCTGGTGACCGAGATCTTGACGGTCTTGCCGACGTGGTCGCGGCCGCCTTCGATGACGATCATCGTTCCGTCGTCGAGATAGCCGACCCCTTGGCCCGCTTCTTCGCCCGGCTTGACGACGTAGACCTCCAACGTTTCGCCGGGCAGGAACAAGGGCTTCAGGGCGTTGGCCAATTCGTTGAAATTGATCACGTCGACGCCGTGCAGCTTGGCCACCTTGTTGAGATTGTAATCGTTGGTGACCACCTTGCCGCCCAGGTGCTTGGCCAACATGACGAGCTTAAGATCGACGGGGTGCCCTTCGAACTCGGGCAGCACGCGATCGTAAATCTGCAGATCGACCGCAGTGTTGGAGCGGAGGCGATTGAGAATGTCGAGCCCGCGGCGGCCGCGGCTGCGGCGCAGCCGATCGGAGCTGTCGGCGATGGCCTGCAGTTCGCCCAGCACGAAGCGCGGCATGATCAGTTGGCTGTCGAGGATCTTGGTTTCAACCACGTCGGCAATCCGGCCGTCGATGACCACGCTGGTGTCGAGCACGAATGGCTTCAGCCCTTTCACCTCTTTGGAAAACTCCACGTAGGGAATGATGAAGCGAAAGTCGTCTCGCGTTTGCATCAGCAGGCTGATGCACGTGTAACAAATGATCAACCCGATCACCAGGCTGACGACGGACTTGCTCCAATCTTCGCGGGGCATGACGGGCGTCAGCGCCAGCCCGACGACGTAAGTCAGGAACAGGCCGACAATCAGCCCGAAGTAGACCGACGAGATGACGTCGAGCGGTTTTTTGCGCACCGCCACGTCGAGACCGACCACGCCCGCCGAGATGACGAGAATGCCGCCGAACACGACCCAAGGCAGCCACTCGGGCTTGTCGGGCATGGTCGGATTCTGGACCAGCGAGACGGCCAGGCCGGCCGCCACCAGAAAGAAAATCAGACGAAGAACAATCAGTTGCATGCTTACACGCTGCCCCTTCAGGGCGCCTTTTGGCGGGGGGAAGATCTCCCGCTACGGTGGTGATCTCGTGTTAAGAATTGTACCATCTACCCTTTCGGGCGTCAGGAGCCGAACCAATCCGAGGACGCCTTATTTGACCTGAAACAAGCGCGCATGTTCTTGCTGCGCATAGCGATCCGTCATGCCCGCCAGATAATCGCCCACGCTCCGCCACAAGCCGGTTCGCTCCGCACGGGCGAGAAAACTCTTAGGGAGCAGCTCCGGCCGGGCGACGTACCCTGCGAACATCTCCCGTAGCATGGCCTGGGCCCGGCTTCGCAGCCGCAGCACTTCCGGGTGGCGATAGACGCGGTCGTAAAGAAACTTTTCGAGCTGCCGCTTCAATTGGGCCAACTCGGGGCTGACCTCGGCCAGGTAGGGCGCCGTCCGCACGTCCGCGGCTGAATTTAAGTCGCCCGCGGCCAGACGCCGCTCGAGCCGATCGACCAGATCGCCGACTTGCCAGTCGATTAATTCGTGCAGCACGGCGTGCTTGAGCTGTTTGCCGGTCAATTCTCCGTGACGCTCACGGACGCGACGGGCCGCCTCGTTCCACAACGGCACATCGAGCAATTCGGGCAGCGTCAACAATCCCAACTCCAAGGCGTCGTCGGCATCGTGCGTGTCATAGGCCACGCTATCGGCGGCTTCTACGACTTGCACTTCCAACAACGGACGCGAGACGCCGCTCGATTTGGAGATTCTCGTAGCCTGGCCTTCCAGGACTTCACAGCTCAGGTTCAGCCCGGGAAATTCCGGATAGCGTTGCTCCAACTCTTCCAGAATAGTCAGCGCCTGGCGGTTGTGGGAAAACCCCCCTTCGTCGACCAGGCACTCGTCGAGCGCGTCCTCGCCGGCGTGGCCGAACGGCGGGTGTCCCAGGTCGTGGGCCAAAGCCAACGCTTCGATCAGATCCTCATTGAGCTTAAGTGCCCGACCGACGGTGCGCGCCACCGAGGCCACTTCCAGCGTATGCGTGAGCCGGGTGCGATGGTAATCGCCCCGCTCGCCCGTAAAAACCTGCATCTTCGCGCTCAACCGCCGGTAGGCGGCGCTATGAACAATGCGGTCACGGTCGCGCTGAAAGGGTCCGCGATACGGGTGCAGCGGCTCCGGATGTTTGCGCCCGCCGAGTCGGCGCTGTGCATGGCATAGCGCGCCAGCAGCGCTCGCTCCCGGGCGGCGATCAACGTGTCGTCAGATGGCGAAGGCTCAGGATCGACGGCGCTCATAAATTCTCGTTCGCCAAGGGCGAGCGCGCCAATTCGGCGGACAGTAGTTCCCACACGGCATCCAGCGCCTGCGGAATCACGTCGACGCCGGCCAGGACCGGCATGAAATTGGTATCGCCGCTCCACCGCGGCACCAGATGCCAGTGCAAATGTCCCGGCACGCCTGCGCCGGCCACGTGCCCCAAGTTCAAACCAATATTAAAGCCCTGGGCATTCATGGTCCGCTCGATGACGGCGACCGACTCGCTGAGAATCCGGACGGCCTCGGCATGCGTCTCCGCCGAGATCTGGTCGAGCCGCGCCTGGTGGCTTTGCGGCGCCACCAGCAGATGGCCGTTGTTGTACGGATAGCGATTCAGGATCGCCAGCGTGTGCCGGCCTCGGAAAACGACCAGGTTCTCGCGGTCGGCCGCGTCGGCTACGGCCCGGCACATGAAGCAGCCCGGATCAGCGCCGGGCAAAAGCGACAGCGTTTTGGCGTCGACGGGCCGCTCCCCGCGGATGTAACCCAATCGCCAGGGAGCCCAAAGCTGTTCGTGCATGAAACGATGCGTCCTCTCCAAAGCCGCCACGCCGCCTGGCCGCCAAGCCGTCTGGCGGGAGGCGGCAAAACTCGCCTGATTCGTATATCTTCTTGATTAGTCTACACTTTACGGCAATTGGGCGAAGGCTTTCAAGCCGTGCCGCCCCCCGTCCGGCCGACCAGGAATCAGTTGCAACTGTAGCTCATGCCGGATGGCAGACGCGATTCGGCCGCCGGTTGGGCCAATGCTTTTGCCTAGTTGGGTTCCGTTGGCGGCGGATGGCGTGCGGCGGGCGAATACTTTAGAAAGAGTGGTAGGAGATCTGCGAACGGCAACCGACCCCCTGACTTCGGGCATTGATGGCATTCCGCGTCGATCTGGACATTTTCCGTGGTCCGCTCGACCTGCTGTTGTACCTGGTGCGCAAGCACGAGGTGGACGTGGTCGACATTCCCATCGCCGCGGTCACCGAGCAGTTTCTGGAGTACCTGTCGGTGCTCGAACAGCTCGACGTCAACGCCGTGGGCGACTTTCTGGAGATGGCCAGCACGCTGGTCGAGATCAAGTCGCGGCAAGTGCTGCCTCGAGCAGACGAGGAAGCGGAAGGCGTGCTGGAAGATCCCCGCCAGGAGTTGGTGCACCGGTTGCTGGAATACAAAAGGTTCAAGGACGCGGCCAGCATTCTGGATGAGCGGAGCCGCGAGTGGCAGGAGCGCTTTCCGCGGCTGGCCGACGACCTGCCGCCGCGCCAGCGGAACCTGGCCGACGAGCCGATCCACGAGGTGGAGCTGTGGGACCTGGTCAGCGCCTTCGGCCGCGTGATGCGCGAGACGCAGTCGGCGCCCGCTTCGAACATCGTCTACGACGATACGCCGATCCACGTCCACATGTCGCGGATCCACGAACGTCTGCAGAGCGGAGCGAGTGGCTTTCAGCCATTTGTTCCAGAGCGGCATGCACAAGTCGACTCTGATCGGCATGTTCCTGGCCATTCTCGAACTCGTCCGCCACCATGGCGTACGCGCTGAACAAGACGACCCCAGCGGCGAAATCTGGATTCTGCCGGGAGAGCAGATCCCGGAAACGATCGATGCTTCCGGCGTGGACAACTACGAGGGGGGAATGCGGAATTCCGAAGAGGGAACGGAGCAGGCCGAGGACGGACCGGCAGACGCGCCTTCCTCCTGACGGGCCGCGGCACGGCCGGCCGATGGCGTTTTTGGGCGCCGCATTCCGCATTCGCACTTTGTTCTTTACACTGGGGGATTCTCCGGGGACGAAGTGCGAAGAGCTTATGGTCAACAATCTGCCGGTTAAGACGCTCGTTCACAAGGACCTGACCATCGAGGGCTACTCGCGGGCGGCGGTGCAGACCTATTGGCGGCTGCCCGAGTTGAAGATCGGCTTCGATCTGGGGGGCCAGCCCTGGTCGTTCATGGGCACGCGAACCTGGTTCCTGTCGCACACGCACCTGGACCACGTGGCGGCGCTGCCGGTCTACGTGGCCCGGCGGCGGATGATGAAGATGGAGCCGCCGACGATCTACCTGCCGGAGGGCGCCATCGAGCACGTCGAGCGGATGCTCAAACTGTTCACGCGGCTCGACCGCGGCCGCCTGCCGTGCCGAACTGCTGCCGGCGCGACCCCGGGGACGAGATCGAGCTGTCGCGCGAGCACGTGGTGACGGTCAGCGAGCACCAAGCACACCGTGCCGTCGCTGGGCTTCGTGGTCTGGGAGCGGCGGCGGAAGCTCAAGGCCGAATACCAGGATCTGGCAGGCAGCCAGATTCGCGACCTGCGGCTGGCCGGCACGGAAGTCACGGAGGAGCGGCGATTTCCGCGGGTGGCCTACCTGGGCGACAGCACGCCTGAAGGGCTCGACGACTGCCCGGCCATGTACGAGGCGCAGATCCTGATCACCGAGATGACCTTCGTGGCCCCGCGGCACCGCAAGGAAAAGATCCACAAGTTCGGCCACATGCACCTGGACGACCTGCTCGAGCGGCGCGATCGCTTCAAGAACGAGCTGATCATCGCCGCCCACTTCAGCACGCGTTACCACGTGCAGCAGGTGCGAAACTACGTCAGCCAGGCCACGCCCGACATGTTCGACGGCCGGCTGCACTTGTGGCTCTGACGCATCGGGAACTCGGAATGCGGAGTGCGGAAAGAGGAAGCGAACTGCTTGGATGGCGATTTGAGCCTGTCGGGCTCCCGGGTCTCTATTTCCCGTCTGCCGTCCGCTTTCGCTTGACGCCTGACGGCGCTATTTGCCGACGCCTACAATAAAGGCATGCAACGATCTCCAGCGGCGTCAATTGCGTCCAGGCCGAGGGCCGCCTATGTACACGTGCCGTTCTGCGCGCACCGGTGCGGGTACTGCAACTTCACGTTGATCGCAGGACGCGATGAGTTAGTCGGGCGTTATCTGGCCGCCTTGGAACAGGAGCTGTCGTTGCTCGACGAGCGCCCGGCGGTGGAAACGCTGTTCATTGGCGGCGGAACGCCGACTCACCTGTCGCCGGCGGATTTAGAGCGGCTGCTGAAGATTGTGCGGAACCGGTTCGAGCTGGTAGCACAAGGAGAGTTCAGCGTCGAAGCCAATCCCTTCGGGCTCGATCGCGAGCGAGTGGCCCTGCTGGCCGAGTACGGCGTTACGCGTTTGAGTTTGGGGGCGCAGTCGTTTGATCCTGACAAGCTCAAACTACTGGAACGGGACCATGCTGCGGCCGATATCGTCCGTAGCGTCGGACTGGCCCGGGCGCGCTGCAATCGGTATCGCTCGACCTGATCTTCGGCGTGCCGGGAGAAACGCCGGCGGTCTGGCGGGATGACCTGGCCGCCGCCTTACGGCTGGAGCCGGACCACGTTTCCACCTATGGCCTGACGTTCGAACGCGGCACGGCGTTCTGGAGCCGCTTGAGCCACGGTCGTCTTGAGCGGCTTGATGAAGAACTGGAACGCGCGATGTACGCCGAGGCGATTGACGCGCTGGGCGGGGCTGGGTTCGAACACTATGAAGTGTCCAACTTCGCACGACCGGGCCATCGCTGCCGCCACAACGAGGTCTATTGGGCGGCCGAAGAGTACTATGCCGCAGGGCCCGGCGCGGCTCGCTACCTGGGCGGCCGCCGCGAGACCAATCACCGCAGCACGACGACCTGGATCAAGCGCGTCCTCTCCGGCGGGTCGCCCGTCGCAGAAAGTGAAAGGCTGTCGGCCGAGGATCGCGCTCGCGAAACGCTGGTGCTTGCTTTGCGCCGCTTGGAAGGGATTGAGCGAAGTGAATTCGTTAAGCGGACCAGTTTCGAACTCGAGTCGCTCATCGGGGACGAGTTGCCAAAACTCGTGGAGCTCGGCCTACTGAGCGACCGGGACGGTCGAGTCCGTCTGACGCGCGAGGGGCTGTTCATCAGCGACGCGATCTGGTCGCGATTCTTGAAGCAGTAACGCGTTTGGCGTGACAAAGGCGCAGCGAATAAAGATATGCGATCAACCGTCGTGCTTCTGCCGGCGCGTTTAGCCGTCGCTCTTCACTCCGTAGAACGCCTCGGCGGGCAGGCCCGTACGTTCGGCGCACGAGCGCGACGATGGCGTCGACTTCGGCATCGGTCAGCGGCGTCACGAAGCTCTCGGCCGGCTGCCGGGCGACGGTGTAGACTTGCACCAGCTTTAGCTTTCCGCCCTCCGCAACAATCTCGTTGAGCCGTTGGCAGAAGGCTTCCAGTTCTTCGGCCGGCGGCGCTGCTCCGTCGATGCGCATGAAGAGCGATTGGATGACCAGCGGCCGGCGCCTGGCGGCGCTGGCGATGTTGTCGAGAATGCGCTGAAACGGGATCGTGGTGCGTTCCACGAGCTTGAAATACGCTTCCGTGCCGGCTTCGAGCTTGGCCCAGATTTCTCCCTGGTTGGCGTCGAGAACCGCCAGGCCTCGTTCCACGACGGGGCGGTGGAACATGCTGGCATTGGTGATCAGCACCAGCTTGACGTCGTCCAGGCCGTGCTTGCGCTTCAATTCGGCGCAGGCGGCGATGATTTCATCGAAGTTGCGGTAGGTGGTCGGCTCGCCGTCGCCGGAAAAGGCAATGTCGTTCAGCCGCCGCAGGGCCGTCGGCGTGCTGGCGAATTTCTGATGGCGGAATAATTCGCCCGTGGCGACCAGTTGCAGCATGTGGTCGAGTTCGGCCAGGAGTTGCTCGACGCCAACGAACCGCGTTTCACTCTGCTCGACGCGATTCACCTGACAATAGATGCAATCGAAGTTGCAGATTTTGTCCGGGTTCAGATTGACGCCGATCGAGATTCCGCCTGAGCGGCGGCTGACGACCGGGTAGACGAACTTGTTCTGCTCGAAGGAACGCGGATGGTCGGAGAAAAGCGGCGTCGATGCGTCCGAATTGGCGGCGGATTCGGTCATGGCAAGCTTGTTCTCCCGTCGGGAGAAGGCCGGGGTAAGGGCGCGCCGCGAATCCGTACGAACCAAAGTCGCGATGCGCTCAGAGCTTGTTGACTTCGGTGTACTCGTCGATCCGCACGGTCGTCACCGTGCCGTCGTCCAGCTTCAGCTTGATTTCGTCGCTGAAGACCTTGTCGTCGACGTTGCGGCGATAGTGCAGGCCGTGTCGCCGGCGGCCGACGTGTTCGACCGTGCCAACCGTCTTGGTCGTCCAGGTTTTTAAGCCGACCTTCACCAGGTGAACGACTTCGATCCGGTCGCCCACGGACAGTTCGTTCAGCGTTTGCCGCGTCGTTGGTTCAGTGCTTGGCATAACTCCATTCTCGCAATTCGACCAGCCGAGGCAAGATCGGATAAGCCAGGTCGGAAGCCGGCGGCCGATGCCGCCGGTTCGCTCGCTCTCCGATAGCCGAACTCGGGGCTGTTTTAAACTTCTTTCGCGTCGATCCAGCTCATCAGGCGGCGCAAGCTGGCGGCCGACTTGCTTCGACGCTGTGGTCGCGTTCGCGGCGGCGGATCGCCTTGAAGGCGGGGGCGTTGGCCTTGTTCTCCAGGATCCATTCCTTGGCGAACTGGCCGTTCTGGATCTCGTCGAGGATCTTCTTCATCTCGGCCTTGGTCTCGTCGGTGACGATCCGCGGGCCGCGGGTGTAGTCGCCGTACTCGGCCGTGTTGCGAGACGCTGTAACGCATGTAGTTCAGGCCGCCCTGGTAGAACAGGTCGACGATCAGCTTCAGCTCGTGCATGCACTCGAAGTAGGCCATCTCGGGCTGGTAGCCGGCCTCGACCAGCGTCTCGAAGCCGGCCTTGACCAGGGCGCTGACGCCGCCGCAGAGCACGACCTGCTCGCCGAACAGGTCGGTCTCGGTCTCTTCGGCGAAGGTGGTCTCGATGACGCCGCCGCGGGTGCCGCCGATGCCCTTGGCGTAGGCCAGGCCGAGCTTGCGGGTCTCGTCGCTGGCGCCTTCGCCCAGGGCGATCAGGCAGGGCACGCCGCCGCCCGTCGACGAACTCGCTGCGGACCAGGTGGCCCGGGCCCTTGGGGGCGACCAGCAGCGCGTCGACGCCCTTGGGCGGCGTCGACCTGGCCGAAGTGGACGTTGAAGCCGTGCGAGCACATCAGCACGTTGCCCGGCTTGAGGTTGGTCGCGGACGTGGTCTGCGATAGATGTCGCCCTGCACTTCGTCGGGCAGCAGGATGTTGATCGATGTCGCCCTGCTTGGTCGGCCTCGTCGGCGCGAGACCGGCTCGAAGCCGTGGCTCGACGGCCAGGTCGTAGTTGGCCGTGCCGGGCCGCTGGCCGACGATCACCTTGCAGCCGCTGTCGCGGAGGTTCTGGGCTGGGCGTGTCCCTGCGAGCCGTAGCCCAGGATGGCGATCGTCTTGCCCTTGAGCAGCGACAGGTCGGCGTCTTTGTCGTAGTAGATCTTGGCGGGCATGGATAGTTCCTGAAGTCGGGTTGCGATGAGTCGAAGTCGTGCGGAGTCGCGGCGGCGATCGCGGTTGAGCAGGCTGGATTCATTGCGCGCTACGATCGGCGTTCATCGTCCGGCGCTGCGTTCAGTCGCAGCCGGTCGGTCGCCGCGGACCATGGCGATGCGGCCGGTGCGGACCAGTTCGATGATGCCGAACGGCCGCATCAGGTCGATGAAGGCTTCGATCTTGCGCTCCTGGCCGGAGATCTCGATCATCACCTCGTCGGGCGCGACGTCGACGATCCGGCCGCGGAAGATCTCGGCCAGCTCGCGGATCTCGCTCGGCCGGCCCGGCGGCGGCCTTGACCTTGATCAGCATCAGGTCGCGCTCGACGTAGTCCTGCGAGCTGATGTCGTCGACCCGGACGACGGTGACGATCTTCTCCAGCTGCTTGCGGACCTGCTCCAGCACGCTGTCGTCGCCGACGACGACGAAGGTCATCCGCGAGAGCTGCGGGGTCTTCGGTCTCGCCGACCGCCAGGCTGTCGATGTTGTAGCCGCGCGAGGCGAGCATGCCGGAGATGTGGGCCAGCACGCCGGGCACGTTCTGCACCACGGCCGAAAGCACATGACGCATGTCCAACTCCAAGCACCAAAGAAACTCACATGGTAGCCGTCCCCCCTGGCGCCAACAAGGGGGCGGACCGCGCGGGGACCGGCTGCCCTTGGAACTCGCGGAATTCGCCCGACACGACGTCAAAAGAGGGGCTTGCGGCCCAGTTTACGGCGGACGATGGCCCATTGGCCGGCGTGCATCAACAAGTGGCTGCCCTGAATGCTGAACAAATCGCCGATGTTGTTGAGGTAGCCGCGGAAGGCCTCGGGAGCGGGCTGATCCAAGTCTGCCTCGGAAACGCTTTCCAGCTTTTTCAGGGCCGCTTCACGCTGCTGGGTCATCAACTTCAGGTACTCATCCTTCTTGAGGAACGCCGCCGGATCGTCGACGGCGGCCGTCTCGGGCGTGTGTTTCTCTGCAAAGCCTTCGGGCAGCGGCTCCATCGTGCCGGGGAAGGCCGTATCGAACATCTTTTGCGACGAACAAATCAAGTGCCCCAGTTGCCAGGCGATATGGTTGGCCCCCGGCACGGGTCGCACCAGCAAGTCGGCGTCGGTCAGATCCTGCAGATAGTTCGTCGCCACGAAATGGGCCATTTCAATCGAGGCGCGGATCGCTTGCTGGGCGTTCATTGAAGAAGCTCCGTTAGAGAGACAGGAAAGTCCGGAGCCCAAAGTTTACGTTTCAAGGCGCAAGCTGCAAGGCAGCACAGCGTTGGCCGGCCGCGAGCGCCCTGCTGTGAAACCGGCGCCAGGAGTTCAGTCCGCCGCTAAGGGATCGATAACGGGCTGCAGCGGATGCCGCTCGAGTTCGATCAGCGCGTCTTCTTCAACGACGCGCTTCGGCTTGGCGATTCGCACTTGCCGCACGGCGTCGACCACGCTGGGCAAGTTGGCCAAAAAACCCGCCGCGGCGACAATTGGCAAGACCGTCAGCAGCGCGACGACGTTTCCCGTCAGACCTTTCGCTTCGACGACCTCAATCAGCGACCAGAAGGGATTGCTGATTTCGATGAGCGAATAGTCGCGCCGCAAGTCGACCATCATCAGGTGAATGGTCAATGGAATGCCGCAGCCCAACAGCAACATCAGCACCTGGCACAGCACGCTCAGCAGCATGCTCGGTTGCCGCAGCCAGCGCAACCCTGCCGAAAGCAAGCGTCCCAGCCCCAGGTAGATGACGAGATAGCACAATTCCACGACCGCAAACACCATGACCGTCTGATGCGCGGCCGCGCCGAGCCAGCCTGAGGCGCGGCCGGAGAAGAAGAGCAGATTCGCGAGCACGGCCATCCCGGCCAGCAGGCAGACCGCGAAAAAGTTCACAATCGCAAACAGGTAGCCCGTGGCCGGGCCGGGGTTGAACCAGGTCAACAGCGTCCGGCCCAGAAAGCTCTGCGGCAATTGTCGCTTGACGCGAGCCGACATTTCGGTCGATTCGCTGTTCATGAAGACGCCCATCACCGCCCAGTGGAGCCCGCTATAGATCAGATAGAAGAGCGGGAACTCCAAATCGCCTCGTTCGTGCAAAAAACCCCAGCCCATCCAGCCAGTGAACAGCGCTTGCTGGGCGAGCATGACCGCACGCAGCACGCTGGCGCGGTTGTCGCTGGCAAAGGTCAACTGCGCCGAAGCGACGCAGAAAAAAAGCACGAAATAGCTGATGAACGCGGTCAGCAAGGCCGCGTTGAACGTCCAAAAGTCGGGATCCTGAAACGGCAGCGGGCTCCTCGACAGGCCGTCCAACACGATCGCCATTCCAATGAAAAAACACCAGCCTAATCCGAACAACAACAGCACCGACAGGACAATCTGCCAGTGCTTTTCGGTCGTCGCCGTAGCGGCAACGAGCCCCACGACGGACAGTCCCAGCGAGGCCATAAACGCGTAGTACAGCACGAACACGACCGTGGCCATGTCAATGCCTTTGAGCATGTACGTGAAGGCCAGGCAGGGCGACACGGCAGAAAAATAGACCAGCATCTGCACCACGGCGCTGCCCAGCTTGCCGCTGACGATCTGCCGCGGCCGGAGCGTGGTGATCGAGAGCAGTTCGTAGGTGCCGTCTTCTCGTTCTGCCGCCAGCGAGCGGAAGGCGCCGAACGGCACGATCACCAGCAGCGGAAACGCCAGGATCACAAAATAGCCCGAAAACATGTCATAGCCGTGCGAGCCGTGGTAGATGTCCGGGCCGATCATCGACCACGCCCAGCATCGACCAGCCCCACGCGCAGGCCAGCACCAGCGTAAAGGTGATGCCGAACTGCCGGCTTTTGAGCGCCTGCCGCGTTTCTTTGACCAGGATCGGGTTGAGCCATTCGCTGGCGCAGCGAGCCGCCGCGTCGAACCGATCCCACCCGGCGCGGCGCACCGGAGCTTCGACGGGTTCCTGCGCGGACCGGACAGCGATGATTCGAGCGTGGTCATTGGACGTGCCCGCGAGTGACGTGCATGAACACGTCTTCCAACGACCGCGTCTGACTGCCGAACGCGATCACGCGGAAACGGGCTTCGATCATTTTCCGCAGCAATTCGGCCTCGGCCTCCTGGTCGCCCAGGTGCTCAAAAGCGATCGTTCGCCGTCGACCGAGATTTCTTGTACGTCGTCGCGGGCCGCGAGCCACTGGCCGAGCGCGCGCGGAGTCGTCCGAGCACGCGGACCTGCATGGAAGTGGCGTGCAGGGCCTGCTGACCGCGCCGGATCTCCGCCACGTCTCCCACGGCCAGCAGTCGCCCTTGCTCGATGATGCCGACCTGGTCGCACATTTCGGCCAGTTCGGTCAGGATGTGCGAGCTGATCAGGATCGTCTTGCCGTCGGCGGCCAGTTGCGCGGATCATCTCGCGCAGTTCGATGCGGGCCCGGGGATCGAGCCCGGCGGCCGGCTCGTCGAGGATCAGCACGGCCGGGTCGTGGATCATCGCCCGACCCAGGCAGAGCCGCTGCTTCATGCCCTTCGAGAGGCCGTCGATCGGCTTGTCGGCCAGCGCGTCAAGCTTGGTGAAGCTCATCACGTCGCTCGATCGCCTGCGTGCCGCTCGCGCCGCGCAAGCCGTAGGCCCGGGCGAAGAAGTCGAGATACTCGCGCACGTTGACGTTGGCGTAGGTGCCGAAATAGTCGGGCATGAATCCCAGCCGGCGGCGGACGCGGTCGGGATCGTCGACGACCGAGAAGCCGTCGACCAGGGCGTCGCCCGGCGTCGGGCAGGTCGAGCGTGGCCAGGATCCGCATGCTGGTCGTCTTGCCCGCGCCGTTGGGGCCGATATAGCCGAACACCTGTCCCGGCCGACCTCGAAGGTGACGTCGTTCACCGGCGCGCGTCGCGCCGAAGCAGCGATGCAGATGGCGGAGCTCGATCATCGGGCGGCTGTCGATCATCGCCTGTCTCACCATTTCCCAACGATCACGTGCAAGCTTTCTTCGTTCGTCGTAAGCGTCGACCCCATATTCCACCTCGGGCGAGCGCTCGACGATTGCCAGATAACTGCGCGGCCGCAAGCCGGCCGGCGCACTCCCTTGCATCCGCGAAAGCTGCAACATGGCCGCTTCCAGCTCCCGTTCCAGAATGCCGGTTCGCAGGGCGGCGGGCGGCAGCGGGTTGTTCCAAGGCGAAGTCCAGCGATAAACCCTTCCGGACATGAACCGCGTCATCGTGCGATCAAAGCCCGGCGGAACGGCCGGATGGCGGCGATTGTAAAACTGCCGAAACCACGCTCCCTCGTCAGCCAGCGAGGCGGCTTCCAAAGTCCGGGCGCCCATCGCGGAGATCGATTCGCAGCGAAAATGATTGCCGTCCGCATCGGCCAAAAGCAGCCGCTCGATGCGAAGGCCCAGTTGGTTCTCCACCTTCGGCGGAGCCCCCAGAGAAGCCTGCTCGATCTTCAGCCGGGCCTCGGTCGCGCTGAGCGAACCGTAAGGAATTGCGTGGGGGTCCGCGACGCAATCCAGCCGCTGACCAGCGTTTGTTTGCCCGGAGACCATGTCAAGGCGCGACGCCGCATTTCGCCGTTCCGCTGGTTGGGATCCTGCGGCAGCAGGGGCAGCACCGCCACGTCGTCGGAAAACGTCAAACCGCCGCTCGGCGCCAGCCCCGCGTAATACGAGATCCGCGCCCAACATGCCGCCTCGCCCCTGCGCTGATCAAGCAGCGTGAACGACCGGCGCAAACTCGGACGCCGAAACCATCGACCGCCACGGCATACGCGAACAAGGCCATGGTGACCAGAGCGGCCGAAAGCGGCGCAGCCACAACCAGCAGATGTAGTCGTCCGCGGCGGCGCAGCCACCAATAGTTCAGCGGCCCGATGCCGATCACAAAGGCGGTAATCAGCACCTGAAACGCAGTGACAGGCGCCAGCCCCACGCCGGGAATAGGCCAGTCCCAAAAGTCATGGTTTTCGCGTTGCGGGGAGAGGCCGTGACGCAGATACCAGACCCAGCGTTCGTGCCCTATGGAATTAAGCAGGCCTTGCCACTGGTCGGTCGCTTGGGCGAACAGGTCGTCGGCGGCGACGGCCACGACCAGGCCCAAGGCGTGTCGGCGCATGACGAACGGTGGATCGTGAACCGGCTTGGGCGGCGGTTGCGGCTTGGGCGGCGGTTGCGACGCCGCGGCCGCCTGCCCGCCAGGCATCATTCCTGGCATTGCCCCGGCGGGCGCTCCGCCGGCAGGCAGACCGACGGGTGCTGCCGCCGCGTTGAGGTTACTGGCGCCAAACGGCATGGGAATACTTCTTTTGAAGCATTCCGGCGCCGGTGCAACCCAGCCACGGGCCGCAGGGTCGGCATCGCCCGCGGAGGAACGCGGCTCGCCCAGCAACCGTTCGAGTTCCGCCAGTTCGCGAGCATCGCTGACGACGCCGGAAACCAGCAGGTTGCCGCCGGCAGCCGTCCATGCGCGCAGTGCGTTCCAGCGGCCAGGTTCCTGGGCAGCCAACTGCTTTGCCTGAGCCAGCGTGAGGCAGACGATATCCAACCCCGAGTAGTCAATCCAGGCTTGCGGCAGTTGGTCAAGCGGCAGCGTCAGGGAGGTGGCAAGATGCGTCACGGCGGTTTGCGGCGTGGCGCTGCCCATGCCCACGGCAGCTTGTGGATCGGTGGGTGGCAGCAGTGAAGCAAGCGTCGCCGTGCGGATGTCTGGGGCAGTCGTCGCCAGGCCCAACACAGGGATGCCCGCAGGAACGGCCGGCAGTGTTGGCGGCACGGCCGGTTTATCGGCCACAATCAGCACGTTTGCGGCATCCCTCGGCCCAGTCCTGCCCGGTGGAGACGTTGATCCGCTGCTGCGAAAGATCCTCCAAGTAACGGCCGTCCTCCCAAATATCGAGGTCGTAGTACTGCCAGGTGAAGTACTGGGGCACGCGCAGGGTTAACTCGGCGTCGAGTTTGCCCGCCGGCATTTCCAGCTCTTGGCTGACAATCACGGTTCGGGAGTTGTAGGGCGTTCCCGCCTCGAATTCGATGTGGAAATTCCGGTCGGCCAGCGATGGGGCTGCTGCGATGACGCGGACTTTGACCGGGCGATAGCCGCCGCTATCAAGCCACTGAGCATCGACGGCAAGGCTCAGGCCTTTCCATTTCGAGACGTTCAGGCGGCCGGTGGCGGCGTGGAGCGAGCCGGCGGCAAGCAGGCAAGCCGCCGCCAAGCTGGCAATCACACCCCAGTAGCATCGACTCCTCGACCGCTGCATGGCGCCCGGACTCCCAATGCGCTCTTGGAATATGCTTTCCGCCGGTCAGCCCCGTGCGTCGAAGGGCGATTCGCCGACAACGCCTGGCTGCCGAGTTCGACGCGGCAACACGAGCGAAAAAACCCACACGGCAAAAAACATGGCGCCGTGCACCGCCAGCATAAGCGCCAACGACGCAAAGCCGAGCGTCAACGCCATCGCCCACGCCGTTCCTCGAATGGCGAATGCGGCGATGAGCGACAACACGGCGCAGACCGCGGTGACGGCAAGAACCCAGCGCAGAGAAAACTGCGGCATCAACATACCGCGATTGTGCCATGGACAGCGCGGTATTCAAGCAAATTCTTTGCAGGCGATCGGCGTGGCCGAGTGGGGCGTGATGGGCTGCCGCTAATTGCCGCCCGTCGCGCGGGACGGGCGGGCCTGTCGGCTCAAAAAGCGCCGGAAGCAGACGGCGAGCGTTTGTGCCGCGACGGCAGGGCTTTTCGAAGTTTGCTAGCTTCCCGCTGCCAAACGACTTAGAGTTTCCCTAGGTGGAAGTCCGCCAAAAGCATGACACCGCCGCCCCGAGACGGTTATAATTGGAAAAGCCAATGAAAGGCGGAAAAGCAGAGGAAAGTACGCCCGGCAGGATTCGAACCTGCAACCCTCGGTTCCGAAGACCGATGCGCTATCCAATTGCGCCACGGCGCGAGTGGCGCGTGTAGGATACGGTTTCGGCGGCGGTTGTTCAAGCCGGGCGAAGGTTGGAACATTCACAACGGTTGGGTTGACCCCCAGCGCGTGGGCATGATATAAGCGCTAAGTTCGCGCAACTCTCTCGGAACCGATCTTGTCGGCTGATCAATCTCCCAATGGCCTTGATAACACTGCGGGTTCTGGACGGCGCTGACCGGGGCCGCGTCTTCGAAGGCTTACCCACGCCCGTGACCATCGGTCGCGAAGAAGGCAACTCCGTGCAGCTCAATGACAAGCGCGTCAGCCGGTTCCATCTGAAAATCCAGGAAGACCAGGACAAACTGGTGCTGACCGACCTGGAAAGCACCAATGGGACCAAGGTCAACGGCGAGGACATTCAACTCCGCATCTTGCGCGTCGGCGACATGGTCTCCGTCGGCCGCTCCGTGCTGCTGTTCGGCTCGCGAGAGGAAATTGCCGAGCGTCTGGCCAACCTGCGAAACGGCGACATGAAGGGGACGGGTACAATCAGCCCGGAAAGCGCCGCCGCGTCGCAGCGGGCGGCCAGCCTGGAATACGAGCTCAATTGGAGCGATAACCCCAACTTGCAGGCGACTTTCAACTCGCTGGCGCCCCCCGAGCTGCCCGAACGGCTGAGTCCGGGGCAGGCGGCGCAACTTTCCGAACTGCTGGAATACCTGCACATTCGCATCCGCGACCTGCTTGCCTCGGTAGAGTGCGATGACGCGGACAAGCGAGTCAGCCTGGACGCCAGACGGTGGCAAAGTCTGCTCGACTTGCAAGGTTTGCTGGCCGAGTACATGCGTTCCATCGGCGAGCCCGGCGATCTCTGAACGGCGCGATCCTTAGAGCACGCGCCGCCGCTCATGCTCCAGTCGCTCGATGAGAAAGCGGACGGCGCGCGGAACCAGCAGGTTGTAGTACTCCCAGCTATGGCCGCCGCCCGAGGTTTCCAAGTCGTATTCGTGCGGAATGCCCAACGCGGCGAGCTTCATCCGCAGCTTTTGCGCGCTGTCGTGCCAGCGGATATCCGCCGGGTCGGAAGCGAAGAAAATGTTCCGCGGCCAGTTCAGCGGATGCACGTGGAGCGTCGCCGTATCTTGCCGGACGGATTCCGCGTCGGGATACATCTGCGGCAGCGTCTCTTCCTGGTCCTCGTAGAATCGCAGTTGATAGTCAACGGCCGGAGCGATCGCCGCGCAGATCGGAAAGCGGTTGGGGTGCTTGAAGGAAAACCGCAGCGCGCCTTGTCCGCCCATGCTCGTGCCAAGCAAGGCGATTTGCGGCGGCGCCGAACCCCAACGCTGAGCCGCGTACGGCAAGACGTTGTCGAGCACGTGCCGTTCGGCCGTGAGCTGCGGGTCGAATTCGGGGCAGATCTTGTCCGTCCACCAGCTACGCTGCGTTATCGGCGCCAAGACCGGCAGACCATGCTCGGCGAACTCGCGGGTAAAGTTCTCGTTCTCTGACAGCAGCGCCAAGCGAACGCCGTGCAGGTAAATGACTGCATACCCGTGCGGATTGCGCTCAGGCGGCTCGTAAACATCGCACGGATGGCCGGCGAGTTCCACTCGTTCCCAACGACCGGCAGAGGGGGGCAACGGCATTCTCCTTTTTTCACGGGGCGTCTTGACTGAATCTAGTTTCGCGACGGCGATTGGGAAAGCCGCTGAGCCGCAGACTGGGGCGTGGAGAGCATGGGCGGCCGCCGAAAAGCCCCGCCCGGAACGACATTTTCCCCCGCCAGATTTCTCGGTCGCCTTATTGCCGAGAGCGGGGCCGGCAGGACAGAATAGAAGATGTCGCCGGGCCTTTTTTGTCGCCACGCTCGCGGGAAGTTGTCGATGCCAGAGTCAGATTCGACGTTACCCGATCAAGCATTGATGCGCCGCGTCCAGGCGGGCCAAACGGCGGCGTTTGCCGAGTTGGTGCGCCGCTACCAACCGGCGCTGCTGCGGGTGGCCCGCAGCCGCCTGGGGCGCGACGACTGGGCTGAAGACGCCGTTCAGGAGACGTTCCTGGCCGCATTCAAGGGCCGCGACACGTATCGCGAGCCGTATCGTTTTCGCACGTGGCTGTGGACGATTTTGTTGAACAAGTGCCGCCGCTCCTGGAGCGGCCAAAGTCGTCAGCCTCGCGTCATCTGCTGGACGGACGAAGCCGCCGGCGGCGACCGGTCGCCGCTCGACGAGGCCCGGCCGGCCAACCAGGCCGAGCAGCCGCTGGAACGCGTATTGGCTCGCGAGCGGGTCGATTTGCTCGAAGCTTCGTTGGCCTCGCTGCCGACCGCGCAAGCGGACGCATTGCGGCTGCGATTCTTTGGCGGCTTGAAGTTTGAAGAAATCGCCGAAACGATGCAGTGCAGCCTGGGGACGGCCAAGAATCGCGTCCGTTGGGGCTTGATGCGCCTGGCCGACTCAGTCCACGCCCTGCGACAGGAAGGCGCCTCGTTTCCGGCGCCGCCGAGCCCATTCGCCAGGCGAGCGAGCGTGACGAAAATGCCGCTTCACTCGCGTCCGTGTCTTCTCTTTCTCCGACTCCGGACCGTTCAGACCGAGGCCAGGCGCCCTTATGATTCAATGCGACGAAGTCTTTGACATTCTCACCCGCGGGCCGTTTCCCACCGGAGCGCCGTCTGACGGAATTGTCGAATTGCACCTCGCCCACTGCGAGAGCTGCCGGCAATTGGCCGAGGCGCTGCGGCCGGCCCTTGAATTGTTTCAGGAGGCGGTAACGCCCGAAGAGAGCCGCACGCTGCCGAGCTACTGGGGCGAGTCGGGCTCGAATCTGGCGCCTTGGTTGAGCGCGAAAAGCGGCGCGGGCGGACGCGTCGCTCAACGCTCGCCGGCGCTGAGGCGCCGTATCCGGTCCCCATTGACGTTGCCTCGCTGGTCGTTGCCGCCCTCGGCTCGGGTGGCCGCCGCAGTCGTGTTGGGGATGGCCTTAGCAGGCCTGCTGCGTCGGTTGGGCTCCGATGAAATCGATTCTGCACCGCGACCGGCCGTTGCGGCGTTGGGGCGCGCCGCTGGCAATCGGCCGAGGATCCGCGGCACTGGCTCCTGAAAACAAGGCTGGGTTCGGCGTGCATGGCGGAAGTCGAGGGCGCCATGCTGGAAACCATGGCGGCAACGAGCCGCGGAGACCAGGCGCCTTTCCGGCTGGCCTGCTGCACCGCCTGCCACAAGGTCGTCGGGGCGGTGAAAACGCCCGCGAACGCAGCAACTGCTTCGGTGGTCAGCGCCTGCACGGTTTGCCACCACGTGCCGCAGGCGGAATAGCGTCCAGGCGGCCGCGGCCATCTCAGCGTCGGCGGCTCCCGGTTTTTCCGCGTTTGCGGAATGACCGGGCGACATGATCGGCGCCATGCCCCTCATTCGACGCCCAGGCCGAAGCGGGTGTTCCAGGAAAACCTGGATGACCGCTCGGGGGCATTAAAACCCCTACGTTTGGGTTCACTCCACTGTCCGGAAAACTTACCTGACAACCTGGAATTTTCGTTTACATATCGGTCGCTTCGCATCAGACTAGGAACGTACTGCCGTCCGACGGCGACTCGGGCATTCCAAGGCGGATCGAACTTCGAGCGTTCGCTCATTCGGCCGCCGTTAGCGAGCCGTCCGGACGATTGAACGCTGGTCTGTCCGCTCGGGGCGGAGAGCATGCGTTTGCCTTTCAAAAAACGACGGCTTGGCGTCAGGAGCTTGGGAACAATGAGAGAAACGCGTAGGCGAATGGCGGCGCGTGCCCTGCTGGCGGTCTGTTGCATGTTGCTGGCTGCGGGCTCGGCGCGAGCGGGCGAGGGCGGTTGGATTCCGCTGTTTGACGGCAAGACGCTCAAGGGATGGGAAGCGAGCGAACGCCCGGAGAATTGGACGGTTGAAGATGGCGCCATCTGCGGCCACGGCGAGCGAAGCCATCTGTTCTATGCCAACCGAGAATTCAAAAACTTCGAATTCAAGGCCGACGTGATGATCAACAAGGGGGGCAATTCGGGCATTTTCTTCCACAGTCAGCCCGAAGAGGGCTGGCCGACGAAAGGCTACGAAGCCCAGGTCAACAACACGCACAAGGACCCGGTAAAGACCGGCAGCATCTACTATACGGTCAAACTGTTTGAATCGCCCGCCAAGGACGATACGTGGTGGACGCAACACATTATCGTGCAGGACAAGCGCATTACCGTGAAGGTCAACGACAAGGTCTTGTTTGAATACGACGAGCCCGAGGGCGTAGCCGGGCCGCATAAGCTCTCGCAAGGCAAATTCGCCCTGCAGCAGCACGACCCGGGCAGCAAGGTGCGTTACAAGAACATCCTGGTCAAGCCACTCCCCTAGGGCCGGCCCAATTTCGGCCGCGCGGCAAAGGTTTGCTTGAAACCGGCGTTTTCACGGATTACGATTTTAGCTTCTGGGGCCTTGTCTCGAAACTCGACCGCCCGACTCTCAAAAACTCTCGGGAGCCTAAATCCATGCTTCGTAGTATGCCCCTCATGACGTGGGGATTCGTCTTTGCGCTGTGCTTGCCTGCTTTCGCCCAGGGCGACGCGCTGAATGAATTGTATGGCAATGGAGTACACGCCTATAACGGCGGCAACTACCTCGAAGCCTACAACCAGTTGACGGCCGCCGTTCAGAACCACAGCGAGGATCCGCGCGTCTACTATTATCGCGGTTTGAGCTACTTGAGGTTGGGACGTCCGCAAGAGGCCGACGCCGATTTCGCTTCGGCCGCCGAACTGGAAATGTCGGACATTGACCGGTTCTACAACGTCAGCAAGGCGCTGGAACGCATTCAAGGCCGCGCCCGGCTGCAAATTGAGCGGCATCGCTCCGCCGCTCGCCTGGCGGCGTATCACGACCGCGAACGAGCCCGCTACGAGCGCTACGAGCGCATCCGCCGCAACGAGCCCAACGTGTTGCTGCAGCCCAAGCCGGGCGAGGCTGACGAGCAGCCTGCGACCAAGGAAATGGTCGAAGAGGAAGCGGCCTCCGACGCGCCCCCAACGCCTGACGAAGAGATGCCCGCGGAAAAGGCGAAGCCCGCCGACCCAGACAAAGATCCGTTCGGCGAAAGTGACAAGGCGTCGGACGACAAGGCATCGGGCAAAAAAGAGCAGCCGGCCGATGCCGAAAAAGACCCTTTCGCTGAGAAGGAAGAGTCTGCCGACGAAAAGAGCGATGCGTCGGACGATGCGGAAAAGGATCCGTTCGCTGAATAGCATGCCGCTGGGCGAAGCGATGGCTGCCGCCGGCCAGGAATAGGGCGCCATTGCAACGGGCGGCAGATGTTCGGCCCTGTTCATGAAATGCCCCTGCTCAGGGAGCATGGTATGATGCGGGCATGTTCGCAACTCGTCGCTCGCCGTTGCAGTTCGGTTTGCGGTTCTTGTTCCTGCTGCTGGCAGTCTCAGCCGTATTGTCGGCGGTGCTGGCGGTAGCGGTCGAAGAACCGGCGCTGCTGTTCTTGCTGGGCTTGGCCGGGGCCGCGGCCGGATTGACTTGCATCGGCCGCTATATTCTCGGGCCGCTCGACCAGGCGGCCCGCGACCAAAAGCGGCCGACGCAATTCACGATGGTCGACTTCTTGGCCTTGGTGTTTTTGTTTCAATTGCCGATGGCCGCGTTGCACGGGCTGTTTGACGTTCGCCAGGAGCCGCGTGTCTGGTTCTTCGACGCCTTTGCCTGGATCGCCTGCTGTTTGATGTGGGGATTCAGCGTCGCTACGCTCTCGCGCCGGCGTCGAAACAACGTGGCAGCGCGGCGTGTTCCTGGCGTTGGTCTTGCCGACTACGTACTTCGGTTCGATAGCGTTTACTGTCACGCTCTTTATGGCTGGCATTGTTCTGTACCTGAAACGCGGTATCTCGTGGAGCGCTGCGGCCCTGATTGCCGCGATACTTGCAGGGTTGGCGGCGGGCTTTTTTCTCTCCGCCAGGTTTGTGCGCAAAATGGTGGCGGAAAGCGTGGCTCATCGACAAGCCGTCGCGGAAGCTTCTGACGGAGCGCCTGCCGCCCCGGCATAATGCCTGCCGCCCGGGAGTGACATCGCATGTGGATGGTTCTCCAGTTCATCCGGACCAGCGTGCTCATTTTCTTCGCCGCGGCGGCGGTGCGAATCGCCGCCGCAATTGCGAGGGGCTTTTACGACCCGCCCGCCTGGCAATCCGGGAAGTTCAATGGGCGCCGGTCTGCTCGGATGGACCGTGCTGTTGCCCATCGCCGCAGCGCTGATCTCCTTGCAATTCGGCGGATTCTATGCGTTCACCGATTCACGCGGCGGAAGCTGGTCGTATTTCGGACACGGCTGGCCGCTGGGGCATCAATTCTCCTTCATGGAGACTTTCAACTTGCATCGGGATTCCGAGCATGCCATCTACTTCGCCGCCCTGGCGGCGAATCTTGCGTCATTGCTGGCGATCCTGGCCGCCGTGCGTTACCTGCTCGATCGGTTTCTATCGGCAGTTAACACAGCGCGCGTTGGAACGGCGGCGGCCCTGAATGCGGCCGCCGGGCTGGCGGCTTTTGCCGTTGCGATGTTGACCGATCGCTGGCTGGCTGATCCGGTGGTAATTCCCGGCACGTCGATGCTGTTTTACACGCCGCTCGCGCACGATCTCTGGTACTGCCGCTTGCCGGTCCTGGTTGGACTGAGCTGTTTGTGGTTTGTTTTCGGCGGCTGGATCGTGAGAGGAGTGAAGACTTTCTTTCGGCTGCGCGAAGAAGGCGTGATTTAAAGCGGGAGGAGCGTGCTGGGAATGCGGGTAAGGCGAACGCCTTCATCAAAGTCGCTTACTTCTTCTTCGGCTTCATCATTGCCTGCAGTTCGTCCCACTGCTGGTTGGTCACGGCTTCGAGATAGTTGAACTCACCCGCGCCGCGAACCGACTCGCCGCCGTCCAGGGTGATGCACGAACCGGTCATATAGGCGCTGTAGTCGGAGAGCAGGTAAGCGGCCAGGTTCGCCAGCTCCTGGTGCTCGCCGACTCGGCCGAGCGGAATGCGTTCCGCAGGATTGAAGAGTCCCTGCAGCGGCTTGGGCATCAGACGAGACCAGGCGCCTTCCGTCGGAAAGGGCCCGGGGGCGATGGCATTGGAACGGATCCCGTACTTCCCCCACTCAGAAGCGAGCGAACGAGTCAGCGCTAACACGCCCGCCTTGGCCACGGCCGAAGGCACGACAAAACCCGAGCCGCTCGAAGCGTAGGTGGCGACGATATTCAAGATCGCGCCCGGCGTCCCTTCGGCGATCCACTGCTTGCCGAAGGCCAGCGTGCAGTGCGTCGTACCGCCCAGCACGATATCGACAACGGTCTGAAAGGCATTGTCGCTGAGCCGCTCGGTGGGGCAGATGAAATTGCCGGCCGCGTTATTAATCAGCCCGTGGACCACGCCGAAACGCGCTTTCGCCGCGGCTACCAACGCCTCGACCTGGTCGGTGTTGCGCACGTCGCACGGTTGCGGCAGCACTTCGCCGCCGGTTTCTTGCTCCAACGCTCGAGCCGACTGCTGGAGCACTTCCGCTCGCCGGCCGCAGATCACCAGCCCGGCGCCCAAGGACAACAGACAGCGCCCCATCGAACGCCCTAACCCTGTGCCGCCGCCAGTAATGACGATCGTTTTGCCGGCAAAGGCGCCGGGCTTGAGCATGGTTTCAGTCGTCGCGGCAGTCATGATTCCTTGGTTTCCTTTCGGCCTCGTGCCTGCGGAGCACGCTGGTCGATGGCTAGCCACAGTTCGGCCACGCCGTGACCGCTGGAAGCGACGACGGTGAAGATCGGCGCCGGCGGTTTGCCTCCGAGCGACAACGCCGATAACAGTTGTTGCCGCAGGCGGTCGGCGCCGGGCAGGTCGGCCTTGTTGACGACGATCAACTCGGCAATTTCGATCAGTCCGGCTTTTTCCCACTGCACTTCGTCGCCGCTGTTCGGCGTGACGAGCAGCGCCAGCACGTCAACGAACGGCCGCACGCCCATTTGGTCCTGGCCGACGCCGACGGTCTCGACGATGATCACGTCGAAGCCAAACGCCTTGAGCCACTCGATCGCCGGTCCAATGGCCGCTGAAACGCCTCCCTGCGCCCGCGCGTCGAGAGGCTGCGGAAGTAAACGCCCTCGTCGTCGGGATCGATTCGCACCCGCACCCGATCACCCAACAGGGCGCCGCCTGTCACCGGGCTTTGCGGATCGCAGGCCAATACGGCGACCGTCCGACCTTGCGAGCGAAGATGGGCGATCGACGCCCCGACCAGCGTACTCTTGCCCGCTCCGCCGCTGCCGGTCAGGCCGACGACGAAGGGAGCGGAAGCGGAAGGCCGAAGCTCGGGGGGCGGCAACAAAGGCTCGTCAGGGTGCGATTCGGCTTGCGAGATGATCTCGGCCAGCGCGCGACGATCGCGACGAGCAAAACGGTCGAGAAGATCGGCGGAGAGATCAGTCATCGTTCCAGCGGAAACAGCGGGCGACGGCGGCGACGGTAAGGAAGCTGCGAAAAATCGTGGACCAGAATGCCGGCGGCGTCGACGTTGTAGATCGAACCGGCCAGCTTCTCGAAGCCCGACCGAAAATGGGCCGACGACTTGAGGCCAATATACCGCAGCTTGGCGCAATCGACGCCCAGCGTGCGGGCAAAGGCCGGATCGAGCGGCTGCTCGCGCTTGGTCACGGCTACGACCGAAACGCCGTCGACCTGCAACAATGCGGCTCGGTCCCATGTTGCCCGTAAGGCCGGCGTACATGGGTCCGTCATAGGCGAACTTGCCGTCCGTGAGGGCGACGACTTCAGCTTCGCACTCGACCGGCGGTCCTTGCCGCGGATCGGACTTTCCGCCTAGGCGCAAGTGAGATCTGGCGCCAACTCCGGCTGCCTGCGGCCAAGGCGATCGATTCCAGGTCGACCATGTACAGGATCAGAGCATCACGGAGCCCCATTTCCAGAAACGTCCGCAGCACTTCGGTCGAGTCGCCCGGAGCGCCGCCGCCCGTGTTGTCGGTCTGATCCGCCAGCAGGATCGGGTAGCGTCCGACCGTTTCGCCGGCCGCCAAGGCTTCCCGCACGCTCATGGGCGGCGTGTGCCAACGCTCGCGATTCTCCCACACCCAATCGCCCAACTCGTCGGCGGCAGCGCGAGCCAGCGCCTCATCGCCGTCGGCCACCGCGATGACCGACACGCCTACATCCGGCACGTCGGCCCAGGGAAAGCCGGTGGCGATGGTGACGGAGATCATGCCAGGGCGCCGCTCCAGCTCGTGAACGCGGCGCAGCACTTCGTCCATGGGCGGATGGGCCGTCACCTGGCGAGCGCGTGCCCCAGAACATCGGCAATTGTCGCAGGGCCATCTTGGGGCGGAGTTCGCCGCGCAAGGCGCCGACGATGATGTCGGCCGCCTCGCGGCCCCGTTCCCCCATGTCGACGTGCGGGTAGGTGTCGTAGCCGACGATCGCGTCGGCGGCGGCCACGCGCAACGGCGTATGATTGCCGTGCAGATCCTGGGCGACCACGATCGGCTTGTCGCCGAATTCGCGCCGCACGGAGGCGATAAAATCGCCGTCGCCGTCTTCGAGGCCTTCGACGACCATCGCGCCGTGCAAATCCAGCAGCACGCCGTCAACAGGGCCGGCCTGCTGCAAGCGATCCAGGAACGCCTGCTTGAGCGAGTCGTAGGCCGCTCGTTCGATCAGTCCGCTGGGATAAGCGAAACCCCACAACAGGGGCACGGCCTCGAACCCGTGTTTTTCGGCGCCGTCAAGAAAGCCGCCGATGCACATGTTGGCCCCGCGGAAGCGCTGGAAGATCTCCGGTCCGCGATAGATGCCAAAGCCGTTTTCGAAGTCTTGCAGGGTGGTCGGCGTGCTGATGAAGGTGCTCGTTTCGTGCAGTACGCCCCCGACGGCAATTCGCATGCAAGTGGGTTCCGTTCGTGGTGGAAGGATCTTCCAGCGGCACAAGCGAGGCCGCTTCTGCCGCCGCGGTTTTTAAGCCCCGCGGCCCCTAGCATAACATCTGAACGGCCTTGCAGTTATACTGGAGGAACGGTTTCCCCGAGCAGAGTTTGAACAGGAACAAGGCGTGCACGAAGCGTTTATGCGGCTGGCCTATCAAGAGGCGCAGCAGGCCCTGGAAGAAGACGAAGTGCCGGTCGGCGCCGTGATCGTTCATGGCGAGCGGGTGATTGCCTCGGCCCACAATCAGCGAGAATGCCTGCGTGATCCGACGGCGCACGCCGAAATGATCGCCATCACGCAGGCGGCCGAGGCGCTGGGAAGCTGGCGGCTGGACGAATGCATCTTGTACGTCACGCTCGAGCCCTGTCCGATGTGCGCCGGGGCGATCCTGCAAGCTCGCATTCCCTGGGTCGTTTACGGGGCCCTCGATCCCAAGGCGGGCGCCGTGCACACGTTGTACCAGTTGCTGGCCGATCCGCGGCTGAACCATCGCTGCCAGACGGTCAGCGGCGTGCTGGCCGAACCGTGCGGCGAGATCCTGTCGCGTTTCTTTCAGAAAAAGCGATCGCTTGGCAAAAAGTGACCGGTGGCGTCCATCCGTAGGTTCTTGTCGTCTCCTCGTCCTTCCGTCTTATCCGTCGCTTACTTTCGGAGTTCATCCCCATGCCCGCGTTCAATCGTCGCACGTTTCTCGGTTCCACGGCCGCGTTGGCTTCGCTGCCAGCCTTGACGACGGCCGCCGAACAGGCGGAATCTGCAACTCCGTTGGGCAAAACGCCGCATACGAAGTTCGCCGTCAACATCGAGATGTGGTGGAAGAAGCTCGATTTCCTGGATCGCATCCGGGCGGCGGCTTCGCTCGGCTACCCGGCCTTCGAGTTCTGGCCATGGCGCAAGCAAGAACATCGACGCCATCGCCAACTTGTCGCGGCGAATTGGGCATCGAGGTCGCGCAGTTCACCGCCTGGGGCTTCGAACCGGGCATGAACGATCCAAAGAACCACGATGCGGTGGCCAAAGAGATCGAGGCCAGTTGCCAGACGGCCAACAAGCTCAATTGCAAGAAAATGTGCGTGGTCGGCGGAAACGATCAGCCGGGCATGACCCAGGAGCAGATGCACGAGAACATCATCAAGGCGCTGAAACGCGCGGCGCCGATCGCGGAAAAGTACGACGTGATGCTGATCCTCGAGCCGATGAACATTCGCGTCGACCACAAGGGGCATTGCCTGTACGGCAGCCCGGCCGCCGTGCGCATCTGCCGCGAGGTCGGCTCGACGCACGTCAAAATCAACTGGGACCTGTACCACATGCAGATCAGCGAAGGCGATCTGTGCGGGCATTTGAAAGACGGATTCGACCAGGTCGGCTACCTGCAACTGGCCGATCATCCGGGCCGCAACGAGCCCGGCACGGGCGAGATCCACTACAACCGCGTTCTGCGGCAGGCTTATGAACTCGGCTATCGCGATTTTGTGGGCTTGGAGTGCCGCCCCAAAACGACCGAGTTGGCCGCGGCGCACGGCGTCGCGGCGGCCGACGTCTGGTGACGTCAGTCGAGCGGATGTTTTTCCGGCGCCCGCGTCGGCGCAGCCGGCAGATTGCGCGGAAACATCGAGCCGAAAGCGCACAACACGCTCAGGGCGAACACGGCCGGTCCCGCCGCACTGTAAATGAGGTTGGCGACCCACTTCGCGTCGAACGCTGCGGGGCCTCCGAACCGGGCCGACGAGGAGTTGCCGAGCATTTGAACCAGGGGCAGCGTAATGGCCGGCAGTACGATCGAAAGTGCAAACAGCCAGTAAGCCAGCTTGAACAGGCCGGGGATGGCGATGCTTTCTCGCCGAAACACGACGATCAGAAACAGGCCTGCCAGAAAGACCGCGTGGACCGTGTCGGCGGAATTGAACAACCGCGATAAGACCAGGTCTTGCATCTCACGCCTCCGCAACGAGGAAGAGAATCCGGCGAACGCCTTTCGGCAATTTCGCCGGACGGCCTGGACCCGTCAAGCAAATTTGGTGCGTGTTTGGCGTTTTGCTATCTGCGGCGGAAGATCCGCTTCGCCTCCTGAAGCGCTTCGCCCAGCCGGTCCACTTCGGCCAGCGTGTTGTAGCAGTAGAAGCTGGCGCGGGCGCTGGCATTGACGCCGAGCCGCTTGTGCAATGGCATGGTGCAATGGTGGCCGGCGCGGACGGCAATGCCCTGGCGATCAAGCAGTTGGGCGATGTCGTGGGCGTGAATGCCTTCGAGCGTAAAGCTCACGATCCCTGCCTTTTTATCCGGGGCGGGGCCGAGAAAGTGGACGCCGCCCACGGCTTCGAGTACATCGTGAGCGCGGACGGTTAATAGACGTTCATGCTCGTGAATGGCGTCCAGGCCGATGCGACCGATGTAATCGAGCGCCGCGCCCAACCCAATTGCAGGCACGATCGGCGGCGTGCCGGCCTCGAACTTGGCGGGTAGATCGGCCGGTTCGAAGCCGTCGAGCCTGACGCGTCGAATCATGCTGCCGCCGCCCAAAAACGGCGGCATCGCTTCCAGCAGCTCGCGCTTGCCGTACAGAATTCCTACGCCGGAAGGGCCCATCAACTTGTGTCCGCTGAAGGCCAGGAAGTCCGCGTCCAAATCCTGCACGTCGGTAACCTGGTGCGGCGTGCTCTGGGCGGCGTCGACCAGCACGACCGCCCCTACCGCGTGAGCCTGGCGAGCGATCTCTTTCACCGGATTGATCGTCCCCAGCACATTCGAAACCGAGGCGACGGCGACCAGCTTCGTTTTCGGGCCGAGCAACTCGGGTAGTTTGTCGAGTTCCAACAGGCCGTCGTCGGTGATCGGAATGTGCCGCAGCACGGCGCCGGTTCGCTCGGCCAATTGCTGCCAAGGCACCAGGTTCGAGTGGTGCTCCATCACGGTCAGCAGGATCTCGTCGCCGGCGCGGCACGTTGGCGTCGCCCCAACTGCGGGCCACCAGGTTGATGCCTTCCGTGGTTCCGTAGGTGAACAACACCTCTTCACGCTGCGGCGCGTTGATGAACGCCCGGGCCTTCTCGCGGGCCTCTTCATAGAGATCCGTGCTTTGATCGCTGAGCCAGTGTATGCCGCGATGGACGTTGGCGTATTGCTTTTCGTAGACGTCAACCAGCGTCTGGATGACCTGCCGCGGACGCTGCGTCGTAGCGGCATTGTCGAGGTAAGCGAGCGGTTTGTCGCCGTGCAAAACCGTGGAAAGGATCGGGAAATCGGTGCGCACCACTTCGGGATCGAGCGGAAGCGCGGTTTGCAAAGTACTCATCGATAGCTCCTGCGGCATGGCCGGCAAGCGCCCCAAGCCTTCCTACGGCCGCCGTTGAATGATAATTGCGAGGTCAACTGTTCCGTCCGCCGTTCTGCGGACGCGGTCCGGGCGCCACGCTCGGCGCAGTCGAAGGTAGATTTTGGAACCGCGATTAGTGGCAAGCGCGGCCGTTGCCGGGTTTTTCAGCAGCCGGCCCGTTCTGGGGAGAATAGATGGCCGATTGCAGCACGCGCCAGGACAAGAGACAACACTTCTGCCGATTCGGCGTCAGTTTCGCCCCAAATAGCTTGAGCATGTCGTCGGCGGTGAATTTCTTGACGTCTTCCACCGTTTTGCCGTCGATTTCCTCGAGCAGCATCGAGGCCGACGCCTGACTGATACAGCAGCCGTCGCCGTCGAAGTATGCCTCCTTGATATGGCCGGCTTCGTCGATGGCGAGGTCAATGTGGACGAAGTCGCCGCAAAGAGGGTTATCGTCCTCGTGCGCATGCGTCGCGTGCTCGGCCCGGCCGCGATGGTAGGGTTCTTCATAATGTTCCAGGATGCGCTCCTGGTACAGTTCGTCTTCGTCCGCGGGCATGGGAAACCGGGAAGGATTGATTCCAGGGTGGGCCGCAACGCGGAGCGAAGCGGCGACTCGGCGCCAAACGCACCCGGAGGCGGGCGCGGCTCGACGCCACTGTTTAATCTATCCAGAGTGTAGGCGCCGAACCCCCGCTCGACAACCGCCCGGAAGGCCCGAACGAGGGGCCGTTGATGCGGCGCCGTTCCGGCCATGGCGTGCAAAATCCAGCAGCGACGCCCGTATTTGCACGCTCGCAGCCCGCCACGACCGCCTGAGACAATGCCGTCAGAGGGCGCCGCGACTATTCGGGCAAACGACCCGCTCGAACCGCCGGAAACTTGCTCTCACAGGCCTTCATGAAGGCCGGCAGATCCTGTTGCTCCTGGTCATAGCCGCTGATCCTCGAAGCCCTCTGACGTAAAGAGCTACTGTTCTTTCAACGCGGCGGTCCGGGTCAACTGGGCGGCTCGGCACGGCCGTGCAAACGCGGCTTGGCGCCGGAACGCTTGCCGCTGCGACGGTCAGGAGAGTTCAGGCCCCTGCTGCGTCGGCCAGGGCCGCTTGGGAGCTAACGTCTCGGCGATGGCGGCGCAGTGGCCGCGGCGCACTTTTTCTATCAGCGAGCGGCAAATGCGACGGGCAAGTTCCCGTTCTGATTCGTGACCGGGCGGCTCGTCGAGTTCCAAAAACTGACTGAGAGCGGATTCCGATTCACAACTGCTCGCATCGCGGTTTTTCCGCTGCGAGCGAGTATGCCGGACAATGAGTTCTACCAGAGGCGCCACCTCGCGATTGAACGCCTCTTGGGCGTCGGCGTCTCCCGCGGCGACTTTCCGGCAGAGCTCTCGCAATGCATCGTCTTCAGCGGCCATTTGGGACGTCCTTGCAGATAGTGCGGAAGGCAGGGTTTCGCTTCCGTCGCTCGTCGAATACAGCCGAAGACGGCCCGCCGGAACCGGTCGTCCGGCGGGTTGCAAGACTCTCCGACCGTCAGCGCAACAACGGGAGCGAACTAAACGCGCTTACATTGACCAGACGTAGGCATAAGCGGACTCTGACGACTCGCCCCACGAGTTCGTCGCGACGACCGTGAGTTCGCCATTGGCGGTCTCGGGAAGGGGAATGAGAATAGTGAACGTGTCGTCCTGTGCGGTCGTTGTAACGGAATACTCGCCGCTGTAGAGGCCGCTGACGTTCAGGGTGAATGCACCCGCGAAGTCGTAGATCTCCCCTGTTAACTGCCAACCTACGAACTCACTGGCTTGATTGTAGATTGGATAAGCGTTCAGGCCGCTGATGCTGGGCACGCTGCCAAAAACCGTCGTCGTGGCCGTGGTTGACGTCTGGTCCCACACGTCCGTGGCGGTGGCCGACAGGCTGCCTTCTCCTGAGGCATCGGCGGTGAGGCTGAAGTTGCCGTAGGAATCGACCGAGGCCGTACCGCTGACCACGCCCGAGATCGTCACCGTGGCGCCGTCGGCGACTCCGGCGGTGACCTGGCCGTAAACCGTGATTTCCTGATTCGAACCGGTGGGCTCGCTCCAGAAGCTGACCGTCGGCGGTTCGCTGCTCAGCGTCGAATCGGCCTCGGACGACCCAACGCCCCACGGGTCGCTGGTTGTGGCGGCGACATTGCCTAACGCGGAAGCGGTCGTGTCAAAGCTGAAGTTTCCCGTCGAGTCGGTCGTGACCGAACCGGAAACGACTCCTGAAAAGCTGACCGACAACCCGCCCGGAGATTCGTCCTGCACCATGCCGGAGATCTGCACGTTCTTGCCGTCCCCGGTTGGCGTGACGGAGAACCAGAGCGACGGCGCATCGTTGGCGATGGTGGTCGTCGCAGCGTCCGAGGACAGGCCGGTTCCGGCGTCGCTGGCCACGGCTTCCAGCGTGCTCAGGCTGGAAATGCTGCCGCTGTAGCTGAAGTTTCCGCCCGAATCCACCGACACATTCGCCGTCAGCGGTCCGCTAAGAGCCACCGAGAGCGCCCCAGCGTTGGGGTCGAAGTCCGACACGTGGCCGGACACATTGACGGTCTGCCCTGAGCCTACGGAAGCTTCGAAATAATCGACCATGGCGCAGACGATAATAAATGACGATTTTCTAGCGACTCAAATACATTTCTGGGCCTCTTGCGGCGTGATGGCTTGACCGGACGGCGACGAAATAGCAGCGCAAACAGCATCTTCAATCTCCGGAAGAACGAGAGAGACGAACAACAGACACGCCCCACAGCACGTGCGCTCCGCGCTTGCCCCGATGAGAATCGCGGAGATTCGGCGCCAGTCTCTTCGCTAGAGCGAGGAAACGCGCCGCAAGTCGGCGGCCATGCACCGGCCTCAAACGCCGGTCAGAGATGCCGCCGAATTAACAATCGAGAATGCCCCTGGAAACCCGACATCGAAAACGATCGAACGGCGGGTCGCCGCATTCGCTGGAGAAGGCCAACGAGACGTGGGAAGAATGGCTATAAAGAGTCTACTACGAAAAGCAGGACGCTGCTGCAGCAGGCCGCGAAAATAGCCGTTCGCGGCTGCAATGCGCGCTCAATAGCCCAATTCGTCCAGCATGACGAATTGGCTGGCCAGCTTTTCGGGCATTTTGGGCTGATTGCGGAACAGGTCTTCAAAGCCGGGACGCGTCTCGAGCGCCTCGATCATCATTTTCAGATGCGTGTATCCCTCAGCGTCGGATACGGTAGCGCCGAGTTCGAACGCACGCCACAAGGCCTTGGCTGCGACTTCCCAACAAGGCTCCGCGGGAGAAACGCCGCGAGCACAGATGAACGCACCGTATAGCATCAGCGCGCGGATTATTCTGGCGCGCGCTTCATCAACTCTTGCGCAGCCGCGAGGGTGCCTTCGCCCGACCTCGGTTCGCTATTTGAGAGCTCACGATGGCACCGGACAGCCGCCCGATTGAAGTACGCCTCGATGAGGTCCGGGGCCAGGCGAATCGCCGCCTCGAAATACTGTTCCGCTTCATCAAACTGCCGGCCGGCGGGTTGAATGCAGTGGGAGGCGACCACGCCCAGGTTATTCAACAATGCGGCAGTCACCATCCCTTTGTCCATAGCGCGCAAGTAACACCGCTTGGCTTCCCGAAACCCTCGGTCGCCAAGTCGCTTGACGCAATCCGCTAAACACGCATCCGCTTCGGGGCCTGCGCCTGCACTTGTCGCCTTGGAAAAGTCGCTCGCAGCAGCACTCAATCGGTTCGTTCGAAAGAGCGTTGCACCGCGGTAGAACCAGACTTCCCACGCCGTCAAGCCAAGATCGATGGCGTGCGTCAAGTGGGAATAGGCGGCCTCCATGTCGCGCTGCTCGTACGCCAGCTTTCCCGTACGGTAATAGGCGTCGGCCAGCAGCGCCTCGGGCCTCGGCCGGCACGCCAAACCGTCCGGCATTGTCCAGTCGCCGTCGCGCCGCAGTCATGTCGGAGCGGGCAAGAGCGGCGCGAGCCGCACGCAACTCGCGGACTCCGTAAGGTTCGCGAGTCGCGGCATGATAACTCAGGCCGGCGCCGATCGTCAGCAGCATTCCCGCCGCAAATGCGACGAGCATAGGACGGGCGCGACGCGCGGCGCACCAGGCGGCGCCGTAGCGATAAGCAGCGGCGCAGCTCGGTTGCCAGCGCCTGCGCGGTTTGGGGACGGGCGTCTTCATCGAACGCCAGGCACCGCTGGATGAGATCGGATAGTTGAGGATCAACATCGGGATTTCGCTCGAGGAGCGGCTGCGGGCCGCTGGCGCTGACGGTCCTGCAGTTCGGTGGCGAACTCGTCCGGGGCCAGCTCTGGCAGAATCGGGCCGTAGGGCCACTCGCCGCAGAGCAATTCGTAGGCGATCACGCCCAGCGAGAAGAGATCCGACCGGGGGTCGATGACGGCAGGGCCCGGATTGGGAGCCAGCACCGTCGCTTCAAGCTGCTCGGGCGCCATGTACGGCAACGTGCCCCCCAGCCGACGTTCGACCGCGTCGCGATCCTGCGATAGATTGAAATCGAGGAGCATCGGCCTGCCATCGGGCGCCATCAACACGTTGGACGGCTTGAGATCGCGATGGCAGATGCCTTTGGCGTGCGTATAGGCCAGGGCGTCGGCCAATTGCGCCACGAGATGCACCGACGCTTCGACGTAGGAGAATTTCTGCAGCAGCGGATCCGGCGGCATGGGCTCGACCGGTTCGCCAAAGCGATTGACCGTCTCGATCGCATTCAGCAATTCCTTTGAGCTGTGCGGAAGCTTCTGCGCGGAACAAAACAGTTGGCCAATCACATCGTCCAGCGCGGCTTGCCCCTTGTAGGGCATGCAGATCAGCGTCCAGCGGCACTGTTCATCCTGGCGCACCGTGTACACCGGAACGATGTTGGGGTGCGAGAGCTTGCCGAGGATCTTGGCTTCTGCGGCCCCTTCCGTCGAGACCTTGACCGCGATGCGACGATCCGCCGCCGCCGGTTCAGACGCCAGAAAAACGCGCGAGAAGGCGCCCAGCCCCAAGCCTTCCAGCAACCGGTAACCCGCCACGGTCTCGCCCGGCTCGGGCCAGCATTCGATCTCTGCGGCGCGGTCCGGCAAGAGGCCGTGCTGATTCAGATAGTCGTGAACTGCCAAGAACCGGGCTACCGACTGTTGGTAATCAGGAAACTCACGAAGGAATTCGGCGCGATCCACGGGCTCGCCTGACTCGATGCGACGGAAATACTCCTCGCAAGCCAGTCCCAGGACGACGCTCTTCTGCCGGCCGCTCTGGATGCGCCGAACAAAGAATTCGGATACAGAACCTTGGGACGTCCCGCCGTTTTGCAGCGTTGAGGACAACGCCGAGTCGGCGTAATCCTGCCGCAAACCCTGCGGGCCTTGTTCGCCCTGCCGCTGTGCACGTTTCTCGCCGATCACGAGAGCTCTCCCGATGAAAGACGCTGCAGCACGCGCTGCACCGTCCTGACGCTCAATTGCATGCGCTCGGCAATTTCTTCCTGCGTCATGCCTTGCTGCCGGAACCTCAAGATCTGCTGATAGTGGGGAGGTTGGCCGGCCAACAGCCGCTCCTCCAACTCATGCCCAACCGCAACCTGGCTCGGCGTGGGCATTCGAGCGGCCACAAAGCCGGCTTCCAGGGCCGCCGAACCGTTCAGCGATCGTTCGCGGTTCAGGTTATGCTTCTTCGTGTTAAAAAGGCGCCGAAACTCATCCACGACCTTGTTCCGGGCGACCTTAACGAGGAAACCAATCAATGCTTCAGGCTGATCGAGCGCTTCAATCGCGGTGCGGTTGGCGAAGAACGAGGCCCAGACTGCTTGAGTAAAATCGACGGAATCAACCTTGGACCGCATTTGCCGGTTCAGAGTCCGCCGCACGGCTCGCATGATGTGGGGACCATAGATCTCCACGAGCTCGCGGATGGCGTCGTCCGAACCTTGCCGGACGCGTTCCATCAACGCGGCGAAGTCTTGGTCATCGCAGTGTGAGTCGTGAGCAGCCATAGCTGACGGCTATATTACCACTGCGGCAAGTCGAACCCAACGCTTTTTCGCTTGACTTACTAGTCCCGCCGGTCCCGCCAGAGGGGGAACCCAAACTGACGTTCCGCTGGGCGCTGATGGCGTAAAAACTGCTTGCCCGGCCCAGTTG
This sequence comes from Pirellulales bacterium, assembly GCA_963786255.1. Classification (GTDB taxonomy): domain Bacteria; phylum Planctomycetota; class Planctomycetia; order Pirellulales; family JAICIG01; genus JAICIG01. The sequence goes on from CAWAYY010000036.1 coordinate 94,526, forward strand.
CGCAAGCTATCTTACCTGCGCACCTTAACTTGCAGTCTGCGTTCGGACCGCGCAAGTGCTGTGCCAGGCAGTAAAAACGGCTTCTCCGCGAATCTTCTTCAGGTGGATCATGAGATTTCATATATGGGCGTTGCTGGCGGCGAGCATTCTTATTTTGGGAACAGACGTCGCCAGGGCCGCCAGGCCGAAAATGAGCCCCAAGCAGGTTGCGGCTGCGGTCCAAGCGCTCGGCGGCGGCGTCGAATTCGACGACAAAAATCCCGAGCATCCGATCGTCAAAATCGATCTGGGCAATACCCGGGCCACCGATGCCGATCTGGCCTGCCTTGAGTCGCTCGACTCCTTGCGCTGGCTCAGCCTGTGGCGGACTCAAGTCACCGACGAGGGGGCCGAACGGCTCAAGGGACTTTCGCGCCTGACCTGGCTCGACTTGTCCGGCACGCATATCACGAATGACGGCCTTGAATCTTTGAGCGGCTTGTCCAAACTCGAAACGCTGACGCTGTACAACACGCGCATCAACGATGCCGGTCTCACGCACCTTTCCACGTTGACCAACCTGCGCGAGCTGGCTCTTTCCGACACGCCGATCACGGGCGCCGGCCTGGAATCGCTCGCAGGGCACGTCAAGCTGCGCGTCTTGCACCTGTTCCGCACGCGGCTCACAGACACCGGGCTCGAGCATCTGGCGGGCCTGACGAACCTGGAGATGCTGGATCTGGGCGGCACGCACGTGACCGATGCCGGGCTGACGCATCTGAAGACGCTGAAGAACCTGGAGACCTTGGACCTCAAGCACACGGGGGTCATGGGCGCCGGCCTCGAGGAGCTGGCCGGTTTGACCAAGCTGCGGACGTTGGATTTGGGGTTCACCGCCATGCACGCCGCTGGCATGGAGCACGTCAAGGCGTTGACGGGACTCAACCGGTTGTTTCTGAGCGACACCCAGATCGACGACGATAGTCTTGCACACTTGAAGGCATTGCCCAAGCTCCGCGAGTTGGATCTCGGCTTAACGCCGATCTCCGACGCCGGATTGGAACATCTCAAGGACTTGCCGGCCTTGGAAGAGTTGACGCTGATCGGCACGCAGATCGGCGATGACGGGTTGAAGGCCGTCGGCAGCCTGGCATTTCTTGATACCCTGGTGCTGACCGGCGACGAGATTAGCGACGCCGGACTGGCGCACCTGAAAGGTTTGACCCGGCTGCAGCATCTGGATCTGCGACACACGCGAGTGACCGGCTCCGGCTTCGCCGCCCTGAAGGGACTGACCAAACTGGAAGCTCTCGATCTGGGAGACACGCCGCTCGACAATAAGGGCCTCGAACAACTTGCCGGCCTGAAGAGCCTGATCGACTTGAACCTGTACGACACCCGAGTCAGCGACGAGGGTTTGCACCACCTGGCCGGTCTGACCGACCTGGAAACGCTCAACCTGCTGGGCACGCGGATCACCGACGCCGGCCTGGCATCGGTAGGCAAATTGACGAACCTCACCGCGTTGAGCCTGTTGGGGACCAAAATCACCGACGCCGGCCTGGCGCATCTGAAGAGCCTGCAACAGCTCGAAGGCTTGTCGCTGCAAAGCACGGGCGTCACCGATGCCGGCTTGCCCGCCTTGGCGGCGCTGAAGAACCTGCGTCATCTGAGCCTGGTGGATACCCGAACCACGCCCGCCGGAATCGCCGAACTGCAGAAACAGTTGCCGGAACTGCGGATCGAACGATAGCCCCAAACGTGATTCGCCCCACGATTCCCACTGACGACCCGACGTTACTGACGCTCGCGCAAGAGACGGGCGTGTTCAGGCCGATCGAGATCCAGGCGCTGGAAGAAGTGCTGTCCGATTACCATGCGACCAACCGGGAGCACGGTCACCGTTCGGCGACATTCGAGTCGGAAGGACAGTATCCTGGGCTTCGCCTACTTCCGCCGGCCGCGATGACGGACCGCACCTGGTATCTGTACTGGATCGCCGTCAGCAAGCACGCGCAAGCCGGCGGCATCGGCGGAAAGCTGATGGAGCACGTCGAAGACGAAATCCGCCGTCAGCGCGGTCGAATCTTGTTGATCGAGACGTCGTCGCTTGCGCACTACGCCGCTGAGCGCCGGTTCTATCTCAAGCACAACTACGAGCAGGTCGCCGAATTGCCGGACTACTATGCGGACGACGACCACATGATCGTGTTTCGAAAGCGATTTTCCGCTTAGCGTCTCCGCAATCCAACCGGGCGGCGCCAGCACGATCGAACGACGGAGCTATTTGCTCGCCGCCGCCAGATGCCCGTCGGGGGCGAAGCGGGCCTCGTATTCGACGCTTTTCAAGAACTTGATGGCCGCAATGTATGCGTCAGGGGCGATCTGCGCGATCTCGGCGTGCAGCTTGTCATGCAACTCGGCGAGCGTCCGCTGCACCTCGCGACAATTGCGCGTGCCCAGGCCTGAATTTCCCGGATCGTCCGCCCGCTCCGCGAACAGTCCTTCCAGCTTCTCGCGTTCCGGCGCGAACTCGGGCTCTTTCAAGGCGGGAGGCCAGGTTAAGTTGCCGGTGTTCGCATTGAACTGGTCGTCCTTGAGCCGCTCAGGATCGCGAGACTTGTTGAACGCCGCGATCTGATCGGACGTCGGCGTCGGATGCTGCGCTTTCAGCTCGGCGCGGTAGCTGGCGTTCATGCGCCGCATGTCGAAGTACGTCTGCTCGCGCTTCTTCTGATTGTCGATCCACTGGCTGTAGGCTTGCTGGTAGTTCTTGGCGCCCATGGAGGTGTACAGATTGTATTGGCCTGCGGCCCGGGTAAGCATGGCCGAGCCCGCCAAAAAACTGCCCGCCGCGGTCGATCCGGCGCCGTAGCCGTACCCCCCGTAACCATAACCGCCGCGACCGCGACCGCGACGATAAGCGTCGGCGGGGGAACCGGCAGCGAGGAGCAGTCCTATCGCGACGGCCGAAAGAATGAGCTTTTTCATCATCGATTGCATGTCCCTTGAGGGCGTTTTCTCGCCGGCAAATCAGATAATTTCAGCATATCCTCGGCCGAGCCGCGGAAACAACGGGCAAGATCTGCTTCTGCGGGCTACTTCCCCGGGCGCCTGGCGGTCGCCTTCAAACGGCCGGCATTCTATGTACTAGAGTTGTCTAGGGTTAAGCGCCGCCGCCGAGCGATCGTTTTGTGCCGGCGCAGTACGGCTCGGGGAAAATTACCAAATCGTAAGCAGGGAGAAGGCGATGTCCGCCTCAGTTGTGGCTGAAAAGCCGTTCGATCTGCTCTCCGCCATCCTCTCCGAAGAAGGCTTTCAGCCTCCGGAACCTGCCACGCTGGCCGAGACCGGCTTGAGCGAGGCCTTGGTGGACTCGCTGATTTGCAAGTACCTGTCGGTGGTCGGCACGGCCAGCGGACGCAGTATTGCTGATCACCTGTGCTTGCCGATGGGCGTCGTGGAAGATCTCTATCATCGCTTGCGATCACGACAGTTTCTGGCGCATACCGGTTCGGCCCCGCTGAACGATTACTACTACACGCTGACCGATCAAGGCCGGCAGCGGGCGCAGACCTTTCTCGATGCTTGCGCGTATATCGGTCCCGCCCCGGTGCCGTTGATCGATTACGTCTGCTCCGTCGAAGCGCAAACGATTCGAGCCGAGGCGCCGAAGCGGCGCAGTTGGAGCAGGCGTTCAAGGACATTTCCACCGATCCGACCGTCTTCGACAGCTTGGGGCCCGCGGTGAACTCGGGCGCCGGCATGTTTCTCTACGAGCGCCGGGAAACGGCAAGACCACGCTGGCTGAACGGATCACGCGCTGCTTCGGACAGAACATCTGGCTGCCGCAAACGCTGCTCGAGGACGGCCAACTGATCAAGCTTTACGATCCGGCGTACCACGAAGCGCAGGAGCGTAAAGACAACAGCCTGATCAAGCAGAACAACCACGACCGCCGCTGGATCAAAGTCCGCCGTCCGACGGTGGTCGCGGGCGGCGAGTTGACGATGGACAGCCTCGAAATCCGCCACGATGCGAAAAGCAACGTCAGCGAAGCTCCGCTGCAGTTGAAGAGCAACTGCGGCTGCCTTGCTGATCGACGACTTCGGCCGGCAACGGATGGAGCCGGCGGAACTGCTGAATCGCTGGATTGTTCCGCTGGAAAAACGCTACGACTTCCTGACGCTGGCCTCAGGCAAGAAAATCCAGGTGCCGTTCGAGCAATTGATCATCTTCTCGACCAATCTCGAACCCGAGGACCTGGTCGACGAAGCGTTCCTGCGACGGATCCCCTACAAGATCAGCATCGAGGATCCCTCCGAAGCCGAGTTTCATCGGCTGTTCGAGTTCTGCTGCCCTTCGCTGGGCTTTGAGTATCGCCGCGAGGCGGTCGATTACCTGCTGGCCGCGCACTACCGGGCGGGCGGCCGCAGGCTGCGGCGCTGCCATCCGCGCGACCTGCTCGGTCAGATTCGCAACTACTGCGCCTACAACAGCCTGCCGCTGGAGATGACGCCGGAACACTTCGACCGCGTCGTCAAGAGTTACTTCACGGTCGTGTTGAACAACGACCAGGATGATGGCCGCCGACCGGTGTGCGTGACTCAGGCGGTGAAGTAGCGCTCACGGCGTCAGCCCGTGCGAAAGCGAAAAGCGGATCAACTCCGAAACGCTGTCCAGATTCAGCTTGGCCAGCAGGTTGGCGCGGTGAAACTCGACCGTCTTGGGGCTGATTCCCAAACGCGCGGCAATCCGTTTGGAAGTCGTTGCATCGACCAGCAGGTTCATCACTTCCCGTTCGCGATCCGACAACGCGGACATGCGTTGCAGCGCCTCGGCCCGCTCCGCCGCTTGCCGCCGGCGACGGATATCGGATTCTACGGCCGTGCGCACCTGGCGTTGAAGCTCCGCGGGACAGGCCGGCTTCTCCACGAAGTTGAAAGCCCCGGCCTTCATCGCCTGAACGGCCGACTGAATCGAAGCGTGCCCCGTCAGCATGATGATCGGCGTATGAATATCGCGGGCGGCCAGGGTTTGCTGCAGTTCCAGGCCGTTCATCCCCGGCAACTGGACGTCGAGCACGATGCACCCCGGCGACTCGTCTCGAAAGTCGCTGACGAACGCTTCGGCGGTCGAATGGACGACGGTCGCATAACCGCCCGCTTGAATAATCTCTCGCAGCACGCCGCTTACGTGCGGATCGTCATCGACGACAAACACAACGGGTGCAAGCCGCGCCGCTGGTTGAGCCTCACTGATCTCGATCGGCATGTTGCCGGACATTGGGGCCCCCGCTCTTCGCTGTTTCGAAACAGAGTTGCTCACTTCAAGGTTGACGAAGCGAAGGCGTGATCGTCAGGCTGCCCGAGTCTCGGTACGGCGGTTGCGTCACCCCTCTCAACTTTTTATCGGTTGTCCAGCCCATCGAAAGCCTCTAAAGAATAGGCAAATGGCCCAATCCAGAGGCGAATCGGGCCGTCGGCTGGCCCCCCAAACGCCTGTGCGGCGGCCGGCGTGCGATGGAGCGCGCTGTCAGGCGGAGTGCCGCGGGCGGATTGCGGCGGCAAGCTCGGCTTGTCCCCAGGCGGCAGGAGCGGGTAGGCTGGCGGATGAAAGGCAACCCAATGAATACAGGCCGATACACGATCGTCGCCGCGGCGTGGCTGGCTCTGGCTGGGTGCGGCGCTGCCGAGCCTGGTATCGCCGATGATCCTCCCCGTCGCTTGCCGGCGCCGCAAGCGACGCGTGAAGGCAAGCAACCCCGCGCGCAAGCTATATGCCGCTCTCCGACGGGGCCCGCTGGGAGTACGAAGTCGTCATCGATCTTCCGCTAGGCGCTCAAAAGCTGGCCAGCGCGGTGACCCGCGTCGACGGCCAGGTCGAGATCGCCGGCAAGAGGTACTTCAAAGTGGTGATGCAGGTCCACGGAGCGCCAGTCAACCCGACTCAGGTCGCGTACTATCGTCCGACGGATCGAGGAGTGTTCCAGATCCTGGAAGGCGAAGAAAAACAGGGCGAGTGGCTGTACCTGCCGAAGGAATTGAAATTAGGACAGAAATGGAACGTCGTGACTCCCAGTTCAAAATTTGACTTTGAGGTCGTCGGCCGCCGCGATTTGACTTGTTTGGGAAAATCCTATAAAGATTGCGTCGAAATTAAGGTGGAAATGCGCGGCAAGTTCGGTTCGATCACGCAACACCAGTGGCTGGCGCCCGGCATCGGGCTGGTAAAACAAGTCGACGACCACACGCTCTTCGACTCCACGACGGAATTGAAGAAATTCATTCGCGAAACTCGCAATTGAACGTGCCCGACCGCACGTCGAATCTCCCCGCCGCTTTGCTTTTGCCCCAGATTTCCTTAGTTCCAGATTTCCTTAGTTCTCTGATGCGATTCACCACTCTCGTCTGGAAAAGCGCGCTGCGGCGTCCCTTTCGTTCGGCGTTGACAATCAGCGGGGTCGCCGTGGCGGTGGCCGCCGTCGTCACGCTGGTCGGCATTGCCCACGGATTCGAGAATTCGTTGTTGGACGTCTACGAACAGCACGGCGTCGATCTGATCGTGATGCGTTCGGGCGTCGCCCAGCGAATGACCAGTTCCCTCGATCGCAAGCTGGCCGACAAGATCAAGCCGTTGGAGAACGTCGAGTCGGTCACGCCCGTGTTGTTCGACGTGGTCTCTTTCGAAGACTACGACGCCATCGGCGTGACGATTCAGGGCTACCCGCTCGACGCTCCCTATTTTGATCAGGTGCGCATCGTCGAAGGCAGGCGCCTGGAGCGGGGCGACAAACGCGGAGTGCTGCTGGGACGCGTACTGGCGGAAAACCTGAACAAGCAGGTCGGCCAGACGCTCGACGTCGTCGAGGGCGAGCCCTACAAGGTGATCGGCTTCTACGAAAGCTACAACGTGTTCGAGAACGGCTCGATGTTGATGGACATCGATGAACTATCACGTCTGATGGCGCGAGAAGGAGACGCCACCTTCTTCATGGTGGCGGCCGAGAAGAAAGACAAGGCGTCGATCGAAGACCTGCGCAAGCAAATCAAATCGCTGCAAACCGGGATCGACGCCATGCCGGCCAAGGAGTACGCCGACACGGCCAGCGAATTGCGGTTAGCTCGGTCCGCGGCCTGGCTGACCTCGACGGTGGCCTTGATCGTCGGCGCCATCGGCACGCTGAACACGATGGTGATGTCGGTCTTCGAACGCGTGCAAGAGATCGGCGTGCTGGCGCGATCGGTTGGAGAAAGTCGCGCGTGATGCGCTGGATTCTGCTCGAGTCGTTGCTGCTGGCGCTGGTCGGCGCCGTCCTGGGCACGCTGGTCGCCGCCGCCGCCACGCGCTTTCTTAGCACGCTGCCCGCCGCCTCGCGCCTCGTTTCCGGCGAGATCGATCCTTCGATCGTCGCCCAGGGCTTTGGCATCGCCATGTTCGTCGGCCTGCTCGGCGGCGCCTATCCGGCCTATCGGGCCGCGCGCTTTCTGCCGACGGAAGCTCTGCGGCAAGGGTGAGCCTGACGGCTCCGATTTGCAGTTGGCCGAGCCCGCTTCCCAGAACGGGCCTCAGTCACAGTTCCTCCCGACGGCACTCTTGCATGGATCGGTTCGCGCGGAAGACATTTGCGCCATCCATCGGCTGTTCCGCAGGCATCCGGTTGAAGCCATGCTGCACCGGCGATATTTGACCTGTCCCGTTTGCCTGTCCCGCTGCAATCGCCTTGCGACTGGGCCATCATGACGGCGGATCACGACGAATGGCAAAGGAGCGCCCGACGGCTACAATTCAAGTTTGAGCAACCGTGCAGCGCGTTAGGCCGTCAATCCGCCGCCCACGAATAATTGGCAGAGACTTCCTTTGGTATTTCCGATCAATTTGTGGGTACCATTAGGTGCTCCTCATTTTGCTACGTGCGCGGCATCGAGCCGTGCGAGCAGACCCCGCGGCGGCCGGGCTGCGAAGGAATGCCGGATGGGTCGCGGCCATCCGGCTGATTGGGACCTTGCACGAAGCGGCTCCCCATGCTGGGGAGCCGGCGCCCGCGTCATCTTCCCTTGTTCGGTCCTCGACGCCTTGGTATTCTCCGGCCGAATCAAGGCTACAAGCAGAGGGAGCAAGGCGCCAATGTCGCAAAAGCCGGAGAAATACGTGTTAATTTCGGGCCCGGGCGAGTTCCCAGCCTACATCAACGCGTACGATGTGTTGTCGTTCAGGCGACTGGACGATGACCTTGTCGAGATGACGAGCGCTACGGGCGCCAAACAGACGGTTCCTGCGGACCGGTGGGCGGTAATCGAGCCACAGCTCAACAGGCGCCCGCCTGACTTGCTCGATACGAACGGGGTTTCGGCGACGATTTGCCATCCAAGCTTCTGCCCAGAGCAGCTCGCAGGCGGCCCGTCGGATGCCGGCCACGGGGCCGAGGCCTAGCTGCCGAAGTCGTTGGCGGCGTCCTCGAAGATGCAATTCAAGCAGAGCTTCCACAGCCTCCTTTGCTAGCACCCGATCACACGGTTCCATCCGGCGAGGAAAACTGGCGGGAAGAAAATCGATGTCAACGGCAGATTTTCAACGCCCTGCCTAAGGGCACAATCGCTGGCATCGAAATTCGAGTGAGCGGTTGAAGTGCGTCTTGGGGTCTTCGTCGCACGCCGCCGCTTGCCCGTTGCCGTCCGGCCCCGTTGAATCCCGACGGTCTTGGGCGTTCCCCGTCGTTCTTAAATTGCCTAAAGCTCCTTGCGGCCCGAATTGGCCGGAGTCGTCGCGAGATACTCGTCTTTGCGCAGCGGCTGAAATCCGCGAAAACTTGGGGGGATTCTGCGATGGCGTCCTGAACAGCGGTTCGATGGAACATGCAAGACTTCAAGGAATCGCGATGAAATCGGGCAACGACCAGGGCGCAACCGCCGTCTGCACAATTGTCTCAAAAAACTACCTGGCATACGCCCGGACATTGATGAATTCGGTCGCCGAATTTCATCCGGAATGGAAACGGCACGTTCTGCTTGTCGACGAGGTGAATGGACGTTTCGATCCTGGCGCCGAGTCGTTCGAGCTTCTGCGCGTCTCCGACTTGCCATTGCCGGAAGGCGCGCAATTTCCTGTTCCGTTATGACATGCTCGAGCTCAACACCGCGGTCAAGCCATGGCTGATTCAACGGCTCTTCAAGCAGGAATCCGTCGAACGAGTCGTCTATCTCGATCCTGACATCCGTTTATACGCTCCGATGACGGAGATGCAGCGGTTGCTTGATGACGGCGCGCTGATGACGCTCACGCCGCACTTGTTGGCGGAATTGGACGACGATCATCGGCCTGACGACGCCGACATTCTTCGAGCGGGCTGCTATAATCTCGGGTTCCTGGCGGTCTCGCGCCATCGCGAGCTGCCAAGTTTCCTCTCCTGGTGGCAAAACAAGCTTACCTATGATTGTCGCGTCGATCTTGAAGAAGGACTGTTCGTCGATCAAAAGTGGATGGACCTGGTTCCAGGTCTGTTTTCCGACGTCGCAATCCTGCGCCATGCCGGCTACAACGTCGCTTACTGGAACCTCAACCACCGCTCCGTCCATATCCACGCGGATCGGCCAAGAGTCGGAAATGTTCCGCTCGTCTTCTTTCATTTCAGCGGACTCGATCCACTGGCGCCGGCGGCCCTTTCAAAACATCAAGACAGATTCCGACTCAAAGATCTACGAGACTGCGGAGTTCTGGTCAAAGACTACTGCCAGGAGGTGATTGACAACGGTTGGAAAGCGTGCAAAAGCTGGCCGTATGCATTCGGGGCCCTGACCAACGGCGTCCCCATCGCCGCGAGCATGCGCCGATATTACCGCAGTCACCCGGAAACCGCTCGTTCCGTCGGCGGCGATCCCTTCAGTCATCACCACGATTACCTTAACCACTCCATCGACGACGGCCAGCAACCGCTGATCACCCGCTTGATGCAGTTCGTCTGGGAAGGCCGCAAGGACCTTCGTGACGCATTTCCTGACATCCAGTTTGCCTGGCGTCAAGAGTTCGTTCAGTACTTCGTCGAGTTTGGCGCCCAGCAAGAAGGGATACCGGAGGCGTTCGTCGCGCCGGTTCGCGAATCATTGAACGCCTGGAGAGCGTTGAAGCGACCTCTCGACGCATCCTGCGGCAACTCATGGGTCTTTTCGGCGCGTCTCCGTGACGATGTCGATCATCCCGTCGGTCGGCTGATCTGGTCGACGGCGAAGGTCATTTTGACCGTCGCGTCCGTGCCACGTTCGCCCGAACGGATCCGGCAGTATTATCGCTGGCTTCGACCGATGAAGCTCTTGCTCCCCTCGGAGATCCGCGGCCAATTGAAGCGCAACCTGCTGCGTTGGATAAGCCAGAGCGAACCAGAACGCCCCGCGTTGAATCTGGCGACATTGATTCGCTCGCTGGCTCATTGGTTTCGGCGGCTTCTGCCCCTCGGTCGCGCGGCAACGCCTGCGAAGCAGACGGAGCCAAAAGCGGTTGCGCTCGGGAGCTTCGACCGCCACGCGACCGCTGCTCCACGCGCGCAGCGCAGCGCTAAAGCTGAACGCGCCGCGAGCGGCGCCGGCGTCAACATCGTGGGTTATCTTCAGGCGCCGTCCGGAGTCGGGCAGTCCGCCCGGCTTTGCCTGCAGTCGGCAGCCGCGGCCGGCTTGCCATTCACGAAACATGACCTCGAATATTCGGCGAGTCGGCTGCGGGACGCTCTGTAATTCGAGACGTTCCTCGCCACCGGTTCAATCTCCTTCACGTCAACGCGGACCAAATCGCGAACGTCCGAGACTCGTTGGGAGACGCTTTTTTTGCCAGCCGCTACAACGTCGGAATCTGGCACTGGGAATTGCCCGTCTTTCCGGATTTATGGCCGCGAGCATTTGACCTCGTGGACGAGATTTGGGCGCCTAGCCGGTTCATTCAAGACTCGATTTCGCTCCGGTCGCCCCGCCCTGTGGTGAGAATTCCGCACGCGATTCGTTTTCAGCCGAACGCCCAGGCGACCCGCGCCGACTTCGGTTTGCCGAACGACACGTTTCTGTTTCTCATGATGTACGACGTCCAATCGTATCCGCAGAGAAAAAACCCCGACGGCGTGATCGAAGCGTTTCGCAGGGCCTTCGGCAATGCTCGCGACGTAACGCTTGTGGTCAAGGTGAACGATTCACGCGGGGAACTTCACCAAGGCAAACGACCGAACTCGCTTCGACAATCCGCCGCGAACATTCACGTGCTCGACCAGCGCATGGATCGTCAGCGAGCGTACGACCTGCTCGCAATGTGCGACTGCGCGGTCTCTCTGCACCGCTCCGAGGGCTTCGGCCTGGTTCTCGCGGAGGCCATGTTTGCGGGCAAGCCGGTGATTGGCACCGGATGGTCGGGAAACATGGAGTTCATGAAGCCCGACAACTCGTGCCCCGTTGATTTTCGGCTCGTCGCGCTGGAGCGTGACATCGGCCCTTACGAGCGGGGCCAACTCTGGGCGGAACCCGACCTCGATCATGCCGCCGAGTTGATGAAGAAGATGGCTTCGGTTGCCTCCTGGCGACGCAAGATCGCCCAGGCGGGCCAGGCGACCATCGTCAATGAGTTCTCGCCGGAACGAATCGGCGAACTCTACCGCCAACGATTGGACGCGATTTCAAGTCGGCAGGCGCCCGCGCCCAAGTACGCATGGGCCGCAGCGTGACTGAATCACGGAGGCCAAGATGATTCGCGCAGCGCTCAGAAAGTTGACCCGCTCTTCCAGCCTGTCATACGAAAAGCTCCACAGTTTGCTGCACGGCAACGATTCCGCTGCAGCCGGACTAGTCCGCAGGGAGATCCAGCCGCTGCGCGACGAATGCGAGGCCCGGCACCGCGAGATCGTCGCTCGACACGAAGAAATTGCGGCTCGACACGCCGAGATCAACGTCCGGCACGAGGAAATCAACGCCCGGCATGCGGAGATCAACGTCCGGCACGAGGAAGTCGCGGCACAACACCGTGAATTCACCCAGCAACGGAACGAAGTTGGGGGCGAGCGGATCGCGCAGATCGAGGCGTTGCTAGCCGAACTTTCCCGCCGACAAACGCAACTCGCGGGCGAGGTGGCAGAGCTCATGGGGCGCCACTCCAACTCGATCGCCTGGCTGGCGGAGCAATTGCAAACGCTGCTTCCAGCCACGCCTGACACGGTCGCGACAGGGCCGTTGGTTTCGGTCATCATGCCCGTGTGGAATCGAGCCGGCTGGATTGGGACCGCGATCGAGAGCGTGCTCGCCCAGACCTATCGCCATTGGGAACTGCTCGTCGTCGATGACGGAAGCACCGACGCGACTTCCGCGGCGGTCGCACGATACCTTGACGATTCGCGCATCCAATACCTGCATCAAGCCCACGTGGGGGTGAGCGCCGCGCGCAACCGTGGTCTGGAGAGCAGTCGCGGAGAGATCATCGCCTACCTTGATTCGGACAACACCTGGTTCCCGCGTTATCTTGAGGAAGTCACAGGAACGCTCAATCGCCATCCCCAACGCCAGTCGGTGTACCTGGCTCAACTGGTGCGCGACCGAACGCGTAACAGCGTTTTCGTCCGCGCCGAACCGTTCGACGGCGAACGGCTCGCGGAAGGCAACTACATCGACTTGAACGTTTTCGCTCATCGTCGGCGTTTGGTCGAGCGCTGCGGCGGCTTCGATGAATCGTTGACTGCCGGAGTGGATTGGGACTTGATCCTGCGCTATACCCGCGACACGGAACCGTTGCAAGCGGCCGCGCTTGGCGGGCGATACGAGGCGGGTCATGCCGACCGTATCACGGTGCGCGAGAGCGGCTGGCTGAACATGCACCGTGTGAAGCGCAAGTTGGAGAAGCCGCTTTCCCAGCCGCTGCGGGTGCTTTATGCGTTACATCACTACCCTCAGCTCAGCGAAACTTACATCGCTACCGAACTCAATTGGATGAGAAGAAAGGGCGTTCACATCGAGGTCTGGCGCCAACAGGCTCCGTTGGTTCCGTACCCGAGCGACGTCTGCGTGCACGAAAGTTCGTTGCGGGCCGCCATCGAGCGATTTCAACCCGACGTCGTCCACTCGCACTGGTCCACGACGGCGGAATCTCTCGCCGACGAACTGCGCCCGACCGGTTTGCCGCTGACGGTCCGCGATCACGGTTTCGACTTTTCCGCGGAACTGGTCGCTGCGTTGGACCGTCATCCGTCCGTGGCTGCCATGTTCATGTTTCCCCATCGTTTGCGGCTCTGCCCTGCCGGAACGCGGCAAAGGCGCGCCGTCGCAGTCAGTTTCAATCCAGATCTGCACTACCCGGAAAGCCCGAAAGACCGCAGCTTGGTGTTTCGCGCGGGCCTGGCCAAGACGTCCAAGAACCCGTTCGAATTCCTACATATCGCACGCCAGCTTCCCAACCATCATTTCGTCATGGCGCTGTGCCGGAACTCGGCTCCCGAACTCGAACGCGAACTGGTCGAATGCAATCGCGAACTGGGCAGCCCGGTCGACATTCAATTCAACCTTGCGCACGCGGACGCGGCCGCGTTGAGCCGCAAGGCCGGCATCTACCTGCACACCTATTCGACGGAGGAGCCTTACGGCATGCCGATCTCGATTGCCGAGGCCATGGCCAGCGGCAGTTATCTCATTGGCTGGCACTGCTCGTTCGCCAGGGACTACATCGGCGACGCCGGAAACACGTATAGCTCCGTGGAGGAAGCGGCCGCGCTGATTCAAGAAACGGAAGGTTGGAGCGATGAGCAGTGGCGTCGGGCCGAGTTGACCTCGATCGACCGCGCCTACCGGCTGTTCGTCGACGCCACGGCGCTGCAGCCGATCCTGGCGGAGTGGCTCTCTCTGACGAGGCAATCGAGAATCGCAGCGTGAGCCAGGCGTCGATGCGCATCGAGGCCAAATCGTCGTTTTCCGTAATCCGTCACGAGATTTGTCTGCGAGTTATGACAATGAACGCTGGAAGGTCAACGGTAACGGTGGTTCTCTTCGTCGTTTGGGCCCTGGTCCTTGGGACGACATTCCGCCTGGCCGCCATCACGTCGCCTTATTTGCCCAAGTTCGACGACTGGCCCATCATGACGCCGGCGCTAACCGGCCAACAGGCGGTCACGCCCCAGTGGCTGTGGGAACCGCACAACGCACATCGCATCGCGCTGCCGCGGCTGGCCTACCTCGCGGCCTTTGACCTCTCCGGCGGAGACTTCCGAGCCGGTCAATTCCTGGGCGTGGGCCTGCTCGGGCTCGCCGCCTTGCTGGGAATGGGATTGGCCCGGCACTGGCGCGGTTCGAGCCATCTGGCCGATGCCTTCTTCCCTTTGATTCTGCTGCACTGGGGGCAGAGCCATCTCTTCCTGCTGGGCACGGTTCTGAACTTCACCATTGCCATCGTACTGAATTACTGCGCCCTGTTCCTGCTCTTGTGCCGGCGACCAGTTCAACGGGAAGCATTGCATCTTGCTCGCTTGCTGTCTCACCGGCATGGCGTTGTCGGGCATGGTGGGGGTGCTGATGGCCGTCCCTTATCTGATCTGGCTTGGCGGCGTGGGTTGGCGGCAGATACGCCAAGGCGGCAGTTCGCGGAAAAATGGCTGGTTCTATCTGGGGATGGCTGCAATCCTCGCGATCATCGTCAGCTCTCCCTTTTTCGGTCTCCCGCTGGTTTCCAAAGCGGGAGCTATGACGGCGGATTCGAGCAGTTCCTTACCGCTGCGACTCTCACAACCTGGCGATCATCATGGCCATGGGCCTGGGCTGGCTGGGAAGATCCTACTTTCTTATTTGCTTGTGTATCATGATCGGCATGAGCCTGACCGCCGCGGCATGGCTGGCGTTTGTGCTGCGAACTCGGCGCGAAGATCGATACCGCGCCTCGGCTCTGCTCCTGTTCATCAGCAGCATCGTTGGGGTCTTGGCTTCCGTCGGATACGCCCGCGCTTTCGTGACCGGCGAAGCCTTGTGGGCTACGACGCGTTACGCCGCCTTCCCGGTGGCCTTGCTCATCAGCGCGCTATTCTCTGCAGTTTCTTCCTGCATCGTCGCCAGGCGATCTTTCAAGGCGCGCTCTGCGTGCTTGCCGGAATCGTGTTCGTGGGCGCCGCGTTCGAAGCCGACGGATATCCTTATGCGCGCCAAACCTTTCTCGACGTGCGCGCCCATGAGGACGCACTCATCAGGAGCGTACTGTCCGGCGGGTCCTTGGAGCAGGCGGCTCACGACTTTTTCGTTCACGAGAACGGCTACTCGCCCCAACAAGGAGCGGAGTGGCTGGCGATGCTTCGCGACAGGCGCCTTGGCCTGTTTGGAATGTCTGAGGGCGAATCGGCGCAGTTCTTCGACTGGTGGGAAGGCGATGCGGAGGCGCCCCTGATCATGAAGCGTCCCGAGGCCAACCGCTTCCTTGGCGACGGCTGGAGCGTTCAGGGCAATCCCGACGGACGCTGGACCAGCGACAAACGGGCGACGATCCGATTTCAGGCCGACCCCGCCAGACCGCATTCTCTTTCCGTGCGCATGCTCCCCTTCGTGGCGCCTGGAAAGCTCGACAGCCAACGCGTATCGTTGGCGTTGAATGGCCAGGTGTTGACGACCCTGGTGCTTGATCGCTGGGATTGGCAAACTCACGAGGTCTCCCTGCCAACGGCCTGGCTTCGAACGCACAACACGCTCGAACTGGTGCTCCCCGACGCGATTGCGCCGAAGACCATCGGCTACAACGGCGACCCGGAGCCGCACGGCGTCCTGGTACAGTCGATCGCCGTGACGTCCGTCGAATCGCCGCTCCTGCTTGGGAACCGGCAGCGACTCTCGGCCCGGCCGGCTCCCCGATGACCATGGCGGAGGCAACGTAACAAATCGGCCATCAGGAATCCTTGCTGTGCGTTGCGATCAAGCCACCGCCCCCGATGATCGCATGGATTGCCGCAGCATGTCCTACGACCCAACCCACCTTCCACCTCGACGTAAGGCATTGATAATAAGCTGTTTGCAGCAAGTTTTCAGCACGGCTAGAATAATTGTCTGGCGTCAAGCATCTACCTACTAAGCCTCCAGCCCTCCATATTACTGCCAAGCACGGTCGCCCGCCGCCGCGATCTCTCTATGGCGACGGGGCGCCGCGAAGCGATGGCCGTGGGAACGTGAACCCGTTCTGTCGGACGCAGATAAAGACGAGGGACCGTTAAGCTCAGGGGAAGATCGATCATGCTCAACCGCAGGAAAATGCTTCAAGGAGTGGCAGCCGGCGCCGGCGCCGCAGTGGGACACTCGCTGCTGCCCGAACGTCTTCTGGCGTCGCCTGGCATCAGCGAGACTCCGAAGCGAGTCGTCTTCTTCATGCAGAACCAGGGCTTCGATCCGAAGACCTGCATTCCGGAAGGAATGAAACGCAGCGGCTCGCTGGCCCGAGCGAAACTTCCCGAGCCGATCGAGTGCGCTCGAACCGTATAAGGAACGACTGCACATCATCAACGGCCTGCACGGCATCCACGCCAGCCCGACGCACAGCGCCTTCTTCGGCGCACTCGGCGGCTACCGCGGCGGCGACGGCGTGCCGCCCAGTGCATCGACGATCGATTATGAACTGAGCACGGTCCTGCCGCAGACGCTGCTGCCTCACCT
The DNA here is from genome assembly GCA_963786255.1 of Pirellulales bacterium. Lineage (GTDB taxonomy): Bacteria > Planctomycetota > Planctomycetia > Pirellulales > JAICIG01 > JAICIG01. The sequence continues at coordinate 111,133 of CAWAYY010000036.1, forward strand.
GTGCATCGGCATGGACTCCATGGAGAACATGACGACCAAGCCCACGATTGCGACCCTGTCGGCCAGCGGCGCCGGTCAGCCGATCTTCATGCATTCCGAATCCGAATCATCTTTATCAGATGCTCTACGGCGGCATCTCGCACCGGCGACATCCGACGCCAGCACGAGGCGCGGTCGAATGTGTTCGAATCAGATCGAAAAGCTGGCCGCCGCCAAGGGTCAGACGCTGTCCGACCGCCGACAAGCAGCGTTACGGGCAATACGTCCAGGGCTTCCAAGAGGTCAACGGCCTGCGAGATCGCCTCGATACGGTCTCCGATCACCTGCGCAAGTTCGCTCCCGAGGTGGACGAGCGATACACCAAGCCGGAGTTCGAAACCGACTGGCACGACGTCCTGCTGGATCTCGGCATCTCGGCGCTCACCTCAGGCATCACCAATACGCTGACGATCGGCTCGGGTCGCGGCGAAATCTTCGGCGCCTGGAAGGGACTGGGCGTCGAGCAACAAGGGCACAACCTCGGGCACATGGAGCAGCCCGGCAATCCGATCTGGATCAAGATCCGTCAGTACAACAGCCGCATGCTGGTGCGGATCATGGAGGCGCTGGAGAGCGTGCCGGAAGGCAGCGGCACAATGATGGACCACACGCTGATCGTCTACACCAGCAACAACGCCGACAAGCAGCACACCAACGGCGCCAACTGGCCGGTCATGCTGCTCGGCGACTTTGACGGCGGCCTTCAAGACCGGCTGCTTCACGCAACTGGACGGCAAGCGCCCGATCAACGCGCTCTACGCCACGCTGCTGCGCGCCGCGGGCGTGCCATGCGATCGCTTCAACATGAACGACAAGATGGCCACCAAGTTCGATGCCGGCGTCGGCCCCCTCAAGGAATTGCTGGTATGACCAAGGTCGCCTTGGTCCTGGCACTCGCGCTGTCGTGGGGCTTGCTCTCCGCGGCAAGCGCCGAGACTTACACGCCCGGCCAAAAGATCGACAAAGACTTTGACGGCTTTGCTCGACCGTTTCTCGTCCGCTACTGCGTGGACTGTCATGGAGAGACGGAACCCGAAGGCAATCTCTCGCTCCAGGACCTGGGAGCCGTCGATGAGGTCAACTCCGGCGCCTGGAAAGCGGTGTGGGCGCAGGTCACGCTCGAAGGAGATGCCGCCGGAAGACATGGAGCAGCCCGAAGTCGTTGAGCGGCTGCAATTCTCCGACTGGATCGTCGGGGAACTCACGCGCGTGATGCGCGACAAGGGCGGGTTCCGTGCTCACCTCGATCCGAATAAGGGCAACTTCGTCGATCACGAGCTGCTCTTCGGCCCGCTGCCCGAGGGCGTCAAGCTTGCGCCGACGTCTTCGCCGGCGCGCATCTGGCGCGTGACTCCGCAGGAACACATCACGCGACTCAACGAATTGATCAACACGGAGCCGAAGTTCGATCCGGAAAAGCCCGGCCTTCGCACGCATGGCGATGCCGTTCCCACCAACCACGGCGGCGAGCTCAAGCTCTACTTCGGGACGGATCGAATCATCAATGGCAGGGCGGAACGGTCGCCTACGCGACATCGGTGAAGAGCGTTCCCGCCGTGCTGTCCTCGGCGCGAGACCACGGGCTGGAAAACTATCCGGACTTCTACACGGTCAACAGCGCCGAAGCGACGCAGATCATGGGCATCGCAGGCGACATCATTCGCTACATGGCCTACGGCCCGCTGAGCATCGCCAACCCCGAACAGATCACCGACGACCCCAAGTCACCTACAAGATGGAAGGCGATATCCGCGGCCTTCCCACGGCCCTGGTCTACAGCACCAAGGTCGTGCGTCCGCTGACGCCGGTCTATGACCTGATGAAGGAAGAGGGCGTCAGCGACGAGCGCTTGCGGGCCGCGGTCGATTACCTTTTCGAAGCGCTGACCTTCCGCCCGCCGAGACAACAGGAATCCGACGCCTACCTGGCGATCGTCAAACAATCCATCGAGAAGCTCGGCAAGGAAGACGGCGCCGTCCTCGGGCTGTCGTCCATCTTCCTCGATCGAGATGCGCTCTTCCGACCGGAACTGGCCGAGAACGGCGAACCGGATCAGTACGGTCGCGTCATGCTCCAGGACTGGGAACTGGGCCTGGCGGTCAATCACGCGCTGCGATACATCAAGCCCGACGAAGAACTGCGGCAGGCAATCGTCGAAGGGCGGATGCGGACCAGGGCGGACGTGAAGCGCGAAGTCGAACGCATGCTGGCCGACGACAGCATCCGCAAGCCGCGCATCCTGCAGTTCTTCCGCGATTACTTTGACTACGACCGCGGCGGTTATATCTGCAAGGACAATAAAGCGCTGGCGGAAACGGGCGCGAGCACGCGGGGGCAGTCCCACTATCTCGCCATGTTCGATGCCACGGCGAGCACGGATCGGCTGATCGAGCTCATCCTGCAGGAAGACAAGGACGTGTTCAAGCAGTTGCTGACGACCGACAAAGTCGTGGCCACCAAGGGAGACAACGTCTATTTCGGCAAGCGACGCTCCCGCGAAGAGACGGCGGCGGCCGCGGCCGCCGCCAAGAAGAAGGAGGCGGCTGAACGGGAAGCCTGGATGGAGGCAAATCCAGGAAAGAAACCGCCGAAGCCCAAGAAGAAGCCGTCAGACGTCAATCACCGCATTACCGAGGCAAACCTGTCAGGGCCGAAGATCTACGCCCGCGTGAGTCGGCGCAGCTTCGGCAACGGGTCGATGAAGCCCGAGCGCATTCTGGCCACGGCGCCGGAAGGCGAACGACTGGGCATCCTGACGCATCCCAGTTGGCTCGTTTCTCATTCCGACGCCATGGACAATCACGCCATTCGGCGCGGCCGCTGGATTCGCGAACGGCTGCTGGGCGGCGGCATTCCCGATGTGCCGATCACCGTCGATGCCATGCTGCCCGATGAGCCGCAGAACACGCTGCGTGAACGCATGCGGGTCACCAGGGAAACCTATTGCTGGACGTGCCACAAGAAGATGGATCCGCTTGGGCTGCCGTTTGAGATGTACAACCACGCGGGCCTGTATCGAGAGACGGAACTCGACAAGCCCGTCGACGCCACCGGGGAAATCATCGATTCCGGCGACCCCGCGCTCGACGGCAAAGTCGCCAACGCCATCGAGATGATTCAAAAACTCGCGGAAAGCGAACGCGCCGAACAGGTCTTTGTCCGTCATGCTTTCCGTTTCTGGATGGGCCGCAACGAAACCCTCAACGACGCGCCCGTGCTTCAGCAAGCCTATCGCGCCTACAAGGACAGCGGCGGCAGCATGAAGGCGCTGCTCGTCTCGCTACTCACCTCCGACGCGTTTCTCTACCGCACAAGTAGCGCGCCGGCGGCCGAAGCGAATTAGTCTTGCGCAACGACCAGTAGCGGACGTCGCCCCAAGTGCGTTTCTGCGGGGAGCGGGAATTCCGGCGAAGTGCAATACAAGCTCGAAGCACAACTGCCGAGCCCACATCGAAGGAATCCCCAAATCGGTCTCTCATGATTGCATCTCGGGCCAGCCAGCTTGCCCGAGAGCCGGCGAATCTGCGTTGCCCAGCGCGTAAATGTGTGCCCCCGTGCCCCTGCGCTTTCGCGTAAACGTGCGTTGATGCGTTGAACTCGGAGAACCTTGAGCACGGACCTGCGTAGGAATGACAGGAACATAAGAGCCAATCGGAACACGGCTTACTGTCGACGTACAGTTATTCGCCCCGGGATAATGACGGCAATTTCCCGCCACAACGCTGCGTGCCGCAGAGCGCTTGCGGACGAGCCGAAGCAGGCAATTTGGGCGGATTCGCTCGCTCGGGCGGTCAGGAAACGCTCGGCAAGGTTTGCAGCAAGACAAGCTCGGGACTCGGTTCTCGGATAATGTCGTCAATCTTGGCAGTTCCCAAGGCTGGCATGTTGATTGCGGTAGGGTGAGCCAGACGAGCCCAGTTCTGGGGGCCGGCGCCATGCGAGTTCAAAACTACTTCTTGACCTGCCTGCAGCTCAGTCCTACAATCCAGCCCATCAGGGGGAAGCCTGATGCACCGTCAGGGACGGCGATGCTTCAACTGCAGGCATTTCAACAGGCAGGGAAGCTTGGATGCCAGCAATGGGAGGACATCGAATGTCAAGTCCCGAGTCGGTGCTCGCCGTGCAAGGAGCACCTGAAATGATCAAGCCGGTTCTGAGCGTGGATCAACGAATTGAGATCTGCAAAGAGATCCCCAGGGAAGACTGGGAGCGGTTCGCTGGCCTCCGGCACGTTGCTGTAAGCATTCATCGTCGGTGCATTGTCGACGGAGACAATGATCTATTTGTCCTTCAGGAGCGAGTGGCTGAGCAAGCACAGCCCGACGAAGAATTCTTTATTGCTCCAGGGAAGTCGGTCGCCTAAAGGTTTGAGGAGACCGAGCTGGTTTTCTCGCCATTCATGGATTTCGCATTCTCCCGCCGTAGCCTCTTCACCTCTCCCGTTGGGGCTGACGTAAGGGTGATGTTGTAACTAAGCCTTTCGCTGTGGCAGGATGAAGCCTCGGTGCAGGGAGAGCATCAGCTTCAGTTGGCGGTCACGTTGATGGCACCAGGTCGCACGCTGCGGTTCAAGGTACGAGAGAATCAAGCGAGCAAGCCGAAGCACTTTGCTCTGGGCGGGCTGGTTATCGACTCGGCGGCGCTGCGAGCCCCGCTGCACAGCGTGCTTTATCACCCGCCGGTGATCTTCGTCGTTCCCGGCCACGACGAGCACACGGTATTGTTGGAAACGATCAAAGGAACGCTCGATCACAGCGTGCCCATTTCACGGTTGGAGATCACCGTAAAGACATCAACGGGTGATAAGAAACAACCGGTGGACTCTGCCACCCTACCGCTCGCTATCTTGGATCATCACGATAAGTCGACCGGCATTATGACCTGCGAGGTCTGTTTTTCTGACCGACTGATTCAGAATATGATCAAGAAATTCCGCGACCGCAACGAGGACTATGCTGCGTACGACCCGGCGGCGTGGGCGTGCGGCATCATTAGCTGGCACAGCCTGAAAAAGTATGGGCTTGCCTCGCCATTGCACAATCCCGACTCGGGCTTCGCGGTGCTTCGGTTGCCGGCTCCCTAGACTTGCCGGTTTTCGTCCTGTGCTTCACTTGCTGCGGGCGCCACTGGGAAAAGCTGCTGAACATGGCGAACCGCCGGCGGCCGGCGCGTGCTTTCATCACTCGGCCAGGCGTCAAACCTCGCAGTCATCCGTGCGTTGTGGCAATTGCCGCGCGAGCATTTCTTATTCCCCCGCGGATCTTCTCGAGGTCGGCTGTCAACAAGCCTGCCATCTGCTCAAGGACCGGCGACGCGCGCGGCCGTTGGGCGGCATCGCTCGTCGACAATTTGCGCGAACGAATGCAATGGTCCTGCGCTGCTGTCTGCGCCCGTCTGTTTTTGCGCTTCGCCCCGGGCCGCCTGCCCAGCGCGGCGGAAGTCTGTTAAACTGCCGGACTACCCCGAGGCCTGGCATGTTGCACGACTGGCGTCTGTTCTTTCAAGAATACCTGCGGAATTTCCACCATACCGGCGCTATTTCGCCGAGCAGCCGGTACCTGGCGGCTGCGCTGGCTCGCTATGTGCGCAATGGCAGCCAGGAGACCCCCAGACGCATTCTGGAAGTCGGGCCGGGCACGGGCGCCGTGACGGGCAGCATTGTGGCGGCGCTGGGGCCGGAAGACCGCTTCGATCTGATCGAATGGAACCCCCGCTTCGTGGAGCGTTTGCAGCACCGCTTCGAGACCGATCCGCAGTGGAAGGCCGTCGCCGATCGTGTGCAAGTGATTCACGGACCGGTGCAAGAACTGCCCCGCGAGGCGGGCTACCAGGCGATTGTTTCCGGGCTGCCGCTGAACAATTTTGCCGTCGAAGACGTCGAGCAGATACTGGCGGCTTTCCGCGGTTTGTCGGCGCCAGGGGGGACGCTATCCTTTTTCGAATACATCGCCGTGCGGCCCGCAAGAGCGGCGGTCAGCGGACGGGCCGATCGCGAGCGGCTGCGCGGCATCAGCCGGACCTTGGGCGAGCTTCTCGCCCGGCACGAATTTCGCCGCGACTGCGTCTGGCCCAATCTTCCCCCAGCCTGGGTTCATCATGTCAGGCTGAGCGATGAAGAGTGATAGTGACGAGGGATTAAAGGGGGGCGAAGTTCTGCCCCCAGCCCCCAACGATTGCCGCGGAGCGGTCGCGGCATTCCAGCAATCTGCCGAATCGCCCGACTCACGTCAATAAAATAGTTCTGACCCCTTTTCTCTTCCGTTGCCTCCCAGCACCGACACTGCACGTGAAGCCGCCGAAAGACAAGAAGAAGTCCAAGAAGAAGCGGGGCGGGCAACGCGGCCATCCGAAGGCGCAAACGGCAAGTCATTCGACCGAGAAATGCAGCAAGGTGGTTCCGCTGTTTCCCGAATGCTTGGCGGCGATGCGGTTACGGCCCTCCAAGTACAGGATCCCGAACCGTTTCGCCACCAAGTTTCGGGGCTCCCGGCGATCCAGGCATTCGCCACAGAATTTCAAGCACGAATAGTTGATCGTGCTGTCGCGAGACCACGTGGTGCGCCGCATCCCGACGGCGTTCCCGAGCGGAGTGTCGGGGCCCCGCCCTTGGCGGCCGTCGTCGGTCTCTTGATGGGACACTTCCGGCAAAGCAAACGCCGGACAGCCTTCTTTCTGCAAGACTTTCTCGGTATGCCGTGCTGTGCGTCGCTGACGGTGAAAATGCAGAACCAAGTTGCTGCGGTGCTGGAGCAGCCCTACGAGGAATTGAGGCAGGCATTGGCCGCCCAAGAGCAGTTGAACATGGACGAATCGCCGACGAAGCAGGGTAACCAAAAGGCCTGGCTGTGGGCGGCGGTGGCGGCGAAATTTGCCGTGTTCGCCATCTTTTCCAGCCGTAAAGCCACGGCACTGCCGAAGCTGCTGGGAAACGTCTTCACGGGCGTCATTAATAACTGCGACCGGGCCAAGATGTACTGGCGGGCCAAACGACTGCAATGGTGCTGGGCGCATTTGAAACGCGATATTCAAGCCCTGATCGACCATCCCGATCCCCAGGTCCGGCGCCTGGGGCATGACCTGATGCGGCAGGTCCGACTGATGTTCGATACTTGGTGGCGTTACAAATTGGGCAAACTCACTTGGGAGGTCTTCCAAAGCGAGATGGCCCCTATCCGAAAGAAGGTCGACGCGTTGTTGCTGCGCGGCGTGTTCAGCGGAAACTGGCGCCTGACCGGCATGCCGCGCGGAACTCTACGACCACCGCGACTGGCTCTGGACATTCGTAGAAGTTCAGGGCATCGAACCCACCAACAATACGGCGGAACTGGCGCTTTGTCCGGCGGTTATTTACCGGAAGCTATCGTTCGGAACACAGAGCGCGTCGGGCAGCCGTTTCATCGAACGCATGTTGACCGTCAGCGAAACCTGCCGACTGCAATCACGCTCGATCTTCGGCTACCTAACATTGGCCCTCGAAGCCCATTTCCGACATCAGCCCTCGCCTTCATTACTTCCCGAGGCGTGAACGGTTACGAGCCGGCGTCAGGCCGACAACCTCTCGTCGCGGCATTACCCATTGGCCTTTTGGATTGCTCGCATCTACGGTTGCCCCCGGATTGTAAACCCTAACTAAGTCTTGTATGTCGTGTGATCTTCCCTTCCGCAGCAAGAGAGTGACGATGGTAAGGTGGGGTGCTTGCGTAGCCTGGATTTGCCTTGATCGCAGCACTGTTAGCCATTCTCCCCGTCATCAATGTCCCACTATTGCCCCGTACCCAACTATTGGCGCCGCAGATTGCTCGTACAAAACCCAATCACCACCATGTCCGATAGAAGATGATCCTTCGTTCGGTCAACCCGAGGATCGGTCAGCTTGGCAAACCTTTCCCGAATTGCCACGACTCCAACGCGTGCCATCACTACTTCCGTGAAAAATGGGGACTCCTTCGTTCCACTGAGAAATCTTTCGCCTGTCCACTTGCCGCTGGCTACTGAACACGTGAAAATTCGTTCAGATTAAGATGCGATTGCCCTGCCACGGACTAGAGGGCGAGAACATTATTTACGCGGGGTCACTTGGTTTCTGGGGGCATTTCGGACCAGGCAATACCTACTTTCCGTTCGACAAATGGATGGATGATGTCGGTAGCTGGACGAGTCAGAAGGGAGACCCAAGCAAACCTCGCTTGAGTACTCGAGTGCAATTCCCTGCCGTAGGCATTGATCACATCGAGGAAAACTAGTGATGTTACGATGCCTTACAGCCTTCTTGATTGTTTGTGTTATTTTTGGAAATAGACTCGTGGTAGTCGCCCAAGAACAACTTGATTTATCGGCAGATTTCCCTGCCGCAACGCCATTTACAGCCGCGAAACAAGACCGGCTTGAAGTTCATACGAAACTAGACGATTCTGGAGAAATCGTTGTCGTCGTGAGTTTAAAAAACATCGCAACCAAGGCTAGCCGTCACTCGGGCCTTCCGAATGAAGAGTACGTCGGTGACTGGTCGGTGCGATTTACGTTAGTTCCTATGCTCTCAGACCGTGAGGTCCGTGAGATCAGGTAGCAACGTTAGCAAATCCCACACGACAAGAATCATGTCTCGAAGAGAGAGAGCTTGATGAAGAGCATTCCAGATCTTGCGACTTCCACGCCGGCGTATCGAATCGGGACATGTCCAGTAATTCCGGTTGAGCATTCTGATCGCAAAATCGTCGAGGCGTTTATTCACAAACTGTCTAAGGAGTTACGGAATTTCGACGGATCAGATAGTGAGGAACGATTGAAGGATCTGCTCTTGCAATAACTCATGCTGACATCAAACGCAGAATCGGCACAGAACAAAGCGTTGAACACGGAGCCGCCGATAGCAAAAAAAGAAATCAAAGACTCCCACCTTTTATGACTGGCCGAACCTATTTTGTGGGCCAAGCGCATTGAGGGAACTGAAGAACGGAGCTCATCCGCCGCTGGATTTTAGCACGCCAGCGGACGGCGCCGAATGTCAAGCAGGCCAGCGCGCTGGCGAAAAGGCGCGGTTAGGGCGAGATGTCGCCGGGAGCGACTGAAAGACTGCGCGACGCCGGAGAAGCTTCGCGTTTTCAGCGCGTCAGGTAAATGCTAGCCGGCTGGCGGCCCGGAATCCACGACATCCATCCTTTTCCATGTCGCCTGGCCATTTGTTGCCAGACGCGAAACGAAGAGTCGGATCGCGTCGGAGGCTGAATTCTAACAGACCAGCGGGAGACGCCGAACGTCAAGTCGATAGGCAAACGGGAATAACGTGCGCGAAAAGCGGCGTGTTGGAGAATTGAAGGAAACGCCGAATGAAGACGACGCGTGCGGTCGGGCGGGCGTCAGCTAAACGTCACTCGGCTGGCAGTCAGGCCTTGATACCATTGCCGGCCGTCTCTGTGCTCGCGGGCTGCGATGTTGGCGGCTCTGCCGATCACGCGATAAAAGCGGCGGCAGAAATCAAGCATGCCGTCGCCCCAGGCCGATTTCGCCAGCAGAGGCGTGAAACGTGATCGGCGCTGACGCCCTGCTCCTCCTTGGCTGGACTCTGTTTCTTGTGGGCTTTGCCGCAGCCGCAGCCAATGCTTCGCGCGAAAACTCAGCAACACACGACTAGCTCGCACGGCCCGCTTTCCGCGCACCCGGATCAAAAAGCGGGAAACCGTATCACTGCCGATCCGAGAACAAAGATGCGGAATGCTGCGGAAGTTCTTATGATGCACGGTGGTCAGCAGTTCAAGCCGCCCGTTAAATGAGTACCCAATCGATGCCATTTTGCCGTCTCCCGCAATCACCCTCGCCAGTTGCGATGCTCCTGCTGATTGGATTCTCGCTCCCCGCAATGGCTGGGGCTGCCGAACGTCCGAACTTCCTGATCGTCATGGCCGACGACTGCACGTACCGAGAACTGCCGCTATACGGCGGCGAAAACGCGCGGACGCCGAATATCGATCGGTTAGCGGCGCAGGGGCTGACGTTCAATCGGGCGTATCTGAGTTCGGCCATGTGCCAGCCGTGCCGCGCCGAATTGTTCTCGGGCCAATATCCGTTGAGAAATGGCTGCGCGTGGAACCATTCCGCGAGCCGCTCGACCGTCGCCAGCATGCCACAACGCCTCGGGGCGAGGCGGCTATCGCGTGGGTATCGCCGGAAAGGTCCACGTGTCGCCGCGAACCGCGTTTCCGTTCGAAGACGTGGGCGGGTTCGATCCGAACTGCGTCCGCCGACCGACGCGGTCTCATGATCTCCAGCCAATTCGCGAGTTCATGTCACGCGACAAGCGCCAGCCGTTCTGCCTGGTCGTGGCCCTGGTCGAGCCGCACGTTCCGTGGGTGATGGGGGACGCCTCGCAATATCCGCCGCAGCAAATCAAGTTGCCGCCGAACATCGCCGACACTCCGCGCACGCGGGAAGACTTCTCTCGCTATCTGGCCGAAATCACCTACATGGACGGACAACTCGGCGAGATTCTACAAACGCTGGATGAGATTGACGCCGCGGAAGACACCCTCGTCTTGTTCACATCGGAACAAGGAGCGCAGTTCCCGGGTTGCAAGTGGACCAATTGGGATGTGGGGCTACATACCGCGCTCGTCGTCGCGCTGGCCGGGCAAGATTGCCGAAGGCAAGCGAACCGACGCGCTGGTGCAGTATGCCGACGTGCTGCCTACGCTGCTGGCTGCGGCCGGGTCGCCTGCGAACTCGCAGCCAGAGCCATCTCTCGCCGCGGCATTCGACGGGACGAGCTTCCTTTCCGTTTTGTTGGGAGAGAAGTCCGCCCACCGGCAGTACGTCTATGGGATGCACAATAATGTTCCCGAGGGACCCGCCTATCCGATTCGGACCGTCAGCGACGGCCAATACCGCTACATCCGAAATCTCACGCCGAGCGAGATCTACATCGAGAAGCATCTGATGGGGATTCAGGGGAATGGGGGACTCAACAATCCCTACTGGGCGACCTGGATCAGCGAAGCCTCGACCGATCCGCGGACCTACAGGCTCGTGAAGCGGTACATGCATCGGCCGGCCGAGCAGCTTTACCATACGTCCGACGACCCTTACGAAATGCAGGACATCGCGAATGATCCTTCGTCGCGCGGGATCAAACAGCGGCTGGCGCAGGAACTCGATCTCTGGATGAGCGAACAAGGCGATCCCGGGATTCCGGAAGACACCCAACAGGCGCTGCAAGCCGCCCGCAAGGATGAACATCTCTATGCGCCGCCTGATCGTCATTCCAGGCAGCCTGCAAACGCTCATTTCAAATAAGGCAGAACCAAAGACACCCGCCTTTTATGACTGGCCGACCCCATTTGTTGGCTCATCGCATTGAGGGAACTGAAGAACGGAGCTCGCCCGCCGCCGGGTTTTAGCACGGCCGCGGACGGCGCTGAACGTCAAGCAGGCCAGCGTGCAGGCGAAAGGGTGCGGTTAGGGCAAGATGTCGCCGGGAGCGGACTAAAACACTGCGGATGAAAAGCGTGGCCCGCTTTTCTCGTTAATAATTCCTATTGGAAAGCCGTAAAGTGCTGTGCGAACACTCCGGCGGGATCGCTCTCACCCCAAGCCTCTCCCAAAGGGAGAGGGGATGGAAGCGGGGCCGCGGCTTGCGGTGCGAACTGGGCCGCCCGTTCGGCAGCACCGAAGGTGCAAGATTCATCAGCCCGCGGGCGCAGCCCCGGGTATCCGACGGCGCCATGCCGCCCGCCGAAAGCCCCAACGGGGCGTGACAACTATGCGGCTTGCAGGGCGGCGATTGTCGTCTTTCGCTTCCGCGAAAGAAACGCCACTTTCGCAGGAGCGAAAGGCGACATTGGGGCGGCGCCGTTTGTTTCACCCGGTTGGGGTGAACGACTATGTTTGCGCGGAAACGGTTACCAGGGCTGCGCCCTGGCCTGGTGAATTTGACCCCGTTGGGGTCGAGGAGCAAACGCCAAGCCAGTTGTCGGGTAGACCCAGTAGAGCATTGCGGGATGCGTCCGCGCTCGGGGCGCGGGGTCGGGCGGAACGCTGCAGACGCTGACAACGGAGTTGCGGACGGGATGCGTCAAAGCTGGTCACGCTGCCGCGGGAAAGTTCGCCAACTTCGCGAGGGAATGTTGGGGCGTCTTCGGCGGGACAGCCCTCTCCCCGGCCCTCTCCCAGAGGGAGAGGGAGTACGAGGAACGCGAGCGAAGTTGGCCAACTTCGCGAGGGAATGTTGGGCGCCTTTGGGGCGGGTCGACCTCGCAATGGGCCCGAACGGCGGCCTTGTTGGCGGGTGCGGCCGCGGGTAGGTTGGTGTGATGTCGCGAGTCGTGCTGGCCATGTCGGGAGGAGTCGATAGCAGCGTTGCCGCGCACCTGCTGCGCGCGGACGGTCATGAAGTGATCGGCCTGTTCATGCGGCACGGCGAGCAGGCGGAAACGGCCTGCGCGACGGGCGCCGCCAGCCAGACTTCGCTGCTGCCGGTGCTGCCAGCTCAGCCCGGCCACAAGCAGGGCTGCTGCAGCGCGAGCGACGCCGCCGATGCCCGACGCGTGGCCGACCGGCTCGATATTCCGTTCTATGCGGTCAACTTCGAAGACGAGTTCGGCCGCATCATGGATTACTTCGTCGACGAATACACGGCCGGCCGCACGCCCAACCCGTGCGTGATGTGCAACAACTGGCTGAAGTTCGGCAAGCTCTGCGAATACGCCGACAGCGTCGGCGCCGAGTTCGTCGCCACCGGGCATTATGCCCGGCTGCTCCCGCCGGCGGCGTCCGGCGAGCCGCCCGCCTTGTGCCGCGGGCTCGACGAATCGAAGGACCAGTCGTACGTGCTGTTCGGCATCGAGCGGCAGGTGCTGCCGCGGGTGATGTTCCCGGTCGGCGGACATCGGAAAGAGGCCATCCGCGAAATCGCCAAGCAACTCGGTCTGCGCGTGGCCGACAAGAAGGACAGCCAGGAAATCTGCTTCGTGCCGGACGGCGACTACGGAGAGTTCGTGCGCCGCCGGCGCGGCGACGTCGACCTCTCGGGCGAGATCGTCACCACCGACGGAGAAGTGGTCGGGCGTCACGCAGGCATCGAGAACTTCACGATCGGCCAGCGCAAGGGACTCGGCGTCGCGTTTGGCGAGCCGCGGTACGTCGTGCGGTTGGAACGCGAGTCGCAGCGGGTCGTGATCGGGCGCCAGGAGGAATTGGCTCGCAGCTCGTTTTCGGCGCCAGGTCAACTGGTTGATCGAGCTGCCGGCCGGCCGCCTGGCATGCACGGTCAAAATCCGCTATCGCAGCCCGGCAACGCCGGCGCAGGTCACCCGCTTGCCGGACGATCGGCTGCAAGTCGAGCTGGACGAGCCGCGGCACGGAATCGCTCCGGGCCAGGCCGTCGTCTGCTACGAGGGGGACCGCGTGCTGGGCGGCGGTTGGATCGAATAGCAAGAAATTAGAATCTCGGCTGAAAATCCGCTATGCTAGTGACGGCTGAGGCTGCGCAAGGTCGCACTTGTTCAGCGAATCGGCGTTGCCCCAACCATGCGCGCAAACACGGCAAACTCCTTCACCATCCAGGCGAGCTGGATGGGGTCGAAGAAGTATGGCGCGAGCTCCCGTCTAGTTAGCCATCTGCTTCACCATCGAGGCAAGCTCGATGGGGTCGTGTATAAGCTGTATCGAAACACAACATCCGTCCGACGAATGACTTGTGATCTAATCTCGTGCCATTAGGGACGAGCCCGGCGGTGGCGGAACGGAACAAAAACTGACACAAGACTACGGCCTGCGGAACCCGAGAACTTCTTCAACTTTCGCAACCCAGTCACGGCGCACGCAAGTTCCGCTGCAAGCGGGCTGGAACCTGGGCTGATTAAGACCGTTTCAAGGATTTGAACCCTATGCTGCACGCGTCCTTGCTGTTTGCTCAACGCCTGAACGATCTGTCAGAGAACACGGTCATCTATGCGTTCGGCATCATGGTGCTGATCGGCCTGGCAATCATGTTCGGCATCCTGGCGATGCTATACGGTAACATCTGGTTCCAGGCCTACATGTCGAACGCTCGGGTGAGCATGCTCAGCCTGGTCGGCATGAGCTTGCGGCAGGTCAACGCCCGAGTGATCGTGCAGTCGAAAATCATGGCCATGCAGGCCGGCATTGGCAGCGATCCGTCGGCGGGCATCAGCACGCGACGGCTCGAGGCGCACTATCTGGCCGGCGGCAACGTGCCGGGAGTGATCCGGGCGATTATCGCCGCCCACCGCGCCGATATTGACTTGGACTTCGACCGCGCCGCCGCCATCGATCTGGCCGGACGAGACGTGCTGGAAGCCGTGCAGACGAGCGTCAATCCGAAGGTGATCGACTGCCCTGATCCGCAGAAGTCGAAGAAGTCCACGCTCAGCGCCATTGCCAAGAACGGCGTCGAGTTGCGCGTGCGGGCTCGCGTGACGGTTCGCACGAATCTCAGGCAGCTCATCGGCGGAGCGACCGAAGAGACGGTCATCGCCCGCGTCGGCGAAGGGATCATCACGGCGATCGGTTCTTCCGAAGATCATTTCAGCGTGATGGAAAAACCCGATATGATTTCCAAGGCGGTGCTGGCTCGCGGGCTGGACGCACAAACGGCGTTCGAGATCGTCTCGATCGACATTGCCGACATCGAAGTCGGCGAGAACATCGGGGCCCGGTTGCAGGCCGACCAGGCCGAAGCCGACACGCGCGTGGCCCGAGCCAAGGCTGAAGAACGCCGCGCGGTCGCCATCGCCCGCGAGCAGGAGATGAAGGCCAAGGTTTCCGAGAACCGCGCCAACGTGGTGCTGGCCGAGGCTGAAGTGCCGATGGCCATGGCCGCCGCCTTCCGCCAGGGGAATCTCGCCGGCAACCCGCCCGCTTCGGGCAACGGGGCGCCGTAAGCCAACACGCGAGCAGCTATCGACGTGCCGCAATTTGCAAGCAAAGTCTGGCAGCGAGTTCGTACGCCCTACGGGTCGTTTGTTGCGACGACGGCGGCCGTTGCGTTGCTGATGGGGTGCGCGGGCGACCACGTGGCGCTTGCAGGGTTGAGCTTCTTGCTGCTGATTGCCTGGTACTACTACGTTCTGGCATTCCATGTCGTGCGGGGACCAGGCCGGAAATCCGACACCGTGCAGTGGAGTTTGCGGCAAGTCTTCGTCGTCACGGCCTGCGTGGCGATCATCGTTGGCGCGATGGTTCATCGCTGGCCGCTTCAGTGGCGATTTACAACTTCGAGGGCGGCGCTCGACCGATTCGCCGACCGGGTCGAAAACGGGCTGCAGATTTCAAAGCCGCAAGCGGTCGGATGGTTTATGATTGAAAGGGCCGAAATGCGGAAAGGCGTGCCGTGCCTTTGGACGGCACCCGATCTGGCAGGTTCCACGGGCTTCGTTCGCTGCGCGCCGGATCAGGCGGAGTGGTTCAATCTTTGGAGCAATGTGCGATTGAACGACCGCTGGCAGTTCATCAGCGAAGACTGAATCTGACCGCGAAAACACAAACGAGGTTTTTTTCCATGTTCCCTATGCTGCTTCTCGCCGCCGCACTCTCCGCCGATCCCGGCGACGATCAAATAGAGCTTTTGAAAACCTTTCGCGACGAGTTCATTCCCGTCACGCCGGGTGAAGGGAAGTTTCCGGCTGCATTCACGATGGGCGATGACGGCGGGCCGCAGGCCGAGCGGCCGGCGCACCGGGTGCAGATCAAGCATCGCTTCGAGATCGCCCGCTACGAAGTTCCTCAGAACCTGTGGGAAGCGGTGATGGGCGAGAATCCGAGCCGCTGGAAGGGGCCCCGCAATTCCGTCGAGATGCTCTCGTTCGACGACGCCCAAGCCTTCTGCCGCAAGGCGACCGAGCTGATGCGCGCCGCCAAACTGATCAAGGCCAACGAGGCGATCCGCCTGCCGAGCGAAGCCGAGTGGGAATACATCGCCCGGGCCGGCACGAAAACTCGCTACTCGTTCGGGGACGACGCCAGGCAGCTTGACGCTTATGGCTGGCACCACGGCAATGCCGCCGGCAACGATCCGCCGGTCGGCGCCAAGAAGCCGAATGCCTGGGAGCTGTACGACGTTCACGGTTATCTTTGGGAGTGGTGCGCCGACGCCTGGCACGACAATTACGAAGACGCGCCCGCCGACGGTTCCGCCTGGAGCGCCGGCGGCGACGCCAAACGCCGCGTGCTCCGCGGCGGCAGTTGGAAAGACGACGCGCCGAGTCTTACGAGCCGTTTTCGCCGGGCAGCCGACAAGCAGCTCAAGGACGATGCCGTCGGTCTGCGTTGCATGCTGGCGGAAGAGGCCAAAGCGAAGTAGTCGAGCGGTTGCCGCTGGATGGGCAGGTTTCTTAGGTATCGCCCCTGCCGGGGCTGACGACAATCATATCGGCCGCTTGGCCTCCAGGGGTTGACACCCCTGGCTACAACCTGCCGCCGCTACGCAGCTAAGGAGATGATGGCTCGGAAGTTCCTGTCCGCGATGCGCAAGGAACGCCTTGCACGCAGTCCGCTTGGAGCGAATGAAGACAGTCCCGTAGGGACGAAAGGATATAGCCAGGGGCGCCAGCCCCTGGATCGCGTCAATAACCATCAGGTCGTCCAGCCCCGGCAGGGGCGGCAGGTCGTGCTTCTCAGCCAGCGCCGTCCCTGCCCGCAGCTCCAAAGACGTTCGTCCCGATTATTCATCGAGAGATTATTTGATAAATCATTCGACCAACCTGAAGCGTCAACGAGGCACATTCGCTTGATCGCCTCGCTGACGCTTCGGGTTTCTATGGGCTGAAGGATAATCCGAGTTAAGGTCGTCAATATGCGGTGTTTCGCGGGCAGGCGATGGAAGCAATTCAGCCTCGGGCGCGTTCTTTGTGCTCCTTTCGCTGCTGTGCGCGTTCCTCGGGTGGCGATCGACGCTTGGGCACGAGCAACGCGATGCGGTCGTTGCCATCAGGCGGTTGGGCGGTAACGTCGCATACCGCGGCGAGGTCTGGTACGAATTCCGCCGAGGCGGTTGGATGCCGATTTGGCCCAAGAACCTGCTTGGCAGAGATCACTTTGACGCCGTGACGATCGTTTGGCTGTTTGGGGACAAGTTCCGCGATTCGGACCTGACATGTCTGGAGGATCTGCCTGACGTCGAGGAAATCTGGATTAAGGCGCCAATTGGCGATGCGGCGCTTGTTCATCTCCGCGGGATGACAAAGTTGAAAGGAGTCAACCTCTTCGATCCGGGCTTCACCGACGCGGGCCTGCGAAAACTACGAGGGCTGAATGAGCTTCAATCGTTCACTTCTCACAAGGCAAGATTCACGGACGACGGTTTGCGGGAGTTGACTCTCCATCCCAAGCTGAAAACGCTGCACCTTTACACGGACGATGACCGGTTGCCGATCACAGATGCCGGGATTCAGCATCTGCACAAGCTGAAGAAACTCGAATGGCTGATTCTTGAAACAAGCAACCTGAGCAATGGCGCTGTGGAAGAACTGCAACGAGCATTGCCGAAATGCGAGATATGGATCCATTCAGCCTTGGATGACGAGTAGCCTCTGCAGTTCGATTGTCTTCGCGTCCACTTCCGCGCAAGCACGATTTGTTGCATTCCGCTTTCCCTGGTATCGCCCCTGCCGGGGCTGACGACAATCATATCGGCCGCTTGGCCTCCAGGGGTTGACACCCCTGGCTACAACCTGCCGCCGCTACGCGGCTAAGGAGATGATGGCTTGGCGGCTCCGGTCGGCAATGCGCAAGGAACGCCTTGCACGCGGCCCGCTCGGAGCAAATGAAGCAGTCCCGTAGGGACGAAAGGATGTAGCCAGGGGCGCCAGCCCCTGGATCGCTCAATGACCACCAGGTCGTCCAGCCCCGGCAGGGGCGGCAGGTCGTGCTTCTCGAGCAGCACCGCGCCTGCCGGCCGCTCGAGCCACGTTCGCCCCGATTATTCATCAGCCGAGAGATCATTTGATAAGTCATTCGACCAACCCGATGCGTCAGCGAGGTGAATGCCTCTTCTCAACCTCGCTGACGCTTCGGGTTGGCGTCGGCCGTGCCCGATTCGCGCTAGCTGATCCGGTGGCCGAGGCGCGGCTCGGGCGCCTGCAAGCGGTGCTGCATGTCGGTCACGCGACGTTCGAGTCGCTCCAAGTCCTGCCGGAAGTGATGGACGGCGCGGCAACGGGCGTCGAGGCCGGAGAAGACGGCGGAAGCAAGCTGCGGATTGTTCCAACGCGTCGAGAGCGAGTCGATCTCGCCGCGCACTCCGCGGCGCAGCCGAGAGGTAAAGGCCCACAGCAGCACCCCGCACCAAAGCAGCAACACAATGGCGGAAGCCAGGAAGAAGTCGGTCCCCAGCACCGGCTGGGCATGTTCGGAAAACCCGAGTTCGGCGGCCAGCCAGGAATCAAAGAAGAAATTCCGGCCGAAGCGGTACAAGAGCAGGACCAGCAAGCCGCCCAAGGCTAGTTCGTAGCGCCACCGCACCGTGGCGGGCGTATGCCTGGCGGCCAGGCGGCTGACCAGCGCCTGCAATTCGGCCGAGGCCGAAGCGACGAGCGTGGCGCCGGCTGCGGCGGCCTCGCGCTCGACGACCGCAAGGTGCGCTTCTTCCCGCGAAAAGCCAGCTTCGGCGGCATAGCCGTCGACGATGATGGCCGAGGTTCGTAATTGCCCCTCGTCCCAGCCGAGCGCTACGGCCCGTGCGGTGGCCGCTTCGGCATGCGATTCCTGGCGGCGGCTGCGAAACCGGCGGCCCCCTTCCATCGCGCCCCACAGCGCCAGTTGAGCCGGCGTTCGGGCTCGCATCAAGGTGGCGCTGGAGAGAAGGCCCCCCAGGCCCTGATAGACGCGCAGCACGCAGGAAAACGGGCTGAAGCCCCAGTGCGTGGCGATCTCGCCCAACAGCCGGCTTTCCCACAAGCGGCGGCTGCGGATCAGTTCGTCGTGCATCTGCCGGGCCAGTTGGGCGGCCAGGCGGCCTCGCTGCTCGGCAATGCCCGCTTCCAGTTGCTCGATGGCCGGCGCCGAGGCGTCGATCCGTTCGCGGCAGGCGGCCAGGGTCTGGCTGACCAGGTCGAGGAAGTTGGCCCGGCGAATTCGCTTGGCCGGCGTGCCGGCCAGTTCGCGGGCCAGAAACTCCATCAGCCGAGCGAACTCGCCGCGCGGCTGCACGCCCGCCTTGGCGTCGGCTAGCGCCGAGAGGGAATCGACGAAGAAGATCTCGCCCGTCGCATAGTCTTCTGAAAGCACCTGCCGCCAATCGTCGCGAATGTCTTCTTCCACGTCGGCGTGCGTTTGCACGAATACCAGCCGCGCGCCGGGCGCCGCCATGGCCAGCTCGTCGTTGACGCGGGCGCTGCGGTACTTCTGCTGCGTCGAGACCACCAGCAGCACGTCGCAGTGCGGCAACAACTCGCGCAGCCGAGCCAGGTTCGTGCCCGGCTGTTCAGCGTCTTCGGTCGTGTCGGGGTCGGGGCAATCAATCAGCACCAGGTCTCGCAGTGCGGGCACGTCCCGCTGCACGAGCAGCACGCTGTCGGGATCGATCCCGAACTGCTCCGGCGACAAGTCGGGCCGGCAAATCAACGTCGGCTGCCGCGTCGTCGGGCGCTGGCGGCCCGATTGCGACACTTCGAAACCGACCAGCGCGTTGACCAACGTGCTTTTGCCCGTGCCGGTGCCGCCCATCGTGGCCACCACCAGCGGAGCGTCGAGGCGAACGCGCAAAGTGCTGGTACGCTCGGCCAGCCGCTTGATCAAGGCGCGAGCATGCCGCGCCGCGGGCCAGTCCGGCGCACGATCGCCCCAGGTTTCCAGGTCCGACATCAACGAGTCGACGTCGGCCAGCAGTTCGAGATGGGCCAGTTCAGAGGCAGATGACATACGGGTCCAAATCCAGGGAAGCGTGCATACTGGTCTAAGTATACCACCTGGAAGGCGCCCCGGGCGGGTTGAAGATGGGGGCGCTTGCCGCTACGGCTTAGCGGCGCCAGGCCAGCCATTTCTCGATCAAACGCGCCAGTGGCGGCGTCAGCCGCGTGCGCTGGTACGCGTCGGCGATGCGTTTGAGCACTTCGACCTGGGTGGGATAGCAATGGATCACGTTGGCCAACGCGCCAGCAGCGCCGCTGGGTCATCAGCAGCGTCATTTCGCCAATCATCTCACCTGCGTGCCGGGCGACGATGGTCGCCCCCACGACGCGCCCCGTGCCGCGGCGCGTGTGGACGACTGCAAAGCCCTGTTCGTCGCCGTCCAGCACGGCCCGGTCCACTTCCTGCAGGTCGACGCGAAAACTGTCGATCTCGATCTGTTGCCGGGCGGCCTCGGTTTCCGTCAGGCCGACCTGGGCCACCTCGGGGTCGGTATAAGTACAGCGGGGGATCACAGCGCGCTGAACTTCTTGCGCCGAAAAACAGTGCGTTCTGCAGGCAGAGCCGAGCCATGGCGTCGGCGGCGTGCGTGAATCGCTGGTTGGAACAGACGTCACCCGCCGCGAAGATTGCGGAGTTCGATGTTTGCAGGCGGTCGTTGACTTCGATTCCCGAAACCGTCGTGCGAACGCCGGCCGCCTCCAGTTGCAGCCCATCGAATTGCGGCCGCCGGCCGATGGCCGCCAGGATGGCATCGCCGATCAGTTTCTTCTTTTCGCCGTTGCGCTCAATGATCAGCCCTTTGGAATCGCCCACCTTTTCGGCCGAGACGGCGCACGCACCGCAGGTGCAGGTGGATGCCTTCTCGCTCGAATTGTTCGTGGACGATGCGAGCCGCTTCAGGCGATTCCTTTTTCAGGAGCGAGGCGCCGTGATCGAGCAGATGCACTTCGCTGCCAAAGCGGCGAAAGGCCTGTGCCAGTTCGCAGCCGACCGGTCCGCCCCCCAGGACGATCAAGCGGCGAGGAAGCTCGACGAGCGAGAAGATGGTCTGGTTGGTCAGGTAGCCGACTTCCGCCAGATTCTCGACCGCCGGCACGGCGGGCTCGCTGCCGGTGGCGATGACGGCGCGGCGAAATGCCAGCGTTTGGCCATCGACCTCGATCGTGTCGGCGCCGGTGAACGCCGCCTGGCCCAGGTAAACGTCGACGCCCATGGCTCGGAGCCGCTCGGCCGAGTCGTGCTGGCTGATCTTCGCCCGCAAACGCCGCATTCGCTGCATGATCGCTGGGAAATCGGCTCGCGGCGGTTCAGTCGTGTGAAAGCCGAAGCACTCGCCCAGGGTGGCCCGATACACGGCCCGCGATGCTTCCAGCAGGGCTTTGCTTGGCACGCAGCCGAAATTGAGGCAATCGCCGCCGAGGAAACGCCGCTCAATCAGCGCAGCGCGGCCTCCCAGCCCTGCCGCGCCCAGCGCGGAAATCAGCCCCGCGGTCCCGCCGCCGATGGCGACCAGGTTGTAGCGGCCGGCCGGCGTTGGATTGACCCAATCGGGCGGATGCGTGCGGGTGCAGAGAAGTTGGTTGAATTCGTCGGGCGGCGCAATATCCATGCTGGCTCCGTGGAAACGCCCTTGCGAGCAGTTGCCGCCGCCTCGACCGCAACCCCTGCGAAACGGCCTGGAAATGACCTCCGGCAACTTGCCAGGTCTCTCCCCCGAGAAGCGTCTGGTGCTGCAGGATGTCAACATTGGTCCGCTCGTTGTCGCGGACCAAGATAGCCTAGCGCGCGCCAGCGCGTGCAACCGGAGGGAGAGTCCGGCCTGCTTTGACGGCAAGCCAACCACGGCGGGACAATGGCTGAATACCCGTTCTCGTTCGCCAGTACGATGCTCCGCTTGCTGGCTTGGCGCTAAGACTTTGCAAAACCAATAGAGGGGGATCTGATGGCGAGCGGAAGGCGGCGCCCGCTGCTGTCGAGGAGCGGCAAACACCGCAATTTCTCGATTGAGATGAGACCGAACCGCAACTGCGATCGAAACTCGGGAATGCGCAATTGCTCGATCGCGCTAAGACTTTAGAAGATCTGAGTTCATGGCGAACCAAGACCTATTTGCCTGCGATGGTTTCGGTCTCGGCATCGAGATTCGAGGCCTGCTCGGCGTAGCTGGCGGCCTGTACGCGGTCGCCGAGCTGTTCGTGCATGGCGGCCAGATTGGCGTACGGAACCGAGAGCGACCGCTTGCCGATTTCTCCGCGCGCGGCGGCCCTTTCCAAGAGCTTGATGCCGCGGCTGGTCAGAGCCACCGCCTTGTCTCGCTGGTTCTCGTTCCAGTAGGAAATAGCCGCGGTCACCAGCGTTTCTCCATGTTGACTCAGATTTGCCTCCGGGTCGGGCTGCCGTTCGAGCAGCGGCAGCGCTTTGTCGTACCAGGCGACGGCCGTCTGGTGTTGGTCGAGCCGCATCGCATGCAGCGAGCCCAGCCGATAATAAAGCCGGCCCAGCATGTAGGCGTCGGCGGCGGTGAACTGTCGCCCAGGTGCGGCCTGGTCCAGACACTGCGCGGCCGCCATTCCATATTTCAAGGCCGGCTCGAACTCCTGTCTCGCTTGAAACGTTTGCAGTGCGTCGTGAAGCGTCAGTCCAACTTGCCAGTTCAGCCGCTGGCGACAGAGTGGATCCCGGGTTTGCGCCATTTGCTGCTGCCCGGCTTTCATGGCCCGTTCCGCCCAGGGCGCCGGATCGATCAGCCCTTGGGCGCCGACGCAGGCCGCCAGGGCCGTCTGGCAGATTCGCAACTCGCCATGAGCGTCGAGTTGTTTGCTCGGCAGGCTCTCTTGGGCCACAACTTCCGCGCGTTCGAGCCACTTTTCGACCGCCATGGCTTTCATTTTCCAACGGCCCCAGGCGATCGCGTAGGCGATGCCCAGATGCGCATCGACCAGCGCCTCGGCCGCCTTGCGCCGCACCGAAGCCCGAGAGTCGCCGAGCGCCGATTCCGCCAGCTTGATGGCTTGTTGATACGATTCGATCGGCTGACGGTAGTCGGGCTCTGGACCGGCGGCGGTCAGCTCGCCGAGTTGAACCAACCCGCGGGCTCGCGATACGGCAGACGCGTTGCTGAGCGAGAGGGCGTGCCTGGTTTCCGCCAAGGCCCGTTCGTAGTCGCCCGCTTCGTCCAGCAACCGGGCGTGGAACAAGAGATATTCGGGGTTCTGCGAATCAGCTTGGATGGCGTCGGCAATGGCAGCCGAGGCTTCGCCGCGCCGCCCCACGCGCCACAGCAGCCGGGCTTTGAGGGCCAATGCCTGCGGCGAGTTCGGCTGTTGTTGCAAAGCGCGGCCGATGTCGGCCAGCGCCTCACTGTCTTGACGGTCGAAGCGGGCCTCGGCTCGCAGCAGAAAATGACTCGCTTCAATGCGAGCCAAACGCGATTTCGGCCACGTCGTGCTTGCCGGCGTCTCCTGGCATTTTGTCAGGCGACGCCCAGCGCAGCGTCACGCCCCGCTCCGGGTAGGCCTGTCCGCGGCAGATCTCGGCGCCGTCGAGCAACAACACGGGCTCGTAGTCCATCAACTCCAATTGCCGAGCGACATCGATCACCGCAAAGCGTTCGTTCAGCGCGACGATAATCGAGCGTACCTGCTCGTCGCTGACGGTTACTTCGACCTGTTTGAATGGCTCGCGAGCATAAATGTGAATGGTCTCGCCGGTTTGTTGGAGCGTGGATTGCGGCTCGCCCCACAGGTTGCGGACGTCGGTTATTGATGATACGCCTGGTTGAATGCCATCGAACTCGAACGGCTCGTATTCGCTCGGAAGCGATCGCGGCTCCCCGGCGTGATCGAGCACGGCCTGCGGTTTGGCTTCGCCTGTGTAGCGACGCGGCGCTGCTTGCGGCGTGGAGATTGCCGCGGTTTCATCCGGCTGATCGGTGACGAAGGCTTCGCCCGCCGGTTCTTCCGCGCTGACGTGAAACGTTGCCAGACACAGACACCATGCGCTTGCAAGCATGAGGCGGCGGACGATGAAGTGCATGGCGAGTTCCTCCTTGAACTTCGCAGGGGCGGCTTTTGTAGCTCGGAGAGTATACCGAGAGCTTGCTCGACGTCTATATAGGTCCTTTGTGAGTCTGGCGGAGCTGCGAACTCTGGGCGAGGCCAAGGGCCGGTTCTCGCGAGGAGAACCGGCGAGGCTCGCTCAGATCATCGCGCGCAGCGTCGCGGCTGCGGCCGGGGCGTCTCCCGCTGCCAGTTGCTCCCGCGCAAGTTTGACGGCGGCAAAGTGCAAAGGCCAAAACGGGACGGGGGCGCCAGCCGGCGGCGGCGCCGACACGATGCGTTCGCCCAGGAGCCTGGCGAGCTTTTCGATGCCGGTCAATTGCGTGGCGCTCGTTGGCAGGCCCGCTGGACGAAGGTCGTCTGGCAGTCCTGGGGGCGTAGAAGATCCGCTTTGTTGTGGACGATCAGGGCATCGGGCCAATCCGCTCGCAAGGCTTCGTCAGCCTCAGACCAGGGAGCAGTCGAATCGAAGACCAGCACTTGAATGTCGGCGCCTGCGAGCGTGGCGCGGGCCCGCGTACGCCGGCGGCTTCCAACTCGTCGTCGGCATGTCTCAGCCCTGCGGTGTCGGCCAGTTGCACGGGCCAGCCGGCCAGCGCCGTCAGCGTCGTCACGACGTCTCGCGTGGTGCCCGGCTGATCGTAGACGATCGATCGCCGATAGCCGGCCAAGGCGTTGATCAAGCTGCTTTTGCCGACGTTCGGGCTGCCGGCCAGCACGACCCGGCAAGGTTCGATCAGCCGCCGTCCGACATCGGCGCTGATGCAGCGTCTCGAGCAGTCGCCTGGCGGCATCCCGCGATTCGTTATCGCCGGGCTGCAGCCAGCCCAGGATTGACTCCACGGCGGATTGCAGCGCCCCGGCGTATTGATCGAGCAGAATGGAGGCCGTGCGCTCGGTCGCCGCGAGGGCGAGCGCTTCGAGGGCTTGGGACTGGATTAACCCAGCACGGCTACGGAACCAGGCTTGCCAGGCGACGCTCCGGCAGCCTGCCGCATCGAGCGATTCGACCAGTGCTACGACCGCCGCTTGTCCGCCGTGGCAATGGACTTCGATCGTCTGCTCGGAGCGGCGGCAGACGACCAGTTCTTCGCCCTGCGGGCCGCCCCATTTGCCGAACACGATCCGGCCCAGAGCAATCTCCGCCAGCGGTTTGCCGGCTGCAGATTGAAAGCATTTACCGACGACATCGGTCGCTTGCGGGCCTTCCACCAGCACCGTAGCGACGGCGCCGCGGCCGGGCGGAGTGAGTACGACCGAAGCAGTCTGGCGCGTCATTGGGCCGCTGCCAAAGCGATGCCGGCCAAGGTGAGGTGCGGCACGTAAACGGCCGACGGAGCGAGCAACCCCGCCACGGCAGGCGCGGCGCCGCCGGTGAGATAGATTTCCATGTTCCCTTGGACCGAGCGGGCCAGCAGTTCGATCAGTTGCCTGGCGCCGCCGACGGCGCCCCAATAGATGCCGGACCGCATGGCGTCGATCGTATTGGCGCCCAGCGCGGCGGGCGGCTCGGCCAGGGCTTTCATCTCCAACAGCGGCAGCAGATCGGTGAATTCGTGCAGCGCCCGGGCCGACATGCCGATGCCGGGCAAGATGGCGCCGCCGAGAAACTCGCCGGCCGGGGAGACCAGATCGACGGTAATGGCCGTCCCCAGATCGACGACGACCGCAGGAGAACCCTCGGTGCGCAACCGATTGGCCGCCACCGCTCCGAGCAAGCGATCAATACCGACCATGTCAGGCCGGGGCACGCGAACGCCGAGCGGCAAGTCTCCGGCCGTCAGCAGCGTGATCCTGCTTGCGTCGCGGCTGCGCAGCCAATCAACCAATTGCACCGTCACGCTGCGTTGCACGCTGCCCACCCACCAGGAAACCGCCTCGGGCGTGCAGCGGGCGTCGCTCAGCCAGGCGGCGATTTCCGTCATCCGCGCCGGATCAGGCTCTAACTCCAAGGAAAAGTCCGGCGCAGGCAAGCGGTCTTTCGTTTCGGCGGCTTGCTGAAACAGACCGAACTTGATGCGGCTATTGCCGATATCGACGGCCACGAGAGGAAATGCATGCGAAACGACCATACGCCGGACCCAGACTCGCTTTCATTCGGGGGCCGCGACCAGGCGTCGCTGCGTCTCGAGTTCCCGCCCGATTTGGTACAACAGCTTGTCGAGTCCGGCGCCCGTTACGGCCGAGATCAGCAGCACGTCGCGACCGATGTCGGCGGCAAGCAACTTGGCCACGTCCGCCGCGGCCGGCAGTTCGGCTTTCGAAACCGCCACCACCTCAGGCCGTTCGCCCAGGGCCGGATCAAAGAGTTTCAGCTCTTCTCGAATCACGCGGTAGTTGGCCAGCGGATCGCTGCCATCAACGGGTTCGGGTTCGACCAGGTGGACCAAAATGCCCGCGCGTTGAATATGCCGCAGAAACTCGTGTCCCAAGCCATGACCGGCGTGCGCCCCTTCAATCAGCCCGGGGATATCGGCCAGCATGAACGAGCGTTCGAAATCGATTTGCACGCGCCCCAAGTTGGGATACTTGGTCGTGAACGGATAATCGGCGATTTCCGGCCGCGCACGCGACAGCCGGCTGAGCAGCGTGCTCTTTCCGGCATTGGGTTTGCCGATCAGGCCGACGTCTGCAATGACCTTCAGTTCGAGCACCACCTCGCGGGCTTCGCCCGCCTCGCCCGGCGTATGCTCGCGCGGCGCACGGTTGGTCGAGGTCTTGAAACGCAGGTTGCCTTTGCCCCCTTTGCCGCCCTTAGCGGCGATGACGCGGTCGCCCGCTTGGGCCAGGTCCTTCAGCACAAAACCGCCGGCAGCATCGATGACCATGGTGCCGGGCGGAACGCGAATGACCAGATCCTCGGAACTGGCGCCATGGCAATTGGCGCCGCGGCCCGGTTGGCCCGAGGCGGCGCGCCAATGTTTGCGTTGCGAGAGCGAAGCCAGGCTGTCGACGCCCGCTTCGGCCACGATAATTACGCTGCCGCCGTCGCCGCCATCGCCGCCGTCCGGTCCGCCGCGAGGCACGTACTTCTCACGGCGAAAGCTGACGCAGCCGTTCCCGCCGCGGCCCCCCAGCACCTGAATCTTGACGCGGTCAACGAACATAGCGGGAGAGACTGCAGGCGTATAGACGCTTAGAGGGCGTCGACGATGTTGATCCGGCGTCCGCCGCGATCAAACTTCACATAGCCGGGGACCAGCGCGAATAGGGTGTAATCACTCCCCTGGCCGACGCCTTTGCCCGGGTAGAATCGGTTGCCGACCTGGCGAATGAGAATATTGCCGGCCCCGACTTGCTCGCCGCCGAAGCGTTTCACTCCACGACGCTGACCGTTGGAATCGCGGCCGTTGCGGCTGGAACCTTGTCCCTTTTTGTGTGCCATGGTCGAACCTCTCCGCTTGGTATTTACGATCCGGCTCTAACGAGCGCCGGCTTGGGTATTCGTCGGCTCCGACCAGCCGGCCGGATCGCGCCAAAACCGCTCGCCACGACTTGTTATAGCGTGGCAAGCAGTGGCGAATCCTAATGTTTAGCGATAAACCCAGAGATAGTCAACCTTCTCTTCCGGCTTCAGATTGAATCGCTTCTCGCCCGAATCGTCGTAGTAGCCGTAGCGGATTTCGTCTTCGTGCTCGTAGTACTTATCGCTGGGGCGCCAGAAGTTCAGCCGCAGCGTCTTTTGCAGCAACGTGCGTCCAGTTCCCACCTTATCGCCTTTTTTGAACACGTACTGGGCGGGTTCCCCCGACTTGGCGTCTTCCCAGCGATAGGCGTTGGTCAGCCCCTTGAGATAGATCGAAAAGTGGTCCGTCGCCGGATCGATATCTTCCCAGGTCGCCACGCCCCAAATTCCCAGGTCTTGCCCTTCGGGGCTAGGAGGGATTTCTCGCTCCATCTCGACGGTATTAAAGAGCCGCGCAGGGGCTTCGGGCAACACGGTGGCGGCGTTCAGCAGGCGGCGACTGGCGTCTTCGCGCCGCTCAATCTCCGGGATGGCCACCGGAATCAACCGGTCGGGGTAAACTTTGCCCGTGTCCCAGCTCTCCAGGCGAAACTCCGGAACGAACCGCACCGGCTGCTCGCCGGGGTTCTTGATTCGATAAATCAAGTACCAGATGCGTTTCCGGACGAATCGGCCTTCAGCCGTCGGAATGTCGACATCGATCATCCGCATCGGTTTGAACGTAAATTCCAACGCCCAGATGTCGTGGGTGAAACGCTTGTTTTCGGCGGGCGATTTCCTGTTGGCTTTGGGGCGCGCCCCAAACTCAGGATCTGACGCCAGAATCTCCACGATGTCGTGGCGGCTCGATTCGGCCGCGACGTCCTTTTCCGCCGGAATGGTCACTTCCACGCCCGGCGCCAAGGCGCGAAACCGTCCAGCGGCGCCCTTTTTGGCGTTTGCCGCGTTGGGAGCTTGCGCAGCGGCAGGCGCCGCGGTCAACGTCGCAACGCTTAGAGCCAAGCCGAATAAGAGCGACCAGTTGCCAAAACAGGCGAGCATAAGACGGACCTTCACGACAGCCCCTAAGACAAGAAACTCCAGACAAGAGATTCCACGAACTTACTAGTTTACTTGGGCGTTTTGCAGCCGGTCAAGTTTTTTCGCCCAAGCTGGCCTGGAGTTGCCAACGGCAGCGTCCGGCCCAGAAGGCGGGCAGTTTTGCAAGCCAGCCCTGAGCTAGACTGGCAGCAGGCGCCAGTTCAACGTGACCGGTTGTACCGGCGCCGTAGCTAGCGCTGGGGGGGTATCGTAGCGACTGGCAGGAAGGGAGCGCCCCACCGCCGACAATTGCAACGATTCCGGCTGGAAGGGCCAAGGATCGACGGCCACCTGCCCCGGCCCGGCCAGCCGAACGGCGATCTTCGGTCCGCCGGGCGATTCGAACTCTTCTGGCTCGGGCGTCTCGGAACAGCACAGCCACAAGCTCAAGGAGTCAAATAACTGCAGAAACTGCAAGGCGTTAGCAAGAGTAACGTCGGGTTCGCTCGCCGCCGGCTGCCGAGCCCACTCGGCGCTCCATTCGGTCTGCTGCTGTCGTTGGCTGTCGAGAAAATCGTGGGCCATGGCCGTCATGGCTTCTTCGCCCTTCCAGCGAGCGGAAAAACGCCGCAGCAGCTCGCAAAAATGGCCGCTCACGACGTAACCCGCCAACGGGCCAAAGTGACTGGCCGAGATGATCGAGTCTTCCCAAATGGCCAGCGACTCGACGAGCGGCATCTCCGTAAATTGCAGCGGGCGTCCGGTCTTGGAATCTAATCCGGGCGAACGCTCCCAATCCGCCCAGCCGTCGTCATGGTGAAAAATGGCGTTCAGCAGCTCGCTACGCGGCTCCAGGGCGGCGACGCCCTGTCGTCCCCAGGATTCTGCCAACTTGCCCGCCAGTCGGGCGTGCTCGACCTGCGAAATCAGAATCCACTGTTCGGGCTTGGCAGCCGTTCGAACTGTGCGACGGATCATCGCCTGGCTCCTGTTGTTTCGCGGCGAAACCCATGGTTCTCGCCGCATTAAATTCAGCGGCGGCTTCTCCCTAAACCAGAGAGCAGCCCGCGCAACTATGCAACCGGGGCGAAACGCGCAAACGCCGAGGAAGCAATTCGTTGCGGGCCCGGTGATGCGAGGCCCGAGGTTCCCCGCCGGCGAACGATCGCCTGCTGAAGCCTACGCGGCGATCCGTGGAAAGGAAAGCTGCCGCTGGGTGAGCGCTTAACGCACTCGAAGCTGGTTCTGCATTCTGCCGATTTTCGTCGGCCACGGGTTCATTGCCGCAGGCGTGGGCTGGCCCTGGTTTTCCGGCAGAGCGGCGAACTCGAGCGAAGAGACCAATTCCTGATCGGCATCACCCAACTGGGCGGCCAATTCTTTCTCCAACGTGAATGCGAACACGACCTGGCGCCCCTGGTCGTCGGAAACCAAATAGTATCGCCATTGGATCTGCAGCTCCGAGACAGTCCCTTCCGCGACGACTCGATCGATTACGTGCCCGTTCGAGGTAACCGATTCGGACGCCTGAATGAACTGGCCGAAATCCTTGTCGAGCGAACGTTCGATGTCTTGTTGGAACTTGCCCAGCGCAGTCCGTTTGCCCGGCTGCAGATCGGCCAAGGCCGAGATATTGCATTGGGCGACCACTTCGCCGCGATCGACGTAGCGCATGGTAATCACGTCGGATAAATCGCTCATCACGTGCCAGCCACGCGCATGCTGGAAGGAGAACCTGCCTGCCGGATGCCGGCACTCCAGCGAGATCGGCAAGGCGGAAGCGTCAGTCGGCAAGCTCTGTAGCGCCGCGCCGGACAGATGATCGCTTTGGCGGCCGGGCGCGAGGTGCACCTGCATGCGCGCCACAACATTCAAGCCCGTAGAGACGTGGCCTATGGAGCGATTCTCTTTAATCAACAGCCCGACCCAGGCCACGCGCCGCTGCTTGCGGTCGTAGCGACATTTTCCCTTGACTTCAATCTCTGTGGCCACGCCCCCGACGGCGCCGTGCACGTTGCCCGCAAATTCAAAACGAGCGTTTTTGTCATCGATGGTTTTCAGCTCGCTGGACACGTCCGATTGGCTGACTGCATCGAGTCCCAGCAGAGAGGCCGCCAGCGAATCACTGTACGTCCAGCGGCTGCCGACGCTTACCGGCTTGGTCGGCAGCAACTGCTCGATCCAGAGACTGTTGGCCGGCACGTCAACCAGGTCCAACTCTTCTCGAGTTAGCGGACCTTGCGGACTGAAAAGCACGGTTTGCGCTGGGGTCGCATCGACGACAATCAAACGGCGCTCATCGCGCAACTTCGGTTTGCCATCGCCTTCCTCGACCTTGATATCCGCGTCGGCCAGGCTGTAATGGCGCACCGAGCGAAGGCGAATTCCGTCGTCGGAGCTTGAAGCGTCGAGCAGCTTTTCCTCGTACGCCAGCTTGCCATTGACGCTCATTTTGAGCGGTTTGACTTTGCCTTCGGCGACGACTTTTAATTCGCCGCCAACCTCCATCTCCACCTGCACGTTGGTAACATCGCCCGTCTTCCGGCTGCTGCGCAGGGTGTAGCTCTTTTCGGCGCCTGCAACCGTCAGTGCAGGCAGCAGGCCGCAAATTCCTGCCAGTAGAACTGCCCGCCGCGGGTCGCGCCAACTCCCGGCCATATTGGCTCCTCCATGTCTTGCCGCAGCTTTAGCCAGACCATCCGTTATCACCAGCGATAAATCGACGCGGGCGGCAGGAAGAGTTGAACGCAAAATGCGCCATGCGGCGGCAATTTCACGCGACGACAAAACCGTCAAAGTCGGGGCGATCTTCCGGCGCCACTCCAAGTCGCCTAGCTTTGCCAGGCCTCCCGTTATTCAGGACCGGAGAGAATCAACAGCGCGCTGAAGCACCGCGTTCCGCCGGATGCAGCAGCGCACGAGGTTGGTTAGAGCGTTCTGGACCAATTCTTAGGACGGCGCGATTTGTCCGGGGTGCAGGGATTGATGCCGTTGAGCAAATCCGGAGAACGCTGGGCGCGAAGACGCTCTCCGCATATCTCGAAGGCGTCCCACTGCTCCGGGAGCGTTGTACATGCTACAGTTCTTCATTCTGAAAGGGTGGGACGGGGCCGCCGCATTTTAGACGAGATGTCTTGGCCATGGTTTTCGAAGTAGCATCATCGACCGGCGCCGCACGACAAGCTTTGACGACAAACACCAATGCCGCGGAATTGCCTTGCATCGCCTCGGCATGCCGGGAGCAGCTATTCCGGTTTGGCCCCGACCACTTGCGCGCGTCCGCCCCAAGCCATCGCCTCTTTCGTCGCGCACGCCATTCTGCATTCAAAATATTATGAGGGGCCCGACAGCCGCACCGAGCCGCGATATCCCGTGCAACTGCGAGTGGCGGCCGTGCCGGTCGACGAAAACCTGGAAAGAACCGGCGAGCCGTTCATGGCCGTTTCTCGCGACATCTCGGGCGGCGGCATTGCCATTTACCACACTCGCGGCGTGACGGATAGGTGGCTGGCTCTTGAACTCACCACTCCGTCGGGCGAGAAGATGCACGTCGTCTTGGAAATCCTGCGTTGCCGCCCCGTCGGATTGTTTTACGAGATTGCAGGAAAGTTCGTTTCGAAGTTTACCGCTTAGGCCGCTGTCCGGCGTACCTGCGCGGTCGCAAGCTTCAGGAGCCCGAACGTAACGTTCACCCGACTTGGCGCCCTCGCGGTTCAGCAAGTTCGGAAAGCGCGTCGCGAAGGTGCGGAAAACGAAACGCGAAGCCCTCATCCGCCAGTCGTTTTGAAACGACATACCGCCCGTACAAGGCGAGTTCGGGATCAGTACGCATCAACCACCGTGCGCCGGCTCGAACCATCCATTCATTGGCGGGCAAGCCGACCGGGGCGCCAACCGCGCGGCGCAACTCACGCATGAACATTTGCTGCGAAAGCGGATGGGGCGACGAGGCGATGTAGGCGCCCTGCATGGCGGGATTGGTCAATGCACGCTCGAAGAGTCGATTCATATCCGTCTCGTGTATCCAACTCATTCCCTAGTCCCCTGATCCAACCTTGCCGCCGAGACCGAACCTCGCAAGCTTTCGCAAGCGCGCAAGGCGCCGCCGCCCGCGCCGCGGTCTCGACCGAGCACAAAGCTGGTTCGCAGGATTACTGCTCGTTGCGAAGGCAAGACGCTCCCTTGAAATCCCTCCTCCCACGCTTTTCCCACGCAGGGCGCCAGGCCGTAGCCAAACGGCGAGTCCTCGCTGCAAACGAGTTGCGGCGGGTCTCCATAAATGTCGCCGTACTCATTTGCACCCAAACCAGCGGCGGCGCATCAATGGATCGCAGGGCCATGCCCAGCACGCGAGTCGCTTCTACGCGAGAACGGAGAATCTCATCCTGGTGATCGGGGGTCTTGATGCATTCAACGCTGCGCCCCGGCAAGGTTCACGAGTGCAGCGGCGCCGTCGAGTTCGCGGCGCCACGGTCCAAGCGTTCGCGCGTCCCAGGTCACATGCCGCCAGGGCCCAGTTTGCTTCGGCGGGTTGCGCGAGAGCAATACCACGGACTTGCCGGCGGCTGCCAGATGACTGGCCAGCGAGAGCCCGATAAAACCGCTGCCTCCTGCGATGACAATCGGCGAGGAATCTGTGATTACCGGCATTAGCATTGCCCCAAAAGTGATTCGGATAGAATATGGCTACTTTCTCACCGGATTGCACTGTGGGGAATTAACCGGAAATTGGCCTTCCGATCAATTTCTGTTAATATGCAAGCCTGCCAAAGCATCCTTCCCGTACTTCCTCGAGCGAGCCAGCGATGAACAGAGAGCCTCAGTTGTGTCGTGGTCCGGCCACCCGCCGCGAATTTCTGGCAGCGGGCATGCTGGGCCTGGGCGGCATGACGTTGCCGGAGCTGTTTCGCAGGCACGTGCTCGTGCCGCGGAGAATGGCGCCCGATCGACGAAGAGACCTCGGTCATCTTCGTGTGGATGCCCGGCGGGCCGCCGCACATGGACATGTACGATATGAAGCCCAAGGCGCCCTCCGATTACCGAGGCGCCTTTTCGCCGATTCCGACCAACGTGCCGGGCATGGAATTGTGCGAGCTGATGCCGCGGCACGCCAAGCTCGCCGACAAGTTTTCGATCGTCCGTTCCATCTCCCACACGTTCGCCGATCACGGCGGCGGTCACAAGCGAGTGATGACGGGTCGCGTACCGGCCACGCCCGTCGACACCGTCAACGATGCCCCCGCGACCGGTTCCATCGTGGCTAAGTGCCGCGAGAAGCGTGATCTCGGCATTCCCAACTACGTGTCGATGAACCCGGGCGGCCGCACCGGCCACGTCTTTGCCCAAGGCTCCGCCTATCTGAGCCAGGCCTATATGCCGTTTACCGTGGAAGGCGATCCGACCGCTCCCAACTTCTCCGTGCCGAAATGGCGCTCGCTGCCGGCGACCGGCTCGAGCGCATCGGCGATCGCACGCAATTGCTGTCCTCGCTTGACCGCATCGATCGGCAGATCGACGCCTCGCGGCTGATGGAGTCAATGGACAAGTTTCAACAGGCGGCAGTCGAGCATGCTCACCAGCGGACGTTGCAAGCACGCGTTCGATTTATCGCAGGAAAGCGACGCCGTGCGCGATCGCTACGGCCGGCATTGTTGGGGACAGCGGGCCCTGATGGCTCGACGGCTGGTCGAGGCCGGCGTCAGCTTTGTGACCGTGATTATGGAGAACCCGTACCAGTCGGGCGTCTCACGGCTCAAGCAAGGGAGTCTACAACTGGGACTCGCACGCCGTGAACTGCCATATCTGTGGACGACCTGACGGCTGCGTTTGCCGATTTACGACCAGGCGATCACGGCCTTGATCGAAGACATTTACAACCGCGGATTGGACAAGCGGGTGATTGCTGGTCGTCACCGGCGAATTCGGCCGCACGCCGCGGATCGGCAATTCCAGAACGGCACGCAGACCGGCATGATGCAGCCCGGCCGCGATCACTGGCCGCAAGCGATGTCGCTGCTCGTGTCCGGCGGCGGCATGCGCACCGGCCAGATTGATCGGCTCGACGAACTCCAAGGGAGAACATCCCGACGACCGTCCGCTCACGCCCAACGACCTGTGGGCGACCGTCTATCGGCACCTGGGCATCGACTACGAAAACGTCCTTCCCCGACCACGCCGGCCGCCCGATGCCGATTCTGCCGTTCGGCGAGCCGATCAAGGAGTTGCTGCGAGCCTAGATCGGAATCTCATACTTTCGTGGCGGGCCCTTCCCGGGTCGGCTGCGCAATGCACAGCATTGACGGCCTAGGAACGCCGCCCCAAGAAGAAATGCCGTAGCCGTCGGGCGTGCATCGCCAGCCATCAATTCCAATCGCTTCTCGGTGCATGGTGGGCAGTGCCCACACCACGCGACGCCCGTCCCGCCGCCTCATCCGCCTGCCATCGCGCCGACGATTAGAAACGGCTCGGCGCCGCGCGCCACGGCCTCCGGCAACGGCGCGTCGGGCGATTCGTGCGACAGATCTTCCTGGCAGGCGAAGAAACGCAAGAAGCGGCCGCCGCTCGTGCGTGACGTGGTCGCGGATCGTGCCGCACAGCACCGGGTAGCGCGCCTCGAGGGCGTCGAGCACCGCGCGCTGCGTCACCGGCGCCGGCAACGTCGAACTGCACCTCGCCGTCGATGCGGGCCAGCGTGCGCAGGTGGTACGGCAGGACGACGCGGATCATGGCAGCGTCTGCACCTCGACCGAGAGCACGGCCGGCAGATCGCGGACGATCGGCGTCCAGGTGTCGCCGCCGTCGGCCGAGGCGTAGACCTGGCCGCCGGTCGTGCCGAAGTACACGCCGCATCGATCGAGCGTGTCGACCGCCATCGCGTCGCGCAGCACGTTCACGTAGCAGTTGCTCTGCGGCAGGCCCTTGCGTGAGCGGCTCCCACTCGTTGCCGCCGGTGCGGCTGCGATAGACGCGCAGCTTGCCTTCGGGCGGATAGTGCTCGCGAATCGCTCTTGATCGGCACGACGTAGATCGTCTCCGGCTCGTGGGCGTGCACGTCGATGGGGAAGCCGAAGTCGGTCGGCAGGTTGCCGCTGACCTCGTGCCACGATGTCGCCGGCGTCGTCGCTGCGCATCACGTCCCAGTGCTTCTGCATGAACAGCACGCCGGGCCGCGACGGGTGCATGGCGATGCGGTGCACGCAGTGGCCGACTTCGGCGTTCGGGTCGGGCAGTTCGTACTGCGACTTCAGCCCGCGGTTGATCGGCTTCCAGGTCTTGCCGCCGTCGTCGGTGCGGAACGCGCCGGCGGCCGAGATGGCGATGTAGATGCGCTTCGGGTCGGTCGGATCGAGCAGGATCGTGTGCAGGCACATGCCGCCGGCGCCCGGCTGCCAGAGCTTGCCCGACTCGTGGCCGCGCAGGCCGGCGAGTTCCTGCCAGGACTCGCCGCCGTCGGTGGTGCGGAACAGCGCCGCGTCTTCCACGCCGGCGTAGACCGTGTCGGGATCGGTCAGCGACGGTTCGAGATGCCAGACGCGCTTGAACTCCCACGGATGCGGCGTGCCGTCGTACCACTGGTGCGTTGCCGGTCTCGCCTTCGTAGACGAACTTGTTGCTCGCATCCGGTCTCCCACGGCTGTCTTGCCGCCGTCGTCGGAGCGCTGGATCGACCTGCCCGAACCAGCCGCTCGACTGCGACGCGTAGATGCGGTTCGGATCGACCGGCGAACCCTTCATGTGGTAGATCTCCCAGCCGCCGAAATGCGGGCCGCTGACGTCCCACTTCTCGCGTTTGCCGTCCGACGTGAGGATGAACGCGCCTTTCCGTGTGCCGACCAAAACGCGCACGCCGCTCATCGTTTGATCCTCTTTGAGTTCTTGGTTCCGTCTCGGCGGAGGCGAACGCCGCCCCGCAATCTCATCTTTCGACGCTTGGGTTTCGACCGCTACCGTTCTGCCGGCTCCAATGAATCCGTCTCAATCATCGATGGCCTGATAGGTCAAGGTCCAAAAATCACGGCAGACGGGCGGCGGATTGGCGGAAGTCCAGGCGGCCTGCGTCAGTTGAATTCCGATCAATTCCTCCCGCGGATCGCAACGCCACGATGTGCCGAGACCGCCGTCCCAGCCGTAGGCGCCGACCGGCTCGGCCGGGTTTTCCCGCCGGGTGACCACCGACAGGCCGAAGCCCCAACCGTGACTTCCGAAGTAGCCCGAGATTAAACCGGAAACGGCCTTCTGACCGGACGTGAGCTGGTCGGTCGTCATGGTTTCGACGGTGGGCCGCGACAGGATCCGCGTGTTGCCGTGTCGTCCGTTGTTCAGCAGCATTTGGCCGAAAGCAAAGAAGTCGTCGACGGTCGAGACGAGCCCCGCGCCGCCGGAGGGAAACGCAGGCGGCCGGCTCCATTGGCCCGTCGGTTCGTCGAACAGCCGCAGGGCGCCCGTCTTGTAGTTAGTCCAGTAACAAGCGGCCAGCCGATCAAGCTTTTCGGTCGGCACGCTGAAACCGGTGTCGCGCATGCCAAGTGGTTCGAAGAGCCGATCCTGTA
This sequence comes from Pirellulales bacterium, assembly GCA_963786255.1. GTDB lineage: Bacteria > Planctomycetota > Planctomycetia > Pirellulales > JAICIG01 > JAICIG01. The sequence goes on from CAWAYY010000036.1 coordinate 148,125, forward strand.
AAAACTGCTCGAACGGCTGTCCTGAGGCACGCGAGATCAACACGCCCAGTACGTCGGAGCCGGTGTGGTACATCCACTGCTCGCCCGGCTGATGCATCAACGGCAGCGTTCCCAATCGGCGGAGCCACTCGTCCGGCGCCGGCGGCATTTGAGGATTCGGCGGCCCCTGGCCGAGGAGCAACTCGCTCATCGCCTTTTGGATGGGATACACATCCGGCGGCGCCAGCGCGATGCCCCAACCTGAGCGAAACGTGAGCAAGTCGCGCAGCGTGATCGGGCGATTGGCGGGCTCAGTCTCGTCCAGCGGACCGTCCAAGCGCTTCAATACCTGGCGATCGGCCAATTCGGGCAGCAGCCGATCCACCGGCTCATCCAACCGCAGTTTGCACTCTTCCACCAGAATCATCGCCGCGACGGCCGTGACCGGCTTGGACATCGATGCGATGCGGAAAATTGTATCGCGCGCAATCGGGTCGGCGCCGCCCAGGGCTTTGGCGCCGATCGCTTCGACGTGCAGTTCGCCGCGCCGGCAGATGAGCGTGACCATGCCCGGAACGCGGCGCTCTCAACGTAGCCGGCCATCGCGTCACGCATGCGGTCGAGCCGCAACTTGGAAAAACCGCCGTTGCTCATTCCGCCGTCTGTCCGTTATTCGCTCGGGCGGCCGATGGTTCTGCAGGCGTTTCGGGAGGCGACCGTTTAGACTCCGCTTCGGCCGCCGATTTCATGGCAGCCAATCCTTCTTCGAATTTGTCGCCGATCATGCTGTCCATGCTGACGCACAAGCCGATCGCCTTGCAAACAAAGTTTCGCTCGCCCCACATGCTCCAGGTGACCAGCGTCTGCTCGCCGTCCGGCTTGAAACGGAACTCGGCCATGTTGACGCCGGCAAACGGGCGCACGAATTCCAACTTGATGCCGATTCGCTCTGCGGGCTCGCTTTCCATAATCGTCATGCTGCCTTCTCCCACATTGCCGTCTCCGGACCACTTGAACACGGCGCCGGTTCCGGACGAGGGGCCTTCGTAAGAGGTCTTTGCATCCGGATCGAGCTTCAGCCAGGGCGACCAGGCGTCCCAATTATGGAAGTCGTTGACTTGCGCGAAGACGGCGGTCGCTGGAGCGGAAATAGCGATCTGACCTTTCTACGCGGAAGTCGGCGGGTTGAATTGCGACGAAGGCTGCCAACATGGCGATAATCGCCGCCACGGCGAGAAAGATCTTCTTGACCATCGAGAGGCCGCCGCAGCAACGACCCTGTCCATCTTGAATCACGGGCGCCGGGCTTTCAACTTGATCCGCCGACATGGCATTTCTCCTGGAAATTCTTTCTTTTGCCCCACTGCTCTTGCGACCATGGCTTCCGTCAACTCAGGCCCCCACCAGAATCATCCACGAGACGCCGAAACGATCGGCGGCCATGCCGAATCGGGGCGAGAAGAAGGTCTTCGTGAGCGGCATCTGCACCTGTCCACCGTCGCTCAAAGCGGCGAACGCGCGATCGGCCTCCGCCTCGTTCGCCACGGTCAGCGTCAGTGCAACGCCCTGAAAGGCGGGCTGTCCGGTGCAGCGGCCGTCGGATGCCATAATCGTCGATTCGCCGACGCGAAAACTGGCGTGCATCACTTTATCTTCGGCGCCGGGCGGAAGCATGCCGGGCTGGTGCGGTTCAGGACTCTCTTTGAATCGCAACAGCCTCAGCACCTCGGCGCCAAGCGTATTGCGGTAAAACTCCAGGGCTTCCTCGCAGCGGCCGTCGAAGAACAGATAAGGCTGGACGTGCATGGCGTTTCCTTGTCGAGAGGCGCCGGCGGAGCGCCGGCAATGACTTGTGTAGCGATTGCTAAAATAAATAAGCCGAAGACGGGCGTCAAGCGTATATTGTAGTAATCGATAAAAAACCCAGGAGGAGCTCGATGCCCCGCGGGCGTCCGAGAGAATTTGACGTAGAAGAAGCGCTGACGCGGCGCTGCTGGTCTTTTGGCGGAATGGCTACGAGGGGGCGTCGCTGGCAGCGCTGACCAAGGCGATGGGCGTGAACATGCCCAGTCTGTATGCGGCGTTCGGCAACAAGGAGATGCTGTTCCGCAAGGCGCTCCAGCGCTACCTGCAAAGGCCAGCGTCTTATTTGCCCAAGGCGCTCAAAGCGCCGACCGCTCGCGGCGCAGGCCGAGCAGTTATTCCGCGGCGCGATCGATCTGGCCATGAATTCTCGTTATCCTGACGGCTGCCTGTTGGTGCAGGGCGCCCTGACGGCCAGCCCGTCGGCCGAGCCGATCTGCAAACAGTTGAGCCTGACCCGCGCCGCGGCCGAGGCGGCCGTGCGCCGTCGTTTCGAAGCGGCCATCTCGGCGGGCGATTTGCCCGCCAGCGTCGACGCCGCTATTCTTGCCCGTTACATTATCACCGTGATCTGGGGCCTGTCCGTGCAGGCCGCCGGCGGCGCCACGCGTGCGCAACTCGAAGAAGTGGCGGGGTGGGCCATGCGCTCGTGGCCGGCCGAGCGCGGTTCGGGCTCGTAATCCTGCGGCTATGGGCTCCTGCTTCCCCTTTCAAGTTTGGTCGCTTCACGCTTGCGTGGCCCCGCGAGGCGCAAACCAGGGATAGATGGCGGGCACGACAAGCGCGGTGAGCAGGGTGGAGGTGATCAGGCCGCCGATGACCACGGTGGCCAGCGGCCGCTGGATTTCGGCCCCGGCGGTGGTGGAAAGGGCCATCGGCAGAAAGCCGAGACTGGCCACCAGGGCCGTCATCAACACGGGCCGCAGACGCACCAGCGCCGTCTCGCAAGCGGCGTCGTGAGGATCCATGCCTTCCTGCCGCAAGTTCTCGGCCGCGCTGACCCAGACCAGGCCATTGAGCACCGCCACGCCGAACAGGGCGATGAACCCGACGCCCGCCGAAATGCTGAACGGCATCTCGCAGCGCCAAGGCGTAAATGCCGCCCGAGGCGGCCATCGGCACTGCCAGAAAGATCAATCAGCGCCAGTCGCATCGAGCGGAAGCTGCTGTACAACAGCAGAAAGATCAACAGCAACACGATGGGCGTGATGATCGAGAGCCGCAGGCTGGCGCTCTGCAGATTCTCGAAATCGCCGCCCCAGCGAATCGTGTAGCCGGTCGGCAGGACAACGTTCTCCTTGACGACTCGCTGCGCCTCGTGAACGAAGCTGGCGACGTCACGGTTGCGCACGTTGACGGAAATGTACGTGCGGCGGCGGGTGGCTTCGTGCTCGACGCCCGGCGGCGTTTCTTCCAGGATCACGTCGGCCAGCTCGCCAAGCGGAATCTGCTGCCCGCCGATCTCGCTGACGGGGATCTGCTCGAGCAGTTCGGCGTTCTCTCGCCACTCCTTCGGATAACGCACGATGATCGGGAACCTCGCTCTGCCTTCCAGAATCTGCCCGACCTCGTGACCGCCGACCGTGGCGACGGCGTTCATCACCTCGGCCGAATCAATGCCATACATGGCCAGCCGGTCGGGCCGCGCCTCGATGCGCAAGGTGGGAATGTTGGCCTGATAGTCGGCTTTGACATCGGCGGCGCCAGGGATCTTCTGCAGGAGCTGTTCAATTTCCTTGGCCTTGCGGCCCAGCACTTCCAGGTCGTCGCCGTAAAGCAGCACCGCCACGTCGGCTTTGACGCCGGCCACCAGTTCATCGACGCGCATTTCGATCGGCTGGCTGAAGCCGAACATCACGCCCGGCACGCGATCGTTCAGAAGCGTCGAGATCTCTTCGATCAGCTCGTTGCGTGACTTCTTGGCCGGCCACTCTTCGACCGGTTTCAACATCACCCAGACGTCGGTCTGGTGAACGCCCATCACGTCGTTGGCGACCTCCGGGCGGCCGGTTTTGCAAAATACCGTCCTCACTTCAGGGAATTCCTTCAACAGCTTTTCGACGCGAGTTGACATGGCAATGGAGTCTTCCAGCGTCGCGCTGGGCAGCCGCACCGCTTCGATCAGCAGGTCTCCTTCGTCGAGCCGCGGCATGAACTCGGCGCCGAGATGCAGGGCCACCGGGAGGGCGGCTGCAAACAGTCCGACCGCCAGCCCGGTCGTCAGCAGCGGATTTCGAATGGCGCGCGCCGCCAGTGGAGCGTAGAAGCGTTTGATGACGCGGATCAGCCAGACGTCTTTCTCCTCCATCTTTTTCGGCAGGAACATCGAGGCCAGCACCGGCATCAGCGTGAGCGAGAGGACGAGCGAACCGGCCAAGGCAAATAGCACCGTCAAGGCCATCGGCCGGAACAGTTTGCCTTCGGTGCCTTCGAGCGCGAGAATCGGCAGATAGACGACGCCGATGATCAGTTCGCCGAACATGGTGGGTTTGCGGACTTCGATCGCGGCATCGCGCACGATCATGGCGTGCGACTTATCGCCGTGCGGGTGCGAAAGGCGGCGGATGCAGTTTTCGACCATGATCACCGAGCTGTCGACGATCAGTCCGAAATCGATGGCGCCCAGACTCATCAGGCTGGCGGTAATGCCGGTCGCCGCCATCACGTTGGTGGCGAACAGCATCGAGAGGGGAATCGCCGCGGCCACGATGATTCCGGCGCGGATGCTGCCCAGCAGGAACAGCAGCACCACGATCACCAGCACGCCTCCTTCGACCAGGTTGTGCAACACGGTGCTGAGCGTGCGGTCGATCAGGTGGGCCCGGTCGTAGATCACTTCCAGCGTGACGCCGTTAGGCAGCGTTTCTTCGATTTTCTTCAGGCGGACTTTGGCGTCTCGCACGACGTTGCGCGAGTTTTCGCCCAGCAGCATCATGACCATGCCGGTCACGGCTTCGCCGCGGCCGTCGCGCGTGACGGCGCCTTGCCGCATCATCGGTGCAATGTTAACCGAGGCCACGTCCTTGACCAACAGCGGAACCCCACGCGGACGGCGGCGCACCACCACCCGCTCGATGTCTTCCACCGTCTTGAGCAGCGCCTGACCGCGGATGAACCGCTGCTCGCCGTAATGCACGATGTAACCGCCGCCGGCGCTGGCGTTGTTCTGCGAGAGGGCATCGAACAGTTCGCCCAGGGCCAGCTCTTGCGCGGCCAGCCGGTCGGGGTCGACCGTGACTTCGAACGTCTTGTAGAAACCGCCGTGCGAATTGATCTCGGTCACGCCGGGCGTTTGCCGCAACTGCGGCGCGATCTCCCATTCCAGCAATGTGCGCAACTGCATGGGCGAGTAGCCGGCGCCTTTGACCTCGAACTGCAAGACTTCGCCCAGGGCCGTGGTCAGCACGCCCAGGTTGGGACTGCCATAGCCTTGAATGATGCGTTCCCTGGCGTCTCCCAGCCGTTCGCCCACGAGCTGTCGCGAGCGATAGATATCCGTCCCTTCCTTGAACACGATCGTGACCAACGACAGCCCGAACTTCGAGATGCTGCGGATCTCTTCGACGTTCGGCAGGCCGTTCATCGTCGCTTCGACCGGGTAGGTGACGTACCGTTCGACCTCCAGCGGAGAGAGGGAGCCGGCCTTGGTCACCACCTGCACCTGCACGTTGGTCAGGTCCGGCACGGCGTCGATCGGAATGATCAGCGCGCTGTACGCGCCGCCGACGGCCATCAGTCCGACGACCGCAAGCACGAGAAAGCGGTTTTCGAGCGAAGCGTCAATCAGCGAGGAAAGCATGGTCAGTGATTCCGCAAGTTCTTTTCAAATCCGGACGCCGCTGAGACAACGGGTTTCTTCGGAGCGGGTTTCCGCGGCCGCTGGCGACCTTGGAAGCTCGCCCCGCCGCAGAAGACGTCTCATCCAGCGCGAGCGCAAGTGAGACAAGCGCGTCTTACGGCTCTTCGCCTTCCAGCAGCAATTCGCTTTTGAGGAAGAAGGCGCCTTGATCGACGACTTTCTCTCCGGCTTCGAGGCCGGACAGCGCCTCGACGAATTCCGTGGTGATCAGCCCCGGCGCGACGACCGCCTTGCGATAGGCGCCCGGAGACAACTCGACGAAGGCGAAGGTCTCGTCTTCGTGATGCATGATCGCGCCGGCGGGGACGACGAGCGATTCGCGCCGCGGGCCGAGCGGCACGGTCACCCAGGCGAACATGCCCGGCTTCAGGCGATTTCCGGCGTTGGACAGTTGGGCGACCAGCGGCACGGCGCGCGTTTCGTTGGACATTCCGACGCTGAAGAACTGCACTTGGGCCGTCGCCTCAAAACCGGGCAGCGCGGGCGATTCGACCTTCAGTTCCTGCACGTCGCCGCCCGCCAATGCCGCCCAATCGCGCTCGTAAATCTGTGCGGAGACCCAGAGCGTGTCGGTGTTGGCCAAGGCAAACAGCGTTTGCGACGCGACGAATTGGGCGCCGTCGGCGACAAAACGGTCTTCCACCTTGCCCTCCAGCGGCGAGCGGAGGATCAATTCGCAGAGCGACTCGTCCTGCTCGCCCGGAGCAACCTCGGCAAACGGCCCGAGCAGCAGTTTCAGCTTCTGTCGGCTGACGGCCAACATCCGCTGAGCGTGTTCCAGGTTGGCTCGCGACAGCGCGAGTTGCTGTTGCACGTCGAAGCTGGCCTTGTCTCGCACCGTGCGAAAACTCGCGTGGGCGACTTCCCGAGCGCTGGCCCGTTCTTGTACGTACCGCTCGGCGAGCGCCTCTTTGGCTGATGCTGCGGCTTGCGAAGCGCGTGTCGCCAGCCGCAGCTTCGAATAGGCGGAGATGATCTTCTCGCGCTGGTCGCCCAGCACTTCGTCTTTGAACCGCTCTTCGATCTCTTTGATGTCGGGCCCGGCCTCAAGCGATTTCAGCAGCGCCTTGGTGTTGTCTGCAATCTGGGCCAGCCAGTCGGTTTCGCGCTGGACAATCCGCAAATCGGCTTCGGCATGCGTCACTTCATCGCGCGCCATGCCGACGTCGACGCTGCTGGCCAGCGCCAGTCGGTCGCCGCGTTTGACCGTCTGCCCGGGCAACACGAGCACTCGCGTGACGACGCCCGCGGCCGGAACCTTGATTTCCAAGCGGCGTGATTTGTTGTAGTCGATCTTACCAGGCACGCGGCGGCTTTCCTGCACTTCACGGCGTTCGACCTGGCTGACGTGCAAGCCGGCGGCCTTCAACTTGGCGGGCGTCAAGCGCACGACGCCTTCCGGCGCGTCGCCCTCATCCGCGTCGTGGGTCGGTTGAGGCGTCGGAATGGCTTTCGGGTTCGGCCCCCCTTGGCCTGATTCTGATTGCGAAACGTAGGCCACGGCCGCGACGAGCAGCAGCGTCGTCGCGCCTACCGTCAGCAAGCGTGCGGGCCGAAACGCGCCGCGTGCGGCGAGCGAAACAGTTGGAGAATTCGATATCGACACAGAACGGCTCCCTTGATGCGCAGTGCGAAAGTTCTCAGCGTCTCGAAACGCCCAGGGCGTTTCGAGACGTCAAAACCAGCAACAGGGGGCGTTCAAATCAAAAAAGAGGCGAGCCAGGCGCGCATTGCCCTACCTGAGATTGGGCGCGCGAAGTTTTCCCACTCAAGAGTGGCGAAAGCGGCGACAAGATCAGGCTGGTCGATCTGGTCGACAAGCTCTGCGCACGGCTCAATGATCCACTGACGGGAAGCCAGATCAAACAGGTCGACCGCGGGCGCCGAGACAAAGATGGCGCCCTGGCAAATGCAGCCCGTTTCATTCTCGCACTCGGGTATGGCGCCCATATCGCACGGGGCCGTCTTATCCAGTCGCGCCCGTTGCCCCAGTTCGGCAGCTACGCCCAAAGCGAGCGCACTTGTACCGACGCAATGGAAGTGATTGAACATCACTGCCAAGGCCATACAGAGGGGGAGTAAGCGAAAACGAGGCATGAAATTCACTAGGCTGGAGGTCTGCCTAAACTATAACCGGCCGATGATCGGATGCAAGAGTTTTCTGTCGCCGCCGAGGGAGCATGCGGCATGCGAGCAGTTTGCCTATCTCATTGCTCGGAAAGGGGTAAGAGCGTCTCGCATGGCCTGTCGAAGGCGCTAATCGCCCGAGGCAAACGCTTGCTGGCCGCTCTAGCCGGATAGAGCCGACGCCGAAAGAGACGGTTGAGCGAGCGGACTTTCCGACGGATAACGCAAGGGGTGCGGCAAATGTCTTTCTGGTTCGGCGCGATCGAGCCTGACAGTGGTCCGCAGGCGCGAGAATCGAAACTTCAACACCTCAAAGAACATCGCAGCGCCATCGCGCACGACGGACAAGGATGAATCGTAATCGTTCAACAGCGTCACCGGGACGCGTTTCAAGGCGATTCCCAGCCGTTCGCACAGCCAGACGACTTCTACGTCGAAGGCGAAGCCAGCGATCGTCGTTCGCGAAAAGACCTCGCTGGCCGCTTCTGCCGAAAACGCTTTCAATCCGCATTGGGTATCGGCGACCCGGCGCGAGACGAGACATTGCGTGAGCAGCCGGAAGACGGTGCTGGCGACTCGCCGCGGCACTGGCGTCGGGACGACGCTCGATGAGCCCGGCAGGTCGCGTGCGCCAAAGGCCGCCGCGCACCGGCCCGCGGCGATCGCTTCATAAGCGCAGCGCAAGGCTTCGAGCGAATAAGGCAGGTCGGCGTCGGTGAAGGCGACGATGCGCCCGGTTGCTGCGAGCATGCCGCGTTTCACTGCCAGGCCTTTACCGCCGCGGCGCGTGAGCGAAATCGTCTGCACTCGGAAGCCATAGCCTCGGCCGACGGCGGCGGTCTCGTCATCGCTGGCGTCATCGACAACGACGATTCGGTAGTCGATTCCCCACTGGTCCAGGCTTTCGAGCAGCGAGCCCAAAGTGCGAGGCAGGCGACGTTCTTCATTGAACGCCGGAATGACGAGCGTCAAGTCATGATCGGGTGATCTGAGAGCCCTGGCGACTTCGGCCGGCAGATCGAAACGAACGCGAGGCCCCTGCATCGCTGACGAATCGCGGCGCAAAGGGCGTCGCCCGACAACGCTTGCAACGGCCAGGCTTAAGGGCGCAAGGGCAAGTAGTGGATTCAGCCAGAAGTTGGGGCCGTGACTCAATTCGTAGCTGCCGGCGATGCCGAAGGAGACGACCGCCATCAGCCACCGGAGCGATCGCTGCCGCTTGCCGGGCAGTCCCCATGCCGCCCAGGCAGCAAGCGCCGGGACGAGCACGACATAACCGTTGTTTTCTGCACGCGGATTGAAGAGCGTGAGATAGCAACCCAGGAAGGTCAGGAGGATCGCGCAGGCGGCGCGCGGCTGCCGCCGCGCTACGGCCGCATGGCAGAGCAACGCCAGTGCGATTGCTGCAGCTGCGCGAATCGCCGTCTGTACGTTCGCGGACGAGTCATTGCCGACGGCATGGAGAAGTCCGAACAGGTCGCTGGCAGGGTTCTCGCAGCCGGGACTAGCAGCGAGCAACAGCTTCTCGCCGCAAAGCAGGTGTTGGCGCATGACATAGGCAGGCGTTTGCGTAACGAACGGAAAGGCGGCGACAATCAACGCGCCCACGGCCAGGGGCTTCCACAAGGCACGATAGCAACAGGCTGCTACAATTAGCGGGACGATCATCAACGGTTTCATGGCCAGGCCGAAGCACAGCCAGAACGCGGCCCGATTCCAGCGCCGAGTTGCGAGGGCGACTAAGGCGAAAGTCATCGAGCTGACAAGCACCAGGTTCATTTGTCCGTTCCGCGCGCTGGCCAAAGCGGGCGGAATCGCCAAGGCGGTCATCCACGCAAACGCCCTTGCCTGGTCAGACCGCGGCGCAATCGTGCCGGCAAGACGCCGGACGGCAAGGGCCAATCCTCCAATGCCGAAGAATCGCCAAAGTACGTCGCCGAACGGCAGAATTGCAAAGGGCGTGAACAGAGCCGCCGCGTGAGGAAAGTAGAGGAAACCGTGCGGGCCGTCGCCATAAATGTCTTGCCCGGCAAACCAGCGGAGGCACGCCTCGCGATAGTTGGGCGTGACGGTTCGCGTCAGGGGCGACGCGATGACGATGGCCGAAATGACGGCCAGGAAAGCCGCCCACGCCAACCAGGTCTGCGCAGCTCGATCCCGTCGAGCACGGCGCTTCGCCGTCGACTGCTGTCATGAAATGCGCCTCCCAGTGCGCAAGCCCCCGCTTTATTGCGCCGCCACGCTTATGTTGCGGCAACGGTCATGTCAGCCAGCCATCCCTAGCATTGCGCGAGGTTTGTAGCCGAAAGGCAGGTTTGAAGCAAGGCGGCCTTACGCGACCCAGGCGGCCGGAGCTTCAATGGTTGAAGGCGAACTCGGTGGAATTCAGCAGCCCCCAGAGAATGTCTTCGTAGACTTGCGAGTCGTTCGCCCTCTCGCCAATCAGCTCTTGCATGGCCGCTTGCTCTTCGGCCGTCGGGCGCCGGGAAAGGGCAAGGATGAAGAGCTGCTCGATAATTCCGTCAGGCGCTTTCTCATTGTCCACAAGTTGCTTCATCTGTCCGCCGACGGAAAGCCGTGAACGAAGCGTGTCGCCCACCGCCATGTGGAGCGTTTGCGAAAGCGTGGGTTCCTGCTTCGTCTCGCAGGCGCAGATCGTGTTGCGGCTGGAGCGGCCAAAGGTCTCGAAGAACGGATCGCCGAAATGCGGTCCGCTCGTATCGCCGGCCTCGCGCGGATAGTAATCGATCGCCCGCGTGCCGGCGGGAAAGCCCCGAAAGTTGCGAGGCATGCCGGTGACGACCACGACCGAGTCCATCAATACGTCGGCCCGCAATCGCCGCAGCCGGGCGTGCGAGAATTGTCTCGAGTCGCCCCGATTGGAGTCGTTCGGCTGCGCGCTCAATTGGTAAACTCGCGAGTTGCAGATGTCGCGGACCAGGCTGTGAAGACTGAACTGCGATTCGACCAGATGCTTTGCCAGTGCATGCAGCAGGGGACCGTTTACCGGCGGATTGCTGACGCGCACGTCGTCTACCGGTTCCACAATGCCCCGGCCCATCAACTGGGCCCAAATGCGGTTGGCCAGGTTGCGGCTGAACATGTCGTTGTCGGGCGACGTCAGCCAGGCGGCCAGCGCTCGGCGCGGATCGCCGGTCTGGTCGACCGGTTTGACGGCGCCGAGCGTTCGGGCCGGCATAGGCCGCTGATCGACGATGTTCCGCGCGGGCGGCGCGGAAGTATCGTAGTAAATCCGCTGTTCGCGCGGCTCGACGCCCGGCTTGCGCTTCATGCCGGTGAAGAAGCTGACAAAACTGTAGTAGTCTTTCATCGTCCAGCGGTCGAACGGATGGTTATGGCATTCCGCGCATTGGATCTGCACGCCCAGGAACACCTGAGAGAAATCGGCGGCGAACGCCTTCGGTTCGAACCGCGGTCCATGTACCAGCATGGTGTACAAATTGGCCGGTCCGTTGATCAGGTTGCTGCCCGAAGCCGAGACCATTTCGGAGACGAATTCGTTCAGCGGCCGGTCGTTGCGCAGTTGCGTTCGGATCCATTCGTAAAACGCGTCGGCCGCCTTGATGTGCGTGCCGACCGGGGCATAGTTGCCCCCCATCACGCGCAGCCGCTCGGCCCACAGCGTCGTCCAGAGATCGGCAAAGGCGTCGTCGGCCAGCAACTGGTCGATCTTGGCGGAACGTTTCGTCGGGCTCGCATCGTCCATAAACGCCCGGTATTCTTCAACGGTCGGCACGCGTCCGGCCAGGTCGAGCGACACGCGACGCAGGAACGTTTCGTCGTCGCACAAATCCGACGGAGCGATCCGCAGTTTATGCAGACGGTCGAAGACGAGCTCGTCGATGTAATTCGCCGCCGGCGGGTTCGGCCACTCGAAGCCTTCGGCCGGCGGCAGCACGATCACCTCGCAACCGATCGTGAAGCGGTTGAAACGCGCGAAGACGTGCGTGTCGCCCGGCCCGCTGGCCGCGACCTGACCGTCGGCGTCGATCTCCGCCACGCTGCCGTTGTTGCTATGAAAGCGGGCCAGCGTCGTTACGTCGCGGCGTGATCCGTCGCTGGCCAGCGCAATTACGCGCAACCGGTCTTTGCCGTCTTTTGTTTCGAACAGCAACTTCTCGGTCGAGAGTTCCAGGCCGACGACTTCGGCGACCTCGCCGGCGTCGTCCTGGGCGCCGGCCTCGATCCAACTGAGCAACGTGCGATAGTATTCGCTGTCCCGATCGAACAGCTTGCCGCCGGTGTGCGGAACGGCGCCGACTGCCTTGCGCAGCAGCAGACTGCGCTCAGGGCTGGCCAGGTTGACGCGGCGCCCGATCATTTCCTCGGTGATGCGAAAGTAATCTCCCTGGGGATCGTAGCCAAACAGCGAGAGGTGAAAGCCGTCCTTGCCGCGCGCGGCGCCGTGGCACGTGCCGGAGTTGCACCCGGCCCGAAACAAGACCGGCATCACGTCGCGACGAAAGCTGACGTCGTACGCCCGCCGGCGCCGGCGCCGCGGCGAGCCAGGCAAAACAAATGCTCAGACCAGCCAGTCGCGTTGCGGGATTCTGCATCGTTTTCCGCCTAATCATTTCGTTTCCTTTGCCGGATCAATCCGTAGCGAACCGCGGCCGGTGCGCTGCACGATTTGCTGTTGGCCGACAGGCACTTGGACTTCGCAAATCAGGCCGCTTGCCTGGCCTAGCAGCGCTTCGTCGGTGGCGGCCAGTTCGAAGGCTACGGTCGTAGAGTCTTTTGTCAGCACTGGCGCCGGTTCGATCACATCCACGCCCTTGGGCAACCCGAGCAGCATGACGCGGGCCTCGCCTTCAAAGGGCGCATGATGACGCACGGTCCACGTGTATTCCTTTCGCTCGCCGCGGCGAATGCTCTCCGGTTCGGCTGCCAATTCGACATACGGCTGGGCGATGTCCAGGCTGACGATCTCGGACGAAACGCGGATGTGTCCGGCGCCGAGAAAAGGATCGATGTCGTCGCGGACCGTGCTGCCAATCACGTACAGCGGCATGGCGCCCAGCGGCACATTGCCCGGGGCGCCGACTTGTAACACGCCTTCGCTTTGTCCAGCCGGGACGATGGTCGGAGGAGGAGTCGAAACCGAACGGTCCAAGGAACCGAAACGGATCTCGACGGCGCCGTCAAAATCGCCGTGCCGCGAGATCTTCACCGGAATCGCCATCTCGCCGCCGCGAACCAGCGCCGCGGCCGGCTCATCGATGTCAATCGAGAAGGGCGCCGGATCCGTGACGCCTGCCACGTAACGATCCGTTCGCACGGTGCGCCAAGCACTGCCGCCCGAGTGGTTGATGAAAGGGACGTTCTGCTGGCAACGGGTTTCCACCTGCAACGACGGATCGACCGGGCGGGCCTCGAGCGTGATGACGGCGCCCGTCGCGGCGGCGGTTCGATCGGCGACGAGTTGGATCGGCCAGCGGCTAGCGCCCGGCTTGACTCGCGGCGTGATGAGACGCACTCCCTCAGGCAACCCTTTGGCGATCAGCTCGAACTCTGCCGTCACGGCATTCCACTGCCCGCCAGGCAGGCTGAGATCGACCGTCCAGCGGTTGCCGCGCGGAACCGTCAATCCGCTGACGCGCATCGACTCGGTCCAATCGAACGTGGCGCTGGCCAGCAGCGTGTGCACCACGTTGCGCGGCGGCTCGATCTCGATCCGGTAGACGCCCAGCGGACCGCCCGCCCCGCTGGTATCGCGGATTTCCAACAGATATTCGCCATCGCGTTTGGGTTCCCAGAGAACCGACGGATCGATCGCTTCCTGCAGACCGCCGCCGCCGCGAAAGCTCGTGCCAAAGATGTCGTGATCGGTTACCGGGGAATCATCCAATTCCAACTCTGCCGATTCCGGCTTGACATCGTCGCCGAAAGGTAAGATGCGAATCGCTGCATCGACCGGCGAGCCGAGCGCCGCCGCGAATACGCGGACATGCCATTTCTGGCCCTTTCTCGCGGCAAATCGCCACGCATCCACGTCGGTGGCGCTATCAATGATGCCGTTCAGCGCAGCGGGCAGTTGCGGTACGCAAGTTTCGGGCGCCGCGGAGTCTTCCAACACGTTGCGGTAGGCGCTGACTCTCAGCCGCAACGGCGTGGGCGCTGGCGGCGCGTTGTCGTCGCCGCCAAAGTAAAAAAAGTCGCCGGGGTCTTGCGGAAGTCGAACGGTTTTCGCAAAGGCGCCCGTCGCATCTCCGAGGAAGTTGATTGGCTGCCCCGTTCCCGCCTGGCCGCCAGGCGGAAACGCCGCCAAGGGACGCGCATAGCGGCCGATATGAACGCAGTAGATGGTTTCACTCGGTGCGAAAATGGAGCGGCGTACTTCCACAAAGCAGGCTCCGTCGCGCGGCGCCTTAAAGGAAGTTACGGGATCCTGCAGACGTAGCGAATTATCGTCGTTGGCCGAAATGACGCGTTCTTGGTCGTCGAGAACTCGCAACGCCAGATCGAACTCCGAGTCGCCGTAGTGCTGATCGGCGATCCGCACCGACTGGACCTCGACCGACAATCGTTCGCCTGCTTTGGCTTCGACCCGATAGAGGTCTCGATCTTCGCGGGCGCCGTTGCCCAAATGCCCTCGCACCGTAACGTCGGCTGCGACGGGCTTGGCGGTGTCGAGCGTATCGTTGCTGTAGGCGTTATTCGTCTCGTCTTCGTCAATGACGGGAAACGGCGAGACGTGAAACGTGGCGATGCAGGTCAGTTCCGTCGCCGTCAGCAGCCTGAAAGCGTGTTCGCCAAGAGGACAGTCGGGCGCAATTTCGAACGTGCATCGCACCTCCTCGACGATCGTCCCGCCGTGAGCGAAGCCGCGCCGGGGAACTTCCCGGGCCGGTTGGATGTCGACGGCGCGAATGCCCGGCCGGTAGAAGATGATTTCGCGGGGTTGTCCGATCGAAATGCCCTGAATCGATACCTCGACCTTGGTTCCGCGCTGACCGATCCGCGGCCGCACGGCTTCGATGTTCTTGGTCATCGCTCCGGCAGCCGTGCGCGACGGACAGAAGAGCAAGCATAGAAACATGGCCGATGCACAAACGCCAAAGGAATTGCGGACGCCTGGCGACAGTGCGTCGGCGATACCCCGGCGAGAAAACGAGAAGGCCCGGCTGAAAAGCGATACGATATGCCACTGAACTGGGGATTCTCCAAGGTTCAGCCCCAGCCACGCGCTATCTTGCCGCGAGCTCTGATTTCCATCCGGCCCGCTATGTGCGTTCTCCGTCATCATCTCTCTCGTCTTTGACGTCTTCATATACTCGCTTAGCCAAGCAGGCCTTCTACCAGCTTTCCGTTCTTGACAATCTCAATCGGACGCGTGCCAAAGGCCAGTAGTTCCCTGTTGGCGTCGATCCCAAGCTGGTGATAGATGGTGAACAACAGGTTTTCCAGCGGTACTGCGTCGCGAGCGGGTTCGGCGCCGGTGGCGTCGCTGGCCCCGAAGATCTGCCCTCGCGTGAAGCCGCCGCCGGCGAGCAGGTTGGAGTAGCAGCGGGCGTGGTGATCGCGGCCGCCATCCTTGTTCACCTTGGGCGTGCGTCCGAATTCGGACGTCAGCCAGAAGATCGTCGTGTCGAGCAGGCCGCGCTGGTCGAGATCGGTTACCAGCCCGGCAATGGCGTGGTCGAGCGCGGGCATCTGATCCAGCGTGTTGGAGCGCACGTCGACGTGGCAATCCCAGGAGCCGTATGTTACGGTCACGAAACGCACGCCCGCTTCCACCAGCCGGCGAGCAACCATCAGCCGTTCGGCCAGCCCCTTGGGATGATAACGATTGTCCGGTCCCTTCAATCCCACCACGTCACGGCCGTAAAGCTGGAACGTGTCTTCCGATTCTCCCTCGAGCTTGAAGGCGGCTTGGGCGGCGGGCGAGGTCAGCAGCGTGTGGGCTTGCCGGTAGAAGTCGTCCATCGTCTCTTGCGTATTCGGATCGACTTGCTGCTTTTGAATCCGCCGCTCGACGATCTGTCTCGCGGCCAGCCGGCGGTCGAAGCGCTCGGTCGAGACCTCTGTCGGGATGGCAAAATCCCGCACCTGATAGCCGCGTTGGCCCGGGTCGGCGCCTAACTCGAACGGCCCGAATGCGCTGCTCAAAAAGCCGGTTCCGCCGGAGAAAGCGTTCTTGGCCGGAATCGCAATGTAAGGCGGAAGTTCCCCGCGCTTTCCCAACTCGTGCGAAACGACCGAGCCCATCTGCGGATAGTCGATCACCGCCGTCTGCGGATAGCCGGTGAACAGATGGTACGTAGCCAGGCCGTGATCCGGGACGCGGCCGACGAGGCTCCGCAAGATCGTCACCTTATCGGCAATTCCAGCCGTCTCGGGAAAGTTGTCGCTGAGCACCTCGCCCGAACGGGTTTTGGCGACGCCAAATGAGCCGCGAATCTCGATCGGGGCTTCTGGCTTGGGATCGAGCGATTCTTGCTGTTGGAAGCCGCCGCCCAGGTGCAATTGGATCACGCTCAAGGCTTTGGCGGTCTTCGTCTCGCCCGCAGCCTGGGTAAAGGCTTGATTGTCGGCGGCTTCCAGCCGGAACATATCTCCGAGCGAAAGGCCCAGCGCCGAGCACTCCGGCCTGCAGCGCTTGGCGACGTGAGAGAGAGCGAAATCCGGCACAGCCGTGACGGTTGATGGCGTGTTGCTGCATGGGTGATCCCCAGAGGTTGATTTGTCCGCTGACTGTTTCTTATTCGGCTTTCCAGAACCGAACGGCGCCGGACGAGTCGCCGCTGATGATCTCTTTTCCGTCGAACGAGACCGCGGCGCTGATGGGTATCCCGGCTTCGATGACGAACGATTTCTTCTCGGTTCCGTCACCGGCCCATAAGCGTACAATTCGGTCTCGGCCGCTCGTGACGAGGTTTCCATTAGGGGCGAACCTGGCGGCCAGCACTCCGTTGGGAACCGTGCCGTAGGTTCCCGGCGGACGACGCGGCGGGTGAGCATTGGCCTTGTTGATAGCCGGGAAGCCATCGGCGGCATCCCACCAGATCAGTTTCCCGTCCTCTCCGGCCGAAACAAGCAGTTTGCTGTCGGCCCGCCAGTCGAGCGATCGCACCGCGGCCTTGTGCTCGGCGAGATTGAGTAGAATTCCGCCCGTCGTGGCGTCCCACAGATGAATGCCGCCCGACCGATCGGCGGTCGCAAGTTTGCCGCCGTCGGGGCTGAACGCGACGGAGGTAATCCAGTCGGTGTGCTTGGTAATCTTGTAGCGCAGCGCGCCGTCGCCGGTGGAATAGACTTTGACGGTGCGGCCCGACCCGCCCAAGGCGACAAGACGCTGATCGGGACTGAGGTCCGCGGCCAGCACGGCGTCGATTTCGTCGCCGATCTCGGCCAGGCGTTTGCCAGTGCGGACGTCGAACAATACAACTTTCCCCGATTCGACCGGCCGGCCGCCGGCGACCATCAACGCCGCCCCGTTGCGGCTGAAACGAATCACATGCGGCTCGCCTTCCGGAAACGCCAGCCGTGCGATTTCCTGTTCGCTCTCGACGTTGAGCAGTCGCACGTGATCCAGCGCCGCCACCGCCGCCAATGGCGCCCAAGGGCTGGCGTCCAGGGCCAGCACGGCGAGCGGGCTGTTGAGTTTAGGAGCGGTAACGTTTGGCAACCGCTCGGGCATTGCCGGCGGTCCGTCGGGTTTTGCCGCAGCGTTTGCCGCCGGTGCAAAATCCAAGTTGCGCGTCTCGACCATCGACTTGCTGGCGGCCGATTCCCGCAGGCCGGAGTCGATCCATTTGCGGATCAGCGCAATCTTGTCTTTTGGTAAGGGGGGGCTGTTCGGCGGCATCCGCAAATCGGCGTCCGGATTGGAAATCGCCTGAAACAGCACGCTCTGGCTGGAGCGGCCCGCCTCAACCACTTTGCCGCTGCTGCCGCCCCGCAACAGAGAGCCATAGCCTTGCAGATTGAGATCGGCTTCTTGCTTGTCGTCGCCGTGGCATTTCAAACAGTACTGCCGCAGGATGGGCTTGATCTGGTCGTCGTAAGTCGGCGGAGCGACCTGCTCCTGCTTGTCGGCAGCGCACGCCGTAGCGGCAGCATTCAGACAGATCAGTATGCTCAGCAGGATTGCCCGGTCTGAGCCACTCGTCGCAGGTATCGTCAACATCTGAAAGCCCGTTTCTCTGTCCGCACCGTTCCAGCATCTCGGTCATCAGAGTATGTTATCAATGCCAAGTCCATGCAAGTCGAGAGCCCGCGTCCGTCTAAATCGCCGGCCGTGGTTTTGCGGCGCACCGCCGTAGCGGAATTCGTGAGAATTCCGGGCACTCTGCACAGTTCTCCAATCTCCAAATGCCTGCTCCATGAGGGCGTGAATGGCGCGTCCCGGAACCTTCACGCGCTTCCTCTACTGTTGCGAAATCACGGCCGGCCATTTAGCGCCGCGCTGGAGAAATTGACAACGTCCCGCGACGCACCGAGAAATGATCTTCGCCGGAAAAGACCAGGTGGAACGAGAGTCCGTCGGCGCTGATCCACTTGGTCGGTATGCCGGCCGTCTCGCCAGGAGCAACGTCCCACGCTTCGGCGAAATAAGCGGCGCCCCAAGGCCCCCACGGTTCGGGCGCGTCGTAAATGCCCAGTCCGCCTGCATACCGGGGGTCACTGCCAGGTAAAATCTGGCACCATAGATATCGCCGCAACGGAGCGTTGTAGCTGATGGAAGAGCGGTAACAACGTCCGGGATGAGTAAACACGGCGGCGCGGCGTTCGACGTTCCGTGTCCATGTCGCTCGGCCGGAGGCATCGAGACCGCCGAAGAACTCGTAGGCGTCGCGCTGTTTGAGCCTGCGCCGATCAACGCGGGCCAGCACCATCTGATCGGCGGCCTGATAAGCGCTATCGCTGTCGTGCGAATAGATATAAACCAGCTCGTCGCGGGCGCCATGGTAGTCGGGACCGAAGTTCAAGAAGGTCGGACAGCCGAAACTGCGGGTGAATTTCCAATCGCTCCAGGTCCAGCTCTGGCCATGATCTCGCGACCAGGCGAGTTGCGAGTTGCCGGCGTTGCGAGCCAGCAGGTAAAGTACGCCGTCGACCATCAGCAGTCCGCTGGCTTTTTTGCCGGCGGCGCCGTCGCCGCGTTGCTCGGCCGTCGGCGAGCGCAGATTGATGCCGACAAAATCGTTCGGTGCGCCGCTGATTTTGGCCAGGCCGAGGCTGAGTTTGACGTCAACGAACGGTTCGAAGCCGCGGCCGTCGCCGTAGGCCGCGTAGAGCGCATCGTCGTCGCCCCACGTCAGCGGCCAGTTGTCGCTGCCGCGGGCCTGCCGCACGATGGTTGATGCCGGGGCCCAATCGATTTGCCGAATGACCGCGCTTGGCGGATAGGGAGCTTCGGCAGTCTTGCTTTGAGAGCGCTGCAGGCTTTGTGGCCGTCTGCTTGTTTTTTCCGGGCTCCTTGGCGGCCGCGGCGATGGGTTCCAAAAACGGTTTCAGCACGTCGTAATGATCACCCCCGTTTCGCTGCCACAAAGCGCCGGCCCGCGAGACGACGATGTCGAGGCTGGGAATTACCACGATCAGGCTGTCATACAAGCCCCACGACCAGAAGGTGTCGCGCGGCACGCCGGCCAGCGTTCCGTCGGCGTTGTTCCACCACAACAGCCCGTAATGGTTCGAAGCCTTGCCATACTCCTTCTCATTGACGACCGGCAGCCCGACGACTGCCGGCTCCACCTTTGCCGCCTGGCGGACGAAATCGCGGGGCAAGAGCTGCTTTTCCCGCCAGCGGCCTTCACGGAGATAAAGCAAGCCAATACGAGCCATCGCGTCGACATTGGCGCTGACGCCTGAACCGAACTCGCGGCGGGCGATGCCTTCGATTTCATGCGGGCGATAGCTGTTCAGCGCGCCATTTGAGATCGCTCCGCGAAATCCCCAACGGCGTGAAGACGCGGTCGAACAGCAGCTTGTCGACGTCTTGCCGGTAGGCCAGCGTGACGCATTCGGCCAGCCAGTTGGGGCCGCCGTCGCTATAGGACCACTTCGTACCTGGCTCGAACAGCAGCTTGCCGTAGCCGCCCGGCTTCTCGAAGCCGGCCGTTTGCGTAGCCAGGTGCAGCAGCGTGATCTTTTCGAGCCAGCCGCTGGCCGCGTTGCTCTCCGGCGGAATGCCGAACTTGGGGTGACGCCGCCTAGCCAGGTCCGTCAGCGCCAGCTTGCCGTCGGCAATCGCCAGGCCCAGCGCCGTCACGCCGATCGACTTCGAAGTCGATTTCAGATCGAACCGCCTTTTCACGTCGCCCCACGACAGAACCAGCTTGCCGCCGCGGGTGACGTAGCCCGCTCCGCCGCCCGTCAGCGCATACTTGCGAGCTTGCGCGAGCAAGGCGGCATCGAGTCCAACCTGCTCGGGCTTGGCCGCTTGCCACTTGTCCATCGGCCAGACGTCCTCGGCCGGGGCCTGCGATGCGAATAGCACGAGCACGCCGCCGAACACAAGAGAAGTCCAGACGGTTCGCGATTCACTAACACGGGTGTGCATGATTATGGCGCCCATGGTCGGCGGGGAGAGAGCTTTGCTTCTCATTTCTTCAATCTCCTCGCACGCCGCGCAGCACCACGCGCCGATACCGGGCGAGCGGCGGGGCGCCGCGGTCTCGGACGGCGACGATCAGATGAATCGATTCGCCGACGGCGTCGGGCGGAACTTCAAAACGAACGTCCGGAGTGTTCGCCTGCAAATCGATTCGGCCTCGATACGTTCCCGCTTCACGATACGCAAACCATTCGTAGGTCAACTCGTCGTCGTCAGGATCGACCGTTCCCTCAGCGCTCAGTTGCACCTTCTTTCCGGCTGGGGCGTCGATCGTCAGGATGCGCTGCGAAGCGTCGCCGTTGAGCAGGACTTGCGGCGGATGGTTTGCCTTGGCCCGCGGCTGAACGCACCAGTCCATTCGGCGCGAAAGTCGTTCTGCAGATCGGCGGCCCAGCGCTTAAGCATGTTGTCGCGGTTCGTCGCTCCGTGCCAGGCGTCCCGCTCGCCGGCCCAGAAGTAGCTTGGGTTTGGCGGCTTCCAGTCGCTTCGCTGGCCGAACCGGCCGGCCCAACTGCCCCAACTTGGGTGCAAGGGATCGTTCATGCCGGTGGGAATCAGGTACAGAAACGTCAGCGAATCGCCTTCTTTCTGTTGGATGCCGGTATTAGTCGGGTACAACGCTCCGAGCGGGCCGTGGCCGCTGCGCACGTCGCGCTCGAGATTAAAACCGCCCGCCTTGGCGGTTAATGGACCGAAGCGATGATACCAGCGGCCGCCGTCCATGTTGGGATAGAATGGATAGACCCAGAGCCGCCACAATGGCTTAATGCTTGTGGTGTGCTCGCCAAACTGGTCGTCCGAGCAAAGCAGGATCTTGTGCTTGAACTTCGCATAGCCCGCTTGTCCCCGCTCGGCGAGCACTCGGTCGAGCGCCCGCTTCAAGTTGCTCTCTGCGCTGCCGTGGTCCGTGCCCCAGTTGAGGAACCACACCGGACGCGAATCATTACGATCGACCGCATCAATGATCAAACGGACCGCCTCATCCGTATCGTCGTAACCGGCGACGGTCCGCTTCCGCAGCAGTTCAGGCGCCGGGTAGCGTTGGTCGTGCTCTCGCAGCCGAGGATAAATATGAGCGTAAGCGTCGACGAAACTGCTGACGATGGCGAAGCCCGAGTCGCGCCGATTGCGGTTCTCCGGCCGCCGGACATGCGGCCGGTTGGCAATAATCCCTTCGACGTCCCACTCGTTGGCATACAGCAGGAATCGCACCAGTGATTGCTCGTCATCGGGATCACCGCCGGCATCCGTTTCGACAATCAGCCGCAAGCGGTCGGCGGCCGGTTCTTCGGAACGAGCGACGCCCGGCAGATTCAGCGTCAGGCAGAGCGTCGCCATCACCGTCAGACAGAGTATCCGCAACACGAGAACCCGCGACATGACGAGATACAGCTCAACAGAGTTTTTCGCAGCAAGCTTTTCCACAGCAAGCCCTCGGGAGCGAAATGCGCGCGACTCGCTCTACTCTTATCCGTGCAGTCAGCGTCATCCGTGATTGAATCTTGCTGCTCGATTACGCGCCGCACTTCAAAGAATCTCCGGCCGCCCTCGTCGGGCTGGAAATCGTCGCTGCACAGATATCGTTGAATCTGCGGATTGCGATCGAACGGCTCCAGCAGCAATTCCGCTTCAGCGCCGGGTGTCAACTGAGTGATGGGCTGCTTGCGGGCGTCGAGCAAGGCCCATTGGGCGACGAAGATCTCGCGGTCGGAAGATTCTTCGGGAAGTTCTCCTGCGATCACCTGCTTGACTCGATATTTCGAAACGGCCAAGGCCGAACGGTGCGGCAAAATCTGATCGGCCGTTGGAATCTTCGACGTGGCAATTAACTCGGCCAGCACGCGGAATTGAGGCGTCGGTCGACGTGACTTCCGCAGATCTTCGTATTCGAGCGCGTTGCGTCGGGCCTCTTCCGCCGACATAAAGCGATTGTAGACGGCCACGCCTTCCAGCACGCCCGCCCAGTTCCGCTCGCCGCCGTACTCGTCGCCAAAAAGCAGGTGCTGCGCCGACCAGTCTCGAAAATCTCCTT
Source organism: Pirellulales bacterium (assembly GCA_963786255.1). Classification (GTDB taxonomy): domain Bacteria; phylum Planctomycetota; class Planctomycetia; order Pirellulales; family JAICIG01; genus JAICIG01. The sequence continues at coordinate 170,568 of CAWAYY010000036.1, forward strand.
TGATTTGATCGCCTTGAAAGACTTGCTCGCCATTGAGGTAACACACAATCCGGCCTGGCCGATAGCTGACGATCACGTGATTCGCTTCGCCTGCCGTGAGCTTGCAGACGGCCAGGCCCGGTTCGACGCCGCCCACGCCGTTGGGGCCGGTTTGCGGCGTGCGAATACGGATGATCAGCTCTTCGCCGAGTTGTCCCAGCGTGAAATCGCGATTGGTGACGTTGGTCGAAAAGGTGACGATGCGCGCCGGGCCTTCCTGCTCGGCCAGCGACGGCGTCACGGTGGCCTCGATCGTCAGTTCATTCGTTTGCCGGCAGGCGGCCAGAATTTCGCCATCGACGTCTTCGGCCAGGAAGGCTCCGCCGGTGAGCACCATGGCATAGTCGTGGTTCAAATGTGCGTCGCCGCGCGGTCGCACTGAGTAGCTGCGGTTCACCCCGGTCATGCAACTGCGAAGCAGATTGGACTTTTCATTGGTTTCGAACAGAAACAGCAGGCCTTGGCGATTGCTGGGCCAGGCGATCGGCGCCGCCATGAACGTTTGCGGCGCCGAGACGGCGAATTCGCCATCGGAGATCGTCAGCGCCTTGCCGTCGCTCTTGCGCGTCACTCGCACTCGCCCTTCGCGCACCTGGACCCGCGTTTCGTCTCCTGCCACGCGCACGCTGAGCGACGTGCCCAACACGCGAGTTGCAGCGCCGCGAGAATCGAATAGCATGGGCTCGCCTTGCGGCTGCGGAGCTACCTCGGCCGAGACAGCGCCGCGTTCGATCCAGACCGTCTTACCGGCGCCGGCGGCGGGCCGCAGAAAATCGACCGTGGCGCCACCTTCGATCTCGACGAGGGTCCCATCGCGATAGCGGACCGTCGCTGCGCCGTCGGGGCCGGTCAATAGCCGGTCGCCTTGGCGAAGGATCGCCGCCGCAGCGGCCTGGCGGCCCGTGCCGCCATGCACCAGCGTGACGCGGTCGTCTGCTTTTTCCAGCACGGCGACTCGCGTGAATCGATCGTAGCCCAAGTAGCCCGCGGCAGCGCCGAAACTGAGCAGCAGACATGCTGCGGCGGCCAGCCAGAACCGTGCAAGGCCGCCGCGCTTGGGCAGATTCTCGGCCGGGGCCACGTCGAGCGTCCACGGCAGAATCAGGCTGGCGCCGTTGCCTGCCTCGCCGTCCAGGTCGCGGATGCGCTGATCCATCTGGGCCAGAAAACGCCACCGCGTCAAATCGAAATTCTGCGCCAACAAGTCGTCAATCAGGAGTTGTTCTTTCAACTCCGAAGCCAATTGCGGGCTGGCACGCAGCGTCGCTACGAGCGATGCCATCTCTTCGTCGCTCAAACCTTCGCGGTCTTCGATGAAGCGGCGGATGATGTTGCTCGTGTCGCTCATGTCTGATCCGTCAATGTGCGGTGAACGCAGTCCTTCAGCAGCCCGCGGACGCGGAACAGCAACACGCGAACCGCCTCAGCCGTCGAATCGAGTTTTTCGGCGATCGCCGCCGAAGTCAGGTCCTGCTGGTAACGCAACTCGATCAAGCGACGCTGCTTGGCCGGCAGCTTGCCGACGCAATCTTCCAAAGCGCTGCCCACCGGGTGTTGCTCACACAGGCTTTCGGTCCAGGTTTCCGCGGCGGCCAGCACTTCGGCCAGGGCCTCGCGGTGCAGTCGATTGCGGCGGGCCGTGCGGCGAAAATGGTTCAGGCAGATGTTGCGGGCAATGCCTTTCAGCCAGCGTTCCGGCGCCACGCCGGGCGGTATCTTCTCGAAGTTGCGATACAGTTCCAGGTACGTTTCCTGCGCGAGATCGTCCACCTCGTGGGCCGCGGCGCCCATCCCGGCGATAAACGCACGGATGGAGGCCTGGCTGCGCCAGAGGATGGTGTTGAAGTCGAGTTCGTCGGGCGTGGCTTCGTCGCTCATTACCGTATCATGGTCGCGGACGGGGCAAAATGTTACCTCTCCGGACGGGAAAATCTGCGGGAATTTGGACTCGATGCGTCTCATTTTACCCCGCAAAAGGACGTTCTCTCGCTACGAGCGAAAGGGGTCGCCCGCGGCTTGCGTTTCCGTAATTTTGTAACAGCCGGCTGCCGCGGAGACCATCTGTACGCGACGACCTGAGCCGGCCGACGGCTCGATTCTGCGACGCGTACGAGGGAGGGCGCCGATGGGTGTTCGTGCTCTGAGAGCGGCGGCCAGTTGGGTGTTGTGCAGCGGGCTGCTGCTGGGCGGCTGGGTTGGCATTTCGACGACGACGGCCGAAGAGCCCGACGCCGAAACGCGCGCCGGCTGGGCAAAGCTAGCCGAGTTGGGCGAAGGCTTCGTGGTCTGGGAATCGAGTCGTTCGGGCCACTGGCGGCTCTGGCGACGGGATCTCGATGGTTCCGGCTTGCGCAGATCAGTCCCGACGAGCAAGGCCGCGAACACTACTGCCCGCATCTTTCGCCCGATGGCACGCGCCTGGTCTACTTGAGTTATCCGAGCGGGACCGACACTTACGATCATCTCCCGCCGAAAGGGGGCGTGCTTTACTTGCTCAGCGCCGAAGGCGGCAAGCCCAAGCAACTGGCGCGCGGAGGCGCGGGCCTATTTTGAAGACCGCGGGGCGGTGTGGCTCGACAACGACCGGTTGGCCTACATTGACGGCCAAGGCTACTCGGTCGAACTTGATCTGCGCTCGGGCAAGAGCAGCAGGCTGACTGCCCAGGGACATCCGAACGCTGGTTTTCTGGTTAATGCAACCAGAACGCATGTCACGACCGGTCAACCGACCTTTTCGCTCTACGACGCCTCACGGAGGAGTATCGTCAATCAAAACGGGCTGGGCGGCTGCCAGCCCTATTTCACCCACGACGGCCGCTGGGGCTTCTGGATGGGCGGCGCCGGCGGACCGATCAATCGCATCGATTTGCGCACGCGGAAAGTTTCGCCGATCTTGAATCACAATGATCCGCGGATGCCCAGCGAGCGCCGCTATCTTTATTTTCCCATGATCTCGCGCGACGGGCGGTTTTTCACGTTCGCGGCATCTCCCAACCAGCACGATCATTTCCGCTCCGACTACGACGTGTTCGTGGCCCGGCTCAACCCCGAAAATCTGGAAGTCATCGGCCGGCCGGTGCGCTACACGTTCCACGGCAAGAATGATCGCTTTCCTGATGTCTACGTCGCCGAGTTGGCCCTGGGACAATTTGCCGGCGAGGCGCCGTATGCCGTAGATCTGGCGGTCAAGGACTCGCGAGACGAATGGAGCTGGAACTTCGGCGACGGCCAGACGGCCCGCGGCCGGCAGGCGAAGCACGCCTACCGCAAGCCGGGCGAGTACCGCGTTAGCGCCCGGCGAGGCAAACGGCTGCTGCGCGGACTGGTGCGAGTTTCGGCCGCCGCCCCGCCCAAACCCCTTACTACCTGGCTGGCCAAGCCTGATGAACTGACGATTTCATTCGATGAGCCGATCCGCCTGGATGGCTTGCAGGCCCAACTCGAATCCGGGCTCAAGACGAGGGAAGCTACTGTTAGCGGCGACGGCGCCGAACTGGTGCTGCACCTGGCGGGCAAGCTGACCAAGAAAGACGTACTGCGATTGAGCGGCGTAACCGACCAGGCGCAACGTCCCAATGCCATGGCGCCGGCGCGGCTGGAGGTCGCCGCGACGAGTTGGCCCGCGCGAAAGGACGGACTGGCCTTTCTGTTTCAAACCGCCGAGCAGCCAAACCTGGCGCCGGGCCCCGACGGGCGGCAGCGCAGCTTCGGCATCGAGCCGCGGGGGCGCGCCCGCTTGAATCGGCATCAAGGCCTGGTGCTTACCGGCGGCGCCTACCTGGTAAAAGACGCCGATGCGGCACTGTTCGATGCTTGCCGCAAGAGCGGCCAGTTGACGATTGAAGCGGTGCTTACGCCGGACCATCTGAAGCAGAACGGACCGGCGCGGATCGTCACCTTTTCATCCAACGCGGGCGAACGCAACTTCACGCTTGGGCAGCAAGACGATCGGCTGGTTTTGCGCTTGCGTACGCCGTCCACGGGAAATAACGGCGTGAATCCGGAAGCTTCGTTATGCCGCGTCGCGGCCGGGCGTCCGCAACACATAGCGGTGACTTATCGGCCGGGCGAGACGGTCTGCTACCTGGATGGCAAGCAAGTCTATCAAGGCCGCGACGTGCAAGGCGACTTGAGCAACTGGTCGCCGCAGCACTTGCTGTTGGGCGACGAGTGGGACGGCGGACGAGATTGGGCCGGCGCGATCGAAGGGGTGGCGATCTTCAGCCGAGCGCTCGACGCCGAGGAGATCCGTCGCGATGCGATCCAATACATGAATCTGGTCAAGTCGCGGCCTTCCGTGCCGCAAATCGCCGTGGAAGTGGAACTGATTGCCCGGTCGCCGCTGCCGACGATGAACGAGATCAAGCCCTATCGATCGGCTCTGGCGGTCTGCAAGTATCGCGTCGTCGGTTCGCCGTCGGCCGAGCTTGGCGGTGAACGCGACATCCTGGTGACTCATTGGGCCTTGCTCGACGGACGAACGGAGCCGATTGCCGGCTGGAAGCCCGGCATGAAAACCCGCTTGCTGTTGGAGCCAGCCGAACGCAACCCGCAGTTACAGCGATTCGTTACCAAGGACGCCTTCGATTCCGACGACGATCTTGTTCGTCCAAGGTACTACGACGTGAGCCCGTAAAGAGAGTGCGTCTCCTCTAGCTGGAGCGAAAGCACGCCTTTTCGCGGCACGAAAAGCGACAATAAACCATGGTCTTCAGTTCCCATTTATTCATTTTCTACTTCCTGCCTCTGGCGCTGCTTTGCTATTACGCGGCGCCGCGGCGCGGCCAGCACTTGATGCTGACGCTGGCGAGCTATGCCTTTTATGGCTGGGCGAACCCGTTGTTCGTGCTGCTGATGTTCGGCTCGACGGTGATCGACTACGTTTGCGGCCTCGTGCTGGTCGGCCAGCGGCCGGGCTGGAACGATGATGCGGCGCCGCTGCTGCAGCCGGACGAACCGCGCACGCGAAGGCAGAAGATCGCTTTGGCCGTTTCGATCTGTTCCAACCTTTCGCTGTTGGGCTTTTTCAAATATTTCAACTTCGGCATCGATTCGTATAACGCGCTGGTCGGCAGTCTGGGGCTCGACGGCGCCCAGTGGGATACGTTCCTGCGCGTCACGCTGCCGCTGGGCATCAGCTTCTATACGTTCCAGTCGATGAGCTACTCGATCGACGTCTACCGCGGCGACGCCCGGGCGATCCGCAACTTCACCGACTTCGCCTGCTACGTGGCCATGTTTCCGCAATTGGTCGCGGGGCCGATCATTCGTTTCCAGGACGTGGCCGACCAGTTGCGTTTCCGGACCTACTCGGCGGAAAAGTTCGCCCGCGGCGTGGCGTTCTTTTCCTTCGGCATGGCCAAGAAGATCCTGCTGGCCAACGCCTGCGGCAAGGTGGCCGACACGGCCTTCGATGCAGGCTCGGTCGATTGTCCGGAGGCTTGGGCCGGCGTGATCGGTTACGCGTTCCAGATTTATTTCGACTTCAGCGCTTATTCCGACATGGCAATCGGTCTAGGGCTGATGCTTGGCTTCGTGTTCGCCAAGAACTTCGATTCGCCCTACCAGGCGCAGTCAATCACCGACTTCTGGCGCCGCTGGCACATTTCACTTTCGACCTGGCTGCGAGACTATCTCTACGTGCCGCTGGGAGGCAATCGCCGTGGTACGGCTCGCACTTACGCCAACCTGGCGACCGTGATGGTGCTCGGCGGCCTGTGGCACGGCGCCTCGTGGAACTTTGTGATCTGGGGCGCCATTCACGGCGCGATGCTGGCCTTCGAACGGGCCCAGGGAAAAGAGAGTTTTTATCGCCGCTTACCTGGCCCGCTAAAAACGCTCGTCACGTTCGTCATCGTCTGCTTCGCCTGGGTCTTCTTCCGCGCCGACACGCTGCCTCGGGCGCTCGATTACTGCCAAAGCCTGTTGGGGCTGGAAACGCCGTCGCCCTCAGCCGGGTTGATCGCCGGCATCATTTATCAGCCGTATTACCTCGTTTCGCTCGCCGCCGCTGCGGCAGTCACGTGGCTGGCGCCGCAAACCTGGGACTTCACCCGCCGGATCACGCCGCTGCGAGCCGCCTTCGCACTCGGCCTGTTTGGGCTGTCCCTGGTGATGCTCACCACGCAATCGTACAACCCGTTCATTTACTTCATCTTTTAGCGGAACATGTCCCAAACGCTGCCGCCAACATCTCCGCCGCTGAGCCGAGAGGATATCGCCAAGCTCGAAATCGGCGTAACCGATATTGCGCCCTGGCTCGCCTGGATGATGTCAATTGGCTTTCTAGGCGTGATTCTGGCGGCGCCGCTGGCACAGACAGCCTATAAACTGAGGAACGCCCGATCCGAAGCCGCGTCGGGTAATTGGCCCGAGGCGTTGTCGATCGCGTCGGCACTGCCGGCAGCGACGGATGTTTTCCAACGCACCCAAGGGAACGTCTGGCAGCGAGTCTTGGCAGCCAATCGTCAGTTGCTCAAAAACATCGACGAGTACGAGAGCCGCTTGCAGGACGAATCGCTGCTGTCGCACGCATTGCTGGCGCCGACGCAAGAGACTCTGACGCGTTTCGGCGGGCTAGGGAACGAAAAGGCCTACCTCGGCCGCGAGGGCTGGCTGTTTTACCGCTCCGGCATCGACTATCTCACGGGTGCAGGGTTTCTGGATCCGCTGATGCTGGCCAAGCGAGCGAAGAGCGGCAAGACGTACGCCGCGCCGCCGCAGCCCGACCCGCGCCTGGCGATCGTCGATTTCGCGAGGCAATTGCGCGAGCGCGGCATCTCGCTGATCGTGCTCCCTGTGCCGGGCAAGGCGACCATTCATCCGGAACAAATGTCGTCCCGTTATCTGGATTCCGACGAGCTATTGCAAAACGCTTCGTTCGAAGCCTGGAAGCGGGCGGTGGAGCAGGAAGGCGTGCTTGTTTTCGACCCCGCTGGGCTGCTTGCGGAACACAAGCGGAGCCAAGGCGAACCGCAATTCCTCAAGACCGATACGCATTGGACGCCCGCGGCCGCGCAAGTCGTGGCGGAACGATTGGGCGCCTTCGTTGCCGAGCGCGAACTGCTCCCGTTGCGACCGGCAATCAATTATCACACTCGGAGGCAAACGGCCGAGAACCTGGGCGATATCGCCATGATGTTGCGGCTGCCGGAAGAACAAACGCTGTTTGTCCGGGAAGCGGTTGAGATCCGCCATGTCCTCGATGCGAGCGGTCAGTTATGGCGCGCCGACGAAGCGGCCGACGTGCTGCTGCTCGGCGACAGCTTCACAAACATCTACTCGCTCGAGGCCATGCAGTGGGGCGCCGCCGCAGGGTTGGCCGAGCAATTGAGCTTGGCCCTCAAGCGGCCGATCGATCGCATTGCGCAGAACGACGCGGCGCTTATGCCACACGTCAGACGCTGGCGCAAGAGTTGGCCCGAGGCAACGCTCGGTTGCGCGGCAAACGGCTCGTGATCTGGGAGTTCGCCGCTCGCGAACTGGCGGTCGGCGACTGGAAGCTGATCGACATGAAAGACGCGCCGCAAAAATCACCCCCCCCGTCCGACTCGTCGCCTGGGCCGATTTCGCCTTCACCGGCGGCGCCCATGGCGGCGAAGTCGGCGGAACTCGTCATTCGGGCTCGAGTCGAGTCGGCCGCCGGCGTGCCGCAGCCGGGCAGCGTTCCCTATCGCGATGCGGTGACTGCGCTGCACTTGTCCTCGCTGGAGGCGGTGGCCGGAGCGCCGCCGGGCGAGCAGATCGTGGTCTATCTGTGGGGCATGCGCGACAACCGCTGGACCGGCCCCGCGTGCTGGAAGCCGGGCGATGCCGTCACGCTCAAGGTCAAGCCGTGGGATGAAGTGCGCGGCAAGTACGGCAGCTTTACGCGGATCGAACTCGACGACCCCGACTTTACCCTGATCGAACTGCCGTTGTTCTGGGGAGAAACCATTCAATGATGTTGACGCGAACGATACGAACGCCATTCCTGCGACCCGTGCTCCTCACGGCGCTATTTGTCATCACGCTGACAAGCCTTGGCCGCTCGTCCGTGCAAGCGGCCGACGCCGCAGGGAGCTTTCTCGCGGCGCTTCGCGCCAAGGTCGCGACGTCGGAAAGAGAGAACCGCAGCGTGCTGGCCGGCAAGGACGGCTGGCTCTTCTTCGTACCGGAACTGCGTTCGCTCAGCGTCGGTCCGTTCTGGGGCGAGCGGGCGAAGCAGGTCAGCCGCTCGTCGAAGCCCGATTACGCCGACCCGCTGCCGGCGATCGTCGACTTCAACGATCAACTGAAAAGGGCGGGCATCGAGCTGCTCGTCGTTCCCGTGCCTGCCAAGGCCGCCGTCTATCCCGATCGGCTGGCTGCAGACGTGCGCGTGGACGCCGCCGACAAGCTGCGGTTTGATCCGCAGCAGAAGGAGTTCTATGACTTGCTTGGCCAACGAGGCGTAAAGGTGGTCGACCTGCTGCCCTTGTTCACGAAGCATCGCGACGATCGATCGGCCATGTACTGCCGAACCGACACTCATTGGTCCGGCGCGGCAGTCGCGCTGGCGGCAGACCGCATTGTCGACCGCGTGCGCGATCAGGCATGGTTCAAGGAACTGTCCAGGACGAAATACGAGACGGAAGCTCGCAAGCTGGAAATTGCCGGCGACTGGCGCGGATGCTCGATGAATCGCAGCCGGCCCGCGAAGAGTTGTCGCTCTCCTTCGTCGGCATTCGCCAGGGCGGCGCGCTTGTGCCGGTGCAGCCAAAACGCGACAGCCCGGTGCTGTTGATGGGCGACAGCCATACGTTGGTGTTCCATGACCCCGAGTTGTTTGCTCGCGGCGCCGGGTTACCCGACCACTTGGCGCTGCAACTGGGCGTCCCGGTCGACCTGGTCGGCGTTCGCGGCTCGGGCGCCACGACCACGCGCATCGAGTTGCTCCGCCGCCGCGACAACCTGAAAGGCAAGAAGCTGGTTGTCTGGTGCTTCTCCTTCCGCGAGTTCACCGAGAGTTTCACCGGTTGGCGAAAAGTGCCGGTGATCCGGTGAGTGACGACAGCGCACGGCGAGAGACTCAGAGCACGCTAAGACCTTCCCGGTGGAAAAGCAGAAACAGAAAGCAGGGAGCGACAATCTTGCAACACGCGACAATTCGTAACCTGGCGACTCTGTGTTCGGCGGCGGTGCTGCTGGCGTTTGTCTCGCCGGTCTGGGGTGATGAGGCGGCCGAGCTGCGAAAACTCACGGTACGCCCGACGCGGTTGGTGTGGTCGCAGGCGGTCGACAAGCAAAACGACTTCTGCGCACAGGGGAACCGCTTCCGGCTGTTGGGGCTTGATACCGAGGATGGCCGCGGCATCCGCCCGATCCGGGACGAAATCGCCGGGTATGCCAAGCCGCTGCTGACCGCAGACGGATCGCAGATCGTTTACTCCAGCCGTCCGGACAACACGGTTTACGCGGTCAAATGGAACGGCGGCGGGCGCCGCAAGCTGGCGTCTGGTTTCGCGTCGGACGTGTGGGCCGACCCGGCTACCGGAATTGAGTGGGTGCTCGTGCGGACGGGCAACGGCGATCAGAACAACGCAATCGTCCGCTGCCGCCTCGACAAGCCGGATGTCCAGGAAAAGGTCTGGGATAAGACGGCAAACGGTCATAATCTCGTCCCCTGGTTCCGGTTGTCGGCCGATGGCAAACGGGCCGCGGATGCATTCCCTTGGAGCAGTTGCGGCGTCGCCGATCTGACGGCCGGAAACTGGAAGCAGTATGCGGGCGGGTGTTGGCCGTCGATCGCTCCCGACAACAGCTATCGGATGTTCGTGTTTCAAGGCAATCACCGCGAGATTGCGATGTTCGACCGGGACGGTCAGCATCGACGAACCGTCAAAATCAACCAGGCGCCGGGCATCAACGGACGAGACGTCTATTTCCCTCGTTGGGCCAGCGACGCGCGGTTTCTCACGATGACCGGCCCCGGCGTCGGCGGACGCGAAGCGGAACTGTATCTCGGCCGCTTCGACGAAGGCTTCAACTCGGTGACGCGGTGGGTCCGCGTTACGCACAACACAACGGGCGATTTCTTCGGCGACGCCTGGATCAAGCCCTCGAAAGCGTCTTCGGCCTCGGTTGCCGCTCGGCCCGCCGATGAGCCGCCTCCCATTGCCCAAAAGAAAACCGGCAACGGAGACGGATTGGTCTTCGTCTGGGAAGACGGTTCGAAGATGAACGAGATCGTCGATCCGGTCTCTCGGCAGACGAAGAGTTGCCGCGCCCAGGCTCGCGATCACGCGCGGCACGGCTTGCACTACGCGATGGACCTGACCGGCGGCGCCTTTGTGGCCGAAGCTTGCGATGCCGGCATTCTGGCGGCTTGCAAGGCAAGCAATCAATTGACGCTCGAAGCGCTGATCACGCCGGCCAAGGCTCGTCAGTCGGGACCGGCGCGGATTATCAGCTTTTCGTCGAACTCCGGCTCGCGCAACTTCACGCTGGGTCAGGAGAACGACAAACTGATTCTGCGCTTGCGAACGTCGCAGACGGGAGAAAATGGCGTCAATCCGCAAATCGAACTGTGCCCGTTGGCCGCCGAACGCCCGCAGCACGTCATTGTGTCTTATGCTCCTGGCAAGTTGACGTGCTATCGCGACGGCCAGCAAGTTCTTGTCACGGACAAGGTACGCGGCGATTTCAGCAATTGGAGCGCTCAGCACTTGCTGTTTGGCGACGAATGGGACGGCGGCCGCGATTGGCAAGGGCTGCTGGAAGGGATCGCCGTCTACAGCCGGGCAATCGACGCCGACGAAGCGCGGCGACGCTATGCCAGCGCGATGCGGCGATTGAAAGGCCGGCGACCGCTCGAGCGAGTCGTGCTGCAAGCCACGCTCACGGAAACTTCGCCCACTCCGCCGCCCAACCTCATTTCGCCGTATCGGCGAGTCCTGGTTGTGAACGCCTACAAGATCGAAAAAGTGATCGAAGGGCGTTGCGACAGTACGAAGCTTCTGGTCGCCGAATGGGGAATCCTCGACCGCAAGGTCGCCTCCAACGGCAGACAAATAGGAAAACGCTGCCAGCTCGTCTTGGAGAAATTCGACGAGCATGCCGAACTCGAGCCGGAAAAGCTGATCATGGAAACGGATGAATTGGAATTGCCGCTCTATTACGAGGTGCGCTCGTTGAAATGATGAAGTTGGAATGCGATCGATGTTGCTGGAACTTACTACTCGGATTGACTGCTCTGTTCCTCAGTCATGCGCTCTTCGGTCAAGAACGATCGTTGGCTGCCGATGTCTCGCAAGAAGTCCGCGCTGACCGGCGCTCCGACGCGTCTAGTGTGGTGTAAGGCGACCGACGATCCCCGCGACTATTACGCCCAGTCTTCCACGTTCCAGCTTTATGGGCTCGATACTGAAGATCGGAGCGGGCCGCGGCGCCTGCTGCCGCAGGTTTCAGGTTATTGCAAGCCGCTACTCACGCCCGACGGCAACCGCATTATCTACACCAACCGGCGGGAGAACGTCGTCTACCTGCTGAAATGGGGCGCTTCGAAGCCGCAAAAGCTGACTACCGGCGTGGCCTCGCACGTCTGGCAAGATCCGCGGTCGCACGCGGAGTGGCTCTACGTGCGCAGCGGAAACGGGAACCAGGACCAGGCGATGGTTCGGCAACGGCTCGACAACCCGAAGATCAAGGAAGTCGTGTGGAGCAAGACTAAGATTGGCATCGGCGCCATTCCCTGGTTCCGCACGTCCGCGGACGGAAAGATGGCCGTCGACGGCTTTCCCTGGCCGCAGTGCGGCGTCGCCCGGCTCCCTAACCAGTCTTGGCGGCAGGCTGCCGGGGGCTGTTGGCCGTCGATCGCGCCGGACGACAGCTATCGGATGTTCGTGTTTCGCGGCGACCACCGGGGCGTGACGATGTTCGACAAGGGGCAGGAAAACAAACGGACCGTGGCCATTAACAACGCCCCCAATATCAACGGCCGCGACGTTTATCACCCGCGCTGGAGCAGCCATCCACGGTATCTGACCATGACCGGCCCGGGCGTGGGCGGCCATGACTCCAACCTTTACCTCGGACAGTTCAGCAAAGATTTCAGCAAAGTGGACCAATGGGTTCAGGTCACGCGCGACGACCGGGGCGACTTCTACGGCGATGCCTGGATCGGGCGCACCGGCTCTCGCCCGGCAAAATGAGGGGGTGGCGTGACGTGACGGATCGCGCCGCGTCGCCGCAAGACAGCATTGGCAATTGGCGTTGCGTCTCGGGCCGAAGGCCGAGTAAAGGCATATTCGTGGACGGGTTTCCGACAGCGGATGAGCGCGCCGTCCAGCAGACTGCGAGATGACACGGCGATTTGCCCGCGGTAAAATGGGCGTCGCATCGTTCATGCTTTGTCACCCTCCTGCCTTGGGCGTCGCTATGTCACGAACAGCCTTCATCGTCCTCATCGCTCTGCTTCTCCTGCCGTTCAGCGAGTTGCGCGCAAGAAAAAAGCGTCAATCCCGGGATCAACAAGAACTTTGAGGATCCGAACGTCTCTGAGTTCATTGGGCGATTCGAGAAGGAAGGCCGGGATGCGTTTGATCATCGTGAGGAGATCGTGGCGGCGGTCGGCTTGAAGCCGGGCATGGCGGTGGCGGATGTTGGGGCCGGTACGGGGCTGTTCACCCGGTTGTTCGCGCCGCTGGTTGGCGACCGCGGCAAGGTTTACGCCGTCGATATCTCGGACAAGTTCGCGGGGCATATCAAAAAGGTCGCTCGCGAACAGAAGCTGACCAATATCGTCGGCGTGGTTTGCAAGCCCGATTCCGTGGAGCTTCCGCCGCAGTCCGTAGACCTGGTGTTCATTTGCGACGCCTACCATCACTTCGAGTTCCCAACGAAGTCCATGCAGTCGATCCACAAGGCGCTCAAGCCTAAGGGGCAGGTCGTGCTGATTGACTTCCGCCGCATCAAGGGAGTCAGCCGCGATTGGATTCTGGGCCATGTCCGCGCCGGGCAGGAGGTCTTCTCGCAAGAGATCATCGACGCCGGCTTCAAGCAAATCGACGAGAAGCAGGATTTGCTCGAAGAGTCGTACTTCGTGCGCTTCGAGAAGGTCGGCGGTTGACGGCCCTGGACGCCGTGAACGCGGAGCAGAGTGCTTAATGCGTAATAGGCGACGTTCGCTTTCAGGTTGTTGTCGTTGCCTATCTCCATGTAGGCGTTTTGCTGGTGCTGGATGAAATTGTTGTCATCTGGCTTTCGGCGTTGACGTGTGCCGAATTCAGGCCCGTCTCCGAACTGCTGGTCCTCACGCGGTTTACAAACGTCGTTTACGCCGCCTGCAGCACTCGCTTGCCGGCGAGGGATCGCGGACATCAAATCTGAATGAAATGTTTACACATCCAGAACATTTCACTCTTAGAGTGCGAGCTCGGCGTTTGCCGATTTGAAGAGAGCTCTGTCTGCGGGCGACCCAGTCTGGCAGCCGCCAACGCAAAAAGCGACCGGGGGGCGGTGTGCATGTCACCGGTCATCGAAAACCTTGCTGAGAGTTGAAAAGGGTTCCCAGGCGGGACGTTGGGGAATTCGCGTTGTGAAGAGGGTTTGCGGCGCAGACGGCGGCAGCGTTTCAAACTGCGACCATCTGTAATTGTGGCGCCTTGGGCGCCGTGGATGGACGACGACAACAAACTGAAGCTCTTTCGGACTAAAAGACATTGTCGGAGAATATGTGGTTCGCAGGGAACCAAGGGCGCTTCAGTCACTGCCTCTCAGGATCAGATCGGCGACCCCGCGCAAGGGAAGAATCAGGATGTTGAAGCGGTCTGTTTGCAGACGCGGTAGAAAGATGGCGGCGCGCGGGTGCGCGGCTTCAGCATCGTCGAGTTGCTTGTGCTCATCGGCGTGATCGGAGTGCTGGTTTCGCTGCTGATTCCTGCAGTCCAAGCGGCTCGCGAAGCGGGACGGCGGAACCAATGCTCCGGCAACTTGAGGCAGATTGGCCTGGCGATGCTCAACTACGAGCAAACCTACAAAGTCTTGCCGCCACAAGCGATTTACGTGGCAGACGGTTCCCAATCCTACAAGTACACGGGCGCCGCAACCTTGCTGCTGCCGTACTTCGAACAGCAAAAGATGGCCGATCAATGGAACTATAGCTTTCCGTGGTGCTATCAATCGACAGGAGCGGCGCTGAATGCGGGCGCTGCCAACGTCGTTGTCAACGGCCTGTTGGCCCAGCAGAAATTGCCGATTTTCCTCTGCCCTACCGCACCCCCTGCGCGAATGCCGACTCCCGACGCCGCGGCGTTTGCCAACCGCGGATTGACAGCCTCGCCCTATGATGTGGAAACCACCGGCGCCAATTATCCGTTGCCGCTGTACGGATACAGCGATTACTTCGGCTGCCAGGAGCTTGATCCGAACTTCGCGGTCAAATACTGCGGCTATCCGCCGTCGTCCGTCGCCGGCCAGGGAGTGTTTGGAAAGGACATGCCGGGCGTTTTCTGGCACAACGGCTCTGCAGGGTTTTCGATCTCGCTGGCGCTGGTCATCGACGGCGCCTCCAGGACTTTGGGTTGGGTGGAAGACGCCGGGCGCCCCGAACTGTACTACGGCAGCCGCATCCCCGCGAAAAACCTCGATCCCAAGGCGGGCGGTTTGACCGAGCCCGTAACGGTCGACGGCTGGGGCTGGGCGGATTCCGATCTGATCGGGGTAATTGGCGGCGCTGCCGTCGCCGACCTGCCCGCTTGCGGCGTGAATTGCACAAACGACTCAGAGATCTACGCCTTTCATCCTCGCGGCGCCAATGCCGTCTTCGTTGACGGATCCGCCCATTTCATCAGCGAGGACATCAGCAACATCGTCTTGGGCGGCTGGTCACCATTCGCGGCCAGGAAGTCGTGGCGACGCCAGAGTGACGGCCCCTACCGCTTGACTTCCAGCAGCTTCCGCATCGCTTCCATCAGGCAGGCTTCGACTTCGGGGGCGACGTTGCTGGCGCGGGGGCTCGTCTCATAGCCCCCTTCGGCATAGGCCGCGTTGAGGCCGATGTACCCCGGGCCGTAATCGCCGTAGGCGGCCATGGCGACGTCGAGATCGGGTCGCAGGGCCTTGGCCGCCAGTTGATACTCCACGAACAGTTCGCCCGGTAGGTGCAACACTCGCGTGCGTCCCAACCGCAGGCAGGCGACGTCGATGGCGTGGCCTGACTCGCAGCGTTGCAGCCATGCCAGTTTGGCGACCTTGCCGATGTTTCCCGGTGCGGGCTCGGTCTTCAACGCTTCAACCAGCTCCGCTGTTTTCAAGTGGGCCGCCGGCGGCAGGTGCGCCGGGACGGTCTGCCAGCCAATGTCGTCAGCCGTCAAGCGGCGCTTTTGCGTCGTCTCCCAGGCTTGCTGCATGCCTTCTGCCAGCCGCAAGGCCAGCGTCACCCGGTTCTCGTGAGAACCGTCGTTGTACTTGCCGGCGCCGATATTGCCGCCCGCGCCGTTGAAATGCACGTGCAGCGCTTCGGGCACGGCCTGCCCGCGGAAGAATCTCGCGATGCCGGGAAAGTCGGGGCTGGGAACGCCCGTGCGGTAATAACTTTGCGGGTGGCAGGCATAGTAGCTCAACACGGCGACCGGTCGCTCGCCATTCCAAAACGAGATCAAGGAAACCTGGGGATCGATCACCCCCTCGGGCTCGGCGCGAAGCTCCGGATCTCGGGTGGCCGTGTAACGCGTCGCTCGCACGCGCCCGTCAGGCCCCTTGATGCGTCGATTACTTGCCACCTGCTTGACATCCGCCACGCCCCAGCCGTAATGCGTTACGGGCTGCGCCTTGGGCACGGCCGCGCGAACGGCGTCGGCCGCACGAGCTATCGCCTGGCGATAAAAGTTTCCTTCGTAGCGGCCTAAGTCCGCGACGCCCATTTCGCGCAGGATGCGTTCGGCCGTGAAGTCGCAGCCTGGCGCGTCGTGCTGGTGCAAGGTATGTACGGCAACGCGATCCCGCACTGTGCCTGCCGCTTCGGCCAAGGCATCTCGAAACGCGTCGTGCCCTTCGTTGGCGATGCCGATCCAATCGACCGCGCACAATACGATCGGCTGCTCGGCGCCCAGCAGCACGATGCCGCGGCAGCGCAAGCTCAGCTCATCGATTCGTTTGACCGGATCGTAGGCCATCAGCGAGCCCAGCGGGGGCGTGACGTCGACGTCGAACACGGCGGCTTTGACTGTTGACTTGTCGGGCTCTCCGGCTTCCGTGCAGGGGGCCGCAATGCTCCCCAAGGCCGCGAAGGTGAAGAGGATCAGGCAGCGCGTTTTCATGTGCATGGGTGTTTCGCTTTCTCGACCGGCGGGACGGGCGAAGGCGGTTGGCGAGCGGAGTGGGTTGCGCCCCGGCGACGCTTTCGCAGCACAGGCGAGTCGCTCGCTCTACGGCTGCGGCTCGGCAGGCCTTATGAGTTTAACCGGCGCCGCCGCGGCAATCCAATTTCTTCCAACGGATGCTGGGGCGGTGGTTCAACCGGCCGCCAAAACGCGAATTTTCCTGCCGGCTTTTGCCACGCTACGCACCAGAGCTTGACGTAGATTTAAGCATGCCCCATCCACGCAGCCTCGGAAAAACACCGCCAGCCTGCGTATGGTCGCCGACAACTGTTCGAGCGGGACGAGCGTTTTGTTACGCCTCAGTTTTGGGGTAGTGGGGGATCAAGCTCAAGCTCGGCGAAGCCTCGCTCTACTGGGGCATCGCTTCGCTCTGCCGCCAGCCACCCGCGTTGCATCACATTGCCAACCCCACTTCTTAAAACCGGGCGAAGCACTAACACGCCGTCGCTGATCCCTAAAAGGAATTGAAATTAGCAATCCGCTTTACCCGTCGCTGTTTCAGGTCAACACCCGCGTCTGGATGACGGAGCTAGCCGCCAAGCTGGGCCGGCCGGCGACACTGGATGACGTCGCCGACGCCGAACTCGACCGGCTAGCCGAGTTGGGATTCGATTGGATCTGGCTGTTAAGCGTCTGGCAGACAGGCGACGCGGGACGGGAAGTCTCGCGAGGAAATGCCGAATTGCGCAAGGAATTCGAAGAGACGCTGCCTGACCTCCGCGAACAGGATATCTGCGGCTCGGGTTTTGCCATCGCCGCCTACACGGTCGATCGCCGGCTCGGCGGCGACGAAGCTCTGGCTCGTCTGCGCGAGCGGCTACGGCAACGCGGCTTGCGGCTGATGCTGGACTTTGTGCCGAACCACACGGCGCTGGACCATCTTTGGGTGGAAACGCACCCGGAATTTTACATTGCCGGCACGCAGGACGATCTGGCTCGCGAGCCGCAGAACTACGTGCGGGTCAAACGCGAGCAGGGCGATCTGCTGCTGGCGCACGGTCGCGATCCGTATTTTCCCGGTTGGGCCGACACGCTGCAACTCAACTATGGCAGCCCGGCTTTGCAGCAGACGATGATCGGCGAGCTGTGCCGGATTGCGGGTCAGTGCGATGGCGTGCGCTGCGACATGGCAATGCTGCTCTTGCCCGACATCTTCGAACGAACCTGGGGCGTTCATTGCGAGCCGTTCTGGCCGCGTGCCATCGAGCAGGTGCGACGGCTATTTCCGCAGTTCTGCTTGATGGCCGAAGTTTACTGGGACCTGGAGTGGACGCTGCAGCGACGAGGGTTTGACTACACATACGACAAGCGGTTGTACGATCGGCTGCGCGATGGCCAGGCGCAGGCGGTGCGCGAGCATTTCCTGGCCGACTTGGATTATCAGAATAGGCTGTCCCGCTTTCTGGAGAACCACGACGAGCCGCAAGCGGCCGCCACGTTTCCGCCCGACGTACATCAGGCCGCGGCCGTCATTACGTTCCTGGCGCCGGGCCTGCGGTTTTTTCACGACGGGCAATTGGAAGGTCGCCGGAAACGGATTTCGCCGCATCTGTGCCGGCGACCGGATGAGCCCGTTGACGCAAGGCTGGAAGCATTCTATTCCAGGCTACTGTCGGTACTGCGTAATAAGATCGTGCGAGAAGGCCAATGGCGGCTGCTCGAGTGCCAGCCCGCGTGGGAAGGAAACTGGACGGCAGATTGTTTCATCGCCTTCGGCTGGCAGGACAACAGCGATGAATGGCTGCTAACGGCAGTGAACTATGCCGCGAACCAGAGTCAGTGTTATGTTCGCCTGCCGTTTGAGTCCCTCGCCAGCGGACAATGGCGCCTAGACGATCTGCTCGGAGACGCCCGCTACGTTCGCAACGGCCAGGAGCTGCTGTCGAAAGGCTTGTATCTGGACGTTGCTCCCTGGCAGCGACACGTGTTCTCGGTGCGCCGGCTTTGACGAAACTGCAGCGCTGCGCTGTAAAACCGCGGTCGATAATTTTGCTCCCGTAGCGGAATCTGTGAAGATGCCGAGTGGGGGCGTTCACGCTTTCGGCGGCGTAGGCGCTTGAAAAACACTGCAAGCGCCCATAGGAACTCGGGCGCCTTGGTAAGGCCCGGAACTCTCACGAGTTCAGCTACAGAGTCACAGCCAGCTCGCCAAGGTTGTCAGCCGCGCCGCGCCACTCCGGCGCCGCTTCGAGCCAATCCGGCGACGACCAGGACAGCAACTTCACGACGGTCACCAGCGAAAGCAGGGCCATCAGCAGCGCGAGCCCGATACGTTCGGGCATCCGCATTCGCAGCGCAGGATAGAACGTCCGCTCCGCATTGGGCGAGAACCCCCGGCTCGAGACGGCCATGGCCAGTAGGTTGGCTCGCCGGATCGCGGCAGCCAACAGGGGTAGAAACAATTGCAGTTCGCTATGCACCGCGTGCATCCAGTCGGCGGGGCCGAAACGCTGGCTGCCCCGATAGCCGCGCAGCCGCCGCGCACGGCGGACGGTCGCCCACTCGTCGAGCATGGCCGGCAGGAAGCGCAAGGCGGTCATGGCCATGAAGGCGATGCCAACCGGCACGCCTATCCGAACCAGGCCGGCCAGCAGCCGTTCGGGACTGGTCGACAAACAGACCGCCAACCCCGCCAAAGCCAAGGCGGAAAATCGCAGCGACTGCAGCAGCCCGTATTCGGCGCCTTCGCGGTAGAACCGTACGCCGGGGAATTCCCAGGAGCCGATAGGGAAGTTCGGCACAATCGTAAATCGCGCCGTGCGCGGTTCGAAAGTATAAAAGACGGCCTGACTCACGAGCGTGCTCCAGGCCGTCGCCAGCACGATGCCGCCGATGGTCAACCATGCGCGTCGGGCTTAAGCGCAAACCGGACAGCGGCCACGCCGCCAACACGAACAATACAGTCGGCACCGCGGTCGAATCGACCAGTACGCTCAGCAGCGAAAGCGAAGCGACCCAGACGATCTTCAAACGCGGGTCGACGGCGGCCAGCCAGCCGCGGGCGGCGTCTTCCGTGAGCGGAAACGGATGACTCAAGGCCGCAACTCCTCGGCCAGTTCGGCCACCGTGCGTCCTCGCAAGCCCAAGCGGCGCCGTACTTCGAACAACGGCGTAAGCCGCAGCCGGGCGGCGGCCAACAAGGCGTCGTCTTCCAATAGCGCTTCCGGCGTGCAATCCGCCAGCAGGCGACCTTCGCTCAAGACGAGCACCCGGTCGGCATAGCGGACCAGGCTGCGCAGATCGTGCGTACTGAACAGCAATGCTTGCGTCTGGCTTTCGGCGATGGGGCCGGCCACGGCGTCGAGCAGCCTGGCGACCAACGGCTGATCCTGCCCGGTCGTCGGTTCGTCGAGCAACAACAACTGCGGCCGCAACGTCAACAGGGCCCCGACCGCCACGCGCAGCCGCTGCCCTTGGCTCAGCGCCAGCGGCGGTTCGTCGAGCATCTCGCTCAGAATCCAGTTGCGCCGCCGTCTCGGCGACGCGAGCGGCGATCTCCGCTTCGTCCGCCGCCATCTGCCGCGGGCCGAACGAGAGTTCCTCGCGCACGCTGTTGCAGAACAGCGACAAGTCCGGGTTTTGCAGTACCAATGCGCAAGCCGGCCCTTTCGCGCCGCTCGTCTTGATCGCTCCGGATGTTGGCTGCATCAACCCTGCCAGCGCAGCCAGCAGCGTACTCTTGCCCGATCCGTTGGGCCCTGCTAGGGCCACCCGTTCTCCCGCACGAAGCTCAAAGCTCACCTCGCGAAACACCGGTTGCGCCGCCCGCGGAAAATTGACGGTCAGTGCTTCCACGCGCAAGAGCGTTTCGCCCTTGCCAATAGCTGGCACGCTCGATGCGGGGGCATCGGAAGTCTCCGGCGTGCGAGACGCGTCCTCGCCAGTCGCCAGCGACTCGCACAAGACAGTGACGGACAGGACCGGCTCGCGCCCGGCGGCTTGCGCCAATTGCATCGTCTCGGGCGGCGCCAGCCCCGCGGCCTCGAGGCTGGCGCACAAGCGATCGGTCTGGTCGATGGAGACATCATCGATCAAGCGGCCCTGGTCGATCACGAGCACTCGATCAGCGTAGCCGAGGACCTCGTCCAGCCGATGCTCGACGAACAGGATCGTCAGCCCCGTACGTCGCAGCCGGGATAATTCCTCCAGCAATTGGGCGACCGATGCGGCGTCAAGCTGGCTGAGCGGCTCGTCGAGCAGCAGCAGCTTGGGACGCATGGCCATGATGGCCGCCAACGCCAGCCGCTGCTTTTGCCCGCCGGAAAGTTGTTGCGTCGATTGCCTGGGCCTCTCCGCCATGCCGAGCCGGTCGAGCGCTTCGTCGACCCGGCGACCGATTTCCTCCGGCGGCAACGCCAGGTTCTCCAAGCCGAAGGCAATTTCGGCGGCCGTTGTGGTCGTGCAGATCTGGTCGTCGGGAGATTGCAGCACGACTCCGGCCAGGCTCGCCAGTTCTTGCGGGTTGCATTTTCGCGTATCGCGGCCGAACAAGCGGACGGCGCCTTGCATCACGCCTGAAGAATGATGCGGAATCAAGCCGGCGGCCGCGCCAGCAGCGTGCTCTTGCCTGAGCCGGAGCGGCCGGCCAGAACGGTCCAGGAGCCAGGCTCCAGCGAGAAGGAGATTTTCTCGAGCGTCGACGCCCCACGGCCGGCAAACGTGAAGCTGAGCTGATCGACGGCCAGAGCGGGTGCGTTCATCGGGCGGTCCTCCGCAGCCGAAAGCCCAACAACGTGCCGATCGCCGCGCCGATGCCGCCATACAGAAAGCCCGGGATCAACGTGCCCGCCGCAATGAACCAGGTCGCCAACTCCAGGCGATACATCACCTGGTACACGCAATACTGGACCAGCAGCGGGGCGGCGTTGACCAGCCCGACTGCCACGGCCATTCGCCATACGAGGGCGGGCGAAGGATTCGCGCCCGTCTGTCGCAGACTCTTTCCGGTCGTTACCCTCATCGCGGCCAGAACGCCTTCGCCCAGCGCGATGCTGATGGTGACGAACAGCAGTTGGATCAAACCGAACGACCCGCCGAACACGCAGTTCAACGTGAACAGCGTGAGGTAAGTCAACATCAACGTTCCGGGGCGCGGCAAGAGTGTGATCAGGACGGCCAGCAGCAAGCACGGAATGCCCTCGTCGCCCAGGCCTGTGACGAAAATCACGAACGGTCCAAAGAGAGGACGCAAAATCGTGGCAAACAGTACCGCCGTATAAGAGACGGCAAAGTGCAGGCCGGAGATCAAGCCGATCGTCGCCAGACCCTCTACGCCGACGGAGTCCAGTACACGCCGTAAGACCAGCGCCACGCCGATCCAACTGGCGGCCGAGATCGCCAGGGCGGCGACGACCACCGTCAGCACCCAGGGGCGGTCCTGCAATCCGGGCAGATCGTTCGCGCGGAACTTTGCAACAAATGCCCACGCCAGCGCGGCAACGAGTCCGACATACAGCAAACTGAGCGACAGCGGCCTTCGGCGTCGGGCGGTTGTGGAGTTCATAAGTGGATGCCGCCGCGCGAGCTACGCTCTGCCGGCAGGGCTCGCCAAACGCCGGTTTTGCCGGCACCCCGGTTTTCCCTGCGCTCGACTGTGGTATAAAATTTCCATGTTTGCTCGTTCGCTTTCTCGTGGCGCCTGGCGCCAGGGCGCCGACGGATCAAAACTTCTCCATCGAATGGGCCCTTGACCGGCCTCTCCGAGGGAGAAGCAAGGCCGAGACGAAGTTTTTTGCGTCGGCTCCAAGGCGGGACAGCTTAACCAGCGCCGCCCTGGGCTGAAAAGAGCCGGAAGGAATCGCCGTATGCCCGATCCAACGTTGCAATTGTCCTGGCCCGAACCCGATATCGCCGTCGTTACCTTCGACGCGCCGGGCAAAGGGGCCAATATACTCTCTCAGTCGGTACTGGAAGAGCTGGAATCGCTGCTGGATCAGCTCGAAGGTCGCAAGGACCTTGCCGGGCTGATCTTCCGGTCGGCCAAACCCGGCATTTTCATCGCCGGCGCCGACTTGCGCGAATTCGCCGCCGCCAAGAATCCCACGACCGAGCAGACCATGGCCGTCGCCACGCGCGGCCGCGAGCTGTTCGCCCGGTTTTCCAAAACGGCTTACGTGAGCCTCGCAGCCATCGACGGCGTGTGCGTCGGCGGCGGCGCCGAACTGTCGATCTGGTGCGATCGGCGGATCATGACGACCAGTCCCAAGGCGCAGTTCGGCTTTCCGGAGGTCAAACTCGGCATGTTCCCCGGTTGGGGCGGCACGGTCCGCATGCCCCGCGTCGCAGGCCTGGGCAACGCCGTGGAGTTGATCACGAGCGGCGAATCGATCGACGGTCGCACCGCTCGCGCGATGGGCGTGATCTCTGATCTCGTATCGAGCGAGCAACTCGATGCCGCCGCCGTGGCCCTGGTCCGGGCGGAACAGAAGAGCAAAGATTACCTGGCCGATCGCGAGCGCTGGAACAAGCCGCTGGAGATCGACGAAACCGAATTGGGCTTTCTCGGCGCCACCGCTTCCGCCTATATCCAGCAGCAGACCAAGGGCCATTACCCGGCGCCGCTGGCCGCGCTGGAAGTGCTGCTCGGTTCCGCGGGGCTCGACGCCGACGCGGCCGGACAGATGGAGGCCGAAGGTTTTGCCGGCGTGTTCGGCACGCCGGTCAACCGGGCGCTGATCAACGTCTTTTTCCTCACGGACCGCAACAAGAAGGATCCGGGCGTCGAAAATCTCGCGGCCAGGCCCCGCGAGATCAAGGCAGTCGGCGTGTTCGGCGCCGGCATCATGGGCTCGGGCATTTCGTCGGCCGTCGTCAAACGGGAAATTCCCGTCACGCTGACCGATGCCGCAGCGCCCGCGCTGGCCGGCGGCGTGCAGAAGATTCTGGAAGAGGTGTCGTACAACAGCCAGACCAAAGCCTCTGACCCGCAACGGATGCTCAAGTTCGCGCCGCTGTTGAACGCCACGACGCTCGACGCCGAATTCGCCGGCTGCGATCTGGTGATCGAAGCGGTCGTCGAAAATCCGAAGGTCAAGGCCGAGTTATACGGCCGGATCGAGCCGCTGTTGGCCGACGATGCAATTTTGGCCTCGAATACTTCGGCCATTCCCATCGGCCGCCTGGCGGAGAAGCTCAAGCGGCCCGAGCGGTTCTGCGGCATTCACTTCTTCAATCCGGTGCGGCAAGATGCCGCTGGTCGAGGTGATCCGCGGGCCCAAGACGAGCGACGAAACGATCGCTACGGCGGTCGCGTACGCCAAGCGGATCGGCAAGTCGCCGATTGTCGTGAACGACGGTCCGGGCTTTCTCGTCAACCGGCTGTTGCTGCCCTACATGAACGAAGCCCTGGAGTTGATCTTGGAGGGCATCGACATCAAAGCGATCGACGGCGCTGCGAAGGGCTACGGCATGCCGATGGGGCCGATCACGCTGTACGACGTCGTCGGTCTGGACACGGCCTACTACGCCGGCCAGGTGATGCACGAGGCGTTTCCCGATCGGATCGTCGAGTCGCCGTTGTTGG
This sequence comes from Pirellulales bacterium, assembly GCA_963786255.1. Lineage (GTDB taxonomy): Bacteria > Planctomycetota > Planctomycetia > Pirellulales > JAICIG01 > JAICIG01. The sequence continues at coordinate 194,469 of CAWAYY010000036.1, forward strand.
GCGCCATGGTCAAAGCGGGCCGGCTGGGCCAGAAAACGAACGCCGGCTTTTTCGCGTATAAAGACAAGCAAGGCCGCGGACAGCCCGATGCCACGCTGGCCGACGTGGTCAAGCCGCTGATCCGCAAGCAGGAAACGTTGAGCGGGGAGCAGATCGTGGAACGCTTGTTCCTGCCGATGGTGCTGGAAGCGACGCGGATTCTCGAGGAAGGCAAGGTGCGAGATCCGCGCGACGTCGACCTCGGCTTGATCTTCGGCATCGGCTTTCCGCCCTTCAAAGGCGGCTTGCTGTTCTGGGCCGATACGATCGGCTCCGCCAAGTTGGTCGAAATGCTCAAGCCGTACGAGTCGCTCGGCGCCCGCTATCAGCCGACGCCGATGCTGCTGAAAATGGCCGGAGATAATCAAGCCTTTTATGCGTGAAATCTAAAAATGGCGTCGGTTCTTGACAGGAAATTGGGAGATACGGAGGAGATGAGGAGGTAGGAATTGGTGCACGCAAAGGATGCCGCTGACTGATCCTCCTCCGTGCCTCCGCGTGAGCCTTCCTTCTCCGATCAGGAAAAGCTCACGCGGAGAAGAGAAATGAAGGATTTCTTAAATACAGATTTCGGGTTGAGCTCCCTATCTCCTCTTCATCCCCACATCTCCTTTCAAGAATCATCGCATCATCAATGTCCGATAAAGGGTGCAGCCAACGAGGAGCTGAATCATGAAACGAGCCGTCATAGTCGATGCGGTGCGGACCGCCATTGGCCGGGCGCACAAGGACAAGGGCGTGTTCCGCGACGTTCGCAGCGACGACCTGGCGGTGGCCGTCGTCAAGGCGATTGTCGAGCGCACGGGCATCGATCCGGCCGAGGTCGAAGACCTGGTGCTGGGCAACACGCAGCAGCAAGGCGAGCAGGGCTTCAACGCGGCCCGTCACGTGGCGCTGATGGCGGATCTCTCGGTCGCCACGGCCGGCGCCACGATCAACCGCTTGTGCGGCTCGAGCCTGCAGGCGCTGAACCAGGCTTCGCACGCCGTGATGGCGGGCTTCGAAGACGTGCAGATCGTCGGCGGCCTGGAGCACATGCAGCATATCGCCATGGACAAGGATATCGACGTTAACCCCAAGCTGTTTCATCGCACGTCGAAAGGCGCGCTGCAGCATGGGCGTTACGGCGGAATTCCTCGCCCAGACGCAAGGCATCTCGCGCGAGGAGCAAGACGCGTTCTCCATGCGCAGTCATCACCGCGCTGCGGCCGCGCATGCCAATGGCGAGTTCAAGAAAGAGATCGTGCCGGTATGGGGCCGCAACGAAGCAGGCGAGCGGATGCTGGTCGAGGTCGATCAGTGCGTGCGGCCCGATTGCAGCATGGAGGGGCTCGCCGCTTTGAAGCCGGCCTTCATGCCCGGTATGGGCACGGTGACGGCGGGCAACAGCTCGCCGCTCAATGACGGCGCCGCCGCGCTATTGGTCATGTCCGACGAGAAAGCCCAGGAATTAGGGCTCAAACCGCTGGTCCGCGTGCTGGCCACTGCGGTCGTCGGCGTCGATCCGTGCGTGATGGGGACCGGCCCCGTGCCCGCGACGCAGAAGGCGCTCAAGCGGGCGGGACTGACGCTGAACGATATCGACGTGATCGAACTGAACGAAGCCTTCGCCGCGCAATCGCTGGCCTGCATTCGCATGCTGGGGATGGAAGAGGAAAAGGTCAACGTCCGCGGCGGCGCCATTGCCATCGGCCATCCGCTCGGCGCCAGCGGCGCCCGCATCGCCGCCACTCTGATCCACAACATGGTCGACCGGCAGGCCACGCTCGGCCTGGCCACCATGTGCATCGGCGTCGGCCAGGGCATCGCCACGATTTTTGAACGGGTGTGATTGAAGGGCGCGGCGGCAAACGGAGCAATTGCCATAGCAGAATCTGTGAAGATTCCGTCGCCAGTGCCGCATCGGCCCGGAACTCTCACAGATTTCATTGTAGCCGCCGAATAACGCGAGGCGGTCTCATCGCGAGTCTTTTGCCGGTCTTGAGCGGCGCGACTCGCGGATTTGGGCTCCGGAGAGGCAAAAGCGAAGTTGGAAAGAGTCTGCATCGCCCGTTATAACTCTTTTTGACTTCACCTTTGAGCCTTGACGGGAGGCGCCACGCATGTCCGCCGATCGATTCGACACGACGGTCGTCTCGTTGTACTGCTCGCAGATCGCCGCGGCGCCGGAGCGCCAAGCGATTCGCTTTCGACGTGATGATGCCTGGCAAGCCCGATCGTGGGGCGAGTTGGCCTCCGACGTGCGGCGGCTGGCGGCGGCGCTGGCCGACTTGGGCGTATCGCCGGGGGATCGGGTCGCGCAGGTCTCGGCGAATCGCTACGAATGGATTGTCGCCGACCTGGCGATTCAAGTCGCCCGGGCCGTCCACGTGCCGGTGCATGCCTCGCTGTCCGGCCCGCAGATCGCCTACCAGATTCACGACAGCGGCGCCCGCGCCGTGTTGCTTTCCGACGCCGACCAGGCGAACAAATTGCAAGGCTGCTTGGAGACGCAAGATCGACCCGCTCTCTCGTCAGCGCTTTGCTTCGTCGTCTACGACGCGTCGCCGTCGTCCCTGGGGCCGTATGCTCTCGCTCCGTTGGTCCAACTCTTGAGCCAGGCCGACGAAGCGGCTGGGCGCGAGCTGGAAGCGGCGGCGCAGGCGGAATTGCAGCCCGGCGATCTGGCTACCATCCTTTATACCTCGGGCACGACCGGCGAACCGAAAGGCGTGATGCTTTCGCAGCGCAATCTGGCTTCGAACGCGCTGGGCACGTTAGAGGCCTTCGGCCAACAGACCGATGATCTGCGATTGAGCTGGCTGCCGCTGAGCCACATTTTCGCCCGCACCTGCGATATGTATACCTGGCTGGCCTCGGGCAGCGAGCTGGCCCTGGCCGAAAGCCCCGAGACGGTGACGGCGTTCTGCCGCGAACTGCAGCCGACGCTGATCAACGGCGTGCCTTACTTCTTCGAAAAAGTGCAGCGATACCTGGCCGACAACGGTCTCGCCGAACAGCCGGGCGTATTGGCAGCGGCATTTGGCGGACGATTGCGGGCGGCCTGCTCGGGCGGCGCGGCCCTGCCGGACCATGTCGCTCGGTTCTACAACGACCGCGGCGTGTTCCTGGCTCAAGGCTATGGCCTGACGGAGAGTTCGCCCGTGATCACGGCTGGCACGCCTGCGGCCATGAAGATCGGCACGGCGGGTCGGGCGATTCCCGGCGTGGAAGTGAAGATTTCCGCCGACGGCGAGATTCTGACGCGCGGGCCGCACGTGATGCTCGGCTACTGGAACAAACCGCAAGCTACCGCGGAGGTCCTGCACGAAGGTTGGCTTGCCACGGGCGACCTGGGCGAGCTCGACGCCGAGGGCTTCTTGAAGATCACCGGCCGCAAGAAGGACATCATCGTCACTTCGGCCGGCAAGAACATCGCCCCGGCGTACTTGGAGTCGCTGCTCAAGTCCGACCCGCTCATCGAGCAGGCGGTGGTGATCGGCGACGCCCGCAATTTCCTCTCGGCCTTGATCGTTCCCAACCGCGACGCCCTGCAAGCCGAACTCGAGCGCCGGCAGATTCGCATCGACTCGGCCGCTGCGGCACTGTCGGATCCCCGAGTCAGCGAGCTCTATCAGCAGCGCATCAGCGAGCGGCTCGCCGGCGTATCCTACTACGAGCAAATCGGCAAATTCGTGCTGCTCGATCGGCCGCTTTCCGCGGAGCGAGGCGAGATGACCTTGACGCTCAAGCTGCGGCGGCAGGCGATCCAGGAAAACTTCAAGGAAGCCATTGAAGGCATGTACCGCTAGTCCGACAATTCGCAAATGACGTCCCATGCAGGCAAGTTTTTAGCCACAGAGAACACCGAGGGCACAGAGGAGACGGACTAAAACCACTCACGACCGGAGACACCGTGGGCGGATTACAGACTCACCCCTTAACGGGCCTGGCTTCCAAGACGAGGAAGTCGACGCTGAAATAACGCTGGCGCCCTGCCCTAATCGGCTCGCCCCTTTTCCTCCGCCACTCCCCAACTTCCGGCGGCTCTTCGACGAATCCGCCGTCTTCATATCCGGTCAGCCTCATGCGCCGATGCGACTTGAGCTCGAATCGCGTTTTGGAGGCGGGGTTCGCGAGAGTAACGCGAATCGGTTCTGCAAGGGGCCGGCCGTTAATGCGGTCGACGAGAAACACTGTCGTCCATTCATAGCTTTTGGGAATCGCCTCGTCGGGCTTCGCTTGAAAGAGGGCGCCTTCTATCTGCAGCAACTTGCCGAGCGGCTCGCCCGTACAGCCGATGACTTCCACTTCCCTGCCCAGTTCGAAGTAGTTCACGCGCTTTGGCGCCCGGTCCGTTGGCTTGGCCTCCTGGGCGCTGCCGAAGGCGCCGCCGAAGGTCACACCTGCGGCTAGGCCTCCAAATACGATCAGCATGCGTAGCATCGCATTCTCCTATTTTCAGTCCGCGGAGCAATGCGATCAGCAAGCTGCTCCTTCACTTCAAGAAACTGGCGATCGCCGCTCCGAACGAAACGGCAACGAACAGCAGGAACAGCACCGGAACGAACGGGTGCACGTTGTTCATCAACCGGAACAGATTGCACGTAATTCCCACCGCACGCTGCATTGGGTTTCGCGGACTCTTCGAATACTCCATCGCGGCCTTGACGACATAGAATACGGCGGTGTTCGCCGCTTCTACGGCCTGTCCGAGCCAGCCGGCGTTCTCGGGCACGATCAGGTAATTGCACTTCAGCAGCACTCGTTGCTTGCCGGTCGGATTGTACTCTCCCTCTACCCAATGCAGTTCACGGTGAAAATCCAACAGGCCGAATTCGTAGGTGGTGAACGCTCGCTCCACTTTGCTGTCGCCGAAGACTACCTTGTAGGTATCATCCGACTGCAGATAAATCAAGGCGCGGACCACGGAGCCGAACGACAAGAACCGCATGTTGCCGTCGTAGTGCTTGCTGAACAGCCCCTGGTCGCCGCCAAAGTCTTTGTTGTAGTGCGAGATGTACAACTCATCCGTGCGTTTCAACGGAACCATCACGCTATTCGGCTCAAAGTGCTGCATGATGCTGTCGCGAATGACCTGGCTGTCGCGAAGCAGGTCGATCTTGCGGACGACGTCTTCGGGCAGCGTCTTGATATAGACGTGCTTGGAAGGGCGCTGCTGCAACTCTTCGCGACAATGTTCGGTAATCCAGCCGGCAAGTTCGTCGATCACGCGCCGCGTCGCGGCATCTTCGAATTGGCCAATGCGGGCTCGAAAACGCTTTCTTGCTCTATGGGCCTTGGGAGGCGCTAACATTCGCCGAAACTGCGTTCACTTCTGCACTCATCCGATGTCCTCCGATTGACCGACGTTCGCCATAGTGATTTCAGGAGCGGTGTAGCAACGATACATGAACCAGGCGTATGCGAAGATGCCGGCGCCCAAGCTTGCGCTCAGCAGGTCGTTTGCCCGCCGCGCCGACCAAAAGCCGAAACCTGCGCCCGCCGCCGCACAAGCAAGGAAGAAAACGACATCCTGCGCGGGCCGACCACTATGCTTTCGGCGTACGCCCCTTTCGTCGGCACGTCGAACTCCCAGCCGCAGCGGCCTGACAAAGAGTTCCATCAACAACAGCCCGGCGTTCATCGCCACATGGGCGCACGCCAAAGTACCCCAAGCGACGCGAAAGTCGGCGTTGAGCAGCATCCCGCCGAATGCGGCCATGTTGCCGATCAGCATCGGGTGCGATGTCCAAGAGTAGGGAAACCTCGCAATTCTGCGAAACGGCAGATCAACAAGTTCGTAGCCATAGTATGTGCGGTCTGAACCCAATTGCCGGGCCGCCAGGCCATTCAGCAGAAAGCCCAAAACGACGATGGCCGCCGACGCGAGATTCACCGGCGCCAGCAGGTAGGCGTAGCCGCAGAGAACGAGCGAAACGCTCTTCATCATGACGGCGTCGCGTTTGAACACGGGCAAAGAAACCGCGCCGAAGCGATAGGCCAAGCCATACAGGTAGTAATGCCAGAAGCTCAACCCATAGACCGCCAGCGCCGGCTCTTCTTTCGCCCAAGTCAACGCCGTCATGGACGAGACAAACAGGAGGCACGATAGACTCGATGCGTTGAACCGCACCGTCGTCAGGACGCGGCCGACGTCTGTTGTTGCGAATGCCACGTGCAAGAAGCCATATGTTGCAATGCGACCTAGAGCGAACCCATGGTGCTCGATCGTCGAGAGGATTGTCAAGCAGCCAATTGCGCTGCTCGCAATTCTTAACAGGATCAACATGGAATCCTCGTTAATCGCGACCAGCCTGCGGCGCGATGGGTAATGCTGTCGCCAACGGCGCTGACGCTTGCGGAGAGCGTTAGAGAGTTATTGGCGCCCGCGCACGGGCGTTCGCCGAATCATCAAATACTAACGCCGCGTTCATCAGCAGCACACGGCCTTCGTTAATACTGCGGACCTTGCCGTGAGTGCAGGAGAGGATGCAAGGATGCTGCAATTCGATACGGTTGTGGTCAGCGATATCCATCTTGGCGCCCGGAACTCGCGAACCGACGACTTTCTGCGGTTTCTCGACGACTTGGAAGTCGAGCGGCTCATCATCGCGGGCGACTTGTTCGAGAGTCCGGTGTTGCAAGGCTTAAAAGAACCGCACGTTCGCGTGCTCGAGGTCTTGCGGCAATTCGCCCGCGGCAGCGAACTTGTCTGGCTGCGCGGGAATCATGATCCTAACGAAGCATGGCGCCGCGGCGTGCTGGATTTGAAATGCCAGGATGAACTGGTGTTAAACGTCGGCCGGCGAAAGTATCTGGTCTGTCACGGTCATCTCTGGGACCGCGCGATGTCGCTGCCGAACGTGATCATTCACGCAGCCGATTGCGTCTATCACGCCTCCCAACGCATCGATCCTTCGCACGGCCTGGCGCGATGGTTGAAGCGCAAGACCAAGTTGTTCTGCCGCGCGGTCGACGGCTTGCGCCGCGAGGCTGCGGCCGCCGCGCGTCGCCGGAACATGAACGGGGTGATTGTCGGCCATTCGCACGTGGCCGGCGATGATTTCATTGGGGATCAACATTTCTTGAACTGCGGATGCTGGACCGAGCAGCCCGCCGGTTACGTGGGGATTCGCAACGGAATCGCCAGGCAGTTCGCCTGGCGGGCTCCGGCCCGGAGCAGTCTGGCAGATTGCCGTGCGAATTTCTCGAGACCCGCTGCCGCAAGCGAGCCGCTGCTGGTCGGTAACGAAGAGGGAACCTAATCGCCATGGCAATTGCCGAATCGTTCAGTCGCCGTTTTTTTGGTTACGTCCACGGCAACAATCTCATTTACAACGCATGCTGGGAAGATCCCCGGCTGGATCGCGAGGCGCTGCAGTTGGGTTCCGGCGATCGTCTGATGATGATCACTTCGGCCGGCTGTAACGCGCTCGACTATCTGTTGGCCGGCGCCGGGAGCGTACACTGCGTCGACCTGAATCCTCGCCAGAACGCGCTTCTGGAACTCAAGGCGGCGGGTATTCGCCGCTTGGAATTCGACGACTTCTTTCGCATGTTCGGCCTCGGACGTTGGGAATCGGCGGCCTTCGCCTACTGGGAACAATTGCGAAGCGAGCTCAGCCCGGCCAGCCGCCGATATTGGGACCGGCATATCGATTTCTTCAGCGGCGAGGGACGGCGGCGCAGCTTTTACTTCCGCGGCGCCACCGGCTATTTCGCCTGGCTGATGAACGTGTACATCGATCGCGTGGCGCGTTTGCGGTCCTGCGTCGATGAGATTCTGGCAGCGACCGAGCTTGACGAGCAGCGGGCAATTTATGAGGAATTGAGGCCGCGATTGTGGCGCAGGCTTCGTTCGCTGGCTGCTCCGCCGCGATGCCACGCTGGCGCTGCTCGGCGTGCCGCGACTTCAACGGCAGCAACTCGAGCGAGATCACAAGGGGGGCATCGCCCGGTTTATCGAAGACTCCGTCGAGTCGGTCTTCACCCGGCTCTCGCTGGCGGATAATTACTTCTGGCGGGTTTACTTGACCGGCAGCTACAGTCCTGCGTGCTGTCCGGAGTATCTGAAAGAAGAGAACTTCGAGCGGCTGCGAGCCGGCTTGCTTGACCGGCTCAGCGTTCATACCACGTCCGTCTGTCAATTTCTCGAACAGCAATCAGAACCGCTCACGAGGTTCGTATTGTTGGACCACATGGATTGGCTTGGGCAACATGATCAGCCGCTATTGGCCCGCCAATGGGAAGCGCTGTTGCGCAGTGCGGCGCCCGGCGCGAGAGTGCTGTGGCGCAGCGGGGGCTTGCGTTGCGATCACGTCGACGGCCTGAATGTCCAGTGGCAGGGCCGGCGGCAGCGATTGGGCGAACTGCTCCGCTATCACTCGGACTGGGCCGAACGCCTGCACGCGGCAGACCGCGTACACACCTACGGCAGTTTTTATATTGCCGACGTAAACCACAACTAGGCTTTTATACGAAGGTTTGAGCCGCCATGTCGCTGGCCGCTGACTTGCGAACGCTGTATCACCTGACCCTGGCGCCCATTCGCGGCGCTTCGCACGCCGAACGGCTGGAGAGCTTCTACGGGCCTCAGGCCGCCGCCTACGATCGTTTTCGCGAGCGACTGCTGCACGGCCGGCAGGAGCTGTTCCGTTCCATTCCTTTCGCACCGGGCGCCCGCTGGGCTGATCTCGGCGGCGGGACGGCGGCCAACCTGGAATACCTCGGCGACCGCCTGCCTAAACTCCAACGCGTCTTCGTCGTCGACTTGTGCGAACCGTTGCTGGGTGTGGCCCGGAAACGATTGATCTCGCGGGGCTGGAAGAATGTCGAGTTGATCTGCGCAGACGCCAGCCGCTTCGAGCCGCCGGCAGGCCAGCTCGACGTGGTGAGTTGTTCGTACTCGCTGACGATGATGCCCGATTGGTTTGCCGTCGTCGATCGCGCCTGGGACCTGTTGCGGCCTGGCGGCGTGATCGGCGTCACCGACTTCTTCGTCTCTCGCAAGCACGCCGAACCAAGTCTTGTCCAGCACAGTTGGTGGTCGCGGCACTTCTGGCCCGCCTGGTTTGCGCGCGACAACGTCTATCTCAGCCCGGATCATCTGCCCTATCTGCAGCGGCGATTCGAAACCATCGCGATTGACCAGCGGCACGCTTCAATACCCTACTTGCCGGGCTTGCGGGTTCCCTACTACCGTTTTCTGGGCCGCAAGACGGCGAAGTGTGACAACTGAAATCCCAGTTGTGATTCTGCGACAGGACGGCGTGTAGCAGAATCGGTGACGGTTCCAAACGCGATGCGTTGGCGATCTGATCTTTGCGCCTCTGCGCTTCGCCCCGATCCAGTAGGGTCAGCTCACGGCCGGGAACGCTCTATAGGGCTTAGGTCTTTCTCCTTGGTTCACGTCCAGATCGGCCGCGCAGCCCGCAATTGGGTAATCTATTCGCCTTTGTCCAGGCGAGGTAGAATTGTGAAAGAGCCGATTCGCAATCCCAATGAGGCGCACCGATGAAGAGCTGTTTGCCTGTTCTGTTGATCCTGTCCGCAATGGCCTTCTGCTGCCCCGAGGCGTTCTCCGAAGAGCGAACCGGCAGCCAGCAGCCGGCAAGATTGGAGACGCAGGTCAAAGTCGAGTTAAGCTACCTGCTCTATCTTCCTCAGGATTACGATCAGCGAGAGTCGTGGCCGCTGTTGCTGTTTCTGCACGGCTCGGGCGAGCGAGGCGACAATCTCGAGCTTGTCAAAAAGCACGGGCCTCCGAAACTCGTAGCCGAGGGCCGGGACTTTCCGTTCATCATTGTCTCGCCGCAATGCCCCAAAGATCGTTGGTGGGAGCCCATCGAGTTGCTCGCATTGCTTGACGACCTCGCCGGCAAGTACAAGGTCGACGCCGACCGCGTTTACCTGACCGGGCTCAGCATGGGCGGCTTTGGCACATGGCGGCTGGCGTTTCAGGCGCCGGAGCGGTTCGCGGCGATCGCCCCAATTTGCGGCGGCGGCGAGAAGTACTGGGCCAAGCGAATGGCAAGTCTGCCGGTTTGGGCCTTCCATGGCGCGCAAAGATGCCGGCGTGCCGCCGGAACGGTCGCAAATGATGGTCGATGAACTCACCAAGAACGGCGGCCATCCGAAGCTCACGGTTTACCCGGAAGCCGAACACGATTCGTGGACCGAAACGTACAATAACCCAGAGTTTTACAAGTGGCTGCTGGAACAAAAGCGGCTGAGCGCCGAGTAAGCCTTGCGTCGGTCAAAAGGCCGGCGGAATGAGCGAACCATTCGCGGGCGAGGCCAACTTAGGTTGAGCGATGAACGAGAAACGGCTGCGAATTTATCTTGACGATCATCTCGCCTTGATGGTGGGCGAGGCCGAACTCGTCAACCGCTGCCTCGGCAGCAATCAGCGCACGTCGCTGGGCGACTTCTTGCAGAAGCTGGCCAACGAAGCCGCAGGCGCAGAAGACCGTCGCCGACGACGTCCAACGCCGCATCAGCGGCGCGGAGTCTCTTGAGAGTCGAGTGAAGCAAGGCATCGCCTGGTTTGCGGAAAAGGCGGGACGCCTCAAGCTCAACGGCTCGCTGTTGACCTACTCGGAACTGAGCCGGCTGGTCGAGCTGGAAACTTTGGCCGCCGCCGCCCAGGAGCGGGTCGCGTTTTGGGACAATCTTGATGCCTTGGCGGGCCGTGATTCGCGTCTGGGCGGCATCGATTTCGCCTTCTTCCGAGACCAATCGCAACGCCATCTCGAAGAGCTGAACGTTCGCAGGCGGTTTGCGGCAGCCGAGGCTTTCGTCGGACGCTAACCGAAACCAGGGGAAAGTCTTACGCGGCGCCGTTGCGAGGCCGTGCAAGCGGCGTTAGCGGAAACGGTCCGCGCCACGCGAGCCTGGCGCCGCAGGCTCTCGGCTTCTTTTTTCGCCACGGCTGAAATTTGTTGTCGATTTCTGCAGCCGTTCTTCGTCTTGATGTCGAGCGGCCCGAACTGGCGGGCTGCAAGATGTACTTTTCAGGGAGACGAACGATGATGTTCCGAACTACGTCCACTCTATGCACGATCGCTCTGTTGGCCGCCTGCGCCGTGTCCAAGGCCGAGGAAAAAGGGGGGCCGACGGCCTTGCAGCAATTCGAGTCGCTCAAGAAACTAGCCGGAGAATGGGTCGAAGTCGGCAAGGACGGAACACCCACGGAGAAGGTGGTCAGCTCCATCCGCGTGACGTCGGCGGGCAGTGCCATCGAGGAGACGCTGTTTCCAGGCGGCGATCATGAAATGGTGACAATGTACTTTTTGGACGGGGACCGCCTGCTGCTCACCCACTACTGCGCTTTGGGCAACCAGCCGCAACTGCGAGCCGAGCCAGGCAAGGACGCCAAGCAGATCGCTTTCAAGTTCATCGGCGCTACGAATCTGAAAAGCGCCGACGAACATCACATGCATGAAGCGACGCTGACGCTGGCCGGCCCCGACCGCTACCAGTCGGAGTGGATCTCCAACAAGGAAGGCAAGACCTGCCACAAGGTGCAGTTCGACCTGATGCGAAAGCAGCCATAAGCGGCGATTGCCGCCAAACGTGAATCAGATAGCACAAGTATAAGGATTTGATCGTGGCAAAGTTCATGTTGATCTTGCAGGGGCCGCCGGATGTCGGGCGGGAGCTTTCTCCTGAAGAAATGCAGCGCAAAGTCGAGAAGTATCAAGAGTGGGCCAATGCCATGCGAGCAAGCGGCCGGCATATCTCGAGCGAGAAACTCGGCGAGGAAGGGGGCAAAGTGCTCAGCCGCCGGCAGGGCACGTTGACCATCATGGACGGGCCGTATAGCGAGGCCAAAGAGGTCATCGGCGGATACTTTCTGTTCCGAGCGACCGACTACGAGGAAGCGATCGAGCTGACTCGCGACGCTCCGTTTCTGGACGACTTCCAGATCATCATTCGCCAGACCGACCGGACGGGCTGCGGCGGCGAATGACGATGGGAGGCGAGCCGCCAGTGAGTGAATTGGGCGAGCATCTGTTGCGCAATCACGCGGGACAGATGCTCGCCACGCTCCCTCGTGTATTTCCGCGGGAGCGACCGGAACGGGCCGAGGCGCGTTAACCCCGCCTGTGACCGGCAGGCATTTGCGCTTCCGCGCGGCGAGCCGGAACGGCGGTTCTCGTAATGGAGGAGAGCAGCGATCTGATTGCGGAGACAATCGCCCCATCGGATGCCGCCGGAACAAGAACAGAAGTTACTCCGCCGCCGGCTTGCTCGCTCGGATGCAGGCTGCCGGAATGGTAAGCGATAGCTCTCCGCCGTCTGCCGCGATGGTATTCAAGCGGCGTTCCAACGCGGCAAACGTCGCCTCGACGGCTTCAGGCCACGCCACAGACTTCCAGCCCGGGAAAAAACCCAAGCGAATAAAGTGATGACGGAGCAGCGCCGACCCATCCGCGAATCGCTCCTGGAAGGATGATGTTTTCGCTTCGACGAATTCGAAGCCGGCCCGCTCCAACAGCCTCTTCACGGAATCGACCGTGGCGCGATGGTTAATGTGCGCATCGAGCAAGCCGAGTCGATTGGAACATCCGAGCTCCATCAGCACGCTGCGATACGCGTCGTAGAACTCAGCCATGTGGCCGACCAGGTTGGTGGTCAACAGCAACGTGGCGCCCGGTTTCGCCACGCGAAAGCATGTCTGCAAGGCCGCCTCGGGATTGTCGAAGTTATTAATGCCAAGATTCGATACGATCAGGTCGACCGAAACATCGGGCAAATCAATCGTCGCCGCGTCGGCGACGATGGTGCGAACGTTTGTGATACCTAGAAACTCAACTTTGCGAGACAATCGTTTCATCGCGGCCGTCCACGGGTCGACGGCGATGAGCTGAGCCTCAGCGCCGCAGCGCTGCGCCAATTCAATCGTCATGAAGCCCGTGCCTGCGCCGACGTCGAGGATCGTTATACCGCGTCGCAGTTCGACCTGTTCGAGCAGCATCAGGCCGAAGCGGGCCGACCATAACGGCAGTTCGTCATAGAGCTCGCCGAACTCGGGCGTGTTGTAATCGATGTCGTCGAGATAGTTCATCGAGTCAGGCCCGGTTTTTGAGTAATAGCCGGTTTCAAAGCTCAGGAAGGTGTTGGCATGTCTTTCGGATCTTCGAGCGAAAATACGCTTCACCTCGCCCTCATCATACCCGACGCTCGCGTGGACGCCGAATACGCCATCGGCCGTTTGGGGCAAAACGCCCTCTGGCAGATCCGCATCGCTAAGGAGCCGAGTTCCAGCTCAGCAGTCCCGGGCAACTGAGATGCGCGCTGCAATTCATATTCGCTTAAGGTATCGTGCCTATAATCCGGCGAGCCGCAGAACTCAAACGCCCGCAAACTCCTGCTTTGGGAGCAACAAGATGAAGACTTTCTTTGTGCTATCGATTGTCGCCGCAGTAGCCGTCGCCGCCGCGATCGCCCAGCAATTTGAAAAGGGACGCGACGGCCGCCGTCCGCCCCGGCCGCCGCGAGATCCGATTTTTCAGCTCTTCGACGTGGACGACAACGCAGAGATCTCGCAGGACGAAATGGAAAATGCCACGGCGATTCTGAAAGGTCGCGACTGCAATGGAGACGGCGTCTTGACGCGGGAAGAACTGCCTCGGCCGCCCAGGCCGGAAGACGATCGCCGCGGAGAGCTCGGTCGGCACGCCGGCCCTACGCCCCGCGACGGACAACGAAACCGGGATCGTGAAACGCCCGACTTGAAAGACGCACCCGCCGGCGCCGTGATTTTCAGCGGCGGTTACGAGACCGATCCGCGCGATCATGGCCGGCCGGTGGCGTTGATTGCGGCCGCTCTCGGCGTGAAGTCGGAAGTCTTCCGCGAGGCTTTCAGCCGCGTTCGGCCTGCCCGGGGAGGACCGCCTTCGGCCGAACGCGTCCGCGCCAACAAGCAGGTCCTGATGGAGGCCTTAGGCAAGTACGGCATCACCAACGAACGGCTCGACGAAGTTTCCAACTATTATCGTTACCGGCCCGAGGCGGGCGAGACCTGGCCGCACCGCGAGGCTCGGGCAAAGGCCCTCATCAAGGACGGTCGGGTAACGGGCATTGAGATCGCCGACCCCGGCCACGGATACATGACGGCGCCGACGGTTTCCATCGCCGGCTACCGAGACGTCGAAGTGAAGGCTGAGATCGAATTTGGCAAGGACTTCGCGAGGAATGGCCGCGTGACGAAGCTGACCATCGTCGACAACGCTGCTCGCTAGCGGTATCCTGCACGAAGACGCGCGGCTCGGTTTTCGCATAAATCGGGCTTGGCTAATGTGCGTCGTGACTACTACAGCGGCGCCATGGCAGTGCGGGAACCGCGATGAGCAAGACGAAAAGAAAGTCGTGGCGGGAGAAGCTGGCCGATAGCAAGGACCTGCCGAAGGTTTGCCCGATCGAAGGAAAGTTGTCGAAACGCTGGGGCGAGGGCCTGGTCGTCATCCCCGCGCCCGCCGAGGTCGATGCCATCATGCGAACGGTGCGGGCGGGAAAGCTGATCACCATCGACGAGATTCGCGCCAAGCTGGCAAAGCAGCACGGCGCAACGATCGCCTGTCCGCTCACCACGGGAATCTTTGCCTGGATCGCGGCGCACGCGGCCGACGAAGCCGAACAGGAAGGCAAACGCCGAATCACGCCCTACTGGAGAACGCTCAAGTCAGGCGGCGAACTGAACGCCAAGTACCCCGGCGGCATTGCGAATGTCAAAGCCCGACTGGAGGCCGAAGGCCATTCGGTCGTGCAAGTTCGCAAGCGGTTCTTCGTTCAAACCCGCGATCGACGCGTTTCACGATCGAACGATATTGCAAAGACGGCCCGCCGTGCGAAGGTCCGGCCAAAAACAAGAATCGCTTGATCTTGGCCCACTGAAACTCACCGCAAGGCACGCCCCATATTTTAGCCGCTGCAAGGTCTCGGCGAGTCTTGCCCGTCACGATCGACTACTGCTTGCCGACTTGTTTGGCTTCCTCGGGCGATATCAAGGCGTCTCGGTTCTGATCCAGTTTCGAAAAGATTTCGATCGAACCGGTAAACTCGCGCCGCGAAACGTCGCCGTCGCGATTGCGATCCATCGTCTGGAACCATTCGATGTCGCTCGTCGTCACTTGGGCAAAACTGGCGGGATAGCCTTGGCTGGCAATCATCAGCACGACTGCTGGCGCCTTGTCGCGGTCGAAGTTGTCGCCGGAGGTACACGACGCGCTCTCCAGCACTGCGCCAGGCGTTGCGAAGCTCTCGGATGGAGAGCCCCGCGTCGTGATTGACGTCGAGCATTTCAAACAGCCCGCCGCCATAAATGATGCTCACGAGCAACTGGCCTCGACTCAGTTGTTTCTGAAGCTCCAACCAGGCATGGATTTCATCGGACGAGGCTTCGCCGTCCTGGTTGCGATCGACCAGGGCGATCAGCCAGGTGAAGTCGGCCTCTCTGCTGCGCAGTCGCCTTCAGCCGAAGGAGGTTTCGGTTGTACGGTTCCGACTTCGGCAAGGCGTTCCTGTAACTGTTGATAGAGTTCAGTCGAAGGGCCGGCCACGCTCCAGGCTTCGCAGCGTACTTGCTTGCCTGGCTCCAAGGTTGGCGGAGGGCCGTTGATCTGGTTGGAAAGGGAGATGTTCCAAGTCGTCTTTCTGTCCGGCAACCTCTCGGCAGACGGATGGTTCGCTTGCATGCGCTCTGGAGTTTGTGGAGCAGCGCGGTTTGATTCACTACCTCGCGAGGCAGACGGACTAGCAGCAGGCTGGAGTCGGCCTTGCCGGAGAGTTCCGTAATGCTTGACTCGACGACGTCATTCACGCCGGCGCAGCCGGGATAAATGCAGTTCGGCAGGAGTTCCCCGGCGCCGATCAATTCGTCGTCGTTCGTGTCGAGCTTTTTCAGTGAGTTCTCGGCAGACAGTCATTTCCGCTTTCGAGAGCATGCCGTCCTTGTCTTCATCCAGAGAGTTGAACGAAGGCGTCAGTTAACGCCGCCGTCTGAGTCATCTGCCCACAGCCGACTTGAACGGCGCCGGCTCGATTTTCGCGATAGTAGCGTTTCAGCGCATCTTTGGTACATTCCTGC
Source organism: Pirellulales bacterium (assembly GCA_963786255.1). Lineage (GTDB taxonomy): Bacteria > Planctomycetota > Planctomycetia > Pirellulales > JAICIG01 > JAICIG01. The sequence continues at coordinate 210,580 of CAWAYY010000036.1, forward strand.
GAAGAATCGTGCAGCACGTCCTTAACCGAACGCAACGATGCAACCGGCGGAGCGAATCCATTTCCAATCGCCAGACCGCAGCGCCGCGCCGACGGCGCCAGGCGAATCTCCTGGTCGCTCAATATCCCGTCGTCGTTGCAGTCGGCGAACGCGAAGATCGCATCAAAAGCTTGTCCCAATAGGCATCGAACGATGAGCCGTCGATGGAAACGTTCAACTCAACGACGCGAGCGTCGCCCGGCTCGATCACGGCGATCGACGTCGCTGCGCCGGGACTGAGTCGACGCTTCCTCGCCGCGCGCCGCGAAGCAAGGAAGCGCTAGGGCCAAGATGAACGCCAGAGCTTTCACAGTAATTCCTCAATCGGCTTGGCTTCCGGGTCGGCGAGCCGAATCGGACGGCTCACGTTGGACATATTCTGTTTCATGGGATCGAGGCCGACGCTCTTGAAGACCGTAGCCATCAGATCGCGGGTTCGCGTCGGTTTCGATTCGACGGCCGTTCCGTCTTTGCTGGTGCTGCCGACGACCTGGCCGCCTCGCACGCCCGCACCTGCCATCACGGCGGCCCAAGAAGCGGGCCAATGGTCGCGTCCCGATTGTCCGTTGATCTTGGGCGTACGACCGAACTCGCCCTGGCAAACCACGAGCGTTTGTTCGAGCAGCCCGCGCTGTTTAGATCGGCCAGTAGCGCTGCGAAGCCGCTGTCGAGTTGCTGCGACAATTCCTTGACGCGTTCGAAGTTATTATTGTGCGTGTCCCAGCCGTCGAGCACGACCTCGACGAAGCTGACGCCTCTTTCCACCAGCCGCCGCGCCATCAGGCAGCCCTGGCCGAATGAGCCGGCGCCATACGTCTCGCGTAAAGTCTTGCTCTCCTGCTCCAAATCGAACGCTGCGGCCGCCTCCGGACGCATCAGCCGCAGCGCGCGGTCGTTCGCTGAATCCAACGCGTCCACGACCTGCGACCCGCCAGAAACGGCGGACAAGCCGCGCAGCTCTCCGGCCAGAGCCAAACGCATTGCCTGCTGACCCTGCGAGATGTCCTCGGATGGCGCCAGAGTCCGCCACCTTGAGACTGGCCGGCGCCGGGCCGGGAGCGCCTCGTCGACCGCCGCCCCCAACGACAAACGGGGCGTATTTCGGCCCAAGAAAGCCGCCGTTGACGATTCTGGGGCGGCCGCCGATATGCACATAGGACGGGATGTCGCGACTTGCATCTTCGAACTCGTGAGCCACCAACGAGCCGACGGCCGGGAACTGGATGGCGCCTTGCGGCGTGTAACCGGTGAGCGATACGAAACGCGCCCGCGAGTGGTCTCCCTCTCGCGTGGACATCGATCGGATGATGGAAAAGTCAGAGGCTGCTTGCGACAGCTTGGGCAAATGCTCGCTGATTTTCATGCCCGCTACGCTGGTCGAGATCTCCTGAAACGGGCCGCCGTTGGCGTGACCCGGCTTCAGATCCCAAAGGTCGATCGTTGCGGGCCCGCCATTGAGCCACAACAGGATCACCGACTTCGGTTTGGCCGGGGCTGCACTGGCCGCCGAGACCAGAGCCGGCATCCAGTGCGTCGTCGACCAACCGCAGAATCCGACCGACAAGGGCGCAATACGTCCCGCCGCGAAATATTCGTCCTGGAGATCACGGCATTCCTTTCAATGTTCGTTAATGGTTGGTGTTGAATTCGGGGCTATTGACCAGGACCCAGAACAGGTCGCCGAGTTTTTGTTGCGGACTTGCGTCTTGCTCTTCGAAGCGGCGAAGCACCGCCGCCAATTCCGGCGCCGTCGCATGTCGACCCAGCACGGCGATAAACACCGTATCGAGTTGTTCTTCAAAGCTCATGAACGGCGATGCCGCCACGGACGCCAGCATCTGATTGTTGGCGGCCGTGCATAACTCGTTGACGAGCGAACCGTTCATCAGGGTCAGCGACTGCGAAATCGATCGCTCCGCGCTGTTGGCCCGCTCCACGTAAAACACGGAAGTGAATTCATTGCGCCGGTCCAGCCGAGACCCCCTGCCGACGTCGGAACGCTCGGGCGGAAGCCCGGCGGCGGTGCGAAGGCTGTCGTAAAGTTGCTCTCCAGTCAGGCCCCGCACCATCGCAGGCGATGGTGAAACCGCAGCAGATTCGTTCGCCGGCTGCGACGGGCCGGCGGGAAGCGAAGCCAGGCGGTAAGCGTCGGATTGGACCATCGCTTCGATGATCAACTCCAAGTCGTAGCCGCTTTGAATAAAGAGCTGCGCAAGCTCCGCGAGCAAGTCGGCGCGCTCGCCGCTTTCCGCCGCGTCGCCGCTCAGGTCGTCGATCGGCTCGACCAGGGCGTCGCCGAAGAAATGAGACCAGAGGCGGTTCACTGCGTTCTTCGCCAGATAAGAGCGTCGTTCCGTCGCCATCCAGTCCGAAAGAACGTTTCGCAGTGCGACGGAATCCAGTTCTTGCTTTTGCGGCCAGTCGCTCTTTTCCCGACTCAGCAGCACCGGTTCATATTCCAACTCGGTGTCTGGAACGCGAATCTTCGGCAGCCTCGGGTTTCCGTCAGCATCCCGATCCGGAGCGGCAAAGAACGCCGCCGTTTGCCAGAACTGCTCTCGCGTCCAGCGGGCGAACGGGTGGTTGTGGCACTGGGCGCAGTCCAGATTGATCCCCAGAAAAGCGCGAGTCGAACTGGCCGCCAGATTCGCGGGGCTTGATTCGTTCGCCAGGTAAAACGCCGCTGGGGTCGATCGTGCCTTGGGGAGGAGCGTTTGCATCCCAGGTCACGACTTTGGCGACCAGGCGGTCGTAGCGAGTCTGTTGCTGCAATTCGTGAGCCAGCCAGAGCTCGAAGCCATCGGCAAGCGAAGCGAATTCCGGCGTGTCCGCTTGCGGCGCCCACGCTCTGCGCCAGAACGTGGCCATGTTTTTATAGTGCGCTCCGTAGCGCAACAGGCTCTGGACTGTCCGCATGCGTTTGGACTCTGAGTCGTCAGCCAGGTACTCGCGCACTTCTGCGATCGTGGGAATGCGTCCGATCAAATCCAGGCTCAGGCGCCGCAGAACTGTAGCGTCGTCGGCGAATGCAACCGACGGCTCGCCGTGCACGTGCAGACGCTCGTCGATCAGACTCGCGATGTCGCGCGGGCTGAGATCTCCCGCACGACACCAGGGCGCCGTCAGCGCAAAACCGACGATGAACCAGCAACCCAGGTGAACCTTCGCCATCAGCCGCCTCATCAGAAATCGCCGTGATTGATAATGTGCCCGTCGTCTCGAATCGTCAGGTACGCGAAGGTGAGGGGATCCAGCCGCTCGCTGACGAATCGGACGCTTCCGTCGCAGAATAACACGCTGGCGCCCCCTTCGTGGAATCCGTAGATCCCGAACCAGTTGTTGCAGTTCACGCTGCAATCTGAACTGTCGCCGCGACCAGGCGTTTCGCCCGTTTCGGCGTTCGCGGCGCCGAATGCGATCGAGCCCCAGCCGGCCCAAGCGCCGCGGGCGTTCGGACTCATCCCGAATTGCCCTTCGCCTTTTTTCTCGATCCGATTTCGCCAGACCGCGGGTCGCCCCGCCTGCTCAATCAATAGTAGCGTGTTGGAGAGCCCGTCGGTGATTTTCGAAAGCGGCAGATTGACGTTATCGGTCATCGGCTGGCGCTGGTTGCCGATTCTTTGCTCTCCCGGCAGGGCGTTAATGCCGTAGCCGTTGCGCGTCATCAGAACGCCGTTAGAGGAGATGAAGTCAATGGCTGCAGCCTGGCAACTGAACACCGTGTTCTTGTCGGGGTTGAGCGACTTGGTCGAGGCCTGGGATTGGATTTCCACGCAACGGCCCGCCGGGCTGCCCGGGCAGCGCATTGTTGGAAGCGGCGTTTCAACGACCACCTTGTTCTTGGGATCGAAGAAATCGTATCCCAGATCGTAGGCTTGCGGGACGGCGAGCTCCTCGAGATGCGGCAGGATAAAACCGCCCCAACCGCCGTAGGGTCGGCCGTCATTGAAGCCTGCGCGCGGGGCGGAAATCCGCGATGGGCCGACTCGAATTTCTGAAACGCCGATCCGAGTTGCCGCAGATGGTCCGCACACTGCGTCTCGCGAGCGCCTTCTCGCGCGGCAAGCACGCACGGCGCCAGCATGGAAAGGCCCAAGCAAAGGCAGGCGCCGACGGCAACGATTTCGACGGCGCGTAATGGTTCACGCATGGTCTTCATTCGCTCGCTCTAAAATCGATCATTGATTACTTCGCCGCCATTGATGGTCACCAGCGCAAACAACACATTGGCCGAAATTGATTCCAGCAGGAAGTGCACGGAACCATCGACAAACACGGCCTCGGCGCCGCCGGGATGAAAACTGTAGACCCCTTGGCTGTTGTTGCAGTTCAAGGTGCAATCGCCTCCCGGGCCGTCCTTGGTAATCCCGTCCGCGCCGGCTACCTGAACTTGAAACACCTGGTAGGAAGCCCACGGCCCCCAACTTTGCGCTTGGCTCAGCCCGGCATTGCTGGCTTGTGCTTTTCCGAGGATATAAAACTTAGCTCGACCCGCCTGTTCGGTCACCATCATCGTGTTGGAGAGCCCGTCGGTAATGTCCGCCAGGCGACGCCGCCGCGGCAAGTCATCCAGCGCCGCAACCTGGTTATTGCCGCTCAAGGCCGTTACGCCGTACTTGGTGGAACTGAAGCTATTCGGCCCGAAGTAATCGCCGGCAGCCCCCTCTGACGTGACGCCGTTCTGGACGACCGTAATCATTCTCGGTCCGGTGCCGGAAGGACATAAGAAGAGCGGCAAGCTGATCGCGATATTTGCGGCGTTCTCCGGGGCGTAGAAATCCTTGTCGAAGCGATATCGGCCTTGCAGCGCCTCTTGCTCGACGTAAGGCAGAATGGACGGCCCCCAACCGCGCCGATTTCCAGACGTCAAGTTGCGGCGCGGCGGCAAGCACCCCCAAGCCGATTCGTAGTTCAGCGACGCAATGCCGATTTGCCTCAGGTTGTTCTGGCACGCCATTCTCCGCGCAGCTTCGCGCGCCATTTGAACGGCAGGCAGCAACAAGGCAATGAGGATCCCAATGATCGCGATCACCACCAGAAGTTCAATCAGCGTGAATGCCCTTCTAGATTGCGACATCGTCGTTGTCACATACACTCCCTGTTCGAAACGCTCTCTCTGTTCCAAGCGCGACTGAGTATAGACGTTCACGTACGGTTGCAAACAAGTGCCGAGTGGCCCAGCCGCGCGATTGTGCCGCCGCAGGAAAAGCAACTCGCATGCCGTGCGTCGACTCAAGGGTTTTTGCCGCACTTTGCCTGGTTTTGGGCTGTGCGACCGTCTTGGGGTGGCGATTTTTTCGTCGCGCGTGGCTATTTCTTCACCATCGAGCGGGTTAGCTTCCTGAGATGCCTATAATGCTCCGTTGATGGGGAGCCATGGTATTCGTGCCTTGAGAGAAGAAACCGCGTGGATCCGTTCCTCTGTAAGCTCGCGATCGAGTTGCCAATCATTCAGGCTCCGATGGCAGGCGTGTCGACGCCGGAGATGGCCGCGGCAGTCTCCAATGCCGGCGGCCTTGGCTCCATCGGCATTGGGGCCGTTGACGTGGATGGCGCGCAAGATGATCGCCGAAGTCCGCGCGAGAACAGATCGCCCCTTCCAGGTGAATGTGTTCTGCCATCGGCCGGCGAACGCCCATGCCATCCGTGAAGCGGCGTGGCTCCATCGGCTCCGACCGGAATTCGCCCGTTTCGGAGCGATGCCGCCTGAACGACTGACCGAAATCTATCAGACCTTCCTGACCGACGATGCCAAGCTTCGCCTTCTGCTGGCCGATCGTCCCGCCGTCGTCAGCTTTCATTTCGGCTTGCCTGGTCGGGATCGGATCGAGGCGCTTCGCAAGGCGGGAATCAAACTACTCGCAACGGCGACGAATCTCCACGAGGGAAAGGCCGCGGCCGCAGCGGGCATCGATGCCGTCGTCGCTCAAGGGTACGAGGCGGGCGGACACCGCGGAATGTTTGACCCAAGCGCGCCGGATAATCGCCTAGGGACGATTGCTTTGACTCGCCTGCTGGCGAATCAACTCGATATCCCCGTGATTGCGGCGGGCGGGATCATGGACGGGGCGGGAATCGCCGCGGCGCTCGCGCTCGGCGCTGTCGCCGCACAACTCGGAACGGCGTTTATCGCCTGCCCGGAATCATCGGCCGACGCCGGCTATCGGGCCGCGCTATTCAGTCCTGCCGCGGAACGCACGGTGATGACGGCGGCGATTTCGGGACGTCCCGCCCGTTGTCTCGCTAATCGCTTTACTGCCTTCGGATTGAACATTGAATCCGAGGCAATCCCCGATTACCCGATCGCCTACGACGCAGGCAAATCGCTCCATGCCGCGGCGAAGGCAACCGGGGAATTCGGCTATGGCGCCCAATGGGCCGGCCAGGGCGCCCCGCTCGCCCGCGCGGCGCCTGCCGCTGAATTGGTCGCCGCCCTGCGGGAGGAGTTGGAAGAAGCGTCGCCTGGCCGCTAAGGCGGTGATGGTCTCATGCTTCGATGGCGGGCTGGCTGCCGAGCGCGCTCGTTGGTCGATGCGACATCGCTCGAACGCGCGCCGTCTGCCCGGCATGCCCCAATGGCCCGCGCGCTACGTATCGCCGGAGTTGCTTTCCGCTCGCGCGCTACCACCGGCCGGCATGGGCGCCGCCGTCGACGTGCAGCGTCTCGCCGGATACAAAGCCGGCCGACTCTAAATACAGCACGGCTTCGACCACTTCGCGGACTTCCCCCATCCGGCCCATGGGGTGCAAGCTCGCGAGAAAGTCATGCGTCTCGGGTGCGTGCATGGGCGTCTTGATGACTCCCGGCGCCACTGCGTTCACGCGGATGCCATGGTCCGCGTATTCGATCGCCAGCGACCGCGTGACCGCGTCGAGTCCGCCCTTGGTCAGCGAGGCCAGTGCGGAGGGCACGCCCTTCACGGGCTGATTCACGAGCGTCGTCGTAATATTGACGACATGCCCGCCTCCTTGCTTGAGCATTTGGAGAACAGCTAGCTGCGTCACGTAGAAGAATCCAGCCAGGTTCACCGACGTCACGCCGGCGAAGTCGGCCGCGGTGTAGTCCGTGAACGGTTTGGCAATAAAAATTCCGGCGTTGTTGACCAGTGTGTCGACGCGACCGAATTTTCCAACGGCATCTCCAATCACGCGCTCGGCAACCGCCGGATCGGCAATGTCCCCGGCCACGGCAAGTACGTCCGCGGAAGCATCGGGTTTGATGGACCGCGAGTTGGCGACCACCTGGTAACCGCGATCGAGAAACCCTCGGACCAGCTCCGCGCCGATTCCTTGCGATGCCCCGGTGACAACCGCGACCTTACGATGCGTACTCATGACGACACTCCCCTCGTGATATGAAAAGCGGGTTTCCCGGCATGCCCCTCGCCGGCTTGCTGCATGTCTGCAAGGGAATACCGCAGGCACAGCCGAATCTTACAGCCAAGTTCAGGAATTCGCGCGGCGCCTGAGTCTCGCGGCTTCCATTCCTGGCATCTCCGTCGCGCGGAAAAAGCCGCAATGACTCGGTTCAGACTTGACGCGTAAGCATTGTCTTACCTATACTTGCCCCATGGTTGCTCACAATTGCGAACAGGACGTGTTTGGGGCCATCAGTCATCCGGCCCGTCGGCGGATGCTGGATCTGCTCCTTGAGGCCGACCGCTCCGTCAACACGATCGCGGGACATTTTCAGATGAGCCGCCCGGCCGTCTCCCAGCACCTCCGCATCTTGCTGGATGCCGGTCTGGTGTCGGAGCAGCGGCATGGCCGAGAGCGGCGATATCGACTAGTCCCTGCGCGGCTCCGTTCGGTGCGGGACTGGGTTTCGCACTACGAGCAGTTCTGGGATGACCGCTTCCAACGGCTGCAGAAGCACCTGGCGAAAGGGAACGAACAATGACTGAAACGATCCGCAGAGAATTGCTCTTCCCGCAGTCCCCAATCCAGGTTTGGGGAGCGATTGCCGACAGCGCCTCGCTGGCCGAGTGGATGTTCCCGAACGACTTCGAGCCGCGGCTCGGCCATCGCTTCACGTTCCAAGTCCCGCCGAACCCGAAAGCCAATTTCGACGGCTTGACCGTCCATTGCGAAGTGCTGCAGTGCGATCCGCCCAGGGAACTCGCGTTCTCATGGTCGGCTGGCGGACTCGTCGATACGCGAGTGAGCTTCCGGCTCGAACCGAACGGCGACGGCACGCGCGTCTTCTTCGAGCATTCAGGTTTCGACGTCTCGCAGCCGTGGGGCAAGCAGGCGCTTGGGGGAGCGAAAGTCGGCTGGGAGAGAATGTTCGAGCGACTTGCCGCCGTGGCCGCAGACCTGTCGACGAAGCGTAGTTAGGAGCGCCGCGGAACGTCATCGTTCTTCGCGATGCCCTGTTTACCAGTATCATCGCTGAACAGCACAACTTCACCGAACACTGCATCATGAACCAGAATATCAAACGTTCGATCGTCCGCTGGATTCATATCGTCTTCAGCATTCCGATCGTCGGATACGTCTATAGCCCGTTTGAAAACATTCCGCAGTACGCCGCCCCGACCCGGTATGTCTTCCTTCCCATGCTTGTGCTTTCGGGATTATGGATGTGGAAAGGGCACGTCCTGCGACGACTTGTCTCGAAAGGATCGGCTCGGCAAGACGCACCGGCCAACGCCTGAGAAACTCGCACCACAGAGGGACGAACGATGAAGGAGAGCAAGGCGAACTCGAGGGCGAAGAGCGTGTCGCGCGCGAGCAAGCCGGCCGCCAAAGCCAAATCGCCGCCGAAGGCCCGCGCCAAGGCCAAGCCAGGCGCCAACGCGGCGGGCATAACCGAGCAGGCGGCGTCTCAACGAATCGACGCTCGGATCCGGTCTTTGGGAGATTGGCGCGGCGAGACCCTGGCGGAGGTTCGCCGCATGATTCACGAGGCGGAGCCGGAGATCGTGGAGGAGTGCAAATGGGTCAAACCCACGAACTCCTGGGGCGTGCCCGTCTGGTCCCACGCCGGGATCGTCTGCACGGGAGAGACCTACAAGCAAGTGGTCAAGTTGACCTTCGCCCGGGGCGCCTCGTTGAAGGATCCCGCAGAGGCTGTTCAACTCCAGCCTCGAGGGAAACACGCGTCGCGCCATCGACATCCGTGAGGGCGAAACGCTCGATGCCGAGGCGTTCAAGACATTGGTTCAGGCCGCCGTTGCGGAGAATCTGCGCAGCAGCCCCGCGAAGTCCAAGTCACCGCCGAAGCCAAACGCGAAGGGCAAGCCAGACGCGCAGGACAAGGCAAGCGTTAAACAAGCCAAGGCGGCCAAGACTCCAAAAGCCGCGAAGGTCGTCCTCCTCTCAGGCGGCAACCCTCAGATCGCGAAGGCCGACGGCGATGCTCCGGTGCAGGCGTACATCTCGGCTATGCCGGGCTGGAAGCATGACATCGGGCGCCGCCTCGACGCGCTCATCGTGCGGAAGTTGCCCAACGTGCGGAAGGCCGTGAAGTGGAACTCGCCGTTTTACGGCATCGAGAGCCAGGGCTGGTTTCTATCGTTCCACGTCTTCACTCGCTACGTCAGGGCGACCTTCTTCCGCGGCGCCTCGCTGCGGCCGCTCCCGCCCGGCGGCACGGCGCGCAGCAGGGATGCCCGTTGGATCGATATCCGCGAAGACGACCAACTCGACGAGGCCCAGATGGCGGCGTGGATCAAGCAGGCCGCTGCATTGCCAGGCTGGCTTTCGTAATCGACCGTTGGGGGGCTCTCTCTGCGCGCCATCGCCACGCGCAGCACGCCGTCATAAGCAAGCCGTTCAGCGTCCAGGGCCTTTCACTTTTTCATCATGGGTCGGGGCGCCTGGGGCAAAGCGCAGCGTGCCTCAGACCGAACTCATTCTGGGGCTTCGCCAAGGCTCAGCCCCAGGCACCCGCGCCTATAACCAAGTTCTTACCCATTTTGAAAAAGTGGAGGGCCCTGGTTCAGCGTCTCCTCTACGGTTACTTGCCCGATCCACGCGGCTTTGAGCGTGCAATTTGTCCATTCCGGATTACATCCCGGAAATTTGCTTTTCGCGCTCCATGTTCTACACTCCTCATGGCAGCCCACCTAGAGCTTGGATGCTAGATAGTATCCTTCACAGTCCCCTCGCCGGTTGATGATTGCCGTCTCCTCATTGCGACGGCAGCCTTGCTCACTCATCGCGGGATTCCGGGTCGTTGTGCAACCAACAATTCTCAGTAATCAGGATTCAGTCATGTTCCGACGCATCCACATCAGCGCTTTCGCAACGCTCGCGATCGGCTGTTTGCTCGGTTACGCCGTAGCGTCTGGCAGTCTCGCTCCGGCGAACAGGGCCAGCGCCGCCCCGGCCCCGCACAACGCGATAGTGGATTCGACGTCCGCTGTCCGAGAGCAACCCAAGGGCTGCTGCGACGGCGTTAACAAAGGCGAACTTGTCGCCCTGGCGGCTCACAACCAAAACGTCGCAAGCAAGACGCAGAAGTCCGGCAAGCAGCCGAACATCCTGTTAATCGTCGCCGACGACGTGGGCTATGGGGATCTCGGCTGTTATCTCGGCGGGGGGAACCGGGGAATGCCCACCCCGAACTTCGACCGCCTGGCGAGGGAAGGAATGCTCTTCACCTCGTTCTACGGCCAGCCGAGTTGCACCCCCGGACGGGCCGCCATGTTGACCGGACGGATCCCGAACCGCAGCGGCCTGACCACGGTCGCGTTTCAGGGACAGGGCGGAGGCCTGCCGGCGGCGGAGTGGACGCTCGCTTCGGTCCTCAAGCAGGGCGGCTACAAGACCTACTTCACCGGCAAGTGGCACATGGGCGAGGCCGACTACGCATTGCCCAGCGCTCACGGCTTCGACGAGATGAAGCACTGCCTGCTCTACCACCTCAATGCCTATACCTACGCCGACCCGACCTGGAACCCGGACATGTCGCCCGAACTTCGGCAGATGTTCGAAAGGGTCACAAAAGGCTCTCTGTCGCTAAAGGGCGGAAAGGTGGTGGAAGACTGGAAGGTCAACGGTCAGTACGTCAACACGCCGGAAAAAGGCGTCGTCGGCGTTCCGTTCATCGACGAGTACATCGAAAAGGCCGGGCTGGAATTCCTGGAACAGGCGGCAAAAGAGGACGCGCCGTTCTTTATCGACGTCAATTTCATGAAAGTTCACCAGCCGAATTTGCCGCACCCGGACTTCAAGGGCAAGTCGAAGTCCAAGTCCAAGTTTGCAGATTCCGTCTGCGAACTCGACGCTCGCGTCGGGAAATTGTTGGATAAGCTCGACGAACTGGAACTCGCCGAAAACACGCTCGTGTTCTTCACGACGGACAATGGAGCCTGGCAGGACGTGTACCCAGACGCCGGATACACCCCGTTCCGCGGCACCAAAGGGACCGTGCGCGAGGGCGGCAATCGCGTCCCGGCGATCGCCCGCTGGACCGGCAAGATCAAGGCCGGAGTCCGAAGCGACGACCTCGTCGGCGGGCTCGACCTGATGGCGACCTTCGCGGCGCTCGCAGACGTCGAACTGCCCAAGAACGACCGGGAAGGCAAGCCGACTATCTTCGACAGCTACGACATGACGCCGCTGCTGACCGGCGCCGGGAAGTGCAAGCGGAATAGTTGGTTCTACTTCACTGAAATGGAACTCTCGCCCGGCGCCATCCGCATCGACCAATGGAAGATCACGTTCAATCTCCGCGGTGACAACGGGCAGGCGACCGGCGGCCTGGCCGTAGACTCCAACCTGGGTTGGAAGGGGCCGGTGAAGTACGCCGCCACCGTCCCTCAGATTTTTGACCTCTGGCAGGACCCGCAGGAACGGTACGACCTGTTCATGAACAACTGGACCGAGAAGACGTGGGTGGCGGTGATGATGAACGACCTGGTCAAGTCGCTGATGAAGACCTACGTCGACTACCCGCCGCGCAAGCTGCAGAGCGAGGTTTACACCGGTCCGATCACGATCCCGCAGTACCAGCGGTTCCAGAACATCCGGGAATCGCTCGAAAAGCACGGGTTCAACGTTCCGCTGCCAAGCGGAAACTGAGCAGGACCTCAGGCGCGAGGGGAGAGCTCTCGCGCCCTTTCGGCACAGGTTGGTCGAACCCGAACGGCATTGTTCAGGCGGCGCGTTCTGTATGTTCCCAATTCTCAATGCAGAGATTGCGAGATGCGTATCCCGCTGAGGCTCGCCGCCGCGTGCCTGGCGCTGGCGACCATAGCGTCGCCAGTTCAGGCAGCCGATCCGCTCCCCTCATGGAATGACGGCCCGGCGAAAAAAGCCATTCTCGACTTCGTAGCGAAGACGACGAACGAGAAATCGCCGGACTTCGTCCCGGTCGCCGAGCGGATCGCCGTATTCGACAATGACGGCACGCTCTGGTGCGAACAGCATACCGACGCAGACCGCGAGTACGCTTACGACCGAAAATCGCCTTTCGGGCGTCTGGATAAAGCTCTCGACGAGGCGCCGAAGCGGGGCTGGATCATCGTGAACATGAAGGACGATTGGCGGCGGGTCTTTGCATTCGACGAATGAATGCTTGAAACCGGCAACGCGACCGCGAACACGGCGCCCTGTAAAGCCACTTCGCCAGCCTGGCGGACGCCGGACGCGTCACCGATCCGGCATACTGCTTGCCCCCCAATTATGCCGAGGGCATTCCCTGCTTGAGCCACTCGTCGAAGCGCGTCGGGCCGATGCGCGACGGACCATTCGGCGCAGGGCTTTGATCGTCCACCTCGGCGCCGAAATAGTGCAGGTCGGCGTCGGCGACGACCTGTCGCACGTCGCCGCGGGCGCCAAGTAGCGTCGGATCAGCTCGTCCATACGGATCGGTTCCGGGCCAGCCAGATCGACCACTCCGTTCAAGGGCTCCGCCTCTGCGACGTTGGCCAGCTCGGCCGCAACGTCATCTGACAGAATCGGTTGCATCCGAGCGGGCGGCAGGCGAACGCTTTCTCCGTCGGTCGCCGCTTGGGCGATCCCGTCGACGAACTCGAAGAACTGCGTCGCCCGCACGATCGTGTAGGGAATCGATCCCGCTTTGATCAGCTTCTCCTGGGCCAGCTTGGCGCGGAAAGTAACCGCTCCCCTGGAGACGATCCATGCCGACAACTGATAAGGCGACGTGATGTCGGACGCCGGCGGCCGCTTCCGCAGCCAGCAGATTGCGCGCCGACGTCTCGAAGAACGCCATCACCGCATCGTCCTCCAACGACGGCGCATTCGACACGTCGACGACGACTTCGGCGCCGGACATGGCTTCGTTCAATCCTTCGCCAGTGAGCGTATTAACGCCCGTCGACCGCGAGGCAGGCAGAACTTCGTGTCCGCTGCTCTCGCAGATTCTTCACGAGCTTCGCGCCGATCAGCCCGGTGCCGCCGATAACGACGATCTTCATGGCGAAATCTCCTGTTGAAAGTTTCGCGTCGACGTCGGGGCTCATCGATTTGCGCCGCCGACTAGCGCGCCAGTTCGTCCGGGTTGCCGAGCGAGTTTGTTTGCGTCCCAAGGCGCCGGCTGCCGCGAGTATAGCGTGCCTGATCAGCGAAGTACTCTTTCGACGGGGGCGGAGATCAGTTCTCACCGTTGAAACGGAGCGGCCACGATTCCGCTTGACGCTCTGCAGGCGGCGTCGTATTATACCCGCAGGTTAATTAACCGAATGGTAAAACATGACGCCTGACCGCCTGAGCATCACGTTCGCTGCGATCGCCGACCCGACTCGGCGGGCAATCCTTGCTCGCCTTTCCAAGGGAGAGGCGGGGGTGAACGAGCTGGCCAAGCCCTTCAAGATGACCCTGCCGGCGATCTCCAAGCACTTGAAAGTGCTCGAGAAGGCCGGCCTGATCGAGCGATCGCGCAACGCACAATCGCGCCCCTGCCGAATTCGGGCCCGACCGTTGAAAGAAGCCGCCTCATGGATCGAGGGCTACCGCAAGTTCTGGGAAGAGAGTTTTGATCGCCTCGATGACTATCTCAAAGAACTGCAAGCCGAACCTGATTCCCCGCCCGATTCACGCCACCGGAAGTAAAGGAGACGTTGTATGCCCGCCGACCCGCAAATGACGCAAGCGAATCTCGACAACCCAGTGGAGATCGTGATTTCCCGAGTTTTCTCCGCCCCGCGCGAGCTTGTCTGGCAAGCGTGGACAGACGCACGGCACGTTGGGAGTTGGTGGGGGCCCGCCGGCTTTTCCACGACGACGCACTCGCTGGACTTCAGGCCCGGCGGCTCGTGGCGTTACACAATGCACGGTCCGGACGGCCGCGATTATCCCTGCTGCATCGAATACATCGAAATCGTGCCGCTGTCACGTCTCGTTTACAAGCTCGGCGGCAATGTGGGCGACGAGCCTGTCCGGTTTCACGTCGAAGTGGCCTTCGAGCCAGCCGGCGACAACGCCACTAAGGTCACGATGCGATCCGTCTTCGCATCCGCCAAGGAGCGTGACTTTGTCATTGACACATGCAACGCCGTCGAAGGCGGCAAGCAGCATCTGGCCAACCTGGACGATTATCTCCAGACCGTATCGCTCGGCGGAGAACACGAATCGCCGTTCTCGATCAGCCACGTGTTCAACGCGTCGCGCAGAGCGCCCGTCTGGCAGGCCTGGACGGAGCGCGAGCACCTGATGCGCTGGTTCGGCCCCAAGGGCGCCACGCTTTCGCACGTGACGCTTGATTTACGTCCAGGCGGCTTGTTTCACTATTGCATGAACCATCCGAATGGCATGGAGATGTGGGGCCGCTGGATGCTCCGCGAGATCGAGCGGGCCAGCAAGCTCGTCTTTATCAGCAGTTTCTCCAGCGCCGACGGCGAGATCGCTCCCGCGCCATTTCAGGGGCTCGAGAATTTTCCGCTGGAAGTCCTGACAACCGTCACCTTCGTCGAGCACGCCGGCATCAGCAAGGGAACGCTCGTTACGGTCGAAGCCCAGCCGTTCAACGCCGCCAAAGCCCAACGCGACTTTTTTGCATCGTTCCACGGTTCAATGCACCAAGGCTGGACGGGTACGATGGAACAGCTCGCTGCGTTTGTCGACACTCCGTAAACCAGCGACCTGCTGGGACTTCAACGACGGTCGATACGATTCCCGCTTTGGTGCGACTCAACGGCGCCGCGTCGCCTTCTCGCTAGCCGGAAACGCACGGCCACGAATGCTACGGACGCATCGAGGACGTATTTCATTCCTCGCGGATTTCACGGATGAGATCAACGGCGACGTTCATCAGAGGAAGCCTCGCCCGCACCGCCTCAGCTCGCTCGTGGACCCGCTTCGCTACGTCGGCGTCGAGAGGAGCCTGCCTGAAGGCATGGTCCAGCATTGTCCGGTTGTCAGCTTCTTCCTGCGTCAGTTGGCGGGTTTCGATACTCATACAGATATTGTTCGACAATTTAAGCGACGGGTCAACATAGAAAGGGGGTAGAGCGGAACGAGTTGGGGTTCTTGCCCTTGCAGGCTTCGAGGAACAACTCGGCCAGCCCTGCAAAAAAGACATTGCTGGAGAGCCGCGAGCCCGACGCCGAACATCAGCCAATGGCATTTTCGCTCGGCGGCGGCGTGCTTGTGCTTGCCGCCGACAGTGCCGTTGATGAGCAACTCCAAAGCAGCCAGTCGCCCTGAATCCGTGACTTGCGACGGGCTTTCACCTGGGAATCGGGGCATGCAAGGCAATTGTCATTCTCCTGTCGGCATCTCATGAAGCTGGTAAATCTCACAGGTCCCCTGGCCAACCGCGTCGAGGAAATTCGCGCGAGCTCGATCACCTCTTCCTTGCTCGCGGCTTTGAGGAGAGCATAGCCGCCCAGCACCTCTTTTGTCTCAACGAACGGGCCGTCGGTCAGCGTGACCTTGCCGTCGGCGCTCTTTTGCACGCGAATGCCCGTGGCGCCGAAGTGTACGCCCTCGGTTGCAATCAGCCACCCCGCCTCCATCCCCTCTTGTATGAGCTTGCCCATGGACGCCATCTCAGCCTCTGTCGGCGGGCGTTTTGTTGGTTCGTGCGTGAAAATGCTGATGAAAGCGCATGTCCATTTTCCTTGGTTGGCGTTTTGCGGTAATGGTCTTCGGGCGAGCCGCTTGCCCTGCCTTCAATCTCCAGTCGAACGGCTGGGCCGGCTTTCGACAAACCGTCCAAAGAATTTTCGGCCGGGTTCGCTTTGCCTGAACAGGGAACAGGAATTTAGGGAAGTCGCCCCCTGATCAGGCAGTCGTGACCTCTGCGTTCCCGGCTCGCAATGGACTCTGCCGGGCCGCCCGTCGGCGAATTCCGACGGGCGTTTTGTATTGACAGTTATCTATATAGATAATAATCTATGCAAATGCACCAACTAGACCAGGCCTTCGCCGCACTCGCCGATCCGACCCGCCGCGGAATCGTTTTGCATCTGGCCCGAGGCGAAGCGACGGTATCCGACCTGGTCGGCCGCTTCGATTTGACGCAACCAACGATCTCCTCGCATCTGAAGGTGCTGGAATCAGCGGGGCTCGATTTCGCGTCGGCGAATTGCCCAATCGCGGCCCTGCAAGTTAGAGCCAGCCCGACTGCAGGCGGCCGTCGACTGGCTGGAGCAGGTTCAAGAGATTTGGGAAGGCAATTACAAGCGGCTCGATGCGTTACTCGCGGAATTGAAGCAAGCACAAAAAAAGGAGCGAAAGAAATGAAACCCGCCCAAGCGAGCCTGCCGTCGGATACCGAAGTGCGGGTCACACGCAGCTTCGATGCGGCGGCTGATCTTGTCTGGCAGGCGTATACGGAACCGGAACTGGTGCGCCGTTGGCTGCTGGGACCGCCCGGCTGGTCGATGCCCATTTGCGAAATGGATGTCCGAGTCGGCGGGCAGGTACCGCTGGCGTTGGCGAGATGACCAGGACGGCAAGGAGTTCGGATTCGCCGGAGAGTTTCGAGAAGTGGCGCCGCACTCCAGAGCTCGTGCATACCCAAGTCTACGACCCAGGCGATTTGGGCGATTCGATGGGGCAAGAAGGGGCGATGGTTACCGTGGCGTTTGACGAAACTGACGGAGTCACGAGCGTGACGACCACCATCAAGTTTGCCTCGAAAGAAGATCGAGACGCGGCGTTTTCAACCGGCATGACCGACGGCATGGAAATGGGCTACCAGCGGCTCGACCAGGTGCTGGCGCCTAGGCCGTGGCACGCCGCTTCCTGAGGCCCGGGCAGGTTCATCGCTTTGAGCCGCCGGGCCGCAATCGCCGGATGTCGGAACCGTCTGAAAGATGTAGATTGGGCTTCGGGCGGCATGGGTAAGGGTTTGGGCGGCGCCTCTCTGTCGTGCACCGACGAGTCTTCTAGGGAGAGACGACATGCAGGATTCTGCGACTATCGAGTGGCTGGTGAAAGCGGTCAGTCGGGCGACCCGGTCTGCCAGGTTTTGTGTGGCCGGCTGCCTGCCGGCCGTCGATCCCGGACTCGAAGTCGAGGGAGTGGGCGCGGTCAAGTTTCCGCTGAAACGAGGCATGGCAAAGCAGTTGACGGCGTGTTGCCGGATCGCCCCCTACGGCAAGGGCGCAGACGCTGGTCAACGCGCGAGTTCGCAACACGTTCGAGCTCGATCCGAAGAAGTTCCGTCTCGGCGAGCCGTGGAACTCGGCGATCGCCGACGCGACGCGGACGATCGCGAAGCAGCTTGGACTCCCCGCGGACAAACTGGAAGCCAGGCTGTACAAGCTGCTGGTATATGAAAAGGGGGGCTTCTTTCTTCCGCATCGCGACAGCGAAAAACTCAACCGGATGGTGGCGAGCCTGATTGTCGTGCTGCCCAATTCGTTCGAGGGAGGGCGCCTCGTCGTCCGGCATGGCAGCGCGGAACAGAAATTAACCTTCGATCAAGCAGTCGCCGGCGAGTCCGCCTGTTACGCCGCTTTCTATGCCGATTGCGAACACGAAGTTGAGCGAGTAACCCGCGGAACTCGAATTGCTCTGGCATACAATCTGGTGCTCAAACCGCAGCGTGGAAAGACGGCCTCCGCGGCGAAGCCGGATGCTCCCGCCGACGTGCTGGCCGAGATGATTAACTCTTGGGTCGCACTGCAGCCGAGCGAGCCGTTGGTTTTCGCCCTGGATCATCACTACACTCAGCGCGGGCTGTCGCTGGATCTGCTCAAGGGTGGCGACCGGCAGTTGGCCCGACTCGTCGCCTCGGCGGCGGAGAAGGCGGATTGCCTGGTGCATCTGGCGCAGGTCCAGCGGCATCTGCTGCAGTGGGCGGACGACGGCAGTTTCGGCCGTGGTTATCGATACGGCTACGACCGCACGCCGCCAAACAAAATCGAGATCGGCGAAACCTACGAGGACAAGTTGAGCGGCGCCCAGTGGACGGACATTCGCGGCAAAAAACAGTCTTGGGGAACAATCGCCTTCGATCTCTCGGCCATTGTCTCGTCAACGCCGCTGGAAGACTGGAAGCCGACGTCCGAGGAGTTTGAAGGCTATACGGGCAATGCCGGCAACACGCTCGACCGCTGGTATCACCGCTCGGCAATCGTCGTCTGGCATCGCGATCGCCATTTCGATGTGGTTGCGAGTTCCGGCGCGGCGGAGAGCCTCCCCTTATTTTGTTCGATGGCGGTTAAACTGGCCAAGGTTCCTAAGAAACGCCTCGAAGCAGCCCGCGGCGACTGCATTCGCTTCGCCCGCGCCATCATTGCCTGCTGGCCCCGCCGCGATATCGGGTATGGCTCCGCCGCCTCGCGCGAGAAATCCCCGCTCGACGACTTCCCCCAGCATCTCCTGTTGCTGCACGACCGCGACACGGTCGCGAAATTCCTGTCGAAACTGGCGGAAGGGGATCAATCGCTGCCGCTGAAGTCGTTCATCACGGCCGCCTGCCGCGAATTCGGATGCAGCGCATTCGCCCAGGAATTCAAGCAACTGCTCAGTTCACGGTCCAACATCCGCGGCCGGCAGGAAACTTCCTTCCGCAACTTCGATTGGCTCTCCGCGTTTTGTGGCGACGAACATGCAGACCCGGACAAGTCGGTGCTCGCCCAGGAACTGTGTGCCTTGGCGGCCGAACGCTTTTGCGAACCGCGCCCGCGCGTCCGGCGTACTATGCGGAGTACGATCGTCGCGAAGCGTCCATCTCCGAGACGTCTCTTCCGTTGCTGCTCAAGGCACTGCTGGCCAGTGGGCGTGATGAGGACTTGTCGCGGGTAATTGGCTTCGTCCGGCAATCGCCGGACGAGTTCCGCTTGGACGAGTGCCAAGTTCCCACTCTGAAATTGTTGGTCCCCTGGTCGCGGAAACGCTTCGGCCAGCTTCATCCGCAACTCGCGTCCTGGCTGGCTTCCGTCCGCCAACAGCTCGAGTTGGCCACCGCCAGGCTGCCGCAGCCGCCGACCGACTGGACGCGCCCCGCCGACGTCGAGTGTACGTGCGAGTACTGCGCCGAACTCAAGGCGTTTCTGGCCGACCCGGCGAAAGAAGTCGGTCGTATTGCAGCCCGCGAAGATAGACGCCAGCACCTTATCGACATGATCCGCCGGAGCCAATGCGACGTCAAGCATGCCCTGGAACGCAGGGGGAGCCCGCATTCGCTGGTGCTCACAAAAACGACCGGTTCGTTCGAGCGGTCCGTGAAGCGGTTCGAAGCAGACCGCCGGCTGTTGAGCGAGTTGCCGCCAACGTGAGCGGAGACAACGAGCTTTCTCGTTTTTCCTGTAGTGAGAAAGAACTCCGCAACGTCGTGAGACGCTTGCACGTCGTCGGTCCCAGACATTTCTCCGCGCCCTGCTGGCCGACTTCTCGTCGCCAAAGTGGCGTCTATCTCGGCTCCAGCGGCGGTCGTTCTCGGGCGACGGAGTAGTCGCGCTCGTCGATCCTCGGATGTCCCCAAGGCCCGTAGCTGTCAAATTCCTCGCACTGGTCGTCGCCTGGAATGAAAGTGACCTCGATGCCGTTGGGAATCCGACGTCGCAGCGATGAAAGCCGAACGCGTGTTTCAGCATCCGGCCAACGCTCGGCAAGTTGCGGCGTGTTCCCGGCGGCCGGCGTGCGATAGATGCGGATGCCGTCGACGGTTTGAACCGGCCGGCCTGTGTGCACGTGGCCGCAGAACAGCAACTCGACGCCCGCCGCCGCAGGAGTTGCCAAAGCCGCGCCCGGTGCGGCTGATCGATGGAAAAGTACCAGTTGTCGTATTCTGTCGGCCTTGGTGAGATCCCAGGCAGGTTCGTCCGGTTGTTCCATGAACGGCCAGTAGTGCATCATCGCCACATGATGCCGGGCCGGCGGCAGATCGGGCAACTTTTCGAGCAGCCGCCAGAAACGTGTTTCCTGCGGCAGACCCGAACCGGCGACCGCGGCGAAGAAGCCCGTAAAGCGGACGCCGCTCCACAGAAAGGTCCAGTGGATCGGGCCGAAGTACGAAGCGAAAAGCTGCAAGCCGCGATTCGGTCATGTTCCAGTCCGGATCGTTCCATGCCCAGCCTCGCGCTTCCCATTTGGGTTTCGCTCCATTCCTGCAGCGCGTGTTTGTTGCCCACATCCATGTTGCCCGGAATGACGAAGGTCGGAAACGGCAATTCATCCAGGTCGTCTCGCGCCTGTCGGTATTCGAACTCATGTGTTTCGCCATCGCGCGTCAAATCGCCGCCGTGCAAGAGAAAGCTTGGCGTCGATCGCCGCCATCTGCCGCTTGATCGCCGCCCACCGCCGGTTGATCGCCGGCCGAAACCGATACGATCGTGCGGTTCCCATGTGATTGTCGTTAACATGCAGAAACGTCCACGATTCGTCTGTCTCGTCGCTTGTCAGGCATCGCTTTACTGACTCGGTGGGGAGGGGGCTGTAGATGAAGGTTGAAGTCGGGCCATGAAAATCCGTGCGCCGCCCACGCGGGCGGCGCCAGGAAATCGCGCTGTTTCCTGGCGTCTCGCCGAACGGCCTGGTTACTGTTTCAAGTGCGCGTCGATCGCCGCAGGGCGTCTCTCCGAGCGATTGCGTCGCCGCCGGCGGAGTAGCCCACAGTACCATCATTCGCACCCCTGCTCAACGTGGCGAGTCCAACACCTTCTTCGCAGTCGACGGCGGGCTTGAACGGCAAACCGGGTGATGAATCGCCGTTGCATTGCGCCGCTCGCGCCGGTCAACTGGACGCCGTCAAATTGCTCGTCGAACACGGGGCGGACGTACACGCCCGCGACTGCAACTTCGATGGCACGCCGCTGAGCTTCGCAAACTACAAGGGCCAGCGGCGCGTCGTTGAGTATCTGCTTCAGTTCGCGGATCTGCGACGCCGTCAAATACGGGGGACTCGACCGCGTGCGTGCCTTGCTGCGTGAGAATCCGCAGTGCGTGAACGTCCGAGACGATGTCGGACGCACTCCCTTGCACTACCCGTTCCAGGACACGCAGCACGGCGAGGAGATCATTGAGCTTCTCCTCGAACACGGCGCCGACATCAACGCCAGGGACAACGCAGGCCGCACTCCCATTTTACCAGATGCTGCAAAACGGCCGCCAGGATCTGGCGGAAGTTTTACGCCGGCACGGCGGCGAGTCGGCGTGAGCGCCGCAGTTCCCCCTGGAGCGCATGACGCGCACCTTTCAGACCCGGCGCGTCAGCGATCAGCCGCCTGTTTTCGGCGCGAACGCGGCGACGAGATTTGAACTTTCTTCGAGCTCGTTTGGCAACTGGACGAAGTCGCTAATCGCGCTAGCTCTAGCACTTGCGAGTTGAAACAGCATTCCTGCGATTTCAATGCTGCCCCGAGGCGATCCGCAGTTTTCATGGATGTGGCCCTCCTGACCAAGAGTCGAGCCAGCAACACGGGCACGAGTGTCTTACTTGCTCGCGACCGACTGTTCCTCGCGCAGGCCAATCACCACTTCGTCTAAACTGCGCAAGGACGAGGCCAAATGATCCTGTGCCAACTCCAGATGCACAACTCCGTCGGACAAAAGTGTCTGTGCTAGACGCTCAAAGGTGTCGCACAACGACATGCAGGCCGCTGGGTTAGTCGAAGTGGCACAAGCGGATCGGAGATCTGTAACAAACTGCAATGCATTCTCCGCCAGTTGTTGTTCGAGCGCGTGCAGTCGTTCGTATTGTTGGTCATGCACGCGCCGCTCGACTTCGGATGGTTCCTCCGTTTCTCGCGCTGCGATCCGCTGATGTCGTTCCTGAAGCGTCTCGCTCGCGTACTGAATCGCTTGTGCTCGTCCCCGAAGCTGAAGCCTCCGTGAGTTCTGGAAGGGCGTCGGTGGTAGCACATCAAGCAATTGTGGTGCCAAGGGGTGCGGCACCAACGACTCCCAATTCGGAAGGACGCCGTCGGCCATCTTGGTTAGCTGCTGGCGCTCAAACGAATTGCTCCTTCGATGAACCGGGCGCCGCGCCACAGTGGCACAAAATAGAAAAAGTCGGCCACGTCGCGCACTTCATAAGTCGCTCCCAGCACCTGGGTCAGTTCGACGTTGCTTTGGCAAGGATCGGCGACAGAATACGCCAGTGGGAAATACTTCAACGGATGATCCTCATACACCTGGCTCGGTAGCGTGATGGAAATGCCATTGGCGATCAGGCGAGCAAATGCCTTCTCCACTCGCTGCAGCACCACACTCTGGCGTTGTTTCTGTCGTGCGCGAATGCGACGTAGGGGATTCGGCTCAGGACGCTGCACCGAGAGCCACGCCTCAAACAGGTCCGCAAAGTCGGCGTAGGCGTCGCTCTCGTCCCGCGCGAGGGCACTCGCGTCAAAATAATCGGGCACGTCAGCAAACAACCGTGCAAATGCCGCCTGCATCTCCGGTAGCCGCGCCAAGGCGTCCTTCAGATTATGTAGAGGTAGGCGAAATTCCTTTTCGCGCTCTACCAGCTTGGGGAGCCCCTCCAAGGTTTGCGTAAAGAAATTACCAAAGCTCGTAGTGAATGTCTTCGGCGTCTCTTTGAGTGCCGCGGCAAGGTCCGTCGCAGTTTGTGGAGGCGGGTCGGACAATCGCCTCAGGCACTCTTGCAGGCGCAGGAGCAACTCACCTTTCTCGAACGCAATGTGAAAGTCGAACTTTCGTCCCGACAGAACCTGCTCTAGTCCCCGCGCAAACCCTTGAACGAACGTCAACGCCGTCCGTCGAGCGGCATACCAGGTTTCTTGATAACGGTAATAGCTATCAGGCAGATATCCGCTCTCGACGGCCCGGCGGAACACGACGTTCTTCGCGATGTCCGAATCGCATTCGAGATTCTCGCGGGGGATGTCCTTCTTGGTGCCATCCACCGCGGGAACCAGCCCCAAGGGTAGGCACCAGATTCCCTCACCTCGATACCGCTCGCAGAAGGGAACCGCGGAGCGCAGGACACGGAGTCGGCGCATGACTTGCTCATTTGGGTTATCGCCGCCATCGGCGTCAAGAAAGAACGACGCCTGCAGCGCCTGATCGGTGACGAGCACCTGCAGCGAACTGGTTCCCAGGGCGAGTTCTCCTTGCAGCCGTTCGCCCTGCGCCGTATACCAGTCCCGATACGCGTGCTCGTCGTAACGAAACACTCCCAGCATAAACGTCGCGAGTTCCGCAATCGGCAGACGGAACTCGCCAGCGGACGCGATCGCCGATGCGCGCGCCTGCGGCCATTCGTGAAGCTCGACTTTACAGAGCGGCTGCCCAATTCAGAATCTCGCCGTTGGTCCTCGTTGCGGTGCCGAGCACCCCCGCCGTGAGCCGCGGGGCGATCCCTTGCAGAAATGTCTTAACCAAATCGAGCCCCCGCGGCCCCTGACTGGCCTTGGCGCCGAGCTCCGCCAAGAACTGAAAGTTGGCGCCTTTGTCCCCGAGGCTCGTGGCCATGTCGGCGGCCACGTTCACTTTCACAATCGGCATCAAGGAGGCACTGAGAATGAAGGGCCCGGCTTCGCCGATCTGCTCGAAGGCCTCATCAAACAGCAAACGATTCGCTTGAAAATATAGACGCTCGCCGCCAGCGAACACTCCTTCGACGTAGGTCAGCAGCGACTCGTAGGGAACGGTCATCGCCTGCCCAACCAGTCCCGTCAAGAAAGCCTCCGGATCGCTCCCTTCATCGGTCAAGGCGTTGGCGACGAATGCTTCCACGCTGTGGGTGGGGATCGCCGGCAACACGGCCAGAGCGGTGGCGGTCCGTGACGGGTAACCCTCGTGGAGAATGCGAGCTAAGTGCTGGGAGCGCACCCAGTGCAAGCCGTGCAGCTGTCCGCTTTCGATTTGTAGGTACTCACCTTCCAAGGAATTCAGCACGGCTTGCCCGTCCTCGTACGGTTTCACATCCTCCAGCAGACGCTGGGCGGAGACCGGGGCGCCAAGCGTGTCGGCGAGGGAAAACCGCCGGAGGATCTCGGTCTTCGCGGGGTCTTCCCCAAGCTTTATGAACCCCTGCAGCTGATCGCGCAAACGATCTTCGAGCATGCAACCGTGCGTGACCAGAAACACAAACTCCATCAGCAAGTGGGGTTCGCCAATCCGCTCAAACGCCCAATCGGCGGAGCTAACGGAAGAATACACACGCTGTTGCGCCTGGAACATCGCGTACAGCTGCCGGGCTTCGCTTTGATCCAGTTGCGGCTCGAGAATCTCGTAGTTGGTGACGCTCCGCTGCAAGTAGCGCTGCCAGTCCTCGGTGCGGATGGCAATGAGCGCCGACACACCGAGCGCGACGCACTGCTCTATGACCTGCGGCCAAAGCCGCGTGGTGTACGCGGCGTTGTCGACCAGCAACAGCAGTGGCAAGCCCAAGCTTGCGCGGAAGCTCAAGTAGCTGCGGATGAGTTCCACTTGCTCCGGGGTTTCCGCGACGCGCAAGACCACCGTCTGCTCAGGAGGCCAGTTCTCGTAGGCGTAGCGCAACGCGAGTGCCGATTTCCCCTGACCACTCGACGAACGCAGCACGCACACGCGGCTCTTGCTCAAGGCCTTGGAGATACGCTCCAACCACACAGTGCGGCGGACGTCCCGCCCGCCCCCACGTGGCCCGGCCTGGTGCACTTCCCGTCGTAAAAGTCATCCACGTGAGCATCGGGCGACCAATCTACTCGCGTAACTAGCCCTCGTCCGTAGGCCTGAAACTCCGTCTCTCGCGACAAAGCTTCACCGGTCTGCGTCCGAACGGCATCTAGGTCCGCACGCGTGACCGCCTTCCGGTTCTCCGCCCACTCTAGAAAGCGGCCCACTAGTACGAGCAAATAGGTCTCTACGGCGGGGCTGCCCAGTTCGAAGTGATCTGTAATCTCACGCCGCAAAATCTGCCAAATCTCCTCTTCCCTTTGGGACTTGATCTGCAGCCGGCTCAAGAGTGCGTCTGCTTCGGCGGCCGTCCCTTTCACGCTCCGACACAGCCGCCGGAAGGCACCTTGTATACGTTTTTGCTCCGTGCGATTCAGTTGCGCGAACTTGGCCAGCTGTTCGATGTCCCCCGTCAACGGGAAATTTACCGCCAGCAGGAATTGACTGTTCGGCGCGGTGCGAAGTACCTCCAGAAAACCCACGACCGGTTCCTTCAGCTTGGCCCAGTTCCACGGGTTTCGCGCCGACTTCACCTGCACGTAGGTGTCTTTCAATTGAAAGCCCAGCAGGTCAACATCTTCGATCCCCTCCAACCGCAGCACTGGGCCGCTGCCGGCGTGGTCGTAAAGATCGAACGCACGTCCCAATGAATAGAGGACCTGATACCGAATGCCGCGGATATTCACGGCACCGTGGAGGCGTATCTTCAGGATAGAATCGAGTGTAGTTGTCATCACAATCACGCTGATTGAAGTCGCTTTGAATCCGCTGCCCGAATCGTCACGCGAACAAATACCGTACGTACCACCATGTCACAAAACGGAGGCGTAAACGCGGACGGGTCTAATATTGCGAAGTGGCGCCAAGCGTAGCGCGACCTCCGAACGCGCAATCGTTTTTGCCAACCCGCCGAAATTGTGCGGCAGGGCCTTCTCTTTTAGGGCTATCCTCATTTTGCGTGCTGTCTTTTTTCCACACGCTGGGCTGCCAGAGCGTCGCTGCCGATCAGCAATCGGAGCCCGATTCGGTCGGTCCGACGATGGGCTTTCGCGGTCGTCGCGGCTTTGACAAGAAATACGTCAAGGCCATGGAGAAGAGGAGCAGGGGCCACATGACGGCGAGCGTGAAAGGAAGTAACGATCGCACTTCGGAATGCTGCACTTGCTGAACCGGTTCGATCATCCGCTGCTGGCGAATGTGCAGCCACGCCACCGGAACGCCCGCGGCCACATAGATGGCAAAGAAGATCTTGCCGGAGACCTCAGGATCGTCGAGCATTTCGCCGCTCAGCCTCCCCAACTCAGTAGCGCGAAACGAAAGACAACTCGCCGCAACGTATGCGGCGAGTTGTCAATTCAATCAGTCGGGGCGACAGGATTTGAACCTGCGACCTCTTGACCCCCAGTCAAGCGCGCTAGCCAGGCTGCGCCACGCCCCGAAAAGCGTGTGGCGGACGCTCCGCCCGAAATGGCGGAACGGCCGAAAGGGCAAGTATTGCAGATCGGGCCGATGTTTTCAACTGCCGCTGAAACCTGCCCTTACGTCGCCCAGCAGGTGCCGCCCGTCCGCCAAAAAGCAAACCGCTGGATGAATAAAACCTCCCAGAGCAGGCGGGGGAAACCGCTGATCTCCACTGATCTACGCTAAGAAACGAATGAAAAACAACTTCCCAGTAGCGGGTCGCCCTCACCTAACCTCTCCCAGGGGGAGAGGAACCGGAAGACGAAGATGGCCCGCGTCGAATGAAAAACCTGGCCGCCTTCGGCGACCATCCCTCTCCTAACCTCTCCCAGGGGGAGAGGAATTGCAGGCGCCTAACCTCTCCCAGGAGGAGAGGAACTGCTCTCACCCGACCTCTCCCTCTCCCCTCATTGGTGAGGATCAGCGGAGATGAGTGGTTCACTTTTTTCCGGCCTCAAATGGGACGCGGGAGCTCGCATAGGCCGCCGTCGATGTAAAAGTGGCGCCAGAGCTGGACGGCCAGGACGGCGGTTAGGCCGAATTCGTCGAGCTGGCGCCGTGGGCCGTGATGGCCCGGCTGGCGGCAGGCGGCCAGCCGGCGATGCACCGTGGAGATGGAGAAACAGCCGCTCCGGGCGAGCGATTCAGCGGAGAGGAGCTGGCTCGACGTAAGGGGGCGGCGAGGCGAAGAAGGTGCTGTAGGGGGCGCGGAACATTTTCTTCCGCCGACGAACGGTTTCCGCCGGCAGCCATGCGCCGGGCGGCCTCGCGCAGCAGCCGCTTGTCTCGCAGCAGGCCGGAAAGCTTCCAGCGAGGATGCACGCGGGCGCACAACGCCACGACGTCTTCGTCCAGGAACGGATAGCGAGTCTCAACCGAGTTGGCCATCGCAATCCGGTCGCCGCGCTGGCTGACCAGCAGTCCGGGCAGCATGGTCTTGTAGCCGAAGTAGAGCGATTGATTCAGCGGATGCCAACGCGCCAGCTTCGCGCGGTCGAAACGGAGATCTTCGAAGGCCGTATGGCCGTCGAGTTGCTCGAGCATCGCCGGGCTGTAAAGCTGACGGCGTTGCGTGCTGGCCAAGGCGTACAGGTCGCCCTGGGCGTAGGGCCCGCCGATCATGTCCTGGATCTTCTGGTAGTTGGCATACACGGCTTGCGGCGCTGCGGCGCGGGCCGCGGCGACGCAAGAACTCGCCGGGGCGAAAACGGCCGCAGTCGAACAGTCGCAGCAGCTTGTGGATCTTGAACCAGGGATAGCCGGCCAATGCCTCGTCGGCGCCTTCGCCCGTCAGCGCGACTTTGAAGCCTTGACGGTGTACCTCTTCCGCCAGGCAGTACAAGCCCGACACGGCGATGTCGACTACCGGCGAATCGGCCGCGCGGATCACTTCGGGGTAGACGGCGGCGAGCCTGGCGGCATCGCAACGTACGATCGTCGGTTGCCGGCCGATGCCTTTTGCGATCTGCACCGCGCGATCGCTTTCATCGAGGACGGGCGAATCAAGCTGGATGGTGAAACCGGCGACAGGCTCGTCTCGCAGTTGACTGGCGACAGAGAGCACCGCGGCGGAATCGATTCCGCTGCTCAGGTAGCTGACCACCGGTACGTCGGCGCGTAAGCGGATTTCGACCGTGCGCCGAAACGTCTCTCGGAATTCATCGACCAGGGCGCCGGAGTCGGCCGGATCGAACTCCTCGCCTCGATCGGGAAATTCCAGATCCCAGTACGCTTGCTCGGCAATGGCCGGCGGCTCGGCGCCGCCGGCCAGGTCGAGTTTGAGTTGATGGGCCGGCGAAAGGGAGGAGACGCCCTGGAAGGCCGTTCGCCCGCTCGGCATGGCGAAGAAGGTGAAGGCGTGGTCGATGCCGCGCGGGTCGACGGCGGCGGGCACCTTGCCCGAGGCGAGCAGGCCCTTGATCTCCGAGGCGAAGTAGAGCCAATCCCCTTGCCGAGACCAGTAGAGCGGGCAGATGCCCATCCGGTCGCGAGCCAGCAGCAGCGTACGCCGGCGGCGATCCCAAAGTGCAAACGCGAACTGGCCGCGCAAATGGGCCAGCATCGACTCGCCATATTCCTCCCAGAGATGAACGAGCAGTTCCGTGTCGCAGGAAGTGCGAAACGCGTGACCGCGGGCGATCAGTTCGGCCCGGCGTTCGGGAAAGTCGAACAGTTCGCCGTTGAAGACGACGGCGACGGAATCGTCTTCGTTGAAGATCGGCTGTCGCCCGTCCGCCAGGCCGACGATGCTCAGCGGCGCGATGCCAGTCCGATGCCGGGCTCGGTCCAGAGTCCTTCGTCATCCGGGCCGCGATGCACCAGCGCGGCCGACATTCGCTCCAGGGCGGGGCGGTCGATCTCGCGTCGGCCGTGCAAATCAACGATGCCGGCAATGCCGCACAAGGAAGGCTTGGGGGTTAAGGTAAGTCAAAATGCAAAACCCGAAGTCTTTGTCCGCCGTTTTGCATTTTGCATTTTGCGTTTTGCATTAGCTGCCGGCCAACAAATCGCGTGTCCACGCTGCCCACCAAGGCCGCTGAGCCTAGGCGAATCCCCAGTCCGTTCCACCACCAACGTCACTGGGGCATCGCTTCGCTCTGCCGCCAGCCACCCGCCGCTTGTTGGGAGGCAGAGTCTTGCACGGCTCCCCCTCACCCCGGCCCTCTCCCAGTGGGAGAGGGAGGACGAGAGGTCCCCTCTCGCTTTGGGAGAGAGGTTGTTGTTCCGGGCGATGGGTTGTCTTTCCTTCGCCGTGGGCCTCGGCGCGATGCCTTGCCCTTCATGGCGGCGGCGAGGATCTCCGAGGTGGTTTCGCGCATGATGCGCGGATCGACCTGCTTGCCCTCGATGAGCGTCTTGCGGACGTCCTTGCCGGAAATGAAAACGGGCTTTTCTTCCTTATGCAGTTTCCATCAGATCGACGCGGCCGACCGAGTCGTAATACGCTGCGAAGCCGACCTTGAGTGGTTGAATCTTCAGGTCGCCGGCCAGGTTGCTGAAGATCTCCTGGGCGTCGAAATCGCCCCAGATGGCCGTGCCGTCGTGGTAGGGAGCGTCGGCGTGCTTGCGGCCGATGACGATGTCGGTGAAGCCGAAGTTCTGGCGATAGATCGAGTGCATCACCGCTTCCTTCGGGCCGCCGTAGAACATCTTGATGTCCAGGCCCAGCAGGATCACGCGATCGGGCACGCTCTCGCTGCGCGGGCCCCACAACTCGGCGTCGCTGTCGCCTTCGCCCAGTTGCCGCTTGTCGATCAACGCTTCGTACGTTTCCATCCGCACGTCGGCCGGAACGTCGTCGCCTTTGGTCTCGCCGATCAGCGGGTTGAGGCAGGCGCCTGCGTCGTGGCCGGCTCGCAGCAGCGTTTCCAGCCCGTAAACCAGGGCGTACTCATGCGCGCGGTGCAGCGGGTTGCGAGTCTGGAAGGCGACGACTGCGCTCCCAACCTTTCGATGCCAGCATGCTCGCACTTCGCGCGGCGAGAGCACGTGCTTACCCAGCTTGGGGTGCTTCGGCTGCGGCAGCACATGAATCTTGCCGCCGATCAGGTGCGTCTTGTCGGAGTCGCCTTTCAGCACCATGTCGGCGCCCGGATGATCGGTCCGCTCAGTGAGGTAGACGCTCTTGATGTACTTGGCCTTGTCCCAGGGGAAGACGTCGGTGACGTCGAGCGTGGCGACGATCTCGCCGTTCTTGTCGGTCAGCGCCATGCGCTGGCCCGCGGCCAACTGGCCGGCCAGTTCACTGGTGACCGGGAACGAGAGGGGAATGGTCCAGGCATAGCGCTGACCTTCGTGCTCGATGTAGCCGTGGTCCAAGACGCAGTTGTAAGTGGCGGAATCCATCGGCCCGGTGAGCGGGCTGAGCGTGCCGTCGCCAAAGCGATAGACGGTCGACAGATCGGCGTCGGAAACGGGGACCTTGGCCAGCTTGGCCGCATCGGCCTTGAATGCTTCGACTTCGCCGGCGGGAACCATGCAGCAGACAGGTTCTTTGAGGCCGCCATGAGGAGGGGGGAGTTTCGACATCGATCGCTTCCTTAGCAGGCGCATTACGCCAGACGGTTCCGGTGGGGTGAAACAGGCCAGTATAGGAAAAACGCCCGGCTGCGAAAAGGCGACCGAAGGGGCGCTCAAGGCGGGTCGTAACCGCCGGGATGAAACGGATGGCAGCGGCAGATGCGCAACACGCCGCGCCAGGCGCCCCGCACGGCGCCGTACTTTCGCACTGCCCCGATGAAGTAGTTGCTGCAGGTCGGGGTAAAGCGGCATTGGCGGCCGATGATCGGGCTGAGCGTCCACTGGTACACTCGGGTCAGACCGATCAGGAGCCATGACGGTAAGTCCCAAAGAAAACGCAGTACGGGATGCTCCGGCCGAAAGCGGCGCGCTTCTACGGCTAAAGGCCCATCTGGCTGCGGCGTCGTTTCGCTCATGGGCCCCTCCGCCGGCCAGCGCCGCCGCGGCGGAAGTTTGCGCGCCGCATGACCCGCCAAAGTAGCGAACGAATCTCGCAACGAGGCCAGGTCGGGCTCGATTCCCTGCCGCGGAATCACAATCAAGTCGGTTCCGACCGGAAGTTCGGCCCGGCAGAGCCGAAACGCCTCTCGCAGCAGCCTCTTCCAACGATTGCGAACCACTGCATTGCCGACCTTGCGAGAGACCGAAAGCCCCAGCCGGGCGTAGGGCAATTCATTTTCGCACGCATGCAAGACCAGGTTGCCATCAGAAACGACGCAGCGACGACGATACGCGCGTTGGAAATCGACGCCGCGCCGAACATGGCACTGCTTGGAAAAGCTCGCATCGGCGGACGATTCAGGAGCCGCCGGGCTGGGGGCCCGGTTCGTCGGGGCCGCCGTCGGGGGAACGGGCGTCGCCGGATCCGTCGTCGTCGGTGCGCTCGCCCTCGGATTCAGCTTGTCGTCCTGGTTCGATTTCGTCACCGTCGTCGCTCGATGGATCAAGTTCTTGGGGAACCAGCGGCTTGGCGTACCACCGGTCGTCGTGCGTCTGGCTGGGCGGAAGCGAGGTCCGCGCAATGCGGTGCGCGTACCTTCCGCCCATGATTACCAACACCATCAGTCCGAGCCCGAGTACGATCAGCCCCAGCAGCGCCATCAGCAGTTTGGCTCGCAGCAGCGGCTCGATGGCGCCTACCATCGCAGTTCCTTGCGCGGCTGAACGGGATGGCTGGCATCGATTTTCCGAATCGCCTCCAGGCTTTCCTCGTCCAGTTTGGACGGCAACACGATCTGGATTTCTGCGTATAAATCGCCTGGCGGCTTGCCGGCTGCGGCGACGCCGTGGCCTTTGATGCGCAGCTTTTTCCCGCTGGATACGCCCGGCGGCACGCGCAGCGAGACGGTTCCCGTCGGCGTGGGAACGTCGACCACGGCGCCTTCGGCGGCCTCCAGCAAAGACAGCGGCGTTTTGACGTACAGATGTTCGCCGCGCCGCGTGAACCAAGGATGCGGCGCCACATGAACGGTGATCAGGATATCAGCTCGCTCGCCATCGAAGCCGGGCTCGCCCTGGCCGCGTAGCCGAATTTTCTTGCCGTCATCGATTCCGGCAGGGATTTTGACGACGAGCGTTTCGGATCCGCCCGAAGGGCGAGTAACGGTCAGGTGCGTCTCGCCGCCGGTCACCGCAAGCTGAAACGGAATCTGGATCTCGCTATGCAGGTTCTGCCCCGGTGCGCGTCCGGCGGGACGGCTGCGGCGCCCCGCGGGCCCGGTGGGACCGGCGCCGCGACGAAACTGGCTGAAAAAGTCGGCGAAGCCTCCGCCTGTTGGCTCGCCGCCAAAGAACTGTGAAAAATCGAATTCCGGCCCGCCGGCCTCGCCGCCCGTCGGTCGCCAGCCGCCGCCGGGTCTCGGTCCGGCGCCGCCGACGCTCTCAAAGCCGCTGCCGTACTGGTTGTACAGCTCCCGCTTTTTCGGATCCTTGAGCACGTCGTAAGCGGTTTGCACGGCCTGAAATTTTTTCTTAGCCGTCTTGTCGTCAGGATTTACGTCAGGATGGTACTTGCGGGCCAACTTGGAGTAGGCCTTGTCGATGTCGGCCTGCGAAGCGTCGCGGCTGACTTCTAACGTCTTGTAATAATCCTCGGCCATGCTCGCGCCATGAGTGTTTGTCGATTTTCCGTCCGTGCCCTTGGCATTTTAGGGGCCTACCCGGCCTGACAGCAAGACGCGTCGAATTTGAAATTACACGAGCTGAGATACTGCTAGGTTCCTAATTGCAAAGCAGTTACGCGCAGCCGGCGCCGTGTTGCGATTGCTACGCCCGTAACGACTGCAACGCCCTTTTGGGTGGCGCCAGACGCGAAAAGGCCTAATGGCCGCGTCGCCGCAGCAAGTTGCCGTTCTGCGGGGCGAGAATTCGAACCGGGCTGCACGGCGTGCTAGATTTGCGGGATAAGTCGTCCGTTCCGTGCAGGTTCCGCACAGCGCCGCCTCACTGCCAGGTTCTTCGCCCCGTTTTTGCTGAAAGAGGCCTTTCGATGTTCGTCGGCAGCATGTTCCGGTTTCGTCTTCGCTCTGCGGTCGGCCGATTGAGTCTCGCTTGTGCGCTGTTGTGCGGTCTCGGCGGATTGCCACGAGCTCGAGCCGCCGGCGAGCTGACGCTGACCGTCGTCGATGCCGACACGCATCAACCGATCGCCTGCCGGATGCACATCACGGACGAAAAGGGCCGCACGAAACGCGCCTCTCGAATGCCCGCCTGGCAAGACCATTTTGTCATTCCCGGCACGGTCAAACTGAAGCTGCCCAAGGGAACCTACCAGTTCGCGATCGAACGCGGTCCGGAATACGTGGTGCGCAGCGGCTACTTCGTGATGGAAAACTTGTCAAAGGATGAGAAGACGGTCGATTTGAAGCGCGCCGCCAACCTGGCCGAGGAAGGCTGGTGGTCGGGAGATCTGCACATTCACCGGCCGGTGAAAGACATTGAATTGTTGATGCAGGCGGAAGATCTGCACATTGCGCCGATCATCACCTGGAACAACAAGAAGAATGAATGGGCGAAGCGCGAACCGCCCGCCGAACACGTCAAGCAGTTTGACGGTAATCGCTACTACGATCTGCTAGCCGGCGAGGATAAACGCGAGGGCGGATCGCTGCTTTACTTCCGCTTGCCTAAGCCGCTGGATCTTTCCGAGGCGACTCGCGAGTTTCCCTCGCCGCTGAAATTCGTGCAGGACGCACGCAATGAAGAGCCGAACGTGTGGATCGACGTCGAAAAGCCGTTCTGGAAAGATCTGCCCGTCTGGCTGGCCAGCGGCAAAGTCGACTCGATCGAGTTGTGCAACGACCACATGGGCCGCGACAAGATGAAAACGGATGAGGCCTGGGGCAAGCCGCGCGACCGCGAGCGCCTGCCCGATCCGCACGGCAACGGCATCTGGTCTCAGGAGATCTTCTACAACGTATTGAATTGCGGATTGCGAATTCCGCCGTCGGCCGGCAGCGGATCGGGCGTGTCGCCCAATCCGGTCGGCTACAACCGCGTCTACGCCTGGGTCGACAAAGAGCGTTTCAACTACGAGACCTGGTGGGAGGCCTTCAAAGCGGGCCGGGTGTTCGTGACCAATGGCCCGTTGGTGCGGCCCGTGGCGAACAGCCGTTATCCGGGCCACGTGTTCCGCATTCCCGAAGGCGAGACGCTGACGCTCGACGTGGCATTGAACCTGACGCTGCGGGACAAGGTCAGCTACGTCGAATTGATCAAGAACGGGCGCGTCGCGGAGAGCCTGCGGTTCGAAGAAATCGCCCAGACCGGTCATTTCAGCCCCTTGCGATTCGACGAAAGCGGCTGGTTTCTGGTCCGCGCGGTGGCCGACGTGGAAGAAACGTATCGCTTCGGTTCCAGCGGCGCCTGGTACGTGGAAGTCGCCGACAAGCCGAAACGCGTCAGCCGGCGTTCGGCCGAGTTCTTCCTCGATTGGGCCAAGGAGCGGGCCGGAGAGATCAAGCTCGACGACCCCGCCCAGCAGGCCGAGGTGATCAAGTACCACGATCAGGCGATTGAGTTCTGGCAGGACCTGGTCGAGCAGGCGAACGCCGATTGACGTGAAGACGCCAGGGCGTTACTCGCGCTCGCTCCAGACGCGAGCTTCGCCCTGCTCGTCGATCTCGACATAGATCACATTCGGCGAGCAGCAGACGGGACAGTCTTCCACGTACTGCTGGCTGTGGCCGGCCGAAGCGTCAATCGGCACGACGATCTCTTCGCCGCACCAGTCGCAGATATATGCGGATTCGTCTTGCATGCTGGTTCAATGCGGCGGATGGGTGGCTGATTGATGACTGAGCGTTGTCGGCGCCGACTTCGAATTATGGTTTCTCGATTTTCGCATGCGCCCGGCAAAGCTGCTGGAGTAGTTCCGGATCGGGCTCGGCGGCAATGCCGGGCTCGTTGCGGGCGACCACCTGGGGCGAACCGTCGGGGCCGGGCGTCAGCTCGAGGGGCGGCTGGGCCAGGTCGCGGCGGTAGAAGCGGCTCGAAGGAAAGATGTCGCCCGGGTAGGTGAAGTTGTCGAGCATGGCCAGCGCCGCGCAGATCTCGGCGCCGACGGCACTTTCCAGCATGCCGCCGACCCAGCAGGGAATGCCGGCCTCGCGGCAGCGGTTGTGGATTGCCACGGCCGGCGTCAGGCCGCCCACGCGGCCCGGCTTGACGTTAACCCAGCGGCAACTGCCCAGGTCGAGGGCCTGTTCGACGCGCGACAGCGAATTGATGCTCTCGTCGAGACAGATCGGCGTTTTAATGGCCGATTGCAGCCGCGCGTGGTCGATCAGGTCGTCGTAGGCCAGCGGCTGCTCGATCATCGCCAGGTGAAAGTCGTCGAGGCGGCAGAACATGTCGAAGTCGTCCATCGTGTAGCCGCTGTTGCAATCGATGTGGAACGTCTGGTCGGGGAATTCCTGCCGCACGGCGCGGATCATCTGCAGATCCCAGCCGGGGCGAAACTTGAGCTTGATCCGCTTAAAGCCCTACTCGACGGCGCCGGCGATCGATTTCAGCAGCTCGTCGATCGAATCCATCACGCCGAAGTCGGCGCCGACGTCCACGGCGTCGCGAGTGGCGCCCAGCAGCCGGTGCAGCGGCTGGCCGCGGCGCCGCGCTTCGAGCGTCCACCAGGCCGTATCGAGGGCGGCCTTGGCGAACGGGTTGCCTTTGAAATGAGCGAACCGGGCCTGCAAGTCGGCGCCTGACTCGATCCACTGGCCGATCACTGCCGGGCCGAGCCAGTCTCGCACGCAGAGAAAGACCGAACCGGCCCATTCCGGGCTGTAACAGGGCGCCGCCAGCGGGCTCGATTCGCCCCAGCCGACCAGATCGCCGCTTTGCAGCCGCACCAGCACGGACTCGACCGCCGCATCTTCGCCATAGGCCGTCCGCCAGGGGCTGATCAGCGGCATGGCGACATGGTACACGTCGAGAGAGTCGATTTGCATGGAACGCTCAGGGGTAGGCGGGGAGTGAAGTTCGGTGCGGGAGGCGAATCTTGCGATTTTTTATCCCATCGGCGGCGTCGATGCTATGTGCCGGTCGAAAAACAAGTTCCGCATTTTGTTGCCTTTCGCTCCCGCGAAAGGGCGTGCGTTTCGCGGAGCGAAAGCCGAATATTTTTTGACATGAACGGCAGTAGGTCGCGAGTGGTTCGTTTGGCCAGGCGGCGGACTTTTTAAGCCGCTCGATATTGTTCGAGGAGTTTCATCTCCGCAATGTGCCGGCAAGAATTGCCCGCTCAATTCGTGCAGCGGATTCGATGCATCTCCATACCGTGCCGGAGATTGACGAGCATGACAGTAGGGAATACTCCGACGCTTAATGTTGAGAGAAAAACAAGTTCGGCGGCATCGTCCGGAGAGCGGATCGGAAATGGCCTGGACCCAATGGTAGATCGTCGAGTTTCATACTCACGAAGAGTTCGGCGTGGCCCAACCGGACTTCCAGCCGCTGGTAAAGTGGCTCGCTGACCGCTTCGCGAGGACCCTGATGAAATGGCAGCCTCCATGTACTAACCAACCTGATACGCTTGAGTTGGGATCGGTTCGACTGCCTCACGGAGCCCGACTCGAATGCCTGAAGCCAGGTAGAACGGAGCTTAGAGGCGTCCCAGGAAGGCCGGGCAGCCCATTCTGGTCGTTCGCGTGCTCGATGGTGACGCGTTGGCATTCTCATCTGAGAGCAAGTCGGTCCGATTTAGGGATGAAGCAGCCGCAAAGCTACTGGGTCGCGCAGTAGTAACCGCCGTGGAAGCCGGGGCGCCCATTGTTCGAAGAGATGTTGATTGGCAAGGCGACCTCAACGACGACTGCGCAGCGAATATTGGGTGGTTTCAAGCGCATGCCGAACATCTCGAGGGTCCAAAGACCGGAGGCATCTGGGACTGTCAAGTCTACAACGTGCTTCACTCAGTCGAGTCGGGCATTGTCCCTCGCAGCGGAAAAGCTGCACGGTGGTTATGCGAGGTGATTGCGAGTGCAGCGGAACACGGATTCGCAGGTACCGCCTAACGCGGCGCTGCAGTTGACGTGGCAACCCGTCACTCCCCTTGCAAAGACAAGAGCAAGGGAGAGCGCCGGCTTGTCGCGCAACTGAACTTGGTCGTTACTGCCCGACGACCTTTTCCCCGCTCCCATGCGAAGGGAACCCGCTCTATACGGCTGCCCGTCCTGTCGCGCCCTCCAAAGGGCGTGCTTTCGCTGAGCGAAACCCGACTTTGTTTTTCGTCCGTTCCTATCCGGCGCCGCGAGTGAAACGGAATGCACTCTGTTTCGGAAGCACGAAGCGCGAGGTCGCAATGCTTTACGGACCCAAGCTACTCCTGCGCCAACATCTCGCTGACGAAGGCGGCCTGCGGCGGAGCAAGCTGCTCGATGGCGGCCGGATCGAACAGCGTGGAGCGGTCGATGACGGCGGCCAACCGCTTGCCTGATGATTCGTCGAAGAGCGTGACGCCGACGAACGACGCTCCGCGGAAGTTGGCGCCGCGCAGGTCGGCGCCGCTGAAGTCCGCTCCTTCGACGTCTGCCGAGACGAATGAAGCGCCGCGCAAGTCGGCGCCGGCGAGATGGGCGTTGGACAAGTTGGCCTGATCGAAGCAGGCGGAGTTCAACCGGGCGCCGCGAAAGTCGGCGTCGCGGAGCAGGCTTTCGCGGGCCTGCAGGCCGGTCAATTCGTGGTCGCGGGCGTCGAGACTGCGGAGATCGCGGCCGGAAAAATCGCGGCTGGCCAACACGGCGTGCATCTGCTGTCGCGTGAGCCCGGGCGCCATGTAGCGTTGTTCTTGCCAGGGATCGGCCGTGTTGTGGTAACCGGCGACCGCTTCCCAGTACCCAAGGCGATCGTTGGCCAGCAGCTCGATTCGCTCCAGCCATTTCAGGCTTTTATAGAAATAACGCCCTGGAACGACGACGCGAATCGGCCCGCCATGCGCCTCGTCGAGCGGCCGGCTATCAGCTTCCAAGGCGATCAAGGCGCCGAGACCAACGGCTTCTTCGAGCGGCAGCGACGTGCTGTGGCCGCGCTGGCTGCGGGCGACGAACGATACGTAACGCGCGGCGCCGGTCGGCTGGGCCTCGGCCAGCAGGGTTTGAAGCGGCACGCCCGTAAACTCGACTGCCAGCTTAGACCAGCGGGTGACGCAATGGATGTCGACCAATTGCCGCGTCTGGGGCATGGCCTGCAGCTCGGACAGGCTGAACTGGCACGAGTTCGCTACGTCGCCCGAGATACTCACTCGCCACTCGCCGCCAGACGCCGGGCGCAGCTCGCCAATGGCCGGCCATTTTCCTGGGGCGGCCAATTGCTGGCCGGGCGGCAGATGTGATTTTGGCGAGAGCGACATTTTTATCCGCCTGGCAAGCGAGTCGCGATTGTCATCGACACAACCGCAGGTAACATGAATAGTACTCGACTTTTGATGCTGCAGGAGCCCGGAATGCCCTTGATCCAATTTGGCTGTCCATGTTGTGCGCGACGGCGCAAATTGACAGCTCGATGGCAGGCCGCGAGGCACAGTGTCCGGGGTGCGGAAATCGAGTTCCTGTGGTAGCTGGCCCCCCCGTGGTCGGCGGCCCGCCGCCTGTTGCAAGCGGGCCTCCTCCACTTGCCGGCGGCCCCCCGCCGGTCGCGGGCGGACCGCCGCCCATGGCAGGGCCGCCGCCCGTGAATCGAGGCGCACCGCCTGTCGCCGGTGGTGCGCCGCCCGTGGCCGGCGCTCGCCCGCCAATGCCGGCGGGAGCGCCGCCAGTAGCTGGCGGCCCGCCTCCCGTCGCCGGCGGCGCTCCGCCTCGTCCCATGCCGGCTAGCGCGCCGCCCGCTGGGCCTCCGTCTCTGGGACCTGTGCCTGTCGGCCCGGTTCCGGTCGCTCCCATGTCGGGCTCGGTGGCCGCCGTGGCAACGCCAACAGCACTTGGCCCGTTTCCTGGCGCCGCTCCGTCGGAGGCGCCCGGCATCGCGCCGCCATCCGATCACGCACCGGCAGCGGCGGGTCGCAAGCGGCCATTACGAAAGCTTTCGCCGGAAGAAAAAGGCGCAGTGCCGGCTGCGCCGGAACATCATCGTGGCGGCAACGGGCGTTGCGCTGCTGTTGATTGTGATGTCGTTGCTGCTGAAGCTGAGCGGCTAACGATTCACTAGGAGAGGCTCTGGCCGATTTCGTAGAGTTGCTCGGCGTCGAGAATTTGATCGTTCGACGCGAAGAGCCGGCCGATCGCCGCCTTGTGGATCTTCATTTTCGTTCCGCCCACGCCGATGGCGCCGTAACAAGCGACGCCGTTGCGGTCGACGGCCTTGTCAGTGACTTCGATGCCGGCCAGGCCCGCTGGCGGCACGGCGTTCAGATCGATGGCGACTGCGCAACGATTGGGCCTGGAGACGGGCCTGCTCCGAGAGCAATTCCACGCCCGCAGCTCCGGCTGCGATGACAATCTGCACGCCATCCAGCGCCTCGGCCGTTTCTTCGGCATTTGAGGCGGCATGCGGCGTAAGCATGGCGTTGGGGACATGGCCGACGACGGCGGCACAAACCTGCCGGGCTCGTTCGAGAGATCGCGAAGCCGCCCGGACTTCGGCGCCGGCCCCGGCGAGCAAGCGCACGACCCGTTGGCCTACCGGTCCGGTGGCCGCCAGCACCAGCGCCTTGGCGCCCGCCAGGGGCACGTGTTTGCCGGCCGCCAGCACGGCGGCGGCGGCCGTGGTGTTGGCCCCGTTCGAATCGAGCATGACGGAGACCCGCATGGGGCCGAAAAACGCGTCGCGAACGGCTTTTAGAGCACGGCTTCGCCGGCGGTCACGTCCGAGCCGCCAATGAAGATCGCCGTCGCATGCAAGTCGGCGGGGCCACGGGTAAAGATCGCCCCGTGGACCCGCTCGCGTGCGTTTTCGGCCGTGATTCCCTGGTGCCGCAGCAAGTGATCGACTCCGGAGTCGATCGCCACGACGCTATCGAACACGCTCGGCTGTGCGTCGGTATCGAGTTGCACCAGAATCTTGGGCTTACTCATCGATCCGCCCGAGAACTAGAAGCCGCGGAACGGATGCTTGGCCGAGTCTTTGCCGGCGACCATCTCGTCGGCGGTCGGCTTGCCGGCCATGGCGTTGGCGATGGCTTGCTTGGTGGCCTCGTAGTTGTAGTCGTAGATCTTCTTGTCGTCCTCGGCGGCCGGGTGAATGAACACGCCGCAGACGATGACCAACTTCTCGGCCTGATCCTTCGGGATCACGCCGTCGGCGACCGAGTCCGCAACGGCCTTGGCCACGGCGGCCTGCGCGGGGCCGAACATCTGCACGGCCTGCTTCATGCCTTTGATCGTGACCTTAGTGATCAGCACGGTGGCCGGCTTGACGGCGAGGTTGGGCGTGAGCACGGCCAGCAGGTTGCTGTGCCCTTCACTCTGGCGAGCCAGTGCATTGGCGAACGCCACGCCGACCGGGCCTTCCTTGTTTCCAATCAACAAGTCAATGTGAGCGATCTCGTTGCCATCGCCCGCCAACGCTTCCCCAATGTACATGGTCGACATAGCTGTTTCTCCAATCGATGCGCTTAAGTTACTTCATTTCCTTGATTTAACTCGCCCTCCCGAAACTGCGAAGTCGCGTCGGCGGCGGCTTCAGCTTGCCGTTGGCAGGGAAGATTGCTGGAACGATAACAAACCGCCGCTCAATTGCAACTACCCGCCATTCGGCCGTTCCAATTGCCGCTTGCCCCCCTTTGGCCCCCTTGCCTGTCAACTTTACCTAATTAAGCTGGCGGACTTTGTCGGAAAAATTGCACAAACAGCCCAAATTAATCACGGCGGACGGTTGTCAAGCCGCTCGCCGGAGGGCCGTCAACCGCAAGGGTCGGGCGCATGGACCCTATCAAACCAGGGAGGAACGAAGCATGTTGTTTGAATCACTGGCGGCGATCGCTCTGTTGGCCTTTCCCGGAGAAATGCCCAACGCGGCCAAGGCGCCGGCCGAAATGCCGAACGCGGCGAAGCAAACGGAGCAAAAGCCTCAGGCGCCCGCCATGCACGCGGTGGAGAAGGAGATCATTCACTTCACCAACATCGAGCGTTCGCGGCATGGCCTGCCGCCGCTGAAAGTGGATCAGGCGCTGCTCAAGTCCGCCCGCAGTCATGCGGTCTGGATGACCAACCGACGTTCGCTGCAGCACACGAACCAGCCGGTTGCGGAAAACATCGCGCTTGGCCAGCAAACAGCACGCGAGGTGGTGCGAGACTGGATGCGTTCGCCGGGCCACCGGGCCAACATCCTCAGTCATCGTCATGGCCGCATCGGCGTAGCGGCCTTCGTCGCACGCGACGGCCGGGTCTACTGGTGCCAGCAGTTCAGAAACTGATTCTGACGGCGCCAGGTTCACGAGCCTGCCTCGCCAAGGCGAGGCGTTTGCGGTGGCGAAACCGCTTGGTTTTCGCCCCCGCTTCGCTTTGTCAGATTGGCGGACGTTTTCGGTTGGCCGGGGTTTTTGTCCAAGGAGTTCGCCCCGTGCCGAGCTTGTTTCGGTCGAGCGCGGTGATTGGTCAGCTAGATCGCCCCAGGCGGACGATTTCGTCCCGACCGAGCTCGTCTCGGTCGAGCGAATGATTCTGTCAGCCTGTGTATCAGCGATCGATGTGCGCACGATCGGCGAATAAATCGCAAATGCCGTGCGACGCCGTTTGGCAGACCAATCGCGGCCCCAGAGTGAGTTCGGTCTGGGGCACGCTGCGCTTTGCCCCCAGGCGCCCGTCGCGCAAAAGCAAAAAAGTGAAAGACCCTAGGGCTCAACTCTAACGGGCTGCACACTCGGCCCGTTTGCAGGTAGGATAAAGAATCTGTAATCGCGCCCGCCGCCTCAACCAATTCC
The DNA here is from genome assembly GCA_963786255.1 of Pirellulales bacterium. Lineage (GTDB taxonomy): Bacteria > Planctomycetota > Planctomycetia > Pirellulales > JAICIG01 > JAICIG01. The sequence continues at coordinate 252,440 of CAWAYY010000036.1, forward strand.
CCAATCGCCCCGGCATGATTCTGCTGATCGATAACTACGATTCGTTCACGTACAACCTGGTGCAACGCCTGGGCGAGATCGATCCGGCGATTGAGCTCGAGGTGCATCGCAACGACCAGATTACGCTGGACGAGATCGCCGCCGCGTGCGGCCGTCGCACCTGATCATATCACCGGGCCCTGCACGCCGCGCGAGGCGGGAATTTCTTGCGACTGCATCAAACGACTTCGCCGCGGAGATTGCCGATCCTGGGCGTCTGCCTGGGCCATCAGTCGATTGGCTCACGCTTTCGGCGGCGAGATCGTCCGGGCCAAGCGACTGATGCACGGCAAGACCGACATCGATCTACCATGACGGCCGCGGGCTGTTCGCCGGCTTGGACGAATCCGTTCGAAGCCACTCGCTACCACAGCCTGGTGATCCGGCCGGGCACGCTCAGCGACGAATTCGAAGTTTCCGCCTGGGCGTTCGCTCCCGACGGCGATCGAGAAATCATGGGCATCCGCCATAAGCAATATCCGCTGCATGGCGTGCAGTTTCATCCCGAAAGCTTTTTGACGCACAGCGGCGTCGATATGCTGAAAACCTTCTTGCAGTTGCCGCAACCGCAATGCGCCGCGCAGGCGTAAGCCCGCCGGCTGGCCAGGGAGTCGCCGTCTCAATGCTGACCGTTGACCAGGCGTTGGCGTTGGTAGAACAGCAAGTGCGGCCGAAACCGCCCGTGCATCTGCCGGTTGCAAGCTCGTTGGGCCTGTTGCTGGCCGAAGACGTGGCCAGCGACGTCGATTCTCCGCCGCACGATAAATCGCTGGTCGACGGTTACGCCGTGGCGGCCGGCGATCTGGCCGGCGGCGAGGCCCGCTTGCAGATTCTCGAAGAAGTCGTGGCTGGCGCCGTTCCTTCGCTGCGCGTTCGAGAGGGCGCGGCGACGCGGATCATGACCGGAGCTGCCGCTGCCTGAAGGCGCCGAATCCGTGGTCATGATTGAACAGACCGAACTGCTGCCGGGGACGGACGGTTCGCTAGGGTTCGTACAGATTCGCACCGAGAAGTACTCGCCGGGGCAAAACATCATGCGCCGCGCCGCCTCGTTGCAGTGTGGCGACGTCGTGCTAAACGCCGGCCATAGGCTGCGGCCTGCCGAAATTGGCCTGCTCTCCGAAGTCGGACGAAGCGAAGTCAAGGTCGCTACCGCGGCCGAGCGTGGCGGTGCTGCCGACGGGCGATGAATTGGTTGAACCCGCCGTGCGGCCGGCGCCCGGACAAATTCGCAATTCCAATGGTCCAATGTTGCTGGCCTTAGATCGACCGCGCCGGCGGAACACGCATCGAGCTGGGCATCGGGCGCGATGAACGCGACGATTTATTGCAGAAAATCGCCGCCGGGCTGGCGGCCGACGTGCTGGTTTTGTCGGGCGGCGTTTCCGCGGGCGTGTTGGACCTGGTCCCTGGCATTCTGGCGGAGTTGGGCGTGCAGAAGGTGTTCCACAAGCTTAGGCTGAAGCCCGGCAAACCGATCTGGTTTGGGGTGCTGGATAGCGACGGCGCCCGCAAGCTGGTCTTCGGCCTGCCGGGCAATCCGGTCAGCAGCCTGGTCTGTTTCGAACTTTTCGTGCGACCGGCGATCGCCCGCCTGTCGGGCCGGCCGTTTGCGGGTTTGCCGGCGGTGCGCGGCCGTTTGACGAGCGAGTTCGTCCAACGCGGCGAACGGACGACCTACTATCCCGCCGCACTGGAAGAGACCAGCGAGGGCGTTGCCGTTCGTCCCCTCTCCTGGCAAGGTTCTGCGGATCTCCGCGGATTGGCCGCTGCCGACGCTCTGGTCTGTTTTCCGCCCGAAGAGCGGACGTTCGCGCCGGGCGAGCAGGTCATGGCGTATCGGCTCGGCTGATGGCTTCCGCCATGCCCGCTGGCGTGGGGGCGGGGAAACGCGGAAAAGCGGTCTCCCTCTGAATTCGCCTTGCCGTCTATCATAAGGAAATGCGGCCGCCGGCTGCGCCACCCATTTTCCTGTCGCGTGCAAGCGGATTATGTCGAGCGCTAAATTGAGCAATCCCGAACGCCGCAAACAGAGGCCAAGCGCAAGGGAAGGCGCCGCCGATGTCTCCGCCGCGGGCACATCGCCGAAGCCCGCCGAATCTCGCACGCCGCGGTTGCAGCAAGTCGGGACGTTAGGTTTCGCGGGAAGTCTGCTGCTCTGGGCGGCGTTTCCGCCGCTTGGCTGGTGGCCGCTCGCGTGGCTGGCGCCGATGCCTTGGCTGCTGTTGATACAACAAGAGAATCTCTCCGGGCGTCACCCGTATCGGATGCTATGGCTGGCCGGCTGTGCGTTCTGGCTGGGCGTGTTGCACTGGCTCCGCTTGCCCCATCCGGCCACGAGCATCGGCTGGGTGGCGCTTCTCCTGTTACCTGGCCGTTTATCTGCCGCTGTTCGTTGCATTGTCCCGCGCGGCCGTACATCGAATGCGGTGGCCGCTGATGCTCGCGGCGCCGATAGCTTGGACGGGGCTGGAACTGGCGCAGTGCATCTGCTAACCGGGTTCAACATGGCGGCGCTCGGCAACAGCCAGTACCGCTGGA